>JACTNC010000059.1 GCA_014584295.1 Verrucomicrobiota bacterium
CGCCGCAGTTCAACAATATCATGCCTGTATCAACTCCAGGCGGCGCGGATTTTGCCATGCCCACCGCGTGAAACCCCATCTTCAACTGAGGAATTTAGGTTGATCCGCGGGACTTGTAAAGACCCTGCTCTCGATAGGGGTACGCAGGAGCAGGACCGGGCTGCGGAGGGAGGAGGGTACCGGGAGAAAATAGCCACAGGAATCCCTGCAAGATCCTCCAGTTGGTGCAGGGTGGCTCCCACAATGTGCGGTTCGGCGATTTCGTCCGCAGTCAAGCGAGGCGGAAGAGAGAGGCTTCTATTTTAGATTCGATCAGCGCGATCGCACGCGCCTCTCCCGCGCGCATGCGACGCTTGCGGTCGGGACGCAGATCGTCGTAACCCGCGAGGTGCAGCCAGCCATGCACGACGTAGAGCAGGAGTTCCCGCGAAAAATCGGTGTTACGCGTACGCGCGTATTGGTTGGCGGTGTCGACCGAAACGCAGATTTCGCCGGCGGAACCCATTTCCAAGTTGCCGTCAAAGGTGATCACATCGGTTGTTGACGGATCGTCGAGAAAGCGGCCATGGAGTTCTGCCAGGGCCGCATCGGTGAGGAAAACGACGGAAAGTTCGCCTTGCGCCAGGGCTGAGGGAGTCGCGCTAGGAATGGATTCCGGGTTGGTTTGGAGCCGCGCGCGTTGTCTCGCAGACGGGGCAAGTGTGGGCAGGTCAGCCGCGGTGAAGCGAAACTCCTGGTCGAGGATCGTCAAGGCGCGCAAGAGGCCGCGTCGGTCAACTCGCAAGCGCGGGTGGAAAATGCTTATGGAGATCTCCCGCGGGTGGCCTGCCGCAGCAGGCGCTTTTTGGACCTTGGGGACATTGGATCGGGTCACGATGAGTGAGCTGCACGCGGCGGCGGGCTGCCGCTGCCACTTCCGGAGTCAAGAGCAGTTCCAGACGGCGGGTAGGCGACGCGACTGTGGAGCATGTTCAGCAGGGTGAAATTGAAGCTGCTCTTGATCTTGGTGATTTCTTCAAACGTGAGGGGGGATTCGTCGAGCTGACCGTCTGCCATGCTGGCGCGGAAGATCTGTTCGATGAGTTCGGAGAGATGCTGGGGTGTCACCTTGCGCATGGACCGGGAGGCCGCCTCACACATGTCCGCAAGATGGATGATGGCGCTCTCCTTGAACTGCGGCTTGGGGCCGTCGTAGCGATAAGTGGTCTCGCAGACGCGTGAAGGGTCCGCACGGATGACGTTCGTGTGTTCGCGCCCCTCGGGGGCACCCGGTTTGGAGAAGGCTGGCCGGGCGAGTTCCTGGACGGCCCGCTGGAAGAAGTAGCGGATGAGCGTTGTGCCGTGGTGCTGCTGGATCACATCGATCACTGTGCGCGGCAGCTTGTGCTTCAGCGCGAGGTCGACGCCGTCCTTCACGTGCGCCTTGATGATGAGCGCGGAGAGCGAGGGGGTGGCGTCGTCGTGGGGATTCACGCCATCGCGCTGGTTTTCAGTGAAGTACTCGGGTTTGATGAGCTTGCCGATATCGTGGAAGAGCGCGCAGACCCTGGCGACAAGGGGATTGGCGCCGATGGCGTTGGCGGCGTTTTCCGCAAGCTGGGCGACGACGAGGGAATGGTGGTAGGAACCGGGCGCCTCCAACTGCATCCTGCGCAGGAGCGGGTGATTGAAGTCCGTGAGCTCCAGAAGCGTAATGTCCGTGGTGCGTCGGAAGAGACCTTCAAGCACGGGAAGAAGGCCCACGACGACGATGCCTGTGAGAAGACCGGTGATCAACCCGGCCCCCATCTGCTGGAGGACCGCGCGGACCGGCAGTTGATCGACGATTCCGAAGAGGAGGGCAAATCCGGCCACGGTCATTCCGCCCAGCAGGCCGGCGCGGACGACGCGCCCGCGCTTGCGGCTGGAGCGCGAGGCAAATATGGCGACCATCGAGGACAAAAACGTCAGCACCAGCAGATCAAGCCGGTTGCCATAGATGACACTTGTGAAGATCGAAATGAGCAGCGCCATGAAGATGGCGGAGCCCGTATTCAGGAGGATCGCCACGATCAGCGGTGCGAGCGCCGCGGGAGCCACGAGAGGCAGCAGCGATGCCGCGGTGGAGTCGTCGACGAAGAACGGGAGCCCGCCGAGCGAATAGGTGGCGCGTACGAGAGCGAGATTGACGATCACGGTCAGCGCAAGCAGCGCCAGCCGCGTGTTGCTGCCGAGCGTTTCGCGGTCCTCAAGCCGGATATAAATGACGCTGGCGAGCACCATCGCGAGCACGAGCAGGATGCGACCGAAGAGCTGCAGTCCCTCGTTCAACTGGAGATTGTGGTCGCGCAGCACGACCTTCCGGTAGGCCTGCAGCATTTCGTACTGTTCCGGAGTGACGCGTGAGCCCGGCTCGACGAGAGTCTGGCCGCGCTCGATTCTGACGACGACCGGGTGCAGGTTTTTCAAGGCGTCCTCCTGCAGGCTCTTGGTGGCCTTGAGGTCATAGATGAGGTTTGGCGTTAGCCCGTTTCGGAAGATGCGGTAGAGGGCGACTTCCGTACCGCGTCCCATTCCCTCCGCCGCAATGTTGATTCGCAGGTAGGCGTGGGCTTCGTCCATCGATTGAACCGGTCGCTGGGCGACCTCACCGGTAGGCTTTAATATCTTGAAAACGGTGATGCGACCATCGCTGCCTCCGGGCAGGACTGAGCCGTCGTGCACGCCTTCGGCATAGATCTCTCGAAGCACCGCAAGACCGTTTTCCACCATGGTGAACCGCGTCTTGGCGTCGCTCGCATCGAGCAGGGTAATGACGTCGTCAACACTGACGCGGTAGGGACCCTTTTGATTGAAGGCGCTGACCAGAGGCGCGAGCGCCGCGGCGCGGTCGGTCTTGGGCATGCCCTTTTCGACCGATTCCTTTTCAAAACTTTCCAGCGAGGCGAGAAATTCGCGGAGGTTTGTCTCGAACTGGCGCAGCGGTTCGAATTCCAAGCGGTAAACGGGGGGAGTCCGATCGCGAAGCTGCTCCGCCAACTGGCGCGTCTTCTCCGTGCTCTCGTACGAGAAGGGGGCCCCGGCGACAATCCGCACATTGACGAGCTGATTGGGCAGGAGCAGGAGGTTGGCGGTGGTGACACCGACAAAGCTGATCAGGACGATGGCTGCGACCGTGGCCACGAAGACCAGCGACGCAACGAGCCGGCTGCTCTCAAGGAACCCGATCAATTCCGAATCCGGCAGGCTTTTTCGGACGCGACGGGGCGCCCCAGCGCCACCGCGCAAAAGCCTTAGTTTATTGATGAGTGCCATCGCTGGAACGAAGGACGAGAAGTAGGAATGTCAGCCATGCAACGCACGCATAGATGCAATCTAATAGCTTAAATCGGCAAAAGCCAGCATTTATTGACTCCCATTTTCCTCCGTTTGGCCAATCGGATTTTTGTAACGCTCATAGGCATCGATGATCTTCATGACCAGGGGATGTCGGACGACATCGGATCCGTTGAAATAGTGGAACTCGATTCCCGGGATGTCCCGCAGGATCCGTCCCACTTCGATGAGTCCGCTCTGCTTGCTGCGGGGTAGGTCGACTTGGGTGATATCGCCCGTCACAACCATGCGGGAGTCCTCACCCAGCCGCGTCAGAAACATCATCATCTGCTCGGGTGTGGTGTTCTGGGCCTCGTCGAGAATTATGAACGACTGGGAAAGGGTGCGGCCGCGCATGTAGGCCAGCGGCGCAATTTCGATCACACCCTTTTCCGTCAGCGACTGGATATCCTTTGCGTCCAGCATGTCGTGCATCGCGTCGTAGAGCGGACGAAGGTAGGGCAGGATTTTTTCGCGGAGATCGCCCGGCAGGAAACCGAGTTGCTCGCCGGCTTCGACCGCTGGGCGGGTGAGGATGATGCGTTGGACCTGGTTCTTGAGCAGCAGGCTGATCGCATGGGCAACGGCGAGGTAGGTCTTGCCGGTCCCTGCAGGCCCGATGCCGAAGACCACAGGGTTGCGCAGCAGCGACTGCAGGTAGAGTTTCTGGCCGAGGGTTTTTGGCACTATGCTCTTTCGCTGGGTGGCGATGACGAGCGGCGCACCGAAGAGCTGCTTGAGGGACTCGGCCTCGCCGCGGGCGATGGTTTCAACGATGCGTGTGAAATCATTGGTGCGGATGGCGACCCCGTGGGTGCGAACGTCGTTCAGAAATCCAAAAAGCATGTCCACCTTGGCGACGGCATCCTCGGAGCCCTCAGCCTTCAACCAGTCGTCGCGGGCGACGAGCTTAACATCGAGGGCCTTTTCGACCATTGCCAGGTTCTCCTCACGCCCGGCGTAGAGCTGGTTCAGGTGTCGTGGGGAGGGAAAACGGAACGTCTGGGAAGCCATGAATTCGGATCAGTGGGACGCTGCGAGGCGGGAGGCCGCTGCCGAGAGTTTTTCCCACGTGGCTTCGAGCGATTCGGGCAGCACCCGCGTCTGGCCGATGACGGGCATGAAGTTGTTGTCGCCATTCCAGCGCGGGACGATGTGTCCGTGCAAATGGTCGATGCTCCCGCCCGCGGTCCGGCCAAGGTTGAAACCGATGTTGAATCCGTCAGGTGACATCACTGCGGAGAGCACTTTTTTTCCGAACGTTGCGGTGGCAAAAAGATCCGCACTCTCGTCGGCATTCAGTTCTACGATGTCGGCAACCTCCCGGAAAGGGATGACAAGAAGATGTCCGGGGTTGTAGGGAAACCGGTTGAGCATCAGGTATGAGAGCGCGGAGCGATGGATGATGAGTGCCTTGCGGTCATCCCCAAGCCCGGGCAATTCGGTGAAGGGCTTCTTGACGGACGGCGGGCGCGACGCGGAAATATACTCCATTCGCCAGTAGGCGTGTAGGGATGCGAACGGAGATTCCATGCGGTCAGGAGGCTGATTGGAACGTGGAGCCGAGGCGAAGTCAAAGTCGTCGGCAGGCGCTTGATGAAAACAGGCGGCAATTCCTGTCAAATCGATGGCTTGCGACTGCGCCGCGAAGGCGCTTTGTCGCGGGTTGCGCGGCGATGCCGCAGGCATTCACCTTCATCACATCCGAACATGAATCCAAACTCCCTTCCTCCTCTTCCTCCCGTTGTGCGACGCCGTGTGGTTGTGACGGGGCTCGGTGCGGTGACGCCGCTCGGGCTCAATGTGGTGGAAACCTGGAATGGTCTTGTCAGCGGCAGATCGGGCATCGGTCCAATCACACGCTTTGACGCCTCCGCAAGCAATGTGCGGATTGCGGGAGAGGTGAAGGGATTTGATCCCACGGCTCCCTTGGGCTCGCCGTTGTATCCGCGCGGCAAGGACAAGGAACCGCTGACGTCGCCCTTCACCCCAAAGGATCTCAAGAAGTTCGGTCGATTCACCTTTCTGGGTGCCGCTGCCGCGCTGGAGGCCTATGCGGATTCGGGGCTCGACGCGCATCGTGCCGGTCTGGATTCGGATCGCATGGGTGTGAATCTGGGTGTGGGCATTGGTGGGCTTCCTGAGATCGAGGCCATGCACGACGTCTTCAAGGCGGGTGGATTCAGGAAGATCTCGCCGTTCTTCATCATCCAGATCGCGCCCAATCTCCTCGCGGGGCAGGTGAGCTTGATGTTGAATTTCCGTGGACCCAACATGGCCGTCGCCTCGGCTTGCGCGACAAGTGGTCACGCACTCGGAGAGGCTGCGGCGGCAATCGCGAGGGGCGATGCCGATGCGATGATTGCCGGAGGAGCGGAGTCGACGGTGACTCCGCTTGCGATTGGTGCCTTCGCGCAAATGAGGGCCCTGTCGACCCGCAATGATTCTCCGGGGGAGGCGTCGCGTCCCTACGACGCGGGACGCGACGGATTCGTCCTGTCCGAGGGTGCGGTCGTCTTTATGCTTGAGGAGCGAGACCAGGCTCTCAGGCGCGGCGCAAGGATCTATGCGGAGGTCCGCGGCTACGGTGCGTCGGCGGATGCCTACCACCTGTCGTCGCTCGCGGAAGCTGCAGAGGGATCGCAGCGATCCATGCGAAGGGCGCTCGTGACGGCGGGTCTGGTTCCCACCGATATTGATTTTGTTTCTGCCCATGCCACATCGACTCCGGGGGGCGATGGAGAGGAGGCGGCGGCGATTGCGTCGGTGTTTGCCGAAAACAGACAGCACCTGCATGTCAGCGCAACAAAGTCGATGGTGGGTCACCTTCTCGGCGGGGCGGGCGCGATGGGAGCCTTTGCCGCAGTGCTTGCGATCCGTGACGGCGTAGTACCGCCCACGATCAATCTCAGCCAATTGGATCCCGCGATTGACGCGCTGGGACTCCAGATCGCGGCCAACGCAGCGGTTCGGAAACCCATCCGTGCCGCGCTGGCCAACAGCTTTGGTTTTGGAGGGACCAACGCCTCGCTGGTCGTGACGGCCCCCTGAGTATCTTCGGCACCATCGACGGAAAATTGCCAATACTCCCAATGTCTGCTCCCGTTTGGATCATGAAACGACTTCTGCTGCCCACCCTCGCTGTGTTGCTGACTGCGACGGGTCTCGTATCACCGGTGTTCGGAGCCCAGCGACCGAATGTGCTGTTCATTTCGGTCGACGACATGAACAACGATCTCGGTACCTATGGGCACCCGCTGGTGAAGTCGCCCAGCATTGATCGATTGGCCGCGGAAGGCGTGCGGTTTGACCGTGCCTATTGCCAGTTTCCTCTCTGTTCGCCGAGCCGCTCGTCCGTCATGACGGGATTGCGGCCCGATGTGACGCGCGTGTTCGACCTTCGTTATCATTTCCGCCAAGGGCTGCCGGACGTCGTGACGCTGCCGCAGCTCTTTATGAAGCACGGCTATTTTGCCGCGCGTGTCGGAAAGATCTACCACTACGGAAATCCCGGGGAGATCGGAACCAGCGGGCTTGATGATCCCGCATCCTGGGACAAGGTCGTGAATCCCAGCGGCCGGGACAAGACGCTTGAATCGCGTGTGATCAATTACACTCCGAAACGCGGCCTGGGATCATCGCTTTCGATGTACGCCGACAGGGATGGGAAGGATGAGGACTACACCGATGGCAAGGTGGCGACGGAGGCCATTCGGCTGCTCGAAGAGAACAAGGACCGGCCCTTTTTCCTGGCAGTGGGTTTCTACAAGCCCCACTGCCCCTATATCGTTCCGGCAAAGTATTTCGACCTGTATCCGCTTGATAAAATCAAGCTGCCGGTTGTCCCGGTGGATTACCACGACACGGTTCCTGCTGCAGCGCTTGCGTCAAACCAGCCCTGGCCGATGCTCGGTGCGACGTCGGAGCAGGCACGCGAAACCGTGCGTGCATACTATGCGACGCTTTCCTTCGTCGATGCCCAGGTAGGCAGGGTGATGGATGCGTTGGATCGCCTGAAACTTCGGGACAATACCATCGTGGTTTTCTGGAGCGACCATGGGTACCATATGGGTGATCACGGCCTTTTTATGAAGCAGAGCCTCTACGAGAACTCTGCGCGAGTGCCACTGATCATTGTTCCACCCAAGCCGAGGCGTCCCGGCAAGCCATCGCCTCGAACCGTTGAATTGCTCGACATGTACCCCACGATTGCGGATCTCGCGGGAATCAAGGTTCCACCTGCCGTGGAGGGGAGAAGTTTGCGCCCGCTTCTGGAAAATCCGGAAGCGCGATGGGATCATCCGGCTTACACCCAGGTGCAGCGTCTGGGAGGTCCTGGATACAGTGTTCGGACGGAACGGTGGAGCTACATGGAGTGGAATCGCGGCGCCGCGGGACGGGAGTTGTACGACCTTCGTGCAGATCCCGGTGAGATGAACAATCTGGCAGGCAATCCTTCCTATGCAGCAACCCTCGCCGAGATGCAGGCGCTGGTGAGGGCGGTGCACCCGCATCCTGTCGAGGGTGGAAAGGCTCCCGCGGCCGGCGGGAAGGGCAAGAAACGATAGGCCGGTCAGGCCGGAAGATTCGTCAGCTTCAGCACGCGCCGGGCGTTTCCGTAAAGGATCTTGCGTTCGGCCTTCTTGTCCGGAGAAAACCGCTTCACGGAAAGAATCTGGAGAGAGCCCGAGCATGCAGGGCCGCGCCCCACGGGATCCGAACAGTCACTCCCGTACAGCAGCTTGTCCTGGTGTCGCGCGAAAAAGGCCCGCGCGTGATCCTCGTCGCGAACGAAGGCCTGGTATCCGGAGCCTGCGGACAGGTCGGCAAACATATTGGGATAGTTAGCGAGCAGGCGGTCCGTGAGTCCACCCGGCTTGACCGGTCCCTTCGGATAGAGCACGGACTCATCGTAGTCCTTGGAGATGTTGCCCCAGAATGTCTGTGCGTGTCCGATGAAATTCACGGACGGAAACTTTTCGAGAATGTGATGAAAACGCTCCAGATGGTGATTGTAGGCCCCCTGCTGGAAATGGAGGAGCACCGGGACATCGAATTCACGGGCGAGCGCCGCTACGCGCTCGATCGCTGAGGAGTCGCAATCGACATCAAACTTTTGCTCGCCGATGCCGATTGCGCCCGCTTCCAGTTGGCGACGCATCACGGCAATTGCGTCGGGCTGATCACTCACTTCATTGGCAAACCAGCGGAAGCGATCAGGATACTCTTCCGCGAGGGCTTTCGTGTCGGGATACGGATTGACGCCCGCCGCCAGGCCGAACCGGGAACCGGCGGGAAGGAGAATCGTGAATGTGATGCCCATCGCCTTCTGATGCGCGAGCAGTTGTTTTGCCGTGCGCCCGCTGTACGGAACGTGCTGATGAATGTCGATGATGGGCTCCGAGTCGGACGTGCCTGCCTTGGCGGCGACGGCGGCACCCAGCAGTGAGGCAGACATCGCGAGAAAATCACGACGGGAAAGGGGCGGGATGGGCATGGGAGGCAATAACGAAGACAGGAGCGTGATGACCGATGGCTCACGACACAAGTGCGGGAAAATCAACTCCAGATGGATAAAGAGCGGATCCGGTTCAGCGTTGCCTCGACCGATGGAGCGGGAGGCAGTGGCTGCAGCCGATGCTTCGGATTGGAGTGCTACTCGAGAATTTCCCTCATGACCTTGCCGTCCGCGGTGGGAAGGGGCACGTCGAGGAGATGGGCGATGGTCGGGGCAACATCGAGATTGCTGACACGATCGACTTCGATTCCGCGTTTGATGCCGGCTCCTGCCGCAATGAAAATGGCGTCCAGTTCCGGATCAGAGGAGAGAAATCCGTGGGTGCCGCTGTAGTCGGTGGTCGGCCCCACGCTGTGTTCACCGGTTGCGCCTCCGCTCATCGCGAAACCCGGCTTTGCGAAAAGAATGATGTCACCCATTGCCTCATTCTCCGATGGCAGCGGCATGTCGAGCGATGGCCCCTGCGTGCCGTCGATCACGCGATCGACTCCCTCTGAATTTTGGAACAGCTCCATGAGTGCCGGTAGCATTGCCTCCCGCCGGGAGGGATCGGTGACATAGACGAATGCCATCCCGCCCTGGGTGCCGGCATAGGCATCGCAACTCACAACACGTGCCCCAGCCGTCTTGAGGAAGCCAGCCTTTCTCAGGATGACATTGGGATAGACGTACTGGCTGACCTTCTTGAAGCCGTGGTCGCTTACGATCATCACGGTCGTCTTTTCACGGAGACCGCTCGCGTCGATCGAGCGCAGCATTTCCCCGACGAGGCGGTCGGCGAGAGCCAAGGCAGACGTGCCGGCAAGTGTGCCGGGGCCGTAACGGTGATGCGATGAATCGGTGTTCAGGAAATGCAGCAGCAGCAAATTGGGGTGATGACGCTCAAAGGCGAAGGTGGCTGCGCGCAGCCACATCTCGTCGCGCCACACTATGTTGCGTTTTCCGCTCGCGGCAGCCGCGATCTCGTCCGGTTTTGCGATTCCGGCAGCAACCATTTCCCGGACCAGCGGATTGTCCCGGTCGGGGAGTTCGGCGAAACTCCAGTTGACGGTAGGGGCTCGTGTGATGGCCACCCAATCCGACTCGGCAGTCGTGAGCCCGGCGGCATGAGCGGCATCGTAGACGGTCGGCACGCGGACCAACTTGTCGCGATCAACCCATTGGTCGCGCTTGATCGGCTGGCCTGGTCCGCCACGGCCTACCCAGGCGTTGTAGAGGACGCCATGACGCCGGGGAGTCACTCCGGTTACAAGAGTGGTGTGATTCGGCCAAGTGATGGTGGGGTTGACCGTTGACATCGCCTTGGCCGCTACTCCCGAGGCCGCGAGTTTGCGCAGGTTGGGCAGGGGGATCGTTGCATCATGCCACAAGTAGGCGGGGAATCCATCGATGGAGATCAACACCACATGGCGGTCGGTGTTGGCTGCAAAGAGCGAAGAGCCTGCGCAAAGGGTTCCGACCGCGACGAGCAGCCGGAGGGAGGCGGCGAGGGGAATTGGGATCATGCACCAGCAAAGCTCCCGGCGACTGTCCTGACAAGGTCGCGATTCTGGCGGAAGCATTGCACGGCAAAATTTATTCGGGTTGGCGCGCTCTACCTGCCGCCGCCAAGGATCGGGCCGCGTTCGCGTCGCTCCTCCTCCTGTTGACGACGAAGCCTGGCGGCGAGGATGTCCGCCCGCCCAAGATAGCCGACGAGGCGGGTGGGGTGATCGCGATCCACCACGGGAAGGCGACCTATGCCACGTTTGAGCATCAATGCGATTGCGTCCTGCAGCGTGACGTCGGCGTATGTGACAGCGAGGTCTTTGCTGCTTGCTTCAAGCACGGTCGTATTGGCCGCCGTCCCGGCCTGGATGGCTTTCATCAGGTCGCTTCGAGTGACAATTCCGGCGAGTGATCCAACTGCATCGACGATGAGTGTTCCTTGACGCGTGGCGACCGCGGGATCGCCGCGAGCGATGCGGTCTGCGAGCGAGGCGACTGTTGTGTCGGCAGATACAACGGGCGGCTTGCGGTCCATGACATCGCTGACGCGCATGAGTTCAAAGACGTCTACGCTGTATTCGCGGGCGATGTGCTGGCCTCTGCGCGCAAGTTTTTCGGTGAGGATTGAGCGGCGGAGGAGCAGAACGGTGACGCACAGCGCGGCCACGCTGCCGATCATCAGAGCGGGCAGGCTGTTGAGATCATGGGTCAGCTCGAGGACAAAGATCATGCCTGTGAGCGGGGAGCGCATTGTACCGCCCATGATGGCGGCCATGCCCACCATGGCCCACAGGCCCGGGTCGCCCACGTGCGTGACGAGGCCGACCATTGCACCCAGCGATCCGCCCATCATGAGCAGGGGAGCGAGCACACCGCCCGAGGTTCCCGAACCTAGGGCGATGGCCCAGACGAGGCTCTTGGCGACAAGCAGGCTGATAAGGGCTCCGGCCAGAAGTTCGCCCTTCATGAGCCCATGGATCGTTTCGTAGCCGACGCCGAGCACCCGTGGGTCGATCAGACCGCCCAGACCAATGGCGAGGCCGCCGAGAGCGGGCCACCACATCCAGTGGAGGGGCAGACGTGCAAACAAATCCTCCCAGAAATAGACCAGAGCGGTGAGCCCTCCGGACAGGAGCCCGGCGCCAATACCCACGACCAATGCCAGGCCGAGCGCTTCGGCGCCGAGAGAGTCATGCGGGACAACCGGAAAGATTGGTCCCGCTCCGAGAAGTGGCACGCGCACGACGGAAGCAACCGCGGCAGCAACGGCCACGGGTATAAAGCTTCGCGGTTTCCATTCAAAGAGAAGCAGCTCCACTGCGAGCAGAACGGCAGCGATGGGAGTGGAGAACACCGCTGCCATACCGGCCGCAGCGCCCGCGACGAGCAGGGTTTTTCGTTCCGCCGCGGTCAAGTGGAAGAGCTGGGCAAACATCGATCCGAACGCCCCGCCCGTCATGATGATGGGCCCCTCCGCACCGAATGGTCCTCCCGTGCCGATCGATACCGCCGACGAGACAGGCTTGAGTACGGCAACCTTCGGATTGATCAGGCTGCGGCCGAGAAGGATGGCTTCCAGCGCTTCGGGGATTCCATGTCCGCGAATCTTCTCGGAGCCATAGCGCGCCATCAGTCCGATGATCAGTCCGCCGATGACGGGGACCACGACTCCCCACACTCCGAAGTGATGCCCTTCGAGTGTCACCGGTTCGCTGGAAAAGCGGAGAAAGAACGCCGCATTCGTGAAGACCGCTATCAACCACAGGAGTACCTTGGCGACAAAGGCTCCGATGATTCCAATGGGCACGGAAAGCGCGCAGAGCAGAAGTACGCGGCGGTTCGTGCTGAAATCCGACAGGCGATCGGTGACGTGCTGAGCGGTGGATTCTGACGCGATCGAAGACGCGGACATAAGAGGTCGATTTAATATCGTGACCCGATATGATTCAATACGAATGTCGGCGATCCTGTTGCATCCTACTGTCCGCAGAAGGGATCCAGCGCGCGGGAAGTGGGCCAGCCGAAAGCCGACCGGTCGTGGGGTTTCCCGCGGTCAGCGGGTTGGAAAATCAGGCAAGTCCAAGCTGTCGGATGAGCTCCGGCGGAGGACCGTCAAATGTGGCGAGCGGAACGTTGCCGATGTAATTGAGATCCTTCGTGCCCTCGGGGGTGGTGTAAAAACCTCCCGCGGTGAGATTCCGGAACAGGGCAAAGAAAGCAGCGGCCTTGGCGAATGCGGGTCTTGCGGCAGACTTGAGACAAATGTCGTCGCAGATCGCGTTGCGCTGATTTTCGGAAAGGTCGGCAAATCCCTTCCGGAACCGGGATCCCGCCTCACGATCGATCCAGGCAAGTCCATCAAGGATGATAGGACGATGCTCCTGCTGTTGGGGATAGGGTGCACTTATCCATTCGTCGATGAAGTCGACCACACCGACCGCGGAGGCGGAGGGAGATTTTCCATCTGCGGGAATGATGGTGTCGCACAGCGCGGCTGTTGTGCGACGCTGCGCATCGGTGAGGGTAAGGGGCCAGAAGTCGCCCGGGTTGTAGGATCGGGTCAGATCGGCGTCGGTACCGTAGCCCTTGGCATTGATCGTGACAGAGGATTCGCCGCGAAGCCGAAGCTGGGCGAACGGCAAGCTGGCCGCGGCGGTCATCATCCACTTGATCGCGGCGCGGCGTTCGATCCGGCGGCTGAAGCCGGCGCCGGTAGAGGAGTCGGAGGCGTTCATAGGTTCTGCTTCCTTGCTTCTGAAACGATGTAGTCAGAGGTGCGCCAGGCCAGGGCCATGATGGTCTGTGTGGGATTCTTGTCTGCGTTGGAGGGGAACGGCGCGCCGTCGGTGAGGAAGAGGTTTTTCACATCATGAGTCTGGCACCATTGGTTTGTGACGGACTTCGAGGGATTTTCACCCATGATGGCACCGCCCACCTCGTGGATGATGAACCCCCCTGGCATGATGGCCTTGGCCCCATCCGTTTCGACCGGTCCGTTGATGCGACCGCCCATCTCCCGGATGATTTCGGCAAAAGTCTTCACCATGTGTGCGGCTTGTCGCGTTTCGTGTTCGGACCACTGCCAGTGGAAGCGGAGCACGGGAATCCCCCACTTGTCCTTTCTGTCGGGATCAATTTCGCAGAATGATTTTTCGTTGGGAATCATTTCGCCGCGTCCCGAAAAACCGACAAACGATCCGTAGTACCTTCGCACGTCCTCCTTGAACTTGCGACCGTAGCTTCCCCCTGTGAGCCATTCCAGTCCCGACCCGGTGCCGGTGCCGGGAAGTCCCCGTCCGCCGCCGTATTCGATGTGGTACCCGCGCGCGAAGCCGAGCTTGCCCGCAAGCTGTTCCTTGTAGAGCCACCACGGCGCATAGACGTGGATTCCGCCTGCGCCGTCCTCATTCAAGGGAGGCAGGTTTTCGAGGAGCGGAATCTGCGCGGACAGTTTTGCGCCAACCGTGTCCATGAGGTACTTGCCGACAAGGCCGCTGGAATTGGCCACTCCGTTGGGGAACTGCGCGTTTTTTGAGTTCAGGAGGATACGGACGGATTCGCAGGCGCTTGCGGCAAGGATGACGATCCGCGCCGCAGCATGCCTCTCGCGGCCCGTCCTGCGGTCGATGAATGTGATGCCGGTGGCCCGGCCGTGCTTGTTCATCGTGACCTCACGAGCCATTGCATCGGTCAGAAGATCGAGATTGCCCGAGGCCATGGCGGGCGGCAGATGGACGGTTGTCGATTGATAGTTCGCACGGATCGAACACCCGCGCCCGCAGGGTGTGGCCCAGAAACAGGCCGCGCGGGTCTGCATTGCCTCATTCACGATCCGCTGGGCGAACAGATTGCCGGGGTGCAGCTTTGCGGGCAGATGTTCATAATCGAGACGCTGCGTGAGCACGGCGCGATGGGCGGCGACAACCGGTATGCCGAGGCGTTTTGCCCGGTTTTGCATGAGCAGTTCGTAAATGCGCGGTTTGGGCGGCGGCAGCAGGACACCGGGCGAGGAATCCGGAGTGTTCTCAAGCCCATCGTTGTTGCCGTAGACGCCGATCAGCATCTCCACCTTGTCATAGTAGGGGGCGAGATCTTCGTAGCTGATCGGCCAGTCGAAACCGAGTCCATCGCGTGATTTCGGCTTGAAGTCATAGGGACCGTTACGAAACGACAGCCGTCCCCAGTGATTCGTCCGCCCCCCGAGCATGCGCGCACGCCACCATGTGAACTCCTGGCTCGGATCGGTTGATGCCTGGGTGTAGGGCTCCCCGGGGACCTGCCATCCGCCGTCGACCGTGGCATCATGAAATCCGAAATACTTGTCAGGCGTGGAAGCACCGCGAAGCGGGGCGTCGCGATTCGTCTGGAACATCGCGGTTTCCTTCTCGGGCACATAGTTGCGCCCCGCCTCGAGCATCAGCACTTTCATGCCCTCAAGCGTGAGTGTGTAGGCCGTTTGACCTCCTCCCGCACCCGAACCGACTACAATCGCATCATAACTTGGCTTGAGGGTGTCTGCAGTGACCAGTGGCATGGGAATTTGGAAAATAGCGGAGCGGGCCGTGGGTTTGTCGGCAAAGGGCGAGGAGAGAGACGCCTGCAGACAGACAGGGAGAGAGTCGCAGATACGTCAAGCGACTCGGTCCGTGATTTTTACCGCTTAGCTCAGCAGATCTGCTCCGTCGTCAGTTGCAGATCCCTGCCCGGTGCGCAGTCAGCGCGCAGGGCGACAAATCGATCGCGGTAGCGGTCGTAGACCGGCCAGAGGGCGATGCGATCCGTCTCGGGGATGGGAAGCGTATTGATTGCACTCCGACTGAAGAAAGCGAATCGGCCCTCCTCCATTTCCGCCGGAAGGACGTCGAATGTTCGCCGACAGCGGAAAAGGAAGAGCAGCCAGTGGGATTGTCCCTCATAGGCCTTTTCCGCAATCATGGCGAAGAGATGCAGGTCGGCGGTGGTGATTTGAAAACCGACTTCCTCTTCCGTTTCGCGGACCGCGCATTCGAACGGCGACTCGCCGGTCGTGACCTCGAGCTTTCCGCCGATGGGGCTCCATGAGCCGAGATTGGGCGGTTTGGCTCGAAGGAGCAGCAAGTGTTCTCCGTGGGAGTTTTCGATAAAAACAAGGACCGCGATTTTATAGGGAAGCGTTGGCAATGGGCTCATCATCATCGGTTAATTTATAAATCGCATTTTTATGGCGTTATTGGCTTGAATCGCCATGAGGTTGCGATAGCGTGCGAACATGACACCGGACAGCGTGACGATTCTCGATTGGGGGGCGAGCCACTTTGCAGGATCTGTGTTTTCGCGGACCCGGAAATCGACGTTTAGACTTGAGGGGTGGGCCTGTGAAGAGCTCTTGCCCAGCATGGGAATTGATCCGCAGGCGCGCATCGACGCGGAAGCAGCGATCTGGCAGCGCATCAGGCGTTGTCTCGGCGGAACGCGGCGGGTCGTGCTGAGCCTGCCGAGTCCACCGGTGAGCGTGACGCCCCTTTCTGTGGCGATGCTTGACCGCGCCAACACGTGGCGATCGCTGGAATTTGAGGGTAGACAGGCTCTGAGCAAGGGCGCGGAAGAATGCGCCCGCGTCTATGTGCCGTCCGGTACATCAAAGGGTAAGAATGAGTGGGCTATGGCTTCGATTGATCGGGCGGAGATCAATCGCTGTACAAACCTGATCGAGAGCGCGGGATTTGTCGTTGATGCTGTTATCCCTCAGGTGGCCGCGCTGCACACCCTGCTGCAGGGGTGCGTAAAGGAGGGAAGTACCCTGGCGCTTGCGCAGATCGGCGCGACGTCCACGCGGTTTCTGCATGTGGAGAACGGACGGAGGGCCTTGCGCGTTCTCCCGGTTGGAGGAAACACCCTTACACGAATCCTCGCGGATGAATTGTCGCTCTCGATCGTCGATGCGGAGCGACTGAAACGCAGCCTGTGTCAGGACGATGCCGCGAAGGTGAGTGAGTCGCCGATGTCCGAGCGATCGGAGAGTACCCGTGAGGAGTCGTCCGGCTTGGATGAAATCGGAGAAGCCTTTCGCCGAAGTCGTGAAATCTTCGCGAACCGACTTCAGCTTGAATTGACGCGTGCAATCGTAAATCAACGCCAGCCGGCGGGTGTTGTGCCTCCGATTGAGATTTGCCTGCTGGGCGGAGGAGCCTTTGTGCCGGAACTCTGCGCCGCACTTTCGCGGAAACTCAGGGTCGAGATCCGAAATCTCGATCCGGCGGCGATGTTTGAGAGGAGCGAATCCGTACCGGTGCCGCGTGGAATTGATGCCGGCAGATGTGGAGAACTCGCGGCTATCGCCAGGATCATGCTGTTCGAGACTCCGGGTGGATTGAATCTGCTGGGAATCTCCATGACACGTGCGGCTGCGATTTCCCGCCGACAGCCCTTGATGTTGGGAATCGCTGCCATGGCTGCGGTGGCGTTTGTGCCGCCGATGATTTCGTTTCGTAACGCGGCGGTGGCGGTGGGGCGGCGCGCGGGTGAAATCGAGGATGAGGTTCATGCTCTTGATCGAAATCGCGCGCGCATCGCAACGAATCTGAAGGCGATTGAAGAGGCGCGAGCTGAGATCGCACGGTGGCGGAGTTTTTCTACAGCGCGCGGCAATTGGGTGCGATTTCTCGCGGAACTCCAGGCGCGGCTGAGCAGCGCGGGAGACATGTGGCTCGACCGCCTTCAACCGCTCACGGGTGCCGGCATGCCTTCGCCCTCCATCGGCGCGCGCATGGTGATGTCGGGGCGGGTGCTTGAGCAGCCGTCGGAAGCATCACAGTCCAGCGCTGAAATGAGGGTACGATCCTTTCTTGAGGGGATATCCACGTCGCCGTTCGTTGCCGCATTTGAACAGGAGCGCTTTGATCGAAGCCGCGAGGGGATCCTTGGATTTGAAGTCGTGCTCAGGATGAACCGGAGCGAAAGGCTCTGATGAGGTCGCGCGCATGAGACATCCGAGCCTTGTTTTCCTGCGCGCCGGAATCCTTTTGGCCGGCTGTCTGTCTGCCCTCGTGATAGAAGGCTTTGTTGTCATGCATTTCCGAGCCGAGGGCGTCCGGTCACGCGAAAGAATGGAGGCCGCCATCAGGGAGCTGCGTGGGCTGCAATCACTGCAGCCACAGCCATCGTCCGCGGGGCTAGAACGAAGCGAAGCGGCGCGTGCAGCGGCGATGAAGTCATTGGAGGAAACCCGGTCCGGAGTGCTTGGGCGCGCTGCGCGACTCCATGTGGGAGCGGCATCGACAGGCACGTCAGAGCGTGCCGAAGCGTATTTTGATCTCGCGCGGTTTGCCGACGGCCTCACGGAACTCTGCCTCGCCGAGGATATCGAGATTCCATCAGGCATGAGATTCGGATTTGCCTCCCATGCCAGTGTCGCTCCGACAGCTGACCTGATCCCTCATCTCGTGCTCCAGAGTACCGCAATAGAGGAACTCGTCACTGTGCTTGTTGCGGCGAGACCCCGACGTATTGAATCCGTGCGACGGGAACGACCGGCGCCGAAGGCAGGGAAGACGGGGCGAGCGGCGCCGGTGCCCACTGGACAGGAGATTGGCGGGGATGCAGCAGACTACTTCACCTCCGACACCGGGACAGCCGTCGCACAAAAACTGGGTCTGAAGAGCCTCGCATTCCGGGTGGTCTTTCATGGAAGCACCGCGAGTCTTCGGCGATTCCTGAATCATCTCGCCGGATGCGACACGCCCTGGTGTGTCATCGCGGTCGAGGCTCATGCCCTCGGAGTGACGGGAATGGAAGCTGATGCGCATGTGCGACCCATAGGACGGGCTGCCTCCCTTGGAGAACTGGGCAGGTTGACGCCCGCTGATGCGCGATTTGTTGTCACAGCGGAGTGGATACATGATGGAGGCACGAATTCATCCCCGATCCAAGGTGAGGTGTTGGAATGAGAGCGCGATTGAAGGTCGTAGCATGGTCCGCCCTGGGCATGGGGCTTGTGCTCTCTGAGCATGTCTGGCTTGAAATGCATCCCCTCAACCTGAAGGAGGCATTGCGCTTTGTCCCATCAAAGGAGGCCGCGGCTTCGGACGAGATGAAGCTGCCGGAGAATATGGCAACAGCATCATCCGCAGTCTGGACCGAGCCAAAGGATCAGGAGAGAGGAGTGGGCTGGTGCTTTGAGGTGTTCGCACCACCGCAGCTATGGCATCTGCATGAGAACGGTTCGTGGAGCCTCACATCGCCTGAAAAGAATGAGCCAGTTTCCGAACGCGAAGAACCATCCGAACCTGGATTTGGAATCGAGGTCATGGCAATTGTGCGCCAGCCCTTCCCGGTTCAGCTCGTAGGCTATGGGCTGACCCGGGAGGGGGAGCCTTTCGGCATCTTTGAGAATGCATCGGATGGAGACATCCTGGTCGCCCGCAAGGGCTCGGCCCTTGGCGGAATGGCCCATGTTGTCGAGGAGCTGATGGTTTTGCGCAAGATGTTCGGCGATCCCGATGAAAGCTCATGCCCGCTGGAAGTTGCGGAAGCACGTGTCAGAAATGCTTTGACGGGCGATAGGGTGACACTCAGCACACAGGAAAGGCTGTTTGTAGGAAGTCCTTGGATACATTACTGCTCGACCGAAGCCGCGGAGACAGGCAGCGCCTTGCTACATTCATCAGTTTCCGTTGGTGCGGCGAGATTCAGAATCGCAGAACTGAGGACGGAGGATGGATCCGTGGAGGTCATAAGGGAACAGATTGATGGAAGTGCCTCGGATGCGAGGTGGTTTCATGTCCCGGTGATTGAATCCTTGGGCGATCCTGCAGTCACGATCGCGCAATCCGGTTTGGTGCGCCTGCGGCCTGGCGAACGTGTGTCGAGTCCCGGCGAGCAGTCCTCCGTGCAATGATCCTTACCATGTCTGCATTTCGAACATTTGGATTTTGTGTTCAATGTGTCGCAGTCGCCATTGGCATGAGTGGCTTCTGCTTGCCGGCGGGCTTCTGCAGCCAACCCCAGATGAGCAGCCGGACGGGAGACCTTGAAGCTCGCGGAGTGAGCGTACCGACAGCGATGCCTGCGGACGCTGAATCCGCCTCGCGAGGCGTCGTGGCGTCGGATATTCCTCGGCTCTTCAGCAAGGGCAGAGCTCAGTACCTGGCGGGTGACTCCGCGTTGGCGGAGGAAACGTTGCTGGGCGTGGTCCGTGGCGATCCGGATCACCGCGAGGCTTGGGCGTTGCTGGAACGAATTGCCGCAGAACGTGCCGCCTCCGATGCCCGCTCGCGCGAGCGCATGCGCTCCTCGATGGTCGAGGACGTCACAAAGGCGTGGCAAAGGCCCGCCGTTTTTGAGGAGCGATCGCCCCAAAGTCGCACGGTGAGCGGCCAGTCGCTTCCCCTTGCGCAGAAACTGGCGTCGATCCAGATTCCGGGCGTCAGTTTCAACCGGGTCGAACTGCTGCGGGTTGCCCAGAGCCTGAGCACGCTCGCGGAGGAGTTTGATTCGTCAACTGAAGGACCCAAGGGCGTGAATGTCGTGCTTCTGGATCCGTCGGACCGGAATCCCGTGGTGACACTGAGCCTGCGCAACCTGTCGTTGAAGCGCGTGCTGGATTTTGTGACTGATTCCGTGGGCTACCAGTACGAGGTGCAGCAGGATGCTGTCGTGATTCGCCCTGGCGGAGAGACGTCCTCGCTCGATACGGCTTTCTTTCCGATCGCGCGATCCACCGTGATACGCATGACCGGAATCGGGGGAAGCCATTCACCCACTGCAGGCGCCGCGACGGATGCATTCGGATCCAAGGGAAGTGAGCTTGCCGGTTCGACCGTCGCAGCTGCGGCGAGTCTTGCCGCCGGCGG
Source organism: Verrucomicrobiota bacterium (assembly GCA_014584295.1). Lineage (GTDB taxonomy): Bacteria > Verrucomicrobiota > Verrucomicrobiia > Opitutales > Opitutaceae > UBA6669. The sequence goes on from JACTNC010000059.1 coordinate 20,191, forward strand.
AGGCGAGGCGGGGGCTTTGCGAGCCTTCCTGCAATCCGCGGGCGTGGTTTTCGATTCCACTCCGGGGGCAAGCCTTGCCTATGACGGATCCGCGATGATCGTGACCCAGACGCCGCGCAATCTGGAACGCATCCGTAATATTCTCAATCGCTACAACGACGTCCGTCAGGTTGAGATCGAGGCCAAGTTCATGGAGGTGCAGCAGGGTGCGCTCGATGAAATGGGAGTCACCTGGAACATCGGGCGTCAGGCTCATCCGCGCACGGATCCGATCTCTGGCAAGACCGTCTACGATTCGTCCCAGTCCTACACGACGGATCGCGTAAACCGGACGCTGAGCGCGGCGTTCAGCGGATCTGCCAACGGAAATTCCATTGTAATCGACAGTCAGGCGGTTGCCAGCACAGCAGCTCCACGACTGCCGGGTGCGGTGGCACTGGCAGGTGAGGCCGCAAACCTTGCGGCGATTTCGGGCATTGTGGGTGACTTCAACGTCAATGCGATCGTCCGATTGCTTGCACAAAAGTCGGGTAGCGACCTTCTCAGTGCTCCTCGGGTCACGGTATTGTCCGGCAATGCCGCAACGATCACGGTGGCGCAGGAACTCCGGTTTCCCCAGAGTTATGGGGAGATTCAGAGCCAGGTAGGCACCGGACGCACGGCTGCAGATGGTCTGGGCGGAGGCGCCGCCGGGGTGACGATCACCGCAGGAACACCGCAGGATTTCACAACAAGGAATGTTGGCGTTGAGCTGAGAGTGACCCCGACGGTGGAGGAAGACGATTATTCGATCAGCCTGGACCTTGCTCCCAAGGTGACGGAGTTCGAGGGCTTTGTGGAGTACGGTGGGCCGAGCGTGGCGGTGTCGGGCGGACGCACGGTGACGGTGCCGCCCGGTTTTTATCAGCCTGTCTTCTCAGTGAGGGAGGTAAGTACCAAGGTAACCCTGTGGGACGGTGCCACGCTCGTGATGGGAGGGCTCACCCGAGAAGAGGTAAAGAAGGTTCATGACAAGGTGCCTGTGCTTGGGGACATTCCTCTTTTTGGGCGAGCGTTTCGTTCGAAAGGAGAGAGTTCGCAGAAGCGCAATCTGCTGATCTTTGTCACGGCCAATCTTGTCAGCCCAGGGGGCTCTCCGAAAAAGCAGACCGTCGGAAGTGTTCCTCCAAGTTCGCTCTTCCAGAACCCTACGATCGTGACCCCCGAGAAATCGATGTCACGTGCGGTAGCGAAGTGATCATTCTGCGCTGGCGCAGGACGCGCCGGGGCGTTTCGCTGGTGCATGGCCAAGTGGCTTCTTATCGACGGATTCAATCTCGCCTACCGCTGCTTTTTCGCGATTCCGGAGCTCACCCGCGCGGATGGCTTTCCCACGAATGCGCTGCATGGATGGGTGAAGTCCGTGTGGAAACTGGAGGATCAGGAACGACCTGATGGAGTTGTGGCGTTCTTCGACCTTGGCGGATCGCAGGATCGCCTGGCGCTGCTTCCGGAATACAAGGCCCAGCGCGAGGAGATGCCGGAGGCGCTTGAGCGGCAGTTGCCGTACGTGCGGTCACTTACGAAGGCGATGGGGCTGGTGGGGGTTGAACAGGAGGGCGTGGAGAGTGACGACCTGCTCGCCTCCCAGGCGGTGGCATTGGGACGGGCGGGGCACGATGTCCTGATTGTAAGTTCCGACAAGGATTTTGCCCAGATCGTGGATGATCGTGTTCAGATCATGCTGCCCCCACCGTCTGCGAATCCGAAACTCGGATGGCGTTTGCTGACGGCCGCTGGTGTTATCGAAAAATTCGGGGTGCCGCCGGCACAGATTGCTGACTACCTGGCGCTCGTGGGCGATGCGTCCGACAATATTCCGGGGCTTGAGGGAGTAGGTCCGAAGACGGCGGCGAAATGGCTGCAGCAGTTCGGATCTCTTGACGGTGTTATTGCCGCGGCCTCGGAGTTGAAGCCGGAAAGATTTCAGACGGCGGTTGCTACGAGGGCGGACGCGCTCCGGCTGAATCGACAGCTTACCACACTGAATTTGACGCTGCCCACGCGGCCTGCGGTGCGAGCCGAGCCCGACGTGTCGGAGCTGTATCGCCTTCTGGGTGAGCTCGAAATGAAGAACTGCCTCGCCGAGGCACAGAAGCGCTACACGCAGCGGGAACTCTTCTGAATTTCGGCGACTCGACTGTGCGAGGGGTCAGGCTCCTGCGGGCGTCTCTTCAGCCATGCCTTCGCGTGACACTCCTTCCGGATCGAAGATGTAGCCGACGCCGTGTACCGTGCGGAACATGTCCAGCTTGATTCCGTGCTCCAGAAAAAGGTCTCGGACCTTGACGATGTACTGGTCGAGCGAGCGACTGCGAATGTCCGCGTGGATGCCCCAAACCGAATGAATCAGCGCCTTGCGTGTGATCACGACGCCGCGATTGGCGGAAAGGTAGGCAAGGATGCCCAGTTCCTTGCGACCTAGCTTTTGCACATGGCCGTCTGGGAACGAAATTTCCAATCGGACAGGCGTCACCTGTGCTCCCGCAAACTCGAACGGTTCATCGCTGACCTTGACGTTCTTGGTGACGTTGAGATCGGCCTTTGATTCCGCCCTCCGGAGCACCGCGCGAATTCGTGCGACCAGTTCGGCATAGCCAAAGGGTTTGGTGACATAGTCGTCGCCGCCAAGATCGAGCCCCTTGACCTTGTTTACCTCAAGCGTGTTGCCTGTGAGGAAAATGGTGGGGACAACGATGTCCGCAGCGCGGAGCTCCTCCATCAAAGCGAATCCGGATTGATCGGGCAAATTGACGTCCAGAAGCATCAGGTTGGCAAAATTCTTCTTCAGGAAGCGCGCGGCGTGCTGGGCGCGGTTGCAAACCTGGGTCAGCATTCCGGCCTCCTCAAGGTGGAGGCAAATCAGTTTCGCCAGCTCATCTTCGTCCTCGACGACAAGAATCAGGGGTTTCGGTTCTGCACGCATGATTTCAGGGAAAGGAGAAAAACGGGCTAGGGTGACGGAGGTATTTGGAAGCGGAATTTGCCAGAATCCAGACCTTGGCAGTCCGGATGGTTTTTACAATTCGATTCTTTCGACAAAGCAGCACGGATTCGATGGGCGGGGCGGACAGCGGGCGCGGGAGAAAGTTGCACAACGATTAGACTTGCGCACAAAATTGGCGTTCCTTGCTCTGGCGCGATGTCCGCCCGTCCACCATTATTGATGCTGGGCCTGCCGAAGGGCAGCCTGGAGGAGTCCACAAAGAATCTGTTTGCAAAAGCAGGCTGGAAAATCACGACGAGTTCCCGATCCTACAAGCCGTCGATAGACGATCCGGAACTCGATGGCCGGTTCATCCGTGCCCAGGAAGTGAGCCGATATGTGGAGCACGGGTTCTTCGATTGCGGGCTTACGGGCTATGATTGGATCCAGGAAAACAAGTCGGATGTCATCGAAGTCTGCGATCTCATATACAGCCGTGCATCGGTCCAGAAGTCGCGCTGGGTTCTCTGTGTGCCCGAATCGTCACCGGTAAAGTCCCCCGCGGACCTGGCTGGCAAGCGCGTGGCCACGGAATTGGTCAACACGACCAAGCGCTATTTTGCCGACCTGAACATTCCCGTTCATGTGGAGTTTTCGTGGGGAGCGACTGAGGTGAAGGTGCCCGACCTTGTGGATGCGATTGTTGACATCACCGAGACCGGCTCATCGCTGCGGGCCAACAAGCTGCGCATTGTGTCAACGCTGATGGAGACCAATACCAAGCTCATTGCCAACAAGGCGAGCTGGGCGGATCCGGTGAAGCGAAAGAAGATCGAGGTGATTGCCCTCCTGCTTCGTGGTGCCTTGGAGGCTGAGACGAAGGTGGGGCTGAAGATGAATGCGCCTCGGACCGCATTGGATGCGATAACGAAGACCATCCCGGCTCTTCGAAACCCGACAGTCTCCCCGCTCAGTCATCCCGACTGGGTGGCCCTTGAGACGATCATCGACGAAAGTGTCGCCCGGGAAATCATCCCGCAGCTCAAGGCCCTCGGCGCCGAGGGCATCGTGGAATATCCCTTGAACAAAGTCGTATATTGACGAGCTTGGGGCGCCCGCGCCTTCCGGCGCCAGCGCTTCATCGCAATCCTTTCTGTCATGGCCACCGTCACTCTCGGTCTGCTCCAACATTCCTGCTCTGCAAAACCTGCGGAGAACCTCAAGAAGGCGCTGTCGCTTGCCGAAGCGGCGGCAAAGCGCGGTGCGAAGATCATCTGCACCCAGGAGCTTTTTCGTTCGCAGTACTTCTGCCAGAGCGAGGATCACGCCAATTTTCAGCTCGCCGAGGCGATTCCTGGACCCAGTACCGCGGCCTTCCAGAAAATTGCAAAGAAGTACAACGTCGTCATCATCGCCTCGCTATTCGAGCGGCGGGCCTCAGGGCTCTATCACAACACCGCGGTGATCATTGATGCAGGGGGAGCGATCCTGGGCATCTATCGCAAGATGCACATTCCCGATGATCCACTCTTCTACGAGAAGTTCTACTTCACGCCGGGAGACACCGGTTTTCGTGCATGGCAGACACGCTATGGAAAGATCGGTGTCCTGATCTGCTGGGACCAATGGTACCCGGAGGGCGCTCGCCTCACATCGCTTCAAGGGGCCGAAATTCTCTTTTATCCCACCGCGATCGGCTGGCATCCGGGAGAGAAGGCCGAGTACGGTGTCAATCAGCACGGCGCTTGGGAGACCATCCAGCGCTCCCATGCGGTTGCCAACGGCTGTTTCGTGGCCTCGGTCAATCGTATCGGGCTTGAAACTCCGATCGGTGGACCCGGACTCGAGTTTTGGGGACAGAGTTTTGTTGCCGGGACCAGCGGTCAGATCCTGGCCAAGGCGTCGATCGACAGGGAGGAAGTCCTCATGGCAGATGTGGACCTCGGCAAGGTTGACGTGACCCGCACGCATTGGCCGTTTCTCCGTGACCGGCGCATCGACGCCTATAGCGATTTGACCAAACGGTTCATCGATTGACGGATGGATTCTCTATCTGCTGCCAGAAAATCCGCTTTCATGTCCCGTCGCACAGCCGCCGCCAACCTCGCCGTCAACGTGAACTCGGGCGAACCAACGCCCGCCGAATTGGGTTTTCGCATGCCTGCGGAATGGGAACCGCAGGATGGGGTCTGGCTGTCCTGGCCGCACAAGTACTCGACGTGGCCTGGGCATTTTCGACGGATTCCCTCGGTGTTTGCCGGCATCGTTGCCCAGATCAGCCGGTTTGAGAATGTGCGCATCAATCTTGCGTCACCTCTCCGCAAGCGCGCGCGATCCCTGGTCGAAAAAGCGGGTGCGGATATGAGCAGGGTGACGTTCTACAATCATCCTACGGATGACTCCTGGTGCCGCGATCATGGGCCGATTTTTGTCAAGAATGACCGCACGGGAGAGGTCGCGATCACGGACTGGAAATACAATGCGTGGGGCGACAAGTACCCACCGTACAGGAAGGACAACCTGATTCCGCCGCGCATCGCGCGTGCGCTTGGAATGCGGCGCTTTGAAAAGAAGATGGTGCTGGAAGGCGGATCGATCGACGTGAACGGAAAAGGCCTTCTCCTCACCACCGAGGCCTGCCTGCTGAATCCGAATCGGAATCCTGATCTGACGAAGGACCAGATTGAACAGAACCTGAGGGACTACCTCGGCGTGAAGACGATTCTCTGGCTCGGGGATGGCATTGTTGGAGATGATACGGATGGACATATCGACGACATCAGCCGGTTTTTTGCCGAGGACGGGATTGTGACCGTGGTCGAGCCCAATACCCGCGATGCAAATCACCGCATCCTGGTGGAAAACTCGGAACGCCTGGAGTCGCTTCGTACGCCCAAGGGCGGAAAATTCAGGATTGTCGAGCTGCCCATGCCGAAGCCCGCGTATTGCGAGGGTCAGCGGTTGCCGGCGAGTTATGCGAATTTTCTGGTGATCAATGGTGCGGTCCTGCTGCCCACGTTTCAGCAGCCGAAACGGGATGCACAGGCGGCCGAGATATTGGGCGCATGTTTTCCGGGACGCGAAATAGTTGGCATCGATTGTCTCGACTTGGTGTGGGGACTTGGGACCCTTCACTGTATTTCCCAACAGCAACCGGCCTGATCATTTTGTCGCGACCCGTGAAAACCACATTTCTCTCCGCCTGCGCGCTACTGCTTTGTCTTGTGATTTCCGGATGTGAATCCGTGCGCTCCGACTTCAGCGCAGGTGTCCGCGAAAAAATACATGGGCCTGTTTTTCAGACGCGCGTTTTTGCGGGGACGCAACGCGACGTCTTTGAGGCAGTGCGGGCCTCTGTCGCTGGCATGGGTTACAAGATCACCCGCTCGGGCGCTGCCCAGGGAGTGGTCGAGGCTTTCAATGCACTGTCCACGGGAGAGACCCTGAAAACGACCCAGCAGCTTCGGCTTCAGGTACGGGTGTCGCCCGTTGCCGAGGGTTGCGAAGTGGCCGCGCTGTTCACCCAGATGCTCGAGAATGACTTCAACAAGGGACGGGGGCAGGCGACGGAGAACGCGGTTAAGAATACGTCCCTGTATGATGTGCTTTTCGGGCGCATCGCCGGAAATTTGCCAAAGCCGCCATCTCCATAGGGTGGGTCGCGCATTTAGGGCACTTGACTTGCACTGATCGGGTTGGATATCTCCCATGAATCCTGAATTTGGGGAGAATCGTCTTGCGATGGTGCAGCTTTGCACGCGATTCTGACACCTCGCGGCATTGTTCTTGGTCGGGCTGACGTTGCCGCACGGTTCCCGTTGGCCCTTTAAGTCAAATCAACCTTCAACCCACGGCTCTTCGGAGCCCCACGATGAGATGCAGTCCTGGAACAGCGGCATCTTGTCGTTTTTGCACATGAGTTCAGTAATGGAAGAGCTTTTGGCTCAAACCTCCCTCGGTCTCCTCAAGGAGGGGGCCATCGTTCCCGGAGTCATCACGGAAATTCGCCAGAATGAAGTGATCGTCGATATCGGCGCGAAAGCGGAGGCAGTGATTCCGGCAAGCGAGTTCGTTGACCTCGGCGAACTGCAGATCGGATCAACGATCGATGTCTACCTCGAGAAGCTCGAGGACAAGACCGGCAATCCTGTCGTGTCGTATGACAAGGCGGAACAGAAGAAGAATTGGGACAACATCCTCACCCGGTTTCCGGAGGGTTCGATCGCCTCGGGTCGCGTGCGCGCAAAGGTCAAGGGCGGTCTCATCGTCAACATCGGCGTCGATTCGTTCCTGCCGGCTTCGCATATCGATGTGCAGCCGCCCAAGAATCTCGATCAATACGTGGGGCAGACCTACGACTTCAAGGTTCTCAAGATCAATCTCGACCGGAAGAACATCGTTCTTTCCCGCCGCGAGCTCATCGAAGAGCAGCGGTCAAGCAAGCGCCGCGCGCTGCTGGATTCCATCGAACCGGGCCAGGTCCGCAAGGGCGTGGTCAAGAACATCACCGATTTCGGCGCGTTCATCGACCTCGACGGCATGGACGGACTGCTGCACATCACGGACATGAGCTGGGGCCGCATCGCCCATCCGTCCGAAATGGTGAAGCAGGGCGAGGAGATTCAGGTCATGATCATCGAGGTGAATCGCGAAAAGGAACGCGTCTCTCTCGGCCTCAAGCAGACCACCAAGAATCCCTGGGACGAGATCGAGCACAAGTATCCGGTCGGCGCCAAGGTGCACGGCAAGGTCGTCAATCTGGTTCCCTACGGTGCGTTCATCGAAATCGAACCCGGCGTGGAAGGTCTCGTGCACATCACCGAGATGTCCTGGACGAAGCGCATCACCAAGCCTTCGGAAATGCTCAAGGTGGGCCAGGAACTCGATGCAGTTGTCCTCGGCATCCAGAAGGACGACCAGAAGATCTCGCTCGGCCTTCGCCAGTTGGAGCCCAATCCGTGGGACATGGTCCGCCACAACTATCCGATCGGCGCACGCGTCCGCGGCAAGGTCCGCAACATGACAACCTACGGTGCCTTCATCGAACTCGAGGAAGGCATCGACGGCATGGTGCACGTCTCCGACATGTCCTGGACGCGCAAGGTCAATCACCCGACCGAAATGCTGAAGAAGGGCGACGAAGTGGACGCCATCGTTCTCGATGTCGATCCCTCGCAGCAGCGCATCAGCCTCGGCATGAAGCAGATTGCGGTCGATCCGTGGACCGATATCGATTCGTTCTTCAAGATCGGAGATGTCGTCCAGGGCAAGGTCACGAAGATCACGTCCTTTGGCGCTTTTGTTGAACTCAAGGACAACATCGACGGTCTCGTCCATATTTCCCAGATCAGTGAGGATCGGATCGAAAAGGTGAAGGATGTCCTCAAGCCCGATCAGGTGGTCACCGCACGCGTCATCAAGATTGATCGCGACGAGCGTCGCCTCGGTCTCTCGATCAAGGCCGCGAACTATTCCTCTGATCAGCTCGCCGCGGAGACGGCAACCTATGACGCCCTCAACCGCCAGAATACCGGCAACGACATGATGAACCTCGGCGACATCCTCGACGAGGCCCAGCGTAAGTAGTCACCCGGTTAACCCATCGCCAGGCTCCATCGTCGAGCCTGTTCACAAATGCCCGCACGGCATCGTCCGTGCGGGCGTTTGTTTTGGACAATTTCGTCGAATGATGTGACCCGGCTCCGCACCATGGAGCGGAGCGCAGGAGCTGATCCGTCGAATGCATGAACCTTGTGGGGTCCTCGGAGCTGGAAGGTGACCCTGGGGATATTGCCTTGCATTCATGGGGGATTTGCCGGGCATGAATCCGGAATTTCCCCAATGGTCCCAGAGCACGGATGGGCCGATAGTGGGAGGCGTGAGAGTTTTCCCGAAAATGATCGTCTGGGTGGCGCTGGTGTTTGTTGCGGCTGCGCCATTCCAAAGTTTCTGCGCTGTGACCTCTACTGCCGGACTTGAAACGGCCCTTCGCGATGCCAATGCGCTTGCCGGGCGTTATCCCGGATCGAAGGTGGTTCGTGTTTCGGGGAACTCCATGGTCCCGTTCTTTTCCGACGGTGCCGTCCTCGTGATCCGTCAGGTTGCCTTCAACGCGATGCGTCCCGGCGTGATTGCAGCCTATGTTAACCGATTTGGCGAAACGATTGTTCACCGCGTCACGAAATCAACACCGAATGGCTGGCAGGTGCGCGGGTTCAACAACCGGCAGGCTGACAGCACCCTCGTCGATTCGGAGAATCTTGTCGGCGCGGTCTACGCCATTTTCCATCCCCATTCGTCGGCTCCCGCAAAGGACGTCGCGCAACTCACCCGATTGCTTGCGCAGACGCCTCAGGTCATGGCCGCGCCCGCACGATAGTCCGGATTTCGGAATGGAGCCGGAGAGGCTTTGGCACATTGATCGAAGCTTGAGCAGAATGATGCGTGAATGATTTCGCGCCTCGTTTGGGCGGCCAGAATTCTCCTTCCGGGGCCATGCATCACCGTGAATCGGTTCCCGATTTGAACTCAGATTACACGGTGAGTCTGGAGGATGGGAAGGGTCTCGTCCGCGACGCCCCAGCGAAGGTTGTGGAACGAGGTATGGAAGTTTCTGATACGCCCGATTTTCGCGAGTGTGAGAACGGTGGCGAGTGCAGCGGGCAGGACATCTGCCCGGGCTGCAGGCATGGCAGGAACTTTTTTTCGTTCTTCCAGAGACATCGGCGCAATGCGGCGGAATACTTCCTCGATGGCGGAAACTGCGAGGTTTGTCGGCGCTCTCTCAGGCGGAAGCCCTGTAGCTGCGGCGATCAGGAACCGCGTGGAGGTCATTGTGCCTCCGATGAACAGTGCCTCCGCGTCGGGGCCGAGATCAAACGTGAATGAACCTGCTAGCAGGGTCGACTTCACGCGCGCAACCACCGCCGCGTGATCTGCGACACTGAAGGCCAGTCCAGAGTCGGCCACGCAGACTTCCGTCAGCCGCACGCAGCCCAGCGGCAGGCTGACGGCCTGGGTCACCTTGCGCGCGCGAAAACTGAGGCATTCAAGACTGCCTCCCCCGAGATCAAAAAGATAGAAATCGCTGAAATTGCCGACCTCGGGATCGGTGAGGAGGCCGCGGCCGATGAGATTTGCCTCCTCTTCACCGCTGAGGACACGAACATCTATGCCGGTGGATGACTTGATGCGCGACCGGAATTCTGCGCCGTTCACTGCATCCCTCACCGCGCTCGTTGCCACCACGAGGATGGATGCCGGATGAAACTTCTGGCAACGCTCGATCAATGCTTGTACTGCGGCGACGCCAGAGCACATGCCCTCCTCGCTGAGGCGAGGAGGTTTCAAGCTGATGCCCGCGCTGATACGAACATCCAGCGTGTGTGAATCCAGCGACCGGAGACGTCCCCCAGGCTTGCGTTGTGCAACGAGGACCTTGATGGAGTTGCTGCCGATGTCGATCACGGCAACAGGGAGTGAAGATGGGGAATGCTCTTCGGCCCGCATGTCGGTCATGATCTAGAGCTCGTAACTCGCGGGTGCAATGAGCACGACAAATTCTCCCTTCAGGCTCGTTTTTGCTAGCCTGTCACGGACAGCTGCGGCCTGGCCAACCAGGAAAAGCTCGTGGAGCTTGGTCACTTCCTTTGCGATGCAAGTGCAGCGTTCGGGTCCGAGGCAGGCGACGATCTCATCCGCGAATCGCGCGATGCGGTGGGAGCTCTCGTACAGCACGAGCGTGTAGTCGAAATCCCGATACTTTTCCAGGAAGGCGGTCCGCGCGGATGTCTTTGGCGGAAGGAAGCCGACAAACAGGAACCCATGAGTCGGCAGCCCGGACGCGCTGAGGACAGCGGCGAGAGCGGTCGGGCCGGGCACGGGCACGACAGGCAGGCCGCGACGACGGCAGGCGCGGACGAGCCGGAAGCCCGGGTCGCTGAGACCGGGGGTGCCGGCATCGCTGACGACAGCGACCGATGCGCCATTGCGAATCTGCTCGGCGAGCTTTTCCGCGACTTCCTCCTCGTTGTGATCGTGGTAGGACACGAGTTCGCGGCGCAGGCCGAATCGCGTGAGCAGTGCTCCGGTCGTGCGGGTGTCCTCGCAGGCCACGACGTCAACAGCGCCCAGAAGGGCACGTGCGCGTTCTGAAATGTCAGCGAGATTCCCGATGGGCGTGGCGATTACATAAAGATGTCCCCGATCCGGCACGAGTGAACGGTTGGGGGAGACTTCCGGCATGGGAAAAGTGAAGGGGGAATGCTGCGCTTCGGCAACGCTGGGCAGAACGCCCAGCATCCGTCACGGGCGTCAAGCGGCGTCGTGGGCGACGCCCAAAGCTTTCCGTCAGGGTTACCTGCCGGCGCCGGGAGTCTGTCCCATGCCCGGAACCTGGCCTTCCCAGTTTGCAGGGCGACTCCATGGAATCGATGTATCCCGCTGAGAGGTGCAACCGGAAGCGGCGAAGATACCAGCAAGGGTGAGCGCGGCAAAGAGGATGCGTGGCAGGAGTTTCATGAATCGGGGAAGTTTGTAGGGCTGGGTAAAGTTGGGCAAGCAGGCCGTGGTGAAGGTTCCATCAAATTCCCATGGCCATGCTCAGCGTCGGGCTGGCCTCAAGCTGAGTAAGTGCTTTCGTACCAAGGTGTTTTGAGTTGCTTTCTCACGAGGCCATTGGCGGCAAGTCGCTCGAGGATCTTGTAGACCTGTTCGGTTTGGTCCAACGCACCCAAGTGTGCAGCGAGGGATTCAGCGGTATAGGTCTTTCCGGGTATCGCCGCCAGTGTCGCGGCAGCCTTGACCTTGATAACCAGCATGCTGCTTGCAGCCTTCTTTCCTGCCTCGACCCCAGGTTGATGGTAGGCGTTGATGCCGATCAGCGAGGCATACAGGCCGACGACCCGTTCATAAAGCGCAATAAGGATGCCGATGGTTCGGGGGGAGATGTCGTTGACGGTGATCGTGAGTGACGATCGGTCCTTTTCCGAAAGCGCATCCCGTGTGCCCAAAAGGAAGCCTTGGAGATAGTCGCCCGAGGTAACACCGGGGTCAACCTCGAGCGAGGCGCCCGAACGGTCCTTGAGGACTTCGATGAAGGTGACAAAAAAATTGTTTACGCCCTCTCGAAGCTGCTGGACGTAGGCGTGCTGGTCCGTGGAGCCCTTGTTGCCGTACACGGAGATGCCTTGATTGACGACGCGTCCGCCCAGATCGAGTTCCTTGCCGAGCGACTCCATCACGAGCTGCTGCAGGTAGCGCGAGAAGAGGAGGAGGCGATCCTTGTAGGGCAGGACAACCATGTCCTTTGCTCCGCGACCTTCTGTGGCATAGTACCACATCAGCGCGATCAATGCCGCGGGGTTTTCAGCGGTGATGGTGTTTCGCGTGACAACGTCCGTTGCGGCTGCTCCCGCGAGGAGTGTATCGATATCGATGCCCTGAAGCGCGGCGGGAAGGAGACCCACGGCGCTCAGTTCCGAGGTGCGCCCACCCACCCAGTCCCACATTGGAAAACGGGCGAGCCATCCTTCCTTGTCTGCGGTCTGGTCGAGCTTGGAACCCGCTCCGGTGACCGCAACGGCGTGTTTGCGAAAGTCGAGGCCCGCGGCCCTGAAGGCGGCTGCGGCCTCAAGCTGGCCATTGCGAGTCTCGGCTGTGCCGCCTGATTTGGAAATAACGACGACCAACGTGCGCGAGAGATGCCCCGCCAGTCCTGCCAGCACGTAATCGATGCCGTCTGGGTCTGTGTTGTCGAAAAACGAAACCGACATCCGATCCTTGCCCGGGCGGCCCAGCGCATGATGGACGAACTGCGGGCCCAGTGCCGAACCGCCGATCCCAACGACAAGGAGGTGGGTGAACGATCCCGCAGGACCACGGATGACACCTTCGTGCACCTTTGCGGCAAAGGTCTTGATGGCGTCCAGGGTCCGTGTGATTTCCGCGCGCAGCGAGTCCGATGGCGCCAATTCAGGCGCCCGCAGCCAGTAGTGCCCGACCATCCGGTTTTCGTCGGGATTGCTGATGGCCCCTTTCTCCAGTTCGATCATCGCCTGGAACGCGCCTTGCATCGGCTTCTCCATCGCGACAAGAAATCCCTCGGGAAAGGGAATGCGGCTGATGTCGACGGACAGGCCAAGCTCGGGATTCTGGTAGAGGTGTTTCTTGAATCGGGACCAGCTCATGGGTGGGTATTCCAGACGGATTCAGGTTGCTGAAAGGCAGATTCGCAAACGCATCCGCGGCCGGACTCCCGGATGCGGATGCGCTTGGGGAATCCTCAGAGATACTTGTCGGTAACTGCGCCCTCGGAAGCGCTGGTTACCAAGGAGGCATACTTTGCAAGGACGCCGCGGGTCTCCTTGGGCTTTTTCGGTTTCCATGCCTTGAGACGTGCCTTGATTTCCTTGGCGGGAATGTTCAACGAGAGCTCATTCTTGACGGCATCAATGACGATGGGATCGCCATTGCGGATGATCGCGATCGGTCCGCCGACCGATGCTTCCGGAGTGATGTGTCCCACAACGAAACCGTGGCTGCCGCCGGAGAAGCGTCCATCGGTGATCAGGGCGACCTCCTTGCCGAGCCCTTTGCCCATGACTGCGCTGGTCGGTCCGAGCATTTCCCGCATGCCTGGGCCGCCACGGGGTCCTTCATTGCGGATGACGATGACGTGGCCCGCCTTGACCTTGCCGTTCAGAATGCCGTGAAGCGCCGCCTCTTCGGATTCGAACGTGATCGCCTTGCCTTCGAACCGCAGGCCTTCCTTGCCGGTGATCTTTGCCACAGCACCTTCCGGTGCAAGATTGCCGTAGAGGATGCGGAGGTGGCTGTCGGGCTTGATGGGATTCGAAAGCGGACGAACGACATCCTGGTCAGCGGGGTAGGGGCGGACATCCTTCAGGTTTTCCGCGAGAGTCTTGCCGGTCACGGTCATGACGTCCCCGTGCAGCAGTCCTGCATCAAGCAGGACCTTCATCAGCGGAGGCAGGCCGCCGATGCGCACGAGGTGGGACATGTTGTACTTGCCGGAGGGCTTCAAGTCTGCGAGGACCGGGACACGTTTGCCGATACGGGTAAAGTCGTCGATCGAGAGTTTGACATTGGCCGTGTGCGCCATGGCGATCAGGTGAAGGACCGCATTGGTCGATCCCGCCAGGGCGATGACCACCGTAATGGCGTTCTCGAAGGCCTTCTTCGTGAGGATGTCGCGCGGACGGATTCCTGCCTTGAGCAGGGCCAGCGCCGCAGCTCCCGCCCGGCGACAGTCTTCCTTCTTTTCAGCTCCGACCGCGAGTTGGGCCGAACTGTTGGGCAGGCTCAGACCGAGCGCCTCGATGGCGGACGCCATGGTGTTGGCGGTGTACATGCCCCCGCAGGAACCCGGGCCCGGTATGGAACACCCTTCGACCGTGGCAAGCCCCTGGTCATCGAGTTTATGGGCAGCGTGCTGACCGACGGCCTCGAAGACAGTGACGATGTCGCATTCCTTTTTCGAATCCGGATGGATGCCCGGCAGAATGGTTCCGCCGTAGACGAAGACGCTGGGCCGGTTCAAGCGCGTCATGGCCATGACGCAACCCGGCATGTTCTTGTCGCATCCGCCGATGGTGACAAGCGCATCAAATCCTTCCGCGCCGGTAACGGTTTCAATGGAGTCGGCGATGACCTCGCGCGAAACGAGCGAATAGCGCATGCCGGACGTGCCCATGGAGATGGCGTCGGAGACGGTGATGGTCCCAAAGATGATCGCTTTTCCCCCGGCAGCGTTTGCACCGGCCTCGGCTTCGCGGGCGAGCTGGTCGATGTGCATGTTGCAGGGAGTGACCATGCTCCAGGTGGAGGCGATGCCCACGACGGGCTTCTTGAAATCGTCCTCCTTGAATCCGACGGCGCGAAGCATGGAACGGTTCGGCGCACGGTCCGGACCGTCGAGGACAATGGAGGAGTGGGGGCGTTTCGGGTCGTGAGTGGTGCTCATGGGCAAATCGCGCCCATGAAACCAGATGACACCTCGGCGGGCAAGTGGTGTTTTCCAACTCTTTCGAGGTTGCCTCCCGGGATGGAGAGCCGCATCAAAGCCATTTTAGGTGCATGGCGTTCAATCTCCAGAAAGTCCTCAAGGCGCTGCTCTTTTCGTCGAGCCAGCCACTTGCCATCAAAGACATCCAGGCGGTTTTCTCCCGTTTCCACGAACAGGCAACGCTGCCGCTGGCTCCCGAGGGGCCCTCGGATGACGCAAGTTCGGCAGAACCCTCGCCTATTTCAAATGTGGAGGGACAGTCCTCGGACTCCAGCATTGCCATCCCGGGCGGGGATTCGCCCACGTCCCATGAAGCAGCGGTCGAAGCCGTGGTCGCTTCCTCTGATACGGAGGATGCTGAGCTTTATCAGGACGTTCCATCGCTTGTGACGGCGACGCAGATTCGTGAGGCGATGGCGGCACTCATGGAATCGATCCGGCAGGAGAATGGCGTTTTTTTGCTGATCGAGGGAGCGAACGGGTACCGCCTGGTGACGCATCCCCGCTATGCGCGGTGGATTCGCATTCTTCGCGACGAGCCCCCCCCCGTTAAATTGACGCAGTCAGCGCTGGAGACGCTGGCGATTGTTGCCTATCGCCAGCCGGTTACGCGGACTGAGATAGAGACAATCCGCGGGGTTTCCGCGGAGGCAGGAATCAGCAAGCTGCTCGAGCGCGACATGATCTATATCGTTGGCCGTGCGGATCTGCCGGGCCGGCCGCTGCAGTACGGGACAACGGACAAGTTTCTCGATTTTGTGGGCGTAAAATCGTTGGTGGAACTACCCTCCTCCGACGTATTGTCCCCGCGCCAGATCGACGAATGGTTGAAGAGTGCGATCAATCCCAAGCCGCTTACGGATGCTGAAATGGGCCTCCCGCTTGAGGAAGGGGAGGGGCCCTCGCCCAATCGCGAGTCGGTGACAATCGAGCACGGCCTCCATTACGGGGATGATGCGCAGACGGAATCGGCTCCGGTCGAGAATGCAAACGTGTCACCCTCGCTTGCAGAAGTGGATGAAGGCGGTCAGAAGGAATCCCATTCAGCCTGATGGACCTCGCACCTATTCGCGCCCAGATAGACAGCCTTGATCGGCAGATTGTTGAACTGCTGAATCAGCGCCTCGCGCTTGCAGCCGAGATCGGCAAGGTCAAGCGGAGCCAGGGCGGGCGGATCTACGTTGCGGAGCGCGAGGATGCGGTATTCCGGAAGATCAACGAGCTGAACCGCGGGCCGATCAAGAACGACGCGCTTCAGGCGATTTATCGGGAGATCATGTCGGCTGCAATCGCTCTGGAGAAACCGCTGCTCATCGCTTTCCTCGGACCGGAGGCCACCAACACGCATGCGGCGGCGATGAAGAAGTTCGGGGCGAGCGTGGATTACCATGCGATGGCTTCGATCAGCGATATCTTTACCGCGGTGGAAAAGGGTGAGGCGGACTACGCGGTTATTCCGATTGAGAATTCGACAGAGGGTAGTGTGCGCGAGACGCTGGATTGTTTTGTGGAAAGCGATCTGAAGATCGTCTCGCAGGTCTACCTTGAAATCACGCACGCGCTGATCTCGAACTCGAGTCTCGAGCGAATTGAGAAGGTGTATTCGAAGGACCAGGCAATCGCGCAGTGTCGCCATTGGCTGCAGCGGCACCTGCCTCACGCCCAATTGATCGATGCGGCCAGCACGTCGCGGGCGGTGCAGATTGCAAAGGAGGAACCTGGCACCGCGGCCATCGCGAGCGAACTCGCCGCGCAATTCCACGGCGTTCCCGTGGTTGCGAAAAGCATCCAGGACAAGGCGGACAACACCACGCGTTTTTTTGTGCTCGGCAAGAAGCCTACGGGACATGTGGGCAACGGACGTGACATGACCAGCCTCCTCATTTCGCCTGATGATGAGGCGTCGGGACGCTCGGGCACCCTGCTCAAGATGCTCATGCCGCTCGCTGAACGCGGCATCAATCTCTCGAAGATCGAGTCGCGTCCCAGCAAGAGGCGTCCGTGGGACTACTACTTCTTCATCGACGTCTCGGGTCACTATGACGACCCCGAGTTGAAGCAGGCCCTTTCGGAATTGAAGGCTTTCTGCCCCCTCGTGAAGTGGCTCGGAAGCTACCCATCGGTGGCCTGAGGGGCGGCGCGCTCGTCCGTGCTTTTCTCGGGTTTGGGTGCCCGCGTGACAGATCAAAGCAGCCCGCGTCCAATGCACGCCAGCCATGGCGCGGCCAGCAGCACAAGCATACCAAGGCCGAGCATGCCTCCCTTCCTTGGATCAAAATCCATTAGCAGACGCTGCCACGAAAAGCCAAAATACCAGCGGCCGAGTCCCAGGTCATAGGCCAGCAGCAGTATCACCCAAATCAAGCCCGTGATCCATGCCTCTGTCTGACTGCGTATGCCAAGCCAGGGGACCGCCACCCAGGCAGTGAACAAGACCAGGAGGGATCCCGAAACCACGGTGACCCGTCTCGCTCGTTTGTCTCCGATGTGCCGGTTCAACCAGCGCACCCGCAGTATGCCATGCAACGTTTCAATTGCGGCAATCAGAATGCCGACCAGCAGCGCCCGAAGCAGCAGCGCAATCATGCGCGGAAGGTTCAGCGCATTTGGGTGGAGTGCAAGGTCATCCGTCTGGATTGGCGCGGTGAGAGGGTGTTTGGCTGGAGCAGGTGGGCGCGGTTCAGGCCGTGTTCCGCTCGAGTTCATCAGAACGCTCTGTTTGCAGTGAAACCCTGATCCAGCGCAGTTCAGTGGGGGCAATTCGCAGCAGTCTGTCGCTGACATGCTTCCCGGCTTGCGTACTCTCTTGCCAGATAACGGCTGGACCCCTTGCGCCGGACCTCCTTCAAACGATACCTCCAACCTCACTTTGACGCAGATTGCTTAAAAACGAATCCTCCCGTCGCCGGTCAATTGGTAGAAGGGCAATGTCCTTTGCCGTGGTCTTGTTTGTGCTCATCATTGTTGGGGCGATCGTTGGATCGATTTTCCGATGTTACACCCGCGACCTGGCAGCGGCGACGGTTCTCGCTGAACAGGGCAGCCTGTTGGTTTCCACAGCTTGCGGCCCGATTGAGGTGCAGCAGGCGGGCTCGCCGGCATCTGGCTCGGAGAATCTGCGATTCCGAGTGTCTGGCTCAGCAGCCTTCCGGACCTGAGCGACATCCGCAAGCTGTGCCGACAGCTTTCACGCGAATAATCCGTCGAGGCAGCATCCTCTAACCCTTCGTCGAGGCGTCGGGTGGGGAGGCCCACACGATGAGCCAGCCGCTTTCCTGGTCGACGTAGACGAGGGTGGACTCGGCATTCTCGGACTGCACATATTCGGCGCGAGCGATTGTAGCGCGGGAGAAGGGCGTGGGCGAGGGCGCACGCAGGTACAGGATGAAGGCCACAGCTGCGGCAGCGCCGAGTGATAATGCCGGGATGCCCCACCGCAGCCAGGGGCTGCTCCATCCGTTGGTTTTCCTTTCGGCGCCACGCTCCCCGCGAATGCGGTTGCGGAGTGTCATCCACTCCTCGCGCGAGGATGGATTGGGTACCGCCTCTTGGGATTTCTTCAACGAAGACAAAAGCGTGGAGAGCAGATTGCGCTGTCGGCGGCAGGCTTCACACCCGGAAACGTGAGCCTCCAACTCGGCGAGCTCCGTTGCGGTCAGGGCACCATCGGGCTCGCTGAGGAGGAGGCGTTCTATCTCGTTGCAGGTGGGCATGGCACCGAAGAGGCAAATGTAGCCGTGAAATGTCGGGTGGATGGATCAGTAGCGGCTGTAACCACGACTCGCGACGATGCGGTCGTTGCAGCCATGCCCATGATCAATCCAGACGCGCTCCATGCGGGTTTCGTAGCAGCCTCCAATCTGGCGACGGATGCGTCGGCCACAGGAGTCGACGGTGACAACCCAGCGTGCGGGCACCCATACCCGCCGGCTCACGGTTTCCCAATGGCCATTGGAATGACCATGCACAATGACGGGTGGCGGGCGATGGTCATGGCGATCCATGTTGGAGCCCACGATGACGCCCCCGATGAAGCCGCCGATGGCGGCGGCAATCTTGTCGCCCCGATCGCCCGCACGGACCGGCGATGCCAGGGCGGCGAGTGTGGCGAGCGTTGCAGTGACGGTAAGGATTTTGGTCTTCATGATGATGGTGGTGTTCATTCACTCAGACGAATCTCGTCGTGCCTTTATTCGCGCAATTTTTGTGAGTTGCAACTTATTGAAAGGAAGTCACTTGGGGTTTAGGTTCACCTACCGAGCCACCACGATGACCGCATAGACCTCGCCACGATTGCCTGTTTCCGGACCACCGAGCACGGCGGGCACTCCCGGTCGCAGCGAGAGGCCGGTTCGCATGAGTACACCTTTTCCGTGACGCCAGGTGGCATCGATGCGACTGCTGTTTTCTCCGGCAATTTCGAGTAGAAGCTGGTGGCCCCTGCCCAGGGAAATCTGTCCCTTGCCCGGCGCGGAGATCCGGGTGCTGCCTTCTCCCACCAGCCGAAAGCTTTCGAAGCGGAGGATTCGTCGCAGAGTCGCCTCATACGGCCTCAGCTGGGCATCGGATGGACCGGGCGACTTGGATGCCGTGACGAGAATCGCGTTGATTTCAGCGGCATGAACGCGAGCGTGCGAGAACAGCACGGCGAGGGCGAGGAGGGCGATGAATCGGAATGTCAGTCGCATGGCAAATCCTTGAGTTGTTTGAGCATGAGGCGGCGGGCGTGGTGAAGGCGTGACATCACGGTGCCCACCGGACAGTTGAGCGTGGCGGAAATTTCAGCGTAGGATAGACCTTCAATCTCGCGCATGGCGAGCACGGCGCGCGGGATGGCTGGCAGCGAGCTCATGGCCTTCTCAATGCGATTGGCGCGATCATTCTGCTCGGCCTGCGCTCCGGGATCGGGTGACGGTGTGGGAACTTCAAAATCGACATTTGAACCATCCTCATCCCTTCGGCCGCCGAGCGGCAGGAATCGGTTGTACCACCTTCGACATTTCCGCACGTGATCAATAGCGCGTCGTGTTGCGAGTGTGTACATCCAGGTCGAGAACCGGGACTCGCCTCGGTAGGTCCCGAGTTGTTTCCATGCGGAGAACCAGATCTCCTGGCAGAGATCGCGGGCATCCTCGCGATTGCGCACGATGGCCACGACGCGGCAGAAAATTCGGTCGTGATGCCTCTGCATGAGTTCTCCGAAGGCGCGGTCGTCTCCCGCGCACGCCTGCGCGATCAGACCCGATTCAACATCCGCGGAATCGTGATCCTCAGGGAGCCCCGTTTTGGTTTGATCCATGCAGGCAGGCGGCAGTTTGAAAACTAAGGCGATTTGATCAAGGGGACATGCAGTGTGTTCCCCATTAGACGCGCCGGGGGGCCGGACGGCTACCGTCGAATTTGAGCCCGACAGCCGTTTGCTTGACGTTTGTGAGGTGATGCTGACGAATCATGCTCAACCCCAAAGGATGCCATGCGCATGAACACGGTGAGATTTCTGAGCTTTGCAGCGGTTTGCTTTTCAGCGTTTCTCGGGAGGGGCGCGAGGTGCATCGCATCGATTTCTTGCAGACCGGCGCGCCGCTTGTGCGGATTTGCGCTACTCGCCTGTGGATGTGCGGTTGCTGCAGGCCGGCCGCCCAACATCGTCCTGATTCTGGCGGACGATCTGGGGTATGGCGACCTCGCCTGTTATGGTGCCACGGACCTCCGGACACCGAACATAGACCGACTCGCGGCGAAGGGCACACGTTTCACGAGTTTCTGCGTTGCACAGGGGGTCTGCACGGCCTCCCGGGCCGCGCTGTTTACCGGATGCTATTCCAACCGGGTCGACATGAGCGGGGCATTGAATCACCTCAGCCAGACCGGGCTGAATCCTCGTGAAACTTTGTTGAGTGAACTCCTGAAGCGCGAGGGCTATGCCACCGCGATCTTCGGCAAGTGGCATCTTGGTGATCAACCTCCCTTCCTTCCGACGCGTCGCGGCTTCGACAGGTGGCTTGGCATCCCATATTCGAACGACAACGGCCCGCTGCATCCGGTCACGAAAAACCTGCCGGCGCTTCCCTTCTACGAGAACGAAACGGTCATCGAAAGAGACCCCGATCAAAGTCAGTTTACTCGTCGACTGACGGAAGGCGCGGTGGACTTCATAGCCGAGAATCGTGAGCGTCCGTTTTTCCTCTATGTGCCGCACATCATGCCGCACGTTCCGATTTTTGTGAGCGATCGATTCCGCGGGAGCAGCGGACGAGGGCTCTACGGGGACGTGATCCAGGAACTCGATTGGTCGGTCGGGGAAATTCTTGGCGCGATCAAGAATTGTGGATTGGAGCGCGACACACTGGTTCTCTTTGCTTCTGACAACGGGCCTTTTCTTTCCTATGGAGACCACGCAGGTTCGTCCGGTCATTTGCGAGGGGGCAAACTGACGGCTTTCGAAGGTGGAGTACGAACACCATTGATCGCGTGCTGGCCTGGGCGTGTTCCTTCCGGTCGAGTCACGAATGAACTTTTCTCAGAAATTGACCTGCTGCCGACGCTGGCAAAGTTGGCTGGTGCAGGGCGCCCTGCGCTGAAGATTGATGGCCTGGACTTGAGCACGTTCCTGCTCGGTCAGCGGGGTGCGAAGGGGCGGCGCGAGTTCTGGTATTACAATGGCGACGAACTCCACGCGGTTCGCCTCGGCAAATGGAAACTGCATCTGCCGCACGACTACCTTGAGGTTGCCGCGGAGCCGGGTCGCGATGGAAAACCTTCCAATTGGGGCAAGATGAAGCCGATGTCGCACGAGCAGTCCGGCATCCGCGGGATAGCGAGCCGCCATGGGTATCGCGTGGAGAAGATCGGGCTCGTCCTCTACGATCTCGATTCCGATCCGGGGGAAACCCGGGATCTTGCCGCGGATCGACCTGAGGTCGTGGCCGAGCTGCAGGGCGTAGCCGCGCGGGCACGTGCGTCACTGGGCGATACGTTGACAGGCGTTCCCGCCGCGGAAAAGCGGCCCGCGGGAGATGCGCGGGTGCTAGGGTCCGTTTCGACATCGGTGCGTTGATATCACTCTGGGTGGTCAAAGTCATTGCGGTTTTGTTGACCCGGCCGCATCTTCCCTTGCGTGAAGAGATCCTGCCTTGCCCTGGCCGTGCTGATTGCTGTGTTCGCGCTGATGGGTCACTCGTCGGCCTTTGCCCGTCCGCCCAATGTCATCGTGATACTTGCGGACGACCAAGGCTGGGGCGACCTGGGTTTCAATGGCAACCGTATGGTTGCCACGCCTCAGATCGATGCGCTGGCGAGATCGGGGGCGGTGCTGGATCATTTTTATGTTTCGCCGGTTTGTGCACCGACGCGTGCGGAGTTTCTGACCGGGCGCTATCACACACGCGTCGGGGTTCGCGGTGTGCAGAATGGAAATGAGCGGTTGAATCTCGGTGAGCGTACCATTGCGGAGGTCTTTCGCGATGCCGGTTACGCCACCGGACTTTTTGGGAAATGGCACAATGGCGGTCAGGGTCCGTATCATCCGAATGCGCGCGGGTTTGCTGAGTTTTACGGCTACACTCAGGGACACTGGCCGAGTTATTTCGATGCCGAGGTGGAGCACAATGGCCGACGCGTGCGCAGCACGGGATACCTGCCGGACGACGTGACCAACCACGCCATCGAGTTTATCGGGAAAAACCGTGCGCAACCCTTCCTCTGCTATCTCGCCTTGCCCACGCCTCACTCGCCCATGCAGGTACCGGACAAGTACTGGAAACGCTTCGCCGATCGCGAAATTACCCAGACGGGCACTCCTCCGGCTGGCCAGAAGGAGGATCCGAATTTCACTCGAGCAGTCCTGGCAATGACCGAGAACATCGACGACAATGTTGGCCGACTGCTTCAGAAGTTGGCTGCACTCGATCTCGAGCTGGACACGATCGTCGTGTACTTCAGCGACAATGGTCCGAACAGTTGGCGATGGAATGGAGGCATGAAGGGCCGAAAGGCCTGGACCGACGAAGGTGGAGTACGTGCGCCTTGCATCATCCGATGGACCGGCAGGATCCCGTCCGGGCATCGTGTGAAAGGCATCGCGGGTGTCATCGATCTTCTCCCCACGCTTGCGGACATGGCGGGCATATCGATGAATTCGCGGAGGCCTCTTGATGGGGTGAGCTTGCGCACCTGTCTGGAAGAAAATGCGGCGCCGCCAGCCCGTCTGCTCTTCTCCGAGAATTCAGGCAAGGTCAGTGTCAGGTCCGCAACTCATCGCCTTGATGCGGCGGGTGAACTCTTCGATATGGAAATGGATCCGCGGCAGACAAAGAATGTGGCGGCGCAATTTCCCGAGGTCACTTCACGGCTGAAGGACGCGGTTGTGGCCTGGAAGCGTGATGCGATGGTGCCAACGAAGTCCGAGCGCCCATATCCTGTGGGTTTTGTCCCGCTGCCCAGGGCCGAGTTGCCCGCGGGAGAGGCGACTTCCGCAGGTGGCATCCAGCGCAGCGCAAAGTGGCCGAACTCCTCCTATTTCAAGGACTGGAAATCGATAGAGGACAGCATTACCTGGCCGATTGACGTACTGACGGCTGGACGCTACCGCATCGAGATTTATTACGCCTGCGCACCCGCGGATGTGGGCGCGACTGTGGAGGCGGCTGTTGGTCCTGTGAAGATTAGCGCGAGGCTTGAGACGCCCAACAATCCTCCCCTTGTTGGCGCGAAGAATGATCGCGTGAAACGCGAGGAGTCCTACACGAAGGACTTCCGTCCCTTTGTTGTTGGTGAAGTCACGCTGCCAGCGGGCAATTTTAGTCTGACCCTGAGAGCAACAGACATTCCCGGGAAGCAGGTGATGGAAGTTCAGGCTGTGGCGCTCACGCTGCTGCGCTGATTTTGTGAAAACCGAATTGAATTGATCAACGGGCGCCTGATTCCGATTCCCGCCTGTTCAACGAGACGAAAGGAATGGTAATCGCGGTTCGCGGAGAATAGGGTCAGTCTCGACGGTTGGAAATCCATCCCGTCATCCCCACCTACGACCATGCGAATCCTCAAACAACTGTATCTGGCCGGTGCAATTGGCCTTGCTCTCATCTGTCACGCAACCGGGGCACAAACCGGCAAACCACTAAACATCCTCTGGATATTCGCGGAGGATTTCAGTCCCGATCTCGGATGCTATGGGACAAAGGAGGTATGGAGTCCCAATCTCGACCGTCTGGCTGCGGAGGGCATGCGTTTTGACCGCGCGTTCACTACGGCTCCAGTGTGTTCGGCGAGCCGTTCTGCGATGATGACGGGCATGTATCAAACGACGATCAATGCGCATAACCACAGGTCAAATCGCGGACCTGATCATCCCCTTCCTGAGGGAGTCAGGGTGATCACCGACTGGCTGCGACCCGCCGGCTACTTTACTGCAAACATCCGGGCGTTTCCCGCGCCGATCACGTTTCGCGGTGCGGGCAAAACGGATTGGAACTTCTATTACCCGGGCAAACCTTTCGACTCCGACCAATGGGCGGATTTGAAAATGCACCAGCCATTCTATGCACAGATCAATTTCTCAGAAACGCATCGGGATGCGAAATCGACAATTGCGAGCGGCCGCGCTTTCCGTGGTCCGCGACGGGCGGATCCGGCAAAGGTTGTGATTCCCCCCTACTATCCGGACTGTCCCGAAGTGAGGGCGGATTGGGCGAATTACCTGGATGATGCGTCAGCTCTGGATGTGAAGATCGGTGAGGTTCTTGCGTTGCTCGAACGCGATGGACTGGCGGACAATACTCTTGTGATTTTTCAGGGAGATCATGGCCAGGCGCAGATTCGCGGAAAACAGTGGTGCTACGACAGCGGCTTGAGGGTCCCGTTGATCATGCGCTGGCCGAAGGGCCTGCCTTCCCCGGCTGGATTCAAGCCGGGTACCGCAAGTGGACAGATCATCGAGGCAATCGATCTTGCGCCGACAACGCTCGCGCTCGCGGGTGTCTCAAAGCCCCCTGGGATGCAGGGGCGTGTGCTCTTTGGACCCCATGCGGATCCGGCCCGTGAACTCGCGTTCGGCGCCCGCGATCGCTGCGATGAAACGGTCTTTCGTCTCCGGACCGTGCGTGATGCAAGGTACCGCTACATCCGCAATTTCACCCCTGAGAAAACCTTCTTTACGCTCAATCGATACAAGGAGAACCAGTATGTCGCCATCCCTGCAATTCGCCGTCTGCATTTCGCGGGGAAACTCAACGCCGCGCAGGAATTCCTATTTGCCCCGCACATGCCTCCGGAGGAACTGTACGACCTTGAGACTGATCCCTACGAGATCAGGAACCTGATCGACTCGGCGAAACCTGAGCATGTGGCGGCGCTCGCACGGTTGCGATCGGCATTGGAGAAGTGGATTGTCGAGTCGAATGACCACGGGCGTGTCTTTGAGCCCCCTGAAGAGATCCGGAAAATCGATGATGAGATGGAGGCGTGGTCGCGCAGCACCTTTGGCCGCCGATTCAATGACAGGCCGGACAGCGATTTTCCGATAGGCAAGGGAGGCGCCGACTGACCCAACACGGACAAATGGGTGCGCCGAGTGCCGCGTGACATCTGAGATTCATTCACCTCCTGCCATGCAATTGAGTGACCTTATATCCATCCTGCAGGCTGCAGTCAGCCCGGTGGTTTTGATTTCAGGGGTCGGGCTGCTCGTCCTTTCGATGACCAACCGCCTTGCGCGTGTGGTGGATCGCTCGAGGCAGCTTGGGGCCGCGCGCCGTGGAAACTCGGGCGGCGAGCGGACAACCGTGGATGCTCAATTGTCGATTCTGATCCGGCGTGCACGCCTGCTACGGCGGGCGATCCGGTCATCCACCTGGTGCGTATTGATGGCTGCGGTGTTGGTGATCGAACTCTTCCTTTCCGCATTTCTCCGATTCGACGGCACACTCATCAGCGCCTTGCTCTTTGTGTCGTGCCTGGTGTTTCTCATCGTTGCCCTCGTCAGTTTCCTTCAAGATATCAACCTTTCGCTTGTCGCACTCGATCTGGAGCTGCAAGCCTCAGGCGGATCTGTAGCATGACTGATTTCAGGTCGGGCACGGAGAACTTCGGGAGGAGCACGACGAAAGGTGATTGAGTTTTCCAGCGTGGAGCTCTGGCGGGAACGAGATTTCAATCGTGCGCTCGATGCTCTCGCTCTGCTCCAATTCTTGAAATGCCGCGGCGTCTGAAACTCCTCCGCAGTTCAGAACTTGAATGTGTTGGTGAGGAACACCTCCGTAAGCGGGGGGATGCGGACAACAGCGACCTGGCCGTCGGGATTGGTCCAGACTGGAATGGGATCGTCTGAACCGAAGGCGTCACGGATGTTGAGCTGAATTTTCCAATCCACGCGGCCGTTCCAGATCTTGCGTTGATATCCGCAGAACACGTCGCCGCGAATCTCCGGCTCGGTAAAAAAGGCGCGGTCGAGCAGAGGCACTGGATTGCCATCTTCGTTGGGTACCGTTGGATAGCCGGTTGCGACCGCGGATTGATACCTTGCAGCTCCGCCTAGATTGAATCCCTTAAGCCTTCCGCTGCGGAACGTATAGTTGGCGACAAAATTTGCCCTGTATTTTCTTTGTTCGAGGGATACCGTCCCCTCTTTTGCAGCCTCCGCCGTTAGATTCGCAGTGACAGCATTTCGAAAGCGTGACGACAGCGTGTTGGGCTCGTCAGGGGAATCCGGCACATCCTTCACGTTGTACATGGGTGAGGCCTGCAGGATGGCCAGCATCTCGGCGGTGTACTTCTTGAGATCGGGCGCAAGGTTTGTCTGGATGGTCTCTTGCTTGGCGATGTTGAAGGCGAGGCGCAGATTGCGGGTGGGATTGGCGACGAGTTCCAACTCCCAACCTTTGGCAATGTAGTCGCTCGTGGCCACGAGACCGTCGATATTGCTGAAGCGAACCTCCTGCTGCCCGTTAACTGTCTCGATGCGGTAATTGGTTTGAGATCGAATAGCCTCCGGTTGAAGGGTGAAAATGTGGGCGAGGATCTTGTCGAAGGTATTCAGACCCGCTGCAATGAGGCGCGGATCAAAGGCGGCGATGGCGGCCGCCTCAGTAGTAAAGGCAGGATCCTCCTTCCAGTTTGCGAATGCGGTCAGGTAGCGGTTGGCCCAAGTGTTCGGGAGCGTCACGATTGAGTTACTCGAACTGTTGAGTACGCTGTAGGTAGAGCCAGTGGCAGCGGTCTCAAAAAAGTTCACCCTTGCGGAGTACTTACCCTTGAAAAGCTCAATGATCCCGCCCCATTCCTTGGTTGTGCCCGACGGCGAAGGTAGCAGCTGACCATCGAGATTCCGGCGCGCGCCGGAAGGTTCGAAGTTTTCAGAGCCGTTCACGAATAGTCTCAGCTCAGCATCGAGCGGAAGCTTGGGGAGCCATTTCTCAGGGTAGACACCTACAACGCTCCAGGTCACGGAGCGTGCGGTCTCCTTGGGACCCACTGGTTCGCCATTGAGCTGGGTGCTTGCAGGATTCCACTCGCCATCGGGAAGGCGAAACTCCGTCGCGGGATCGTTGTCATTGTCGAGATCCACCATATCATAAAGGGTCTGAGAATCCTTGCGCCAGCCGACGAGGCCCTTGAGATTTCCATCGAGCAGATCACTTTGCCAACTGACAATTTCCGAACTCAGCTTTGTGCGGTTGATGTTCTCGCTGCCGAGATACCGACGGACAAAAAATTCTGCTGTTCGGATCGAGCCATTGGCACCCGGTTGCCAATAGTACAGTTTATAGGTGTCGCCGTCGGACGGAAGATGATCCTTGATCTGGCTTACCCGGGCATCAAGAGGGTTGGATACCCCGAGAAGGTTGTCGCTCAGAAAGAAAGCAGTATGGACGAGGCGATTTCCCTGGTTGATATTCTGATTGTTGACGAGGGAGGCGACATTCACCTGGTTGCTGTCCCAGCCAATATTGGAATTAGATGTCCTCGAATCGAAGCGGTGTCCGATATAGGAGCCGGTAAGTGTGTGTTTGCCGAACAGCCAGGCAACGGTCTTGTTGTCGAAGAGATCGTCCCCATTGAGCTTAAGGTAAAGCTGCATGCGCTCGGCATCGCGTTGGGTTCGTCGGACCCGCTCGGGCGCGCCACGTTCGCGCACCATGGCACGACCCGCGTTGGGATTCAGGTAGGCCTCCGGTGAACCGTCGCCATTGGCATCCGCGGCAACATAGAGCACCTGATTGACGTCCACGTTGATATCGGCCTGTCCGGTCCCGCCGCTTTGCCCTCCACCGAAAGGCAGCATGCTATCCTGCGTGTAGTCCTGACTATCGAAAGCGACCTCAAACCCGGCGCGGTAGTCCCAAAAGCTCTGCTCAAGCGCGATGTTGAACGTATCGAAATCGCGCCTTCGGAAGCCATTGTCTCCTGCGAGAAGGTTGTTGTAGTAGTCGAATACTCTACGATCGATTGATTGGGCCGTGAAATTGGGGTAGAAGGGCAGGCCAAAGAGATTTCTTGAGGCTGCGTAGGTTGTGTCGCCATTGACGCCAAGTGCTCTGCGAGCAGCAGCAGGTAACTGGCTGTACCTAAGCGTGCCCATCCCGCCCTGCAACCCATTCACGGACGAGGGCCCGCTTCCCGCGTCGGGATAGAAGAGCGCCATTTGAATAAACCAGGCTGAAATGTAGGGACCGTTGCTGAATCCACTCTGGGCATTGGAAAGTCGCCGGTCCACGATCCGCTGGGGAACAAAATTGCCGTTTGTCAGGAAGCCGGAGGCGGCACGGCCAGTGTAGGACTCGAAGTCTGTGTCGGAAGGAAGGCTCCACCAGTTGGTCAGGCCATCATTTGGAGGAATCTGATTTGGCGGATTGCCATCGGTCTCTCCATTTTCGTAGCTGCCACGGACAATCGTGTTACCGAGGAATGCACCCCTCTTCCCCTTGTGAAGGACACCTTCGAGGGCCAGATAGGCCCGCTTGCTGGATTCAAATGCGGGACGCTGCCGAAACTCGGTGTTTTCATTGAGAGCGGCGAGGCGCAGCCCAAGCCTGCCCGGTACCAGTTCCTTGTTGATGTCCAGGGTTTCGCGGTGTGATCCGCGTTGTCCGAAGCGGAATGAGACCTTGTTGAAGTCGCGCCCGAGCACCGGCGCGATTGTGGAATTGTTAATGACGCCGCCTGCGCTTCCGATGCCGAAAAGCAGACTGTTAGGACCGCGATTGATCGTGATGCTCTCGGTGTTGTAAGAATCAAAGGGAATGTCCGTCAGGAAATAGTTTCTGGAAAGTTCGGCGCGCGCCAATCCCCTCACTCGTTGGTTTCCGTTTGGGTTCTCACGCTGATCGTTGGAATTGGGACGCCCGTCCGAGATCGGACTGCCAGCAAAGTTTCCGCCCAATCCGCCCACCTCCGTGCCTGTTGTGTAGGTGAGAAGGGTCTCTACATTGCTGGCACCTATGTCCTCCATGAACTCCTTGGTGACAACGGATATAGCCGTACCGATATCCTTCAAAGGAGTGTTCAGTCGCGTGCCTGCCAGTGTGTTCGTAGCCGCATAGCCGTTGTTGGTATCCGTAGTGACCACAAACGGACTGAGCTCCACAACAGATTCGGTTTCCTCTGCTGGTTGAGGTTGAGGGGCGCGCTGCGCCTGCAGCGGTGCGATCAAGGATGCGCAGACGAAGGGAACGAAGCGCCATGGATATGGAGATCGGCGGGAAGATGCGGAATTTCCATCCCGCGTGGTTGTGTTGAGGGCTTGTTTCATTGGGGGGAATGGAAGGCCGCTCAAGATTCCCCATTCATCGGCAAACCTGTCAGTAGAGGGGGCCTGCCTCAGGGTGTAAGCGGGTAGGGAGGAGCGACACGAGTCTCAAACCCGGGGGCCCGTCTAGCAACGCATTTTGCGTTCTATACGTTGAACTCCCCGGGCTGCACCACTATCACTGGTTTTGACAGGTTTCGAGGTAACAGACGGATGAATCGTCACTCCCGTTCAGGACGAGATCCGCAGCAGATCGGAGAAGAAGGCTGCATCCAGATCGAGAGAGGGGCCGATCCGACGAACGGTTTTTCCCTGCTTCCATGTCCCGGAAACGAAGTAGTTCATGGCGCGCACGGGTGGACCGGATTCACCACGGTGAAGTTGCGACACCACGAGGTCGACTGCGGCTGATCCGATATGGTCGCTGTTCCCGTAAACGCCGCTTGTGTTCTTGTGCTCAGGCACCCAGTCGAGATGCACCCATCCGACCGAAGGAGATCCGCTTCTTTCGTGCAACTGAAGCAGTGAGTGGATCACTTGGTCGGTGCCAAACACGACATCGGGGCGGTGACGTTTCAGCCAGCGTGCCAGTTTGCCCGGATCGTCTCTTTGGTAGCGACAAATCGGCAGTTTTGCGAGGCCCCGCGTGTACTCCTGGACCGCCCAAAAACCCGCGGAGCAGCGGTGCGCCATCGCGCTGTCAAAGTGTTCTCCCACGACAAGGCCAAGCCTTCGGTAGCCGAGGGCGAGCACCTCGCGTGCCGCGATAATCGCCCGCATGTATTGGTCGTTGGCAACGTAGTGGATCTGAGGTCGGGACAACGGGACGCCCACTGATGCAGCTGCAAACGGAGTGATGTCGATTGGCAGCACTCGGTTTGGACACGATGTACTCGGTGCGTGCTCGACCACGATTCCCATGATATTCCGTGCATGGAGCATCTCCAGCAGCCTGCGCGGGGAGAGGCCTGGCTCGAGAAAGAACTCGTCAAGATTGTATCCCAGTTCCGAGGCGCGGCGGCGTGCCCCTTCGACGTAGTTCCGATACACGCGTCCTGCGAGGAGCGGTGTGGATTCCGGAACCGTGTGGATGTAGCCCAGTGTTCCTCTAAAACCGGCATTTCTCCTTCGAACGCGCGACAGAAGCAGAGATACGAGAGGATTCGGAGTGTAGCCCAGCTTTCTGGCGGCCGTATGGATCTTCCTGCGGGTCTTTTCCGGCAATCGCGGATCGTTGCGCAAGGCGAGCGACACCGTGGAGAGGTGCACGTTGACGGCGTCCGCGATCATCTTCTGCGTGACGATGGTCTTGCCGATCTGGTTCAACGATTGCACTGAACAGGCGCCGTGCCTGGTGGTCAACGGGCAAGATGCTACCACGGCCGCTTGAAAATGGGGTTGCCTGCATCCGAAGGCTGCCCGATTTCGTCAAATTCATACAACGGTTTGAATGACCATGGGCTTGCTTGACCGGCTGTCCCGATGTCAGGGGTCATCGACAATGCAACAATCGTGTAACCCGCGCGTTTTGGCTCGCGGTCCCCAGTTAGCCATGCAGTGAAGTGGGTTTCACTTCGACATTTCCTCACCACTCATACCTCAGCATGAATAACAAAAGCCTCTTGTACCTGTGCGCCCCATGGCTGTGGGCAGCTTTCTTCGCGACGGCGGCTGCTTTGCCGACATTTGGACAGTCGGTTTCTGGATCGAGTTCACCGGAAAGGAAACCGGATGAGGAAGTCATCAAGCTTTCACCCTTCGAAGTCCGTCCGGATGATGATGTGGGATACCAGGCAGCCAACACGACCTCGGGCAGCCGCTTAAACACCAGCCTGAAGGATACCGCAGCGTTTATCTCCGCGTTTACACCGGAATTTCTATCCGACATCGCGGCCACGAGTGTCACCGACATGTTGGCCTTCGCGACCAACGCCGAGCTCAACGCCGGCGATTCCGAGGGTTCGGGCTTCAACAATCCGCGTGACTTCAGCTCCCGCGGCGGCGAGCCCTTCCGCATTCGAGGTATTCCTGCCAATGTCTCCACGGACTACGTTGCCACTGCCATTCCTCAGGATCTCTACAATATCGAGCGGGCCGAGGTCGCCTCCGGAGCAAACTCGATTCTTTTTGGTTCCGGTGACGCCGGCGGTATCGTTGCGCTCTCAACCAAGAAGGCTCGTGTCAACCGCAACCGTTACCAAGGTCAGATCCAGGCTGGCTCCTGGGAATCATGGAGGTATAGCGCAGACCTCAACCAGGTAATCCTGCCGCGTCGCCTCGCGATTCGCGTCAATGGTCTCTACGAGGACGCCGACACGTGGAGAACCTTTGAATACAACAAGCAGAAGCGGTACACGGTCGGACTGACTTTCAAGCCCTTCAAATCGACCAGCATTTCCGCCTCTTTTGAGGACGGCTTGACCGACAAGAGCGTCGGCCTCCGGTGGAATGTGACGGATCAGTACAGCGTATGGAATGCAACCGGGCGCACGGTCACTGATACGCTGCCAACGCCGACTGCGAATGCGCAGGCAGTTGGATTGGCGGCATTCAATGCGAACCAGCGTTTTACATATTTCACCCAGGACGGATTTGTTTCCAATCTCAGGCAGGAATTGCAGACGACGATTACTCCGAAGCCGGCGAGCACGCTGCTGCCACTCTCGGTCTTCCCGATCACCGTGAACTGGGCGGGACCCGAGGTATACCTGAAGCGCGATTTCAACAATGGCCAGGTCGTGCTCGACCAGAACATCGGTGAACGCTTCGCCTTTCAGGCGGGATATTATCGCAACTTTACCGATGCGCGTGCGAGGACCTTTTTCTACAACAGCAACAATATGGATCTCTATGGAGATCCGAACAAGAACATCCCTGCTTCCAGCGGATCGGGCACTATGGTAAACCCGCGTGCGGGCCAAGTTTACCTCGAATCGAATCAGCGTGGAGATTTTACCACCACGGAGAATGAAGTCTATCGACTTACAGGCGTCTATGAACTCGACGCCAAGTGGCTGGGGAATCACCGCATTGCAGGGCTCTACGAGCGCGCAGTCACTGATGAGGAAACACGCGCAACCCGCGAAATCCTTGTCAAGCCAGGCAACATTCCGGTTCAGAACGCCAATGCGCCAGAGAATGTTCAGAACTCCGTCTGGCGCCGCAATTATCTCACGGAGGGGGACTATTCCACCTACGCACTTCACGGACTCTACAAGCCGATCACGCCCTTTACCTACCTGGGGAACACGCTTTCCAGCAGGGAAGTGGTCACAGGCGAGTTGATATCCCAGAAGAAGATTTCGAGTTACGTCCTAGCAGCACAGAGCACCTGGATGAACCGTCCTGGCGCGACCTGGCTCCGGAGGCTTACGTCGACGCTTGGGTATCGTGAGGATCAGATCGAATACTACGATACTCCATCGGGCCGTGTAGCCGCCGGCGATCCGCGCATTGCCTCGGGTGAACGCTTGCTTAACGAGGTTGCGGCAATTCGTCAGTTTGATCGGAACGACATCAAGGCGACCACGCTGACCGCGGGTGCCGTCCTGGCGGTGCACAAGCGCCTCTCGGTCCTCTACAATCGGTCGAGCAACATTGGTGCACCGCGATTTAACCGCCGTATTCTTCCCGATGGGCGCATTCCTCCGACACCTGAAGGCAAGAATTGGGAGGCTGGTGTGATGATCGACCTGTTCGGCGACGACAGATATTTTGCTCGAATCAACTATTTCGACACCTCGCAGGTCGGAGATGCAGCGGTCTCTCCGAGCGGAGCGGTTACCAACGCAAGCGCCCTCGGTCGGTCGCAGACGCTGGAGATTCTTGCCGAATTTGTGCGGCTCGGTCGAATGACTCAGGCAGAGGCGGACAAGCAGGGCTTCAACTGGAACGCCGCCATCATCGACACCGCGACACACGGGTATGAAATTGAGTTTGTCGGGAATCCCACACGCAACTGGACGTTCCGCGCCAACTATTCCCACAGCCTTCGCGATCGTGAGAACTTTTTCGAAGAAGGGCGCATATTCTTCACGGCGAAGTTTGAGGAATGGAGAAAGCTCGCGAGTGGAGATCCCGCCTTGCAGGCCTTTGTCGAGGAGAGAATTGCCACGATTCAGAACAATGAGATCGATGGCCGGGCCGCCGCACAGGAGCAGGGTTTCGGGAACATCCCTCACAAGTTCAATGTGGTGAGCCGTTATGGCTTCACAGAAGGTACGTTGAAGGGGGCGTTTGTGGGTGGTGCGGTGCGCTACCAGAGCAAGGTATTCTCCCAGACCGATACGAACACCGGGCGCGACTACTTTGCCAACGAATCCATCTACGCCGATGCATTTGCTGGTTACAAGTTCCGCGTTTCGTGGCTGCCAAAGGCGCAGCTCACGCTGCAGCTCAATATCAGGAACCTGACAAACTCCTACCTTGTCACCACGGCCCGGTGGAATGCCGACTTCAGCGGTCCACGCCGCTTGTATGTGCATGATCCGCGCTCGTTCCGGCTCACTGGAACACTGGAATTCTGAACTCGAATGTACGGGCCGCCTTATCCCAACGCCACCGTTGTCCTGAGCGACGACGGGGCGTTGCCTTGGTGTGTCCGGCGGGAATTCCAATTTCGGATGAGCGATCGGGAAGATCTTGGAATGGGTCGCCGAAGGGTGTGCACTTGATGGCCATCAGACTGATCGTGTCATGAATCCTTGGGTCCGTATTCTCTGCTTTGCCCTTTTGGCAATTGAGACATCTCTTCCCGCCAGGCCGCCGAATGTCATTTTTATTCTTGCCGACGATCTGGGCTACGGCGACATCGGGCCGTTTGGGCAGAAGTTGATCAAGACTCCGAACCTTGACCGGATGGCTGCCGAGGGCACGCGGTATGTTCAGTCCTACACGGGTGCGACGGTGTGTGCGCCGTCACGTTGCAGTCTGATGACCGGCTTGCACAACGGCCATGCGACGATACGCGGCAATCGAGAAATCAAACCCGAGGGCCAGCAGCCAATGCCGGCTGACACTTTCACCGTGGCCCATCTCTTCAAGAAGGCGGGCTATGCGACAGGTGCTGCAGGCAAATGGGGACTTGGTTATCCGGGGTCAACGAGCACGCCCGACAAGATGGGTTTCGATTTTTTCTTTGGATACAACTGTCAGTTGCTCGCCCACAACTACTATCCGGATCATCTCTGGCGCAACAACGAGCGGATCGAACTCGATGGAAAGACGTATTCCCATGACCTGATTGCCGGCGAGGCGCTTGAGTTCATTCGCAGGAATCGCACCCAACCTTTCTTCCTCTACGCCGCATTCACGATCCCGCACTCGAAACTGCAGATTCCCGACCTCGGTCCCTACGGGAACGAGCCATGGCCGGAAAATCTCAAGACCATCGCTGCAATGATCACGCGATTGGACCGTGATGTTGGTCGAATCCTTGCGCTCGTGAAGGAATTGGGGCTCGATGAGAACACGCTGGTGTTTTTTGCCAGCGACAACGGAGCGGTCTGGCGGGATGAACTTTTCAATCACTCAGGCCCGCTGCGCGGATACAAGCGCGACATGTATGAAGGCGGCATCCGGTCACCCACCATTGCCCGCTGGCCGGGGCACATTAGCAAAGGGGCGACGAGTGATCAGGTGTGGGCATTTTGGGATTTCCTTCCGACGATGGGAGAACTCGTCGGCGTGAAGCCGCCAGCGGGATTGGATGGGATTTCGGTGCTGCCGGCATTGCTGGGGCGCAGAAAGATATCCCACCCACCACTCTATTATGAATTTCACGAACGCGGTTTTCACCAGGCCGCCCGCATGGGAGAGTGGAAGGCCGTGCGCCTTGGGACCAAGGAACCCATCCAGTTGTATGATCTGCCGCAGGATCCGTCGGAAACAACTGATGTTGCAGCCAGCCATCCAGACGTTGTGGCGCAGTTCGACAAATTTCTGAAGGAAGCCCGCACCGATACACCCGTCTGGCCGATCAACGAGTCCCCGCGCGGAGGGAAAAGCAGCCAGAAGGCAAAACAATCCTCGCCGAAATGAAAGGGTGTAGGCAGAATTCTATGGTTCCTCCTGATCTGACCCGTCGGCAGGTGCTCAAGGGCATCGCTGCACTGGGTGCGCTGGGTGTGCTCCCTCGGATGCCAGCGGCCCGTCCCTCGCCGGCAGGACGGACCCGTATACTCGCGTATCTCCGGCGTCATGCCCGGCCGGATGGCGGTTATGCGTTTGACGGCCAGCAGCGATCGCATCTCACACCCACGTTCGCGGTGATAGCGGCCCATCGACTGCTCGGTGCCGAACTGCCTGAGAAGGAGAGTCTCATCGCGTTTGTGCGGACCCATCATCCGCGCGAGCTGAAAAAGCTAGAGCAGGAACGACGCATTTTTGAGTTCCAGCAGGTGCAGGCGTTGCGCTGGTTGGGTGACGATGCGGCGGACTTTCGCGAAAAGATCGGATCCATCATCAAGCCGCAGGAATACAAGCGGCAGTATGAGAGGAATGGATACCCGATTTTCCAGTCGGAGCTTGGCCTCGTCCAGTGCCATGCCCTGCTTGGTCTGCCCCTGGAGGCGCTTCAGCCGGCGTTTGGTGACTACCTCCGTTCGCGGCGTCGATCCAACGGCAGTTACAACAATACGCCCGCGTCTGATGGTGGTGACGGGCACGTGATGAACACCTACTGGGGCCTGCTGGCCGCCGTATTGCTGGGCGGGGAAGGGGAGCTGCGCACAGAAACCGCAGCGTGGATCAAGGCTTGTCAGCGCAAGGGCGGGGGATTCACTTACCAACCTAACCCAGAGTTTTCGGGGATCGAGGATGCGGCCTATACGCGTGCCGCGGTGCGCTCCCTGCAGATGCTTGATGCCGCACCGGAAGAACGTGAACGCTGCGTGCAATGGCTGCTGTCGCTGGCAAATGCGGACGGTGGATTTTCCGACCGGCCCGGCTGGCGCAGCAATCCCCTCGCCACCTATTACGTGCTGGATGCGCTGGATGCACTCGGTGCGCTGGATCGCCTTGAAAATCTGTCCGGATCTCCCGTTCCCGTTCCGGCCAAGCTGCCGGCGAACCTGAAGGTGTTTTCGATTCAGCTTGAGGCGCATGGCACCGGCAGTCCCATGGAAGCGGTAGCCCTTGCGGGTGCGCTGAAGATCGACCTTTGGGGTTCGAAGAACGCGAAACCTGGCTGGATCGAGCGAGCACAGGAAATTGCGGGCTCTCGAAAGGTGCCCGTGCAGTTTTTCACCGCCAACGAAGAGTATGGCACCTGGCTGGTGGCGCCGGGACTCGGCACCTACAGTCATACCTCGGATCTGTTTGCACCGTTCGGCCGGGATATCGGTCCGCCGCTTTCAGGTCCGACTGCGGTGAGCTGGCCTGACTATCGGGCCAGGCGGCTTGCTCCTTTGCAGCGTGGTGACGGGCGCCTCTTCTGGCAGTTCGGGGAGAATGAGGAGCTTGTCCGGATCCTGCTGGACGACTCCGTTGCGCGGGGAGGATTTGCCGCGATCAGCACGTTTCACTTTGGGAATCCCGATTTCACGAATACGGAGCCGTTTCTTCACCGGTGGCGAGGCAGGATTCCATTTGTGGGCATGCAGGATGCCCACGGATCCG
This sequence comes from Verrucomicrobiota bacterium, assembly GCA_014584295.1. Lineage (GTDB taxonomy): Bacteria > Verrucomicrobiota > Verrucomicrobiia > Opitutales > Opitutaceae > UBA6669. The sequence continues at coordinate 57,541 of JACTNC010000059.1, forward strand.
AGCCGTGGTGGTGGGCTGATATGACCGAGGGGTTCCGCACCTTGTTTCTCGCCAAGGAACCGACGTGGGAAGCGTGGTTGGAGGCGTTGAAGAAGGATTGGGTGGTGGCTGTGCGCCATGACGAAATGAGCAGGGGTGAGACCTGGATGCATGGGGGCTCGGATGAGGTTCTGGATTTTGTCCGAGGACGCGAAAGCGACTGGCGCTGGTGGGACAACCCCCGCGTGCGTCGACCGCTGGCATCGCTGGTGGCGCTTCGTCCCGAAGACAGGTTTGAGGTCGGGCATCCTCAAGAGGGCGTTGCCCTACGTGTGCGCTGTGCATGGAAAAACACCCCCCAAGGCTTCCCACGGGAGAGGCTCAGCGAATTGCTGACATTGCGGGTGGACGGCAGGGAGGTTGAGCCGAAGCTCGTTGAAACGCCCCGTCCAAGAGGGGAGGGAATTGCGGATTCCTTTTACCTCTACCCGTTGCCCCAGCCGGCGCGGCAAGCGGTCGCGACGGTTCGCGAGATTTCAAGTGGACGCAGCGAGACGATTTCCTGCCCTATCTGATCGCGATCACTTTCTGGCCCTCAGAAATCAACTCCGAAAGTAACTGTGACTAACCTTGGTTCGACTGTGATGATTTGGGAAACAGCGCCGGTTGTAAGAGCGTAAATTGGAATAGTATCGGTTCTATCCAAGAGGTTTCGAATGTTGAGTTGAATTCGATAGTCGAAACCTCCAAAAAAGTTCGCCTTGCCTTTATATCCAGAAAAGAAGTCGAAGTAATATTCAGTTGGCCCTTTGTAGGTAGTACCTAGGTCAAGTACGGTAGTTCCCGACCCGCTGGCTTTGACTCCGTATCCAATGACGGATGCACCACGATAGCGAAGTGCGGCGCCGATATTAAATCCCTTGAGTCGACCTTCGGTAAATTGGTATTTGACTATTCCGTTAAGGCGGAGCGCGCGAATGGAAGGATTTGAACGGCCGTCCACTGCCTCCATGAATGCCAGCGCATTACCGACAACCTGACTTTGATAATATGCTGCCAATGTCTGACCCGTTGGCTGCGCGTCGTCGTAGGGAGCGGTGTTCCACGTCACGGGCTTGCCTGTTGAATCGACTTCGCCGTTTTTGGCCACAACACTTTGCCAGACCGGAAGGCGCTTGGCCACCCAATCGAACCAGATCCGGCCTATGTTGGATTCAACAGATGTCCCCTTGGATCCATTGATTCTGATATTCCAATTCCGTGTTGGGCTGAAATTTAGCTCCGCTTCGTAACCCTTGGCATCGATGTCGGAAGAAATGTTATAATTGAGGTTTGGCAGAACCGGAAAGCCGCGCATATTGCCGTCTTTCACACTGATCTGGGGCAGGTCAGGATCCAACTCGATCACCCGGTTTTCTATGTTTCTGAACTGGTTGGTAAAATTGTTGATCTGTTGATTTGCGCGTGTCGGACTCGCAGTGTTCTCGTAGCGACTTAGCTTCAACGACAGCTTGTTCTGTAGTAAATCGATCCGTAGGCCGTAGTCACGGCCTTCGCCAGCTGTACCCGGGACCAAGTCGCCGTAGGGGTCCCTCCTCCCTGTATTTAAATTGAAAGTCGTGGACTTGTTGTAGGTCAGAGAAAGCCATGGAATCGGACGCGCAACGATGCCAAGGTTGCGAGTGAGTCCGGATTCCCTTTCACCGTAGGGATCATAGCTCACATCCCAAAGCACGGGGTATAATCCGGAAAAATCTTGAGTTATCGATGCATTGTCCAGCGTGGCCGTGCGTACACCATCCTTGCGATAGCCATAGGTGAGAATCAGTCGATCGCGCTGTTGACGATCTGGCAGGAAGTATCCCTGCCACACGAAGATTTTCGAATCGAGCTTACTTCTGATTCCGCTTGTGGCCGCTTGTGCTCCCAAGCGTTTGCCTTGGGCGGTCACATAGGGCGAGATATAGTAGAGTTCATAGGGCTTGCCGTTGGCATCTTTTGTAATCCATTGACCCCAGAATGGGCCAAAGGCGATGGTAGCTTCATAAGGATCACCGAGGTAGTGGCGGTATTGTGGAATACGTGATGCGTGGTTTGCCCAATTTACGAAAGTTTTTGGTCGGAGCGTTACTCCCGGGATGACCGGATCATCAAGAATGCGGCGCTGAAAAGTATTCTGGTTAAGGCTCTGTTCCTTGGAGAAAGAATACAGGCCCAGCAGCCTGTGGCGGCCGAGCCACTTCATCCATTTCATGCGTCTTCCTAACTCCTTCCCAGCGTCATATTCATAGGAAAGCGTTGCACGCCAGTCTTCGCGATCGAAATACTGGAGGCGGTTCGCGGAAGTACCCTGAAAATAATATTCGCCCGCATGGGGGTTGGGCGTGTTGGTGCCCGGGATGAACTGGTTGGCATCGACCTGAAGCCGTATATTGGTACCGCTTGGGTTGCTGCCTGCAGAGAGAATCTCATTGTTGGACTTGTCGTAATTATAAGCCAATTCAAGAAAGAGCTTATCGCCGATGGAGTGTTCGAGAATCACTGTTGCATTGCGACCATCTAAACCGTTCTTGCGACTGTAACCCAGGATATTGACGTCGAGCGGAAATATTGAGGAGTCCAGCAGAGAGTAACTGGCACCCGCATCAAAAGTGGGATCCACCCCAGGGAGCGTGCCCGGCCCCTTTACCGTGACCGAATTTCGCCAGCTCCGCATGAGCGAAGGGTCCTCCCCTTGGATCATGACGGGATTTTCACCTGATTGAGCGAAGATCCGGTTGCTGCCGATGCTGGTGAAGCTGGTGTTGTTGTAGATGGGCTTGGGCGAGGCATATCCGCTTCCGGCTATCTGATTCGCGTTTAGCCAGGGAGTGACGAAGTCAAAAGGCGCAACTGCTGATGCGCGGTTCGTTTCCCGATTGATGCGTTCGCCTTGGATGATCAACGTTGTGCGTTGGAATGGTTTGAACGTGAGCGATCCAAAAATACGATCGTCATTGTCGAAGTTGGGAGCCTTCGAGGTGTAGGTTTCCTTTGTCAGCCCCATCAGGCGAATGGCGAGCTTCCTTGGAAACACTACAACATTTGCGTCGAAGGTTGCCCGCTTTGAATCCTCGGAGCTATATTGCACAGAAAAGCCGTACTTGTTGCGCATTTCCGCGCGAGCCGGTGTGGCGTCAAGTATGCCAGCAGGGCTGCCGAGGCCGAAAAGAATGGAATTGGGGCCACTTGCGACTGTGGCGCGATCGATATTGTAGTTATCAGTAGGGCTCCTGGTTGGAAAGAAGTTTCGCGACATGGTAGCTTCGTCAATTCCCCTTACTCTGGCAGGCGCAGCGGGGAACTGCGCGTCGTTGACCGGACCTTCACTATATTCGCTCCGGCTTTCTGAGTTGGCAGTGTAGATCAGTGCGTCGTCGAAATTTGTCATGCCAAGGTCCTGCATGAACTCCTTCGTCAATGTTTCGAGTTGATTGGGCACGTCGCGATAATTCGTGCGCAGGCGCGTGCCACCCACGGTTTCCGTGGCGATCCAACCTCCTTCGTCCTCACTGACGACGAATGGCGACAACACGATGGTTTCCGATCTGTCGTCGGCCGGTGTGACTGTTGAAGGCGAGGATTGCCCGAGGAGCGGGCTGACTTGCGCAAGGGTGCCGAGGCCCACCGAAATCGCGTGAACGGCAAGGAATCCAATGTGCCGGCGGCCGAGGAAAGAGACAAATTGCTTTTCCGGTGAGTTCATAGGGTGTTGGTTCCGGATTGAGTGTTGGCAGCTATCGTGGAAAAATCGTCGAACAACGTTTCAAACTTATGCGCGTACGTTTGCGTAAAGAAAACTGCGTTGCCTTTGGGTTGAGGGGTAAGGCTGTTGAAGCTAGGTTGGGAATCTTGAACGTGTTGATTTCTCATACCAAGGGCTGGACACCGTCAACGGTGGCGTTACTTTAGCTGTAAAGTGAGTCGTATCCGAATTACCCTTCGCGACATCGCCGCACGCTGCGACATCAGCGCGACAGCGGTCTCGCTTGCCCTGCGCAATCATCCGTCGATTCCAGAATCGACACGGGATCGGGTTCGCGGGGTGGCTGCCGCGCTCAATTACCGGCCGGACCCCGCGCTGGCCGCGTTGAACCATTACCGGCATCAGCGTTCCTCTTCAGCCGAAGGCTATGTGCTTGCCTATGTCACGTGCTTTGAGAAGCGGAATGGCTGGCAGCAGTCGCCGTTTTTCCGACGGGTGTATCGCGGTGCATTTGCCCAGGCCGGTACCCTCGGATATCGGATGGAACATTTCTGGCTCTCTGAACCAGGATTGACCGGCGAAAGGTTCGCACATGTCCTGGAGGCGCGTGGCATCCGCGGGATGGTGATTGCGCCCATGCCGCTTCCGGCCAGCAGCCTCGAACTGCCATGGCATCGCTTTTCCTGCGTGGCCATCGGGCCGAGCCTTGTCTCTCCCGTGCTGAACAGCGCCTGCGGGGACCAGTACCAGGCCATCATGCTCGCACTAGAGAGGCTTCGCCTGCTGGGGTACAGGCGCATTGGGCTCCTCATTCATCCCGATGCGGATCGGCGCCATCAGGGCAAGTACCAGGCGGCCGTTGCCCATACCGCCACTCCCGAGACTCCGCGACCCTTGGTAATGGCCCATCCGAGCGACGCAGACCTGCGTGCCTGGCTGAAACAGTACAAACCCGATGTCGTAATCTCGGATGTCGACGCCAATTTCGATCGACTGCTCAGACTTGGCATTCGTATTCCGCAAAAGATCGGGTTTGCGAGCCTGGTACGCTCCGGGCGCAAGGAAATCAGCGGTGTGGAGACTTATCCCGAGCAGATAGCCGGGGCCGCGGTGCTGCGTCTGCAGCAGATGCTTTACGAGAATCAGACAGGGATCCCGGAACTCCCCAGTTGCACCATGCTTCCAGGGAAATGGGTGGATGGCATCACGACCCGGTCGTTGACCAGGACCTGAATCCTTTCCCATACCCAAGTGCCCATTCAATCAATGAAGGTGTGAGAAACGAGCATCGATGGAATGACTTGGCTTTACAGATGAAGTCATGAAGGGGTTGAGTCGGCGGGCGAACCCTGTTTCCTGCGGCGGATCCGACCACTCCTCTTTTCCCCAGATGCCAGATGAATCGTCCCTGCTCCTCGGAGCGATCGACACCCATGTCCATAGCGCACCGGATGTGATCCCGCGCAAGCTCGATGACCTCGAACTCATTGAGCAGGCCCGAGCGGCAGGCATGCGCGCCGTTGTGCTCAAGAACCATTCCTGCTCCACCTGTGCGCGGGCCTACCTGCTCAATCGCCTCCAGGATGAGGTGGCGGTCTTCGGTGGTATCGTTCTCAACGACACGGTCGGAGGGTTCAACTGCCGCGCCGTGGAGACAGCGCTCAAGATGGGCGGTTCGATTGTCTGGATGCCGACAAAGTCCGCTTCCAATCACCAGCACTTCTTCGGAGGGCGAAACGGATTGACCGTACTAAATGGTGCCGGATTGTGTGATGCCGTGCACGATGTCATCCGAATGGTTGCTGATGCGGGTGCGATCCTTGCGACTGGGCACCTGTCTGCGATCGAGTCCAACGTGGTGATTGAGGAGGCGCTCGCAGCCGGGGTCCGCGGCATCAGCGTGACGCATCCTGAGTGGGGGGCCACGGCGATGCCCGTGGAAATGCAGCAGCGTTTTGCAAAGACCGGACGGGTTTTCTTCGAACGCTGCCTGGTCTCTGCCCAGCCTGGTGCCAGGCAGAGCGTCGCGTTTGAAACGATTGTGAGTCAGATTCGCGCGGTGGGTGTGGACACAACCCTGGCGGCGACGGACTACGGTTTGCCTGATACGCTGTCGCCCAGCGAGGCCATGCGGGCCTACATTAAAAAACTCGCGGAGGCGGGGTTCAGCGAGATTGAGATCAGGCAGATGGTCCAGGAGAATCCCGCAAAGTTGCTTCAACTCACCTGACCATGCGTGCCCCAAACAAACGGTGGACCCTCTGCGGCCTCTTGCTGCTGGCGACCATCATCAATTACCTCGACCGCCAGACAATCTCGGTCTCCGCCTCACGAATAGCCGACGAACTCAACCTCTCAGACATACATCTTGGCGAACTATTCTCCGCGTTCCTTTTCGCCTACGGAATCGGCCAGGTTGTCCTGGGCCCCCTGCTCGATCGTATGGGCACGGTCATCGCCTATGCGATTGCGGTTGCCGCCTGGTCGCTTTCAGGGGCCGCTTCCGGGATCGCCACAGGGTTTGGTTTTCTGCTGATGACAAGAATTGCACTGGGACTGTGCGAATCGCCGAACTGGCCGCTCGCCCTGCGCGTGGTGGCGCGCAGCTTTCCCCCCGGGCAGCGTGTGCTTGCGACGGGCATCTTTCAAAGCGGCACGAGCATCGGGGCGCTGATTGCCCCACCGATTATCATCTATCTCGCGACAACTCATGGATGGCGCTCCTCTTTCATTGCAGTCGGCGCCGTGGGCTTTGTTTGGGTTGCGCTCTGGCTGTTGTGGTTCCGGTCCCATCCGGACTTCAAGATCGACCAGCCAGCTCCTGAAGAGTCCATGACCGGAAGTCACGCGGAAGAGGAGCGTGCAACCTTGGGTGCCATTGTTCGTTCGCGCGCCTTCTGGGGCCTCGCGATCGCGACGAGCTTTCTGAACCCACTTCAATACTTCTACACCACCTGGATACCTCGCTATTTCGACAAATATGCCGGCGTTGGATTCGGGGCTGAACTCGCCCAGAGGCTGATCATCGTATACCTCGCGTATGACGTCGGCCTATGGAGCGGCGGCGGGCTGATTGCGTGGCTTGCACGACGATGGGAAGTGAGAAAGGCCCGACTCCTGGTAACCGCGATCGGTGGTGCCTGCATGATGACGGTGCCATTGATCGCGCTGGCCCGGAATCTGAACCTGATCACCGGAATCATCTCCCTGGCGACATTCGGCCTGGGCTGGTTCATGGGAAATTATCTTACGTTCAGTGCCGAGGTTTCACGGAAGAGGACGTCAACGGCGGTGGGGTTGCTGGGAGGCATTGGTTCGCTTGCGGGTGCGGGATTCATGCTGCTCGTGGGAGGCACAATCGAGCGCAGCGGCAGTTTCAGCCTGGCCTTCCTCATGGCGGGCCTAATGCCGGCGATCTCGTTCATTGGAATTCTGATCGGCACGCGGCCCACCCTTGCGAGATCGACATGAAGAAGCTCCGAGGAGCAATCATCGGGTGCGGGTTTATCTCGGAGTTTCATCTCCGCGGATGGAGTGAGATACCCGAAGTGGAAATTTGCGCGCTGGTCGATCCTGTTGAAGCGGCCGCGCGGGATCGTCGCGACCGGTTTGCTCCCAATGCCCGCCTCTACAGCGGGATGGAGAGCATGCTCGCCCGCGAGGAGATAGACTTCGTCGACATCCTCACACCGCCCTGGATGCATCGTGAGCAGTGTCTTCGTGCGGCGGAAGCCGATCTCCACATCCTGTGTCAAAAACCCCTTTGCGACCGCTGGGAGGATGCCAGGCAGTTGGTCGACGATTTGCGAAATTATCCGCGCCGCTTCGTCGTGCATGACAACCACCGATTCCGCCCGTGGTTTCGCGACATAGCACGACGAGCAACTTGTGGCGATCTTGGCAGGCTGAGGCATCTCGAGTTGGTCCAGCACGACCCTTCCGAGCCGCCCGAAAAGATCGATATCGAGGTGGAGCGGGGAGTCCTGCTGCAATACGGGGTACATCTCGTTGACATGGCTGTGGCCCTGCTCGGCGACCCAATTCGTGTCCATGCGCACATGGATCGGATCAATCCCAGGGTGCGTGGCGAGAGTCTGGCACATGTGCGTTTGGAGTACGAGCAGGCGTCGGCCATCATCGACGTGTCCTGGAAATGTGTGGGCGTGCAGCAGGGATATGCATTGGTCATCGGTGAGGCGGGAGAGGCCTTTTACGAGGGAAGAATGACGCGTGCTGATACTGCGCGCTTTCGCGTGTGCTTGGGAAACGAGGTCGTCCTCGACGAAATTCGTTCTCCTCGGCAGGACTACATGCATTCCTTTCAGCAGTTCGAGCGGGAGTTCGTCGACTCCGTGCTCTTCGACAGTCCGCCGCCGCAGCCCGCGCATGAGAACCTGCGTTCACTGCGCGCAACCTTCGCCGCCTACGAGGCTGCGCGGACTGGGACTCCGGTGACGCTGGAGTCGTTTGGGGATGCCTGAAGCCAAGGAGACCAGAGAGATCGATTCATGAGATTGCTTGGCCAACCTCCAGCCAGTCCAGGAATGACCTTGTCCGAGGTCGACACGCCTGCGCTCATTGTCGAACTTGACACCCTGGAGCACAACATTCGCAGGCTTCCGGCTTCGCTTGCGCAGGGGCGTGTGCGGGTGCGCCCCCATGCGAAGAGCCACAAGTGCCCGGAGATTGCGCACCGACAGATTGCGGCGGGTGCGGTCGGAGTGTGCTGCCAGAAGGTGAGTGAGGCGGAGGCCATGGTCGACGGAGGAATTACTGACGTCTTTGTCAGCAATGAAATCGTGGGCGCGCGAAAACTCCAGGTGCTGGCCAAACTCGCAACACGTGCGCGGATGAGCGTGTGTGTTGACGATGCCCGCAACGTGTCAGACCTTGCGACGGCGGCGGAGCGCGCGGGCTCGACGCTCACGGTGTTCGTGGAAATCGACGTCGGATCAAAACGCTGCGGTGTGCCGCCTGGACCTGCGGTCGTGGAGCTGGCAAGGCAGATCAAGCGCAGTCCTCACCTGCGCTTCGGCGGATTGCAGGCCTACCATGGTCCGGCGCAGCATATGCGGGGAGTAGCTCAGCGCAGGGCGGCTTCTGCCGCGGCGGCCGAGAGTGCCCGTCAAACAAGGATGCTACTGCAAGACGATGGGATCGAATGTGCGGTGATCACCGGAGGCGGCACGGGGACTTTTGGATTTGATGCTGGGTCGGGAGTCTACGACGAAATTCAAGCGGGCTCCTATGTGTTCATGGATGCCGACTACGCACGAAATGAGTGGCCGGGGGATGGACCCGAGTTTCAGCAGAGCCTCTTCGTATGGACCACGGTGATGAGCCGGCCCGAGCGTTCACTGGGATCCGTTGATGCGGGCATAAAATCCCTGAGCAATGATTCCGGTCCTCCTCTGATCTACGAGCGGCCCGATATCGAATACGTTCGTGGTGCGGACGAGCATGGCGTGCTGCGTTTCAAGCTGGAAGAACGCGCACCCAGGGTGGGGGAGAAGCTCATGCTGGTGCCGGGTCACTGCGATCCGACGGTCAATCTGCATGACTGGATGGTCGGCGTGCGCAAGGGCATCGTTGAAGCGGTCTGGCCGGTCGCTGCCCGAGGAGCGATTCATTGAAACGGAGAATTTTTGCCATGTGGAATGCAACCCGGACCAATGACCAACCGGTCGCGACGATGAGTGACGCTCGAGTGCGCCGGATTGCGCCTCGGGAGGACTGCCGCTTGGGGTAGAAACATCTACAATCCTCGCCAGAAGATTCCCGCACTCACTTTCTTGCCATGAAGAAGATCTCAAGATTTTCCTTTTCACTTCGCAGTCTCGCGGGCGTCTTGGCGTTCGCCGGTTCGGTCCTTGCAGTGAACGGCTCGTCGAAAGCCACGGGCCCGTTGCGCACGCTTGAAGCGAATCCGCGCTATTTCACCGATGGTTCGGGCAAGGTGATCTACCTCACGGGATCACATACCTGGGCCAATTTTGCCACGGACATGGGGAAGAAGAAACCGGTGCCCCTCGACTACGAAGGGTACCTCGATTTCCTCGTGGCGCATCATCACAATTTTTTCCGTGGCTGGCTGTGGGATGTGCCTTATTCGAGGCAGGGCCCAAATGGAGGACCGTTTCGCTGGGATCCGATGCCGTGGATGCGCACGGGCCCGGGCTTGGCAACAGACGGACTGCCGAAGTTTGATCTGACCCGGTTCAATCAGGCCTACTTCGATCGGATAAGAAGCCGCACCATCGCCGCGGGTAAGCGCGGGATTTATGTCTCAATCATGCTGTTCCAAGGCTATGCTTGGGTTAAAGACCGGTCCGACAAGGACGGATTCCCCTACGATGGTCGCAATAACATCAACTCGGTTGATGCGGGCCCCGGATATGCGGCCGTTACTCTCGACTTTCCCGCGGTTACGGCGGCGCAGGAGGCCTATGTCCGCAAGGTCATTGATACCGTGAACGACCTCGACAACGTCCTCTACGAAATCGCCAATGAAGCGAATGCCCACAGCACCGCGTGGCAGTACCACATGATCGATTTCATCCATGCCTATCAGGCCACAAAACCAAGAAAGCATCCGGTGGGCATGACTGCGCACATTCGAGGCAAGTTACGCCTTCAGGAATTGTTCAACAGCCACGCGGATTGGATTTCGCCTTCCTGCGACGACGGCTACATCAAGGATCCGCCGGTCGCCACTGGAAGCAAGGTCGTAATTGTTGACAGCGATCACGGCTATACCTGGAAGCCGCTGAAACAGGATGGACCTGCTCTTCAGCAGGCGTGGGTTTGGAAGAACTTTCTGCGTGGCTACCAGCTTCTCTTTATGGATCCCTACTTGTCGCGCACAGAAGGAGCATCCGTTGGAAGAAACAATCCCGAGGGGACGAATCCGGACGAACCCTATTTCGGACTGAAGCCCGATCCGTATTGGGAAACCATGCGGGACGCGATGGGGCGGGCCCGGCTCTATGCCGAAAGAATGGATCTCGTCACCGCCTTGCCGAGCAGGGAACTCGCCTCGACGGGCTATTGCCTTGCCCACCCGGGCATCGAATATCTGGTGTATAACCCAGGGCCCGGAAAGGAATTCACCCTGACGCTTGAAGCGGGTGCATACGAGTACGAATGGTATGATCCGACTGCTGGCAGGATCGTCGGCACCGGAAGGTTGACGGCGCAGTCTGGCGCGCAGTCGTTTGCGGCGCCGTTCTCTGGGGATGCCGTGCTCTATGTGAAGCGATCCGCCTCGAACGGCGCGGGAGCACGATAAAAGAAATTTGGTGCTCGATTGAGTAAAGCATCGGCGTGGGTGAAGGTCCAATTTTGAACCAATGCAAGCCGAGAGAATCCGCAACTTTCGCAGAGCGATGCAGATTCGTCGGAATGCCGCCTGCGCCTTTATGAGTGATCGCCCGACCCTGTGCGAGTTTCTATTGGCGTCTTTCGATCTGTGAGAAACATCCAATCATCGGATCCACCTCCAGGATTGCAGCTCCAACCTCTCATGAACGTGCTCTTCCCCAGGTGTATTGTTCCCTTTTGCGCGGTGTTGTTGCTTGCTCCCTTACTGCTGACAGGCGCACCCAGGGTAGAGGATGCAATCACGGATCCTGGTTTCGGGCAAAGTGTGTTTCGGCGCGACTGTGCCCTGTGTCACTACGCGGGCCCAGGCTCCACCGGCGGCGGGCAGGGCCCAAGCCTCGTGGGCGTACTGGGAGCTACGGCTGGCAAGCGGTCGGACTTCAGCTACACGAAGGCGATGCGTGAGTCCGGCCTGGTGTGGAATGAAGCTACACTCGACCGGTTTCTTGCGGATCCCGCCGTGGTTGTTCCCGGTACAACGATGGTGGTTAGAGTGCCACAGGCCAACAGCCGACGGGACCTGATTGCCTATCTGGCCACATTGAAGAAGGAGGGCTCATCCGAGCCGTCGGTTGACCTGGCCTATTCTGATCCGAATGACTGGCGGCATCAGAAACCGGGGCGGAGCTACCTGATTCGTGCGGATGACCTGCCTCCGCCCAATGCCACGCCTTTGAGCCGCAACTTTCCCTTTGTCGTCACAAAGCCCGAGAACTCGGGGCTAAAGGTGCCAGACGGCTTTTCTGTCGGTGTCGTTGCCGACAATCTGGATGGCCCCCGGTTGGTGCAGGTGGCGCCAAATGGCGACATCTTCATGACGGAAATGCGCGCCGGTCGCGTGCGTGTGCTGCGACTTCGTGATGGCAGCGGATCAGTGGTGGTAAACGAGATTTTCGCGGAGGGACTCAATCGTCCTTATGGGATCTCCTTCTATCCGGCCGGGGAGAATCCGCAGTGGCTGTACGTGGCGAATACGAATTCCGTGGTGCGGTTTCCATACAAGCGCGGAGATCTGAGGGCCTCGGGCGCGCCCGAGGTTGTCGTGCCGCTCATTTCAAAGTCCCGCGGCGGACACGGTACTCGCTCGCTTGCCTTTTCCTTGGATGGGAAACGGATGTTTATTGGCGTGGGATCAAGCACGAATGCCGGTGAAGATCTGCCAAAGAAATCTCCTGAAGAGATTTTGGCTTGGGAGGCTGAACATGGTCTTGGAGTGGCTTGGGGAGCCGAGCTCCATCGCGCGGATATCGTGGTGACAGATCCATCGGGAAAGAAGTCGCTGCATGTTTACGCCTCCGGATTAAGGAACCCCACCGGGCTTGCCGTCCACCCTCGGACAGGAGAGCTCTATGCTGCCGTCAATGAGCGTGACAGCTTGGGAGACAATCTTGTCCCGGACTATTTTACCCGTGTGAGTGACGGAGCCTTTTACGGCTGGCCCTGGTACTACATCGGGAGGCACGAGGACCCCCGTCATTCCGGCGCCCGGCCGGATCTTGCCGGGAGAGTCACGGTTCCGGATGTTCTCATCCAGGCTCATTCGGCGGCGCTTGGAATTGCGTTTTATTCGGCGAGATCGGGATCTGCGCTCTTTCCCGCGGAGTATCAAGGAGACGCGTTTGTTGCGCTGCATGGGTCATGGAACCGTCAATCCCGCACAGGCTACTCAGTCGTGCGAGTGAAGATGCGCGATGGCCGACCCACGGGTGAATACGAGGATTTCCTTGTCGGCTTCGTCTCGGGACCGCGCAATGTGTGGGGGCGTCCGGTAGGGCTGGCAGTGGCGAGTGATGGCGCCCTACTTGTGACAGATGACGAAAACGGAACACTCTGGCGTGTCGCGGGGCCGGGAAAGATGTCAGCCCGCTCACGATGAACATGACTGCTTCCACCTCTATAGCGGCTCACAGCCGGCTACAACGAATCTCGTCCTCCATGCCAATCAAATGAGATCGTTCATCATGAAACGCCTGCCAACTCTGATTCTTTTCTTCGCGACCTTTGTGTTCTCTGCCGGAGCTGCTGCACCCCATGTCTATCTTGTTGGTGATTCGACGATGTCGGACATGCCTGCCGCAAACCCGCGTCGTGGATGGGGCATGCTATTCCGACCGCTATTCGCCAATCCGGAGAATGTGTTGAACCTTGCGGTCAATGGCGAAAGCACACGGAGCTGCGTCGAGTCGGGTCACTGGAAGGAGATCGTCGCGCGGCTCGCACCGGGCGACTTTGTCCTGATCCAATATGGACACAACGACGAGGTGAAGGAGAAAACCGAGAAGTACACGGAGCCGGCAGCCTTCGCAGAGTTTCTCCGCCGGTTTGTGCGCGAAGTGCGGGCCAGCGGCGCGCATCCGCTCCTGGCCACGCCGGTCTGTCGACGAAAATTCGATGACGCCGGTCGTATTGTGCCGACGCACGGTCCGTATCCCGACCTGACGCGAGCCGTTGCGAAGGAGGAGAACGTGCCACTCCTTGATCTCGAACGGGCAACGACTCAATGGCTCGAATCGGTGGGAGCCGAGGGCTCGCGCGGCTTCTTCATGGGGCGGCGCAATCCACGCCTGCCGCCGGGCAAGGAGGACATTGAGCATTTTGTCGAGGCAGGTGCTGCGAAGGTTGCGCAGCTTGCGGCGGATGAAATTCGCGCGCAGAAGCTTTCACTTGCCGGTTTGCTGAGGTGAGAACCATGCGGTGAGGACCGAGCCACCTCCGTCGACTCACGGCATGTGCTCTCAGATCTTGCCGGGCCGTGATTGAAGGGAAGGGATGCTACTGCGGTTGTACATTTTTCAGAATCGTCCAGTCACGAGTCAGTTTCATCAGCTCGGAGGGAGGCTTTGTTGTTCCCTGAATGACTCCGCGAAGGCGCCCGTTTTCCTGCCAGATGGCCAGATCCAGCGGTTCGCTCAACTCCAGGCGGAAGTTTCCGGCTTCGACAAAGCGCAGATCCGACGCTGCCAGGCTTTCGAGGTCGCCCTTTCTCGACAACTTGATCGCAAAGACTCCGGTTGCCTGCGCTTTGACACGGAATGTGCCGCAATAGAAAGTGGCGTCGATCGGATCACCTGCGGGGTCCTGCTCCCCGCGGGCTAGAAAGGTCGTGCCATCCGTCAGCATTGACTGATCCGCGAGCGGAGCGACTTCCACTCGATAGGGTGACATTGGAGCAGAGTGTGATTTTGTGAGAAACTGCACGACGCGCGAGGGGGTTGGATCGGCACCGGCACTGTCGATGATCATGTCGGATTCGCCTCTCGGTTTTCCATCGAACGTGAGCGTCCGCTTTCCACGAATGAAAAGCGCAGTGTTCGAGCGTCCTACCTTTCTCAGGAAATCGATGCTGCTGTCAGGCTCGTATTCAGGGTTTACGAATACCAGCGCCTGATACTTCTGTGCGCCAAAGGCGACTTGGCCATCTGCATCAATCCTCAATGCTCCGGCCTGGATTTCTGTCGAAGGAATCACGTCGGCACGCACGCCCCTGGCCCAAAGTTCCTCTGCAAAATCAATGCCCAGATCACCAAAGTGTGGCCCCACCCAGTTTACTGCAGCGGCATGACCGAAGACTACCGCTATCGGGCAATCCAGAGGGGCCTTCGAGATGTAGTTCAACAGCCTGACCCGGCTCTCGGCCCTCATCGCGGCCTTGTCTTTCAGCAGCCAGAGGGGCGTCAGGAAATTCACCCTACCTCCGGCACGCGCATCCCGCCAAATCTCCCAATAGATGGATTCGGGATATCGGCGTTCATGAAACTGGTTGTACCATACGGGACCGCCCATCTTTTTGGCGAGGGATGTGCGCACGGGCAGGGGCCACTGCTCGTCAGTTTGTCCAAAGTCCCGTGTAGCCTGCCACCAGCTGTAGCCGTTCTTGAACGCGTCACCGTAGGGCATGTGTCCCCATGTTGCGTGCACGACGACAAAAGCATCGGGCCCGAACTGACGCTTTGTTTCAGTGTAGAAGTTGTTTTCAATGCGCGCGTTTTCCGTGAGGATCAGGCGCATGTACCGGTTGATTGCGGTGAGGCGTTGCTCACGGGTTCCGCCGATTCCCAGCGACATGAGCGCGCAGTCGCGCACAAACTCGTCGCCTCCGGCCGCTTTGTAGGCGTTGGCAAGGTTGTCTGACAGCCAGAAGTCTCCGTCTTTGGCACCGTGGTTGTAAACGGGAGGGAATCCCCATTCGTCCTTCATTGCACCGTCCATTCCGGTGTCGCGGTACTGCTCAAGGATTCTCTTCTGGAAGGGGATAAGCGCCGGTGAGAACACGTCCGGTGTCCTGTATTCAAAGGCAGCGGCAACGATCACCTCTTCTGCGCCTGCTTTCGCCGACGGCGAAATCTCCAAGCGTACCCCCTGATCGGACTCCTCAACAATCCGGATTCCTTCCTTTATCTCCTCAAGGTCCGACGGCTGCCCGCTTCTGACCTTCGCCACGCGCCAGACATGCAAAAGGCGACCGCTGAGGCGCACTTGCTCACCCGTGTGGTCCTTCAGCGCTGCGGAGGTAATCTCGGCATGGATCGCGCCGGTTCCGGTGGACGGAAAGGAACGAATGCGGAGCATCCACTGCTGCTGATCGGGGTGCTGCTTCTGAAACGCCAGACGGGCGCGCCTGACGTCGAGATCCACGGCAAGCCGTATCCCGCGGCTGTGGACATACTCGACGACTCGCTTGACGTGGGCATGGGCCTCCGGCGTGGTGATTTCACGGGGCGACTTTGTGGCGAGAAACCCAAAGTTTGACTGGTCCGCGATCGTGTCCAGCGACTTCTTGTAGCCATCAGAGCCCGTGGATCCGGTGCTCCAGGTCCAGATCTCTGGAGGAAGCGTGAGGGGGAGCCTGTGCTCGGCTCCGTGGTTTGATGGCACCTGGTTTGCCTCGGGTGCGGCACCCAAGGCATTCATTGCCCACAGAACGGGGATCAGTGAGATTCGGATGAGGAGTTTCCGCAGTTCAATCATGGCTTTGCTGTGATGGACAGTGGATTCTTGATGGGTGAGGGTTGCTCTGAGGCCTACCACATCTCTTGTGGGGAGACGAATCAACGGTCTTCCAGCTTCATCCATAAAGTGAATGGCTGAATTCTGGCTTCGGGGGCGTGGCGGGTGTACGGCGGTTCGTATGCTGCTTCAGATGTCCGGAGTCATTTGGCCGTGATCTTTGACGTAAGGATGTTTTGGCCATGGACGTTTGAACCCAATTGCGTCACGAGTATGCGCTGCGGAGTTGAACGACCTATCTTTTCGCATGTCTTCATTGCCACTTGCCAAGACGCTTTCCGTACTCCCCCAGGTGTCCGAGGCGGTTGCTGTTCCTCCCGCAGCAAAGCTTGTCGTCCTGGACGATGATCCGACGGGAACGCAGACCGTGCACAGCGTGCCGGTGCTGACAACCTGGGAGCCGCTCGAACTTGAGCGTGCGCTCAACGATCCCGAACCGTGTTTTTTTATTCTCACGAATTCCCGGGCCTACCCGCAGGAACGTGCCTGTCGGATCAATCACGAGATCGGGGGCCATCTCGCGCAAGCGTCGCGCAATTCTGGATGTTCTTTCATTGTAGTGAGTCGCGGAGATTCCACTCTTCGCGGACACTACCCGGCGGAGACCGATGCGCTGGCGGAAGGATTGGGGGTCGCCTGGGACGGCACGCTGATCATTCCCGCCTTTTTTGCGGGAGGGCGGATCACGATTGGCGACGTTCACTATGTTGCAGACGTTGATCGCGATACATTGATCCCCGTAGGCGAGACTGAGTTTGCGCGGGATAAATCGTTTGGCTATCGCTCGTCGAATCTCCGTGCCTGGGTAGAGGAAAAGACCTTGGGGCGGGTTGCGGCTGCGGATGTCCTGTCGATCTCTATTGAGGATCTGCGCGTATCCGGTGCACGGCATGTTGCCCGGAAACTGCTGGCGCATCCGCGTGGGGGTGTCGTCATTGTCAACGCGGAGAATCCTGCGGACCTCGCAATCCTCACCCAGGCGCTTGCGGATACGGAGCGGGAAGGGCGGCGCTATCTTTTTCGAACGGCTGCCGATTTCGTCTCGGCATATGCAGGCATTTCGAAGCGGCCCCTCCTCACTCCTGAAGAGCTCACGGGTTCAGGTTGCGGCCTGGGTGGATTGATTGTCGCTGGATCGTATGTCGGGAAAACGTCAGCGCAACTTGAGGCGCTTGCCAGGATCTGCCCGATGATCGAAAGAATCGAGGTATCGGTCGATGCGCTACTTTCGGACGGGCAGCGTCCGAAGGAAATTGCGCGTTGCTCGAACCTTGCCGATGAACGCCTTTCAGCCGGCCAAAGTGTCACGCTGTTTACCAGTCGCTCTCTGGTGGTTGGACGCGACTCGAGCGAGAATCTGTCGATCGGAAAAACCGTGTCTTCAAGCCTCGTGAGTGTCGTGCGGAGTCTGCGCACCCGCCCCCGCTGGTTGATTGCGAAGGGAGGAATCACTTCAAGCGATCTGGCGACAGACGCATTGGGCATCCGTCGGGCCACGGTGCTGGGGCAGGCTGCCCCCGGTGTCCCGGTCTGGCTTCCGGGAGAAGAGAGCAAATGGCCGGGACTCCCATACATTATTTTCCCCGGTAATGTCGGCGGGGTGGAAACACTCGCAAGGCTGGCGGAGGCGCTTGAGAAATAGAATGGTGTCACCATTGCCTGGGCCAATTTTCACCCGCCCGCAAAATTTTCCAATGAAACTACGCCAAATGTTCCCTCAGCTGCAGCACCGGCTTTGCCTGCTTGCAGGCCTTGTCATGATGTCTGCATTGGTCGCAGTTCGCGGGGAAACCGCTCCGATGTCCGCCGCGAGCAGACAGAGTCGGCCGCCGAACGTTCTCTTCATCGCTTCGGACGACCTTACTTGTGCCTTGGGCACCTATGGAAATCCAATCGTGAAATCGCCGAATATCGACCGGCTTGCCGCGCGCGGTGTGCGTTTCGATCGGGCCTACTCCCAGTTTCCGCTCTGCAATCCCAGCCGGGCCTCGCTCATGACGGGCCGACGCCCGGACGAAATTGGCGTTTACAATCTCACGACGCATTTCCGCACTGCGATGCCCGACGTGATAACCTTGTCGCAATACTTCATGAACCATGGCTATTTTGCGGCACGGGCGGGAAAGATTTATCACTATGGTGTCCCAACGCAGATTGGAACGCCCGGACTGGATGATCCGCCCTCGTGGAATAGCACCGTCAATCCGAAGGGTCGCGACAAGCTGGATGAGAAGCAGGTGACCAATCTCACTCCGAAATACGGGCTGGGCATTGCCTTGTCCTACCTTGCGGCCGAGGGCACCGATCACGAACAAACCGACGGGAAAGTCGCAGATGCGGCGATCGAGATGATGAAGGAGCACCGCAATGAGCCGTTCTTTGTGGCCGCGGGTTTCTATCGCCCCCACACGCCGTACATCGCCCCAAAACGCTATTTTGATCTCTATCCGCTCGAGTCCATCCCCGCGCCACCTGATCCGACCGAGAGCCTGCGCGGTGTTCCGCCTGTCGCGCTCTGGCGTCCCAAGATGTTCTGGGGTCTGGACTCAATCCAGCAGCGTGAAATCATTCGGGCGTATTACGCTTCGGTTTCGTTCATGGACGCGCAGGTGGGGCGCCTGCTTGATGCGCTGGATGAACTCGGACTGACGGACAATACGATTGTAGTCTTCTGGAGTGATCATGGTTATCTCCTCGGGGAGCATGGACAATGGCAGAAGCAGAGTCTCTTTGAGGAATCGGCGCGTGTGCCCCTGATCATTGCCGGTCCTGGCGTCGTGAAGGGGCAGCCTTCGGAGCGCGTGGTCGAGTTGCTGGACGTGTACCCTACGCTCGTGGAGCTGGCGGGCCTGTCGGGTCGCCCTGCGGTTTCCGGGCGCAGCCTGCTTCCCCTCCTGCGCGAACCTGCCCATCCTTGGCCCTATGCGGCATTTTCGCAGGTCGATCGGGGGAGTTCGATCCGCACGGAAGTCTGGCGCTACTCGGAGTGGGGCAGGAACGGAGAGAAGGGCACGGAACTCTACGACCACCGTGTGGACCCGCTGGAGCAGCACAATCTCGCCCAGGACCCCAACCGCGCCGACCTGATCGCGGAGCTCAGCCGCGAACTCCGTGCAACCGTCGCCGGGCATCGGGTCGATTCGCAACGCTGAGTGCGCCGCGCCGGATGTGACGCATTCCAGAGTGCGTGCGGGTGTTTTTCGTTGTCGAATCGAGCGAAGATCTGACCGGATTCCGACACGAATCCGGACGGAATCGCAGGGGAGGAAAGCAGTTGCTGAAGACGGGTGGGCAGTATCGCGGGATTGAGCGGGACACAATTGACAGCTCGATCTGCGAATAGAACAAGAACCCATGGCCTTCCTGCTTTCACCGCACGGGCATCTTCTGTTTGAGGAATCGAGTGCAGCCGCACTCGAGCCTCGTTTCGCGGACATGCTGCGCGAGGCTGCCTGCCTTTCCTCCGCGCATGCACTGCTGAGTCTCGCCACACGCGCGCTTGACGCGGCGCTCCCGCCGCCCGCCGCATTCTGGCGTGAGTTTGGGCGACGTTACCTTACTGCGCTGTGCCAAATGCCGGAGCTGCCTGCTAGCGGGGTTGGTATTGAAGCGCCCCCCGAGAGCGAACTCGCGTCGCTGGTTGATGGCGCGCCTCCTATGGCTGGAGGAGAATATCTGCGCGTGGAGGTGCTGCGCGCCCTGTGGATAGAACTTGATGCGCTGGCCATGAGGGGAGTTCGCGCCTGCGAAGGCGGCGCCCAGGCATGGCTCAAGGCGCAGAATCCCGCGTGGCACCTGGTGGGCCGGGTGACATTTCACCTCGCAGAGAACAAGCGCGATCAAGCGAGGCCGTTCGCGTTTCTGGCTACCTATACCCACCGGATCTCGGATCAGGCCAAGCCACAATACCTGCCACTTGGTCGCGCGCTGCAGGAGTACGCGGGCGCGCGCAACCGCAATGCACTTCTCGCGCTGCTCGCCCCGGTGCAACGCGCGGCCGAGAAGAGCGCACTTGTTCGCGAGATGGTCGATTCCCAGCGCGTGTTTCAGCCTCAGACGTGGACACCGCGTGAGGCATATCACTTCCTGCGAGAAATTCCCCATTTTGAAGCGGCCGGGTTGCTGGTGCGAATACCCGACTGGTGGAAGTCAGGGCGCGCGCCGCGGCCCTCCGTGAGCATCACGGTAGGCGCTGGAAAGCCTGCTGGAATCGGTCTCAGTGCCCTGCTCGACTTTAACGTGGCGACTACACTCGACGGCGAACCCGTCAGCGCCGAGGAGTGGGCTCAAATCGCCTCAGCCGACGCGGGTCTGGTACTGCTCAAGGGCAAGTGGGTCGAGGTAGACCGGGAAAAGCTCAGGTATGTGCTCGATCATTGGAAGACGCTGGAAGCGGCGCGTAAACAGGGTGGCGTGACATTTGCAGAGGGCATGCGCATGCTTTCGGGCGCGCAGCCTGCTGACGGTCGGGCAGGCGAGGAGAGCGAGGATGTGCGCGCTTGGTCGACGGTGAAGGCGGGCGACTGGCTTGAGAAGGCGCTCGAACAATTGCGCGCCCCGGGCGCTCAGCCGGTTGGCGCTGCCCCCGCGGGGTTGAATGCAACCTTGCGCCCCTATCAGCTTGTCGGAGTGAATTGGCTTCGCTTTCTGCAGACGCTTGGACTTGGAGCCTGCCTGGCCGACGACATGGGACTCGGCAAAACGGTGCAGGTCCTGGCAGCGCTCCTTCATGCGCGTGCCTCATCACCTGGAGCGGCACCCGCGCTTCTCGTTTTGCCGGCATCGCTACTCGGCAACTGGATCACTGAGTCGGCGCGCTTTGCGCCGAGCCTGAGGCTTTTTGCCGTGCATCCATCGGAGGCGGAGCCTGCGAAACTGGAAGAAGCGGCTCGCAAACCGGATGCCGCGCTTGCGGGAATTGATCTCGTGCTCACGACCTACGGGATGTTGCTGAAGCAGGAATGGCTTCGCAGGCATGAATGGAGCCTGGTGATCCTGGACGAAGCGCAGGCGATCAAGAATCCGGGAGCTCGCCAGACACGTGCGGTGAAAGAACTGAAGGCGTCTGTGCGCATCGCGCTTACGGGCACGCCCGTTGAAAACAGTCTCGGCGATCTCTGGTCGCTTTTTGATTTTCTGAACCCTGGCCTGCTTGGCAGCGCGAGCGAATTCACGCGTTACGCAAAGAAGCTCACCCAGAATGCCGCACCTGGCGGTTATGGACCGCTGCGACAGCTTGTGCGACCCTATATCCTTCGTCGGCTGAAATCCGATCGCAACGTCATCACTGACCTGCCCGACAAGACCGAGATGATAGCTCTGTGTTCACTCAGCAAGAGGCAGGCCGTGCTCTACGCACAGACGGTGAACGAACTTGCGGATAGGCTGGGGAAGGCGAGCGGTATTGAGCGACGCGGTGTTGTGCTTGCGACGCTCATGCGACTGAAGCAGCTTTGCAACCATCCGGCGCAGTTGCTTGGCGGAGATTTTTCTCCGGAGGAAAGCGGGAAGTTTCAGCGCCTTTCCGAATTGTCCGCGGAAATTGCATCGCGTCAGGAGAAGGTTCTCGTGTTCACCCAATTTCGCGAGATGACCTCACCCTTACTTCATTTCCTCAGCGGTGTCTTTGGGCGTCCGGGCCTTGTGCTTCACGGTGATACGGCTGTGAAGGAAAGACGGGTGCTCGTGGACGAATTCCAGCGCGAAAGCGGGCCGCCTTTTTTTATCCTGTCGCTAAAGGCGGGCGGCACGGGGCTCAATCTCACGAAGGCAGGCCATGTGATTCATTTTGACCGCTGGTGGAATCCGGCGGTGGAGAATCAGGCTACGGACCGTGCCTATCGCATCGGTCAGAGGAAGAATGTGCTGGTGCACAAATTTGTCTGTCGAGGCACGGTTGAGGAAAGAATCGACACTTTGATCGCTGACAAACTGGCGCTTGCCGCCGATCTGCTCGTCGGTGGCGGCGAGGTGCCCCTGACTGAGATGTGCGACGACGAATTGTTGAAATTTGTCTCGCTTGATCTGCGGGCTGCTACCCACGATGCATGAAAATCATGAGCTGGTTCCGACAATGGCGCCCGTATCAAAGTGTCGCTCAGCGCCGAGCCAAGGCGCTGGCGCATGCGAAGAAAATGGAGAAGAGCGGTGTCGCCTTCGCTCCCGTGGCGATCGAAGGCCGGACAATCGCGAAAACGTTCTGGGGACAGGCATGGTGCCGACATCTGGAGTCTTTCAGTGATTTTTCGAACCGGCTACCTCGAGGCCGCTCCTATGTTCGCAATGGCTCGGTGATGGATCTGCAGATTTCACCGGGCTATATCAAGGCGCAGGTGATGGGGTCGTCGCTCTATCGTGGCACGATCGGGGTCGCACCGCTGAACCCGGGAAAGTGGAAGGCAATCAAGGCAGAGTGTGCGGGGAAGATCGACTCGCTGGTCGGGTTGTTGCAGGGTCGACTCTCTGACGCGGTGATGCGTGTCATCACCGATCGGGAGAAGGGCCTGTTTCCGTTGCCCTCCGAGATCAAGCTGGAGTGCAGTTGTCCGGATTGGGCAAGCCTGTGCAAGCATCTCGCGGCGGTGCTCTATGGCGTGGGGGCGCGACTCGATACGCAGCCGGAGCTGCTGTTCAAGCTACGGGGGGTGGATCATCTCGAACTCATCGGTGCTGCGGCGGAGGCACCGGTGCTCACACGGAAAGCGACGGGTGCAGATACTCTTGACGACTCCGAACTCGCCAGCGTGTTCGGCATCGACATCGCTGCCACGGACAAGGGGGCCAGCCCGCCCCATGGAGACTCGCCGAAACATCCCAAAGCGCCTGCGACGAGGAGGAAGGCTGGTCAAAGGAGCCGGGGAAAGAAGGCGAAACCCACCAAAATCACTTCAACCCCTCCGGCAAAGAGGAAGGCGACGCCGCGAACCGGGAAAAATAAACCGCGACGCAGGTGATGCTGCAGCCCCGCAAGGGATCGTTGCATCCAGATGGATGCGCTAGCCCGCGCACCAGAAATCTGCGGAAATGTCCAATTGGGGGGCGATCCAAGCCTGCTGCGACCTACGATTGCTATCGCTGCGATTGCACCTGGCTCGACCTGAACGCGTGGCTCCGGAGCAAGGGGGGCGTCAGCAAGAGGCGATTCACTCGCTGCGGGAGGAAAGCGGTTCGCTCATCGCCTCGACGTTCGGCATCGAAGCCGCCCACCAGCACCTCGGCCACCGCGGCATCCGGACCGCATCGTCTCACTACGTGGACAGAAAGAAGCGGATCGAAGTGCGTATCCCGGTCAGTGCCGGTATCCAACAGGCGGCAAGCTGAAACATCGGGGCCGCCCCCTTGACTTCGGCATTACTGCAATGCAGCTTTTCGGCATGACTACCACGATCCAGATTTCCTCGCGTGGCACCATGACTCTCCCCATCGAGCTGCGACGTCGGCTGAAACTCGACAAGCATTCCATCCTGCTGGTGGAGGAGCGGGAGGACGGAATTTTTCTGCACCCGGCGATGACGGTGCCCGTGCGGGATATTCCAAAGAGCACGATCAAGAAGTGGATCAAGGATGACGAGGCCGATGCCGCGAGCGTGACCGTGCTCAAACGGTGATCGTTTTCCTCGATTCATCGACGATTCTTGCGGCGTGTTGATCGTCGAAGGGGCTTTCGCGTCTGCTCATCGAGCGTGCTCCGACGGAAGATTGGCGATTGGTCACGGCGGAATATTGCCTGGATGAAGTCGAAAAGAATGTGGGGAAGCATGCCGCCGGGGCCGTCGAGTGGCGCCGGTTGGTGAAGCCACGCCTGACGGCCGTCGGCTCGGTCTTCGTGTTCGACCGCCCCGTCGTGTTTGATGCCACAAAAGATCGGCCGGTGTTGCTGTCGGCGATAGGTGGCAACGCGGAGTATCTGGTCACCTCAGACACGACCGATTTCGCCCACATCCTCGGCACTGTCGTTTACGGCGTGAAGATTCGCACCCCGAAAACGTTCCTGATGGAAACAGGAATCGTGCGGTAGCATGTCAGAGTAGGTTTACCAAAAGGACCATGCGCAGGCACCGAAACTGGAAAACGCACTTGGGTGGGACCTACCGCGAATGCGGTAGCTGAATCGGGCGGCGGCCAGCCTTCGGGCGCGAAATTCCGCGCTTGGCGTTCAATGACTTACAACCCAACGAACTCGTTAGGGACTTGCGTATTGGTCCCACACAAGTGCGTAAGTCGTGCGAACATCTGCTCAGCTAATCGCAGCTGCGGATGCCCGAATCACGAAGCCACCGCACCATGACCTACCGTTTTGCGGTAGGCTCGATCCCGCAAAAACGGAGGGCGGGGACGATGGCGTTACGGCACGCATGCCCTGATACTGTAGCCATGAACCCCAGCCTCTAAATCCATGCCCTGGTCCCCAAAATTTGATATAGACCCACATAGACCCTATAGACCCATCAGTTGGCTGCCCGGGTAGGGATCGAACCTACGACCAAGTGATTAACAGTCACCTGCTCTGCCACTGAGCTACCGGGCAAACTGACCTTGCTCCCAATTGGGACGGGCAAGACATGCACCCGCATTTGCCTTGTCAACGCTCCATTTGAGCAAAAATCACTCTCCCTAAAGTTTTGATTGATTTCCCGGGGGGAACGCGATTGCCTCGCCAACTTTTCCATTACGCCTGCCTCCATTCCGGAGCGACCAGGTGGACCGAATATCATGAAGCAAAATCTTGTCCTCAATGTTGCGCCGCGCGCCCAGTCCGGGCGCAGTGCCTCGCGCCGGTTGCGCAAAGTAAATCGCGTTCCCGCAATTCTTTACGGGAAGCACACCAAGCCTGAAATGCTTGCGCTTGATGGTCCAGAATTCACCCGCCTTCTGAAGGTTGTGGCCGGCCGCGCGCTCGTCATAGAACTGGCCCGCACCGATAAACCGGTAAAAGCCCTTTCCTTCCTCCAGGAAGTCCAGCGCGATCCCATCACCGACCGCTACGTGCATGTGGACCTGCATGAAGTGAAGGAGGATGAGGCCTTCGAAATCCGCGTTCCCGTAACGACCGTGGGCGAATCCTTCGGCGTAAAGAACCAGAGCGGCGTTTTGGAAATCGCCACGCTTCAACTGCGCATTCGCTGCCTCGCCAAGGATCTGCCTGAATCGATTTCGGTCGACGTCACGGAGCTCAAGGTGGGCGAGACGGTGAAGGTCGGCGAACTCAAGCCGATCCCGGGCGTCAAGTTTCTCGATCCCAAGGGTCAGCCTGTGGTGTCCTGCGTCGAGCCGGTTGCCGAGGTCGTTACGGCGGAAGCCGCTGCTCCGGCCGCCGCCGCCGCGGGAGCCGCTGCCGCGCCTGCAGCAGCAGGTGCTGCCGCTCCCGCCGCAGGAGCCGCTGCAACCCCGGCCGCCGCGGGTGCTGCCGCTCCGGCCGCGGGTGCCAAACCCGCCGCAGCTGGCGCCAAGGCTGCCGCTCCGGCCGCCGGCGCCAAACCCGCCGCGCCCGCGAAGAAGTAATTGTTTTTCGGATACGGCTGCCATGACTCCCATGGTAGCCGGAGCCCGAGTGTTCTTTGAGTCATGTCCATCGCGCTCGTCGCCGGTCTGGGAAATCCGGGCCGCGAATATGACGGGACCCGCCACAATCTGGGGTGGAAGCTGCTCGATGCCCTGGCCAGCCGCCGGCATTTGCACTGGAAGTCCGATTCCCGGTTTGCTGTCGAGACCGCCCGTTGGGATGCGGGTGAACGCACGCTGTACCTGGTGAAGCCCCAGAGCTTCATGAACGACAGCGGGCGCCCACTCCGGCAGTTTGCCAGCTATCACAAGGTTCCGACCCCCTCGATCTTCGTCGCCTACGACGACGCTGCCATCGAACTCGGCTCCGTGAAAGTTTCGGTGACGGGCAGCGCAGGCGGCCATAACGGTGTGGCAAGCCTGCTCGAACACCTGGGCGACGGTTTTGTGCGCTACCGGCTTGGGATTGGTCCCAAACAGCCGCCCCAGATGGACATCAAAGACTTCGTGCTCGGATCCTTCACTTTGGAACAACGTCAACTCCTTACACAAAAACTCGACCGCCTCGTCGACGGCTTGGAGCTTCTCATCACGGAAGGTCCGGACCGCGCGATGAACCAACTCAATCGCAGAGATAAAAATGAACCCGACCAAACGCAGCTACCGCGCGACCTTCATCCTGGATAACCGCGGCAAGGAAGACTCCATCGATCAGATCATCGATGGCGTGAAACAGGATATCGCCGCCGTCCAGGGCGAAGTCACCGCCGTGGAAAATCTTGGACGCCGCGAGTTCGTGCGCGTCACGGATCGCAAGCTGACCGGCGGCACCTACGTGCAGGTGGCCTTCTCGGCTCCTCCATCCGGCCCCACCGCGCTCCGCGAACGGCTTCGGCTGAACGCCAACGTTTACCGCACTTTCGTTCAATCGGTCTGAGCGGCAGGCTGCCGCGCTCACTCCCATGGCCTCGCTCAATAAAGTCTTCCTGATCGGAAATCTGACACGGGAACCCGAACTCAGGGTTACGCCCAAGGGGACCGCCATTTGTCAGTTCGGCATCGCGGTTAACCGACAGTTCAAGGATGACTCGGGCGCAACACGCGACGAAACCACCTTTGTGGACATCGAGGCGTGGGGCAAGCAGGGGGAGCTGGTTTCCAAGTACCTTGGAAAGGGCTCCCAGTGCATGGTTGAGGGACGGCTCAAGCTCGACCAATGGGAGGACAAGACCAGCGGTCAAAAACGTAGCCGTCTCAAGGTTGTGCTTGAGAATGTCCAGTTTCTTGGCGCCCCGCGCGGTGCTGCCTCTTCGCAAGGGGCGCAGACCGGTGGCGCAGACGAGACGGATCAGACAGCACCATCCTATGAGCGCACATCACCCCCACCGCGGGGAAAACCGACTACGCCTCCCGCAGACGCGATCGACGAGGATGTCCCGTTTTGACCTGACATAAGCACCTTTGCGGTCGCTGCCCCGGGCATGCCCCGCATTTCCTCCGTACCACTCTCAACACGTCACCCATCATGGCTCACAATGAAATTCTGCTCCTTCAGCCCGTCGACGGACTCGGCGGCGAAGGTGATCAAGTCAAGGTTCGCGCCGGCTATGCCCGCAACTTCCTCCTCCCGCGCAAGATCGCCGTTCCGGTAACCCGCGCCAATAAGAAGCATGTCGAGGCGCTGCGCAAACGCCGCGCCGAGCGCGAAGCCGCCGAACTCTCCGGCGCCCAGGAGATCGCGCGCAGGCTCGAGAAGACCTCGCTCGCGTTTGCGGTCAAGACCGGCGAAGGCGGCAAAGTCTTTGGCGCGATCACATCGGCCGATCTTCATGCAAAGCTCGCCGAGGCCGGCATCACGCTGGACAAGAAGCGCATCCACTTGCACACGCCCGTCAAGGCACTCGGCAAGCACGAGGTGAAGATCAAGCTTCACGCCGACGTCACGGTCGATCTTTCCTTCGATGTCGTGTCAGAGAACCCGATTGAGCCCGTCGTGCAGGAAAAGCCTGCCGGCGAGGTTCGTGAGAAGAAGCGACCCGTGCGCAAATCGACAAAGGAAAAGGAATCCGCCTGATAAGACGGAGAATTGCCGAGGGTTGAGCCCGATGATGCGAGTTTACGGAGGCCGTGAGACAATCACGGCTTCCCGCTTTTGATTCATAGCAATTTATTCATGGGTAATGCTTTCCGAAACCAGGCAGCCCATGGCTTCCACAATGCCTGAAGACGCGCCTGGTCCGATTTCGAGACGCAAGCGCCATGGTGGAAGCGGATCCGACCGTGTCCGCGAGGGCGGTAGCGTGATGGGGCGTACGCTTCCGCACTCAATCGAGGCGGAGGAATATCTCCTTTCCTGCTGTTTTCTCGACGGACTGGATGTCGTGTCCCGTTGCATGGAGAACCGGCTGGTGCCGGAGTCGTTCTACGTCCCAGCTCATAGGACCATCTTCGAAAAGCTGGTCGACCTCTACAATAGGCAGGCGCCGATCGACCTTGCGGTGGTGGCCGAGGAATTGAAGTCGGCACGCCAGCTCGAAGAGATTGGCGGGTTCGCGTTGCTGACGCAGATTGCGAATCGCATTCCGACCACCGCGCAGGCGAACTACTTCATTTCCAAGGTTCGCGAGCAGGCGCTCCTGCGGGAACTGATCCGCGCGGCGACGGGTACGGTTGAGCAATGCTACGAGTTCAGCGGCGAAATCGACCAGTTCGTCGATACGATCGAGCAGCAGCTTTTTGCGGTCACGCAGAACCGCACGTCGGAAAGCGCGAGGCACATCAAGGAGCCGACGCGGGAGGCCATGAACGTCATCACCAAGATGATGATGAAGAAGGGGGAACTCACGGGGGTATCATCCGGCTTCAAGGACCTCGATCAGTTTACGTTTGGATTCCAGCGGCAGGAGATGATCGTGCTCGCGGCCCGTCCCTCGATGGGCAAGACCTCCCTTGCACTGAACTTTGCCGAAGCCGCCGCAATGCCTCGGCGGGGGGAGGCGGTGCCTGTGATGGTTTTCTCGCTCGAAATGGGATCCACCCAGCTTGCGCTGCGCTTGCTGTGTTCGCGCGCTCGGGTAAACATGAAATTGCTTCGCGATGGCCTGCTTTCCAAGAACGGCGCCGAGCAGCAGGAACTGATCAAGGCGGCGGACGAATTCACCAAGGCGCCGATCTTCATTGATGATTCATCGCATCTTACCATCATGGAACTGCGGGCGAAGGCGCGCCGACTGAGTTCACGGCACAAATTGGGGCTGATTGTTGTCGATTACTTGCAGCTTATCGCGCCGACTGACCCAAAGACCCCGCGTGAGCAGCAGGTGGCGGAAATTTCGCGTGGATTAAAGGGCCTGGCAAAGGAACTTGATGTGCCTGTCATTGTTCTCAGTCAGCTCAACCGTTCGGCTGAAAAGGAAAATCGCACTCCAAGACTATCTGATCTGCGTGAATCAGGATCGATCGAGCAAGATGCTGACGTCGTGCTTATGCTCGCGCGGCCGAAGGAAGCGGAGGAGAAATTCCAGGTCGCTGCGGACTCCGCGGAGTTAATCGTTGCAAAACAGCGAAACGGACCGGTAGGAGAATTGAAGCTTACGTTCCTACGAGACATCACCCGCTTTGAAAACTACACACAGTAACCCGTTCTTCCGGGTGGTTCGCCTCGTCGCGGTCATGGCTCTGGTTTCTTTGGGTGCACGGTACACCGCTGCCCAGGTTGCCCAGCAGCAGGCGGAGCAGGCGCTTCGTGTCGGCACCATCACGATCAAATTCGTGGGTGCCGCCAATGTGAATGAACAGGTCGTGCGTGCGAACATGCAATTGCGCGAGGGCGGTCCGATCGATGACGCGATGATCGACGGAGACATCCGTTCGTTGTACCGCACGGGTCTCTTTGAATTCATTGAAATCAAGCAGGAGATCCGCCCCGATCACACCAAGAACCTGATTGTTGAGGTCACTCCGAAGTTTCGTGTGCTCAGTGTGAAGTTCGAAGGCAACAAGAAGGTCAAGTCGCGCCGCTTGGAAAAGGAAGTGAAGACCAAGGCCAATTTTGCGCTTGATGAGAGGCAGGTGAAGGAGGACGCCGAAAAGGTCCGGGAATATTACCAGAAGGCCGGTTACAACCAGGTCTCCATCAATTACGCGATCGAGCGGGATCGCAGCACCGGCTTCGGCAACGTCATCTTCAAGATTCGCGAAGGCAACAAGGTTCGCATCGGCGAAATCAAGTTCGTCGGCAACACCAACGTGAAAGCTCGCAAGCTCCGAAAGGAGATGGAGACGAAGCGCTGGTGGATGTTCTCCTGGCTGACCGGCTCGGGGCGGTTCAAGGACGACCAGTTTGAGGACGATCTCGACAAGGTCAGGGACTACTACCGGGAGCAGGGGTATCTCGACGTTGAAATCGACAACGACAAGATCCAGTACGACTACCCCACGCCCAACCGGCTCGTATTGACCATTCATGTGAACGAAGGGAAGCAGTATCGCGTGGGAGAAATCTCCTTCAGTGGAAACAAGCTCTATCAGACCGGTCTGCTCAGACTGATCCTTCGCCAGAAATCTGGCATGGTTTTCCATCCGTCGAAGCTCGATGAGGATGTGACCTCCCTTGAGGATTTCTACGGCAGAGATGGCTATCTCGACACCCGCGTGCGTCTCAATCGCAAGCCGAACATTGCAACGGGCAACATCGACATCGAGTACCAGATTCAGGAGAGCGAGAAGTACTACGTCGAGTCGGTGAAGATCGAAGGCAATACGAAGACCAAGAGCATCGTCATCCTCCGCGAACTCGTGCTCGGTCCCGGCGAGGTTTTCGACATGGTCCGCATGAAGATCTCGAAGCAGCGCCTCGAGAACACGCGGTTCTTCGAGGACGTGAACATGACCCCGGAGACCTCCAATATTCCCTCACGGCGCAACCTGAAGGTTGCGGTCAAGGAGGGGCGCACGGGCAACCTCACGTTCGGCGCGGGATTCAGTTCGCTGGAAAAGGCGGTGATCTTTGCCGAGATCACGCAATCGAACTTCGACCTTTTCAACCGGCGGAGTTTCTTCCAGGGGGATGGCCAGAAATTCCGCCTGCGCATGCAGCTCGGATCGCAGTCGAGCGAACTGGTGATGTCCTTCGAGGAGCCCTGGCTGTTCGAGCGGGAGCTTGCCATGGGCTTCAGCATTTTCCGGACGAGTTCCGACTACGATAGCGCGTTTTATGAGGAGATCCGCACCGGCGGTGAAATCTACCTGCGCAAACGTCTTTTCGAGCTGGTTGAGGCCAAGCTCGCATACAGTGCGCAGGAGGTGCAGATCAAGAATGTCGAGGAGAACTTCCAGCTCTACTTCCCAGAGGGCAAGAGCTTCCTCTCAACGGTCAGCCTTCAGATGCTGCGCGACACACGTGACAAGATTGTCAATACGACCACCGGCAATCGCGCCGAGCTGAATCTCGACCTGTCGACCGATGCCATCGGATCGGACTTCAACTATTACAAGGCGGAGTTCCGCGGCTCCCAGTTCTTCCCGATCTTTGATACGCAGACGCAGGTCATCGCAGTCTACGGGCGCATTGGTGTCCTGGATACGTTCGGCCGCAATGACAAAGGCAAGCCCCGCTTCGAGTATTTCACGCTGGGCGGCCCCTATAACCTGCGTGGATTCGAGTACAGGGATGTCGGTCCGAAGAACTCTTCGGGAGAGCCGATCGGTGGCCAGAGCTACGGTTTCTTCTCGCTGGAGTACACGATCGACATCGTGAGTCCGATCCGGTTCGCCATTTTCTATGACGCCGGGTTTGTCAATGACGACCCCTACGACTTCAATCCGAGCCGGTACAACGACAATTTTGGTTTTGGTCTCGGACTCTTCGTGGCAGGTGCCCCGCTTCGCCTCGATTTTGGTATTCCGATCACCGGCGACCGCTTCAACAAGAAGGGCAACCAATTTAACTTTTCCTTTGGTACGCGCTTCTGATCCCTTTCCATTCCCCCGCCATCTCACATCAAAGCTATGAACAAAGTCCTCCGACTCGTCACCTCACTGGCCGTCTTCGGCTCCATCACGCTGCTGGCACAGGCCCAGCCGGCTCCGAAGATCCTGGTCATTGACATGCAGAAAATCTTCGAAGGTCATTACAAGACCGAAGACAACACGGCGAAGCTACGCGCCGATGAACAGAAGGCCCAGGTTGAACTGGAGCGCCTTTCCAAGGAAGGTCAGGCCATCGTCGACAAGTACAAGGAACTCGTCGAAACGGCTGAAAGTACGCGCAATAGTCCTGTAGCCTCGAACGAGGCAAAGGCAAAGGCGGAGAAGGAGGCACAGGACAAGATGCAGGAAATCCAGAAGAAGCAGCAGGAGGTCCAGCAGTTCCGCGCCAATGTCGAGCGCCACCTCCAGCAGAGGCTCCATCTCTTCCAGGAACAGATCCTCGAGGAAATCAGCAAGATTGCCACGGACATCGCCAAGAAGAAGGGCGCCACGATCCTTATCGACAAGTCCGGGCGCACCAATTTTGGGATCTCAAACTTCATCTATCTCGACCCCGCCTATGACATCACCGATGAAGTTCTCAAGGAGGTGAACAAGGATCGTCCTGCGGTGACTCCGAAGCCGGCCGAAGCCGCCGCTGCCGCTGCAGCCCCCGCCGCAAGCTCAAGCGATACCCCTTCCGTAACGTTCCCCGGCACCAAGAAGTAACGCGTTTCCCTTATTTTCGCTGCACTGGCCCGCCTGGCATTCGTCGGGCGGGTTTTTTGCATACAGGCAGTTGCCACCGGCCGTCCGGTCTTCACGATCCTCGCATGCAGGTCTCCTTTTTACCTGATGAGATTGTCGCCATTGCGAAGCCCAGCATGGTCAAGGGCTCGACAGCGGAAGCGATACGCGGCATCGCAGGCCTGTCCGCCGCTGTGGCGGGGGATCTATCATTCCTGGGCAACAACAAGTATCGATCCCAGGTTCGAGAGAGTCGTGCATCGATTGTGCTTCTGCCCGTCGATTACGCCGGTGAGCCTGCTGCCGGGCAAATGTTTCTTTGGGTGGAGAATCCTTCGACTGTCCTATCCCTGATCTGCGGACGAATCGAGCAGTTGCTCTGGCCGAAGCCGACTCCGGGCATTCACCCGAGCGCTGTCATCGCCAGGAGCGCTAGGATCGCCACGAGCGCCACGATCGGGCCCCTTTGTGTGATTGAGGACGATGTCACCATCGGTGAGTGCTGTCACCTGCAGGCGCAGGTTTTTGTCGGACGCGCGGCTTCGCTGGGGGAGGGGTGCTGGCTGCAGCCCGGTTCAATCGTGACGGCGGAATGTCGGCTGCACGATCGGGTTCGGCTTCATCCAGGTGTGGTGGTTGGATCCGATGGCTTTGGCTATGACTTTGTGCGGGGCCGCCATGAGAAGGTCCCGCAGGTTGGAATCGTGGAAATCGGGCCTGACGTGGAGATTGGTGCGAACTCGACGCTGGATAGGGCGCGCTTCAGCCGTACGCTTGTTGGCGAGGGCACCAAGATCGACAATCTCGTGCAGGTTGGTCACAATGTCGTTATTGGGAAGCACTGTCTTCTGTGCGCCCAAGTCGGCATCTCGGGCAGCACCACGATCCAGGATTTTGTCGTCCTGGGCGGCCAGGCTGGCATTGGCGGGCATATCACGCTTGGAAAGGGTTCGAAGATTGCGGGCCAGGCGGGTGTCACCTCGGACACCGAACCGGGTAGCTTCCTGAGGGGAACGCCGGCCCTTTCCTTCCAGCTGGAGCAGCGCATCAATGTCCTTAAACAGCGTCTTCCCGGGCTGTTTGATCGCGTGAAGAGCCTTGAGGAGCAGCTTGTGGACTTAAAAAAGTCTTCCGCGCGGGATGAGGTTGGTTAACGTCGGGCACGCGCACTCATGAGTAACAGGCCCGGTCTGAAGATCTTTTCCGGTAACTCCAATCGCCCTCTCGCCGAGGAGATCTGCCGTCACATCGGCATGCCCCTGGGAGAGGCAACCGTAACGAGTTTTCCCGACGGGGAATCCTTCGTCAAAATCAACGAGAACATCCGTGGCTACGACGTGTTTCTTCTCCAGTCGACCTGCCCTCCGTCGAATCACCATTTGATGGAGCTGTTGATCATGATCGACGCCTGCCGCCGCGCATCCGCCCATCGCATTACGGCAGTCATTCCCTTTTATGGCTACGCCCGCCAGGACCGCAAGGATCAGCCCCGTGTGCCGATCACCGCCAAGCTGGTGGCGAATCTCCTGACGGCAGCCGGGGCAAACCGTGTGCTGACGATGGACCTGCATTCGCAGCAGATTCAGGGCTTCTTCGACATCCCCGTTGATCATCTTTACGCATCCCCGACACTCTTCAAGTACCTCGCCCAGTCTCCGAATAACAATCTCGTTGTCTGCTCACCGGACGTGGGAGGGATGAAAATGGCCGCGGCCTATTCCGATATGCTGGGCGCCGGACTTGGGCTCGTGGCGAAGAAACGCACGAGCGCCACGCACGTGGAAGCCATCAACGTGGTGGGCGATGTGAAGGGGTGCGACGTCCTCTTGGTGGACGACATCACCGAAACCGCCGGCACTCTCACCGCCGCGGCGCGGCTCCTTCGGGAACACGGGGCGCGCAGCGTGCGGGCCGCCGTGAGCCACTGCATCCTGAGCAACATGGCTCGGGAGAGATTGTCCGAGGGATCGATCGACGAACTCATCATCACGAACTCGATCCCCAACGACCCCAAGGGCCTTCCGATCACCATCCTGAGTGTGGCCAGCCTGCTAGGGGAGGCCATCCTCCGGATCAACAACAACGAGAGCGTGACCGGACTTTTCAAGGTCAAGGGCTTCTGAACCTCGCGCACGGCGTTGCGGGGGATTCTATCTTGTCGATCATGACCGATGTTCACGTGCGGGGCACCCGCTTTCAGCGTTCTGGCAGACGTTTCACGCTATTCGTGCAGTCCGAAGTCGGTCTAGCCCTCAGCGCTATGAGGTGGATCTTTCCGCTTCTGGCCTGTCTGTTCTCACAGCTTCTGCTCCCTCTTGATTTGTCCGCGGTCGAGAGGGACCGGCGGCGTGAAGCGGAGAAACCGGAGATTCGTGTCGACTCAGAAGCAGTTCAAAACCGGACAGGTGCGGCCGTGGCGACCTACGCCGATGTGGTAGAGGCCGCGCAGAAGGCGGTGGTTTCGGTGAACATCACGAAGATCATCACCCAGCGGCGGCCGGTGAATCCGCTTTTCGACCATTTCTTTGGCGACCGCGTGCCGCGGGAGCGGGAGTCCCGCGAGCAGGGAATCGGGTCCGGAGTGATTGTATCAAAGAATGGATACATCCTCACCAACAACCACGTGGTTGAAGGCGCGGATGTGCTCAATGTGACGCTTCCCGACGAGCGCGAATTCACCGCTCGCGTGATCGGTACGGATCCCCAGACCGACGTGGCCGTGATCAAGGTCGACGCGGAAGACCTGCCCGCGCTGACACTTGCGGATTCCGACAAGATGCGCGTCGGCGATGTCGTCTTTGCGATCGGGAATCCCCTCGGCATTGGCCAGACCGTGACCATGGGCATTGTATCGGCACTCGGCCGAAACAACCTGGGCCTGCTCGATCGTGAGGACCAGGTTGGCTATGAGAACTTCATCCAGACGGATGCCGCGATCAACATGGGCAATTCCGGCGGAGCGCTGATCGACGCCAAGGGACGCCTGGCAGGCATCAACACGGCCATCGTCTCCACCACACGCGGAAACATCGGAATCGGTTTCGCCATTCCCATCAACCTCGCCTCCATGGTCATGCACAGTCTCGTCGAAACGGGATCGGTATCGCGCGGCTTTCTGGGCGTGAATGTGGATCCGCTGACGGCGAGCCTTGTCGAGGCCATGGGGCTTAGGAAGGAGGCTCGTGGAGTCATTGTTACCCAAGTGGAGCCGGGCAGTCCTGCTGACAAGGCAGGGCTGAGGCGCGGGGATGCGATCCTGTCGATCAATGGTCGCACCATTGCGTCGCGCCAGGATCTGCGCCTCTTTATTTCCCAGTTCGCGCCAGGCACGGAAGTGGAGGTCAGGACGATGAGGATCGACAGCAAGGGGCGGGGACGCGGAGCCGAGCCGCCGAAGGAGATGGAATTGACCATCAAGCTTGGCCGGCGCGCCAATGAGACGGGGAGCAACGAGATTCTGCCGGGTGTCACGGTTGCACCCGTGACGGACGACGTGCGCGAGCGCCTGAGCCTTGAAGACCGGGTGAGGGGATTGGTGGTGACCGAGGTCGCGACAAACTCGCCGTTTGCCGAACAGTTTGTGCCCAACGTGGTGATTCTCGAAATCAACCGTGTGGCGGTGAATGATCCCGAAGCGGCACGTGAAGCGATTGTCAGGGGGCAGAACAATCTCTTCCTGGTCTATTATCGCCGGGCCTATCGCTATCTTCCCGTGTTGATTCCGTAGGAAACCTGAAAGATGCAGCTGCAGTATCCGTAAACTGAATCAACTGCCAGGCTTCTCGATTGGAATGTTCCTGAGTGAATCAGGCAGCGCGTCAGGAGGGTACGTGGGGAAGCTCAATTCGAGCAGGGAGAATGAAGGCGCGTCGAATTTGACGCCATTTCCGCTTCGGTCGACAAGCATGGCCACTGCCACCGGAGTGCCGCCGTGCTTGCGGACGATATCAAGGCATTCGATGACGCGCCCGCCGCGTGTGACAACATCCTCGACGACAAGCACCTTCTCCCCGGGGGAAAACTTGAATCCGCGCCGCAGGACCAGGACATTATTTTCCTTCTCCGCGAAGATGTAGCGCACGCCAGCCTGTCGCGCAACCTCCTGGCCAATCACCAGACCACCCATCGCGGGTGCGAGCACGCAGGTAAACGCGATATCGGGCCGTGTGCGCAGTTTCTTGAGCAGGAGTTCAGCGAGGCGTGTGACCGCATCCATGTGCTGGCAGACCTGTGCGCACTGAAAGTAGTATTCACTGTGAAGGCCTGACCGCAGGACAAAGTGGCCGCGGAGCAAGGCCTTGGTGCGGGTGAAGATTTCCAGTACCTCTGACTTAGGGTCATTCATTGCCTGCAAACGTTGGAGGTTGAAGCAGGGCGTGCCAAAATGTTTTTTCGCGATTGAGGTGACGTCCCCCGGGCCCTGTCCATCGGGGCCTTGCGCCGGACCGCAAGCCGGGCATACTGGCACCGTGGTCATCGAACGCACACCTCTTGAAGATGAACTCGGCGACGTGCTCGACAAGGCGCTGCGTCGGCGGGGCCTCAACGAGGCGGTGCTTGCCGCGCGTTCCGGAGTGCCTGAATCCAAGATCCGCGATGCCATCGACTATCGCTACGAACTGGGCCCGGACGAGCTTGATCGCATTGCGTCAGTGCTGGGGCTCAATGAGGTCGGATTTAGGGCGATGGCGGAAGGGCGCTATCCGGTTCCGGATGTCTGCGGCCTGCCGTTCTGTCTCTATCCGCTGCGCATGCCCCATGGCATTGGAGTGGCCAATGCCTATATTGTGGCGGACTGTTCGAGGCAGAATGGCATTCTTTTCGATGCAGGACCGAGCGCGGCGGGCATGCGTCGCCTCTGGCCGGCGCGGATCCGGAATGTTGACGCCGTGTTCGTGACCCATGTGGAAACCGAGCATATCGGCGGACTCGAGGAGGTGCGCCTGCGCGGATCACCGCCCATCTTTGCACCTCCCGGAAGCAATCTGCCGGGTGCGACTCTGGTCGGCGAGGGTGCAAAACTTGAGTACGCGGGCTTCACGGTGGAAGTCTTGAGCACTCCCGGCCATGCGGAAGCGCATAACTGCTATCTCGTTCGAGCCACGGCCGCGCCAGCTGGAACTGCGCTGCTTGTCTCGGGTGATTTGATTTTTGCCGGCTCGATGGGGACCCCGTTTTTCTGTCGCGAGCGTTTGCAGGCCAGTACGCAGCGCATTTTTCAGCAATTGCCGCCAACGACGGTGATCGCACCCGGGCATGGCCCCTTGACCACGCTGGAGAACGAGCGGGCATTCAATCCCTTTGTCGTGTGACTACGTTGCGGCACGGTTTCCTTGTCGCTCATTGGGGAAGAGCAGGATCATTGAGCTTCATCATGATGCGATCGACGGCGAAATTGTCGCTGCGATGCACCATCTCGAAGCGCAGACGCCCCGGCTGCTTGACGAGAAAGTAGGCGGGATTGTCGCGGATGGCCGCGGGCGTATGGCTGCCGGGTCCCTTGGGACGCCAACCCCAGTTCCATTCGCCCGAAGACCGCAAGCCGGTCGGCCGTGTGCTGTCGTCGACACCGTAGAGTTTTTCGCCGCCTAGCGTCAGAGCGACGTCGTTTTCCTTGCCTTTTCCGCGTCCAGCCTCGCCCTGGCGGGCAAGAAGGAACACGTAGTATTTCCCCGGCTGGGTGAATTCAATCTCGTAGCGCATGACGCCGGAACCGGGATCCTGCACCGCTTCACGCGTCGGGGCGGAAATGCGTTTCCAGTCGCCGGCGCCGTCCTCGGCTTCGAATTGGACGATGCCGTTGTGTTCGACGATGGTTTTTGTGCGCGGCAACGTGAGTGCGCGCAGCTCCGTATAGAAGGCCGGGCTATCGGCGGTGCCCTGAAAACGGAAGGGGTAGGTCTGATTGATGTCCTTCGCCATCAGCCCGTAGGAGCATCCGTGTTCGACCGAGGTGCGCAAAGCGGCAAGCAGATCCTGATCGTTGTGGCGCAGGTCTTCGTTGCAGACGAGCGGTTTGCCAAAACGCCGAAGGATTTCGATGCGGGCGGGGATATCCTCCAGCTTGGCGAGATTCCAATGCGGAGAGAGAAAATCGCAGGCCTCGGCGACCACCGGGGACACCCGGCCGCTGCTGTAACCGCTCGCTGTGACCAGGATGCGGGGAGCGATTTGTTTGACGATGCGGAGGAGGCTCGCCTGTCCGGCCGGGGTTTGAATGACAGGCACACCCTTGAAACCGCCGTGCGCATGTTCGTTGGCGACTTCGACCATCACGTGTTTGAAGCCGCGCTCCACGATCCAGCGGGTGGCATTCTTAACGCCGGCGCGAATGGCGGCTTCGTTTTTGAGGAGCTTGATCTGCCGTTGATAATAGTAACTCAGGATGACAGCGACGCCCTGCTCGTCGCAGGCGCGGAGCACCCGCTCGATTCGCCGCATGTAGTCGGGTCGCAGCGAGCCATCGGCGGCAAAGGCGGAATTGACCGCCCCTTCATATTCCGGATTTCCACCTTGCAGGCAAAACGTGAAGGCGTTGACACCGGACGCAGCATATTCTGGCAGACGCGCGAGAAAGGCGCGGGTGTTGGTTTCGGGATCGAAGTCGGACTTGTTGAGGTCCTCGAAGGTGGCGTTCACCATCCGCACATTCATGAGCAAGCCTTCGGCCGCCGAACCTGCGTTTGTTACCCTACCGTTGATAAACCATCGGGTTCCGGACAGGGAGACTTCCGTGCCGCCATGCAGACAAGTGAAGCCGGTCCCCATGACCGTGAGCAACACGCCAAGACGGAGGTGAGTGAGGTAAGAGTAAAACACGATGATGGAGCGAACTGAGGTCTATTTCCCTGCCCGAAATTTGTCGATCTGCAGGTCAGGCAAAAAGGGCAGGTCATGTGGTTTGAATTTAACGACTGAGAAAAGAGGTCATGTGTGCGAGGGTAGGGAAGGGGCATTCTTCGGAGGCAAACGATATGGTTTCGGTGTGGATTTCAGGTTATGATGACTGAGTACAACCTACATGACCTGGCCCTTTATGACTGCCCTGTCATGATCGCCGGCAGTGTCCACGAGAGCGAAGCGCGGGAGCAGGCTCTGCAGATCGAGGCGGAGGTGACACTTGGCCGCCGCCTTGCGTCGGCGGTGTTTGGCCCAGTCCAGGCAGGAGGCCACG
>JACTNC010000061.1 GCA_014584295.1 Verrucomicrobiota bacterium
CGGGCGCAGCGGCGGGTTTGTCGGCGACGATCGTCGTCGTCAGGTTCTTCTTCGATGATGGGCTTGGGCAAGCCGAGGAACGTATTCATGGTTGGAGGCGGTTGTATGTTTTTGGTTGCCGCCCCTTTCGTCGTTCACCGCGGGGGAAATAAAAAACCCCCTTCGGTGAGACACCGAAGGGGGCGAAAGTCAGAGAAGACGTCAGCTCCCTCGCGGTGCTCGGATAATAACGGACACGACGGCGACGGCGACCACGGAAGCGTGGGCGAGAAAGCTGCCAAAATGCGTCGTGTGAGCGAGGGACATTGCTGTTGTGCGAGAAGAGCTGATGGAGAGTGTTTCCGATGTCAAGACACCGTTTGCGGATTCACTATCGGCACGGAGTCCGGAAACTCAAGGGGATCAAGCGGTCGAACGCTTCATGGCCACGCCAATGCCGACCAGGGCGATGACGCCTCCGGCGACCATATAGATCACATGTTTCGGGGTGCGGGATCCACCGTCGACGGCGTTTGCAACCTTGGCGCTGGCTTCAGCAGCAGCGCCGGCCAAGGAGTCCTTTTGGGTCCAGCCCTTGTAGAAGAGGAATGCGCCGACGACGATTAGAACGATACCGATGAGCTTGTTCATTTTATTTGGGAGTTTGTTTTGTTTATTGAAACACTAACAGGGACACGGAGAACGATGCCGGGTACCACCTCGTATGGCAACGGTGTTTCTCGGGGGGCAGGAAATGCTGTCGCGTTCAGCGCTCAGCCGCTTGCAAAGGTCCGGGGGGCGCGTAAGCCTGAATCATGCGAGGGCAACCGTCCATGAGCGCGACCGGAAATCGTTACAGACCTCTGGCGGCTGTGATGGTCTCTTTCCTCCTGACGGGCTTCATCTTTGGCGCCGAACCTTGGGAAGCTGCTCGTGCGCAAATGCTTCGGGGGGAATATGAAGAGGTGATCCGGGTTGCGACATCTCCGGCCGCGTCCAAGGATGCAGGCGAGGAGTGGCCGATCATCCTCGCGGATGCATACATGGCGATAGGTAGATATACGGATGCGGAGTCGACCCTGCATCAGGCGATGCTGAAGGAAACGCAGAGCATCCGGTTGAGATGGAAGGCGAGGGAAGTGGCGCTTGCACAGGGGCAGACCAAGGCGGCGGCCACCCTGTTGACAGAGATGGCGGATCGTGTTGTCAGGCGACGTGGGGCATTTCGCACCGCTGCGGAGATCGTGGCCTTTGGCCGGATGGCTCTGGTCATGGGCGCTGATCCGAAGGATGTGCTCGAGCGTCTGTACGGGGAAGCGCAGAAGAACGATCCCGGACTGCGCGATGTCTATCTTGCCCGCGGAGAACTGGCTCTGGAGAAACACGATTTTCCGCTGGCTGCGAAGGCCTTTACCGAAGGCCTTGAAAAGAATCCGACTGATCCTGATCTCCACTATGGGGCGGCCTGCGCGTATGAGGATGGAGACAGGAAGGCCATGCTGGCCTCCCTAGAGGCAGCATTGACCGCCAATCCACGCCATGTGCCAAGTCTTCTCCTGCAGGTGGATCACGAGGTGGATGCTGAGAACTATTCGGGTGCGGAGGAACTTCTGAAGACTTGTGAAAGCATTCACCCCGGACATCCGGATGTTGCAGCCTATCGTGCGGTTCTCGCCACGCTTTCAAACCAGACTGCGGCGGCGGGGGTCGCGCGTTCCATGGGCCTCACCCTGTGG
The DNA here is from genome assembly GCA_014584295.1 of Verrucomicrobiota bacterium. Lineage (GTDB taxonomy): Bacteria > Verrucomicrobiota > Verrucomicrobiia > Opitutales > Opitutaceae > UBA6669. The sequence goes on from JACTNC010000061.1 coordinate 1,716, forward strand.
GCGGAGAATCCGCGCGTTGACTATCTGATCGGGAAAAAACTTTCGCAGAAATACCGTTTCGCGGAGGGTGCCGCGGCGCAGCGGAGGGCATTGGCGTTTGACAGCAATTACCTGCCCGCGAAGGCGCAACTCGCGAGCGATCTGCTTCGACTGGGAGTGGAGGAGGAGGGCTGGGCCCTTGCGCAGGCGGTGCATGAAAAGGACGGCTATGACGTCGAGGCCTACAACCTGGTCACGTTGCGCGACAGCCTCGCCAAGTATGTCGAACTCAAGAACGACCATTTCATCCTGAGAATGACCGCGAAGGAGAGCGCCGTCTATGGGGCGCGCGTGCTGGCGCTCCTCACGCGCGCGAGGGAGTCGCTTGTTGCGCGCTATGGCGTCGAAATGGATGAACCGACGCGGGTCGACATTTTTGGGGATCAGAAGGATTTTGCCGTTCGCACGTTCGGAATGCCCGATGTGCAGGGGTTTCTTGGAGTCTGTTTTGGACGGGTGATTACCGCCAACAGCCCTGTGGCCCTGGGGGGCAAGGGAACCAACTGGGAGTCGGTTCTCTGGCACGAATTCTGTCACGTCGTCACCCTCCAGTTCACGCGCAACAAGATGCCCCGGTGGCTGAGCGAGGGCATTTCGGTTTATGAAGAGAGCCGGGCGGATCCAGCGTGGGGCATGCCGATGACGCCGCGGTTCAGGCAGATGATCCGCGATGGGAAACTCACGCCGATCGTCAAGCTGAGCTCGGTCTTCCTGACGGCACCGAATCCGGAGGCTGTGCAGTTTGCCTATTTCCAGTCCTCGCTCGTCGTCGAGTTCATCGTCGAGCGTTACGGTCTTGCGGCGATGATGGCGATTCTTCAGTCCCTGCGCGATGGCGACGACAGCCTGACTGCGATTTCCCGGCATGCGGCGCCGTTGTCGGATCTAGATCGCGAGTTTGTCGTCTTCGCCCAGCGGAAAGCCCATGCATTTGCCAGCGACGCGGCGATGGATACACCCCCTGCACCAGTCCTGCGACCCGGAGCAGAAGCCGAGCTTGCCGGCTGGGTTGAAAAGCATCCCGGCAACTTCTGGGGAACCCTGGCGCTGGCGCGGCAATGGGCAAAGGAGGAGAAGTGGGACAAGATGGTTCCGCTCCTCGTTGAGCATATCAAACGGTTTCCCGCCCACACGGAGGGTGACAGTGCCTATGCTTACCTGGCCGCCGCTTATCGGAATCTGGACAAGCCTGAGGAGGAAGAGCAGGTGCTGACGGCCTGGACCGTCTCAAACGATGAAACCGCGGACGCCTTTCTCCGTCTCATGTCCCTGACAGAGAAGCGTGAAGACTGGGTGGCAGTGGCCCGGAATGCGGAACGCTTTCTCGCGGTCAATCCCATGGTTGCAGCCCCGTATGAATCCCTGGCGCGTGCGGAGACTCATCTGAAACATCCCGCCGCCGCGATCGCTGCGTGCAGAACCCTGCTCGAACTCGGAGCGGCAAATCCCTCCGATGTGCATTTTCAACTGGCCGAGCTGCTCCATGGGGTGGGCGATCCCACGGCGCGCACGCATGTGCTTGCGGCGCTCGAAGACGCACCCCGGCATCGTGAAGCGCTCGCTCTGCTGCTGAAAATCCATCAGATGCAGGCGCCTGAGTCCCTCGCGCGATGAAACCTCCCCGCATGCGTACCAGCGGCGATTGCGAGCGCCGCATCGGCCTGCAAAGGATCAGGTTCCTCCTATCGCGCTCCTTCGGTGCGTGGCTTGCCATAGGGCCGCTTGCTTTGTTGTCGTTGCAGGAAGCGATGGCGCAGGGCTGGTGGGGTGAAGGCGGATACGTGGGGGAGGAGGTGCGCACCGCACGCGAGATCCCGACTCACAGCACGGATACTCCGATGTGGGAGAATCCGCGGCAGTACCGACACGATGTCTTCACCTTTGCGCGCATCCGCTATGATCGCGGAAACTTTGGCTACGGACGATCACGGGGCGGTTGGAGGACTGATCTGCCTGACAGTGATCTCAACCTTTCCTTCCGACTGCAGCAGATGACTTCGATGAAGGTCGATCCCGACGCACGCATCATCCGGTTGACGGATCCGGAACTGGCCGACTACCCCTTCATCTACATCGTCGAACCGGGTGGGCTCTTCCTTCAGGAGAGCGAGGCGCAAGCTCTAAGAAAGTACCTGCTCAACGGCGGTTTCCTCATGCTGGATGATTTTTGGGGGGAGCGGGAGTGGGCGAACATGGCGCACGAACTGAAGAAGGTCTTTCCGGATCGTTCGTTCACCGACATCCCCCTCAGCCACCCGGTTTATCATTGCGTGTTTGAAATCAAGGCCAAGGGGCAGGTCCCCAATATCTACACCGGCGTGCAGAGTCAGGTCACCGGCGTCACCTGGGAGCGCGAGGATGCCCAGGAAGTGCATCATCGCGGGCTCTTCGATGACAAAGGTCGCCTGATGGTGATCGCCACGCACAATACGGACAACGGTGACGGTTGGGAGCGCGAGGGTGAGAACGACTACTATTTCCACACCTTTTCCGAGAAGATCGCCTATCCGCTTGGAATAAACATCATCTTCTATGCAATGACCCATTGATGAGGCTGGCTCTCCCGCCTCCCTATCGTCCCCGATTTCCAAAAACCCGTTGTCATGGCCGAAAACCCTCCTGAATCCGCCTCCGCTGAAACACCCCCATTGCCGCCGCCGGATCGATTTGCCGACGAGCGCAGGTCGGCGCAGCTGCTTCGAGAGGGGCGGCCGCGGATCGAAGCCGAACTTGCCAAGGCGATCGTTGGCCAGCGTGCGATCATCGAACAGATCCTGATCGCACTCCTGTCGGGCGGTCACTGCCTCATCACCGGCGCTCCGGGGCTCGCTAAGACGCTGCTCGTGAAATCCATCGCGCGGATCTTCCGGCTGGATTTTCAGCGGATCCAGTTCACGCCGGATCTGATGCCGGCCGATGTGACCGGCACCGAGATCCTGCAGGACGTTCTGGGAGAGCGAAAGATCGCGTTCGTGCGTGGACCGATCTTTGCCAACATGGTGCTGGCTGATGAGATCAACCGCACTCCGCCGAAGACCCAGGCCGCCCTGCTGGAGGCGATGCAGGAGCACCAAGTGACCGCCGGAGGGGTGCGTCATCCGCTGCCGGAGCCGTTCTTTGTCCTGGCCACGCAAAATCCGATCGAGATGGAGGGAACCTATCCGCTGCCGGAAGCGCAGCTTGACCGGTTCATGTTCAATGTTGTTGTGGATTATCTCCCCGAGGACGAGGAGGTGGAGGTTGTTGCTCGCACGACGCGCGGGGAAGGTGAGCGAATCGAACCCCTGTTCGATGGAGCGGACGTGCTGGGTTTTCATGCGCTTGTGCGGACGGTGCCTGTCGCGGAGGAGATGGTTCGCTACGCGGTGCGCCTTGCCGCATCTTCGCGACCCAATCGCGCTGGGGCGCCGGATTTCGTGAACACCTGGGTGAATTGGGGTGCGGGCACCCGGGCGGCCCAGTTCCTGATCCTGGGTGCGAAGGCACGTGCGCTGCTCCAAGGTCGCTCCCATGTCACCCTCGACGACATCAAGGCGCTCGCGGCTCCGACCCTGCGTCATCGCATCCTGTTGAACTATCGGGCGGAGGCGGACGGTGTTCGATTGGACGAGATCATCGACCGTCTAGTCGCCGCCCAGACACCGCCCGTTTGAAACGACTGAGGTCCCGGAGCCATGCATGCGCCAGTCAGTGCCGCCCGTTCATCCGCCGATCAGCAGGCGATGCCGAATCGCGGCATGACGGGTCGGGTGGATGCCCAGGCGCTCATGCGCATCCGCAGTCTGGAACTGCGTGCTCGTATTGTTGTCGAGGGCTTTCTGAGTGGCCTGCACCGAAGTCCGTACCACGGTTTTTCCGTCGAGTTCACTGAATATCGTCCCTACACCCAGGGTGACGACCCCCGGTACCTTGACTGGAAGGTGCTCGCGCGAAGCGATCGCACGTACATCAAGAAATTCGAGGACGAGACGAATCTCCGCTGCCATCTCGTCATCGACCGGAGCCGCTCAATGGAGTTTGGCACGGTGGGATATTCGAAATCGGAGTATGCGATCACCCTGGCGGCGACGCTTGCCCATTTTCTCGCGCATCAGGGCGATGCCGTCGGGCTCGTCTCGTTTGATGAAACGGTCCGCGACTACCTTCCCGCGCGCTCGCGCCCCGGCCATCTGCGCCAGATCCTGCTGGCACTCGAAAGGCCCACAGGAGGCCGCTCCACCGATCTGGTTGCTCCGCTGGAGCAACTCGCGCGGCTTGTGAAAAAAAGAGGGCTGCTGGTGCTCGTTTCTGATTTTCTTGCTCCCCTTGAACGGCTGGAGCCCAGCCTTGCGATGCTTTCGGCGGCGGGGCACGAGGCCGCAGTATTTCAGGTGCTCGATCCTGCGGAGATCACCTTGGATTTTCCATCCTCCGCGATGTTTGAGGACATGGAATCCGCGCGCACACTCCATGCCGATCCGGTCGCCGCGCGGAAGTCCTATATCGAACGTTTTTCAGCCCATGCTTCGGCGCTGCAGGCCGTGTGCGCGCGGCTCGGCATTTCCCATTCGCAGATTTTGACGTCCGAACCGCTGGATCTGGCACTGCTTGAATTCCTGCAGAGACGGAAAAGGACAGCCCGTGTACGACGGGTGGCGGGAGGTGCTGCATGAGCTTTCTGACGCCGCTTTTCCTGCTCGGTGGGCTCGCGATTGCACTGCCAGTGCTGTTCCATCTGTCACGCCGTGCGACGCGCAAGCGAACCGCCTTCAGTTCGCTCATGTTCCTTTCGCCGACGGCTCCCCGGCTCAAACGTCGCAGCCGTCTCGAACAGTGGCTGTTGCTGATCCTGCGATGCCTCGCGCTCGCGCTCCTTGCGCTCGGGTTCGCGCGTCCCTTCATGAAGGATGGCTCGCCGATCATCCCCATATCGGAGCAGCCAAGGCAGGTCGTCTTGCTTCTCGATACGAGCGCAAGCCTGCGGCGTGACGGCGCATGGACGAATGCACTGTCAAAGTCGGATGAGGTCATCCGTTCGTTACGCCCGATTGATCGTCTTGCGGTGATGTGTTTTGGTCGGGAAACGAGAACCGTGCTGGAGTTCTCCGAATGGGAAGCGACTCCGCCGGATGCGCGGGCAACCCTGGCGCGTGCGCGGCTTGCGAGCCTTGCGCCAACCTGGGAGGGAACGCTTCTCGGGCAGGCGCTTGTTGCGGCTGCGGATGCCTTTTCCGACGGCGACCGCGATGGGCGGGAGCGCGGAACGAAGGAGATTGTGCTCGTGAGTGATCTGCAGGCCGGAAGTCGCCTGGAGTCGCTTCAGGCTCATGAATGGCCAAAGGACGTGCGATTGGAGGTGGCCGGAGTAACGCCGGTTCGTGCGGGCAATGCCGGTGTTCAATGGCTCGCGGGATCCGGAGAAATGACTACACGCGGCAAAGAGAGCGTGCGTATCCGTGTGTCCAATTCGATTGATGCTGCAAACGAGGATTTCAGTCTCGCGTGGAGGCGCGGCGCGGTTCCCACCGGTGAACTCGTCCGCGTACAGGTTCCACCGGGACAGTCCCGTGTCGTGACGATGGACGCACCTGGCGCCGCGCTTGGAGCCGATCGCATCGAACTGAGCGGCGACGGTGTGCCTTTTGACAACACCGTCTACGTTACCCCGCCGGAGAAGCAGCGCTTGCGGGTCGCATATTTTGGGACGGACAATCCCTCGGATTCGGCACAGCCCCTGTATTTTCTCAAACACGCGCTCGAATCATCGCCACGGGTGGCTGTGGAGATCGCCCGCCTTCCGCAAGGCGGCGCGGATCTGACGGCCACCCTCGCTGGCGTGAAGGTCGGGTTTATGACGGGCTTGCCGACTGGTGGCGCGGCGCTCCTGCGTTCGTGGATCGAGTCGGGCGGGACCCTTGTTGCGGTGCCGCCATTTGCGGCGGAGGCCACAGCGCTGGCGCGTGAAGTCGCGGGAGTTGATATGAACGCCACGGACATCAAACCGACCGCCGGTGGCTATGCGATGTGGGGGGAGATCGATTTCAAACATCCGCTGTTTTCCTCCTTCGCGGATCCTCGTTATTCAGACTTCACGAAGATTCATATCTGGCGATACAGGCGGCTAGACATCGCGAAATTCGACGGCGCACGCACCCTCGCGCGATTTGATTCGGGTGATCCGGCGGTGATTGAAACGCCTCTTGGGAAGGGGAGGATCCTATGGCTCGCGACCGGCTGGCAGCCTATGGACAGTCAACTCGCGGTTTCCTCGAAGTTCGTGCCGCTTGTGTGGTCAGTGCTGGACTATGCGAATGTCACCCGTGCAGAAGTCTCTCAGTATGTCGTCGGAGATTCGCTGCCGCTGCCGGTTTCGGCGAGGCCGGTTACCGTGGTGGGTGCCGATGGCAGAACGCATTCGCCTGGCGCTGGCGCCACCCACTTTCCCCTCACACCATTTCCGGGAATCTACCGGGTGGTCGCCGATGGGGTCGAAACTCGATTCATGGTGAACCTGGATCCTGCTGAATCCAAGACCGAGCCGCTGACCATCGACGATCTCGAGCAGTTCGGCGTACCTGCGAAGTCTGCTGCGATAGGTCGTCCGACCATGGGCGAAGCGCAACGACAGGCATCGCTCCTCGCAGTTGAAATCGAAGGACGTCAGAAGCTCTGGCGCTGGTTCATCGTGGCGACGCTCGCGGTGCTGCTCTCGGAAACAATCCTTGCTGCGCGTACGGGGAGAAGGATGCGGGCTCAGGCTGAGACACAGGAGGCAACGCCATGATGGATACATTTCTGCAGCAGAGACTGCGCGCACTATTCCAGCGTCAGCGGATGCGCCGGATCGGATGGGAACTCGCGACGGTGTGGACGGGCGGAATCTTTGCCGGAGGATTCGCCTTGCTTCTGGCGCGCAGCCAGGGATGGACACACACGCTTGTGGTGCCGCTTCTCGTGGCGCTGACGGCGGCGGCCGCGGTGTGGATCTTGGTCCGGCGGTTCTTGGAGCCTCCAGACTTTCGCAGGCTTGCGCTCCGGGTTGAGAAGTCCGATCCGGAACTGAAGGGACTGATTCTCACCGCGGTCCAGCAGACCTCGGACAGCGACGGCAGGCCCGCCAATTTCCTCCAGCAGGAGCTGCTTTCCGCGGCGATTGCGAGTGGTGCAAAGGGGCACTGGAGAAAACTGGTGCCTTTGTGGCAGATCGCAGCCTGCCAAGTTCTTCAGATTGTGGTTCTGGCGGGTCTTGTGATGGTTCTGATCCAGGTCGATCGAGTACTGCCCCGGGTTGCGGCTGAGCGTGCTGCGGTGACGACAGGTCTGAGTGTAACGCCAGGTAACATCGAGATCGAACGCGGAGAAACCTTGGTCGTGCTGGCCCGCTTTGGCGGAAGCGTGCCAGGAAATGTCGACCTTCTCGTCAACGAGTCAGGCAAACCCGAAAGAAGGATTCCCCTGGTCAAGAGCCTGTCGGATCCGGTCTTCGGGGGGACGCTCGCTGGGGTCTCGGAGGATTTGCGCTACCGGGTTGCGTACGGCGAAGAGATTTCACCGGAGTACTCGGTCAAGGTCTTTGAGTTTCCGAGACTCATGCGACCGGATGCCGAACTGACATTTCCCGCCTACACCCGTCTTGAGCCACGGCGCATCGAGGATACGCGACGCCTGAGCGCGGTTGAGGGCACGCTGATCGGTTTCACCCTGCAGCTCAACAAACCTGTCGTCGATGCGCGGCTGGTCGCGCGTGACAAGGAGCAAACGGCAATCGCGCTGCTTCCGTCCGCTGACAAGGCGGTTGCGACGCTGCCGTCCCGAATTTTCCCGCAATCGCAGACCTACGATCTCCGGCTCACGGATTCGGAGGGCCGAACGAACAAGCTGCCGACTCCGTTTGTCATTGAGGTCCAGCCAAACCGGCGTCCGGAACTGCGTCTGCTTTCCCCGCGCGGCGATTTGCGGCCATCGCCCCTGGAGGAGATTTCCTTCCAGGGGACGGTATGGGACGATTTTGGCAGCCCTTCGTATGGTCTGGCCTATTCCCAAGGCGGCGGTGAAATGACCGTTGTCGAACTCGGGAAGGATGCGGGCGCGAAGGAGCGCCGGTCATTCAGTCACCTGCTGCGTCTCGAGGACCTGCACCTCAAACCCGATGCGCTGATCTCGTGGCATGTGTGGGCCGATGATATCGGGCCGGATGGCCAGGGGCGCAGGACGACGAGCGATCTCTATTTTGGCGAGGTGAGGCCCTTTGATGAAATCTTTCGTGAGGAAACCGGCATGCAGGCCGAGAATGCGGACAGCGATCAAATGGGGGGCATGGGCAATGCGCAGCGCCTCACCGAGCTTCAGAAGCAGATCATGTCGGCAACCTGGAAGCTTCAGCGTGATTCCTCGGTCAAGACTTACGCGGACGACGTCAAGGTGGTTCGCGACTCGCAGGTTCAGGCCCTGGGGCAGGCTCGGGAGGCGAGTTCGCAGAATCCGCGACCGGCGGACGCAGCGCTTTGGAGCAACGTTGCTCAGGCGATGGAAACAGCGGCCAGCCAGCTTAACGACGCCGTGAATGAGCCTAGCACGCTCCAGGCGGCACTGTCGTCGGAGCAGAATGCCTATCAGGACTTGCTCAGGCTCCAGCAACACGAGACCAGCGTTTCGAGAAGCAGGAGCCGGAGAGGCGGACAAGGCGGGCGTGGCAACCAGCAGCAGATGGATCAACTCGATCTGGCGCAGTCGGAAAACCGCTATGAGACCCAGCGCCAGGCTCGATCGATGCAGGATCCGCAGCGGCGCGAACAGGTCCAGACGGTCAACCGGCTTCAGGAACTCGCGCGACGCCAGGAGGCGGTGAATGAGCGTCTGAAGGAACTCCAGACCGCGCTTCAGGAGGCGCGCACCGAGGAGAAGCGCGAGGAGCTTCGCCGCGAATTGAAGCGCCTTCAGGAGGAGCAACGCGACATGCTGGCGGATGTCGATGAACTGCGCCAGCGCATGGACCGTCCGGAGAACCAGTCGCGCATGGCCGAGGAGCGCAGGCAGCTTGATAACACCCGGCAGGATCTCCAGCGCTCGGCGGACGCAACCGGAGAGGGCTCTGTGTCCCAGGCGCTAGCAGCAGGTACGCGGGCGCAGCGTCAGCTGGAGGAAATGAAGGATTCCCTGCGGAAGGAGAACTCAAGCGAGTTTGCCGATGATTTGAGGGAGCTTCGGAGCGAGGCGCGGGAGCTGGCGCGCCAGCAGCAGGCGATCGGGGAGAAACTTTCGGAACTCGCGGATGGGAAGAAGAAGTCGCTGTCGGACCAGGGAGATCGCGAGAACCTCGCGCAGGAACTCAAGGCACAGCGCGAGCGCATGGAGAATCTCGTCAAACGAGCCACGGAACTTTCTGAACAGTCGGAGAACACGGAACCCCTGGTTTCCCGCCAACTCTATGACAGCCTCCGCAAGGTGAGTCAGGACGATGCGAACGTCACGAAGCAGATGCAGCAGGATCTGCTGGCCGAGGGCATGATGACACGGTCGCTGTTTGAGCGGCTGAAGGAGACCCAGAAGCGTGAAGGCGGACAGACGTTTGACCTGACCTCGGAACTGCTGCGCGAAGGCTATCTGCCGAAGGCGCGCACGGCGGAGAGCAAGGCGCGCGCGGGTGTTGATGAGTTGCGCCGCGGTGTGGAGAGGGCGGCAGGGAATGTCCTTGGGGACGATGCCGAGGCATTGCGCCACGCACAGAGGCAGCTTGATGAGCTGACCGAATCGCTGACCCGTGAAGCCGCAAAGGCTACGGAAAAAGCCGATCGGGTCGCCCAAACGGATCAAACGAAGGAGGCAACGGGTGATCGCGGGCAATCACTGGAAGGTGAGTCGGGCGAGGCTTCGTCACGGGGGAGCCCTGAAGGTGGACGTGAGACGCCAGGTGCGTCCCAGGGAAGAGAGGTTGCTCAATCCGGCGATCAGCCTGGGACACAATCTGGCGGCGGTCGTCGCGGCGGGTTTGAGCTGAACCGCATCTTTGACGGACGCGGCATCGCGGATCCCCGAGGCGATTTCGCGGCGAATGACAGCGGTCCGATCATGGGCGACGAGTATGGTCCCTGGGCAAATGGACTGAGAGAGGTGGAGGACGTACTCGACGACCGCAACCTGCGCAATGCGGTCGCAGCGGCGCGTGAACGTGCCCGAAGGATGCGTCAGGATTACCGGCATGATCGGAAAAAACCTGACTGGGCAGTTGTGCGCGCGGAGATTCTGAATCCACTCGCCGAGGTGCGTCAGCGCATCAGCGAGGAATTGTCCCGCCGCAACATGGATGATCCGCTGGCTCCGGTGGATCGAGATCCCGTCCCCGCGCGCTTCGCCGAACCGGTGCGCAAGTACTACGAGGAGTTGGGAAAGAATCCATGACCGGGTTTCCAGATTCAACAGGGCACTTCTGGGCAGCGCTTACGCTTTCGGCGGATCAGTGGCTGTGGCCGCTCGCTGCGATTCTGGTGCTTTTTGGCGCAATCCTCCTCTGGAGTTATTTCCCGGAACGCGGAGCCGGAGCAGTTCGCTGGGGGTGCCTTGCACTGAAGTTTGCCGGTTTTGCAGCGCTTGCCGCGTGTCTGCTGGAGCCGCTGTGGTTGTCACCCCGGGCTCGGCAGGGAGCCAATTTCTTTGCCATCGTTGCGGACAACAGCGAGGGACTCCAGATCCGGGATGCAGGAGCGACGCGCACCCGTGGCGATGAGTTGAAAGGGATGATCGATACACGTTTACCCGGCTGGCAGAGTCGCTTGGGTGAAACTTTTGAAGTTCGCCGCTATCTTTTTGATTCCCGGCTGCAGGCGACACTGGATTTTCACGAACTGGATTTCAAGGGCCGTGCCTCGGGGATGATCGGTGCGCTGACCTCCGTGCAGAAGCGGTTTCATGGACGACCGCTTGCGGGCGTTCTGCTATTCACTGATGGAAACGCGACCGATCTTCCTGGTTCGCTTCCGACACTGGAGGGAATACCGCCGATCTATCCGGTGGTCCTTGGGACTCGCGATCCAATCAAGGACATTTCCGTCCAGCGTGTGAACGTGAGTCAGACCGCGTTCGAGGATGCACCGGTGAGTGTTCAGGCGGACGTTGCGAGTGCCGGGTTTCATGGCAGAACCATTGTCGCCCAGATGCTCGATTCCTCCGGCCGCGTGGTTCAGGAGCAGGCACAGACCGGAGGTGAAGGCGGCGCATTGCTGACGTACCGTTTCAGCCTGAAACCGGAAGGGTCTGGTGTTTCTTTTTACCGGTTGAACGTTGGCCTGCGGGGGGCGTCGGGTGGCATTGAGAAGAAGGACGAGGAGGCGACGATGGCCAACAACTCAAGGGTATTGGCCGTTGACAGGGGCAGGGGTCCGTATCGAGTTCTCTATGTTGCCGGCCGCCCGAACTGGGAGTTCAAGTTTCTGAACCGAGCGATTGAAGCGGACACCCAGGTGCAGTTGGTGGCGCTCATCCGCGTGGCAAAACGCGAACCCAAGTTTGATTTCCGGGGACGTTCCGGAGAAACCAGCAATCCCCTGTACCGCGGTTTTGGCGAACAGGCGGCCGAGGACGTGCAGCGGTACGATCAGCCTGTCCTGGTCCGTTTGAACACGAAGGACGAACTGGAGCTGCGCGGCGGATTTCCACGGACTCCCGAGGAGCTCTATGCCTACGATGCCGTCATCGTGGACGATCTTGAAGCGGAGTTTTTCGGTGCAGATCAGGCGCAGCTCGCGCAGCGCTTTGTGTCCGAGCGGGGTGGCGGATTCCTGATGCTGGGGGGCATGGAGTCCTTTCAGGCTGGAGGCTACTTTCGGACTCCCATCGGCGACATGCTTCCCGTATTTCTGGACCGTATGCAAGGGCAGGTGCTTGAGGGCGCCAATGACAGCCGGGAACCCATGCCGGTGCATTTCGAACTCGCCCGCGAGGGTTGGCTTCAGGCTTGGGCGAGGCTCTACGACAACGAATCCCAGGAACGGGCGCGCATCGAAGGCATGCCGCCGCTCCGGGTTCTCAACCGTGTTCGTGGCGTCAAGCCGGGGGCAAGTCTCATCGCCACCGGAAGGGACGACGGCGGCGGTGAATCGCCGGTGCTCGCGGTGCAGCGGTTTGGACGAGGCCGGACCGCCGCGCTTATGGCAGGTGATCTCTGGCGATGGGGAACGCGCGATGCGGAGCGCCAGGAGCAGCTTGGCAAGGCGTGGCGTCAACTTGCACGCTGGCTGGTATCCGATGTGCCCCGTCGCGTGGAACTGCAGGTGGAGTCGGTCGCCGGGGATGCCAATGCGGGTATGGCGCTCAATGTCAGGGTGCGCGATGCGCAGTTTCAGCCGGTGGACGATGCCGCGGTTTCCATCGACGTGGAAACCGTGAGCCTCGGAGCGACTGGCGAAGCGCAACCAGCAACGGTGCGGCTCCGCGCCGAGCCTGCGACAAATGAGTCTGGCTTGTACACCGCGAGTTTTGTGCCGCGTTCAAACGGAGGCTTCCGCGCGACCGCCATAGTGACGAACTCGGCGGGAGCGGAGACCGGACGGGCGGTTGCGGGCTGGAGTTCCGATCTCGCGGCGGAGGAGTTCAAGTCACTCACTCCCAATTTTTCGCTTCTTGAAGCCATCGCGAAACGAACCGGCGGTGAGGTGATTCGTGCAGCGGACCTTGATTCCTTTGTGCGCGAACTGCCGACGAAGACGGCACCGGTGATGGAAACCCAAGCGCGACCGCTCTGGCACACACCGACCCTTTTTGCGCTTGCTCTGGCCTGCCTTGTGGCGGAGTGGGGTCTGCGGCGGTGGAAGGGACTCGCATGAAACCAAGTTTGTTTGAGGTCCGTTCTGGTTTGCGCGTGCTGCTGGTGGGGACGTGCCTCCTCCTTGGCGGTCTGTCGAACGCGAGGGCGCAAGCGCCGGATGCGCTGATCGTCGTCGGCGCCTCAGGCGAATCGGCCTATGCCGAGGCGTTTGCGCGGCAGGTGGAGACATGGAAATCCGCCATGGCCCGGGCTGGTGCGGGCAGCGTGGCGATTGTCGGACAGGAAGAGAATCCTTCGGGGGACACTGATCTGAAGCGGTTGGAAACCCTGCTTGGTGAGGCCGCGGCTGTCGCCGATCGTGAGCTTTGGATTGTGCTGATCGGTCACGCCACGTTTGACGGCAAGGATGCGCGGTTCAATCTCCGCGGTCCCGACCTGACGGCGGAGGACTTTGCCGCCTGGGCAAAACCGGTCAGGCGTCCCACGGCCGTGATCATCGGCACGTCCTCGAGTTCTCCCTTTCTTGCGCGGCTGTCCGGTCCGAATCGTGTGGTGGTTGTGGCGACGCGAAGCGGTTATGAGCAGAACTATGCGCGGTTTGGCGGTTATTTTGCAGAGTCCATTGCTGATCCGAAGGCCGATCTCGATCGTGATGGCCAGACTTCGATTCTGGAGGCCTTTCTGAGTGCTTCGCATCAGACTGCCGAGTTTTACCGGAATGAACGACGGCTTGCGACGGAGCATGCGTTGATCGACGACAATGGCGATGGCCTTGGAACGCCGGCCGATTGGTTTCGCGGCACGCGGGCGGTGAAGAAGGCCGAGGGGGGGGAAACACTCGACGGAATACGGGCCAGGCAGTGGCACCTCATCAAGAGCGTCGAGGAGGCATCGTGGTCGCAGGAACGCCGCGCCCGGCGGGACGCGCTCGAAATGGAAATCGAGACTTTGAGGGAGAAAAGAGCGGAGCTTCCCGAAATCGAGTATTGGAACCGTCTAGAGTCCCTGTTGCTGGAGCTGGCGAAAATCTACCAACCGTCTGCCTGAAGTGGACGTGCTGCCGGAGTAGATCGGCAGGGCGGCGCCAGAGAAAGGAGGATCAAACGAAATCTCGTTTGTCTCGTCTCAGGCAATGGTCCCCCAAGGCGGGTCGCAATGGATGTTTTTTCGCCGATTCGGCAGTTGGCTCTGAGACGGTGTGCGCCGGCGAGGGCGCCTGTATCAGAGTCCGAGGGGACGCAGACGTCGGAAGATATCCTCGATCAGCGGTTCTCGGACGAGGTCCGCCCAAGGCGTGTTGCTTGAGAACCGAATGAAGGCCTGATCCGACTCGCTTTGCACGCCGTAGCGAACAACGACCCGGGCCATCTTGAACGGCGAGAAGGGGTCGGTATCGGTGACCGGTACGCCGTTGTGAAGATGCCAGAACCAGACATGTTGGAGAGATGACGCCTGCTTAAAGGTTCTGTACTCCGCGGGCGGCAACGGAGTGCCGGCAACGGTGAGTGAAGCGCGAGTGGCCCGATCCTCGAGGGATTTCCATCCGGCTCCTGGCCAGCAGGCATCAGGGGTGTGGGAGCTAACAAGGCTGACCGATGCCTGCCTGGGCGCCCAATAGGCTAGGTAGACGGTGATCTGTTCAATGCCTGTCGCCGAATCACGAAGGTAGGTGCGCTGGGCGAGATGTGATGTCTGCAACGTCGAGGAGAATCGGTAAAGATCGTTCGTCGTTTCGACTCTCCAACCTGGGAACGTCGAGGGAAGGAGCGATGCAAGGTCGGGCGAAGTCTTGGAGTCGATCGGGGCAGGCCGAGTTTTTGCCATGAAAAAGCCAAGTGCCAAGGCAACGGTTGCCGTTCCTGCCAGCAGGAGCCTCGCAGGGGCGGATGAATGCCTTTCGCTGCTGGGCTCATTCCTGGCAGGAAGGGGAGGGCGGCGGCCCAATGCGCGTGCAATGACAGCGAGAACGAAGGCGCACAGCAGCAGCCCGAGGTAGCCGGAGACCGTGTGAACCGCACCGGCGATATCGATTCCCCTCTCTGCCGCGAGGGTGAGTCCGAGAGAACGGAAAAAATTCATCACAAGCGCAAGTGGAACCGAGAGCATGATCAGCGCGGTGCGGGCAAGCGGACGGGAGACAAGGGTGCCGGAAAAAAACAGCGCAGCCACCACACAGGAAACGAGGCTGCGCACGCCGCTGCAGGCTTCTTCCACGCCAACGCTCGTTCCGGCCAGTTCAATGATGTTGCCGCTTTGGCGCGCCGGAATGCCCAGCAGGTGCAATGAACCGATGACACCGCGTGTCACACCAAGTTGCAGCGCGAGCGTGAGTCGCGAGTAGGTTCCTGGCGGAAAAGGGGCGCACAGGACGGGGATCAGGCATGCGACAAAAGCCGGCCAGGCGACGGGTATGAGTCTCCATTCCTCGCGTCCACTCACCACCCAGGTGGCTCCCAGCAGCAGGCTCATGGAGGCGCCGAACAGAAAAAGGGTAAGGTGATTGGACCACGAGAGCGCGGCTGCCATGAGCCCCGCAAAAGTGACAGTTGCCAGGGTTGCTGCCAGCAACAGGCCGGTCAGCAGAAGGGTGCCTGGAACAGAGGAGAAATACCGGGTGCAGCCCTGCACACGCGCCTCCCTGATCAGGATGAAGATGAGAAGCGGGCTGATGAGCCCGTGGGAGAGGTCGGAATTGTGAATCCATTCGGGCAGCATGAACGCCATCCATGCCAGCAGGAGGATCAGTGCTGCGCCCAGCGCGAGCAGGAGGCTGGGTGAACGAGGAAGTGCGATCGGGCGTATTGCAGCACGCTTCATTGCGGCCGTCCCTCCTTTGGCTTGTCGCGCGCCGCCTGTGTCCGTTCATACAGGGCGAAGACCACTTCGATGGGCAGCGATTGCAGCCGCGAGAGGTAGGTGGTGAGCCGCTGATCTTCGGCGTCACCGTGAAAATAGTGTTCGATCCCTGTGAGGAAGGTGAGAGGAGTTCCGGAAATCTGGCGTAGTACCTCTGCGAGCATGGAGGTCCTGTCGGCGTCGTTTGAGAGCGCGGCGAGGCAATACAGGGCGGCGTAGCCGCCGAAGTTGTCCGCAGTCGCCGCGAGGGGGTGTTTTTCGAGCAGCGAAAAGTAGACGCGGATCAATTGAACCTCTGGATAACTGATCAGGTTTGCCGTAAGGAGTTCGACAGCGGCGAGCGTGGTCCCGGCTCTGAGTATCGACTCTATTTCAGAGCGGCGGGCGGGGAAGTTCCCGTTCATGCCGAGCGCGGCCAGCTTCAGCGTGGCACGCGATCGTTCGTCGAGTGCTGAGCCTTGATTGTTGAGGATATCCAGGGCCTCACGACCGTGCTTCAGTCGGATCAGACTTTCGATGCGATGGTAGAGCACCAGCGGTGTCGCGGTTAAGCCAGCATGGCTGCCGAGGAGGAGGGAGACCGCGGTTGAAGGATCCAGAGTCCGCAGCGTCTGTTCGAGTTGGAGCACACCTCGAACCTCAGGTGCGTACGCACTGGCCTGTTCCAGGGCTTTCGCCAGAAGACCGGCCTGTGGCGCCTGCCTTGAGGCAAAGAGCAGCGCGTAGACCCACGCGGGCGTCGATGCCGGGTGTTCCGCGAGTTGTTCCGCCGCAAGATGTGCGATGGACACGAAATCACCCCGATTCAGCAGAACGCGATACCAGCGCTGGGCTGTTTCTGCGCGACGATCTGGATGCGACCGTAGGAGTTGCAGGTAGATCCGGTTAGAGAGCGTGGGTTGTGATGCCTGCCAGATCCATGCGAGCAGGGCACCCGCTTCGTAGTTCTCCGGTGATTTTTCGAAGGCAAACGAGAGCGCGAGGACGGCTTCATTCAATCTGCCTGCAGCATAGGCTTCGCGCCCCTTGTTGAAGAACAGGCGGGCCTGGATCTCCGGAAAGCGCTCCCAGCGTGTGGGTAGGGCTACAGTGGCGAAGGAGATCTCGTACCCGCGCTGTTTCAGGAAACCGAATGCGAGGATGACCAGCAGCAGGTAGGCGGCGGAAATTCCTGCGCCCGCAAAAAGGATCGCCCGAGTCCAGAATGGCCGCACTTCGGCCGCCGGAACCGAGCAGACGGGTACCCCGGCTGGAGAGATGGCAAGCAGTGGACAGACGTGCCGAAAGCGGCGGGGCTTCCTCCAATGAAGGCAGGCGTCGCAAGCGGTTTCATTCGCCCGGCCGGAGTCACTGGGATTCTGGCAAGGCGCCTGACCCCGCGCACCGCGCAGGCGGAACAGGGTTTTTCGGGTATTCCAGTAAATCAGCGACCCGACCGCTCGAAATAGATCAGCGCACCAGCCGGACACCCCGGCAGGCTACTGGCACGATTGTGTGCTGCAACGTGAAACCGATCCATAGGTCCGTGGATACGCCGGCGAAGCGGTCGGCTGATCGGAAGATTTCAGCGCGGTTCCACTGGCGCAAAAACGCTTGTCGTGTATAATTGGGCTCCATCTGCCCCACATGTGTTGCGCTGCTCCCTGCCTTCTTCGCCAAATAGGCATTCAGGAGCAGTCATTTATTCCTCAACCCCGTTTGTAAGCCCTCGCCCTCAATGAACATGACCCTGAAGCTGCCCGGACTCGTTGCCGCAATCGCTGCCCTTTGTTTCGTTTCACTTTCCGCCAAACCTGTTCAGATTGGATTTCCTGCACCTGACTTTTCCCTGAGCGACATTGACGGTAACCCCGTTCGTCTGTCGGATTTCAAGGGGAGGATCGTGGTACTTGAGTGGACCAATCCCGAGTGTCCCATTGTGAGGAAACACTACGACAAGAGCGGAAACATCCCCGGGCTCCAACGGAAGGCAACCGCAGATGGCATCGTGTGGCTTTCCATAAACTCTGGTCCGAAGGGAGGCCAGGGCGACCTGGAACCCGGCGAGGTTAGGGAGTGGCTGAAGAAGAATCAGGCAGCACCCACGGCCTACCTCCGGGATGTGAACCGCGAGGTAGGCAAACTCTATGATGCCCGCGTGACTCCCCACATGTACGTCATCGATAGTCAGGGAATATTGGTGTATAATGGTGCGATCGACAGCATCAGTTCTGGAAATGTGAATGATATTGCCAAAGCGGAGAATTACGTCGCGAGCGCTCTTGATGCAGTGAAGGAGGGTAGGCCTCCGACCAAGGCCACCAGCAGACCCTATGGCTGCTCGATCAAGTATTGATTGACGATAGTGCGCCGGACTCGCAGCTTCAGACTTCCACTTCGAAGAGTTCCGGATGGATGATTCCCTCGGCAACCCGGGTGACGCTTCCGGTCATGCGGATCGAGTAGTTGGGTGCGATTTCGATGGCCAAATTTCCACCAGGCATATGGACGGTTACGTTGGAGTCGACAAGGCCCAGCCTGTGGGCGACGGCCGCAGCCGCGCTTGAACTGCTGCCCGAGGCCAGTGTGTAACCGGCTCCACGCTCCCAGATTTCGATTCGGAGGTTGGCACGATCCAGCACCTGGAGGAACTGCACATTCGTCTTTTTCGGGAAATTCGGGTGAACCTCGATTTGCGGCCCATAGTGACGGGCGATAGACTCGCTGACTTCGGAGAGCGTGATGACGCAATGGGGATTGCCGATCGTTGCGGCACTAAAGACAAAATCACGATCGAGAATTTGCATGCACTCGTTGATCACGTCCCGCTCAGGGCCCATGACCGGAATCCTGGCGCTGGAAAAATTCACCTGACCCATGTCAATCGTGATGAGCCTTGCTGCATCACGGATTTCTGACCGCACCGCGCCGCCGGAGGTTTCCAGAGTGAAATTGGGTTTTTGAATGAGCCCTTGGTCCCACAGGTAGCGCGAGAAGATGCGAAGCCCGTTGCCCGACTTCTCGGCCTCCGAACCATCGGGGTTGAAGATCCGGAGGCGGAAGTCGCAGTTCTGCGACTCCAAGGGGCCCCAAAGAATGCCGTCGGAGCCGATTCCGAAATTGCGATGACAGATGACACGAATCTGCGCGACGGAGGGCTCCTGCCATGTGGGAAAATCGGCGGGATTGAGCACCAGGTAGTCATTGCCCAGGGCGTGATACTTGGCGAAGCGCATGGTGAATCGTGCAGAAGTGATCCGCAGGGTGGTTCAGGACACATCAGGAGTCCATGGCCAAAATGCCATCCGGTTGGCATGGATCATTTCACTACCCACCGGCACCGATTCCCGCCCCTGCATGATCTTTTCACCCAAAATTAGACGCGGGAGAATTTGCTGATGACTGAAAATCGAACGATGGCGAGAAATGAAGGTCTTCTGCGATCGCCATATTTGCGTCTTAGAATTCAGACGCATCAAACTGCATTTTGGGGGATTAAAAACTCCAAAAAGTTTCCTGGTGCCTGAAACCCGGTCTTTCACCTCGACAGGCGGCGTCATCGGGAAAACAGTCTCTAACACACTTTCGTTTTTGTCTTGAAGCCCCTGAACCTCCTTCATGCCTCCGGTTGATCACGCCCGCTGGTTCGGCGAAGAAGTCAAACCGCACGAACCTGCGTTGCGCGCCTACCTCCAGGCGCGGTTCTCATCGCTCTCTGATCATGATGACTTGGTCCAAGAGACGTATGTCCGCCTATTTCGGGCCAAGGCGACGGGCAAGGTCCGGTATGCGCGCGCTCTGCTTTTCACCATTGCTCACAATATCGCATTGGATCTTTTCCGGCGAAGGCGGGTGTTGCCGGTGGAATCTGTGACCGATCTGGCCGAGGCTGACGCACTCGAGAAGGAGCCGTTGGTTTCCGACGCTGTGGTGCAACAGGAAGAGCTCAAGATCCTTGCCGAGGCGGTGAGCGTGCTGTCGGAACGCTGTCGTCAGGTTGTCCTCCTCCGTTACCTGGAGGGTCTTACCTACAAGGAGATCGCTGTCCGGCTCGGTGTTTCTCCTGAAACGGTAAAGACGCAACTGGCCACGGGGATGCGTCGCTGTTCCGAGCATTTTGCCACTCGAGGACTTTTGAAGTCCTCTGCATCGAAGGAGGTGCCTTCTCCATGAGATCCCCGGATGATGTTTGGCACGAGGGCGACGACCCGATCGAGAGGATCGCTTCGCAATGGCTGGTGGAGCGGGTGGAGGGCCTGAGCAAGGAACGGGCGCACGCGTTCGAACAGTGGAAGCTTGCCGATCCACGCCATGCTGAGGCTTACAATCGCATGGAGCAAACGGAGGCACTGTTGGCGCGTTTGCCTTTTGCCGCTGTGAGTCTCAATGGAGTCAGCCGCGCTGCGAATGCCGTCACCAAGAGTGCTCGTCCCTGCCTCAGCATGACTTGGCGCGTGCTAGGAGGCTTGGCTGCGATATTTGCTGTCGTCGCATTTGCCTGGTGGCAGTGGCCATCACAAACACCGGCGCTGGAGGACCCCGCAGTCTGCTATGTGACGAAAAACGGTGGATATCAGCGCGTGGTATTGGAAGACGGCTCGACCTTGGAACTGAATGCTGAAACCGAGGTGCGTGTGAAATTCACTGCGGCGGAGCGCCGAGTGACGCTTCTGGCCGGGGAGGCGCATTTCAGGGTGGCGCGCGATCCAGAGCGGCCCTTTGTGGTGACTGCCGGCGGCTATTCTGTTCGGGCAGTAGGCACGGCGTTCAACGTCCGGTTTGCCCCGGTTGAGGTCGAAGTAACCGTCACCGAAGGCAAGGTGCTCGTTTCACCAAAGGAATCTCCTCCGTCCAGTTTTGAAGCAACGGAACAAGAGCCTCTGGTCGTGGCCGGCCAGCGTGTCGTGATTGCAGCGGGCAGTTTGCCCTCGGCACAAAAGGTAGAGACGGTCACCCCGGCGGCCTTGCGCGCCGCTCTGGCGTGGCAGGATCGCAGGCTCGTGTTTGCTGACACCCCGCTTCGCGAGGTAGTCCGACAATTTAACCAACGCAACCGCACTCAACTCGTCCTCGGCGATTCCACCCTCGGCGACAAATTGGTCGGAGGCACCTTTGCATCCGACAATGTAGATACCTTCGTCCGTCTCCTCGAGAACAGTGGCGACATTGTTTCCGAGCATCGCGCCGAGCACGAGATCGTCCTGCACAGGGCGCAATAAGCACTCTGGCTGAGCGGGGGCCAAGAATTCCTGCCTGTGTCCATCCCCCATTTTGTCCGTATCTGCGTCTCAGGGGTGTTACTGCTTCTTCGCATGACGCCCTATCTCTCTCCAACGTGTCCTGTCGTCGCCGCTGCACTTGCCTGCATGGCATGCCCGGCAGCGGATGCGCAGGAAGGGATGGCGTCGCCGAAAAGCTTCAACCTCCCAGGAGGCGATGCAGCGACGACCTTGAAACGATTTGCCGACGATTCAGGCGAGCAAATCGTCTATTTGGTGGAGAACGTCAGGGGACAGCAGACCAATGCAGTGATTGGCGAGTTTTCGGCGCGCGAAGCGCTGGACCGGATGCTCGCAGGCACGACATTGGTCGCATCCCAGGACACAGCCACCGGTGCCATTGTCGTCGGACGTAAACGTTCGCCGCAACCGCCCGCCAAGCCTTCCGGGAAATCACCCCCAGAATCTAGAACTCAAGATATTCCCGTGAAGAAACCTAACCTTCTCACTCGAACTGCAGCCTGGCTGGCCGCTCTCGCAGCTCCGCTTGCCGATGCGCAAGTTTCCTCCTTCTTGTCGGATCAGGACGATAAAGTGGTGGAACTATCACCCTTCCAGGTCATCTCTGACGACAGCGGTTACCAGGCCGCCAACGCGCTGTCGGGTACGCGCTTGAACACGAAGCTTGAGGATATCGCCTCCTCCACGACGGTTGTTACAAAGCAGCAGTTGATCGACACCGCCGTCAACGACATCAACGATCTTTTCCTTTATGAGGCGAGCACGGAGGGACTCGGAAGTTTTACCGCTGTGACCATCAATCGCGATGGGGGCGTGAACGACGACGCAGCTGATGATCCGAACACCGCGAATCGC
This sequence comes from Verrucomicrobiota bacterium, assembly GCA_014584295.1. Taxonomy (GTDB): domain Bacteria; phylum Verrucomicrobiota; class Verrucomicrobiia; order Opitutales; family Opitutaceae; genus UBA6669. The sequence continues at coordinate 23,424 of JACTNC010000061.1, forward strand.
ATCCGCGGCATGAGCGCGACAAACATCGCAATCGGCAACTTTGTCAGTAATCGCAAGGTGCCTTTCGATGTCTACAATATCGATTCGGTGGAGATTTCGCGTGGCGCAAACTCCAATCTATTCGGTCTCGGTACGGGCTCTGGTGTCGTGAACCTTGTCCGCTCCGCCGCCAACGTCCAGCGCCGGGCTGCAAGCATCTCCGGCCGCGCCGACAATGTCGGTGGCGTTCGCGGCAGCTTTGATGTCAATCAGCCACTCATCCATGGCAAACTGGCGCTCCGCGTCTCGGGAGTGGTCCAAAACAAGGCGTTTGAGCGCGAGCCATCCTACGACGACACTCGCCGTCTATACGGCGCGCTGACATGGAAGCCCACAAAGAAGACCACTTTCCGTTTTAGCGGTGAGCACTACACCCGGGAGGCCCAGGTGCCGAATTACGTGACTCCGCGCGATTTCATTTCCGACTGGCTGGCCTATGGCAAGCCCGCTTGGGATCCCACCACTTTCAGGGTCACTTATGCCAACGGCACCACCACCGGAACGTTTGCCCAAAACACTGACAACACAACGCTGCCCTGGGGCCTGGCCGGCGGCGCTGGTCTCTACACGCGCGGCGTCCTCCACGTGCAGCCAGATGGTGAGGTCAGTTACTGGTCGGTAGGCCGCACCGGCAACGCCGCGACACCGCTCACGCGCAACCAGAACATCCGCCTGCTTCAGAGCGGCACCCGTCTCAGCCGTGAGCGCTCCCTTCTCTATCCGCTGTTCTTCGATCGCGGCGTAACTGAAAAGTCGATTTACGACTGGAGTTCGATCAACTACATCGCGCCCAACTATACAAAGGACGAAAGCGACATGTTCGTCGCTGAGTGGGAACAGATCCTGGTTGAGACGCGGCATCACCTCCTTGCTTCCAAGGTCGGTTGGTTCAGGCAGGAATTCGAACGTTACAAGCGCAACATGATCGTGAGCAACGACACGGTCGTATACGTGGATCCGAACAGCAACATGATCGATGGTACGCCAAACCCCAATTTCGGTCGCCCCTATGTGGCTGCCACAGGCCCCATCCTCCTTCGCCAGCCCGAGGATATCGACACCATGGCTGTTGATCTTGCCTACCAGTGGAGGCCGTCGCCCAAGTCGGGTCGCAACTGGATTGGACAGCAGCGTTTCAACTTCCACGGTGAGCACCGCAGGACGGAGACCGTCAACTACCGATACCGCGACATGATTACGTCCACGCACAGCTGGACGAACACCGCGAACCGCACGACCGCGCCCGAAACCTACTACAAGTATTATCTGGGCGACGCAAACGGCTACAACGTGGACTACGCACCTACATCCCGGTACGACCTCTCTGGCACGTATCCCTTCCACTGGTACAACGGCGCCACCGGTCAGCGGTTCTGGGTTTCCGATCCCGCCGTACTTGGCGAGGCGGCCATCACGGGCACAAACGTCCAGCAGCAGAAGATCGACACCTATAATATCACCTACCAAGGCACTTTCTTTGATGACCGTATCCTGCCCACCGTCGGTTGGCGACGCGACCGGCAGCAAGGGCGAAACTCATCTGGCGTCGCTGTCGATCCTGCCACCGGCTGGATCGACTACGACAATCTGAACGTCTTCGCCAGCGACTGGAGGATTCAGTCCGGAGAAACCAAGACACTCGGCGTTGTGGTGAAGCCCACCTCCTGGCTTAACCTGTTCTATAACTTTTCGGACAGCTTTGATCCCCTCGGGATCGCCTATAACATTTTTGGTGAGGTGTTGCCCAACCCGACAAGCAAGGGCAAGGACTGGGGTTTTCTGTTCAAGCTCCTCGACGGCAAGCTGTTCATCAAGGTCAACCGTTATGACAATACTGAGATCAACTCCCGCCGCAGCCAGATCGGCACCATTGGCTCCCGCATCCATCGCCTCGAAGGCTGGCGCCAGCCCTATAACGAATCGTTCTACCCGTGGGCGGTCAATGTAGTGACGCAACGCTTTCTTGATCAAGGGATAAATCCCACCGCAGAGCAACTCTTCAATGCTGCCGCCTCGCTCATGCAAATTGACCCCGTACAGCTCCGCCGCCAGAACGAAACCGGTGCGGTGTACGTGCCCGCAGACGTTACATCCAAGGGCTGGGAAATCGAGGCCACTTACAACCCGCAGCGCAACTGGCGAATCAAAGGTAACATTGCCCAGACCGAGGCCTTCGACAGCAACATCGGAGCTGACGTCACCCAATACCTTGCCGAGCGCATGGCCGTGTGGACCACGGTCCAGGATGATCAGGGCAACCGTTGGTGGGATTATGACAATAGCGCTCCGCGTGGACGCTATATCTCTGATATTCTCGCACCGTATTCCTTTGAGGTGGCCAATTCCGGAAAGCCCCGCCCGCAGCTCCGTGAGTGGCGCATGAATCTTCTCACAAACTACGATTTCACCGACGGTCGCCTCAAGAACTGGAGCATCGGCGGAGCGCTTCGGTGGGAGAGCAAGGGAGCGATCGGCTTCTACGGAATGCCGCCTGATGCCGAGGGATTGATCACCAACCTCGATCCCGACCGCCCCATTTACGACAAGGCGCGTTACAAGATCGATTTGACCGCATCGTACAAGTTCAGGCTGTTTCAGGACAAGGTGCGCGGAAGGATCCAGTTGAATGTCCGCGACATCTTTGAGGACGGACGACTTCAGGCCATTGCGGTCAATCCTGACGGTTCTCCCTACGCCTTCCGCATCATCGATCCACGCCAATTTATCCTTACGACCTCGTTTGATTTCTGATGCTAGCGCCTTTCAGCCACCGCATCTAGTGCTTCGACTTCGGTGATGTTTCAGGTTTTGCCCCGAAAGTGTGTGGCTTGGGTGGCTGTGAGGCTTTTTCCAAAGCAGGTTGACGCAGGAATCAGAGAAGGGAGCAGGCATTCGCTCGTCCTTGGATGCCGCATGCGTGCCGGATATGGCCTGTTCATTTTGCTCCTTTCCGTATTCGGTAGTTCGGTCTCGACTGCCAAGATTCCCAACATGCTCCTCATCATGACCGACCAGCATATTGCAGACGGTCTGAGCTGGCGGATGGGAAGCGAGTACCTGCGCACGCCGGCGCTCGACAGCCTGATGGCGCGGGGCACCTATTTCGCGCGGGCCTATGCACCGAATCCGTTGTGCATGCCGGCGCGTAATTCGATTTTCACCGGCCGGTATCCACACGAGACTGGGGTGACCGACAATACGCCGATGCACTCCGGCGAGCGACTGGACCCGAAGGCATTCCCTTTGCTTGGATCGTACTTTCGCAGTGCAGGTTATCAGACGGGATATTTTGGCAAATGGCATCTGTGTTATGATGCCACGCGGCCTGATATCCACGGATTCGACCAGATCAACGTGCAGCAGAAGGATACCGTTACGGCGGACCTGGCGGTGGCTTTTCTCAAGTCGCGTGCGCCCTCACGACCCTTCCTGCTGGTGACCAGTTTTCTCAACCCGCACAACATCGCCGAGTACACGCGCGGGCAGCCTCTGTCCAACGGTCCTGTCGGCGAACCGCCTCCGCTGGAGAAACTGCCGCCTCCGCCAACAAATCTTGGTGCACCCTTCGATGAGCCCGATACCATGACGATGATCCGGCGCGGCTACCATGCCAATCGCCGTCTTTTCCCGGTGGGGCAGTTTACGCCTTCGATCTGGCGCGCGATGCGATGGGGGTATTACCGAATGATCGAGAAGGTCGACGCGGAGATTGCCCGGATTCTGGACACGTTGCGGGAGCAAGGCCTGGAGGGAAATACGTTGGTCGTATTTGTGAGTGATCACGGCGAGTGCGCAGGCGCCCACGGCCTGTCGCAAAAGACCGTGTTCTATGAGGAGTCCGTGCGAGTACCCTTGATCCTGTGTCCACCCAAGCAGCGAGAGCCGCGCACCTCCGATGCGTTGGTAAATGTCGGAGTGGATCTGCTGCCCACGCTGCTCGAGTACGCCGGACTGGAGAAACCCTCGGCTCTCCCCGGGGCTAGCCTTTGTTCCCTGGTTGTGGGAGAATCCGTGACCGGCTGGCGAGACCAAGTCGTGGTAGGCAATCATATGTCGCAGGGAGCCCTGGTGCCTGATCTCGGTTTCGTGCCGATTACGGAAGGCCGGATGGTGCGAACGGAGCGCTACAAATATTGTGTATATCGTCACGGTGAGCGCCGCGAGTCACTGGTCGACCTGCGCAATGATCCTGGCGAGCTGGTAAATCTGGCCTACGATTCCGCTTACAGCGACATCGTTAGCGATCACCGTGAGCGCCTGCGCCGGTTTGGTGAGCAGCAAGGCGACAAACTTGTGAGGGTGCTGCTTGCGGATCAGGTTGCCCCTCGACCCTTCGAGCCCATTTCCCAGCCAAGGCGACTGACCCCGGCTGGGGGGAACCCCTACTGACATGTTACCTCGCGGCTTCATTTCCAAACGGTGTGTTGGTCGGGGTCTGACAATCGTTGCGGTCGCTATTGGAGTTCTTTCCGGTCGAGCGGGGGCAACGGAGCGCGTGGACTTTGTCCTGCAGGACAAGTTGTCACGGCCGGAACCGTTTGCCGAATCGCGCCTGCAGCTCAATCCGCCGAGCTTTCGCTGGATGGCAGTGCCAGGGGCGGAGAGCTATCGAATCGAGTGGTCACGACATGCGGATTTCAGCGACAAAGAATCGACAACATCGCCCCAGCCTTTCCTTCGCCCTCTTGCAGCGTTTGAACCTGGCGCATGGTACTGGCGCAGTCGGGTTGAATTGCCGGCGTCCAGCGATTGGAGCAAGACGGAACGCTTTGAGATTCCGGTGTCGCTCCCGCGCTGGCCCTTGCAACCCTGGTCCGAGTACATGGCCCGAATCCCGGCGGGTCATCCTCGCGCCTTCGTGAGCCAGGCGAATCTGCCGGCGCTGCGCGCCCGCGCCGCACAATTGGGCTCGCGGATGGAGGCCTGGAAAGTGCGCGTCCGTGCCCAACTGGAGAAACCGTATTTGCTTTCCGACTACGAATCGAAGGTTCCCGCCGGAGCGGCCGGGAAGCCGGCCGGCCATCCGGACCGCAAGCTTCTCATCTGGGTTTCGAAGGAAGCCGCCTATGCGCTTGTTTCCCCGATCAGAGATGCGGCCTGGTTATGGCTCGCCACTGGCGATACCTATTTCCGCGACGCCGCCTGCCAACGAACGTTGCTGGCAGCCAGGATGGATCCGGATGGCTTTATTTGCGAACGCAATTCGGATTTCGGCAATGCCGCCATGGTCGCCGGCCTCGGGCTCGCGTATGATTTTCTCCACGATCAGTGGAGCGCGGAGGAACGGGCCTTGATCCGGGGGGTGCTCATGGCCCGTGCCCGACCGATCTTTGAGCGCATGGCAGGAGCCTCGCAGTCCCTCATGCGGGGGCACGACTGGCAGCACGCCTATCTTGACGCGTTGACCGGAGCGCTCGCGATTTACGGGGAGGAGTCCGTGGCGTCAGGCTGGGTAGAGACAGGCCTTCGCACGTTCACTGCGTTCTACCCGTGGTTCGGCGGCAACGATGGCGGCTCTTTCGAAGGCATGAAGTATTATCACGCCACGGAGCTGGTATCGCACCTCAATGTGCTGGATCTTTTTCGCACGGCCTTCGGTCTCGCCTTGGAGGATGGCAATCCCTGGTTTCGGGCGACGCCGTATTATCTCATCTACGCGTTTCCGCCGGGCAGCCCCTGGGCGCGGCTGGGGGATAGCATCACCGGACAGACTGATACCGGCGACGACACCGATCAGCCGCGCGGACGTGCGCGGCTCGCCGCCAACCGCATGGCCACCCTGTACGACAACGGCCATGCCGCCGCCTACGCCGCGATGCTGCCGGATGACGACACGGGCTTTGGCATAAGCGAGCTCCTGCACTGGTCCGAGCCCACCAACGTCCCGCCGATTTCGCTGAGCACGTTGCCACCGGCGCGCCTGTTTGCTGACATTGGCGCAGTCTTCACGCACTCTGCCTACACGCGCCCGGACGACAACGTTCGCTTTGTTTTCCACTCCGGACCCTATGGCGCCTTCGGTCATGGGCATGCGGATCAGAACAGCTTCCACGTCATCGCCTACAACGAAGACCTCCTTCTCGACTCGGGCTACTTCACACCTGCGGGCGATCCTCATCGCCAACAGTGGAGCGTGCAAACCCGGGCGCACAACACGCTGCTCGTGGATGGCGCGGGCCAGCCCTATGGGGGCAACCGCGGTCACGGCCGCGTGCGGCACTACGAGACTCACGAAGGCTGGGTCTATTGGGTCGGAGCGGCGGAGCATGCCTATCCCGACGCGCCATTGGAGCGTTTCGACCGGCATGTGGTGTGGCTGCGCGGCGATGATGTCGAAACCTATGTTATCCTCGACGATGTGCGCGCCGCAGGCGGAACGCCCCGCCGCTTCGACTGGTTGCTGCATGCTGCGCATCGCATGGAAGTGGACGAACAGGCGCAGCGCATTGTCGCCCGAGGCGAGCGCGGCGAAGCGGTAGTGACACTGCTGGGACCGGCGGCATTGCGATTTCAACAGGACAATGATTTTGGTGGGCATCCCGCGATCTATTGGCGCCGAGGGAAGAATTTCCGGCTGCCGGAGCAGTGGCACCTGAAGGCGACCGCTGCGCCTTCCGTGGAACAGCGGTTCCTGACTGTTATTCAAGTATCACGGGTTGGTACGGAAAAACCGGCGGTATCGGCGACGACAAACGGCGTGCTGACAGCCGGCTGGGAACTTCGTTTCAATGAAACAGGCAGGCAAATGACCGTTGTGCCTTCACCCTGAAATTCTGTATGTTTTGCGCATGACACGCCGTTCGATATTCTTCCTTTTTGCCACGCTGCTTGCCGTCCCGTGTCTGCCACTGGTGTCCTCACCCGTCATTCGTGCGGAGCGAGTCGCAGATCGTCCGATCATTGCACCGTCAATGCTGCCCGGCGACGACGGCGAGAGCATCAACGGCCCCTCGCTCATCCGCGTGCCCGACTGGGTGCCAAGTCCGCTCGGACGCTACTATTTGTATTTCGCGCACCACAATGGGAAATACATCCGGTTCGCCTATGCCGATGATATCGCTGGCCCGTGGGCTCTGGTGACCGGAGGGGTGCTGTCGCTTGCTGGACAGAAGGTGTTGCGCGGGCATGTTGCCTCGCCCGAGGCCGTGATAGATGAGAAGACGAGGCAGATCTACCTTTTCACCCATGGCCCTCCCCGGGAGGGAAAGGGCTCCCAGATCTCCACCGTGGCGGTGTCCAAGGATGGTCGCACATTTCGCGACTTAGGCGTGGTGGTGGGGCCGGCGTACCTCCGGGTGTTTGGTCACGAGGGGGTATGGTATGCCCTCAACGGTTCCGGTATGCTGTACCGCACGATGGAACTCGGAACGCCGTTTCAGCCGGTGGGGCAGGTGATCGGTCAGGACATCCTTGACGCACTTGATCCGTGGCTGCGTGGTGAACCCGGCGCGGAACGGCCGGAACTGCGTCCGAAGAGCGGTGATGGACGGTACGATATTCGACATGTCGGTACAGACCTGCATCAGGGGCGGCTTTATGTGTATTTTTCCTGCCTCAAGCATCGTCCTGAGCGAATCATCGCCACGGCAATCGACCTGCGCGGACCACCCGAATCCTGGAAGGCGCGTGGGGTGTTCGAAGTACTCCAGCCGGAGCGCCCGTGGGAAGGCGCCGACCTGCCGCTCGCCTATTCTCGTGGTGGCAGCACCATCAAGTACGGCTACAGTCGCGTGCGCGAGTTGCGTGATCCCGGAGTGTATCGGGAGGGCGACGAGGCCTGGCTGCTCTACTCCGCGGCGGGTGAGTACGGCATCGGACTGGCGAAACTCCACTATCAAGCTGTCGCGCAATGATTCTCCGCCACGCGCTGATTTCCCTTCTGCTGGTGGTGGCGCTGAGAGGAGCCGCTTCCCGGCCCAATATCGTCATCATCATCGGCGATGACATCAGCGCCGCCGATATCGGGTGTTTTGGAAACCCCGGCATCCGCACGCCCAATATCGACCGTCTCGCCGCGGGTGGGCTGGCATTCGACAATGCCTATGTCACGGCTTCCAGCTGCAGTCCCAGCCGCTGCAGCCTCATTGCCAGCCGCTATCCACACAACCTGGAAACCGCGGCCGAACTGCATGGACCATTACCCGCGGGCCTGCCCCTGCTGCCGCAGTTGTTGCGCGATGCCGGCTATTACACCCTGCAGTCGGGCAAGGCGCATTTTGGCGAAACGCCCGGCAGGGTAACGGGTCCCGCTCTGGCTGGCTTTGAGGTGACAGGCGATGGCGAACTCGATGAGCTTGCGGGGGGCCGCAGTGGTGCCAACCGCTGGGTTGACCGGCTCCGAGAGCGCCCGCGAGACAGGCCGTTCTTCATGTGGTTCGCAGCACATGATGCGCATCGTGTGTGGGACGCGGAATCCTTCACCGGGATGGCTCGCTCCGGAGATGTTCGAGTGCCGTCCGAACTTGTGGATACCCCGGAAACCCGCACGGACCTTGCTCACTATTACGACGAGATCATGCGGCTCGACTACCATGTGGGTGAAGTCGTCCGCGAACTCGAACGCCAGCAGGTTCTTGACAGCACGGTCGTGGTGTTTCTGACCGACAACGGGAGGCCTTTTCCGCGCGCCAAGACGAGGCTCTATGAAGACGGCATCAAGACACCGCTCATCGTGCGGGCGCCGCATGTGATTCCTCGATCGGGGCGAACGGATGCGCTCGCCAGCACCATCGATCTGGCGCCGACGTTGCTGGAGATTGCCGGCATCGCGCGTCCCGCGACGTTTCAGGGCGTCAGTCTGCTTCCCGTCCTGCAGGACCCGCGGGCAAGCGTGCGGGACTATGTCTTTGCGGAGCAGAACTGGCACAACTTTGCCGCGCATGTGCGCATGGTGAGGCAGGGGAATTTTGTCTATCTGCGCAATGCCTGGCCGGAACGACCGCTACCTGGAGCGTCAGACACGTATTATACACCTAGTGCGGAGGCGCTGAAAGCATTGCGCGATGCAGGCCGCCTCAATCCCCTTCAAGCTGATATTTTTTTGAAGCCGCGGCCGACGGAGGAACTTTACGACTTGGCGCGCGATCCGCGCCAGGCGGTTAACCTGGCGCTTGTGTCCAAGCCGCCTGCCGCGCTGTCGCAGCTACGTGCGGTGCTGGATCGCTGGACCAAGGAAACCGGCGACACCGTGCCCGAGAAACCGACTGCGGACAATATCGAACTGGCGACAGGCAAGCGTTCTGCGCTGCTCCGAGGTGAACCTCCTGGCGCTGCTGCCCGGGCGATGCGGATAAACTTACCTGGCCCAGTTCGCGCGCATTGAAAGTGCGCCCATTGACCGCGAGAATGAGTTCGATTCCGTAACCCGGCGCCGCTGCTCGTCCTTCTGGCTGCTTTTGTATCGCGCCCCAATTCTGGCCCTTCGCGCCTTCTTTTTTTTGCGTTTTGCCTTTCGGTTCGGTGATGAAAACGTGCACCCCTGCTGAGACGGATCGGATGACCGGGGCCGATGTAGATGAAGCCCAGGACTTCGAGGATCTGGTCCTATAGTATAGGGGTGTGCTGGCTTGAGGTCCAGCAGCATATCAGCCGGGTTGCAATTGGCAGCGATGACGCATAAACAGATTTCAGGCTGAATGCCCCGACGATTATGATAAACCGAGTCTTTCGGATATTCCTTGGAGTGTGCGTGGTGAACACACTGAGCCTCGTGTTTTTTGCACAATCTTCTGCCCTTGGGACTGCACCCGTTGCGGATGCGTCGGAGCCCGCGATCGAACTGCCTACGTTTACGGTGCAGGACTCGCCCATTCTCCCTGAACCGGAAGCCTGGCGCTATGCCCGTATCGAGGGGTTTGAAGTCCTTTCCAACAGCTCGAACCGTACGACCCAGCGGCTCGTCGAGGATTTTCAGCGTTTTCATCAGGCTCTTGTCCTGGCATGGCCTGCGGCGGACATTCCGTCGGCTGTTCCGACGTCGCTCATCCTTGTCGGCAGAGGCAACAAATTCGACCCGTTTGTGCCGCGCATTGATGTGGGTCCCGAGGTCGGCTCGATCAGCCTGAACCTGCGCGATGGCGAGCTGTCGGCGATCGTCATCGATCTGGAGACGACCACGTTGAATCTCGTCACCCCCGAGGGAATAGAGGCTTTCGCCGCACAGAGTGCCGCGACGTCGGATCCCGCAGCTGAGGACGCTGGAGCCACGCTCTTCAGCGGCATACCGAATTTCGTGGTCGATCACTACCGGCAGCTTTACCGCGAATACATTCGCTTTATCCTGACACAATCCCAGCCCCGCCTGCCCGCCTGGATGGAGGAAGGTCTGGCGCAGATTTTTATGCGGATGGAGTTTTCTCCCACGCGTATCGTCATTGGCAAGGTGGAGGACCCCAACGAGGTGTCGATCGATGGCTCTATCGAGGATCGCGACTTCAACCACGCCCTACATCGTCGCGCCCTGATGCCGCTGCAGGAGATGTTCAGCGTCACCCGGGATTCGGCGACCGCGCGCAATCCGCTCGGCAACCGCTGGGCCAAACAGTCCTATGCGTTTGTCCATCTGTGTCTCTACGGCAATCAAGGGAAGTATCAGAAGGGGCTTCTCATGTTTCTGTCGAGGCTGGCTGGCCAGCCGCCGTCCGAGGAACTGTTCAAGGAATGTTTTGGGATGACCTACAAGCAGATGCTCCTGCAGATCCGCAGCTACGTCGATTTCACCGCCTACAAGGCGGTGGTATTTCAGGCGAAGAAGGGAACAAAATTCGAGGCTCCGCCCAAGCCCGTGTTTCGCGATGCGACCGACGCGGAGGTGGGCCGAATCAAGGGCGAGGCCCTGCGCATGGCGGGTAACAAGGCCGCCGCGAAGATGGCATTGATTGCGCCCTACATCCGCGGATCGCGGGATCCGCAACTGCTGGCCTCCCTGGGCATGTACGAATACGCGGAGGGTGAGACGGCGCGTGCGAGAAAATTTCTTGAAGCCGCCGCCAAGGAAAAGGTGAACCGGCCCCGGGCCTATCTACAATTGGCTCAGTTGCGCTTCGATGAAGCCATGAAGAAACCGCTGGGCGCCCGTCAGCTGCTGAGTGCCGTTCAGGTGGGCGAAATCCTCGAGCCTCTCTTTGTCGCCCGCGGGCAAACACCCGCTTTGCCAGAGGTGTATGAAATGATCGCTACGGTCTGGGCGAAGTCCGAAACACTGCCCACTGCCGGAAATCTCGCTGTGATCGATGAAGGGGTGCAGCATTTTATCAGGCGATCGGGCCTGATCTATCAGGCGGCCCTCCTGAAGCAGCAGTGTGGATTTCTTGAAGATGCCGCGGTCCTGGCGGAGATCGGCTTGCGCGTGACATCGAATGCCGCGGAGCGCGAGCGGTTTCTCACGCTCAAGGCTTCCCTTCCGCCCGTGCAACTACCGGCTTCCGCGAAATCTCCATAGGCGGGTTTCAGTGCTCATCCCGCATCTCGCCGGTCAGCGACAGAGCGCTGCGTGGAGAATGAATGCTGGAATCCGGCCGTTCCGTGTACTGGGAGAAATTCAACTCCGGGGGGGCGGCCAGATATGCACCCACAGGGTCACTTGATGCGTGACAGATCGCGCTTGTCGTCAGGATTCGGAAGGGTCGGGCTGTTTGCCCGGATCTGCTTCTTGGGAGGATCGCGATAGATGGCTGGAGCGAAATGGTCGGGATAAAGTGCGGCGAGGCGGTGCCTGGCCGCTACAACTTCGCGATCCTTTGACTGTGCGAGATTCTTCCACTGCATGGGATCGGATTGCATGTCGTAGAACTCCTCGGTGCCGTCTTCGTAGCGGATGTAGTACCAGCGTTCGTCCCGGATCGATGCATTGCCCTTTCCATTGATTGTCATCGTGGGAAACGCCCACGGCTGCGTTGGGTTCTTCAGGAGTGGAGCGAAGCTGCGTCCATCAATCTCCGGCTTTTCAGGCAGGCCGCAAAGCTCGATGAGGGTGCTGTAAAGGTCCATCAGGTTCACAAGACGCGGACACTCCTGGCGCGTGGTCGTGATGCCCGGGACGCGCACCATGAGGGGAAGGCGCGTCGCCTCCTGCCAGAGAGTCGCCTTGCGGAAACGCAGCTTTTCACCGAGGTGCCAGCCATGATCGCCGAAGATCATGACGATGGTGTTGTCCCTGTAGGCGCTCTTGGCGAGGGAATCGAGCACCACTCCCACGCAATCATCTGCATAGGCCGCAGAGGCGAGGTACGCCTGCACCGCGCGCTTGAAGAGATCGGTGCGGTCTTTTTGAGTCACCCATCGGAAATCAGCGGACTCACTGAATTTCTTCTTACCTGATGGAGTGAGAATGTCATCGAGATCATCGAGGCGGTACTCCGGTATCCGGATGCTCTCCAGCGGGAATCGATCGAAATATTCCTGGGGAACGTACCAGGGCAGGTGCGGCTTGCTGATGCCCACCACCATGAAGAATGGCTTGTCGTGGGATTTTCCGAGTTCCTGCGCGCCCCATTGCGCCGTGAGGTAGTCGACGGTGGATTCCTTGTTGTCCCTCGTGGGACCCCAGGCGAATTCTGTGCCTTCGTCATCACGTGAAAATACCGCATCATTCGCCGTCGGCGCACCCTTGCGTCCATCGTAGATGCCTTTTTGGCGAGAGAACAGGTGTGCCGGATCCACGCCCCAGCGCCCGTTGGTGGAGCTCCAGTCGGTGAAAGCCCATTGACCTTCGTCGAGTCCGTTTGGAGTCGCGTGTTTGTGGAAAAACTTACCGCGATTGAATGTTCGATAGCCGTTCATCGCAAAGTATTCGGGCAGCGTTGCGTGACCCTGCACAAGGGGCGAGCGGCGCATGTTTTCCGTGTTTCCGTAGATCCCGCTGCGATGGGGCATGAAGCCCGAGATGAATGCGGAACGTGAAGGACCGCAGACGGGGCCCGGGCAATAGGCGTTCTGGAACGAGACGGCGCCTTCGGCACAGAAGCGGTCCATATTCGGTGTGCGGGTCTGCGGATTGCCGCCGAACGCCCCCACCCAATCATTGAGGTCGTCGATGGAAATGATCAGCACATTGGGGCGCGCACCTTCGGGAGCAGCCACGGCGAAACAGGGGAGGAATGCGGCTAGCAGGGTTGCCACAATCAGCGTGAGTGGCGGGCATATTTTTGCTGAAGGGAAACAAGGCATCGGTTGACTCATGGATCGAAGTTTTCGCAGCCAAGGCGAGGGGTGGAAAGTCGTGAGGAAGGCTAATACCCGAAGGGGACTCAGAACATGGAAAAATTGAGGCAATGGCAGGATTTTCTGATGTGCCTGCCGAAGGCGCCACGAATTGACGCTTGAAAGCGCGCAACCCGATACGCGCAGACCTTGGCCGGTGACCGATGTGCATCCTTACGGATTCAAGGCCTAGCCTATGCGGGAAGGGGTGATGCCTGGCAGAAAAGACGCGCGGATGCGCGGTCACGGTCAGACTTGCCTTTCAGACAAGGCCGGCGAGCGGATCTGACGCGTCGAGGCGCGCTGGAGACTTGCCGCTGCCTTGATCGGAGGAGGCATCGCCCGTGTAACCAAAGAGCCGGCGTCTTTTTATCGCCGCAGCGACGGGCTCGGGCACCATGCGTTCCCAGGAAGGCGAGTTGTCCTTGATGCGCTGCAGGACGTCGCGGGAAAAAATATTCAGGATGGTGGGATCGAATCCCACGATGCAGTCGATGAAGTGGTTCTCCAGAAGGTGCGCATAGAGGTTCCTCAGTCGGTCCGCGACCTGGAGATTCTTTGCCGTGATGAGAACACCCGATGAGAATGCGTTCGTTGAGACCTGGTGGTGGGAGTTTCCATTCCCCTGGATGTCTGCAATGTAGTGCTCATAGGCATTCTGGTGCATCGGATAGATGTACAGCTTGACGGAATTTCTAAACAGGCGGCCAAAGGCCTCCAGAATGCCGCCTTCGAGGTGCTCGTAATACTTCTCGTTGAAAACCTCGAGGAGGTTGTTGATACCCATCGGAACGCCGATCATCTCCTTCGTGTAGCGCCGGAAATAGGACGTGAGGCGATAGTACTCAGAGTAGTTGGAAATCAGCACGGTCATGCCGATGTCTGCGAGCAGATCGACGCGCGAGAGGAAATCGGGCGCATCGAGATTTCCTCCTGCGAGAAGATTGTTCATCGTGATTTCCATCAACACGACCGTGTCCTTGCCCTTGACCAGAGGCTCCTGGACAAACTGCGCGCACGCGCAGTTGAGCATGTCGACATTGACGTGGGTGACGGGCCGGAAGCTCCCGCGCTCGACGAGAATCGCCTTCTTGTAGAGAACCTCCGAGGGTTGCAGGACATCTCCGCCCGGACCGAACATCACGGCATTGGTGAGTCCGAATTCGACGAGGTAGAGCGAGGTGAGGCGGTTATCGACGTTCTTGAATGCCGGTCCGCTGAACTTGAGCATGTCGACCTCGATGCGATCCTCGCCGACATTGTCGGAGAGCGAACGGATGAGTTTCTTCAAATCGTCGCGGAAATAAAATGCGCCGTAGATCAGGTTCACGCCAACGATACCGAGCGCCTGCTGCTGAAGGACGTTCTCCTTGTCCCACATGCGCACGTGCATCAGGATGTCGCTCGGTTCTGAATGCGGCTCCGTTTGAAAACGAATGCCCATCCATCCGTGGCATTCGTTGTTACCCTTGAAACTCTTGGCGGCGACTGTGTCGGCAAAAGTGAAGAAGGTGGTCCGATCACCCCGCTGCCCTGCGAGCCGTTCCTGAAGAAGATTGAATTCGTGTTCGAGCATCAGGCCGAGGCGCTCCCGCGAAACGTAGCGCGCGGACTTGCCGTATATGGCGTCGCTGAACGTCATGTCATAGGCCGAGATGGTCTTGGCGATGGTTCCGGCTGCTCCACCAGCCTGGAAAAATACACGGGCAACCTCTTGTCCCGCACCAATTTCTGCGAATGTGCCGTACTTGCTCTCGTCGAGGTTGACCGACAGCGCCTTTCGATTCGTGGTCAGCAGTTCCTTGGGATCGCTCATGTACACAGGTGGCTATTCGACACACTAGCATGAAAGCTGATGCCTGTGAAGGGCCTGTACCAGGAGGGGCAGGAGGGTGGGGAGCTTGTTTGCCAGACGTTTGAAGCGCGGCGGTCCGGCAGTAATTTTTCCCTAGCTCAATGCGGTTACCCCGGTAAGGTGGCGGCCTATGAAAACGTTTTTTGCCTCCATGCTCGGTACGATGGCGGCATTGTTTGTCTTCGCTCTCCTTGTGGTTGTCGCAGCCTTTGGTTTCGTCGGATTCGTGGCGATGGCGACCTCGGGCTCCAAGCCAGTGATGGTCGAGGATGGTGCCTATCTCGTTTTCGATCTCAACGCGGACATTTCCGATGCGCCGCCGCAGATCAATCCACTGGAGGTCTTCTCCTCTCTTGAGCAACCCGATCGCCCGAAAGCACTGCAGCTACGTGCCGTGACGCGCGCGCTGCATGCGGCTGCGGACGATGCCCGCATACAGGGGATGTTGATCACTGGCCGTATGGTTCCGAATGACTATGGATCGAGTCTCGCGGCGCTGAAGGAAGTGCGGGACGCAATCACGAAGTTTCGCGAAACTGGAAAACCGGTGGTTGCCTATCTTGCTGATGCCGGCACCCGCGAAATCTATCTCGCCTCGGTCGCGTCGGAACTGATCCTCGACCCCTATGGCCAGGTGGCGCTGCCGGGCCTTGCCAGCGAACCGATGTTTTTTGCCGGTGCCTTGGACAAGCTGGGAGTCGGCGTGCAGGTTGCGCGGGTGGGGAAATACAAGTCCGCGGTGGAGCCGTTTCTTCGAGAGGATCTGAGTGCTGAGAATCGGGAACAGCTTCAGAAGCTTCTCGATGACCTCTGGCAAACTGTCCGTGATCCGATTGCGACTGCCCGGGACATGACGCCGGAGACCTTGCAGTCGCTCGTCGATACCGAGGGCAATATTCGATCCACGGCAGCGCTGGCCTCCAAGCTGGTGAACCGGGTTGCCTACCGGGATGAGGTGATTGCCGATTTGAAAAAGAGGACCGGGCAGGCGGGGACCAAGGAAAGTTTCAAGCAGATTGGCCTGGTCGACTATGCGAAGACGATCCCGTCAGGCACGGTTGTTGTCAGCGCGGACAAGGCGGGTGCTGCCGCCGCGAAGCGGGGCAAAGTGGCGGTGGTCTACGCCGAGGGCGCGATTGTTGATGGCGAGGGACGCCACGGAGAAGTCGGCGGCGCGAGTTTTTCGCGGGAGCTGAGGCGGCTGCGGCAGGATCCCCAGATCGCGGCTGTCGTGATTCGGGTCAACAGCCCTGGTGGTTCTGCAACCGCATCGGAGCATATTCTCCGTGAGGTCAGGCTCACCCGGGAGGTGAAACCAACGGTGATCTCTATGGGAGGCTATGCGGCCTCGGGGGGCTATTGGATCTCGTCGTTTGGCGATCGCATCTTTGCTGAGGATGCAACCATCACAGGATCGATCGGCGTGTTTTCCATCCTGCTCGATGTCGAAAGGCTGGCGTCAAAACTGGGGGTGACGTTTGACGTTGTGAAGACAGGAAAGTTCGCCGACCTCGGCACGATTTCACGTCCCAAGACGCCAGAGGAACTTGCGCTGTTCCAGCGCGACGCGGACTGGATCTACTCGGAATTCCTGTCGCGGGTGGGCGAAGCGCGCAAGCTCGCGCCCGAGCGCGTGAAGCAGATCGCGCAGGGTCGTGTCTGGTCAGGGGCAGATGGATTGAAGGTGGGCCTCGTTGATGAGATCGGAGGCCTTGACGCAGCCATTGCCTATGCTGCGAAGAAGGCGGATCTGGGTGATGCCTACAGTGTTGTTGAGTATCCTCGTGCGAAGTCGTTTCAGGACACCTTGCGTGAACTGGTCGAAGGTATGCAGTCCTCCGCTACCGGGTCGGGCATCGTGGGAGAAATCAGCCAGCGTCTGCGCGAGCAGGCCGCCAGGCTGACGCAGTTCAATGATCCCAGCCACCTCTATGCCCGGTTGCCGCTGGAGATCGTCGTGCGCTAGGTTTGGCCAAATCACTCCTCAGACAAGAATACCATGCCTCACTCGAAGGAACATACGCTCTCACGCGAAATTGCCGCCACACTGATTCCGGCGGGCAATGCCGTCTCGCTCCCCGCAGGCACGCGGGTTTTCGTCACCCAGGCGCTTGGCGGAAACATCACGGTACGCACCGACAGGGGGTTGTATCGGATTTCTGGAGACGATGCTGGTGCAATCGAAGGCTACACGGCTAATGAGGCCCCTGAAAAATCTGATTCGTCCACCGACGTCGGGTCATTCAGCGAGCAATTGGTCTGGGATGTGCTCAAGACCTGTTTTGATCCCGAGATACCGGTTAATATCGTCGACCTCGGACTTGTCTATGACGTGTCGATCGAGCGTAGCGAGGAGGGGAAACACGCGGTCGAAGTGAAGATGACGCTGACTGCTCAAGGGTGCGGGATGGGGCCAGTGATTGCGGAGGATGCGCGAGCGAAAGTGGCCCGGCTACCCAAGGTCGAAAGTGCACGCGTGCACATTGTCTGGGATCCTGTCTGGACTCCGCAGATGATCACTCCTGCCGGACGCTTGGCATTGGGCCTGGAGTAGCCCCGCCCACTGGCGGCCTCAGGCAGCGTATCGTTGCCTGAGCATGTTCAGATTCTTTGATGAGCCACGGGGTAAACTGCCTTGTCAGGCGAGAGTCTCATGCATCCACTCTCTCCGAAAAAGGATAAGCACCTATGAGCCTCCTCCGAGCGGTCATGGACACAAACGTGCTGGTCGCCGCCTTTCGTTCCCGGCAAGGCGCTTCGTTTGAGTTGCTTCGGCGCCTGCGTCGCGGGGAGTGGTCCGTGATGCTCAGCAATCATCTATTGTATGAGTATGAGGAACTCTTGAAACACGAAGGCGGGCTACATCTCTCGGAATCTGACGTCGACAACATCCTGAATTTCCTCTGTGCGCGCGGAGAGGAGTGGCCGCTTGCACCGGGCTGGACTCCGGTACTTTCAGATGCAGACGATGAACCTCTCGTGCAGCTGGCGCATGAATCCGGGGCCATGCGGATCATCAGTTTCAATATGCGCCATCTCGCGCCAGCAGAAACGCTTGGGATTCACCTCTTGAAACCTTCGGGATTTCTCGACATGTTAAAGGCCCAATCCGAATCATGAGCACGCTTGAGGCCAAAGTACCTGATATGCTGCTTCAACAGGTTCACGAGTTGGCGAGGAAGGAACTTGTGCCTGTAGACCAGATTGTAGCCATTGCGCTCGCCGCGCAGGTGTCCGCGTGGTCTGCGCGCGAGCGGATTGGCTCGCGCGCCAAACGGGTCAATTGGCAGCAGGTTGATGACGTGCTCGACAGGGTTCCCGACATTCCTCCGATTCCGGGTGATGAGTTAAAGGGAGACGTGCTCAAATAGTTCAGACCGATTTTTGGTCAGCGCCGCCATTGAGACATGCTTTCTTGCAGTGGCCTACAAAGGAGCATGGGGCGCAATCGGTCGGGGGTAGCCCCGCCCACTGGCGGCCTCAGGCTGCGAGCCATTGTTTGAGCACGCTCAGGTCCTGGCGCATCTTCGTGATCAATTCCGCGTCGTCTTTCCATCGGTACTCGTGGTGCTGGCAGAGCGGGCCACTGTAGGAGGATTCCTTCAATGTCGTGAGAAAGGTGCGATCCACCGTGCCCTTGCCCAATTGGCACTGCTCGGGAATCCATCCCTTTTCGGTTTTCGTCCAGATGAAATCCTTGAGATAGACTGCCGTCAGACGCGGTTCGGCGAGCTTTGCCTGGATGCGCCAATCGAGCCCCCCCTCGATTGTGGCGTGGCAGATGTCGAAGCAGAATCCGATGTGACGGGGATCCAGGTTCCTGATCACGGAGTAGATGTCCCAGACCGGTGCACCCACGTAGTTCCGGCCGGAGTGATTCTGGTATCCGGCCTGGATCCCGAGTTCCGAACAGGCGGCAGCGATATCCTTCAATTTCGCACTCACATCTGCGAGTTGATCGGCCGGTGATCGGGTAAGATCGTACTTGTAGTAACCGAGTCGAATGCGTCGGACGCCCAGTTTTGAAAGGGCCCGCAGGGTCGAGTCCGCATGCTTCTGGTCGATGCGTGTGATATCCGTGGTCGCGACATACATGTCGCAGCCGCGTTTTCGCAGTGCATCGACGTAGGCGGGAAGGAGATCTGGCGCTTTCTCGGGCTCGATCTGGCCCTTGGGGCGAACTGGACATTCGATGCCGTTGAATCCGATCGAAGCGACAAGTTCGGCAGTCTTTTCAGCATTCAGGTGCTGGAAAGCCTTGGAAAAAACCGCGATCGGCCAACGGATGCCACCGGTATTGCCGAAGGGTCCGGTCGCTGCCAGCGCACTCCTTGAAGCGAGACTTAAGGCGGAAACGGCCAGCGTGGAGTCGAGGAGAAAACGACGACGTGACAACGGAGCGGTGAACGAGGGGGAAACGGGTGATGTGGGCATGGTGGGAGCCTGATGATCGTTGGCTGCGGACTAAAGATTGAAATTTCAGAAGATGGGAGCGATGACTTGTCTTTCCGGGCTCGGGTCCGAAAGACTATGCTAATGACCGAAGGGAAATGTTCCGATCCCTCTTCAATCAAACCCTATCCAGATGATTCGTTCGTCGCATGACTTTGACGCCCCGTAAGCCAGTTGGATCTCTGCTGGCCTATCTGCCGGCAGTCCTGTTCGCGCTGCTCAGCAACTATTTCTTTACGGGAGAATTCATCTCCCGGTTCAACGATACAAACGGCGACATCTGGGGGAAGCGGCAGGTTGCGGGTGCGGTATTCCTTTTCCTGGCAGTCGGCGCCAGTATCTGGGCGTTCAGGAGGCAGGACGATCTTCCCCGATGGGCACCGACGGAAGGGCGCTCTCCCTCGGGGACGCCTGGGCTTCGTGCGTTTCTTCCCGCACTCACGGCATATCTTCTTTCCAACGTCATCTACCTGGTGATGGGGGAGACGCCGGTTGTACGGTGGACCTGGTTGCTGGGCATCGTGCTGTTGCTGCTCCCCTTGTGGCGACAGTTCAGCCTCAAGTCTCTGCGTTCAATCGCAGCCTGGGAGTATCTGCTGCTCGTCATCGTTGTCTTTCTGGCGTTCATGCTTCGGTACAACGATATCGACAAGCTGCCGCTGCATGTGGACAACGATGTATCGATCATGGGTCTGCGCTCACGGCGCCTGATCGAGAACAATGACTGGCGCTGGGTGGGCATGGCGATGACCGTGCATTCGCTTTCGGAGCATCAGTTCATAGCGTGGTCGATGCGTCTGTTTGGAGTCTCGCTTGCAGGGCTGAGCATGTTCAGCATCCTCGCAGGAAGTGCGACCTGCATCGTGGTCTATGGCTATGGCAGGATCCTGTTCAACCGATGGGTGGGGCTGCTGGCAGCGGCATTCCTGGCCTTCAACTATGTGCACATTCATTTTTCGCGTCAGGTCTTCGGGCCGCTGGCGACGCTGTTTGTGGCGGCTGCAGGACTTTTTCTCGTACACGGCCTTCGCACCGGGCGGTTGCTGAGCTTTGCCCTTGGCGGCGTTGGGTTGGGCGCGGGTCTGCTTGACTATTACTCGGCACGCATTGGACCGGTGCTTGCGATCGGGCTGTTTGTCCTTTGGTGGCTCCAGCGAAGGAAGCACATTCAGGTTGGCTATCGCCATTGGGCGGTCGCGCTGCTCGGCACGCTTGTGGTGTTTGGTCCGAATCTGATCTATGGCATGCTTGATTTTGCGCAGTTCAGGGGCCGAGGTCAGGATGTGATCCTCTGGACGAAACCTGCGTGGACGCATCTTACCCAAAAATACAACGCTGATGGCAATGTGATGGTCGTGCTCTGGGAACAGACCAAGCGCACGCTCCTCGCGCCGTTCTACTTCCCGGATGAAAGCACCATCTGTCATCTAAGAAAGCCGATGCTGGGTGCATTCGCGGCGATCAGTTTCATATTGGGACTTGGATTCTGCCTGCGGCGGTGTCTGCGCTTCACGCACGCATTCCTTCTTCTCTGGGCCGGTGCGACATTTCTTTTTGGAGGTATTCTGACTATTGATCCGCCCTTCTGGCCGCATCTCAATATTGCGGTTCCTGCGCTTTCTCTGATTGCCGCGATCGGCATCGAGCGGCTCTTCAGGCGGGTGGCGATCGAATGCAGTGGCATCGTCGAAAAACTCGCCCCGGCGGGTCTGGCGGCCGTGGTGCTTTTCTCCGGCATACACAACTGGGAAGTGTACTATCGGTTTGCCCGTGACCACGCCGCGGGACGCGTAATTGCGATGCGGCAGATCCGCAGCTTCTCGAAGGAACATCGCGTCTATCTCATCAGTCCGGAGTTCAAGTGGGAACAGGAGACGTTTCAGTTTTTTACGCCTCAGATTGACGGAAGGAATCTCAGCGAGCAGGAGCTGCTCAAGAACATACCGCCGATCGATAAACCGACGGTGTTCATGGTGTTTGAGGGCACCAATCCAGAGGTGCTGAAGAAACTCAACGCTGCATTTCCCCACGCGCGTCGGGAGGCGTTCTGGGACGGATGGGGATGGCCGGTCCTGACGCAGGTCGAAGTCTATCCCCCGAACTACGTGTTCGCTCCCCAACGCTTCCGCCCACCCGAACCCTATTATGTCGATTTCGCTGGCTGGCGGCTCATCGCACTTTTCCTTGTCCTAGCCATCGCGCTGGGATGTCTGCTGATAGAGCAGGAATCAAAGGAAGAGCGATCGCCTTCTGACATGCCCGACGGCAAAGGCTGATGGCGCGCTGATGGGTCTTCAGGGTAACCCGGAATTTTCGGCACTCTTCCGTGTAGATTACCGAGCCTCGACCATTTCCGGTGCGAGGTGGCAGAATAGGCACGAATCGCTGCCGGTTCAGCAGCGGGTGGGAGATGTGCGACGCCAGTAGTGCGCCCAGTTGAGGCCGAAGCAGGCGAGCGCAAAAACGGCCATCGTAGTGTACGCCCAGGCAGGCGAGCCCAAGTGGTGCATGCACCAGCCAAGGAGCAATGGGGGAAAGAATCCACCGAGCGCTCCGAGGCAGCTCACGAATCCAATGACCGCTCCCGCCTCTGCTCCCATCACACTGGGAATGATCTTGAAAATGGAGCCGTTCCCGAGTCCCGCGGCCGCGCACAGGATCATGATGGTCCAGAAGAATCCACGGAACGAGTCAGGCTCAAGAAACTGGGAAAGACTGAAACCGCAGACTGCCATCGCAGCGATGCTTCCGGCGGTGACCGCACCCGCGCTCCACCGGTCGGCCATCCATCCTCCGAGGGGACGTGTCAGCGTTGCGACAAGCACGGCGAAAGGCGAGTAGAGCAGGGGATTTGGGACCCCACCCGGCGCATTCGCAAATACCTCATTGATGATGAGAGGCAGCGATGCGCCCATTGCCACAAAGGCGCCGAAGGTCAGAAAATAGAGCGTCGAGAGAATCCAAGTGTGTTTGCGCCGTGCGACGGCCAACTGCGAGGCCAGCGACTTGGGCGGTTGAGGGTAGTTCTTTGTTCCAAACCAGAGTGCTGCGGAGCAGATCAAAATGACAGGAATCCAGACGAAGGCGGCATTGCTCAACCACACGGCTCGTGTCCCGCCTGTCGGCAGCGAGAGCGTCAGGGGATTCCCCGCGAGCCCGCCGAAAACGGCCACTCCAACAATGGCGGGTATGATGAACTGGGCGAGCGTGACACCGAGATTGCCGAGGCCGTTGATGCCCAGCGCCGATCCCTGGAGCTGTTTGGGGAACCAGAGTGTGACTGTGGCCATTGAGGTCGCGAAATTGGCTCCCGCTATTCCTGTCAGGGAAGCCCAGAAGAGCAGCGTTCCGAAGGAGGTCGACGGATCGCGAAGCGCCATGCCGGTGCCGATGCACGGAATGAGCATCAGCAGGGTGACAACCGTATAGGAGTTTCGGCTGCCGAAGCGGGAGACAATCAGCCCGTACGGAATGCGTAGCAATGATCCGAGCAGTACGGGCGCGGCGGTGAGCCAGAAGCGCTGCTGGGGTGAAATCGCAAAGCCGGCGGCGGAAAGCTTGATGGCGATGGCCGACCACATGAACCAAACGGCGAAAGCCAGCGCGAGCGACGTGGCGCTGATGATCAGCGTGCGCCATGCGAGCGCAACATTTGCAAACGGCTCGGCCTTCTCCGGAACGAGGGCCAGCCGCAGGGGCTGCGGCATGAAGCGCAGCAGTCCCGCGCCTCCCAGGAACAGCGCAAGCGAGGCGTAGAAGGCGGGCCAGACTATCGAGAGGTCGCCTCCAAGCGCGGTATTGAGAACAGCGGTCAACAGCCAGACCTGCAGCGAAACAATGAGGATCAGCACACCGATGATTCCGACGAACAGGGTGTTCGTCTTGTTCGGGTGGGCCTGACTTTGTGCCCGGCGGAAGGTGCTCATGGGTCAGGCGGAATTTGCTGCAAGCTCTGCGACCAGAATGTCCTCACCGCGAACGATCACGGCGAGTTGTGGCAAGGGCCTGGGCGGAGGTCCCTGGAGCACTTCGCCGGTGCGCGCATCGAACCATCCGTTGTGACACGGGCACTCGATTTTCCCCGTTCCCGGCTTGTAGAAAACGGCACACGCCAGATGCGTGCACTTCTGTTCGAAGGCGCGCCATTCGCCGGATTCGAGATGGATGAGAATGTAGGGCGTGTGTGAACCCGGCAGCGTGAATCCGTGAGTGCCACCAGTGGGGACGTCGCTGATTCGGCAGACCGGGTGCTCACCCACGATGCGATGGGGCGGCAGCAACTTGTCCTTCACGGCAACAAACGCGGTGCCCGCGCACAATCCGCCTGAAACCAGGCAGAGGAATTTGGCGAATTCACGGCGTGACACGTGGGTGGCTTCGACCCGTTCGTGAGGGAAGTCGGTTTCCCATCCGGGTCTTGGTTTCAGAGGGGCGTTGGCAGTGTCGTCCATGGGGATCAGTCCACCCGCAGCGCAGTGCTGCCGGCCGGCATCATGATGTTGACCTTGGTGCGCACGGTCTGTGCGCCGAAGAAAAACGTGTTCACAGGTGTGCTGTGCGGTCGCATCTGCGCCATCTTCTCGCGCTTGCCGAACCAGAGGGCCCCGCTGGGGCAGACGGTTGCGCACATGGGGCGTTTTCCGGCACTCGTGCGATCATAGCACATGTTGCATTTCATCATGATCTGCGTGGTCTCGATCTTCTTCGGCACGCCGAACGGGCATGCGAGGACGCAGTTTGCGCACGAAATGCATCGTGCGGTATTGGCCGTGTGCACGATGCCGAATTCATCCTTGGTGATTGCGTCGGCCGGGCACACACGCGCACAGGCGGGGTCCTCACAGTGCATGCACACCTGCACCGATGTCTGCGGGCTGACGGCGCGGTCCACATAGTCGACATGAATCATCGAGGTCTGCCCGTTGGTTTCGCATTCCGCGCAGGCCATCTCGCAGGCGCGGCATCCGATGCAGCGCTGCGGATCCACGAAGAATTCCTCGTCCGTCCTGATCTGGGTGTTTTGCATCGGGACGGGGTCAGGTGCTGGCAAAGGCCGTGGCCCGGTCGGCCTGCGGTTCGGGTTTGCCTAGGGGATGTAGCTGTGCGGCGCAGACCTTGAATTCGGGGATCTTCGAGATGGGGTCGAGTTCGCCGGAGGTGAGCTGATTCGCGGATTTGCGGCCGGGCCAATGATAGGGGATGAAGATGGTATCCGGCCGGATCGTTTCCACGATCTGTGCGGGAAACTCCGCGGAACCGCGGCGAGTGGCGACGCGCACGAGGTCACCGTCGCGGATTCCGTATTTTGCCGCCAGCTCCGGGTGAATTTCCAGCATTGGTTCCGGATACTGGTCGACCAGCCGGCCGATGCGTCGGGTTTGTGTACCACTCAGGTACTGGGAAACCACACGGCCCGTTGTGAGGATCACGGGAAATTCGCTGTCCGTGGTCTCTCCCGGGTCGCGGTAACTTACCGGGTTGAAATGTGCCTTGCCATCGGGTGTCGCAAAGTTCCGATCCTCCCAGAGACGCGGAGTTCCCGGGTGGTCCAGAGTCGGACATGGCCAGAAAACCCCCATGGTTTTCTCGATCTTCTCGTAGGTGATTCCGAAATAGTCGGCTGTCCCACCCTGTGAGGCGTGGCGCAGCTCGGTGAAGATTTCCTCGGAATTCCTGAATGCGAATTTGTCGCC
This sequence comes from Verrucomicrobiota bacterium, assembly GCA_014584295.1. Taxonomy (GTDB): domain Bacteria; phylum Verrucomicrobiota; class Verrucomicrobiia; order Opitutales; family Opitutaceae; genus UBA6669. The sequence continues at coordinate 48,663 of JACTNC010000061.1, forward strand.
GGCACCGAGCCTGCGCGCGAGTTCGAGCAGGATTTCCGTGTCGGTGCGCGCCTCACCCGGCGGCGTAACGGCCTGGCGTATGCGGACAACCCTGCCTTCCGCGGTGGTGACCGTACCATCTTCCTCCTCATGCAGCGATCCGGCGAGGACGATATCCGCATGACGTGCGGTCTCATTGAGAAAAAAATCAATCGCCGTGTAGTGCTCCAGCTTTTCGAAGGCGGCGCGCACGTAATTGTTGTTGGGGAGGGAGACGAGCGGATTGAAGCAGATCGTGATCAGGCCGCGGATTTCACCCCGGTGGATGGCTTCGATGATTTCGTAGGCGGTGAGACCCTTGTGCGGGATCTCGGGTTCCGGCACGCCCCAGACTCGGGCAACGTGTGCGCGGTGCTCGGGATTTTCGATGTCTCTGTTGCCCGGCAACTGGTCGCATTTGTGTCCGTGCTCGCGTCCTCCCTGTCCGTTGCCCTGGCCGGTGATGGTACCGTAGCCGCAGTAGGGCCGGCCGATGCGGCCCGTGGCGAGAACCAGGTTGATGCAGGAAAGCACGTTCTCAACACCCTTGGTGTGATGCTCGATTCCACGGGCATGCAGCAGGAAGCTGGTCTTGGCGCGTCCCCACATTTCCGCGGCCCGCATGATGTCTGTCGCGACGATACCCGTCTCGCGCTCCGCCCAGGAGAGGTCGTAGTCCTTCACGGCCTCCGCGGTCGCCTGGAAGCCCGTCGTATGTTGCGCGATGAAGTCATGATCGAGCCAGTCGTGTTTTACCAGTTGGTGCAGCAGGGCACCATAGAGCGCAGAGTCGCGACCCGGGCGGACAGGCAGATGGAGATCGGCGGTGCGGGCGATCGGAGTCTGCCTGGGGTCGACCACGATCAGCTTGGCGCCGTTGTCGCGCGCCTGCCAGATCCAGTGCGTCAGCGTGGGAAACGTTTCGCTGACATTGGTGCCGCAGATCATGATGACCTCTGCATGAGCGAGGTCCGCATAGGTGTTCGACGCCCGGTCGAGTCCGAAGGCCTTCTTGTTGCCGGCACCGGCGCTCACCATGCACAGGCGACCGTTGTAATCGAGGTTGCGGGTCTTGAGCGCCAGGCGCGCGAATTTTCCGACGAGGTAGCTCTTCTCGTTCGTGAGTGACACTCCCGAAAGCATGCCGAAGGCATGGGGGCCGTGCGTGGCCTGAATGCGGCGGATCTCGGATACCGTGCGGTCCAATGCCGCATCCCATCCGATTCGGCGGAAGCCGGTTCCCTCGGCGCGCTCGAGCGGGTGCAGCAGGCGGTCCGGGTGGTTGTTCTGCAGGTAGCGCTGAACTCCCTTGGGGCAGAGCCTGCCCTCGTTGTAGGGAAACTCCTCCCACGGGTCGAAACCGACGACGCGGTTGTTTTTTACCAGCAGCTTGATCCCGCACTGCATGCCGCAGAAGCAGCAGTGCGTCTTAACCACACGATCCGGTTCGTCGCGGCCGGGGAACCCCTGCTGAGGCGGGTAATTCTTGTGCGGACCGAATGCGGCGATGAGTTGCTCGGGAGTTGCGGGAAGTCGGGCCATGATCGATGGGAGTGGCGCGTCAGCCGAACAAGGAGCCGGAACGCCGGCGCGCGGCCAGGTGCGCCTTGGCAAGCGCGGCGCGTTTGCCCTGCGGGCTCAATTGCAGATGCGAGGAGCCGTCCTCCAGTGTAAAGTTGTAACCGAGCTCACGGGTGGTTGCCTTGAGATCGTCGATATGAAGCTGGGAGGCGAAGGCTTCCTGCGTGTGCGGGCACACCGCCTGGGGGCCCATCGCGCCTTCGCGGCGATAGATCGCCACGCCGAGTTGTGCGGGACGCTGGAAGATATGGAAAAATTTCCCGAATGGCATCCAGAGCAGGAACAGGATGACCACGATGGCGTGGGTGATGGCCATGAATTGGTGGGCACGCCCTTGCATGAATTCGTAATCCCACGTGAGCCCCAGCCCCGTCACCGCGATCGCTGCCAGGAGGATGAGCGGCAGGATGTCACCCTCGAATGTCTGGATCGCGATCTGTCCCGCGTCGGTCAGGCGGCGGCGCATCATCAGGCCGAGGCCGACGATGATCATCACGGAGGACCAGTTCAGCACATGGAAGATGTTTGCCGCGATGAAGCTATTGAGCGGAAAGGAGAACAGCCGGAATCCGAAGACATGCGCCTCGTAGGTGTCGATGGTCCCCTGGGCCAGGGTGAAATGGATCCAGCCGAAGGTCAGGGGAAAGGTCACCGCGAAGGCAATGACGCAACCCCAGGCGATGAGCATGTGACCCGCCCACCGGAGGCCGCCGCGCTTGCGGATGAAACGCTGTGCAGCCATGTCCTCGAAGCCGCGCCGCACGAGCGCCCAGCCGTGCCCGAACATCCTGCCCGAGAAAAAGAACTGCCAGCCTCTCTTCCAATAGAGCCGGGTGGGAGGGCGCTGGAGCCAGACATCGTAGCGGTAGACGAGTCCGAACCAGGCAAACACCGCGCCGAAGAGATAGGCGATGAGCGCGCCGTCAAAATTCTGGAGGTTTCGCGAGCCGACGAGGATGGCGCCTGTCAATGCAAGGGTTGCAATGGCAGCGACACCGAGCGCGCGGAGATTCAGCGTGGTAAACATCGTCCAAGGATCAAAGCGGGCTCCTTTACAACGGAACTGCAGGCAGAGGAGACCCGCGACCGGGGATGCTGTCGAGATCTATCCGCGAAGCAAACCTGGACGATCTTTCGCTGCGGCGCCGGTTTTCAGATTTCGACGCGCAGCGAAAGGGGGAGCGACTCAGTGGCTCGTTTGCATCTTGGGTTCATTTCTGCGATTTCCGGCGCCGAGGCCTGAGACGAAGTCGACCAGATCTCGGAGTTCGCTGCGCTTGAGAATGAGTCCGAAGACGTCCGGCATGCTCGAGGGGGCGGATTCCCGCTTCACGACATTGGCCTTCTTGACCACGACAAGGTCCTCGCCTGATGCAGGACGGAGCGAATAGGACTTGTCATCCTCGGAGGCGATGCTGCCGACCTTGACGCTGCCGTCCTTGAGCGTGAGGGCGACGGAATCAAATCCGGCGGCGATGGCGGCATTGGGAGCCACGATAGACTCGAGGATGTATTCGCGCGATTTTTCCTGTCCGATGTTGTCGAGTGCGGGGCCGGCTTCACCACCCTCGGCGCGAATGCGATGGCAGCGCACGCAGGCGAGCACGGGATGGTCCGTGAATAGCCGGCGGCCTTCGGCCCGATTTCCTCCGACAAGCGCATAGGAATACTTTTCCGCCACGGGTGCACGCGCGAGGGCGGCTGTGCGTTTTTCCATGGCCTGCTTCAATACGGGGCTGTTTCGCGCATCAATGGCATCGAGTATCTCGACCTGCAGTCCGGCCAGTTTCTTGTCACTGTCCATGCGCGAGAGATAGTCCCCGAGGACCTTATCCACACGTGGGTCGTCGAGCTTTGCCAGGTTGGTGATGGCGCTCTGCTTTTCCACCAGCGTGCCCGAATTGAGGGCATTGAGGAGCAGGGGAACCGCCTCGGCCGCGGAAAAGATGGAGTAATAATTCTGTGCGGTAGCCCGCAGGGTCGAATCCTTCGAAAGACCGGCCGCCTTGACGACCTCTGCGAGGCGGGCGTGGTGCCATTCCGCGAGCGGCTTCAGCGCTGCGGCACGGGCGCTGACGTGCGCGTCGTCACGCAGCACGAGTGCAACCAGGGCGTCACCCGCCGAACGGAGATTCAACGCCCGGATGGCGTGGATGGCGGCAAGCTGGACGTCGGTATGGGCATCGGCCACGAGGCGCGGAGCGAAGGGTTCCAATGCCCTGCCCGCAGGCGAAGCGTCGCGTGTCGGCAGCGGACGGTAAACCCCCACGATGCGGTCGCGCGCGGGCGGATGCCCCCAGGCGGCGAGGTGGGTGAGCGCTTCGATGCGAAGCGCATCAGGGGCGTCGGAGCGCGACGCGAACGCGGCAAGCGCGGCGGCGTTTTCCGGCTGTCCCAGACGGAAGTGTGCGTTGAGGATGCGCAGGCCGAGGCCGTTTTCCACGTTCATCGGCATCGCCGGAAGCATGGCGGCCAGTGATGCCTGGGCATTGACGATCGGGGCGTCATTAATGGCTCGGGCGGCTTCGGCGACGAGAAACGGGTCGGTGTCCGCCAGGAACCCGGCGATTTCGGGGCGGTTCAGTCGGCGCATTGCAAGCAGCACACCCAAGCGCACGGAGCGGGAGGAATCGCCGGCAGCGGTTTCAAGCGCGGAAAAATTTTTGCTCCCGACCAGGCCCATCACCGCTGCGTGGCGCAGATAGAGATCATGATCGGCGTTATCCCGAAGGAGTTCGATCAGCGCGGGTGCCGCCTCCTTCCGAGCCAGTTTTCCGAGACTCTGCGCGGCGAAATAGCGGACGCGGCTCGAGGGGTCCTTGAGCGCGGTGAGAAGCGGATCAAATGCGGCGGCAACCCGGCCGTCGCCGAGCACTTTGGCGGATTGTGCGCGGACCTCTGCATCGGAATCGCTGAGGAGGGGCAATACGGGGCGAAACGCTTCCGGATGGCTGTGGCCGACCTGGCCGAGAGCCCACACGGCGTGGATGCGCGCTAGCTGGCGGAAATGATGGGCTGCCATTTCTGCCAGCATCGGAATCGCGGCCGTGCCCTTTGACGCCAGTGCGTATTGGGCTTCGAGGCGGACTCGCTGGTCCTGATGTCCCATCAGGGCGTAGAGCTCGGCATCGGAACGGCCTTTCATGCCATCTGCCAGAAGGCGCTGGGTTTCCTTGATGAGGGGATCGTTGGCCGTGGCCTCATGGGTCAGGGCGTAAAGCCTTCCTTTCCGGGATTTGGCCCAGCCATTGCCCCAGTCCGAGAAATACAACCGACTGTCGGGTCCAAAGTCGACGTCCGTCGGCAGGGTTCCGCCGAGAAAATGCTCCTGACGCCGCATCTTGAACGAGGCACCCTCCGGATCGAGTGCATAGAGGTAAATGCCGCTCGTGGTATATGAGCCCTTGAAGTGACACATGAAGAAAACGTCACGATAGCTGGAAGGCAGTCCAGTGCCGGGATAGTGCGTCAGTCCGGACGGGCCGTCGGCGGTGTTGACGATCGGAGGCAGGAGGTAGGCGGGTTGTCCTTGATGGAACGGTTGCCAGAGTTTTTCAAAATTCCACGGGCCGGCATTGCCGAGGGGGCTGAATTGGTAGCCCACCCGCCAGCCGCTGTCGCCGCCCTCGACGACCTGTACGAATCGTTCAACATCTCCCTGGTCAGAGTCGTTGTCACCTGTGAACAGGTTGCCGAAGTCGTCGAAAGCGAGTTCCTGCGGATTGCGCAGGCCGCTGTGCACGATCTCCAGCTCCGTGCCATCGGGCCAGCAACGGAACACGGCGCCCATGTCCGGTGCGTCGACGACGCTGCCATCCTTCGCCTTGGCGTGGGCGCCTCGATCCCCGATGGAAAAGTAGAGCTTGCCATCGGGTCCCATCACCAGGCCGTGCAGGTCATGACCGGTGAAATTAAAGCGCACTCCATACCCGTAGCTGAGGGAGGTGCGTCCTTTGGAAATGCCCTTGGAGTCGGGTCCGTCCAGCAGCCAGAGGTGAGGAATATTCGTGAACCAGACTTTGCCGTCGCGGGCGAGGACACCCGACGCGATGCCGTCGAGGGGGCTGTTGAAACCGGTGGCAAAAGCGGTGGACCCGTCAGCCACGCCATCTCCGTTGGTATCGACAATGCGCCTTACGACTTCGCTTTCAAGGGATAGCTCTTTTTCACCCTCCACACCAAACTGATCCAGGATCAACTGAGCGCGGTCCTCCACAGTCCGTGCCGCCAGTTCCTGCTCCAGCATGGGCATGTAGTCGCGGATATCCAGGACGCTGGAGCGGTACCGGTAGGTTTCAGCCACATAGGCGGCGCCTTTTTCGTCGAACGTGAACGCTACGGGGTTGGCGAGCATCGGCTCGGCTGCGAAGAGGGATAACTTGAAACCCTCTGGAATCTTGAAATGCCGGACAGCCTCTTCGGGTTCATCGGAGGCGGGAAGGGGATTCGCGGTGGGCAGGCGGTCCATGGGCACCAGTCTAAGCGGCGGGCCTTTGCTTCCGGTGACGGACTCTGATTTCACAGAAATCGGAGCGAGAAGCAGGGCACCAAGGGTCAGGGCGCACAGGGAAATGCAATTACGCATATGAAAATGACCGTAGCGTTTCATTCACCGGTTGCAAGGAAGGCTTCCAGAGTCTTGTCGGCAACGGGTGGAGTCCCTAAGGTCCAACGTTCCGGTACCAATCGTCGATCTTCATGGCGCTTTCCATTCATGCATCCCTGCAGCGCATTGGCGCCGCCGCGTCGGAAGTCATCATTTTGTGCGACGCCTTGGAAGACGCTCCTCTGTGGATCAAGGATGTGAAGGGGCGCTACCAGTGGGTAAACCGGTCGTTCCTGCTCAATTTTGGGGTGGAGGACCGCGATGTCGTCCTGGGCAAGACCGATTACGACCTGTGTGGGCTGCAGCTGGCTGAACAATACCGAGTGGATGACGAGCGAGTCCTGGCGGGCGAGTGTCTCGTGGGCAGGGTGGAACTGGTTGGAAGGTACAACCATACGGCCCGGTGGTGCTCGACGACGAAAATTCCCCTGCATGACAGCAAGGGCAATGTGGTGGGCACGGCGGGCATTACCCGCCCGCTCGCCATTCCGGTCGGACCGCCGCGTCATGAACCCATGAGCATCGCCATCCGGCAGATCAGCGAGCAGGTGGGGCGTTCCCTGTCGAACGCCGACCTCGCGCGCGCCTGCGGGTTGTCGCTGAGAGCATTCGAGCGACAATTCCAGGCTCACTACCGTTGCACGCCCCAGGCGTATGTTCGACAGTTGAGGGTCCGGCTGAGCTGCCATGCCCTGGTCAATTCGCGCAAGAGTTTGGCGGAGATTGCGACGGAGTTCGGGTTTTCGGATCAGAGTCATTTCAACCGGGAGTTTAGAAAACTCATGGACGAGACCCCGGGCTCCTACCGGGAACGCCACCAGCGATGAGCGCGTGATTCTGCGGGGTGTCGGATGTGGGTATCTCCGGAAAGCCACCATCCGGTGTGTCCCCGCGCTCGGTCTCTCGCGCCCCTCAGCTACTTTGGTGCAAGTGGGTGTTCGCGACGGTGAAGATGGATCTTCTATTCAATGGGGAGGGGCACGCATCGTCGTGCCCGGATCGAGATGCAGCGAGGATCTTACTCAGGGGCATTGCTACAACAGAACACAAGGTCGATGAATTGGCGAATTTGCTGGCGTTGGAATGCGCTGAGCGATCCCGGTCGCGACAAAGCGCGCCCCTCCTCAAGTGTCCGGTGCATTGCTGGCATGTCTTCAGTCCTTCGTGTCTTCGTGACTTCGTGTGGGACCCATCCTTTCAATACAAAGCCGGGGCATGAATGACTCGCACGAAGGCACGAAGACACGAAGGAGGAGACCTGAGGCCGGCTTCTAGCCCGACTTCGCGGATTTGGGCATCCGGGATTTGTAAGTGGCTGCAAATAAAGGGAGGCATCCTCAAAGTCTGCACTACACGGGACCAGTGGCTGTTCGCTTGCGTGGACGTGATTTTGGGCAGCGGTTGAGCGGGAAGCTTCAGTTTCAGTTGTTCGAGAATCAGGCGCTGGTCCGGTTGTCAGAAGTGACGCTTTTCTACAAAAGAATGCCGTCGTCATCCTAGCCAAGTGCGGGCTGCTGCGATACAGTCGACCTTTGCCGGCAAGGTTGTTCTCGAAACTTGGTTCCCTATGCCCCATTTCATCGCGCATGTTCTCCCCCTGATCAAAGGACAATGATTGCGGTCCAATCCCTTTTTCTGTGCTCATGAATTCAGTCACTTCGCTCAAGACCGTTCGCTCCAACGTCAAATCGCTCGTCGAGGGCTCCCTCGCCGACACGGGCGGCCTGCTCCGGCTCGCGCCCTGCTGGGTGCCCCGCTCCTTTCTTCAGCCGGGCAAGCGGCTCAAGCTGCATCCGGACGATCTTTATGCCTATGGGCTGAACCGCGGCGGCATTGATGAACGCTGGTTCGCTTCGACCACGCCCGCCGCCAACGAAAACCGCACGCCGGACGAGGGGCTGAGTTATGTCGTGACCGGGGGGCAGCGATTCACACTGGCAGACGCGGTCGCCGAGTGCGGAGCGGGACTCATCGGACCGGCGATCTGGAACAAGTACCGGAAATGGCCCGTGTACTCAAAATTCTTCGACAACATGGGCCCGATTCCGCACCACATGCATCAGTCGCAGGCGCAGGCGGCGCTGGTGGGACAGGAGGGCAAGCCCGAGTCGTACTACTTTCCGCCGCAGCACAACAATGTGGGAAACAATTTCCCCTACACGTTCATGGGACTCGAGCCGGGCACGACCCGCGCGCAGGTTCGCAGGACCCTTGAGCGCTGGAACAAAGGCGACAACGGCATTCTCGATCTTTCCCGCGCCTACCGCCTCAAGCCGGGCACGGGCTGGCTGATCCCGCCCTGCGTGCTCCACGCTCCGGGCTCGCTCTGCACGTACGAGCCGCAGTGGGGCTCCGATGTGTTCGGCATGTATCAGTCGCTTGTCGAGGGACGCGAAGTTCCATGGTCGCTGCTCGTCAAGGACATGCCCAAGGACAAGCATCAGGATCTCGACTTCATTGTCGACCAGTTGGACTGGGAGGAGAATCTCGATCCGAATTTCAAGGACAACCATTACCTTGAGCCCGTGCCGGTCGCGGATACACGCAGCGAAGGCTACGTCGATCGCTGGATCGTGTATGGACGCATCAAGGGACAGCAGCTCTTTTCCGCGAAGGAACTTACCCTCGACCCCGGTGCAAAATGCACGATCAAGGACGGCGGTGCCTATGGTCTCATCACCGTGCAGGGCAGGGGCAGGATGAACAAGCTCTCGCTCGACTGCCCGAAGCTCATTCGTTTCCACGAACTCACGGAGGACGAGGTGTTCTGCACGGAGGCCGCGGCAAAGGCGGGCGTCACGTTTGAGAACACGAGTTCCGTGGAGCCGCTGGTGATGCTCCGCTATTTCGGCCCTGAAGCAAATCCCGACGCGCCTGCGATAGGTGCGTATCGGTCCAACACGTTTTGATCCGCCGCTGGGGATCCCTGCCTCGGGCCGGGACCCTCCGTCCTGCGAATCGTCCCAATTCAACCCTCAACTGCATCAACCTCCACATACCATGCCTCAAAACAATTATCCAAAATTGCACAACGCGATGTGGCCCGGCCTCGTCGGCAAGGGCAGCCCCGGTGCCGAACCCTTCATCGACCTCGATACCATGCTCGATCTCACCGCCAAGGCGGAGGTGGACGGAATCCGGTTCGATGGCGTCGATCTCTTCCTGAGCGCGCCGCACACACCGATCGACAGCGACGACAACGCCATCAAGGAACTCGCCGCGAAGCTGAAAAAGAGAAAACTGGTCGCCGGTTCAGTGGTCGCTCCTGTCTGGGGGCCGACTGGTGGAGGTTCAGCGATGGGCTCTGAGGAGGATCGGAAGAAGTTCGTCACTCAGGTTCGCCAGGCGTGCCGGATCGCGGCCAAGCTGCGTGAACTCGGCGTGCGGCCTTCCGGTGTCGTCCGCATCGATTCGTCGGCCTCGGTGGGCGACTGGGCCAAGAACCCCAAGGCCAATACGAAACTGATCGCCGCCACGTTTCGCGAGGCGGCTAAGGTCGCAAAGGACTACGGCGAGCGGCTCGCCGCCGAGGGGGAAATCTGCTGGGGCGGCATGCACTCGTGGAAGCACATGCTGGAACTGCTGGAAGCCGTGGGACAACCAAAGGTGCTCGGATTCCAGGCCGACATGTCGCACACGCTTCTCTACACCCTTGGTGAAAACGCGCCGGCGCACCGTATCGTGCCGAAGAAATTCCACTGGGAGCCCGGCGCCACCCATGAGGCACTGAAGAAACTGACGGATGCCCTGCGCCCCTGGACGATCGATTTCCATGTGGCGCAGAATGACGGCACGGTCTTTGGGTCTGGCACGCATGATCACACCGGACGCCACTGCCTTGCGACCGATCCCAAGGGCAAGCTGAACATTATCCGTGATTCAGCCTACTGGCTCCGGGACGGCCGCGGCAAGGTGACCAAGAAGATGCGCCATATCTGTTGGGACGGCTGCATGTTCCCCAATGAGACCATGATGAAGCAGCAAACCTGGAACGACATTCTCGCAGCGATGATCCAGGTGCGTGAAAATCACGGCTGGTCGGAATAACCTCCCTCAACCTCAACTACGAACCATGAAAACTCTTAATGTTGGCATGATCGGGTACGGCTTCATGGGCCGCGCCCACTCAAATGCCTTTCGACGGGTCAACAATTTCTTTCCGCTCGACCACAAGGTCGTCCTCAAGGCGGCCTGCGGGCGTGACGGCGCAAAGACGCAGGCCTTTGCCGACACGTGGGGCTATGAATCAGTCGAGACTGATTGGAAGCGACTCATCGAGCGTGCAGACATCGATGTGATCGACATCGCCGCGCCGAACAATGTTCATGCGGAAATTGCTCTCGCCGCAGCAAAGGCCGGAAAGATGATCCTTTGCGAGAAGCCCTTGGCGATGAATTCACCCGAGGCGCTCAAGATGGTGAAGGCTGTCGAGAAGGCCAAGGTGCCGAACATGGTCTGGTACAACTACCGCCGAATCCCTGCCGTCACCTTCGCGAAGCAGATGATCGACGAAGGGAAGCTCGGCCGCGTGTTTCACTACCGCGCAAAGTTCCTGCAGGACTGGACCATTTCCGCAGATGTTCCGCAGGGCGGACCTGGCACCTGGCGGCTCGATGTTGCCATTGCTGGCAGCGGTGTCACCGGAGACCTCCTTGCGCACTGCATTGACACCGCGCTCTGGCTCAATGGCGGCATCCAGTCGGTGACGGCCACCACCGAGACTTTCGTCAAGCAGCGCAAGCATGCGAGTACGGGCAAGATGACCAAGGTGGGCATCGATGACGCCAGCCTCTTCCTGGCCCGGTTCAGGAACGGCTCGCTCGCGACCTTTGAGGCGACGCGTTATGCGCGCGGCCACAAGGCGCTCTATACGTTTGAAATCAATGGCGAGCACGGCTCGATTTTCTGGGACCTGCACGACCTGCACCGCCTGCAGTGGTTTGATCACCGCGACAGCGGAACCCTTCGTGGATGGCGCTCGATCCATGTCACGGACGGTGATCATCCCTACATGGGGAAATGGTGGGTGCCGGGACTTCAAATCGGCTATGAGCATTCATTTGTTCACCAGGTCGCCGACTTCATCGAGGGCATCGAATCCGGAAAGCCGGCTGCACCGACCTTCCGCGACGGCCTCGCAACCGACTACGTGACCGACGCCGTGCTTGCATCCGCGCGGACGGGTCGCTGGGTCAATGTCAAGTCGGCCTAACTCGCACGGAATGAAGCCGTGCATCGGAGAGGTCAATGCCCACATTGGCCTCTCCGAACGCTACACCTCTGAGAGAAACATGGAACCCCCAGATGATCGCGGATTGCCACGGCATCACGGACCCTAGTATGCTGATTCCTGCTGTCGGGGCGTCCCAAAGTGAATGCGATTGATCGATGAATCTCGCTGCCCCTTAGCGCGATCGACCTTCCAAGTCCTGACTTTGCCTCTAGTCCCACCTCATTCATGATTCTTCGTCGCGCACTCTCCCTGATCCTTGCTTTCTGCGCCCCGCTCGTGCTTGCCGCCGCTGAGAGGACACTCGTGTTTTCACCGCCTGGGAATCCAGCCTCGGCGAAACACGTTGTCCTGTTGTCCGGCGACGAGGAGTACCGCAGCGAGGAGGCGCTTCCGATGCTGGCGAAGATCCTGAGCCAGCGGCATGGATTCAAGACGACCGTGCTGTTTGCGCTTGATGCGGATGGCGTGATCAACCCCAACAACACCAAATCGCTTCCGGGTGCCGAGGCATTGGACACGGCTGATGCGATCGTCATGTCACTGCGCTTCCGCGATTGGCCGGAAGCGGCGATGAAGCACTTCGTTGATGCCTATCGCCGCGGCGTGCCTATCATTGCGCTGCGCACCTCGACACATGCCTTCAAGATTCCGGGCGGTCAGTATGCCTCGTTCACGGACTTCGGAAAGCGGGTTCTCGGGGAACAATGGGTATCGCACTGGGGCAGGCACAAGGTTGAGGCGACACGCGCCGTGATCGAGCCCTCGGAAAAGGCGAATCCGCTCCTGCGCGGGGTGGGAGAGATCTTCGGCACCACCGATGTCTATGAAGCCTATCCTCCCGCAGATGCGACGATTCTGCTGCGCGGGCTCGTGCTTTCGGGCATGAATCGCAGCGATCCGCCCGCAAACACCGTCAAGAAGCGTTCCAGCGACAAGAAGGAGCAGCCTGTGAATTCGCCGGCAATGCCTGTGGCCTGGACGCGCGTGTACCGGAACGAGGCCGGCAGGGACAATCGCATCCTCACGATCACCATGGGCGCGGCCACCGATTTCACGGATGAGAGCCTGCGTCGGCTGGTTGTCAACGGCGTGTACTGGGGTTTAGGTCGCAAGGTTCCCAGCAAGGCAGATGTGCGCCTGGTCGATCCGTATGCACCCACGCCGTATGGATTCAATGGATACCGCGTCGGGTTGATCCCTGCGGACCATGCCCTGGGAAAGACGCTGCGCGAGGGTGCACCCCGGGCGCCGGGTTCTGGCGGGGATGTGAAGCCGGCTCCGGTGATTCCTTCCCGTGTCGGTTTGCCGTTGACGCTGTCCCCCGGCGAACGCATCGCCTTCATCGGCAATGCGCTCGCCGACCGGATGCAGCATCAGGGGTCGCTTGAGACGCTGATCCATGCCCGCTATCCCCAGTACAATCTCGTGGTCCGCAATCTCGGCTTCTCCGGCGATGAGGTGGCGATGCGCGCACGCTCGAAGGATTTTGGCACGCCGGACGAGTGGTTGACCCGGGTGGGGGCGAACGTGGTGTTCGCGTTTTTTGGATTCAATGAGTCGTTTCACGGGGAGGCCGGCCTTCCCAAGTTCAAGGAGGATCTCGCACGTTTCCTTCAGGAGACGCATGCAAAGAATTACAGTGGTGCGGGCGCGCCGCGTATCGTGCTGTTCTCTCCGATCGCGGCCGAGACGATGCCCGATCCCAATCTTGCGATGCCCGAATCGACGAACCGCAATCTCGCGCTCTACGCGGCGGCGATGGCTGAAGTGGCGCGGGACCGTGCCGGCGTGACCTTTGTCGATTTGTTTACGCCGTCCAAGGCACTCTACGCGGAGGCTGCGAAAGCTGGGAAGACGCTCACCTTCGATGGAGTTCACCTGAATGCGTCAGGCGACGCCGCCTTTGCCCCGGTGATCTTCAAGGCGCTCACCGGCGAGGATGCGCCTCGCGGCGATTGGTCGCTCTTGAAGCAGGCGGTCAATGCGAAGAATGAAATGTGGCACAGCCGTTATCGTACCGTTGACGGCTACAACATCTACGGAGGCCGTTCGACGCTGAGCTATGTGTCCGGAGAGGGGGGGCCGAAGATCAGCAATTTCCAGGTCATGCAGGAGGAGATGACCCAGCGTGATGTAATGACTGCAAACCGAGACAAACGCGTCTGGTCGGTTGCTAAGGGGAAGGACATTCCCGTGGACGATTCGAATCTGCCTCCAGTTACGCCGGTGAAGACGAATATTCCCGGCGCAAATCCGGACGGATCCCATGTCTTTCTGGGCGGAGAGGAGGCGATCCAGAAGATGACCGTGTCGCCCGGGTTGAAGGTGAATCTCTTCGCGAGTGAAAAGGAATTTCCCGAACTCGTGAAGCCGGTGCAGATGGCCTGGGATACTCGCGGACGCCTGTGGGTCTCCGTATGGCCCAGCTATCCGGAGCGCACGCCGACGTCGGAAAAGGGAGACAGTCTCCTCATTTTCGAGGATACGGATGGCGACGGCAGGGCGGACAAGTGCTCGCACTTCATGGACGACCTGAATTGTCCGACCGGTTTCCAGTTCTTCAAGGATGGCGTCCTTCTGATGCAGGCGCCCGACCTGTGGTTTGTGCGGGACACGGATGGCGATGGCCGCGCTGATTGGAAGGAGCGTGTAGTGATGGGGCTCGACTCCGCGGATTCCCATCACGTCGCCAACTCCCTCGCCTATGAACCGGGAGGCGCCATCTATCTAAGCGATGGAGTTTTCCTGCGCAGCCAGATCGAGACCCGCAACGGCGTGCTGCGCAACATCGACGGAGCGGTCTACCGCTATGAGCCGCTCACGCAGAAGGTCGAGACCTATGCATCGTACAACTTCATGAACCCTCACGGCAGGACATTTGACCGTTGGGGCAATGACCTGATCGTCGACGCCACGGGCAACGAAACGTTTTTCGGCGCGGCGTTCAGCGGAAAGATTGATTACCCCGCCAAGCACCCGAAGATGAAGCAGTTCTGGGCGCGACCGGCGCGCCCCTCGGCTGCGAGTGCGATCATCACGACCCGACAGTTTCCGGATGAGTTCCAGGGGAATTTCATCAATGGAAATGTGATCGGGTTCCAGGGATTCTATCGCGTGAAGGTCGTGGAAGACGGTTCAGGGCTTCACGGAGAACGTCTGCCGGATCTGCTTTCGTCGTCGGATCCCAATTTCCGGCCTGTGGGAATCAGCGTCGGCCCGGACGGGGGTCTGTACATTCTCGACTGGCACAATCCGATCATCGGACACATGCAGCATCACCTGCGCGACCCCAATCGCGATGCGATCCACGGCCGCATCTACCGCATCATCTACGAGGGGCGGCCGCTTCTGAAGCAGCCGAAGATCTATGGTCAGTCGATCGAGGCCCTCCTCGACCTCCTGAAGGAGCCGGAGAATCACGTGCGGGAACTGGCGAAGATTGAACTCGGCAAGCACGAGTCGGGCAAGGTGATGGCGGCTGCGGACGCATGGATGAAGCGGCTGGATCCGAATGATCCGGACTATGCGCACCAGTTGACCGAGGTGCTGTGGCTTCATCAATGGCACAACGTCGTGGACGCACCGCTGCTGCGCAGGCTGCTGAGGTATCCCGAGCCGAACGTGCGGGCGGCGGCGACACGTGTGCTTTGCTACTGGCGCGATCGTATTCCCGATGCCGTGCAACTCCTCAAGGTGCAGGCGGCGGACGAGAATCCGCGGGTGCGTCTGCACGCGATCCGTGCGGCCAGCTTCATTTCCTCCCCGGAGGCGGTCGATGCGGCACTCGCTTCGATCGATCGGCCTTTTGACTATTACCTCGATTACACGCTCGGAGAGACGCTCAAGCAGTTGCGTCCCCACTGGATCTCGCAACTCGAGGATGTCGCCGCATTGGAAAAGGAGAATCCGATGAAGATCGAGTTTCTCCTGCGAACCGTTCCGATCCAGGACCTGCTCGGCATGAAACGCAACGACCGGGTGCGCGAGCAGTTGGTGAAGCGAACGGGTGTGAGTCAGGCGACGCGAGCCGAGGCTCTGGAAGAACTGGTCCAATCGGAGAAGAGGCCCGGGGCGGAACTGCTCCTGGGCTATCTGAAGCAGACGGGTGACAATGATCGTCGGGCGATGGGGCGATTGCTGGCCAATCGGCCATCGGTCGAATTGAAAGCGGTTCGTGATCGCCTTGAAGGTCTTGCCAGGGAGGAGACCGCCGATATGCAGCCCCTTGGCTGGGCGGCTTTGGTAGCGGCAGACGGTTCCATTGATGTGGCATGGACTGAGGCATCGCGAGGGCAGGCAACAATTTTGGCGCTGGTCAGTGGAATCCCGTCGTTGGCGGATGTGGAGCTGCGGGCCAAGGCATTGCCGCTTCTCATGCCCTTGCTTGCTCCGCTGGCTGAGTTGACGAAGGAAACCGCCGCGTTGCAGGCGGCGGCAATCCGCGCGTCCGTAAGTTGTCGTCGCGAACCTGAAGCTGTTTTCGCTGCGCTGACTGCATTGATTTCGGCGAAACAGAATGTTCCCACGGCAGTCAGCGGAATGCGCCAGCTTCCGCGAAGCGCCTGGCAATCTGCGGGTGCGTCCGCTTTGGGCGAGGCACTGGTCGCCTGGGCCGAGGGCTATACTGCGGCCGAGCGGACAACACCGGAGTTTCTCGACATGGCGCAAACGACCCGCGAGTTTCTCGATGAGTTGCCGGCCGAGGTCGCGGCTCCGCTCCGCGAGCGCTTGATTCACTTGAGCGTGCCGGTCTTTACCATTCGCACCGTGCGTGAGGAGATGCGCTATGATACGCTTCGACTCGTTGTGGAGGCAGGCAAGCCGTTCAAGATCACCCTGGAGAACGAGGATTCAATGCTTCACAACTTGGTCATCGTGAGACCCGGCGCGCGCGAACGGGTGGCGAACGCTGCCATCCTGATGAGCCCCGAGAAGCTTGATGCACAGGGTCGTGCCTATGTGCCTGCGTCTCCGGATATCCTTGCGGCAACACGATTGCTGGACGCGGGACAGTCGGAGACGATCACGTTGACGGCGCCGTCAGAGGAGGGCGTTTATGAATATGTCTGTACTTTCCCCGGGCACTGGACCCTGATGTGGGGGCAGTTGATTGTGACGCGGCAGCTCAATGCACCACTACCGTCAGCAGCCGTGGCTGCGCCTGCTGGCCCTTCCACCCAACACGGCAATCATTCCCATCCCAATTGAGGAAACATGACTGGAATCACTACCATGCGAACGCTGGCACTCATCCTTGTTAACGCCGTACTGGCCTTTTCATCACGCGCGGAGGCCCCTGCCTCCTTCCAGCCCCTTTTCAATGGCAAGGATCTCCGCGGCTGGGAAGGAAACACCAGCCTCTGGTCGGTGCAGAACGGAGTCATCGATGGGCGCACACGTGCCAATGCGCCCATCAGCACGAATACCTTCCTGATTTGGAAGGGCGCCCCATTGAAGAACTTTGAACTACGTGCGACCTTCCGATTCCTCGACAACAATGAGCAGCGCACGGCCAACTCGGGGATCCAGTATCGCAGCAAGGTTCTCGATGCCTCAGGCTGGGTTGTCGGTGGCTATCAGGGCGACATGGATGCGGCCGGCCGGTATGTTGGCATGCTCTATGAAGAGAGAGGGCGCGGCATTCTCGCGAAGCCCGGCGAACGGGTAAGGTTGCTTCCTGGGGAAGGTAACAAGCCGAAGATTGAAGTCATTGGAAATGCAGCACCGAAGGCCGCGGTGGAGGCCGCATTTGATCGCGATGGCTGGAATGAACTGATCATTGTCGCGAACGGGAACCACCTGCGCCACATCCTGAACGGCGTCGTCACGGCCGATGTGATCGATGACGATCCGGCGAAGGCATCAACCGAGGGTATCCTGGCGTTGCAATTGCACAAGGGACCTCCGATGCATGTTCAGTTCAAGGATATCCTTCTCCGGCGATTGCCGTAGACCACCGGGCGGAGGAGTGCACCGGCCTCTTGAAACAATGGATAGCCGTAGTTTGCCCGTCCGCGTCGGTCTTGCTGTGTTGTTGGGATCGCTTTTGCTCACGACGTTCCACTGTCCTGCATTCGCAATTTCACCGAGCGACACATTGAAGCTCGTCCATGCGGAAGCGGAGCCCGTCATCGATTTTGATCACCCGGGCAGCCGCGACAACAAATACGGCTTTGAGGGCGGGCTGGCCGTGAAGGTCGATGGCACCTATCACCTTTTCGTCGCAGAGATGTACGGCGATGCCTTTTGGATCGCCATGCGTTTGGCTCATTGGACGAGCACGGATGCCCGCAACTGGACGCGCTTGTCGACGCTACTCCAGTCCGATGGCGTCCTATCGGCGACGAATCCGCGCATGTGCTTCTGGTCGCCGTTTCCGCTCTATGATGAAGCGGAGGGACGATGGACGCTTTTCTACGTCAGCTACCGCGGGCCGCATCCGGGCGAAAAGGGATGGCATAACGACGGCAAGATCTGGCGGGCGGTGTCGGTTGAGCCAGGACCTGGAGGAATCGGCGGACCCTATCAGGACGATCGCGTGATACTTGAAAAGGACGCCGCCTCAGAGCCATGGGAGGGTAAGCAGGGCGTCGATTCCTTCTATCCTTACAAGGTCGGTGATCGCTGGGTGGCGTTATATGGCGGGCACAACTATGATCCAATTTCACCTTGGCGGGTGGGTCTTGCGAACGCGCCTTCGATGAAGGGTCCGTGGACGCGACTGCCGGAACTCAATCCGTCGCCCATCGAGCCGATGTTCATCGAGAATCCGATTGTCTATCACTTTCGCGGTGGTCCCTATCTCGCGATCTACGACAATTGCGCGGAACGCCCGCCGGAGGTTCCGGATGTGGGTGCCTATTATGGCAAGGAGGCGTATCACATTGGGTACGCGTTTTCGACTGATGGATTCCATTGGATGAAGGGCAGGAGTGCCCCTGTTATTCCACCTGGAGCGGCTACCTGGTCCATGGACGCCCGGACTCCCCTGTGTCTCATTCCCGAGGGAAATGGAGAGTTCACGGTCCTCTACACGGCGCAGAA
Organism: Verrucomicrobiota bacterium; assembly: GCA_014584295.1. GTDB lineage: Bacteria > Verrucomicrobiota > Verrucomicrobiia > Opitutales > Opitutaceae > UBA6669. Next base: position 67,145 of record JACTNC010000061.1, read on the forward strand.
GACAGACCGCAAGTTCTGGAGTGTTGGATTGGCACGCATGCGCCTTGAGAGCCCGGCGGGAGAGGTGCGCACATCGGCGGACAAGGAGTTGTTGCAGCCTTTGCTGACACGCGACCGCTAGACGACTCCCAATCCGTACGGCCTTGGCGCAAATCCAATCCTGCGCGCTTGTAACATGGGCTGCAGTTGTCATACATTTTCAGAATAGTCGGATCCGGCTAAACATTTGGGTACTGCGTGCCGTTGGAATGGGGGATGTCCCTCGCCACGCTTTCCACAAGTCCCACGCGGATAGGTCCTGAGCGCGGAACCGGCCATGGCAGCATGCCTGTCCGGAACGGTGCCACGTCAATCGCTGCGGGTGCACGGGACAGCATGGTGATTGCTCGTGCGCCTGTCCGGGTGAGCTTTCTTGGTGGCGGCACGGATTTCCCAGAACATTTTGGAAAACACGGAGGGGCGGTGTTGGTCACCGCAGTGAATCGATTCACCCATGTGACCGTGCAGCCTTTTCTGGAGGAGTACTTCGACCATAAGATCCGCCTCTGCTATCGGCGAAATGAGGCGGTCAATTCGACGGCCGAGATCCGCCATTCTGCCATGCGGGCGGCGCTTGAAAAGCTTGGCATTTCCTCGGGCGTGGAGATGCATGTGATGGCAGATCTCCCCGCGCGGACGGGATTGGGATCGTCCTCCACCTTTGTGGTGGCGATGCTTCAGGCCCTTCACGCCTATTGCGGGCGGTTCCGTTCGACACGCGATCTTGCAGACGAGGCAATCGAGATTGAGCGGGTGATACTGCGTGAGGCAGGCGGATGGCAGGACCAGATCGCTGCGGCCTTCGGCGGGCTGACACTTATTCAATTCAATCAGGGCGGAAGCTATCAGGTTCAGCCCATTCCTCTGCCACAGGAGCGCATTCAGACACTGGAGCAGCACATGCTGCTCATCTACACGGAAATTCAACGGGACAGCTCTTCCGTTCATGCTCAGGAGGCAAAGGCGACCCCGGAGGATCGTACGCGTGCCTTTTGCAAACTCTCACAACTTGCGCACGATGGAGTTGAGTATCTTGCATCTGACCGACCGATAACAAAATTCGGAGAGCTCCTGCACGCGGGTTGGGAGCTCAAGAAAGAGGCGGGATCGGTCACGTTGCCTGAAATTGATGCGTGGTACGAAGCCGGCCTGAAGGCTGGGGCGACGGGTGGAAAGCTACTGGGAGCCGGCAAAGGCGGATTCCTTCTGTTCATCGCCGAACCCAAGTATCATGATGCCATTCGCAAGGCGCTGGGCGGCCGGCCGACCGTCAACCTCCGGGTGAATTCACCGGGGTCCCAGGTCATTTTTTCCCAGCGTTGAGGCCTCGCCCATGAGGGCCAAACCGATGGAGGGCATCCCGTGAACCTGCAGTCACACCAGTCATCCCCTGAACATGCCGATGCGAGTTCATTTGCTTGATCCCCAACTTTCCGGACAGGGTGGGCACTACGCGAATCACGATGAACAACTTATTCGTGAACTGAAACGTCGCGGAATCGGAGTTGAACTTTACGGACGAAAGGGGGCGGCCATCAAGGTGGATGGAATCGATCCGCATCCTGTCTTTACGCACGACATCTTTCAGGAGTTCGCGAAAGACCCGGCAGTGTGGGCGATGGAGAATTTTCATGCGGGCAATGATGCGTTTATGGCCGATCTGCACTCGATGCCGACAGATCGGTTCTCATCCGCGGATCTGATCTACCTCCCGAATCTCCTCCAGAACCAACTGCATGCGGTCGTTCGCTGGCTCGCTTCAATGCCGGCATCGGAGCGGCCTGCGGTGGCCGTCATGCTGAGATACTTGAATCATGCGATGGACTACGTCCAGAAGCGTGCGAACAAGGAGTTGATTGCGCTCTATTACCGTTTCGCGGGGCGCGCGCTGAAGGAAATCCAGCCGAGGTCCCTGATCTGCGCGGATACGCGGGAACTGGCGGCCGCCTATCATCAGATCATTGGGGTACCCGTGTTGGAGTTGCCAAATCCGATGGACGTGGCCCCGCTCCTGGCCAGGCTTGAGACGAAGACTTCCGCAGACGAAGCAGCCCCGGTGATCGTCTATCAGGGACACACCAGTCCGCTGCGTGGATTTCATTTCCTGCCGGACGTGATCAATCGTTGTTCCCGGATTTCACCACGGCCTCGATTTGTAATCCAGGTTCAGAATCGTGCGAGCGCTCCTTCGAACGGACTCGGGCCTGCGTTGGCGCAATTGGACAAGCTTGCCGCGACGCCAGGTTCACGGGTGCGGCTTGTGGAGGGGGCATTGTCTCCGGATGACTACTATGCACTGCTGGGACAGGCGGACATCGTGCTGTTGCCCTATGCGCCGACGTTTTACGGCGTAGGTTCATCCGGCGTTTTCACCGAAGCGGCCTCTGCGGGAAAAGTGATCGTTGTATCGCCTCAGACGGTACCCGCGCGCCAAGGGACCGAATATGGTCTTGGTGTTGTTTCTGCAGCAAAATGGGAGCCCGCAGCGATGGTGGATGCGGTTCAGAACGCAGTGAGCAATCTCGCCATGCTTCGCGAAAAAGCGCAGAAGGGGGCGGTCCGATTCCGCACGGAGCAGTGTGCGGAGGCACTGTGGGAAAAGGTGTTTGGCGCGTTGGCGGAGCTGAATACAACGAAGCCGCAATCCGGTCACGACGAAGCGTGATCCCCGAGTTTGAAGGAGATGACGTTCGTCAGTCCGGTGGATTCCTGGCTTGCCTTGAAAAAGGAGGTCTTGCTGTTCGGCTGCGATCAGGCTGCGAACCGTGAGGCACGACCCTTGATTTTTCCGGAGGTTCGGGCCGTTTCCCGGAATGCCTCAATGAAACGATGCGCGAGAAGGGAGTCCTTGCCTGACTGCCAGACCGCACAGATTGCGACCTCCAGGTCCGCGCCTGTCTCCTTCAAGGGGCGTACAATGAGATTGTCGACCCGGGTGAGTCCGCTTCGTCCGGCAAGCAGGGAGACCCCCTGTCCGCCTGCAATCATGGCGAGGAGGGATTCAAACCCCTTTACATCGGTGAGCCTCTGCGCCTTCAGTCCACGCCCTTCCATCACGCCCCGGATATAGCTGCGGTGCAGGGATTGTTTGCCGCCGCCGATGCAAAGAAGGCGATCTTTCGCGAGCTCTGCCAGAGGTATTGAGTCGCGCGTCGCGAGCCGATGATCCGCTCCAAGTACCGCGCAAAGCGGAGTTGAGAAGACCAGTACCGATTCAAGCGATGTTGGCAGTGTTTGAATTGCGTTTGCCGGGATGAACCCTACGTCGATCTCCTTGCGTGACAGCGCGGCCACTTGGGAGGGAATATCCATGTCGATGAGGTCAATTTCGACGTCTGGGTGTTGCGAACAGAACTTGCCGAGGCTCGCAGCGAGATGATTTGCGGCGATTGGTCCGATATTTCCTATTGCGAGGCGTCCCCGATTGCCCTGTGCCGCGTCACGCGCCTTCTGGATCGCTTCAGTGGCGTGAAGCAAGATCGCGGATGCCTCTTCTAGAAAGACAGATCCGGCGTTCGTGAGCCCGACCCGGGTTGTGTCTCGATCGAGCAGCCGCACACCCAGCTCCGACTCGAGGTCCCGGATCTGTTTGCTGAGGGCAGGGGTCGAAAGATTGAGTTCCTCCGCAGCCACGCGAAAGTTCAGGGATTTTGCAACGGCTGAGAAATATCGGAGGTGACGGAGCTCCATGGTGAAGGGTGGTGTTAACCTATGGTTAATGCTGTGGAAACTTCAAAGTCATTCCGAGACTTTGTGATCCATGGTACGGTGAGAGGATCCAACCATGCGTGCGGCAAGCCACGATTCCCTTCCAAAGACACTCGCATACCTGGCTTCGAAAGATTCTGGGGAAAGTGCGTTGCAACTGGAGGCGGTGCTTCACATTTTGGAAGCCGGTGAGCAGGTGATGCGAGGCCTGCGCCGCAATCTGGCACGGGAGGGCCTGACGGGGGAGGGTTTTCAGGTTCTCGCTGCGCTTGCGGACCTTCCAGAGGAGGTGCCGCTGTCCGAATTGATCGCGATCGTGGATGCTCCGCGCCCAATTCTGAGCGATACCCTGACCCGTCTGGAGTACTCCAGCCTGATTGAGCGTCGACGCGGGGAACTGGATCGCCGGATGATCCGATTGAGGCTGACGCCAGCGGGCCGGAAGGCGACAGCGAATGTCTGCGGCCTTGTCCAGAAGAGCATCCGGCAGATACTCCATGGGATGAATGAGGATTCGGTACGCGGAATGATGGTACGCTGCGAAGCGATCACCAAGGAGGCGAAGGCAATCGGCCTTTGACTTTCGAGAACAGGGTTTTCACTTACGGATTCATTTATGATCAAGTTTCAACGATTCTCCGGCGTGGTCCACGGGCGGGCAAGGGCGATGACCTGTATTGCCGCCATTGTATGTCTTGCGGTGCTTGGCGGTTGCGCAAAGAAGAGTGTGCCTGCTGTTGCCAAGGGCGGCGCCCCGATGGAGGTGGGTGTGGTCACGGTGACACCCCGACCCTACACTTTGACTCGGGAGCTGCCGGGCAGGACTTCTGCCTATCGCATCGCGGAGGTTCGCGCGCGCGTCAGCGGTATTGTCTTGAAACGCCTGTTTGAGGAAGGCAGCGAAGTAACCGAGGGCCAGCCGCTTTACACAATCGATCCAGCGCCCTATCAGGCAGCGCTCGACAGCGCCAAGGCGGGTTTGGCGCGTGCGGAGGCGCGATATGTGTCAGCGAAACTGCAGGCGGATCGGTATGATGCACTCTTCAAGGCCAGCGCGATCAGCCGACAGGAACTGGAGGATGTGGAGGCGGCGCTGCAGGTTGCGCTTGCCGATGTCGCGGCGGGCAAGGCCGCAGTTCAAACGGCGTCGATCAACCTCGAGTACACGCAGGTGTTTTCCCCGATTTCTGGAAGGATCGGCTCATCCCAGGTGACGGAGGGTGCCTATGTTCAATCCGGGCAGGCTACCTTGCTTGCTACCGTCCAGCAGATCGACCGACTCTATGTCGATGTAAACCAGGCCAGCACCGAAGTGCTGCGGCTGCGCAAGGCGCTCCAGAGCGGGGTGCTCCACAGTGCGGGGCAGGGCGAAGGGGAAACGCGGGTGACACTACTGCTTGAGGATGGCAGCACCTATTCGCATGCGGGTACCCTCCAGTTTGCAGACATAACCGTTGAAGCCTCGACCGGTACGGTGCGCGTTCGTGCCTTGGTTCCCAATCCACAGCGCGAATTGCTCCCAGGCATGTTTGTGCGCGCTCGCATTGAGGAGGGGGTGAATCCCTCGGCGATCCTGGTGCCGCAGCAGGGCATATCGCGGAATCAGCGGGGACAGGCCACCGCGATGGTGGTGTCGGGAGAAGACAAGGCGGAGATGCGTGTTCTGACCGCCGAGCACGCAATTGGAAACGCATGGTTGGTGACGGCAGGATTGAAGGCCGGGGATCGGGTCATCGTGCAGAACCTTCAGCGGATCCGACCTGGATCTGCAGTTACGCCAGTTCAGGCCACGAACCTGGAGCCCGCTCAGTCCTCGGCCGGCAACACGCGGTAATCCGCGAATCCTGGCAGAATCCGTCCCAATCCGGAGACACGTCTCATGGCCAAGTTTTTCATCGATCGACCCATTTTTGCATGGGTCATTGCGCTCGTCATCATGCTCACCGGGGTAGCGGCAATTCGCACGCTGCCGGTGGCTCAGTATCCCAGCATCGCCCCGCCCGCGATCTCCATCCGCGCGATCTATCCTGGCGCTTCAGCCAAGACTGTCGAGGACACCGTGACGCAGGTCATCGAGCAGCGGATGAACGGCATCGACAACCTGCGGTACATGGCTTCCACGAGCGACTCGGGCGGAAATGTCACCATCACGCTGACATTTGAGGCGGGGACGAATGCCGACATCGCGCAGGTTCAGGTGCAGAACAAGCTGCAGCTCGCCATGCCGCTGTTGCCGCAGGAGGTTCAGCAGCAGGGCGTGAGCGTCACCAAGTCGGTCCGCAACTTCCTCATGGTCCTCGGCTTTGTTTCGAAGGACGGCAGCATGAGCCGCAACGACATTTCCGACTACGTGGCGGCGAACATTCAGGATTCGATCAGCCGCATCCAGGGTGTGGGTGACATCCAGCTCTTCGGCACGCAGTATGCGATGAGGATCTGGCTGAATCCGGACAGCCTTGCGAACTACCGCCTGACGATCAGTGACATCACCACGGCACTGCAGGCGCAGAATGCCCAGGTGTCGGCGGGACAACTCGGTGGCACACCCGCGGTGCCAGGGCAGCGCATGGCCGCGACGATCACCGCCCAGACGCGCCTGGAAACGGCGGAGCAGTTCGGCAATGTGCTCCTCCGCGTAAACGAGGATGGTTCGCAGGTGCGGCTTCGGGATGTTGCCCGCGTCGAACTCGGCGGTGAAAGCTACTCGATCGAAACGCGCTACAATGGACAGCCTGCATCAGGTATGGCCATCCGGCCGGCGACGGGTTCCAACGCACTTGAAACAGCGCGTCTGGTGCGCGAGAAGATGGATGAACTCTCGCAGTTCTTTCCGCCTGGTCTGACCGTCGAGTATCCGCTTGATACGACACCGTTTGTGAGGATTTCAATCACGGAGGTCGTCAAGACCCTTATTGAGGCGATCGTCCTGGTCTTTCTCGTGATGTACCTGTTCATGCAGAATTTCCGGGCAACGTTAATCCCAACGATTGCCGTGCCGGTGGTGCTGCTGGGGACATTTGGGGTGATGGACGCGGCAGGTTTCTCGATCAATACCCTGACGATGTTCGGCATGGTGCTTGCCATCGGACTACTGGTGGACGACGCGATCGTCGTGGTTGAAAATGTTGAGCGATTGATGAGCGAGGAAGGGCTTTCTCCCAGGGATGCGACTCGAAAATCCATGGGCCAGATCACCGGTGCCTTGATCGGAATTGCGCTGGTGTTGTCTGCGGTGTTCGTGCCGATGGCGTTCTTTGGCGGCTCCGTCGGCGTGATCTACCGCCAGTTTTCGATCACTGTGGTGTCGGCGATGGTGCTCTCCGTGGTTGTGGCGATTGTCCTTACGCCAGCCCTGTGCGCGACGATGCTGAAACCCATCCCGAAGGGGCATCACGTGGCAAAGCGCGGTTTTTTTGGTTGGTTCAACCGCACGTTCGAACGGAGTTCGATCAAGTACACTTCGGGCGTTGCCGGACTGCTGAAACGCACGGGACGCTCGCTGCTGGTTTATGTCGCGATCCTCGGAGCGATGGGATTGCTCTTCCTGCGCATGCCGAAGGGATTTCTTCCGGACGAAGACCAGGGGTTGATGTTTGCGCAGGTGCTTCTGCCGGTGGGCTCCACGCAGGAACAGACGCTGGCTGTCATGAAGGATGTGGAGAAGCATTTTCTCGAAAATGAGAAGGCCAACATAGAATCGATTTTCACCGTGGCGGGGTTCAGTTTTGGCGGGCAGGGGCAGCACACGGGTCTTGCGTTCATCAAGCTGAAGGACTGGGCGGAACGGCCTGGGAAGGATGCGAAGGTCAGGGCGATTGCGGGCCGGGCGATGGGTGCATTCATGAAGTTCAAGGATGCGATTGCCTTTGCCTTTGCACCGCCGGCGGTCCTCGAACTGGGAACTGCGAACGGCTTCGATTTTCGCCTCCAGGACCAGGCGGGGCTTGGTCATGACAGACTGATGGAGGCGAGGTCGCAGTTTCTTGAACTCGCCGCGAAGCATCCCGATCTCGCGAATGTGCGACCGAGTGGGTTCGAAGACAATCCCCAGTACAAGATCGACGTCGATCAGGAGAAGGCCAGCGCGCTCGGAGTTTCACTGAGCGACATCAACCGGACGCTGTCAGCGGCGTGGGGATCGTCTTACGTGAATGACTTCATCGACAAGGGCAGGGTCAAACGCGTCTATCTCCAGGCGGATGCGCCTTTCCGCATGCTGCCTGAGGATGTGAACCGCTGGTACGTGAGAAACAGCAGCAAGGAGATGGTTCCTTTTTCTGCCTTTGCGACCGCACGCTGGATTTACGGTTCGCCTCTCCTTGAGCGATTCAACGGACTTCCCGCGATCGCGTTTCAGGGTGAGCCCGCCCCGGGCAAGAGCACCGGGGATGCGATGGCGGCTCTTGAGGAGATCTCCAAACAGCTCCCGCTTGGGACTGGTCATGCCTGGGGAGGATTGTCATTCGAGGAACGTCTTTCCGGTTCGCAGGCTCCGGCCCTGTATGCCGTTTCACTGCTCGTGGTTTTCCTCTGCCTTGCGGCGCTCTATGAAAGCTGGTCCATCCCGTTTTCCGTGATGCTGGTGGTGCCGTTGGGCGTCATCGGCGCCCTGCTGGCCGCGCTTCTTCGTGGTCTTCCGAATGATGTCTATTTCCAGGTTGGTTTGCTGACCACGATCGGGCTGTCCTGCAAGAATGCCATTCTCATCGTCGAATTTGCAAAGGAGGGATACGATCGCGGAATGAGTCTGATTGATGCCACCCTCATGGCAGCCCGTCAACGCCTGCGACCGATCTTGATGACCTCGTTTGCCTTCGTTCTCGGCGTGCTTCCGCTCGTCCGGGCCAACGGTGCAGGATCTGGCAGCCAGAATGCGATCGGAACGGGTGTGATGGGAGGCATGCTGAGCGCGACCTTCCTGGCAATTTTCCTGATCCCGGTGTTCTTTGTTACGGTTCTGAAACTCATGAAGGTCAAGCCGAGGCCCGAACACAAGGATCAGACCTGATACGAAAAGATTCGGTGCCGGGTCGGCTTTCGACCCGGCACGTAACACTTGACGTGCTTCGGAATGCCAACAGGAGCTATTTTGCCCAGGTGTCCTTGAGAGTAATTGTCCGGTTGAAGACAGGAAGTCTACCCGGCGCAGGATGGGAGTCGCGTGTGAAGTACCCCAAGCGCTCGAACTGGTAAGGCACGCCCGCAACGGCATCCCGCAGCGAGGACTCCAGTCTTGCTGTGACGACCTCCAGTGACTTCGGATTTACGACCGCGGAGAAATCCTTCTCGCCCGCGGGTTCGGAAACCGTGAATAATCGGTCGTAGAGCCGGACTTCCGCGTCGAAGCAATTGCGGGAGCTCACCCAATGAATGGTGCCTTTGACCTTGCGGTCCGCATTGGGGCCGCCGGCCCGAGAGGTCAGGTCGGCCGTGCAGCGCAGTTCTCGAACTGCCCCGGTGTCATCCTTCACGATCTCGTCGAGCTTGATGATGCAGGCGTACTTCAACCTCACCTCACCGCCGGGCTTCAGGCGGAAATATTTGGGCGGCGGAACCTCGGCAAAGTCGTCGCTCTCGATGAACACCTCGCGCGTGAGCGCCAAGGGACGACGAGTGGGGGCTTCCGATTGGGGATTGTTCACGGCCTCGCAGGGAATCGATTCCGCCTCGGAGATGTTTGTAAGAGTGATCCTGATCGGCTTGAGGACGGCAAAGCGCCGCTCAGAGAGGGCGTTCAACTCATCGCGGACAGCATGCTCAAAGAGCGCGATGTCGGTCACGCTGTTGAATCGCGTCACGCCCACTCCGATCACGAATCGGCGCAGTGCCGAGGCGGGGATACCGCGTCGGCGCAGAGCGGAGAGTGTTGGCAGCCGGGGATCATCCCATCCTTCGACGATCCTCTCATTGACCAACTGATGGAGCTTCCGTTTCGAGACGAGCGTGTATCCCGGGACGAGTTTCGCAAATTCGTACTGGTGGGGAAGTGTGCGCGGAAGGTCCAGATTTTCGAGAATCCAGTCGTAGAGTGGGCGGTGATCGACAAACTCGAGCGTGCAGAGGCTGTGGGTGATGCCTTCTATGTAGTCACTCAGGCAGTGGGCGTAGTCGTAAAGCGGGTAGATGCACCAGGCATTTCCTGTCTGATGATGGGGCACATGACGGATGCGATAGAGGAGCGGGTCGCGCAGCCAGACGTTCGGTGCCGACATATCGATCTTGGCACGCAATGAGCGGGCACCATCCGGAAATTCGCCCGCTCGCATGCGCTGAAACAGGTCGAGGTTCTCCTCCACGGAGCGATTTCTCCATGGAGATTCCCGGCCCGGCTGATCGGGCGCACCCCGATACTCGTCCGTTTCCTTTGGTGAAAGGTCGCACACGTAGGCCTTGCCCGCCTTGATCAAAACAATGGCATAATCAAAAAGTGCCTCAAAGTAGTCGCTGGCGAAAAAGGGCTCCGCGCCTGCGCTGTCCGGCGCGACGGGCGAAATGTGGTAGTCGAGGCTGCCGTTCCGGCACTCTTTGAGCGGCTTCGCTCCGCGCGGTTTGAATGCCAGGCAATGGTCTGCCCATCCTGAGATCAACCAGCGAACGTCTGTGATGATGGAGTCGACGTATTCCGCCTCCTCCTTTGCCGGGTTGGTGTCGTCGAATCGCAGGTTGCATTGTCCGTTTCGCTCCCGAGCGATGCCAAAATTCAGGCAAATTGACTTGGCGTGACCGATGTGGAGGTACCCATTGGGCTCCGGCGGAAATCGTGTCACGATCTTTGCATGACGGCCCGCAGCGACATCGGCTGCGACGATGTCGCGAATGAAGTCGGAGGGCTCGGATGCGGATGTGGAGGTTTCTGCAGACATGCGCTCCAAGGAAAAGTCATCTCCCCGTGCAAGGCAATGACCCAAACGTCGTCATGTCGCGCTCGGGAAAACGCTCAAATGGGGCCGATCTGCAATGCGCTTGATGTGCATGACCGGCGCACCGGCGGGAGTTTCACATTTCAGACGTGTGCCGGAGCGGGTTCTCGCTCTGCTGTCGATTCAGGGGAGATCACCTTGGACTTCGGACGCTTGCGGAGGCGTTCAAGCCACAGATAAACGACTGGGACGGAGTAAAGCGTTAGCAGCTGGCTGACGGCCAGTCCGCCTGCAATTGCCAGGCCGAGTGGTCGGCGCAGTTCGACACCCTCGCCTGTTGCGAGAATCAGTGGAAGTGCACCGAGCAGAGCCGCCAGATTGGTCATCAGGATCGGGCGAAAACGCATGACTGCGGCCTGGTAGATGGCGGCCCGCGGTACAAGCCCGTCACGCCGTTCCGCCTCGAGGGCGAAATCGATCATGAGGATGGCATTCTTCATCACGATCCCGACCAGCAGAAAGAGCCCGAGGAGGGCGATGAGAGTAAACTCCGTTCCTGTGAGGCGAAGGGCAAGCAGTGCCCCGAGTCCCGCGGATGGCAGCGTGGAAAGAATGGTTATTGGATGCAGAAGACTCTCATAGAGGACTCCCAGGACCAGGTACACAGCAACCAGCACGCCTAGGATAAGAAGGGGCTGGTTCTTCAGGCTGTTCTGGAAGCTTTGCGCACTACCGCCGAGACGGGCATAAATTTCGGTGGGCAGCATGATTGCGGCGAGTGCGTCGTCGATGGCTTTCAGCGCCTGATCAAGCGAGACTCCGGGTGCGAGTGAGAAGCCAATGTTCATCGATGCAAACTGGCTCGTGTGGCGCACGCGATCATCGATCAATGCAAAATCATAGCGGGCGAAGGCAGACAGCGGAACGCGTGATCCATCCCGCGCGATGACCTGCACCTGATCAAGGGTGATGGGGTCCTGAGTGTACTGAGGTTCGAGTTCCATGACGACGCGGTACTGGTTCAAGGAATCGTACAGGGTGGCGATCTGCCGCTGACTGAAGGAGCTGTTCAGCACCTGGGTGACCATGCGCATGTCGACGCCGAGGCGGCGCGCAGCATCCCGGTCGATATGCAGGCGAACCTGTTTGGTTCCCCTTTCGGAGGGTGCATTGACATCCACAAGCTCTGGCAGCTCACGCAGTGCCTCTGACACCTTGGGTCCCCAGGTCCGCAGATCCGAGAGTTCGCTTGCCAGGAGAAGAAATTCATAGGAGCCCGAGTCAGACGTCCGAGGAGAGTCGATGTCCTGCGATACACTCATCCAGAGCATGCCTCCTGGAATTTGCGGGGTCTTGGCGCGGATTCGATTGATCACCTCGGTGGCGGAAACCTTACGTTCGTCCAGTGGTTTGAGACGGACCATGACCCGCGAATTGCTGAGTCCGCCGGAACCACCGCTTGTACCGATGACGTCCTGGACCGCGGGGTCGGCCAGCAGCAGGCGACGATAGGCCTCGATCTTTGGCTGCATGACCTGGAAGGAGAATCCGTCATCACCCCGTACGAAGCCCGAGATCTGTCCGGTGTCCTGCGGTGGAAGGAATCCCTTGGGAATACGGATATATAGGGTGACCGTGAGGGCGATGGTTCCAATCAGGGTGATGAGGGTGAGGGTCGAGTGTTGGATCACCCAGGCGAGCGAACGCGCGTACGTGTTGCGCAGGCGGTCAATGAACCAGGTGCTGATTCGTGCGAGTCGTCCTGCCGAGTGGTTGGACACGGATTTGAGCCACCTTGCGCACAGGCTTGGCGTGAGTGTGAGGGAAACCGCGAGGGATACGGTGATGGCAGCGGCAAGCGTGATCGAGAATTCGCGAAACAGCCGCTCGATAAGTCCTCCCATAAAGAGGATGGAAACAAAGACGACGACGAGCGACAGGTTCATGGCAAGGAGCGTGAAACCGACCTCGCTTGAGCCCTTCAACGCTGCCCGAAAGGGGGATAGCCCGCGCTCGATGTGCCGCGAGATATTTTCGAGCACGACAATGGCGTCGTCCACCACAAGCCCTGCGGCGACGATCAGTGCCATCAGCGACAGGTTGTTCAGCGAGAACCCGTACAGGTACATGATCGAGAACGTACCGATCAATGAGACGGGTATCGCGAGACTCGGGATGAGGGCTGACCGAGCGTTTCCGAGAAAAAGAAGCACGACGAGAACCACCAATCCGCCTGAGATGATCAGCGTTTTGCGGGCTTCCCTGAGAGTCGCCCGGATGCCGGGAGACCTGTCCATGACAACCGCGAGATCGGCATCTGCTGGCAGAAGAGCGCGCAGCGAAGGCAGTTCCGCGTAGATCTCATCGATTGTTTCGATGATGTTTGCGCCGGGCTGTCGACTGATCATGAGGAGCACCGCGGGCCGATCATTGTAGAAGCCACTACTGTAGCGGTCTTCGACCGAGTCGGTCACGGTGGCGACATCGCCCAGCCGCACGGGTGCTCCGTTCTCGTACCGGATGATAAGCGGCAGGTATTGCTCGGCGCGCCGCAACTGGTCGTTTGTCTGCACCTGCCACGTACGGTCACCACCGTCGATGAAGCCACGGGGCTTGAGCGAATTTGCCTCGCTGATGGCCGTACGGACCTCGTCGAGGGCAATACCATAATGCGCGAGTGAATTCGGATTCAACTGCACCCGCACGGCAGGGAGGGAACTTCCACCCACGCTAACTTCGCCGACGCCGCGGATTTGGGAGAGCTTCTGTGCAATCAGGGTCGATGCGGCATCGTAGAGGACGCCGGGGGCAAGATTGGGCGAACTCAGGGCTAGCGCCATGATCGGAGCCTGTGAGGGGTTCGTCTTCTTGTAGCTCGGATTGCCGGGCATTCCTGCGGGCAATTGGCTGCGGGCAGCATTGATCGCAGCCTGGACGTCCCTCGCGGCGGCGTTGATGTCGCGATCAAACGCGAATTCGAGCATGATGCTCGACGCTCCCTGGTTGCTCCACGAATAGATGCCGGTAACTCCCGCGATGCTGCCGAATGCGCGTTCGAGCGGGGTCGCGACAGCGGATGCCATCGTCTCCGGGCTGGCTCCGGGCAGCGACGCGCTCACGCGGATCGTGGGGAAATCGACCTGTGGAAGCGGTGCAATGGGAAGCAATCCATAGGCGAGCAATCCGAGCAGAACCAACGCGGCGGCAACGAGGCAGCTTGCCACCGGACGTCGGATGAATGGACGGGAGAGATTCATGCCCGCTGCAGTGTTTCCCTAGTGTCCAACTGTACGCGCGTGCAGTGCAGGCTCGGCCCCGTGCGCCATGACGACCGATGCTCGCGAACGGCGACTCTGGATTGAGAGTCGGTCAAAGAAGAGATAGACCACGGGAGTCGTGAACAATGTCAGCACCTGGCTGACAAGAAGGCCGCCGACCATGGCGAGACCGAGCGGCTGGCGCAGTTCCGCTCCGGATCCGCTGGCCAGCATGAGGGGAAGCGCGCCGAACAATGCAGCAAGGGTTGTCATCAGGATGGGCCGGAAACGAAGTAGGGCTGCCTGGTGGATGGCGTCGCGCGGACTCAGGCCCTGCTTGCGTTCGGCCTCGAGGGCGAAATCGATCATCATGATGCCGTTCTTTTTCACGAGACCGATGAGGAGAATGATGCCGATGATCGCGATCATGTCGAGCGGCTGGCCTGTCAGCTTCAATGCCAGCAACGCGCCGAGGGTGGCCGAAGGCAGCGTCGACAGGATCGTCACCGGGTGGATGCTGCTCTCGTAGAGGATGCCCAGCACAATGTACATGGTCACAACTGCCGCGAGCACGAGCCAGAGCGTGCTCGCGAGCGAGGCGCGAAAGGCGTGCGCAGCGCCTTGGAATCGCATCTCGATCGATGCAGGCATCGCCATGTCCCGTGTCGCCCCCTCGATTGCGGTGACCGCGTCGCCGAGCGAGGATCCGCGACCCAGGTTAAAGGAAACCGTGACGGCAGGAAACTGTCCGACATGGTTTACGAGCAGGGCGGTGGGGCGCTCGGTAACGCGGGCGATGCTTGAAAGCGGCACGGGCTGGCCGGAGGCGGCGTCTACGTAAATGTTTCCCAGACTGGATGGCCCGTGCACAAGGCGCGGATCCATTTCCAGCACGACGCGATACTGGCTGGTTTGGGTGAACAGTGTGGAGATCTGTCGCTGACCAAATGCACTGTAGAGGGCGTCGTCGATCTTTGCGATACTGATGCCGAGCCGGCTGGCGGCGTCGCGGTCGATCTCAACATAGGCTTGAAGGCCCTGTTGCTGGAGATCGCTTGCGACGTCGGCAAGTTGGGGCAGCTCCTGCAGCCGGGAAATGATTCGTGGCACCCATTGGTCGAGCAGGGACTGGTCTGGACTGGTCAGCGTAAACTGGAATTGGGTACGGCTTACGCGGTCCTCGATTGTCAGCTCCTGAACGGGCTGCATGTAGAGGGAGATGCCCGAGACAGCCCGGGCCTTTTCGCGTAGGCGTTCGATGATTTCGGTCGCGGAGTGTTTTCGCTCACTGTGGGGCTTGAGGTTGATCAGCATGCGACCGCTGTTGAGGGTCGCATTGGTGCCGTCGACGCCGATGAAGGAGGACAGACTCACGACGGCGGGATCGTCGAGGACAAGGGCTGCGAGTTGCTGCTGTCGTTCGGACATGGCCGCGAATGAGATAGACTGCGGTGCCTCGGTCACGGCCTGAATGGCCGCATTGTCCTGTACCGGGAAAAAGCCCTTTGGCACGACGAGATACAGCAACACCGTCAGGGCCAGCGTGCCGAGAGTGACAAGCAGTGTGGCCCCCTGGTGCTCGAGCACCCAGTCGAGCCACTTCCCATAGCGTGCAATGACACGATCAAGAAAGCCTGGCGCGTGATGCGCGGAATGCTGGGGAAGCAGCCTGGCACACATCATCGGGGTGAGCGTCAGAGAAATGATCAGGGAGATCAGGATCGATACCGCAAGGGTGATGGCAAACTCATGGAAGAGCCGTCCGACAACATCGCCCATGAAAAGCAGAGGGATGAGGACAGCGATGAGGGAGATCGTGAGGGACACGAGTGTGAAGCCGATCTGGGCGGCTCCCTTGAGCGCCGCTTCCATGGGAGAGGCGCCTTGTTCGCGGTAGCGCGCGATGTTTTCCAGCATCACGATGGCATCGTCGACGACGAATCCCGTTGCGATCGTGAGGGCCATCAGGGTCAGGATGTTCAGCGAGTAGCCCGCCAGGTACATGACGCCGAATGTGCCGATCAGGGAGAGCGGCACGGCGATGCTGGGGATGATTGTTGCGGCGAAATTGCGGAGGAAAAGAAACGTAACAAGGACCACGAGTCCCACTGCGAACATGAGTTCGTGCTGCACGTCGCGAACCGATGCGCGGATGCTTTGCGTACGGTCCGTCAGCAGCGACATTTCGACCGCGGCGGGAAGGCTGCTGGAAAGCTGTGGCAGGAGCGCCAGCACGCGGTCCACCACCTCAATGACATTGGCACCTGGCTGTCGCTGGACATTGATGAGGACGGCAGGAAGCTCGTTGGCCCAGGCGGCAAGGCGCCGGTCCTCCGACGCGTTTTCAATCCGTGCGACATCGCCGAGCCGCAGGGCGGCGCCGTTCTGCCAGGCGATGATGAGGTTGCGGTACTCGTCGACAGAGCGAAGCTGGTCGTTTGCATCCATCAGGATGTTTCGCGTCGGGCCGTCGAAGCTGCCCTTCGGCTGATTGACGCTGGCTGCATTGATTGCGGCGCGAACATCGGCAAAGTTAAGCTTGTGGGCTGCGAGCGCGGCGGGATTGACCTGCACGCGGACGGCGGGACGCTGGCCACCCGCTAGGCTTACCATACCGACGCCGGGAATCTGAGCGAGTTTCTGGGCGACACGCGTGTCGACCAGGTCATGCACCTCCGGCAGCGGGAGGCTCTGTGAAGTCACAGCGAGCGTCAGGATGGGCGTGTCCGCAGGATTTACCTTTCTATAGACGGGTGGCGCGGGCAGATCATTGGGCAGGAGATTGTCGGCTGCATTGATGGCGGCCTGGACTTCCTGTTCAGCGACTCCCATGGAAATTTCGAGTGAAAATTGGAGGGTGATCACAGAAGCTCCGCCGGAACTCGCGGATGACATCTGATTGACTCCAGGTATCTGCCCGAAGCGGCGTTCCAGAGGCGCTGTGATGGAACTTGCCACCACCTGTGGACTTGCTCCCGGATAGAAGGTGAAAATCTGAATTGTGGGATAGTCCACCTCCGGAAGAGCGGCGATAGGAAGGAGGCGGTAGGCCATTACTCCTGAGAGAAGCAGCGCCACCATCAGCAGGGAGGTGGCGATCGGCCGCAGGATGAACGGACGCGACGGATTCATGAACTTTTTGCTCGGGAGCGGGTTGGTGCCGGTTCAGGAGTGTCGTTGACGATCGTGACCGGGCGGCCTTCCCGCAGGCGATCAAGGCCCTCAAGGACAACCTGATCACCAACCGCAACACCTTGGGTCACCGCCTGCCAAGTGCCGTCCGAGGGGCCGAGGACAACGTCATGGATGATGGAGCGACTCTTGGCATCGACGACGTAAACGTAGGTCCCTCGGGAGCCGAACTGCACGGCGTCGGCGGGTATGACGATGGCGTTCTCGACGGTATTCACCCGGAGCCGTACATTGACGAACTGATTGGGGAAAAGGATTTCGTCGGCGTTGGAAAACTCCGCTTTCAGTCGCACGGTGCCCGTTGCGATGTTGATCTGATTGTCCACCGTTCTCAGAACACCGGTTTCAATGAGATGCTGTTCGTTGCGATCCCATGCCTCCACAGCGAGTTCCTTACCAGAGCGGAGCGGCTCAAGGACCTTCTGGAGATCCACTTCCGGGATCGTAAACACGACGGAAATCGGTTGTGTCTGCGTGATCACGACAAGCCCGCTTGAGTCACCAGGGCGGATCAGGTTCCCCGGATCGACCTGGCGCAGTCCAAGGCGCCCATCGATCGGAGCCTCGATGCGCGTATAGGCGAGTTGCAGCCGCGCGTCTTCCACCTGAGCTTCATTTGCGGCAAGCGCACCCCGGCGCTCGGCCACGCGCGCTTGTGCGGCATCCAGCTCCTGTGCGGTTACGAGCGTTTTTTCGAAGAGCTGCTTCAGACGATCGAGGTCTCGCTCTGCATTCTGAAGCTGCGCCAGGTTCTGTTTCTGGTTACCTTCCGCCTGAGCGAGTTTGATCTTGTACGGATCGGGGTCGATCACGGCGAGGAGGTCACCCTTGCGGACCTTCTGGCCCTCGGTAAAGGCAACGCGAATCAACTGCCCGTCAACTCGGCTACGCACGGTCACCGTATTGAGCGGTGTCACGGTGCCGATTGCCTTCAGGTACACGGCCAACGCATCGCGTTTGGCGGCCACGGTCTTGACGGGCACGGCTTCCATTCCACCCAAGAATCCCCCGGGACCTCTCTTGTGGGAGAAGCCGGTCGATTGCGGAAGTTGTCGCTCGACCTTGAATCCAAAATACCAGACGCCCCCTGCGAATACGGCGCCGATTGCGGCGAAAATGAACCAACGTCGTTTTGAAGGGCGCGTGGATGCGGACATAGTACGGAGGATGTGACGCAATCCACTGCCCACGGGTGACATGGATCGCAAAATTTAGAGAAAATCGGTTGCCGCCTTCATGCAAGGTTCCGCGACATAAAGCTGCGAAAAATTCGTTCGGTGGCCACCGGAGAGTCTCCAAAACGACTTCGCGCCTGCTACAGGCGTGCAATGCGCGAACCGATCCAAGGCCTGTGCCAAGGATACGTCAACCGCCCTTCGGCTGACTTGCGCCTGCGTGTCCTATCGTAAGCCGCCGTGTGCTCGAAGCACATCCGCAATGGCAATGGGTTTGCCACCTTGCCTCTTGCTTTCATCGGCGGCTTCCATGAATGCAAGTACCTCAATCATTTCGTCGTGTGAGATGGGGGCCTGACGTGTCTGAAAAAAGCGGACGATTTGCCTCACGAGCGGAGCGTAGTCTGCCTTGAAGTCCTCATTAAGCACGCCTGACTTCAGGAGTGCCTTGAAGCCATAACCCGCGGAGGCATCGCGGTAGCCCAGGAACGTTCCAGTCCGGCCGTCCTTCCAGACTCCGGTCACAACATCCATGTCCGGCGAATGGACGCGCGCGACTGTGTCGCAGCCTGAGCCGAGAACTGCATAGAGTGTCTCAACGCCATGAACGCCATACCAGAACAGGTCCGGATGGTGGGGTTCGAGCTTGCACGGCGAATGACTAGTCAGGGCGAGGATGTTCGAACGCGTGGCGGCAGGAAGCTGGGTCACAGAATCGACATAGCGGAGCGATGACGCACTGAAGAACGGAACGTGATGTTTCTTCGCGAGTGCCACGATTTCGAGACCTTGGGCAAGCGTGCCGGCGAGCGGTTTGTCGATGAATACGGGTTTGCCTGTGGGGAAAACAACTTTGGCGATCTCAAGATGTTTTCGTCCGTCCACGTTCTCAATCATGACGCAGTCCACCTGCCTGAGCACTTCGTCGATCGAGTCGCAGAGCTTTACCTTATATTTCTGGTCAAGATCCTTCGCGAAGCCGGGGATCCGCTTCATGCTATCGTCCGGCATGTCTGGGCTTCCGCTTCGGAATGCAGCGACCACCCTGGCGCCCGGAATGTAGTTCGGATCCGAGGGGTCGTTCAGCAATCGTGTGAATGCAACGCTGTGCGATGTATCCAATCCGATCATTCCGACCCTGAGGGCTGCATTCGCGCCGAGGGAGCCCGTATGCGAAGCGAGTAGGAGCATGCTGGGGAAAAGAAGACGGAGAAGTTTTTTGAGTGAACGCATGGATGAATTTGAAAGTGGACTCAGCCCCGCAAGAGATAGGGAGGGCGGGCTGACTCGTGTAACAGGAATCGAGCGCGCTTGTGAAGGTCCGAGTCATCGGGATCAAGTGCGACAATGTCGTCATTCTGTGCATTGATCGTCAGCCAAGGGCCGACGGCAAGGGGGCGGTGGGCAAGATCAACGCCGTTGGCACCGAGATGGGTGAAGAAACTCTTCAGGAGCGGATCCGCCGCCTTGAACGATGCGACGCGGCGTTCGATGGATTCGGTTCCGGCTGGGGTTCCCAGGCGATAGGAGATATTTCCGTAGTGGCAGACCGACGCCGACAGGTGTCCGACTGCTGGAGGGGCATTGACGGATGAAGGATTATTCTGGCGGACTGCGTCGAGGAAGTTCGCCATGTGCGCGGACCCGCCGTCGGCAGGGAATTGGCGGACAAGCTTTCCCTGTCTGTCGTAGGCGGATGCACCCGTGAGTGCGGTGAGGTATCCGCCTTCGCAGTGCACGATCGTGCCCACACGAATGCCATGATAATTGTCGGAATAGGTGACGCCTGTCTTTGCGGGGAGCCCCCGGTTCTCAAAAAAGATGGGGCATCCCTCATAGTCATAGAGCACGAACATCGAATTGGGCGTTTCAGCAACGTCGTTGACGACGTAACGACCCCCAAGGGCCATGACACGTCGGGGCGCCCGGGACTCCTTGATCAGCGCGAGTGCGAGATCAAGCACGTGTACGCCGTTGTTTCCCAGTTCGCCGTTGCCGGTGTCCCACATCCAATGCCAGTCGTAGTGAAGCTTCTCGCGTTTGAGTGGAACGACCGGCGATGGACCGCAGAAACGATCATAGTCCAGCCAGTCCGGGTACCATGGCAGCGTTTCCTTCACGGCGGTGCGGTGGCTGTAATAGACCGTGTGCACGTGGGTGATTCTGCCGAGCCTGCCGGAACGAACAAACTCCCCAGCCTCCGCGAGACCGGCGTCCGTGCGACGCTGCGTGCCAACCTGAACCACTTTGCCCGAGGCATTTGCAGCCTCGATCATTGTGCGGCCCTCATGCACGGTGTGGGACATAGGTTTCTCGACATAGACGTGTTTACCCGCCTGCAGCGCCCAGATGGTCAGCAAACCGTGCCAGTGGTTCGGGGTTGCAATGACGACGGCATCGACGTCGCTTCGCTCAAGAAGCCGACGCGCGTCGGTCGTTGTGAAGGGTCGGCGAAGATCCGCGGGCAGGCCGGACACGACGGATGCAAGGGTGCGCGGATCGACATCGCATAGCGCGACAACCTGCGCACCCGGTGTCGCGAGGAGGTTCTTGAGGTGATCAGCGCCCTTGGTGCTCAGCCCGATGATGCCGATTCGTACCGAGTCGGACCACGAAGTTTTTTCGGAGGGAGAGGCATTGAGGCGGCCGGCCAGGCCGGCAGTTGTGGCCAGAGCGGCGGTACCAAGGAAACGACGACGGTTCCAAGCGGATGATGGAAATGCCATGATGCTGGGGAAGGGAAGAGTGTGATGAAAGGGAAGATACGGAGCGAATTGAATTGTTGCGGGGGAGACAATTTCAGTATCCGGCCAACGACAATTCGTGAGCAAGGAACATCAATCAGGCAACCCGTTTACAGGGAACGGATAGTGAAGTACATGCTCGGATTGCCAGGCAAGCCCGCTCCGGCCTTGACCTGCGGTTGAATACCGACAGTTTTCGCCGTTCCACACACGCTTGCCTGATGGTGTAATGGTAGCACAGGCGACTTTGACTCGCCTAGTCATGGTTCGAATCCATGTCGGGCAGCCAGTTTGGCGGATCTATTTCAAGGTTTGGAGGCCTCTCGATCGCGGTAGACTGTCGCCTTCAAGCATCTGCATCCACGCGGGCATCATGTAGAGCGATCGTATTCACCCAAAGAAACGACTCCTTCGAGAGGAGTGCCATTTACATATCTCGCGATGTTTTTCGCGGCGAACTCTCCACAGGAAGGGTATTGGTCGAAGGTTGGACCGCCGATGTGCGGGGACATGACAACATTCTTCAGTTGAAGAAAGGGACAGGAAGGGGCAACCGGCTCTGATGTCATCACATCCAGGGCGACCCTTATCCGCCCTGAAGTCGCTTCACGGAGGAGTGCAGCCTCGTCAACCAGGCCACCCCGGGCCACGTTCACGAAAACCGCATCGTTCGGCAGCATAGCCAGAATTTCAGCTGAAACCACGCCGGAAGTCTTCGGTGTCAGGCCCTCACACTCAAAGAGGATTTCATTCTCCTTGAACAGCGATTCAAGCGATTCGACTTGGGTCACCCCTACCTCGTCAAACAGCGAAGCGGGCACGCCTTGGGAATAGCCGCGAATTTCGACACCAAACGGGCGAAGTATTTTGACGAGTTCTCGGGCGATTCGCCCGAAGCCATGGATTCCAACTTTTCGACCAAAAAGGGTGCGCGTGTTCAGCCATTCAATCCGGTTTCCATTTGCGGGTTCACCCTTGTGCGCATCCAACCAGTTGCCGCTGTTTCTAAGAGCCGACAATGCAAGCAACAGGCCGTGTTCCGCGACGGAGGTGCTTGGAATATCGCTCCAGTTGGTAACGATGCCTCCACGTTCGATAAAGCCGCGCGGGACAAGCCATTTCACGGCTCCCCCCAGATGACAAATGTAGTTGAGCTTGCATTCCCTGGAATTCAACCAATGAGCATCCAAAGGCGGTGAGGACCATCCCGTAAGCAAGATTGTCGGATTCAACTCGGCCAAGGAAGATGGTCCTTTCTGCAGAGCTTCCTTCTTGAACCACGTCACCCTCAGGGGGAGTGACTCAATGATGCACGTATTCGCATCGAGGAAGAGCCTCTGTTCATCCTCCGATAGGGCGCCTACAAGATGCTGTCCTTGCGTGTGCAAAGTCTGCTTGGGGGGCATGCATTCAAAGTGCGCCGGGTTGCTGGAAGGCATAAAGGAATTCCAAGGAACCCTTGCCGCAGGTCATTTTGTTGCTGGGGCGACGCGATACGATTTGACCAATGTGTTCCATACGCACGAGCCGGGGGTACAAGCGCTCCCTTCGGGTGCAAGCGCTTGCACTAGGGAGGCAGGGTTGTCTTGGGGACCGTCCAAGGAGGACTCCGCAAGCCCAAGAGAAAGACGACAGGACCGGCAACCTAGCGGCAGACGGGATAGGGCGCTGAATGCCTAGGGTCATCATGGAGTCGCCCGTTTGCGCGCGTCAAAAGGAGTAAGATAGCCACATTGACAGAACAATCCGAGTCCTCGCGTTCTATTCAGTAGGAAAGATTGATCGCCAATCGGATCAATCGCGGCCAGACATTCTTTGTTCCATAGGGTACATTCTGCACGTTCCCCTTGAAGTTATAGGCAAAAACTCCATTGACGATTGGATCATCGTAGTTGAACAGGTTTGAAATGTTGAGCTGCACATCCGCCTTGTATTTCCCGATCTTTATAGGATATCCGACGAGTGCACTTGCGAGGTAATAATCTTTTGCGTAAACGTAGTCGAAAGGTCTGCCCGGCTCGTTTCCCGCAATACATGGTCCATAGAACTGAATGCCACCGCCGATTCTAAGACTTTTAAAAGTGCCCGAATTGAACGTGTAGACTCCAAATGCATTGACGCGATAGTCATAGGTATAGTTCTGATTGCGCCCTTCCTGGAAGTTGTCTATGAAGCTTTGAATCTGATTGAGGTGATTGGTGTCCTGAAGATTGTTTGGGTTTGAAGGATTGTTGGCCAAAACCTGCCACTTTGGCCGATGTTCCTTCACATAAGCCACATAATCCGCCGCTACATTGGACTGCTTGGTCTTGGGCAATGCGGCATTGAGGGTGAGTCGAAAAGTCTTGCCGAAGTTTGCCGTCAGGCTCCCCTCCCAACCGTACCCGACCAGACTCGATGAGCTTGTAATTGAATTCAGGGCGGTAATGCTGAGAGGGTTGTTGCTGTATGTTGATATGTAGTTGCTGCTGTAGTCTTTGCCTTCATACTCGCCCAGATCATTCCAAAGATTGTTTATGTTGCCGATTGAAACGTTGCGGATGGAGTTAGATTGTTCGGCACGGTAGTAGCCGATGGAGCCGATGATCTTGATGCCTGCGTCGTTTCCGAGCTGAAAACGGATCCCGCCAGACCTCTCCTCTGCGGGAACAATATTTGCCTTCGAGAAGGATCCATCAAGTCGTTTATAGGCTGAAGTTTGTATGATGAATCCTTCCGAATGATTACCATAGAGCCCGACATGCTTGAGGGGAAAGTAGACGAACCCGTAGGTGGTGGTATCATTGAAGCCCAGCCTGCTGTCGGTCGAGTATGACGTGAACTGACCGGTTTCGGCATCCCGTGATGCTGCAATCCCATTTTCGTTGGCGAGTTCCGAGCGGTCACGGCGATAACCTGCGATTACCGACAATGTGTCATGCAGGTAGCTGCCTGACAGGGCAACTTCATAGGCGTCAATCTTCTGATGGTTTCTCGCATCAGAGGTTGGCACATCTACCGTTTCATACATTTCGGAGAAGTTGGGCAGTTTTGCCGGAAGGTTGTTTAGATACCGATGTACATGAATCAAACTTGCACTATCTGTAATCGGCAGCGTGGAGTTCGGATCCTTGATATGCAGGTCCGTATAGACTGTCTTGTCATCCTTTTCCTGGTGGATGGCGAATGCGCTGATGTTTGTCACGCCGCCAAACAGCTTAAGGGGATAGGCTGTCACAAGTCGCACGGACTTTGATTCTCGTGAGTAGTCGACCGCCCTTCCAACGTGCGAACGGGAATAGGGCTCCCCATAGTTTGGATTGATGTTTCCATTCGGAAGGTAGAGCAGGGGATCTATGTATAGCACCGCAAAGGGATAGTTGCCGCCTTGACTCGTGAAATGCGAGTACTGCCCCGCAAGCTGAAGTGAGAGTCCGTTTGAGAAAGTATGGTCTATGGAAAGCTGAAGGTCCTTTGCCTTGTCCGCGACCGATTGATTTTCGGGATTGGCATTGAAGGTGGGCGGCAGCGTGGGAACCGCGCTGACGCCTGGCGCTCCGGCCGCAACGGAGGGGAAGAGAGCGTCGCCAAAGGCTGCCTCGGCAGCTTGAGTGACTCCGATCCCGTTGGTCGTCGAATAGCCGGCATAATCCAAGAGCCCGATGCGTTCCGTCCATATCAGGTACTTGGAACCCGTATAATTTGTCAATCCCCTGGCGGTCGCTGCCGATGAAGTCAGTTTGCCCGTAACAGGTTGGTGATCCCATCTTGAGTATCGATCAAGATAGTTCATTATCAGACTTGGGCGGGTGTTCCGTGAATAGTCGGCATCGAATACAATGTTTGTCCGATCGAATGGGGTGTAGGTGATATTCAGAGAGTGACCCTGCTCGGTAAGCTGGGTTCTATCGATGTAATATCTTGTGTCCTGAAGATTGAGATTGTACCTTGCATTCAGGTTGTGCATGAGCTTCCGATTGACGTCCAATGACATGCCTTTCGAGTAGTTGTCATCGAACCGAAGGCGAAGATTCGTGAAGTTCCAGCTCTTTGCCTTCTTGGTAATGTAGTTTATTCCACCACCGGGACCACCTTCCCCATAAAGAATTGCGTTGGGTCCTCTAGCGGACTCGACGCGCTCAACATTGTATTCCTTTGGAGTTGAGGCGCTGGTAAAATAGTTACGGGTGCTGGGGTTCGCACCGAGCCCTCGGAGCGAGACATTGGTTCCTGGATCGTAATAGTTCAGTCCACCAGGATTGACGCTGTTTCCTTCGACTGCACCAAGTTCAAGCGGCCGGGAACTGGTCAACCATCCGGACGCTTC
The DNA here is from genome assembly GCA_014584295.1 of Verrucomicrobiota bacterium. GTDB lineage: Bacteria > Verrucomicrobiota > Verrucomicrobiia > Opitutales > Opitutaceae > UBA6669. The sequence goes on from JACTNC010000061.1 coordinate 92,426, forward strand.
ATCAATGTTTACTGCTCCGATATCGTCGAGGAAATCGCGCGTGAAGATATCTATACCTCCTGGCGTCATCAGCAGCTTTGTATTCAACAGGCCCGCGTTCAGCGTGTCGGCAGCAATGTAACCGGTGTCCTTGTCTGTCGAAACAACAAAAGGTGACAGTTTGGTAATGGTTGGCTCGACGGTCTTGTTTATATCAGGGATTTCGGATCTGACAGGACTTGTTTGCGCGTCGAGCCTTGGGCAGGAGCCCAGCAACAATGGGAGAAGTGCGGCTAATCCAGTATAATGTCTTTTCATTGGTATGCCTGTTGTTTCTAGTTGTGTCGGTCAAGTTCAGCAAAAGCGGATCGGTGGTGCGATGGATTGGTGAGATAAAAAGATTTATGGGGAGGGTTTAAGGGAGGGGGCTGCGC
>JACTNC010000024.1 GCA_014584295.1 Verrucomicrobiota bacterium
AGCGATCATGGGACTGCTGCGCCATGGTTACAAATCCGAGGCCAGACGAATCGCGGAAAAATTCCTGCTCACCTGCGCCCGCAATCTGGAGACAACGGGCAAGCTTTGGGAAAAATACAATGCGCTGACCGGCGGCATTGATGTGGCCGACGAATACAAGATGCCGCCCATGATGGGCTGGACCGCCGGCGCCTGCCTGCACGCCGCAGAGGTCATCGAAAGCTGAAGGAGAGACGGGCCAATCGGAGCCTCCGGGAAATCTCCTTCAAGCCGTGGCACAGCCCAGGTGGGTTGAAGTCACAATGGCCTTCAAATTGTCTCGATTCCCCGCACCGTTGCGGCGCTGTCAAGGGTCAAGACCTGACATCATCGGGTTGACCCTTGCAGCCTTCTGAGGTGGTCCCGCCAATGCGAAGGCAGGCTCAGATGCTTGCCTGCAAGGGTGCAGACTGATCAGCGCGTCTGTGCCGGGTGGAAGGTCGTGGTGGCCTGCCACGATCCCTCATGTATGTCCCTGAGTGTCGTAGCGGCTGCGCCATAGTGCAGGCTGTCGATCTGCAGGGGCGATCAATCGAAGAGTTGTTGCAGCGCGGTCAAATGCTGATCGCGATGTTCGATCGGCACCCCATGTGCATGGCCGCACGCCGCGATGATCAAGTCGGTCGCCGGTACCGTAAGTCCCTTGGCCCGGCTGCGTCGCGCCAACTCACGGGCTGTGGCCCAGACTGCATCCGTCGTAGGCAGCAGGTGCACATCGGCATCCAACTGCTCCATCATCTTCCGTTCCGCCGCACCCCGCACCCCGTGCCATAACTCCACCCGAACCAAATCGCACCAACTCGCATCGCCCGTTTGCAGCAGTGACTGCACGCGACCGCGCACCGCTGGGTCTCCGTCCTGTCGCAGGGCTTCGATCCAACTCGAAGTGTCGATGAGCGTCATCCCTCGGCCCGAATTTTGAGCAGCTCTTCCCGGGTCACGAGGTCTCGAAACGTCCCGAGTTTGTCCGCAAGCTTGGTCAGGCGCTGCCGACGGTTGTAGTCGGCAACGGCCCGGGCCACGGCCTCCGTCTTGGTCCCCGCCTTGGTGTGTTTCATGACTTCCTTCAAGTCATGATCGGGAATGTCAACGGTCGTTTTCACGCTTCTTAAACTACCCCTAGCGGCATCCGAAACAAGCTCCAATTGCATCCCATGAATGACCACGTTTGTGGACAAAGTGTATCAAGCAATTGGTCTATAAATAGTTATGATAGATTCATTGGACGGATTGTGCAGCGCCACGGATTTCGATCCAATGAGGCAGGAAGTTTCGATCAAACAGGAGGCAAATCATCATTCTCCTAAGTGCCGCAGGCGGGTTTGCCATAGAATACACGGGTATCACGGAAACCGGAAGTTACGTCACGACGCAACGTCCTCTATCCATGCTTCCGCGTGAAGAAAACATGGAGACTGATGATGCCTCCGCTTCTCAATCCCAAACTGGCTCGGAGGAGGTCGAGACACTTTTGTCAAACGTCAAACTATGAGTACGTCCATGAAAACTGAACACCATGAGTGAAAGTCTCATCCAGCCAATTAGTCATTCAGGCTGGCAACAACTGGCAACTGCGTTTCCGCGAGGGAAGGTGGGGAGTAGCCGGTTATAGTAACGGACAGCCCGTAACGAAAGTGAAGTTCATCCAATGAGCCCCGATAGACTAAAATCCGCGTCGCCGAACCACTTCATAGCCGGTGAAGGCTGACAGGATTGGGCGCTGGCAAACCTGATGAAAAATTGGAGAGGCCAAAATGACAGTGAGTCCAAACCGCGCGGCGGGGTCGGCGAGCACGGGATGTCCGGAAGGTGCGCAGGAACAAATGGAGAGAGCTCTCTGGGTGGGCGCGAACCCAACGCTCGGCACAACTCCGCTCCAGCGGGGGAGGCCAGTGCGACCCAGCGAGCAGTCGGATCGGTTCATAGTAGCGATAAAGGTCGTAACGAGACCGGAGCGAAGGAGCCGAACTTGAACGCAGGGAACAGCGTGGCAAGGGACGAGGCGATGGCCCCTATGTTGGGGATAAAAACGCCACTCAAAGTCCAAGCGCTACAATCGACCCTATATCGCAAAGCAAAGGACAACCGTCGCTGGCGTGCGTGGAGTCTCTACGGGGACCTATGTCGCCGGGATGTCTTGGAAGTCGCCATGAAAGTCGTGGTGGGTAATGGAGGAGCAGCGGGGATAGATGGAATAACCACCGAAGAGGTAAAAGCCAACGCGGAGGAATTCCTGAACGCCCTGCAGGCGCGACTGAAGGATCGCAGATACAAACCCGGTCCGGTCAAGCGCGTGTGGATTCCCAAAGCGGATGGCAAACAACGTCCCTTAGGTGTTCCAAACGTAATCGACCGGATCGTACAGATGGCGCTGCTTATTCTGCTGCAGCCGATCTTCGAGGCTGACTTCGATGAAGGCAGTTTTGGGTATCGGCCGGGTCGCAAGGCCCATCAGGCACTGGACGCTATCCGAGAGCAACTCCGGCATGGAAGAACCGAGGTCGTGGATGCCGATCTAAGCGGCTACTTCGACACGATCGACCATGCGGGACTGCTTCGGCTGGTGGCCCGGCGCGTGAGCGACGGCAGCATACTTCGACTGGTGAAGCTCTTCCTGAAAGCGCCTATCGTAGAGGAAAGCGAAGGCAAGAGGAAGTATCACTCCAATGATCGGGGCACGCCGCAGGGCGGAGTCCTGTCACCGCTGTTAGCCAATCTGTATTTAAACAGCTTGGATCACGGGGTGAACGATCACCCGGAGCTGGACGCGAAGCTAATACGCTATGCGGACGACTTCGTGTTGTTGTGCCGCCCTGGCAGCGGTGAAGCAATGTTGAGGAGGCTGGAAAAATATCTGCAAGCCAAGCGACTGACTCTGAATGAAGCGAAGACCCGGCTGGTTGACTTCCAGCAAGAGTCTTTTCGTTTCCTGGGTTTCGATTTTGCATGGCGGCGCAGCCCGCGCACGGGCAATTGCTTTGTGCACGTGGAGCCCAGCCCGAAAGCCCGATTGCACCTGCGGGACGCCGTTCGTGAAGAACTCAATCACTGGACGAAGCATCGCAGTTGCACAGAGGCGATCAGGCGGGTAAATCGAATCACCCATGGCTGGTCCAACTACTATCACTATGGACACTGCACGCGCGTGTTTGGCCGCCAGCAAGTGTGGCTGCAAAATCGCGTGCGTCGGTGGCTGTGGCGCAAGTATGACTGCAAGCACGGGTTGTTCAGCTTCTTCAATGACGAGCGTCTTCTTGGACAGTATCAACTCTGGCGTCTCCCCCTCACCTGCTCATGGCGCCGATAGCCTTGCGACGTATGTTCTCGGAAAGCCGGATGCGGGAAAACCGCCTGTCCGGTTTGATGAGGGGCGGGAGCTGGCCGACTCACCTCGGTCAGCTCCTGCCTACTCTACCGTCGTTATGCTCACCCTCGGGTCGGGGAACGTGTGGTTGAACATGGCACCGCTGCGTGCCGGGGAGAGTCCGGTCAGGAGCGCGCCGCGGCTCGGCGCGCACGAGGGCGAAGCGACAACGGCCTGGTTGAACGTCATGCCCGCGCGTGCGATTCGCTCCAGGTTCGGCATGGGAATGCCGCTGTGGGGATTGTAGATCGAGCAGTCCGATCGGCTGAGATCGTCGGCGAGAAAGAGGACCACATGCGGTCCGGACTTA
>JACTNC010000004.1 GCA_014584295.1 Verrucomicrobiota bacterium
TGAGTGTGATCACCGGATTTGATGTTGTGATGGTCACCCTCCGCGATGGTGAACTGCCGCATGAACGCCGATCCGCCCTTCTGCTTGAACGCGAGGGTGCCCTGCACTCCGGCGTTTTCAAGGCCATGCCCTTCGGGTGCGGGCTACGCCCGCAGCCTTGACAACGCCTACGTTCCGGGCGAGTTGTCGCCAGGCAGTAGGGCTGACTCTGCACGCAGCGCGCGCCAGTACGTAAAGCACAAACCGTGCCCGAACGGAGTCGATAACGCGCTGATATTTCAGAAAAACTTTTGGTCATCGAAGATGAGGGACTTCAGGCCTCGAACATCACCCAAAATGACCAAAAACACGCTGTTTTACATCGTTGAGGATGACCGTGCTCACAAAAACACGCTGTTTTACATCGTTGAGGATGACCGTGCTCAGATGGGCGCCAGAAGCTCATCGCCTACGCCGTCGGCTGCAATCCGGATGTCGATGCATTCGATGACTGGTCGGAGCTGGCGCGCGCCGAGTTTGGCGGTGACGACTTCGGCGAGTTCTTCGATCCGCGCGACGGTGTCTTTGCACTCATCCTGCACAACGCGAACGACCTCGAAGTGTCCGCGACCGTGACACACCTGTCATTGCAGGCCGTGGTCCCGGCGCCGAACAGCAACTGACGGTCCCATACTCCCTGCCCCCGTTCCGGGGGCGTTCTATCGCCAACGGTTGAAGACCGCGCCCTGACCTTCCTCGGCATTTACAGCGGGCACGCGGTCTCCGTGCCCTTTCGGGCGAGATGCGGCCAGGCCCGGCCACTCGCCATCGGCTGCTTGTTGGCACTTCCTTGCCCACACTCGTCGCTGCAGAAGATTGGCACCGCGGTCGGCAGCGGCAATGACGACGTTGCCGATTACCGTCGATGGCGTCGGCTGCGGATCCAGCCCTAGGTGCGAAGGATATTGTCAATCACCGGTCGCTCCAAGATGGCCGCGATGAGCCCACCATCGCGGTAGCCGCACCGCCGTGCTCAACGCGGTCTTCGCCGCCACGGGCAAGTGGATCCGGCAACGGCCGTTGAAGGACACGGGCCTGCCGAAGGCTTTAGGCTGCGATCCGATTGGGCAGGTCGGGGCTCAAGCCCCCCTGCCTTTCGAGGTTATTGAGGATCCGTCAGTCGGTATCGGCCGGTGTTGATCTTAACCAGGATCTTCTGCGCGCAGAGGCTGCTGATTGTGCGGCCCGCAAGGGCCGCGATGGGGGCATCCAACTCGCTGGCTACCAAAACTTCCCGCAGCCATTGCTCTACCTGGGATTTGGTGGCAACTGTCGCCTCGCGGCGCATCCTAAACTCGACGATCGTGGTGGCGAGGTCCAGGTCAGGCACTTCGGTCATCCCACGCACAGTGTCATTCGAGCGGGGAAACTGGAAATCGCCGACCAATGCCGCCACTTTGATCAGCGATTGCCCTTGCGTACTCGACCGCACGGCGCCCAGTTCGGCCGCCTGCAAGACGATCGCGGAGGTCCTGGCTTCGTCCAATGGCGAGACCAGGCAAGTCAGACATTTGCGACGCACGTCATGCGGTGTCGTGGTGCCGCATTCGGCGCAGGGGCGGAGGTAGCACTCAGTCAGCTCGTTACGCACCGGATCGATCCCGGAGATAGGAAGGTTTGTCGATAGCGAGAGCCACCAGCCCCAGAGCTGAACTCCGCGGTTGGTCCACCTGGGACCGCCTTCATAGATCCATCGCCTCCATCGACTTGCGTAGAAAAATCCTTCGCCGAAGATTTCGTGCCTTCCAATTGCGCCCGCGAATTTACGTACCTTATTAGCGATGAATCGCGGGTCCGGATCACAAGCATCCTGATCGATCACTCTTGCACGATCGATCTTCTCCAAGCCCTTGCGCAGGAAGTCCGACTTCACTCCGCTCAGACCCGCGAGCAATTCGATGGGCACGATGATGTAAGCGCGCGTGGTGGCCCGCCCAAGTGCGCAAGCCAATGTGGTGTCGTCCATGTCGAAGCCCGCCACGACGATGACGACGGGCTTCTCCATGCCGCGATACGCCGAGATCGTGGATCGCGAGGCATCAATTCCCTCAAGCAACCAAGAGAACTGACCGAGGACGATCATGTCCTGCGTCATGACGCCGGCCTTCGAGAGCTCCGCCGTCAGGGCCTGGATGCGCTTGGAGACATCCCAGCTGATACTTCTGGACAAGTCCTCCCTGGAGGTCGGGCGAGGGCAGTTCACCTCATGCCGGGGCGGTCGCATCTCCATCATCGCCTGAGTGATGCCTCCGGGATTCCGGTAGACCGTCGCCAGATAAAAGAATCGCTCGTCGTAGGTTTCCTCCAGGAATCGATAGGAACTGCCCTTCTCGATACCGGGAAGCACCTGGAGCTCATCGGCAAAGACGAACTTGCGCGCGTTGGCGAAATGGTCGCGCAGCGCCAGATGATCGGCCTCGTTGAGCGCCTGGGCCTCATCGACGATCAGCACCGCGTACTGGCGATCCACCTTCCCATGCAGGGCCAGATGATGTTCGTCATAGTTGGGTTCCCCGAAGCTATCGTCCCTATTCCGAGTGCCCAGGGACTCGCAGTAAGAATGGAAAGTCTGAACAGTGATCTCCCGGCCGAGATGGCTCACTTGAGCGGTCACCTTCTGTGTGATCTGGCGGTTCTTCAGAAGGAAGAGCACCTTGAGGCCCCTGGCAGCGAACTGCTCGGCAAGGGAGCGCGCAATAAGCGTCTTGCCGCTGCCCGAGAACCCCGCGATCAGCCTCCGATCAGTGTCGAGACACAAAGCCACCTGATTCGCCTGCTTGTCGTCGAGTCGAAGCCACAACTGGCCGTCCGCGACGATCTTGCGTCCGAGATGACCGACCTGCACTTCCTGCGGCCAAACTGCGTCAAGGAATCGATCGATCTCAAGGCTGAAGTCGTCCTGGTTGTCGTAGTTCAGTGCAGCCTTCCAGTGCGCCATCAGTTCCACGATGCGCGAGGGCATGTCCCGACGATGTTTCTGCAGAATCAGGATTCCGTCGGGAATATGCCGGTCGAGCGGCACGTACGCGCTAGCAATCTGCGAGCTCTCGAGGTCAAGGTCTGGAAAGTGCACCGCGTAGCCGACTGGGCACTTCACCTGCCACGACTGCAGCATCTCGACGAGGACGAAGGTGTTGTCCCTTACCTGATTCAAAGGGTCGATTTCGTATCCGTCACGTTCGTGGATAAATCGAACGCCCGAAGGCTTGTACACCCCCGACTTCGTCTCGATGCAAAGCATGCCCAGCTTCGCATGTAGGATCACGAAGTCCACCTCGCCGGACAGATGCTTCCTGGCCAAGGAGACCCGCAGGTACTCCTGCAACTCCTGCGAGTACACCCGCTTGGTCCTGCCTCGCAGCCAGGGTAGCGAGTGGATGACGGCAAACCCATCGTCGAGTGCCGCCAGTTCCTGAAAGAGGGTGAATTCGCCTTTGCTGCGGAATTCCGCGTGATCGAGTGTTGGAAAAAACCTGGCCATGGAAAGAGGAAACGCTGTGTCGGTTCAAAGTCTTCAGTACGCCGCCGATTGTCTGGGCATGGTAGCTTCAAACGCCTCGGGGCTGAGCTACGATGGACTGGCTATGCCCTGAGGTGCTTGGATTTGGCGACTGTAACAGCGCGCAGCGCCGCCCCGGCCGCGGTTTGGCGTTGCAAGCCTGGGGCGTGAGGGCGGCAGCGGCCGGCGTGGCCCAGCGACGTCGTGGCCGGCCTCGCGCGAGCGGCATCAGGGACGCGTCATCACGGAGGCTCCGCCAATGCGGGCATTTACGAGTACCAATATCCGCTCGCGTGGGTGCCGTGTTGGTGCCACGCTCCCCACCATGTTCCGCTGACTCCCGTCAGCAACATCCCCAGGCAGCCACGATCTCAAGGCTGCGACGCGGTTCCGACCGCGTTGATCTCACCAGTTCGCACCGGCATCCGTGCGCGAACGGCCATCGGTTCTCGATGGCGA
>JACTNC010000018.1 GCA_014584295.1 Verrucomicrobiota bacterium
GAGACTCATGCGAAACACCGATCCCGCCGGTTCGGAAAAAACTCGCCGAGTTTTTCACATTTTTAGTGAATCGCCTCTGACCTGCGGTTTCTCGGCGATGGGTAGCCGGTAAACCCCGGCCGTTCCCGCCCTGGTAGACGGCGCCAAGGGTTTCCGGAGTCCATGATTGCCCCGGATGAAACCCCGATGAAATCCGGCAGAGGTCCCGCCTACGCTGGCGGGCTTCTTTTTTGGGCGAGTTGGGGAGGAGTTTGTTACCTTTCCGTTACCTAGAATTGGCTTACCTCTCAAAGTGGTGCCCAAGGGGGGACTCGAACCCCCATGCTTGTAGGCACAGGCTTCTGAGACCTGCGTGTCTACCAATTCCACCACCTGGGCATTTTCCAACCTGCCAATGAACACATGATCGGGAATCGATGAAAGCCTGCCGCGTACCTTTCCCGTTGTCGCCACAATTGCCAATTGGAATAACGGCAAATGAAAAGCGAATGATCGGGAGCGGTTCAGCGCGTCCAAACCTCTTCGAAACCTGACGAGCGGGAGGTACTACGCCCGCGATTCCACGAACCGCAAGCAGAAATGATTCTAGGCATTTTGCGCGCCTGTGTGCCGCAAGTTGCAAAAAAATGGCAGCATTGACAGTCGGCTACTGCCGGGTCATTCCGAATCGAGGATGCCGTCTCTCGTGTTTGAGAACCAAAATCCGAACTACGTTCGCTTTTTCACGGTAAACGAGGACAAATGGGAACGTCTCCAAACGAATACGCCGAAAGGATTTGCTCTTCAGATAAAAAGAGAATTGCCGGGGCGCCGCTTGAAGCGCCTTCAAACATCCCCGGAATTCGCTCTCGAATCGTTCGGCAAGATGGATGCCACCCTCTCTTTCGTAGTGCTCCAGAGCCTCTTTGAAATCCTGCTGGAGCGCCGGGTGAAACTCGACTCTCATCAGGGACGCCGTCGCACTCCCGCCCAGAACGTGGATTCAGTGAGTGGATGTTCCTGGCCGCTCTCGAGCTCGGCGTCACGACGAGCTGCCTCCACAAGGATCTCGGTAGATGCAGCAGCATCGGGCGGCGGGGGCAGACTCCCTAGGATGTAATCGGCCAACCTGAGGCGATCTCTTTCCGAAAGTCGCAACGCTGCTGCTTCGATCTCCTGGAGTGTGCTCATTGCTCCTGCCAAGCTACAGGTCTAGGTTGGTGATGCAAGGATTGAGGGAGCAATACTGATGCGAGCCCAACGGGAGTCGACGAGCGAACAGCTCGAACGGGCTGCGGAATAGCATCGATCGTACGAGGGCGCCCCGCATGCCTTGCCTTCACCCGGATGACGGGGAATCCGGAACGCGGCGTTGGACAGGTAACGCTTCATCCATTGACACACCCGCATGTGTGGGCGCTTACTTCGTGGGCATGATTGGGAGGACTTGGACTGGATTTTCAACAAGGCAGGGAGTGTCTGCTCATCGCTGGGCGCTGGGCTGGTTACTGATTTTTGGAGGCCTTGCCCCTGCGGCACTTCATGCCCAATCGACTCCAAAGGAACCCGCCCGGGGGACGTCCGACAAGGCTGTGCGGCAAATTGCAGCGGCGGATTCCTGGGGGGATTGGATTGAGAGGGATTTTCCGTTTTTCTCGTCGGCTCTCAACGCCAGGGAAGCCGGACCGGAGTTTCCGAAGGACAATCTGGTGCCTCGGGGTCTGATCTTTCCGCTCGCGCATGACTGCTGGGCCTGTTTCGACACTGACCTCCTGCGGATTGCAGCAGTTTGGAGCGGGAAGGGGGTTACTCCGATGGCGCTTGCGCCAGGCTCCTATCACGATCCGTCCAGAAAAACGCCAGTTGGCCAGAAATCGCTGCCCCAGCCCGATGGCGACATATGGCTCGCGACCGGAATCTATCCCGGGTGGCAACTTTCAAATCTATCGCTCCACGATCCGCGCACACCGGCGCCGAGCCCTGAAGAAGTGGGTCGTGGTCCGCTACCGGAGAGTTTGGGACGCCTGAAATCCCTTGTACTTCAGTCATCGGGAGTGAGGATGAAGTACACGATTGGAGCGACGCGCGTTGAGGAGTGGATTGATGCTGCAGGGTCGGGAGAGTCGCCCGTGGTCGTGCGAAACCTTATCGTGGGGCCGTCTCGCGAGCCGTTGCTGCTTGTTCTGGGCAATAAGGCTCCAGATGTGCAATTTGCGCTGGGATCCTCCAAAGCTCGGCGCAAGCTGACTCTCTCTTCCGAGCCCGGCGATGGCGCTCATCCGACATGGTTTGTTCGTGTCGAGGCGCATGACGAGCCATTGGAATTTACGGTGTCCCTCGCAAAAGGAACCGCGCCGACGCCTGTTACTGCGATGGCGGCAACACCTTCGGCTGCACCGCGCCGATGGCCCCAGGCTGTTCATACGGCTGTTCACCGTTCTTCATCGGCTGCGAGCTACGTTGTCGATGACATTGATCTACCGGTAGTGAATCCCTGGCGCCGGGCAATCCGGATAAGCGACATCCAGTTTTTTCCAGATGGCACGGGCGTAGGTGTCACGATTGATGGAGATGTCTGGATCCTCCGGGGATTGCATGGCGATCGGGTCGAGTGGCGGCGCTATGCTTCGGGACTTCATGAGCCGATGACGGCAGCGATTCGCGACGGTGAAATCTACGTCTTTGATCGGAACGGCATTTGGCACCTGAGGGATCGCAATGGTGACGGAGAGGCGGACGAACATGAGCTGTTCTCGAATGCTTTCGGGCAGACCGCGGAAACGCGGGAATTTCCTGCGACGCTCCGTCTCGCACCGCGCGGGGAGTTTGTGATCGCCAAAGGAGGCCAGCAGACGACGGAAGGGAAGAACAATGGAAATGTTCTTCGCATTTCAGCCGATGGGCGGGAAGCGACGGTACTTGGGTACGGATTCCGCCAGCCAAACATCGCGGTCAATAGTCGCACGGGGTTGGTCACCTCAAGCGATCAGCAGGGTCATTACATACCCAGCACGCCGCTGCATGTTGTTGGTGGAGGGCAGTTTTATGGATTCCTCGGCGACTTCAAACCGAGGGAAATTTACCCTGCACCGATTGCCGATCCTCTCGTGTGGCTTCCGCACAGCGTGAATGCCTCAGGTATTTCCCAGGTCTGGCTCATCGATGCCAAAATGGGCCCGCTTACCGATGGGCTCGTCCACATCGGATTCAATCGTCCGGAACTCTTTTCGGTATTGCTCAACACACGCGGAAAGCGGCTGCAGGCAGCGGTCACGAGCGTGACGCAGGACTTCGAATTTCCCCCGTTGAATGGATCGGTAAACCCAATCGACGGTCAACTCTACCTCGCGGGGTTTCAGGTGTTGGGGTGGGGGACGACCGCGACGCGCCTTGCCGGCCTTGCGCGGGTACGGTACACGGGACATGCCAGCACGCTGCCGCGGGAGGTTGTGGCGATGAAGGAAGGCATCCTTCTGAAATTCAGTGTGCCACTTGATCCGGTGGAGGCGGTGAAACCGTCGAACTACTCTGCGTCGACCTGGCATTATGTGCGCTCCTATCGCTATGGATCGCCCCAGCTCCGCGCCAATGGACAGCCGGGAGCGGACGCTTTGCCTGCAAGTAGCGTCTATCTTTCGGAAGACGGCTGCGGGGTGTTTGTCGGCATTCCGAATATGACGACGGTGATGCAACTTCGTTTTGGCTGGTCGCTGAAGACGCTCGAGGGAGAGGGCATGGTGAGCAGTGCGTATCTGACTCCCTATGATCTCCCGCATTTTGATCCGTCCGTTGAGGGGTTTGGAAATATCGTGGTCGATCTGACGAGAACCGCCGTTGCTCAGGTGAACGGGAAGCGATCCGCGCCGAAGGAGGACGGTGCAACACTGGCCCGCACCTTCGGATGTGTGGCCTGTCACGGAGGCGTAGCGGGTGGGCCGGCGATCGCGACTTATGGTCCATCCTGGACCGGACTCTTCGGCCGTGTACGGGATTTTGGTGGCAAGACAGGGCGTGTTGTTGCTGACGATGCCTACCTCCGTGAATCCATCCTCGATCCCCAGGCAAAGATTGTACCGGGTACCGAGAAGGCAGAGGCCGGCATGCCGAGCTATGCCGGCGTGCTCACCGACAACCAGATCGACGCCATCATAGATTATATCAAGACGCTAAGGTAGCTGCCATTCGGAGATCAGGAGAAGTGCAACTCGAGCTGCGGTAAGTCTTTTCTCGAGTCACTTTTCTACATCAGGTCGACTCAAGGACTGCTTGATTGGAGCGGTTGCTTGTTGGTAGTGCGAGGATGCGATTGGATTTGCGCTTCTCAAATGCAATGGTCCGAGTCCAATCAATGATCTTGGCCATGACAATTTTGTTCCGTCGAAGTTCAAGGCTGAAGCGCTTGCTTCTTATCGCCGGAAGATTTGGAAAAACAAGGTCGCCTGAACGCTGCATATCAATACGCAACCTTTCTGATCGCAAAAACAATGATTTTGTACCTGTCTCCATCGATCTCCTCGGCAAATTTGGGCCTCGATACGTCCCGGAACGCCAGTTCCTACGCACCAATACTTCGAGCGGGGATCACTTACCCATCGACTTCTTCTTGATCGGAGTTGCGAGATGCTTGGAAAATGCAGTGCGCAAAAGTAAAAGACCGGAGATCAGTATTCCGGCAGCGCAGATAGTGATAGCGATGGAGAGGCTGATCTGGGCGTCGCGAAGCGCACCGCCAACATAGGTCATGATGCCCCCAGTCATGCAACTGATAAAATTCAGGAAACCAAATGCAGTTGCGCTGAACCGTTCATCCACGATTTGCCGAACAATCGGCATGAGATTGGCATCGTAGAAACCTCGGGCAATACCGTATAGGCTAAGGCCCAAAAGTGCCGTCTCAAGGCTGTAGCCCAATGCTAGAAGCAGGAGTCCGGGTGTGGCTAGCAAATAGGCGAAGCCAGGCATAAGGATTCGCGCTCTGGCGTTTCTTCGGCTCCACGCATCAGCGACAACTCCGCCGACCATGATTCCTGCGAATGAGGCGACCTGCAGCGTGCCGGTTGCAGCCATGCCTGATTCGCCCTGTTTCAAATGGAAACACTCTTGGAAGAAGGTTGGAAGCCAGCCATAGATTGTCCAATTGACGACACCAACCAAGGAGTTGACGATCAGCAACCCATAGAACGCAGGCACTTGGAACAGGGCGCTGAGGGCCTGCATCACAGTAGCCCCATCTTTCCAGGGAGACTGCTTTGGGGCTTCAACTACTGATGTCGCATTCTTGAGGAAAATGAGGATCACCAAGGCATAGAACGCGCCTATCGAGCCGAGAAGCGTGAAGCCGGCTCGCCAGCCAATAGCGTCGGCCAAGTAGCCGCCTATGCCCCCCAGCGCGCCTCCCGCATATATGCCTGTACCATGGATCGCTGTCGCAAAGGAGCGCGTGGCACCTCGGTGATGATCGGCAATCAGCGCCAAGGCTGCTGGCAGGTAACAGGCTTGGCTGACACCCAAGGCAGCTCGGGCCCAGAGGAGATCTGCAAAACTTGATGCATGTCCAGTTAGCCAGGTGACCGCAGACCATACTAAGAGGCTCGAAAAGATCACCTGATTTCGCCGGAAACGATCTGCCAAGAACCCGCACGCGGGACTAATGGCTCCATAGATCCACAGAAAAATTGAAGTCAACAATCCGAACTGCGCCTCAGTCATTGGGACTGAAGCCACCACTGACTCCCGCATCGAAGTGATCGCGAGCCTGTCAAGGTAGTTGAGCACCGCAGAGATCCACAGGAGTCCCACTGCTATCCAAGCCCAGCGAGGCATTTTTTGGGCGTGTCTTGCTGGGGGCGTGCTCATACGGAGAATCAAGCGACGCTTGCGTATTCAAAAAACCCGAGGGAATGCAGCCTTTCACGCAGTCCGTCCTCCTGCTGAGCGTTCAGGCTGCGAAGCGGCAGGCGCACGGGGCCACAGTCGAGTCCAATAAGCTTCATCATGGCCTTGCCTGCTGGCAGCCCGCCAAATTCCGTCATAACCTTGATGAAATCCTGGGCGTTTGTCTGGCTATCTCCCGCGGATTTCATGTCGTTCGAATGAAGAGCGTGCAGGATGCGAGAATAGAGTGGAGTCGCAAAGTTGTAGGTGCTGCCAACAGCACCGGTCGCTCCGAGTTTGAGGCCGGAGAGCAGGATCTCGTCGCGTCCGAAGAGGACATCATATTTTCCGCCCGCGAATGACCTGGCCTTTTCGTAATCCTCGAGATTCTCGTGTGTGAATTTGATGCCTGCGAGTGATGGTATACGGCCGTCTGCTGCGGCGAGGAATTCACCGGCTGTGATGCTGATCCCGGTCATGGCTGGCATATGGTAGTAGTAGAAAGGAAGATCGGGAGCCGCGGCCGCCACATGGCGGCACCACTCCACAAGTTCGTCTGCACAGCGTGGCTTGTAGAAACAAGGCGCAATTGTCGCAATTGCATCTGCGCCGACCTCCTGCGCATGGCGTGCCAAAGCCATACTAACTGGAAGGCTCAAGTGCCCGACATGAACGACGAGTTTCATCCTACCCGAGTTAGCATCCTTCCATGCCTCAGCCAGGCGTCGGCGCTCATCCTCGGTGAGGCTGAACCCTTCTCCAGTGGTTCCGCAGATGAATGCGCCGCTTACCTTGTTGCGATACAGCAATTCAGCCATCTTGGGAATTGCCGCAAGATTTACGTCTTCATTGGGCAGAAACGGAGTGAATGTGGCCGCAACGAGGCCCGAGAGAATCGATCTCATGATAGTGGCTTGATGGATGAGCATGGTGAGCGTGTGCAATCGCATCAAGATACGCTGGGTGGTGCCATCATGGGACCAGCTACCGATGGCCGACTCTCTGGCAGTCTTTGACTGGCAGCTTGATATCGATCGCACTGTTTTATTTCCTGCGGGATGGTCAATTTGCCGATACGTCACTCGCTCGTGCATCAGACCGCGGAAATCCTTCGTGCGGAAATTGCGCACGGAACATGGAGAGAATGGCTGCCGGGCGAGCGAGCTCTTTGCAAAAAATACCAGATCAGTCGGAATACCTTGCGTGCTGCCTTGGAGCAAATGAAGCGTGAAAGACTCATATGCTCACTTCAGGGAGCAGGCAACCAGATCCTGGTTCCTCCGGAGATGGCAGCACGTAAGCCCCGTGCTGGGGATGTTGCTCTCCTGGCCCCGGAGGGGATGGAACGATTGCGGCCTTCCCAATCAATCATGATTGACGAGCTGCGTGCGTTGCTCGGTGAGCATGGCTGTCGCCTTCATGTTTATTACGGGCCACAGTATTTTCGTGTCGATCCGAGTCGAGCTTTAGGCAGGCTGCTCGCTCAAAATCCTCATGGTTGCTGGATATTGCTTCGATCGAATGAATCGGTGCAACGGTGGTTCAGGAAAAACCATGAGCGTTGCATTGTTGCCGGGTCAGTACATGCTGGATTGGAGCTTGCGTATCGAGACGTGGATCACCGCGCGGTTTGTCGTCATGCTGCAGGTTTGTTGCTTGGCCTGGGCCACAGCCGGATCGTCCTTGTAGTGTCGAAGCCGCCTATGGCTGGCGACCTTGAGAGCGAAGCAGGCATGCTCGAATCGATTCGTCAGTCGCCGCACGTTCGAGCGGAGGCGGTCGTCTGCCATCATGATGGCAGCGTGAGCGGCATTGGACACGCGCTGCGACGCTTGATGGCTCAACGGCCAATGCCAACTGCACTGCTTGTTGCCAATGCCTACCACTTTCTAGCAGTATCCAGTTATCTCACACAGATGGGATTGCGGGTACCCCAAGACGTCTCTGTGATATCGCGTGATGAGGATATGTTCCTTTCCTATCTTGTGCCATCGCCTTCGAGGTATGTGACCAATCCGCAGCTGTTCGCAAAGCTGCTCCTGCGACCGGTGCTGGATATTCTTGAAAACGGCCGGCCCGCTCAGCGAGAGGTCAAACTGATGCCGGATTTCGTTCGGGGAGGAACCATTGCACGGCAGGGATAGGCAGGGATATTTCGACGGTATCATAAGTGGTGCTAAGTGAGGACCACTAGATAAGGATTCAGCTTTCTGGGGGCTCACTTAGGCAGGAGTCATTCGGCTGCATCACCCAGATCGGAAGCGATGCGAGTTGGAGAAAACTGGAAAATAAAACCTCACCGACCCCATGAATGACAAACGAACTTTTTCTCTGTGGATGCGCAGCCTAGCGGTTGCTTTCAGTATCGGCCAATTTGTGGCGCAGATTTACGCCGGCAACATTGTTGGTCGGATAAACGACATCAATACCGGGGCATCCGTCACGGGTGCGACCGTGACAAACGTTGCAACAGGCAGAATGGTGACCGCCGATCGCGAGGGCCAGTTCCGAATGGACAACCTTGCAGCGGGTGTTGCTGAACTTCGCATTGAATCTGTCGGCTACGACATCAAGGTGGAGCGCGTAGAGGTACCCGCATCCGGCAACATCGTGTTTCAAGTGCTGCTTGGTGAGAAGGTGCTCAAGCTCGACAGCCTGGTCGTCGAAGGCTTTCGCGAAGGCTGGGCCAAGGCACTGCAGCAGAAGCGAAACGCCACAAACTTGAAGGATGTGCTCTCAAGTGACGCGGCAGGAAAACTGCCTGACAACAATATTGGAGAAGCCCTTGCCCGGTTGCCGGGGGTGTCCTTGGACGTAGACTACGGCGAAGGTCACTACGTCAGTATTCGCGGCACTGACCCAAACCTCAATACTGTAACCATGAATGGCGCTATCTTGGCAACACCACCGGAATTGGGCAGGTCAGGCCGCAGCACGCCGATGGACCTCCTTGGCACTGGGCTCATTAATCAGGTTGAGGTGATTAAGACACTTACACCTGACATGGATGGCACATCACTTGGTGGCACGATCAATATCCTGACGCCATCCGGATTCGATCATCAGGGACGATTTCTTTCGGGGGCCATCCAATACGGGGAAAATCAGGCAGCAAAAAAGCCGATCTATGCTGCCGATTTCACTTATACAAACATTTTCAATGTCGGTGAGGGAAAATTGGGCTTGGCATTTAGTTTCAATTACGAGAACCGCCAAACGCGTCGCGATCTGTACATGGGGCAGTGGATTGGCTCCACCACCAATCCTGTATTGTATGAACCACGTCTGGATTACAACTTGGATAAGCGTGTCAAGATTGGGGCCTCGTTGAATCTCGATTATCGCCTCGATGACGGTACCAGGATATATCTTCAGGCCTTTACAAATAAGTTCGAACAGGAGAACACTAAGAATCAGCAGCTTTACACGTCTGGAGGCACCGCAACCATGCTGTCTCCAACAATGGCCTCCTTTCCTCGGGTTCGATACGATTTGCGCATGATCAGCTTTGATCGGGACGCGAGGATGACTAACTTGGTTCTTGGAGCGTCAAAGATTGTGGGCGACTTTAAGTTGAGCGGCGAAGCCTCCCGTTCTGACGCTCCCGATCGGCAACCTGCCTATCGTAATTTTTCCTTTCGCTCGGGCAACATCACGGTACCGGGTGGCTATGTCATTGACTTTAGCAACCCATATCCTGACTGGGACTTGAAAGGAGTCCTAAATGGGGCGAACCCGAATGTCCGGCGTGTTCGAGGCGACGTCATTGACAACCGAGAGGAAACCACCACCGCCCGTGTCGACGTTCAGCGCGACTTCCATGACTGGTTTGACGGTAGGAGCGGATTCTTGAAAGCGGGAGCGAAGTATTCGTATCGCCATCGGAACAATACTCGAACTGTGCGGCAATATGGCGCATCCGGATTCACAATGGCGGACTTCAACAATCCCGCCGGGAAGAGCCCCCAGTCGGTAATGGATGGGCGATACGCGATGCCCATTATCATTAATCCTGATGCAGCCAAAGGGAAATTCGAGTCTTTGCGCGCCGCTAATGGACTGCAATACGAACTTGAAGGATCAATGTCGAACGAGGGTGAAGACACTTATGATGTCGTCGAAAGGGTGACTGCAGGATATGCTATGGCCAGCATCAACGTTTCACCGCGTCTGACTGTGTTGGGTGGTGCGCGTTTTGAGCAGACCAAGGCTCCTTTGTCCGGCCCGTCCTTCTACCTTGATCCCATTACCGGCGATCCCAAACTGGTGACAAATCATGTCACCTTCGACTACGGTGAGTTCTTACCCAACCTTCAGTTAACCTACAAGATGTCGAAAGCGACAATCTTACGGGCAGCTATCACCAAGACGTTTGGCAGGCCTGCCTATGGAGACCAGAAGCCTGCATCGACGCTTGATGATTCCGGTGGAGTGCTCACCACTGGAAATCCGCGGTTGAAGCCGTATGAGTCTCTCAATTTCGATTTGTCGCTTGAGCATTATTTTAAGTCTGGTGGCCTTGTCTCCGTTGCTGTATTCCATAAAATGATTGATCATCCAATTTATACTTATAGCACGCAGCAGACCAACGTAACTTACCAAGGCTATTTCTTTCCTGTTTTTACAACATCGACAAAGGAGAACGGAGAATCTGCCAAACTATCCGGCATTGAGTTGAGCGCCCAAGTGCCATTCTCAACATTCATCAGTGGTTTTGCGGATGGATTCGGTGTGGACGCAAACGTCAGCCTAATGGACTCCTCTGTGAGGGTCTTCACCCGGTCGGACAAATTGAGGTTGTTTGATTCGCCCGAACGAATCTTTAATTTAGGGCTTTTCTATGAGAAGTACGGCATGTCTGCCCGCGTGGCATACAATTACAAATCGGATTCTCTGGAGAGTATTGGAGCAAACCCTTACAGTGATTTTTATAACAGTGCGCGTTACTTCATCGATGCGCAGTTTGGATACAAATTCTCTGATAGCTACTCCCTATTTGTGAACTGGCAGAATATTACGGATCAGAAGTCTGATATTTATACGGCATCAAGCAAGGATCGTATTAGTGAAAGCTATTGGTTTGGGTCTAATATTCGGGCAGGCATTCGATTCACTTTCTGATCTGAACTATTTCCGGACGGGCTAACAGTGCTTTGTTTGATATGCGGTTAATATATATATTACCAATAGCTGCAATTGGATTTGGTCTGGTTTGCAACTTCTCCTATTGCACGCCTTCGATTGACCGTATGCCGCTGCTCATGCCGGACGAATTTGAGTTATTGAAATTGGCGGCCTGGCGTATTGAAGAGGGAGTTTCTGATTCGCAGAATCCGCTGCTCGAGCCAGAGATGCCTTGGGACGCCGGAGGAATAATGGGGCATGGTACTGTGTTGCGCGATCCGATTGACGGTTTATGGAAAGCCTGGCAGGTTTCAACCCCGGAGGAAGTTGAACTCGACGGATTGAAGTCGCTGCACGAAGCTCGGCGACGGTTGACATACTTGGAAAGTAGAGACGGGGTGAAATGGTATCGCCCCATGCTCTCGTTTGTTTCATGGCCAGGGTACCCGAAGACTAACATACTTCTGGATTTTGATTCTGGCGGCACGGCTCAATATGCTTCAGTGCTTATTGATGTATCGAATGGGGTACAGCCATATGAGATGTTTGTGTTTCGATCCCCTAGCAGGAATGGTACGCTTACTCTCGAGGCAGGAGTTTCAGATGGGGTAGGGAGCCTGCCTGGACCATCGGGAAAGTACGGCCTTTATCGCTATCGCTCGCAAGATGGCAAGGACTGGAAACTGAAAGAGGGGCCGCTTGAGATTCGGGGGGGCACTGATGTGTGCTATGTCTATCGTAAGCCTGACGGGAGTTATGTCGCCTATTTTAAGATGTATCCGCCAAAGGAGCCTGGCGACAGGATCATCCCCTACGACGTAAATGCCAAGCAACTTCAGCGTCGGGTAGGTCGAGCGACCAGTCCCGATGGAACACATTGGAGCGATTCGACGGTGGTGCTTGGCCGTGATTTCCGAGATCCGGATTTTGCGCAGTTTCTTGAGATCTGCCCTTTGCCGGTCAAGGGTGGTTACGTGGCGCTTGTCAACTACTACAATGCTGCGTTGCAGACCATGTGTTTGCAGTTTGCCGCTTCGCGTGATGGCCTGATTTGGTGGCGACCCGATATCAGACCTGCATTGCCAAATCCGCCGATAGGCGAGTACGGAGGTGGCTTGATCTGGCAGATGCATCAGCCAATCATTGATGGGGGAAGGATGTATGCCTATTACTCAGGGTCGGAAGGAATCCATTCGGCGATCGTCGACTCACGATTCCAACCACAAATTGAGATTCCTGGAGGATCCGTCTTGGGCTTTCGAAAAGGGACGCTCCCTTACTACAGTGCACTGTGTCGCGCGTCATGGGATGAAGGTCGCCTATGGGCGTTAGCTTCGGTCGTAGGTGGAGCGATGCCAGTTGAAGCAGTTACTACGCCAAGGGCACTTGGTGGGTGCGGAATCTACGTCAATGTGCGGACGAAAGGGCAAGGGTCATTTAGGGCCGAACTGCTAGATGCTTCTGGGGCTGCGCTGGATGGATACAGCCTGAGTGATTGCCTCCCACTCACAGGAGATCATCGGCGGACATTACTGACTTGGTCAGGCGGCAGTAGGGCGCCGATAAATGCGACTCGAATTCACTTTGTATTCAACCGCGCCTATCTCTACGGGTTTGAATCGTCAAAAGAAATCATGCGAGAATGAATTGGGCTACTTACATTCATGCGCCTCATGCAGCTAATGTCTTCTCAATCGGCTAGGGTTAAATCTCATTGCTTAGCCACGAGATAGGAGATTGTTTTCTGAGTGAAGACATCGATAATGGAAATTTTCAAGTTGGATGGCAAAGTGGCGCTTATTGTTGGCGGCGCTCATCATCTTGGCTATGACATTGCAACGGCATTTGCTGAAGCAGGCAGCGATCTGATCATTACTTCTCGATCACTCTCATCTGCGACGCAATCGGCGGCGGCTTTATCAGGTGCCTTCAATGTCGAAGTTTTGCCAATGGAATTGGATCACCGCCAGCACGATGCTGTTGCAAATGTGATAGATAGGGCGAAAGCTTGGAAAGGGCGCATCGACATTTTGGTAAATAATGCTGGTGGAGGATCAGGAAAGAGCCATGCGCACATATTGAAACGAGATCCTAGCGAAGTCGAGAACCTCATCGCGACGAATCTAACGGGCGTATTGCATTGCTGCCAGGCTGTAGGACGGATCATGTGCGCCCAGAGGCAGGGCAAGATTATAAGTATCGCATCGATTGCCGCGCTTGTCGGACGCGATCGCCGTATTTATGAGCGAAATGGCCTTAATGGGCAACCGATTGATTACGCGGCTGCAAAGGCTGGTGTATTGGGGATGACGCGTGATCTTGCTGCTGTACTATCTCCATGGGGAATCTGCGTAAATGCGATCTCGCCTGGAGGATTTGAGAGGGATGATATGCCGCGGGGGTTTGTAAGAGATTACAGTGATCGGACGCCGCTTGGTCGCATGGGGAGAGATGGTGTGGATATCAAGGGTGCCGCTCTTTTTCTTGCATCGTCTGCGTCGGACTATGTGACCGGCCACAACCTGGTCGTGGATGGAGGGTTCTCGCTGTGGCGTTGAACAATCGCATCGTCATAATCGGCTTGGGATCAATTGGGCGGCGCCATGCGCGATTGCTTGCTTTACGCAAGGAATTGCAAGTAGAGTGGTGCGAAAGTTCTCCGGAAGCAGTCGCCAAAGCCAAGCAGGAACTTGGGGAACCAGCCCGCGTGCATGCTTCATTCAAAGAAATGTTGGAAACCGCGCCGGCGATGGTCGTTGTAGCAACACCGCATTCACTGCATGCTTCTCAGTCCATTGGGGCGCTTGAGTCAGGCATACATGTTTTGTGCGAAAAGCCACTTAGTGACAATGTTGAGGATGCACGATCAATTGCGGTAGCGGCAAGGCGTGCTGAGACTACATTTGCGGTGGGGTTCCAGCTTCATTTTCACCCAGCACTATGCAGGGTGAAGGCGCTAATAGCTTCGGGGGAACTTGGTACAATTCATCATGTGCATTGCTTAGTAGGTACTTACGTGACCTTAGAAAATTCTCAGTCCCGTTATCAAAGTCGAATTGAGGGAGCTCTATTTATGGACTATGCACATCAGCCTGACCTCTTCTATTGGCTGCTTGGAGAGAAGCCAATGGGAGTCTATGTTGCTGCTGGTCAAGGGGGGGGGCTTCCGCTACAAGCTAATCCAAATTTTGCGGCAATCACCTGCGACTACAAGAATGCCGTAATCTCCACGATTCATCTTAACTATCTTCAAGTGCCGGATCGGCATGAATATGAAATCATTGGGGACCGTGGGTGGATTGCGCTAGACATGTTCAAGGGTGAGATGCGTCGAGGATTCCAGAGCGATTCCTCAGTCAGTTGCGAGCAGTTCTCCACTGATCGCGATTCTCTCTATAATCATGAACATCAGGCATTCCTTGATGCAGTGGCTTCCCGACGGAAGGCGGAGAGTACAGCCGAGGATGCGCTTGTTTCGATGGAAGTGATAGCGGCAACATTGCGATCTCTTCACTCGCGACGTAGGGAGACATTGTAGATTGCAAGAGTGATCAAGCGGTATCCGAATGGCAATTCATGGCATGGCTAGTGTCCCAGGAATCTCGCGTTGCATTCTTTTCCGTTTAAGAGCGTTGCATGAGGTCTCATTAAATCATCAATGACGAAACTGTCTGCTACTATTGCTTTCCAATGAAACTCCCAATCACTTTGCTATTGTTTTGTTCTCTACAGGTAGTTCCTCAAGTAATCGGCATGGACGGTAGAAAGACGCTTCTTGTGGATTCTACTCTAATTAGAAGTAGTGAAAATGTCCGTATATCGGTAGGGCAGGTGAGGAAGTATTCCGGTAATCCACTATTTGGCGAAGATCGCCCTTGGGAGCCACGATATGATAATATGTATCCCAATGTGATTTTCGACGAAAGTGAGGGCGTATACAAATGCTGGTACAATCCATTCTTGGTTGAAGTAGAGGATTGGCTTGGATCCAGCAATGAACGTAAGCGTTGGCTGTATCCGCGACAGTCGGGACTATGCTATGCGGTATCAAGAGACGGCATCGTTTGGGAGAAGCCGAGCTTAGACATTCTCCCGTTTTGGGGTGAACGGAGCAATATTCTAATGCGTGATGTTCATGGAGTAGGGGTTTTCCGTGATAGTCGCGAAGCTGATCCTGCGCGTCGGTTCAAGGCAATCTATGTGAACCAAGAGGCAGGTCGACGGACGACAGTGGCTGTAGCATTTTCTCCTGATGGGATTCATTGGGAATCGCAGACTGTGCTAAGTAATGTAAAGGTGATGGCAGATACACATAACAATGCGCTTTGGGCCCCTACTTTGAATCGTTACGTGGCATTTACTCGGGATTGGGATCCACGCGAATGGAAGCGAAATAGTAAGGGAGAGATCCCTGCAGTGCGCTTGGTTGCCCGCATCGAGAGTAAAGACTTCCTACATTGGAGTGATCCCCAGACGGTTTTGCGAGGCATCTCGGACAATCTGCAAGTGTATGCCATGCCCGTGTTCTACTACGCCGGAATATACCTTGGTCTGCCGGTTGTATTGGATGCGAAGGATGATCGTACTCATACTGAACTCGCCTGGAGCAAAGACACTATAGAGTGGCATCGAGTGCAGCCTGGAACTGCATTCATTCCCAACAGCGACAAGAAGGGAGACTATGATTGGGGCTGCACATATCCTGCCGCTGTGCCAATTATTATGAAAGATGAGATTAGGATCTATTTTTCCGGAAGTGATGGACTTCATTTTGGGGAGCGAAAGGCATATTTTGAACTTGCGACACTCCGACCTGACGGCTTTGCAGCCGCTGAGCCATTGGATCCATCTAGAGAAGGAAGAATTGAGACCGCGCCTATTGAATTTGATCGGGATGATGTCCTTATGGTAACTGCTGATGTGGCGGAGGGTGGCAGTGTGTTGGTCACACTCCTGGATGCATCGGGAGCGGAGATTTCCCGATCCTTGCCGATGGACGGGGACTTTACCGATCGCGTAGTTGAATGGAAGAAGTCGTTACATCCCACTATTGGTAAATTTCATTTGAGGTTTGTACTAAATAGAGCTAAGCTATACTCATACGAAATTGTTTCGCAGAACGGGCCTTAGGCGGACGTGATCACAATGCGTGTCAATGGGTTAATTGGCTTCCAGTTTCTACAGTTGGTCTTGATTAGTATTTGGACGAAATAGTAGTGGCTTCGGCGCTTGCCAATCCGGATGGCCCGGGGCAGAGATCCTATCATGAACCTAATCTCGCGGACGTCGGAGTATGCACTGCGGGCGGTGGTGTGGTTGATTCAGGAGCCGGGGCGATCGCAGACGACGCGACAGATTGTGCGGGGGACGAAGACTCCCCCGGACTACGCCTCGAAGGTGCTGCAGGCGCTTTCCAGGGCCGGGGTGATTCGCGGGCAGCGGGGGCTCGGGGGCGGGTTTCAACTCGTCGCGGACCCGGAGAAGCTCACGGTGCTGGATGTCATCAATGCGGTTGATCCGCTTGAGTGCATTCGCACGTGTCCTCTGAGGCTCAAGGCGCACGGAACGAGGCTCTGTCCCCTTCATGGCGGCCTGAACGAAGTGGCCCGGCAGATGGAGTCTGCCTTCAGGGGAACCAGAATCCTGGACTTGTTGAACGGTAAATCGACGTCTGTCCCGCTGGGTATCGCATTGAAGCGAGTTCGGAAGAAAACGCGTTGATGCGTTGGTTGCCTATCGGACGTTGGGCGACCCGGTTGGCTCGGCTGCGGTCAATTTCAGTGAGCCATGGTCAGGTATCTGGCGAGGTAGTAGACGGACCAGCCTGCAAAGAGCACCAAGAGGATGATGACCCATGAGGGAATGCCGCGCGGGCTCTCGCTGCCGTAGATCACGAACTGTTTCTGATCACCTTTGCCATAGGCGTTGATCATCAGGGGAATCACTCCGTCCACGGTGTCGTCCGGCTTCAATCCCTCGACATCGATCGCGGGTCCGTTACGGACGACAAACGGCAGAAGCTTCACGCCTTCGAGTCCGCCGGGGTCTTTGCTCAGGATCTTCAGGACGTGGTTCCCATCTGCGAGCAGGCGGGTGTCGAGTTCGAAAGTGACGGGTGAACTGAATTCTCCGATGGGCTCGGGATTGTCGTCGAGGAACAATCTGACTGTGCCTTTAGGGTCCATAGGAATCATGCTGAAGGATGGTGCGTTTGATGTGATCGGGGCTCCGCTCCCCAGGGCGCACGAGACACTTCACGGCCCAAGCGAGTGCGAAGAGGACAATGACGAGAGCGGTTGCCACGATGACGTAGTCGAGGTTACCCTGAGGCCCGGCGCCGTGGGTGAGTCCCCGGAGAAAGGTGGGTTGTTGGGCCGAGCAGAGCTCGCATGCCGGCGCGAAGGATGGCAGCGCCGCGATGGCGAAAGGGATCAGGATCGGGAGGCGTTTCATGGTGCGATTCCGGCCAGGATCTTTGTGACCTCCTCAAGGGGAACTTCGCGAGCCTGGTTGCCCCAGCTTTTCCGCTCGTGATTGATGATGGAATGGATCTGCGACGGCGTCAGCTTGTTGGTCACACCGATGGGTGGCATTGCGGGATATCCCTCCTTTTCGCGCGAGGTGTAGCCTTTCATGATGATCGTCAGGATGCGGCTGGGATCATCATCGGTGACGATGGGGCTGCCCTTGAGTGGAGGAAACGCGCCTTTCAGTCCCTCGCCATTGGCCTGGTGGCAAGCCTGACAGTTGGCGGCATAGAGGGTGGCTCCGTCGGCAATGCCGGTTCCGGTTCCCGTTGCTGCTGGTGCGGTTTCATTGCCGGCAGTTCCCGCATAAAGAAAATCCGGTGAGGCAGTGCCATCGGGCAGTGGGGTCTGTTTCAAGGATAGCAGGTATGCCACAAGTTGAAGGGCCTCGGGTCTGGCCACGACCTGGCGATCCGCCGGGGCGAACGGCGGGGGCACATTGACAACGGTGTCGCCCGGAGCTGCCTGAGATTTCTCCTCAAACAGCCATGGGTACGCGGGCATGATCGAAGCAGGTACGACCGAGCGGGGCGCATACAGGTGGAGCAGATGCCAGACGTCACTCGGTTGGCGTGATCCGATGGAGGTCAGGTCGGGGCCGGTGCGTTCCGTGCCCATCAGCGTGGCGGTGTTGCGCCAAATGTCGGTTCGCCTGATTCCTGCGTAGTCTGCGGCGATGCTCGGTCTGTTCCCCCAGGTGCGATCCATCGCGATGTTCCGCACCTGCTGCGTGTGGCAGGCGACGCATCCGTTGGCGACGAAGATGGCCTTGCCCTTGAGCGCGTCGCCCGCGAGGGGTTCGCTTCCCGGCAGCGGCGCATAGCTCAACTGATTGTGCAAGGCGGGAATGATGGCGATGACGACCGTGAGGAAGATAAAGAGGGAGGCGACCGCGCTGAAGAACAGGCGATGATTGCGATAGAATTTCATGTCAGTTTGCCGCTCCTTCCGTGGCTCCCTGTATGGCGACATCGCGGACGCGGCCGGCGATCATCTTGTACATGTTGTAGGCAAATATCCCATGCGACAGCCACATCAGCGTCCCTCCGATTGCCCGCCAGAGCCAGAAGGGAGCCATGAGGGTGAGGGTATCGACGAACGGTACACCATCGAGCCAGGCGATGCCGCGCAGCGTGCCGCCGAGCATGAGCGGGATCGAGTAGAAGAGCAGTCCGATGAGTGCCATCCAGAAATGCGCGCCGACGGTTGCCTGCGGCGGTTCCCGGCCTGTGAGGCGGGGCACGACTGCGTAGATGGAGGCCCACAGGAGGAACGTGATGATGCCGTACATCGTGAGATGCGAATGGGCGACAGTGAAGTCGGTGAAGTGCCAGATGAGATTGGTCCACCGGAAGGCTTCCGCCGTTCCCTGCAGGGAGCCGGTGAAATAGAACACGACCCCAACCAAGAAGAAGGGCAGGGTGTAACTTCCGCTCAATTTGTGAAAGGCGCCGCGGAAGGTGAGCAGGAAGTTCGCGGTGCCGGCCACAACGGGAATCACCATTCCCATGCTCCCGACGATGGCCACCGTCTGGATGGACCACGGAATCGAGCTGAAAACAAAGTGGTGGGTGCCGATCACCGTGTAGAAGAGGATCTGCGTCCAGAATGCGAGTATGCCGAGGCTGTAGGAGAAGATCGGGGTATTGAGCTGCTGGGGGAGGAAGTAGTAGGTCAGGCCGAGCAGGTACATCATGAACCACATGCCCACACCCTGGTGCATGTAGTAGCCCTGGATGATGGTCTCGCCTAGGCCGTCCTGCCAGAAGGGCAGGTAGGCGACGAGTACGATGGTGATGACGAACATGAGCGCGGCCACCATGTACCAGTTTGAGATGTAGATCTCCGAAGTCTGGCGGCGTGCGATCGTCGCGAGGAAGTTCCACAGCGCGATCGCGATGCCTGCGGCAAAGAGAAGCATGATCGGCCAGACGTATTCGCGGTACTCGCCCCCGCCGTTGTTGATTCCAGCCATCAGTGCAATGCTCCCGAGCACCACGGCGGCGTTCATCAGCCCGAACGTCCACCAGCCCGCCTTGAGAGAGGCAAGCTGCACATTGCCGACCCTTGCCACGACGTAGTAGCCCAGTCCGATCATGGCGAGCGAGGCCCACCCCCAGAACACCGCGTTGGTGTGCACGGGGCGCAGTCGGCCGAAACTCAACCAGCTCAGGTGGTCTGCATCGGGGACAACAAACTTGATGCCGAGGTATTCGCCGATCGTGGTGCCGAAAAGGAGCCAGAGCGTGGCTGCGCCGAGGTACCACAGGATCAGGCGCGCCAGAGGCCGATGAATCTCGGGGCGGCGCAAGGCCGCCTTCTTGGCTGGAATAAAGCGAATGGCACCGCTTTGGTCGACATTGCGTATGAGTCCGGAAGACGGCGCCATGGACGGTTCGCCCGCGGCGGAATGCGGTTCATCGACCGCAAGCATGCCCGCCCCGTTGCTTGAGCCTGAGGCATTGCGTTCGGAGCCTGGCGGCCTTCGGGCTGCGCCCAGCTTGAGACCGAGAAGCCAGAGGCCCACCGCGAGAGGAATGGCGAGAAGAATGCACGTGATGACTATACCAGGCTGGCCCCACAGGGGTGGTGCGGATTGGGCGACAATGGTGGCGGTTGAAAACATGGAGAAAGGCGCGTCTTGGTTTGCAGGTGCGGAGGCACCGCCGGATCAGGTGGATGAATTTGAGACTGGAGAGATAAAATCGGATAGGCGCATCCAATTATTGCTCACGATTCGTGCTCGACTTTGATTTCCTTGAAGACTCTGCCGTGCGCGACACCGTGGTCCGCTTGTTGGGAGCCGCGGATTCCGCGAGGCGTTCCAGGAGAAAGGCTCGCAAGGCGACCACATTGTTGTGTTCGGTGTCACGGGAGCTGAAGAGCAGGGTGACACGGCCCTTTGCTGCCGCGTCCAGAATGGGTTGCCAGGCCTCGCGATTCGCTTCGAGTTCGAGTCGATAACGCCTCTGAAACTCCTCCCATCGCGGGACCTGATGGCTGAACCACTGGCGGAGCGGGGTGCTGGGCGCCGCCTCGCGCATCCATCCGTCCAGCCGGGCTGATTCCTTGCGAAGTCCGCGAGGCCATAGCCGCTCGGCCAGCAGGCGGCATCCGTCATCGGGGGAGGGAGCCTCGTACACGCGCTTGATGGAGAGATTGGCGATGGATGTCGTTTTCATAGCTGAGGGAGGGTGCGCTCCGGCTTCAATAGGCTGCGGGTCAGTCCTCAATTTCGGGCATCGAGCAAGGCGGGCTCGAATATCTTGTCTTTGCAGGGATGCGTGAGGCCGCCTTCTGGATCAGGGATGCAAGTTGCGGACCGCACACGCGAAGTTCATTGCGATGGGCTTCATAGAGCTTGGAGAGCACCCGTATGCCCTTTGGCGTGAGGGATACATGTACGCGACGCCGGTCCTCGCGCGAGGGGGTGCGTTTTCCCAGCTTCATCGCCTCAAGCCTGTCCACGAGCCCGACAGCACTGTGATGGGTGATCTGCATGCGTTCGGCGAGTTCCCCCACGGTGACCCAGTCGCGACCTGGAAATCCCTGGATCACAAGCAGCGACTGGTACTGCTGGGGCGTCACGCCATGCGCACGGGCCGCCTGGGCGCTGAAACTGAGGAACCTCCTGAGTGCATAGCGGAAAGCGGCGAGGGTTTCGAAGTCACCCTTGCTCAGGGCGACAGGCTTCGTGGGAGAAAGCATGGTGCGTTGGTTGGTATCGGTCTCGGCGCGAAGGAGGATTTCAATTGCATCGTAATACGATATATCTATGACGCAACTGAAAACATCGTACCAGTCCCAAAGGCTGCTTCCCATGATCCATTCACCACGGACCTCCGAATTTGCGGCGAAAGCGCCCCGGCCTGAAAGGCACTCGGCAGGGTGCGCTTCTGGAATACTGACTGCGCGGAGTTGAGGCTCGCCCGGAGGCTTTGTTGCAGATTTCCATGGTTGTCATGAAAAGACGTCCCCATCTGAACACCCAGTGTGCACGGGCAGGTTCCGTGTCGCATCGTCCGGGTGCGAATGAACCCGTTCAGCCCGCCATTGTGCAAAGCGCCATTTTTGATCTGGGCGGCACGGAGGATGCCGAGGCGATTTTCTCCGGGGCACGTCAGGGATACGCCTACACGCGATTTGGGAATCCGACCGTGGAGGACCTGGGCCGGGTGCTGGCCGGACTGGAGGGAGGCGCGGGCGCGTTGGTGACGAGTTCCGGGAATGCGGCGACGCTTTGCGCGGTGACGGCTGCGCTGCATGGACGAGCGGGGCCGGTCCTCACTCCTCCGGACATTTATGGCGGGAGCTTTGAGCTGCTGCGCATTTTGAACGAAGTATACCGCCTTCCGATCGAGACGGTTGATCCGTCGGATTCATCGGCGTGGAAGGCCGCGGTTGGTCGGGCCGGAGTGGTTCTGGTGGAAACGCCTTCGAATCCCGTGATGCGCCTGATTGATCTGGCTGAGACCATCGGGTTTGCGCGGGCGGCAGGTGTTCCCGTGATCGTGGACAACACGGTCGCCACGCCCTTGATCCAGCGTCCCCTCGCACTGGGCGCGGATTGGGTGGTTCATTCAACGACGAAGTATCTCAATGGTCATGGTGACCTGATCGGCGGCTGCCTCATCGCGCGGGAGCCACTGACAAAACTGCACCGCGCCATTCATAAGAACCTTGGGGGAACCGTGAATGCCTTTGAAGCCTGGCTGACGCTGCGCGGGCTTCGCACGCTTGCGCTGCGGATGGAGGCCCACAATCGGAATGCACAGGCGATTGCGGACTGGCTTTCAGGCAGACCGGAGGTTTCCGCGGTTCATTATCCGGGACTTGCTTCGCATCCCCAGGCCGAGTTGTTCCGGCGCCAGATGAGCTCGGGAGGCGGGTTGCTGTCGTTCGAATTGTCGGGCGGTGCCGCGGCTGCAGCGCAATTCATCGACCGTTTGCAGCTCATTGTTCATGCGGTGAGCCTCGGGGGACCTGAGACCCTGGTCACGCTTCCCGCCCGATCCAGTCATCGAGGCATGACTCCCGACGCAAGGCGCCGCGCAGGAGTCGCGGATGGATTGGTTCGGCTCTCCGCGGGACTTGAGTGCATCGATGACTTGCTGGAGGACATGAGTCAGGCTATTGTGGGGCGTTGAGTCCATGAACGTGGCAAGGAACATTCCGGTCTGTCGGAATCGATCGCCCTCGGCAGCGCCGCCGATCCGGGAGGATGTTGTTTGCGAACGATGCGGGGTGTACGGCGCCTATGCGTGGGAAGGGGCGACACTGTGCCTGCAATGCACGATTGAGCAGGGTTCGTGTTGTCCAGAATTTGGCGAAGATCCCGAGACAACCGAATCTGTGACCCAACCTGCGAAACTCGATTGTTCATGAAAACCGTACTCTATCAGGTTCCCTACAGTCCCTACTGCATTGCCATCGCTGAGGCACTCGACGCGGCGGGAGTATCCTACCGCTCGGTGCTTGCACCGCTGCACCGCCGTGATCCATTGATCCGGATTGCGCAGGGTCGGTATTATCAGGTGCCTCTTCTGGTCCATGGAAAACAGGTTATATTTGACGGGTCCGCGGAGGGATTAGATGTCGCCCGGCATATCGACCGGGAATTCTGGGGAGGAGGGCTTTTCCCCGCCGAGCACGAGGGCATGCAACGGATCCTGATCCCGCATATCGAAAACGACGTGGAGGCGGTCACCTTTCGCCTGACTGATCCGCTTCGCATTCCCCGGATCAAGGACCTTGTCGAAAGGACGGAGGCGATCCGATTCAAGGAACGACGGTTTGGTCGTGGATGCCTTGATGCGTGGCGCAAGGAGGCACCCGCCCTGAGGAAAAAAACCTTCGAACTGCTCGAGCCGTTTGACCTCATCCTGCGCGGGTCCGACTTCATTTTTGGAAAGCAGCCGGTCTACTCCGACTATGCGCTTTCCGGAATTATCGGCGCCCTTACCTTCGGGGGACATGTCAGGCTGCCCCAGGGATTGAAGTCCCTTGAACGGTGGCGCCGAGATCTGAAGCGGTGGCAGGTCTGCACGGCCATCAGGTGATCCGTTCCCGCAGTGTTATGAAAACTAGTCTCCGGTTGCAAACCGGAGGGCGTACTGGGCGAGATTGTAGTCTGCTATCGTGACCAGGTAGTCGCGCCGAGTGCGTGCCAGTTCATCTTCAGCCTCAAGATCCTCAAAGGCGGCGCCCACGCCGGTTTCGAGACGATCACGCGACAGGCGTGCGGTTTGATCCGCGGCCTCGAGCGCCTTCCTGGCAAGTTCAACCTGTTTCGCCAGCGAATGCAGGCGTGCATGGCTTTCCACAACCTGGCGACGGATAGCATCGCGCACTTTTTCACGCTCGAATTCCACCTGCTTCTCCCGGGACAACATTTCTCTTTGCCGATTCCGGTCGAGCAAGCCTCCGGGGCCGATTCTCCAACTGACGCCGAAACTCATGTCACTGCTCATGTCGAAATCTCTGGTCAGGGTTGAGCCTGAGGGCCCGCCGCCAAGTCCGCCGATTGAGACCTGTGCACCCAGGGTTGGGATCAGAGGACCCTGGGTGGCGGCACGACGATTCAGGCGGGCGCCTGCCAGCCGGGCGGCCGATTCGTCCATCTCAGGACGGCTTGCGAGGGCACGGGCAATTCTTTCCCCGAGATCATCGCCCGGGATTTCGAGCGACATCGGTGCGAGCGTGCTGTCATCGGGAGTCAGATCCACGGACGGATCGAGACGAAGAATCTCCGCGAGCCTGGCCGCTGCGACGCGCTGGTCGGTGCGCACCCGGAGGAGGGTAAGTTCCGCCCGTTCGTGTGCAGCCCGGGCGCGGGCGGCATCGCCCTTGAAACTCAGGCCAGCATCAACGGAGACTCCGATCTGCTCTGCATGTTCGCCTGCAATGCGAGCGGCTTCCTCCGAGGCGATGACCGCCGCGCGTGCACGAACCAGTTCAAAGTAGCCCGCGGCGGCCCGAAAGGTTGCCTCTCGCTGGCGTCCTGCAAGGGCGGCCTCATTGGATTTCACAACCTGCTTTGCAACGAGGTTCTGGAAGTAAGTCTCCCCCAGATCGAGCTGCGCGTTCAACGCAAGGCCGGCGGAAAGCGATTGCTTGTCTGCATCAAGGATGCGCCCGCCCGCATCCTGAACATTCTCCTCATGCCGTCGGATGACGATTGAAGGTGCGACCCAGGGAAAGAAACGGGCGCGGGCGGCATCGCCGGCGGCCCGGGCCTCGTTCACCCTTTCACGGGCGATTTCAACATCGAGATTTTTTGCACCGGCGAGCCGAAGGGCAGTTGCCAGATCGATCGATTGAGGGTCGGTGGCGAAAAGCCGACTCACAACGGAAATCGTCAGAGCGACTGCCAACGCCATCCTGTTTGCTCTCATTCGAAATTGCAGGTTGGCACCGTTCATTGAGCCTCCATCGCCTTCACAGCTTGGCCATTTGCAAGCGTGGTCTTTCCCGGGATGATCACGCGGGCGCCCGGTGGGAGCCCTTCGAGGATTTCAACATTGGAGCCGTCATTGAATCCATATTTCACCGGAACGCGTCTCGCCTTGCCTTCCTCGAAAAGGAAGAGGAATCCTGCTGCCTTTTCGCGCACGAGCGCTGCGGAAGGCACCAGGATGGCATTGGAGTGATGCTCCACGCCAATCTTCACGCTCGCGAACATTCCCGGACGAAGGGTGAGATCCGGATTTGCAAGATCAGCCTCGACCAGAAGGGTGCGCGAGCGCTCGTCCAGTGCACCGGATTGACGGCTGACCGAAGCGGTGAACACTTTGCCGGGAAGTGACTCGGTTGTGACCAGTACAGGCTGTCCGATCCGGATGTGCGCTGCTTCCATCTCCGGGACCGGCACGTGGATTCGGATTGTGGAATAGTCCATCAGGGTGACGATGGCCGCAGACTCCGGGTTGCCGCCCGCGGTGGCAGCGGGCACCAGCGCCCCGGGATCGAGGTACCGCGTGGTCACAACACCATCGAATGGAGCCACGATTTTTGCATAACCCAGGAGAGTCTCATACTGTTCCAGACCTGCTTCGGCGGTTTCTAGCCGCGCCTCCGCGGCATCAGCGACTTGGGGCGGGACAAGATCCGGGGCCTTCTTTCGCGCTCGCTGGATCCGTTCCGCTTCGACACGCGCGACCTTGAGTTCGGATTGCTGGCGGGCGCGTTCCGCGACGAGTTCGGGCATTTCCAGTTCCGCGAGCACCTGACCTGCCTTTGCGGTGTCACCGGTGTCCACGGAGATCGATTTCAGAAACCCCGCCATCTTGGCGTGGAGGGTGACCTGAAGATTCGCACGCAGGGTGCCTGGCAGCGTCACGTACCGGTGAATTTCGCCACGATGCTGGGACACGACGCTGACCTCGGGAGGAGTCTGCGCGACTGCGCAAACCGTGCATGTGAGAGCTGTGACAATACCGACTGCGCTGATGTGTGTCATGGTAATCGAATCGTAGGGATCAGATTGAAGAGGCACCGCGATGGTGTTCACTACCGATATCCTGTGGATGCAGCGAGACGGAGCGGACCTTGCGGCTTGCAAGCAACGCAAAGAAGGCGGGCAGGGCAAAAAGAGTGGCGAACGTCGCCAGCGCCAGACCCCCTACAACAGCGCGGCCCAAAGGCGCAGTCTGATCTCCTCCTTCACCTGTGCCTAGCGCGAGGGGCAGCATGCCGGCAATCATCGCGCAACTTGTCATCAGGATGGGTCGAAGGCGGCTGCTTCCGCCCTCAACGGCTCCCACGATCGGATCCCTGGACTTGATGCGGGCCTTCTCTGCAAATGTCACCAGCAGGATCGAGTTGGCGACCGCGACGCCCACCGCCATGATGGAACCCATGCCGGACTGGATGTTCAGGGTCGTGCCTGTAAACCACAGGGACAGGACCACACCTGCGAGCACTGCGGGCACCGTGGAGACCACGACCAGCGCCAGTCGTATGGATTGAAAGTTGGCTACGAGGAGCAGGAAGATCACGACCACTGCGATCACCAGTCCCGACCGGAATCCATCCAGCAGCTGGGTGAGCGGAATGATTTGTCCTCGGTAGTCCACCTTCGTACGCGCCTCCGGTGGGGCTCCAGCGTCAGCGACGGCCTTCCGGATCGCATGCATGGCAGTCCCCAGGTCCGCGCCGTGAAGGTTGGCGGTGATGCTGACGAGCCGGGCCACATTGTAGCGCTCGTAGGTGCCGGGTGACGTGCCGCTGCCGATCGTCGCGAGATTGCGAAGCAGCACAGGATCATTCCTGGAGGACTTGATGGGCACATTGCCGATGTCCTCGACGGACCTTGTCTTTGCCTCGGGGATCTGCACCTGCACATTGTAGCTGATGCCTGTGTTGGGGTCGGCCCAGTAGATGGGTTTGGTAAACCGGCTGGAGGTGGTGGCGGCGACGAGTGAGCGTGTCACATCGGCCATCTTCACACCGAGCAGCCCCGCCCGCTCGCGGTCGACGTTCACGGTGACGGTGGGGTAGTCCAGCGTCTGCGCGATTTGCACGTCCCTTAGGAAGGGAATCCCGTTCAACTTTTCGATGATCCGGTCAGCGTAGGCCTTGCTTACCGGCAGAGAGGATCCGCTGATTGCAATTTCAATCGGTGTGGGGGAACCGAAGCTCATCACCCGAGAAACGATGTCCTGCGGCTCAAAGGAAAACCGGACATCGGGAAACTCCCGTGCGAAGGCGCCGCGGAGCTTTTCCTGGAAGGGCTCGATATGCACCCCGGCATCGGGTTTGAATTGTACTGCCAGCCATCCCTCCTCGGGTCCGCCATTCCAAAGGTGAATGAGATTAACCGGAAAGCTTGAATTGTGCACCCCGACCATGCCGATGGAAACCTCCACCTTGGCCGATCCGCCTGCCTCGCGATCAATGGTGGCGAGAACCCGTCTTGCGATTGATTCCGTGATGTCGACACGGGTTCCGCTTGGGGCGCGAAACCGCACCGCAAACTGGCCGTTGTCTCCGCGGGGAAAGATTTCGGTCCCGAGGCCTCCGCCAACAAACCAGATCACAGCGGCGCAGCCGGCCAGATAGAGCACCACCAGGGGCCAGCGAATCGCGACCACTCCGCGCACGAGGCGGGCGTAAACGCGCTTCATCCTTTCAAAATAGGAGGCCTCGTGGATGCCTGAGGCGCGGCGAAGCAACCAGATGGAAAGAATGGGGACGAGCGTGCTCGAGAGCAGGTACGACGCGATCATCGAGAACCCGACAGCGAGAGCCATGGGAACAAAAAGGGCCTTGGCTGCTCCTACCATGAAGAATGCCGGTATGAACACGGCGAGAACGCAAAGCATGGCCAGCAGACGAGGCAGCGCAGTCTCCCTCGTGCCGGCGTAGGCCGCTCCAGGCGGGCTTGCGCCCCGGCCCATGTGAGCATGGATGTTCTCCACAGCCACTGTCGATTCATCGACCAGTATCCCGATGGCAAGTGCGAGCCCGCCCAAGGTCATCAGGTGAATCGACTGGCCTGTGAGCCAGAGCGCGACGATTGCACCGAGAAGCGAGAGAGGAATATTGACGAGGACGATGAACACGCTCCGCCAGTCCCTGAGGAACAACAGCACCATGACCCCGGTGAGAATGGCGCCGAGTCCCCCTTCCTTCAGCACGTCGCGGATCGAGCGGTTTACCACGGGGGATTGATCGAAGACGTAGCTGACCCGGATATCGTCGGGCAGGATTTTTTGAAACTCGGGGATGTTTCGCTTTACGAGTTCCACGACCGAGAGGGTGGACGCATCGGCGCGTTTGGTCACTGGCAGGTACACCGTGCGGAGGCCGTTTGCGAGTGCGTAGCTGGTCGTGACATCGGCGGCGTCATCGACCGACCCGACATCGCGGAGAAAGACCGCCCTGCCACCGCTCTGCCTGAGGGGGACTGATTCGAGGTCCTTGGGGTTCCTCACGATCGCATTCATTTCCACGATCGGATATTTGTCCCCCATGTTCATGTTGCCGGAGGGGCTGATGGGATTGGCCTCTGCGATGGCCTGCACGATTTCATCCGGCGAGAGGCCGTAGGCACGCATGCGTTCGGGATTGATGCTGACAATGATGCCGCGCGAGCTGCCGCCGAAAGGAGGTGGCGCAGAGACACCGGGCAGCGTTGCAAACGTCGGTCGCACGCGGTTGAGGGCCTGGTCCTGCATTTCCCCGAGAGTCCGGTTGGGATTGTCCGTAGAAAACACCAGGTATCCGACGGCTACGCTGCCTGCGTCAAACCGGGTGACAAAGGGTGCGGGCGTTCCCTCCGGCATGAAGGCACGCGAACGATTCACATAGGCGATCGTCTCCGAAAGCGCCTGTGACATGTCTGTTCCCGGGTGAAACTGCAGCTTCATGATTGAAGCGCCCTGGATCGACTTGGACTCCACGTGGGAAATGCCTGCGATGTAGAGGAAATGATACTCGTAGCGGTAAGTGAGGTAGCCTTCCATCTGTGCCGGATCCATTCCGCCGTAGGGCTGTGCGACATAGATGGTGGGCACTCCCAGCGGCGGGAAGATGTCGCGGGACATCCGCTGGATGCCCAGGCCCGCGGCCAATGCCACCGCGAGCACCAGGACGACAACCGTGAGCGGACGACGCAGCGCCGTATCAAGGATATTCATGCAGGGGAGGAGGCTTTTGTCGGGTTGCGCTCAAGACTGGGCTGTAGGTACCACCGAGTTCCGAGGAGGGGGATTCCGGCAGGGAATTGACAGAGACGACGCTGAAGGCGCATGGTTACAGGAAGCGCATCTCCCATGCCCTTGAATTCCGCATTTTATGACGGCCGCCGTTTACGATCATCGTAGGAAATGAATTCCAGACAGTCCTCTGCTGTCGAGCGCGAAATCCTGCGACCGCTCTGGAAGGTCCACATCCTTCACCACGCCTGCGAGGCTCCGTTTGTGGCGAACTGGATGCTGGAGGAACTCCGGGAGCACGGATACCGGGTGAGTCCGGGCACGCTCTACCCCATGCTCGCGCGGCTCTCGAAGCTGGGATGGCTGCGGACGGTTCAGCGCGCCCGCGGCACGCGTGGGCGGATGGCTGCGCATTACCAGGCGACGGAGTTGGGGAGGCAGGCGCTCCGGGATGTCCAGGCGCGCCTGCGGGAACTTCAGGGGGAGGTATTCAGGAAGCACTGAGCGTGGGGATTGTGCCGCGCTCAGCGTGACGTTCAGCGCAGGAGTTCGGGAGGGAACTTGGCTGCAGGACTGCCGCTGGCCCGGCGGAGGTTCTGGGAATTGCCGCGATCAGGACGCAGTGGCATTTCCTCGCCATGCGAAGCCTCGAGCAGGGCGAAGAGACGCGTGTTGTAGCGATGGATAGTGTCCTGGAGGCCCGGCTCGAAAATCAGGTTCTTCGTTTCGCCGGGATCGTTCTGGAGATCGTAGAACTCATCGATGTCCCACAGCCCCTGGACACGGATGTACTTGTAGCGGCCGTCACGCACGGCATGCAGGGTCGGGGTCTGGGGAAAGTTCTTTTCCCAGAAATACTCATAGAGCACTTCGTTGTCCCACTTTGCCTTCTCGCCTTTCATGACCGGCCAGAAGCTGTGGCCGTCGATCTTCGGCATGGTTTCCTTCACACCTGCGGCCTGAAGAAACGTGGGGGCAAAGTCGATGTTGGCGACGACTTCCTCGACGACCCGGCCCGGCTTGATCACATCCGGGCACTGCATGAGCATCGGAATACGCATCGAGACCTCGTAGGCGGTGCGCTTGTCGATAAGGCCGTGTTCGCCGAACGCGAAGCCGTTGTCGCCTGCATACACGACCAGGGTGTTCTCG
Source organism: Verrucomicrobiota bacterium (assembly GCA_014584295.1). Lineage (GTDB taxonomy): Bacteria > Verrucomicrobiota > Verrucomicrobiia > Opitutales > Opitutaceae > UBA6669. The sequence goes on from JACTNC010000018.1 coordinate 30,314, forward strand.
AGTTGTCCGCGTTCCTTCAGTGCGGCCAGCACGCGCCCGACGCTGTCGTCGACAGCCAGGAGGGTTTCGCAGTAGCGGCGGTAGTAGTTGGCGATGTCGAGGTCGGTATGATAGGGGAAGTCCACACCGTGCCAGGAGTTGCGCTGGTTTTGCACCCACATGGGCGCATGCTCGTGGTGGTGGAGCGATTCCGGTACCGGAATGGGCTTGTTCTTGTAACGGTCGACATGCCGTTCGGCAGGGACGAACTGCGAATGCACCGCCTTGTGCGAGAGATAGAGGAAGAACGGCTGGTCCTTGGGAATGCTCTTCATCCACTCGACGGCGTAGTCGGTCAGCTCATCTGTGATGTAGCCGCGCTGGGGCACAAGCTTGCCGTCGACGTTGAGCTTGTTGGTTGGACCTTTCGTCTGATGATCGGTCCCGCGATTGTCGGGCCAATATTCGCCCTGGCCCTTGAAACTCACCCAGCGATTGAAACCGCGCTGGGGACCGGCATCCCCTCCGCCCATGTGCCATTTTCCAAAGAATCCCGTGCGGTAGCCGGCGCGCTGCAGAACCTGGGGGAAAAACAGGAGGTCGCTTCGCACGGGATAGTTGTTGTCGATCACGCCATGGTTGTGTGCATAAAGCCCAGTGAGGATGGAGGCGCGGCTCGGTGAGCAGAGGGAGGTTGTGACAACGGCATTCTTCATGTAGGCGCCGTTGCGTGCGAGGGAATCGAGGTTGGGCGTTTCGAGAAACGGATGGCCCAGGAAACCCATCGCGTCATAACGATGATCATCCGCAAGAATGAAGATGATGTTGCGTGGCGCCGCATGAACCGCTGTGGCAACCGTGAAGGCCAGCAAGAGGAGCAAGGTGAGGATGCGGGATGGGAAGGGCAGATTGGGACGCATGATGTGCCGTTTCTAGCGGATTGATTTCAAAGCGCGAGAGGATTGATGGGCCGCAGCGGTGGATTTTTGCAACGCGCTGTGCGATCTTCGGCTGGCTTTATAGATCAAGTGAATGCGATCTTGCGGAATCACCATATTGGGCATGCGCTGTGCCCCAAACCGTCAGCTCATTTGAGCCCTCTCACCGTCATTCGCAGTCGCACGCGGCGTCCTGCGCACCCCACTTTCCTCCCAACGTAGTAACCCTGCAATCCTTGGAACAATGCCTTCTCGCATGAGATCACACACTTCCCCCGAAAAATGTGCGGCCCGCCCGCGCGTACTTCTTCTCACGTTGCCCGCTCTTTGTGCGGCAATGGCAGTCCTCCCGTCCGCGCGCGTTTCTGGCGCGCCTGAGGCTCCAGCGGTAGCCGATCTTACCGCAGCAAGTTTTCACCAGAGGGTGTCTGCCGTCGACCGGGCTTCCGAGATCGGATATTTTGGCACGAGTCCCGAGAGTCCTGACGGCAAGAGGATTGCCTATGTCCTGTACGACGGGCGGCCCAGCGTTGGCGGACCAAAGGAGGGCAGCGGCGGATTGTATCTGTGCGACGTGAACCTGAAGCATTATGTCAAGATCCGGGATATCGGGAGAATCCGCTGGGAGGATGGCGCGGCGGTGATCTGGCTCGACAACGATTCGCTCGCGTACCTGACCTACGAGAATGGCGACGTGCCCGTGACCTACGTGATCAACACAAGTGGCGAGGTGTTGAGCGGACCGATCGAGGGCTTTCTTGGACACGGCGACGCACCTGACGGATGCTTTGCCATGTCCGTGGACAAGCGGCAGTACCCGAATGGCAGCAAGCTGGGCTCGAATGGCATCTATCTCTACAGGGACGGCAGCATCACGAAGATCGTGGACACGGTGAGGGACTTTGGGCCGTTGAAGGACCGCATGGCCGGCAATGACAATGCGAGCGATTGGAACCTCTTTCACGCGCAGTTGAGCACCAAGGGAACCTACCTGTCGATCCGACTGGATACCGAATTGGGGAAGCAGTACCTGCTGACGTGCGGGACGGATGGAACCGACGTGCGTTTTTTTGCACAACCGAGGAAACCGCTGCACCAGCAGTGGTTTGATGATTCGACGATCTTCGGGCAGGAGTTTGTTGCAAAGCCTGCGGATGGCGGGCCGCGTTTTATGGGAAAACGCTGGGACAGGGACGGCAAGTACCTGGAGACCATAACCGGCGTCGGGAATCATCCCGGCATTTCTCCTGACAGAAAATACCTGGCGACGGACAATCAATATGAACTCGATCCGGTTACCATCACACTCTACCGCGTCGGCAGCACCCAGCCCGTGGCGTTGCTCATGAAGGAGTCTCCGGGCCCCGTGTGGAAGATGCGCACGCATGTGAATCCGGCGTTTTCTCGAGATGGCCGATACGTGTACTTCAACAAGCCTGTCAATGGAGTGCCCCAGGTCCATCGCGTATCCATTGACAGTCTGATTCGTGCCAGGCATTGACCCGCTTTCCCCTGTCCATCAGGCCGGTGGTGGAACCGGATCGGTGCTATTTTCCACCAATCGCTCGCTGTTCCGGGCTGGGCATCGCCCGGTTTTGCCCCGCGCCCCCATCCGACAGGAATGTTGGAACACGCACCGTATTATTTCACCGACATGAGTGACTGCCCGATCTTCACAAGAAACCGACCGCTGAGAAGCTGCAGGCTAATCCTGAGTCTTGGACTGGTCGTGTTGCTTGGGGGGGCTGCCATTCAGGCTCAGACGTGGATGCCGGCTGCCCACCGTTTCAAGGGGACATTCGACAACGGGCTCGTGGGAAATTACGGAATCCAGTTTCAGCGGGTGATCACGTGGAATGAGGGTACCGCGGACCCAGCGAAACGGGGGTGGGTTCTGACCGGGCAGGATGAGAATGGCGTGCGGGCTTCGTACGACTATGGTGCCACGTGGAATGCACCCCGACTGTCCGGCATGTTCTGCTCCAAGATTGCCGGGCTCTATCTGAACACCGATGAGGATCTGTTCCTTGCGTTGGGAGGCATGTTCGGACGACAGGAATTTCCGGGCATCTCGGTTGATGGCATTTATCGGGGCGATGGAACCCTGCTGCGCGCTACACGGGTGGAAATCACGCGGCCAGGTGGACCGGGTCCCGATGCGTCCGGTGGCGGAAAGCGCGCGTTCACGGATGTCTCCTACGCTGGCAACTCCGTCATACGTAGCAGCAATTTCCTGGCCCGTCGCCCCCAGACTGGCGGATTGAGTGACCTCGAACGCCCGATTTGGGCTCTCGAACAGATCCTGACGAGTGGCAGCATCAGCTATATCGCCCTCTTCAAGAGCACGGATGCCGGCCGCTCATTCACCTTTGTTCGTGACCTTGCGGTGTCGGAAAATTCCTCGGGCAATGACGGTATCTATCACATCCTCGCCGCCCCCAATGGCGACGTCGTTCTTCTCGGAAAGCGCGGGCTGTGGTTGTCGCAGGATCAAGGTGTCACCTTTGCAAGGATTCATCCTTCAAGCGGCGCCATCGAGATCTCAGCCGGCTATTTCTTCGGCGGGGGCACGGATCAGCCGTCGGGAATGCGCATTGGTGTCTATGCGTCGAACGCCAATGGAGGCGTATGGGAAACAGCCAACATCCGCACGACGGCGTTCTCCAAGCCGAACGGGAATGCGGGCCTTCCAGCGAACTACCGCGTGTGGCACCTGGGCTCATCGCCTGTCAATCCGGACCGGTTGGCCGTTTGCTCGGATTCCACCACGCCGTCCCTGGCTCCCTATCTGAGTACGGACGGCGGGAAGACCTTTACGGTCATTGCCGAAGGCGTCGGCACGGGTGACGAGCAGTGGAGGTACAATGTCCGCCGCGGACACGCGGGATTTCATTTCTGTCCCACGGATGAGTTCATCTGTCTCGTCCCGACCTTTCAGACCATGGCGCGATCCCTGGACGGAGCGGAGCGTTCCGACGGTGATCTCGTCGCAGGCTTTGATGGCTTGCATGCCAAGGGCATCGGATTCGATGCCTGGAGTGGGGACTGGAAGAAGATTCTCAGGATCTGCCAGGATTCATGGATCAATACCTCCACGGATGGTATGCACTGGTTGGCGCAAAATGGATTGGGGACGGGAAGCAGCGCGTTCAAGGCGGAGCTCAACGCCGCAGGTGCCGGGGGATCGAACCCGCAGGGTTACGCCTCAGGCGCGGGCGGGGTCATTTGTCCCAACAACCGGATGATCGCTGCAGCCAACACCAACACGGGAGGGCAGACGAATGTCATGGTCGTGGCCGAGATGAATGCCGACGGCACCACACGATCGTATTACATCGCAACCCCGCAGGTCAGATCCCGTGCGACACACAGTCGTCGGAGCCAGAAGAATCCGGACGTGGCGTTTGTAGGCCGTTGGGCCATCAGCAATCTGAGTGCCCCCAATCCTGCGGATGTCGTTTTTACGGATCATGGTGGACATGAGATCTTCGACTGCTTTCTCGATGGCAACACGCTGATCAGCTACTGGGCGAACGTTTCGACAGGAGGCAGCGACGATGGCACTCAGATCTTCCGGTCCACGGACGACATGGCCAGCAACAACCAGGGCGCACCCTGGTTTGCGCTGCAGACCTCGTCGTTTGGAGAGAGCTCCATCTGTGCTGACTACCACAATCCCGAGCGGGTGCTCTACGTTCGGAACGACGATCGCAATGTGATCCGCGAGATCAGGAGGGTAGATGGTGTGCTGCGGGATGACGTCCTGCGCAATGCTGCGGGTCAGCCGGTCAACCTGCGCACCATGCCTGGGGGAATTCTCGACATTCTCGCTTCAGAGATCGGTGCGCCGGCAACTGTGCAGACGTCCGCGACAGCCATCACGCAGCTCATCGCCGACCCGAATCAGCCCGGACTTTTCTACGCGATAGCGGGTATGCACGGCATGCCCAACTGGTGGAGAACCGAGGACAATGGAGTCACTTGGACGAATGTCTCCGGCAATGCTCCGCGAACCCTTTGGTCGGGCGTCGTCCATCCCCTGACGGGAGAAGTGATGGGTTTCAGTTCGATGGGTGAGCACATTCTGCCAGCTCCGGCCACCTATCCGGACATTCCGAACAAGAATGCACTGACCAACCAGTTGAAAGCCTACTTCGCGGCCGTGCCGAAGGCGCCGATTGTCTCAGCGATCGGAGACGCCGCTTCTGGAACGGACGTGATTCGGCCCCCGCTGCCGACCGGAATCACCACCGGAGACATCCTCCTGTTGGTTGTCGAGACGGCGAACGAGCCTGTCTTCATCTCTGACGTCAATGGTGGCTCGTGGCTTCAGGTCGGAGGTTCTCCTCAGGGAAGCGGCACCGCAGGCGTGGCAGATGCCACGCGACTCACCGCTTTCTGGTCGCGCTACAATGGAAGTCAGGGGGCTCCCGTGTTGTCGGATTCAGGCGATCACCAGACTGCAAGGATGATCGCGATTCGCGGGGCCGCCCTTTCGGGGGATCCCTGGAATATCGCCCTGGGAGGAGTGGATGCGATGGTGAGCCCTGGAGGAACCATTCCCGGTGCGACGACAACCGTGGACAATGCATTGGTGATCCTCGCGGTTTCCGCAAGTTATCCCGACTCGACGGGGACTGCCAACTTTTCGGGATGGTCCAATACGAATCTGAGCGCACTTGTGGAACGCGGAGACAGCGCAAGCGACTCCGGGAAGGGCGGAGCGTTGGGAATCGCCACGGGCATCAAGGCGTTGGCCGGTGGCTTTTCCGGCACGGCGGTCACCCTCGCGCAGCCGGCCTCCAAGGCCATGCTCACACTGGCAATCAGGCAGGCGGCGCCGGGCATTGCGCTTTCGAGCCAGGATATCGGTTCGCCGGGGCAGGCGGGGTCGACTGTATATGGCGCGAACACGGGCGCCTATACCGTGACCGGCGGAGGTGCCGATATCGCGGGCACGTCGGATCAGTTTCGTTTCGTGAGCCAGTCGTGGGCCGGTGACGGGCGGATCATCGCACGCGTGGCATCGGTACAAGACACGCATCCGTGGGCGAAGGCCGGCCTGATGTTTCGCGAGGGCATGGAAGCAGGTGCGGTGAATGCCAATTTCTTCCTGAGTTCGCAGAATGGCACGCAATTGGTCCACCGGGAATCAACCGGAGGGGCAACGATTGGCGATGCGCATGTGACAGGGGTGGCAGCACCCTACTGGCTGAGACTGGAGAGGCGCGGAAATATCTTCACGGCATGGCAATCACCGGATGGAGACGCGTGGTTCCAGGCGGGATCAACGTCGTTTGCGATGGCGGCCGATGTCTGGTCGGGACTTGCCGTTACATCGCATGAGGATGCCTTGTTGAGCACTGCCGTCTTCGATCATGTGAGGATGGAGGGCGTGCCTGCGTGGACGGCAGCGGATGTTGGCTTTGTGGGGTCGACAGGGAACACCGTGCATGAGTATGCGTCCGACGTGATCACGTTGAACAGCTCGGGTGCCGACATCGGTGGCGAGGGGGATGCGTTTCATTTCTACCATCAAGTGATAAGCGGCGATGCCATGGTGATCGCCGAGGTGACCTCCGTGGAGAACGTGCACCCGAACGCAAAGGCCGGTGTCATGATCAGGCAGAGCCTGAGCAGGGGCGCGGTGCAGGCATACATCGGCCTCACGGCGGGCGGAGCGGTTGAATTCCTGCGTCGGGAGAGCTCGGGCGCAGGCACGTCACAGGATGTGCTGCCGGGGGTGGCGGCGCCGAGATTCATCAAGCTCGTGAGAACCGGTTCATTGATCAGCGCCTATCACTCGTCTGACGGAGGCGTCTGGACCCAACTTGGTCCGGCGGTGGCAATTCCGATGAATGGGCCGGTGCTGGCTGGGGTGGCGGGTTGTTCAATCGTCAATTCGCCCTACCTCTACAAGTCGACTTTCGAAAGTGTCTTTGTGAAGACAAATGAAGGTAGCTGAGGACAATTGAATTATGCGGCATGCTCTGCACCTGGTGCCAATGGGAGCAGGGGATTTGATTGGCGGCTACGAACTGCCTTGTGGCCGGAATTCAAACTCAATGGATCCCTCGTACCTTCCGTTGGCTTTTGCAGGCTGGCTCTGAGGGCCGGACCGGACGGGCGGGTGCATCTTTGAACCTATTGCGGGAATCGCGTGCAGCAGGGACAGGTCCCCCGCTGGAAATTCGACGGTTGTATTGGGATGATCGATACGCGGAGTGCCGAGGCGAAGATAGTTGTCGGAGGGCGAGGGTGTGATCGAGAGGATGCCGGCCGCTGTTGTGAGGTCAGCTTCTCTGACCCCTGCGAAAAAGCCCCTGAACTCAGGATAGTTCCATGTCTCTCCGGGGCGCTGTTCCGCGTTGACCGTCTCGTGCAGTCCCAGCCAAGTGCCGCGAAGCCGATTTTGCCAGACACGGGTCGGCCCCAGTCCCCACCAGCGCAGCGAGCGCATGTTCTCTTCTGGCGAGTCGAAAGTGACGCCATGATAGAGGGCGCTGCCGTCGAGGTCGTAGGCATAGTTCAACCGCAGCGATCCGTTCGCGTGCAAGGTCCAGCGGGCCGTGAGCAGTCCTGTTGCTCCTCCCTTTGCCTCCAGCCATGCGGAGGCCCGTCCGGACGTTGCGTCCCGGGTAATCCCGTGGGTTACAATGGCTGGCGCAGATGCGGCGACAGGAAAGCGGTTCTCTTCGTAACCGATTCGAAACGTTTTCAGCAGGGGAGGGGCGCCGTCATAGCGCCAGAGATTGCGCACGCGCGCGGCGGCGACGACTTGCGGCGGAAATACATAGGCCTTCCCATCGTTTGGTCGACGGGATGAATCGAATAGGGTGTGCCAATGCTTGAGATCGGGAGTCAATTCCAATGTGAATCCCGCATAGGCGCCGCTCCCCTTGAGGTCTTCCAATTCGATTTCGATGATATTGGCTGGATCCGGTCTTGAAAGGATGAGCGTGGGTTCACTGCCAGAGGATTTGTTCCAGGACTGCCACGTCGATGGGCCCTCTGCCGGTGGCCGGGCAAAAACCAGGCGAGGTCCATTTCCGAGAGGAGCGACGACACCGGAGTTTTCAAACTGCACAAGCATACCCGATGTCGAATCGAATGTGGCTTTGGCATCTCCATTCGTCAGCACAATATGGCTGGCTTTATCGACAATCGCAGGTTCTGCAGAGGCCGCTGATGTCATGCCCTGCGGATGCAGCACCCCGGACCTGTTGTTCGCGGCTTGCTCCGTTGGCCATACCGAGGTCCACAACTCCACTCCGTCAGGACCGATAGCTGACAATGCGAGTGCGGCGGACTCCCTCCAGTTGGCCGGCAGCGCCAACTCCAGTCGCCCCGTGGACCCGGCGGCAACATCAGGAGACACCGCGATCCCGTGTGCGAAGGCTTCAAGATTACCTGCGTTGAATTTCAGGAGACTCCATGTGAACGTGCACGCGCGGAGCGAAATGAAGTCATAACTGTTGCGCACAGTGATCGAGCCTTTGAAGTTGGCATCGAGCGTCGGAGGGTCGAACTGCACGGGAGACCAGATGTCGCGTACGGCAAAGTAGCTTCCCTCCTTTTCGAAATGGGGTCCGACAATTCCGTCCGCTCCGTAGGTGCTGTGGCTATCGAGCTTGTTGCCAAGGTCGGTTCGCTGGATCGCCTCGTCCGCGAAATCCCAGATGAACAGTCCAGCGCCGACTCTGGAACTGGAGATGGCTTTCCAGTAGTCCTCCAGGCCCGCACCGGCCCCGCCGTCGTAGAGCCCGTGCAGGATCTCTGTCGGCATGACGAGATTGGGGCCGCCGAGCAGGTGCGTCAGATGGGGAAAGTTGGCGTAATGACGCGTATCAATTCCATCAAAGAGGTTCCAGGGATGCAGGACGCGGCGCCTCTGGGGATCGTAGAACGAGAAGTCACCGTCGAGCGCGGGATTCCAGCCTCCTTCGTTGCCATTGTCCCAGAAAATGATCGACGGATGGTTTACGTCACGCTCGACGAGTTCGCGAACGAGCAGTCGGCCGATTGGCGTACCGTGTGCGTGCTGCCATCCGCTCAATTCGTCGAGGACGTACAAGCCGAGTTCGTCGCATGCCTCAAGAAACGCCTCGTCCGGCGGGTAGTGCGACATGCGCACGGCGTTCATGTTCATCCGGCGAATCAGTCGAACGTCCTCGTAGCAGTTCTCGCGCGTGAGGGCGCGGCCGGTTTCAGGACGGAAGCTGTGGCGGTTGACGCCTTTCAGAAGGATACGTTTCCCATTGAGAAACAAGCCGACGCCGCCGCGGACTTCGAAGGTGCGAAAGCCGATGCGCGTTTCCGTTTGATGGATCCCCTTCCCATTCTCAAGGAGTGTGAGCCGCAGTGTGTAGAGGTCTGGAGTTTCAGCAGTCCATGTCTTGACACCCGGCAGCCTTCCTTCGATGCGGACCTGACCGGCGCCACCCCGAGGAATCGATTGATGGATTGGAGTGCCGATGATTTGGCCCTTTGCGTCGAGCACCTGGGCTTCGACCTGCATCGCGGGAACGGCGGGTCCGTCGGTTCGGCCTCCAGCGGGAAATCCGAGGGTAAGATCGATGGCGAGCGAACCGTCAGCGCGTGCGTCGACAGCGAGGTGATCAATGGCCTTGGGAGGCAAAGCCTCAAGGAACACGGGCCGGTAGATTCCACCGAAGACCCAGTAGTCGCCGCCGCGCTCGGCACGGTCGGTCAAGGGATCGGCGCTGGCCTTGGCAACATCGACCTCGAGCACATTTTCACCGGATCCGTCGCCGAATTTGACGAGGGAGGTGACATCATAGCGGAACCGCGTGAAACCTCCCCGGTGCACGGGGCCGGCTTTCTTTCCGTTCAAGGTGACTTCGGTGTCGGTCATCGAACCGTCGAACACGATATTGATGCGGCGCCCCTTCCATTCAGGAGGAACGTGAAACCGGGTGCGATAGAGGCCGTGTTCGTCCGCCCGTTTGTCATCCTGACCGTAGTTGTAGGTGCCAAAGCCGTGCTGCTCCCAATGGGATGGGACTGGAATCGTCGTCTTCTCCCCTGCGCGCCTGCCTCCGGTCACCTGAAATTCCCAGGGAACGGCGTCGTTGGGTCCGTGCCCTGAAAGATAGTGCCGCTCCGTGCGCGGAGTGGTTTCAGACGCAGGGTCGGGTGGCGTCGCGGCGACAGAGGCTGAAGAGATCAGACAGCCGAAAACGAAAAGAAGAGGGAATGGTTTCATGCGTGTGTTCGAGGGGTAGCGGGACTTTCCAAGTCCCGTAGGTCGAATGCCGGTTCGAAGAGGTTCGCCACAGGTTGAAGAGAGAGAAAGGGAGCTGGAAGCTCCCTCTACGTTGTGCACTCCGAACGACTCCAATCACGGATGGAGCGGGGGAGGAACCGGAAGTTGGGGTTGAGGAGGTATGCTCGGTAGCTGCAGCCTGGATCGGTTCCACAAGGTCGGTGGACATGAAAGGACTGGCGCCGAATCCGAGGGACAATTCGGAGATCCCTGATGCACTTGAGATCTTGATTGCGATTGGCTGGATTGGCGCAGCTGTTCTTGAGCGAATGAGTGCTTTGGCTGAGGAAAATCGGTGGAGCCAAATTCAATTCGCAGCCTCTTTCGCAATGCGAAGGGCGAAACGATGGATGTAATCCAGATTGTCCTTTCGGCCCTCCTTGCCGTGTTCCCATCCCTTGGGCAGATCGCGGGTTAGGTTGAGGGCGTAAAGCGTGTTGAGGAGATAGAGCAGATCCCAGGAGTCGGAGGTGCCTGAAACTGCGGAGAGCAGGGAACGTTTGGCGAGAGACTGGTCGCCCATTTCCCAGAGCGCGAGACCGGCGGCGGTTCGATTGACGGAGACCGGATCCTTCAGAAGGGGTTTGACGGCATCGAGCTCACCCGCTGCCGAACGTCCGAGTACCGCCATGCCGCAGAGCGCCCAGTAGCGGGCAATGGGATCCTCCGAAGTCAGCGCGCGATCGAGTTGGGGAAGTTTCTTTGAATCGCGTTGAGTCGCAGCAAACGCGATGTCGAGTACGCCATCGTAGTTGAAACGGCTGCTCTGCACGAAGTCAGCGACCGTTGCGTTGCCGGCCACGCGTGAAAAAAGCGGTTCGGGGACGAGGCCCGTATCAAATGCGGCCTTCATGGTGCGCTTGAGGCGGCCTCTTAGCTCTGTGAGCTTGTGCTGGTATGCCGGGTCGTTGGCGAGATTGTGGACCTCCCAAGGATCCTTGGACAAATCGTAGAGCTCCTCGGGGGCCTGCGTGGACTCCCAGAACTGCCGGTGGATTCCTGTAAGTTTTCCGGCCTTCCATGCCTGTTGCCAGGCGACCCAGGACGGGACATTGTAGGGATAGAAGCTGTACGGTGCAGCGGGAAGATAAGGTGTGAAGCAGCGCATGTACTTCCACTTGCCGTCGGTCAATCCGCGGCGCATGCCGTAGAGTTCGTCGAATCGATCTGCGTACAGGAATTCCATTTCGTCGCTGGCCGGTTCCTGGCGCTGCGATCCCAAAAAGGCCCTGCCTTGGAGATTCGCCGGGAGGGGAATCCCTGCGAGAGAAAGGAACGTGGGAAGGAAATCGACGAACGAGACCGGCTCCTCGACACGCTGTCCGGCGGAGAAGGGGACAAGCTTCTTCCATTTTTCCGGCACGTGCATGACAAACGGGATGCGTACACCTGTTTCGTAGAGGTATCGCTTGCCGCGGGGAGTGACACCGCCGTGGTCTGCATTGTAGATGACGATGGTGTCGTCGGCCAATCCCGCTTTGGCGAGTTCGTCGATGAGGACTCCTACCTGACGGTCCATTTCAGTAATGCGATCGTGATAGCGGGCGAAATCGGTTCGCATCTCCGGGAGGTCGGGCACGTACGGCGGGAGGTTGATTTCCGCTGGAGAAAGACGCTTGGGAGGCGGCTGATTTGCGAACAGGGAACTCTCGTGGGAGACTCCGAGATTGAAAACGGCAAAGAAGGGAGCGCCCGCCGGCCGGTGAGAGTAATGGGCCTTCGTGGAGCTTTCGTCCCACCACGATGTGTCGTTTCCCGCAAAATTGTAGTCCGTCTTGGCGTTGTTGGTGCAGTAGTAGCCGGCATGCCGGAGGTATTCCACGTAGGGACGGTATCGCGACGGGATGGTGTGGCGGCTGCGCATGTGCTGGGTGCCCATGGTGACCGCGTAAGTTCCCATCAAGAGGGTCGAGCGCGCCACGGCGCAGACCGGGGCGTTCGAATAGGCGCGGTCGAAGAGAATGCCATCCTTCGCGAGGGAATCGATCCGCGGTGTTTGCGCCTGGGTGTTCCCGTAGCAGCCGATCCACTGGTAGGAATTGTCCTCGCTGACAATCCAGAGGATGTTTGGCCGGTCGGCCGCGGCAAAAGCCGTCACGACCGATGCCGCAACGGCGAGGAATGAGAAAAGTACTTTCATAGGTAGGTGCAGTTGGTGGGGGGAGGAGCTCCTTGGGCGGGGAAATAGAAGTTTATGCTGGATTCCCACCCGGATTGGCGAGGCTTGTATTCGTTGGAAGCGACAGGAGACAGTTAAGGGCTGAGTGGTGCGAGGCTGTCCGGGCAACAGCCTCATGCCCAATGAGCACGCGATGCGCGCGGGAGCAAACATGTCGTGAGAAACCGGGTGCAGGTTGGAGTCGTAAGTGCGCCCGGCTTTCGAACGGCGCAGATACCGTGCAGACAGATGAATTCCGTTTGAGATTCAACCGTCCCAATGAATCGCACCGATCAGGCATGCCGCTCCAGGATGCAACGCCGCGACCAGCTCCAATTCAAAAAGTAGGGGGAGCTTCCAGCTCCCCTTTCCAAACGTGGCAGACATGGAAGATCTTCGCGAGTGCCATGGAGGAAGACTTGGATGCCTCGTTCGACTGACATCGGTGAGCGTCATCACAGTTAGCACGAACCCTTGGCATGCCCTCCACTATTTCTGCCGGCAAGCCGAGCAACCTGAAGCACGCCCGATATCGCATCGCCAATTCCAAGCTCCTGCTGGCGTCAATGGCGACCAGCGCTGCCAGAAGAGTCATCGGAAAGTAATCCAATACAGAAAAATAAAGTTCAATCCATGATTTGACCGTCCGTGGCGCGTGACGCTGTGCTCATTCCACAGACGCCGTTTGCACCCCGTGACGATGCGAACGACGAAGCTGATCACCTCAAAATCCGAATCCATGATACTCATACGATCCACCGCTTCATCGCCTGCCATGGGATTGGACGGCAAAATCTTGATCGTAGCACTCGGCTGCGTGTTATTTCCCTCCTTTGCCCTTGGCCAGAGCGTCCCGTCGAAACCGGGGGCATCTGAGCCGCCGCGCCGGGTCCCGATTGTCGCAGCCTCTCCCGCCTCCGGCGAGGACGTCGTGACGCTTTCCCCGTTTGTCGTAAATTCGGAGCGGGATACCGGTTACCAAGCCACTACGACCCTGGCAGGCACCCGCCTCAAGACTGATTTGCGCGATGTCGGCACTTCGATTTCCGTCATCACTTCAGAGTTCCTCCGAGACATCGGTGCGACCGATACCAAGAGCCTCCTGACCTACGTGACAGGCAGCGAGGTTGGCGGACCGGCGGGCAATTTCTCCGGTGGTTCTGCGGGTGGAGCGGCCAACAGCTGGCCCTCTGAGGAACTCGGACCGCAGGCGAGCACCCGTCTTCGCGGTTTGGCAGGTGCATCGCATGCGCGCAACTTTTACAGTACAGGAATCCCCTTCGATGCCTATAATATCGATCGCGTTGAGGTAAACCGCGGCGCCAACGCCATACTCTTCGGCACCGGCAGCCCTGCTGGTATCGTCAACTACAATCTCAAAAGGGCCCTGTTCAAGGATTCCCTGAATGTCGAGGCGCGTTATGGAAGTTATGATGCCCATCGGAGCTCTTTCGATCTCAACAAGGAGATCGTCGATGGACAGCTGGCCGTCCGCATTAGCGGGCTGCTGAAGCGCGACAAGCACCGACAGGAATTCACCTTTGAGAACGACGATCGCATTTACGGCGCCCTTGTTTACGCCCCGAAATGGGCAATTTCCCGAAATGGTGTGCTGTCGGGCACGGTGCTGCGAGGCAATATCGAGTCCGGAAACCTGGACTCACGACGCCCCCGTGTTTTCACTCCACAGGACAACATCGTCTACTGGTTCGAGCCGCCCTTCTACAACAGCCCGGTCAAAGTTACATGGGATGCTGCCAACGGCCGGACCAATAGTGGGATCAACCCGGCTCCGACACCGGCCTACTACGTTTACCGCAATCCGGTTGTCTGGTTCAATGATCCCAACAGCAGCATTCCGAACACGGGCTCAACAGCGCCGAATGGGCAGCCAATTACGGTGAGACAAGGAGTCATCTCGAATCTGCCTTCCGCACTCTATCCCACAGGCACTGCCTACTGGGGGTCTCCCAAGCTGCTGTCGGATCTGGCGAAGGAGGCGCAAATACCCGATGCCGGCTTTTACCGGGTCAATACCCTCTCCGACACCTCGGTATTCGATTTCCGCAACAAACTCCTCGAGGGGCCCAACCGCTTTGAGTACGCCAATTTCGAGGCATCCAACATCTCACTTGAGCAGCGTTTCCTAAAGGATCGAATGGGGATCGAACTGGCCTACGACAAACAGTCCTTCATCTCCGGCGAAAACTTCTGGATTCAGGCGAACCGGCTCATGATCGACGTGAACACGACCCTTTTCGATGGCCGTCCTAATCCCAATTTTGGCCGTCCTTTCGTTTCAGGTTACTGGCGCAGCAACTACGGGAAGTACGACAGCCACGTAGGGCGTGGGACTGCCTACTACAAGTTCGACTTTGCTGACGTTCTGCCGGTCCGCTGGGCGAAATGGGCGGGTAGTTTCACCGCCACAGGACTCCAGGAGGCGGGCAAGAGCCGCGCGCGTCGCCTTGGCGGCAGCAGATTCGCCTCTCCTGACAACTGGACCTACAGCAACAACGTGCTGATCACGGACGCGAACGGTGGCAGGGTCGCGACGGCCAATTATATCGGACCAAGCCTGGCGACAGCCAGCACCGCGAGCGGTGCGAATATTCCGGGTCTCACGGCAATCCAACTGCCATCGGCCGCGAATGGCACCACTTTTCAAGCGCATTCCCAAAAGGCTGGCACTCAGTTCGAATATACGACTGGCACCTTTATTGACGACGGCATCGTGCCGAACAATCTGGTCGAATCGGCATCCTGGACCGGCGACGACTTCAAGAATAGGGCAGCCATCATTCAATACAGACTGCTGCAGGACCACCTGGTGCTGACCTCAGGCTGGCGGCGCGACAAAGTCGACAGCTTCACGACTGCCACCCCTAAGCGCGGAGCTCTCAACAATCTAATCGTCAACGACGGCTCGTGGATATTCCCTTCGACGCCGACCACGTCAGTCTCCGATGAAACCCAGTCACGCAGCGCGGTGTTCCACTTGCCGCGGAGCCTTGTCAGACGACTGCCGCTCTTCAGCAGCGCTTCGCTGCGTTACAATACGTCGCAGAATTTTCTGCCTGGTGGAACCCGCTTTGACAGTTACGGCCGCGTGATTGGCCCGCAGAGCGGCGATACGAAAGACGTCGGCTTTTCCGTTGGTTTCGCCGACGACCGCGTCGTTCTCACCGCAACCTGGTACACCACGAAGCAGGTTAACACCACAGCCGGCGGTGGCATCAGCGGGCTCACCGGGAGCATCGTTGAGATCTGGCGCCTCGCGAAGAACATGGAGGGGTTGGGCATCAACAAGGACATGAGTCGCGTACAGCCACCGCCCAAATTCCTCCTGGACCTCTATGGCTTCACGATGACCAGTGGCTCCGCGGCCTTCAATGCTCGGAACGATGTCGTGTTGACGCAGGATGCCGTATCGGAAGGTGTCGAGTTCGAGGCTCACGTGAATCTCACGAAAACCTGGCGTCTGACTGCCAATGTCTCCCGGGCCCAGTCCGTTCGCACCAACACAGGCAAGGCGTTTTACGATCTCTATTTCAGCGACAAGACGAACGGTGAGTCCCTCTTCGAAAACTGGACCAATAGTGTCAATCAGACGACCTATCTCACAGAGAGCCGGGAAAGTATTGGCAAGCGCGCCACCGAGGTGGCCAATTACTACTATGCCCAGGCCTTGCAAGATGGTGGTCCCGTGGCTGAGCTCCGCAAGTGGCGCGCCAATCTTGTCACCACCTACTCGTTCGATAAACGCTCGCGGCTCAAAGGTCTGAGCATCGGAAGCGGCGCCCGCTGGCAGGACAAGGTTGCGATCGGATTTCCCTATACTGACGTCCCGGGCACGACGACGCGTATTCCAGACGTGCACAGAGCGTTCTTTGGACCGGAGGAATTCGCGGCCGATTCATGGCTGCGCTACCAGCGCCGCATCCTAAAGGGAAAGGTAGGGCTCACCGTGCAATTGAATGCATTTAACGTCCTCGGCGACGATGCCTTGATTCCTGTGGGTACCCAGCCCGACGGCTCCACAGCTGTCTATCGCGTGCCCGCGAGCCGTCGGTATGAAATGAGCGTCGGGTTCGAGTTCTGAGCGCCACCGCAATGCCCTTTCTCGGCATGTGGTTTCATCGGGTATGCGCCAGAGACCACAGCCTCCGGCACTACTCCGCCCGGTGGAACCTGATCACGAAGCATGAAACAATTTTTTCTCTATTGAAATCGAAGATGGCTTGGCTTGACGGCGCTCTTTGTTGGGGATTGCGTGCGACGTCCGCCCTCCAGCCCGATACTCCCATGAAAAGGCAATCGACAAAAAGTCCGGCGAAGGTTCCTGCGCATACGGTGCCGGTTCTCTGCAAGGCGCTCCGGGTTTTTGAGGCAGTGGCGAAGGACTCCAGTGGGGCCACGACAAAGAGCCTTGCCAGTTCCCTGGATATCGCGCAGTCGACGTGCTATCGCATCCTCCAATCCTTTGTAGCCTCCGGCTGGCTTTGCCAGCGCAAGGGCGGCATCTTTGACCTCTCTTTCGGTCTTGTGCCGCTCCTGCGCCCGCTCCTGCGGCACGAGGTCTTGATCGAGGTCGTGCGAGAACCTCTTGCCCAGTTAGCCCACACGACCGGCATTACCGTCAAGCTTACCATTCGCCAGGACGATTCCGCCGTTACCATCTTCAGCGCGCAGTCTCCGCGGCCCCATTCCATCGTCTCGCGTGTGGGCTCCATGATTTCCCTGGCGATCGGCTCCAGCGGTGCCGCTTATCTTGGCGCCATGCAGGACGCAGAGGTGCGGCGCATTCTCGACCGTGCACCCGCCGAGGTCTGGAAATATCAAAGGCGGGAGACGGTGCTTCGCCGGGTGAGGGAAGGCCGGAAGATGGGTTGTTACTCGGACAGCGGATCGTATCAGCCGAACATCCATACCCTGTCCGCCCCGCTCATCGGCCAAGGCAATGAAATTGTCGGTGCGATCACGCTCATCGGCTTTCCACAGGATTTTGCCGGAACCATTAAAGCGTCCCTCATAAGGGAACTCAAATTTACCGCCGGTGGCTGTACCCGGATTATTCAGAATCCCGGCACCGTGCTCGGATGACTCCGTTGTAGACCGCGACTCCGGGCCCCATTTCGATTCTCACCATGAACGATCCCAATCCCAACGTCGACGCCTATCAAAAGGAAGTCGGCATGATGAATCTCGAGAAACTGATCGCGCTCCGCGAAGGAATCTCCAGAAAGGCACTCCCCATCCCCGAAGGCGAGCTGCTGGCCCGCTTCGAGCAAATCTACACGGGAGCCATCAGTGACGTCCTGCGAGAGTTCTGCCTGCTCGATCAAGCGTTGCCCGGACATCTGAAACCACTGCGTCCTGAGCGCACGGTGGCCGGCTTTGCCTTCACCGTGAAAAGTTCCCCGAATGTCCAGATTTCGGGCGAAATGGCCTTTCGCACCAAGATGCTCGGGGAACTTTCGCCCAACGCCATGGTGGTCTGGGATACCTCAGGGGATGAGCGGGCCACCCTTTGGGGCGGCGTGATGACCGCCGCCGCAAAGGGCCTCGGCGCTCGGGGCGCGGTCATCGACGGTGGCATTCGCGATACCCACCAGATTCTTGAGAAGGACTTTCCGGTTTTCTACAAGTACCGCTGCCCAAACGGCAGCCTCGGCCGGTGCCTGATCACGCACTACCAGGTGCCGATCAAGATCGGCGACGTTGTGATTCGTCCGGGGGATATTGTTCACGGCGACATTGACGGCGTGGTTGTCGTCCCGCGAGATATGGCCTGCGACGTCCTGAAGCGTGCTGAAGAACTCAAGCAAAACGAAAAGAAGATCTTCTCCTGGGTAGCCGCTGGCGAATCCGTGAGTGAGATAAGCGGCAAGGGCGGATATTTCTGATCGATTTGCGCGTGATTCCTTTTCCCATGAAATTCCTTAGACTCGTTCCGCTTTTTGCATCTGCGCTCTACTCTCTGGGAGCCGCCAACTACGAAACCCTGTGGCAGGATCCATTGCTCGAGCAACGCATAGAGCGGGACATCCGCGCATACCGGATGAGCGACGCCGTCGTGCGCTGCCTGGCCCCGGGCGGCACACCCATGCCTCACGCCCAGGTTCACATCGAACAGACGCGCCACGCGTTTCTTTTCGGTGCGAATATCTTCATGCTCGACGGCTTTCCCACCGCCGAGGAAAACCGGCGCTACGAGGAAACCTACCGTCGCCTTTTCAACTTCGCGACCGTTCCTTTCTACTGGTCGGATCTGGAGCCCGAGCCTGGAAAACCGCGCTTCGGCAAAGAGAGTCCTCCGATTTACCGACGCCCGCCGCCCGATACTGTGGTCGAATTTTGTCAAAAGCATGGCCTCGCCATGAAAGGGCACCCGCTTGTCTGGCATCAATGGTTCCCAAAGTGGCGACCGGATGATCCCGAGGCACTCACCCGGCGCATCGATCAACGCATCACCGAAATAGCGACACGCTATGGCAGCACCATTCCACGCTGGGAAGTCGTGAACGAACCGATGGAGCGCGAAAAGCATGCCGACGATTGGTGCAATCTGCCGCCGGGCTATGTGCTGCATGCATTTCAAACCGCACACCGGGTATTCCCCGCATCTTCTCTGCTGATACTCAACGAGGCCACCACGTTCTCTTGGCGAAATTTCTCCGAAGAAACCAGCCCCTTCTATCGACTGATCCGCGAAATGTTGGACAAGGGTGCACGCATCGATGAAATCGGGATGCAGCTCCACGTCTTCAACGAGAAGAGCTGGCAGGCCCTGCTTGCGGGCGAAGAGTTCGCTCCGCAGCATCTCCTCAAGGTGCTCGATCGCTATAGCGACTTTGGACGCCCGCTCGCCATAACGGAGCTCACCCTGCCAGCGCTGCCCGGTACCGCTGCTGGTGAACTGGATCAGGCCAAGGCCACACGCAACCTGTACCGCCTGTGGTTCAGTCACCCACGAGTCACGGCCATCAGTTGGTGGAACCTCGTGGATGACACTGCTGCGAAGGGTGAAGACCGGTGGAAGGCGGGCCTCGTTCGCCGAGATTTCTCGCCGAAACCAGCGTTCAAGGCGCTCGACCAGCTGATCAATCACGAGTGGCGGACCGCGCTCGAACTGCAGAGTGATGGCCGGGGCGCCGCCACGTTCCGCGGATTCCACGGGGACTACACGATCACGGTCAAAGCTGAAGGCCGTACCTTGAAGCGTACCTTCACGCTTCGCCCCGGCTTGTCCAATGAATGGTTGGTGCAGTTCTGAACCCTGCCGCATCGGTTCCACCATGCCCCTTGAAACTCCCATCTGCCGGGTTGGCGACCAGGTGGAGAGCGCCAACGTGATTGCACTCTTGCCGTTCGACTCCTTTGTGCAGCACGGACCGTGCCTTTCGAAATGGTTCCCCATCGCCGGCGGGTTACAGGCCTATCATGAGCTCAAGACGCCTCGAAAATAAGATCGCCTTGGTCACCGGTGCCTCACGAGGCATCGGTCGGGCCTTGGCCATCGGTCTCGCCTGTGAAGGTGCAGCCGTCGTGGTGAACTACCTGTCTGACGCTGCAGATGCGGAGGCTACCGTTGCGACAATCCGCGCTGGCGGGGGGCGGGCCATTGCGGTGGAAGCCGATGTGGGGAATCTTTCTCACCACTCGCGCCTCGTCTCTGCAGCTGAGGAAAACTTCGGGCCATTGGATGTCCTCGTGAACAACGCGGCTCGCGCGCGTCGTCAGGGGTTTCTCCAGGCCACGCCCGAGGCTTGGGATGAGACCCTCGAGGTCAATCTCAAGGGCATCTACTTTCTCACCCAGGCAGTGGCCAGAACCATGGTGCCGCGAGGTCGTGGCAAGATCATCAATATTTCCAGCGTTCACGACGAGCGACCGCTGCGCGACAAGTCAATCTATACGATCACCAAAGGCGGCTTGAAGCTCCTGACGAAGTCCCTCGCCTTCGAACTCGCCGAACACGGCATCCAGGTGAACAGCGTCTCGCCGGGCGCCATTCTCACTGATCAAAACCGCGACGTGCTCGCTGATCCTGCCTATCGCGAAAAGGTGCTCGCCAGGATCCCATCACGCCGCATCGGCGACGTCGGGGACATCGTCGGCGCCGTTGTGCTCCTTTCCTCGCGCGAGAGTGACTACATGACCGGCTCCACCATCTATGTCGATGGCGGCATGCTGCTCTGACCCCGATTCCGCTCCCGTATCCCGACCAAGGAAAATCCTGATGAGTCGCCTTCGTAACAGCTACAAGTGGGAGTTGCTGCTTCTTCTCTGGATCGCCTATTTCCTCAATCAAGGCGACCGGCAGATCTACAGTGCTGTGCTGCCGCTCATCAAAGCTGACCTGAAGTTGAGTGACGTCCAACTGGGACTGGTGGCCACAACCTTCACGCTGCTTTACGGAGTTTTTGTTCCCCTGGCTGGATGCCTCGGAGATTTCGTGGCGAAAAAGTGGATTGTCTGCCTGAGCCTGCTCACCTTCAGCATCGGCACGCTGCTCACCGGAATCAGCGGCGGACTGATTGCGCTGATCGTCTTCCGCAGCGTGGCCACGGGGGTGGGCGAGTCGTTCTATTACCCGGCGGCCAACTCGCTCATCGGCCATTACCATCGCGACACCCGTGCACAGGCCATGGCCATTCACCAGACTTCGCTCTACATCGGCGTCGTGGCGAGCAGCTGGATCGCGGCCTGGATAGGCGAGCAGCACGGCTGGCGAACGACGTTTTACGCCTTTGGTTCATTGGGCATTTTGCTTGCCGTCATCGTGGCGTTTCGTCTGCGCAACGAGCACCGCGACGCCGTCGCCAGCGAGGCGGTTGCTCCCGAGCCGGTCAAACTTCGTGAGGCGCTTCGGACCATCCTCAAAACGCCTACGTTGTATTTTCTTAGCTTCGCCTTTGGGGGAATGGTGTTTGTCAGCGTTGGCTGGATCACGTGGATGCCGACCTTCCTTTATGAGAAGTTCCATATGCCTCTTAAGGACGCGGCGCTGCATGCGATGTTGATTCATCACATTTTTGCGTTTCTCGGCGTCATGGTTGGTGGCCGGGTCTCGGATCGAATGGCAACACGGCGTCGATCGATCCGTCTGGAGATTGAAATCCTGGGCCTCGCACTCGGAGCTCCCTGCATCTGGCTGATTGGAGCCTCGCCCTCTCTGACGATAGTCTATGTGGCGCTTGCCGGATTTGGACTTTTCCGAGGACTCTACGACTCCAACCTCTTCGCCACGCTCTTCGACGTCATACCTCTGCGTTATCGCTCAACGGCCACCGGTGTGATGCTTTCCTGTGCCTTCACGGTCGGCGCCACGTCACCGATGCTGCTCGGCTACGTCAAACAGCACATCGATCTGGGAGTAGGTCTCTCTTGGCTGGCCATTGTCTATGCTCTTGGCGCCGTCATACTTTTTATCGCCCTTCGAAAATATTTTCTGCGCGATTATGTGGATGAAGACCCGTCACCACGAACTGTCTGAACCTCAACTGCCGTCCCGTTCATGAAAATTGTCGACCTAAGGGTTCGTTGTGTAGCGATACCACTTACCTGCCAGCTGCGGCACAATACAGGCGTGCACCCCGGCTACTTTCTCCGTACCATCCTGGAACTCGTCACTGACGAAGGAATCACCGGGCTCGGCGAAGTGGGTGGCGGGGACCAGCGGGGCGCATTGCAAAAGCTGAAGCCGCGCGTGCTCGGCCTCGATCCGTTTCACCTCGAGGTCATCAAGCTCAAGGTGCTCCGATCGATCTACTACATGTCGAACGCGCGCCTCTACGCGGCGATCGAGATGGCCTGTCTTGACATCCAGGGCAAGGCCCTCAATCGACCGATGAGCGATCTGCTTGGCGGGGCTGTCCGTGATCGGATTCCGATGATCGCCTACCTTTTCTGGCGTTACGATCGGCCAGGCGGAGGCGATGACACCCGTGCGGAGGATCTCGCCGATTGGTGCGAAGAGCTGCATCACACGCTCGGCGTCCGCGCGATGAAGCTGAAGGCGGGCGTCATGGAGCCTGACGAGGAGGCCCGGGTGCTCGAACTCTGCCGCCAGCGCCTCGGCCCTCAATTCGGCCTGCGCATTGATCCAAATGGCGTGTGGTCTGTTCCGACCGCTGTCAGAATTGGCCGTCGTCTCGAACCGTTGGGACTTGAATATTTCGAGGACCCATCATGGGGGCTCAACGGCAATGCCACGGTCCGCCAGCAGGTCCGCATCCCGATCGCAACCAACATGTATCCCGCGCGGTTCGATGACCTGGCACCAGCCATCAAGCTTGGGTCGGTCGACATCGTGCTGACCGATCTTCATTATTGGGAGGGACCGCGCGGAGTGAAGGATCTCTGCGCTTTCTGTCGCATCTTCAATCTCGGTATTGCCATGCACTCGGGAGCCGAGTTCGGAATCGAACTGGCCGCGATGCTGCACACGGCGAGCACCATCCCCGAGATGACCTTTGCCGGTGACGCGCATTATCACTATCTTACCGACGACATCATCGAGGGAGGTCCCATGCGCTATGTTGACGGCAGTCTGGCAGTGCCGACCGGCCCTGGACTTGGTGTGAAACTCGACGAGGAGAAGATGCGGCGATATGAGAAATACTACGAGGAAAAGGGAGACTACTATGCCCGTTTCCATCAAGATCCCCGCCGTCCCGATTGGTATCCGACTGTGGGCGGCTGGTAAGCCCGCGGCATCTGTCGCGGAAATCATCCGTGATGGAGTTCATCCGGGTGAACCTGGGAGGGATGATACAGGCTCAATCACTTGCCGAAAGATGCAATTGAGGACGCTTCATTGAACACATTGGAAATCGAGACATGGGATGGTCAACGGATTTGTCCATCCTCCGAAAGTTGGGGGGCGCTCGACTCAATGAATATCGTTCGCCACCAGTCATTGGCATGGCGCAGGAACTGAGAGGGCTCACGCCGCTTGGCCGAGAATCTTGAAAATCTGCATTATGGAATTGGCTCAGGAGCTGTTTCTGATCTGATTCAATAGAGAGAAAAGGGTTTCAAAAAAGACGTTGAGCATGGTGGAGGGATTTTGGGACTATGGGCCAATCCCCGGCAAAGTCATCGAGTCCTCCCGATGACACCTTACTCCAAGAGCAATTCGACCATTTTCCAACAACCTGTTTGCTTTTCGGTACTGCGGTTCTTGTTGACGGACCGTGTCCCTCAACGGGTTCCTGGCACTTCCAGAAATCAATGACCGACATTGGGCGAGGTGGATCGCGGCATGAGCCATTCCATTCGGCTAGAAATATTCTGATGAACTCACAACACGACTCTCAACTTACCCGGCGCGACGCGCTGAAGTCCGGATTGGCATTGGCGGCGACGACTGTGCTCGGTTCGGCTGTCACGCCACGCATTTTCGCTGCTCAACCCGCCGCCAGAACGGGCGGGGTGACCCTCTCTGGTCATCGGCTTACGCGACCGTTGGCGATAACGATGTGGGACTTCTCCTGGCTCGAACGCCGCTGGCCGGGCGCGGGTTATGAAGACTGGGACCACGCGCTCGACGAGCTCAAGCTGCGTGGATATGATGCCCTGCGTATTGATGTTTATCCGCACTTGATCGCGGCCGATGCCGAGCGCGAATGGGAACTGCTCCCCAATTGGAACAATCAAGACTGGGGGAGTCCTGCGCGAAACCGTGTGCGCGTGCAACCGGAGCTGAACGAATTCATTGCCAAGTGCGGCGAGCGCGGACTCCTGGTTGGCCTCTCCACGTGGTTCCGTCAGGATGTGGATGACATCCGGATGAAAATCACTTCGCCCGAAGAGATGGGTCGCATATGGATTGCCGCTCTTGATTCGATTGAGCCGAAACTGCGCCGCCATGTTCTCTACGTGGATCTGTGCAATGAATTTCCCCTTTCAGCCAGACACTTTCTTCCTCCGGGATTCAAGCGCGCGACGCCTGAAGGTGAACGATGGATGCGGGATTCGATTGCCATTGTCCGGAAAGCCTATCCGCAGTTCAGCTATACCTTCTCGTTTGGCAGCGAATTGGACACCTGGAAGCAGCAGGACGTGTCATTCCACGACGTCCTGGATCCGCATGTTTGGATGACCACGTTCAGTGATTTCTACAAGCAGGTTGGCTATAATTTTGATCGATTCGACTCAAAGGGTTACGAGAATCTTGTGGCAAATGGCGAACGGCTGTATCGCTCCAAGCCGCTCCATTGGCAGTCGCGCCTCGAATATGGCATCAACCAAATGGCTGAGTGGTCGCGTGTCAGCGGCAAGCCGTTGATCTGCACGGAATGCTGGGGAATCGTGGATTACAAAGACTGGCCGCTATTGAACTGGGACTGGGTAAAGGAACTGTGCGATTTGGGCGTACGCTGGGCCACGGCTACGGAATGCTGGGTGGCAATGGCCACGAGCAATTTCTGCGGGCCGCAGTTTCGAGGGATGTGGCGCGATGTTGCCTGGCATCGCCGGCTGACCGATATGATTCACAACGGGAAGATCAGATCCCTGCGATCACCTTGAATGGGTAAGCGCAGGCAAGGGCATTCTTGAGTCGATGATGGAGTGCTTTCGAAGCGGGGATGAGCAAGCACCGCCATGGCCTTATCATTTGAAAAAGCGGGTATGAAGGCTGAATCGAGCGGCGAATATGTCCTCTCTGACGCCTTTCCTCCTTTTCTGACGCTGCGTGGGAATTGTTCGGAGCCGAGGCTGCGGGCGCCGGAGATTGAAGCCTGCAAAGTTCAGGCGATTGGAGTCGTTTCAGGCTGAATTCCCCAATGGCTGATTACTCGGGAGTATCAGCCAATGAGCGACTTCGCGGATCGATCAGTGTGCCCACGTTGCTGTCGCTATCAACGCTCGGCATGGAGGCTATGCCGGTGCTTAGAATCGCAAGCTGGCGCAGCGGTCCCCCACCGCATGCTACGAGAAGCGACCTAGTGATGTGAACGCCCCACGTTTGGCGACGTCACAGCTTGACGATCGCCGCGATCAGGAATGGAGGCCGGATGGGCTGACGTAATGAGAACCTTCTGCGCGCTTCTTCATTTCTGCGGACAAACGGAGGCAGCATGCTGGGCGAGCGCATAGAGCCGGGACGCTGATCACAGGATTTGCTTTACAGGAAAAGCTACAGGACATTTGTCCGGGGCGGCATCGCGAAGGATTTTCAGATGACTTTACCCGGCCTCCACCAGCTTCAGATGCCAAAGCCACTTTACCCATGAAATTGATCGCCAGCACTCTTGTCGCGCTGTGGTGTCTCATGCCGGTCTCGATTGCGCCGCTGCGCGCGGCTGACAGGCCGAACATCCTCTGGATTACGAATGAGGACATGAGTCCGAACCTCGGATGTTATGGGGACCAAACGGCGCGGTCGCCGAACATCGATGCCCTGGCTAGGTCGGCGGTGCGCTACACGCGGGCATTTTCGGCCGCGCCGGTTTGCTCGCCGTCGCGCGCAACCCTCATCACGGGGGTGTGCGCAAACTCGCTCGGCAATCCGCACCTGCGCTGCGAATTCTTGCTGCCGGAGGGATTCGAGGGATATGCCGGCTATCTGCGGAAGGCGGGATATTACACGACTAACAACGTCAAGACGGACTACAATCTGAAGGACGAGGCGCGGTATGTGCGCGAGTGGTGGAATGAGTGCAGCGAGAAGGCGCATTGGCGCAATCGTGCGCCCAGCCAGCCGTTCATGGCGGTGTTCAACATCATGGACACGCACCAGTCGCGCACAAGCGCATGGCCGGAGGAGCAGTTTGAGCGTGAGATTGCGAGCCAGCTTGCTCCCGGCGAGCGCACGGATCCCGCCACGGTCATGGTACCTCCGTTTTATCCGGACACTCCATCCTCAAGGAAGGCCATGGCGCGTTATTACGATTGCATCGCTGTCATGGACCACAAGGTCGGAGCGATCCTGCGTGAGCTTGAGGCCGACGGTCTGGCCGACGATACGATCGTCTTCTACTACTCGGACCACGGCATGGGCATGCCTCGGGGCAAACGGCTCCTCTACGATTCCGGGATGCATGTGCCGCTGCTGATCCATTTTCCCGAGAAGTGGGAACGCTTTGCGCGCGGAGCTCCCGGCAGCACGGTGGATCGCCTGGTTTCGTTTGTGGACTTTGCACCTACGTTGCTGAGCCTGGCGGGCATCCCAATTCCCGAGCACTTCCAGGGAAGCGCTTTTCTCGGTGAGGCCGCGAAGACTCCCCGCAAGTATGTGTTTGGGGCGCGCGACCGCGTGGATGAGGCTTTCGATACGGCGCGCTCGGTTCGTGATGCGCGCTGGCTCTACATCCGCAACTACCGCCCCCATCTTTCGTGGGGTTCTCCTGAATCCTATTCCGACACGAGTCCGTTTCGTGTCGAACTGCTCGCCGAGGCTGCTGCGGGCAGGCTGGGCAAGGGGCCCACGGCATGGCTCGCTCCGACGAGACCGCTTGAAGAGCTCTACGATACGCAAGCCGATCCCTATCAGCTCAAGAACCTCGCTGGCGACCCTGCTCATCGCGCGGTGCTGAAGCGGATGCGCACCACCTTGCACGACTGGCTGATCGAGATTCGGGATGCGTCCTTTGTCTCCGAGGAAGAGGTGATGCATCATACGGGTGGAAGCTCGCCTTACACGTGGGTGCGCAAGGGCGACGATTATCCGCTGGAACGCATCCTCAAGATCGCAGGCATGGTTGGCGATCCCGGGGCAGCGGCGGACCAGCGTAGGTCTCTGACAGACGCCAACAGCATTGTCCGCTATTGGGCGGCCGTCGGGGTTTCCGCCAACAAGAAGGCGGCACGCGACTCACGAAAGGAGCTGCTGCCGCTTCTCAACGATTCCTCCGCGGCAGTCCGCGTCGAGGCGGCCGGTGCACTCCTGGCGACGAATGATGCCAAGGCAGCGGCTGAGATACTCGTACATGAAATTCTGGGTAGCGATCTGAACGCGGCGCTCCATGCCGCCCGCATTCTTGAACTTGCGGGCGAACCCGCGCGCCCGTACCTGGCCGAGCTCCGGCCGCGCTGGACAATGGCAAAGTCACACTGGCAGAAATCCTACCTCGAGTACTACATCTCCATGGCGCTTGGGGCGTTGATCGCGCATTTTGATCCCACCTTTGCCCAGTACTGAGACCGCCATGTGCCTCCGACTCCTTGCATGCCTGCTCTCCACCGCGGCAATCGCGTCGGCAGCGGCTTCCCGACCAAACATCCTGTTCATCTTCTCTGACGATCATGGAACGCAGGCGATCAGCGCCTATGGAGAGAAACGCCATCTGATCAACACACCGAACATCGATCGAATCGCTCGCGAAGGCATACGATTCGATCGGTGCCTCGTGACAAATTCTCTCTGTGGCCCGAGCCGTGCGACGGTGCTGACTGGAAAATACAGTCACCTCAATGGATTCTACAACAACACCAACTCCAGGTTTGACGGAAGTCAGACCACGTTTCCCAAGCTTCTGCTCGCGGCAGGCTATCAAACAGCGCTTGTTGGAAAGTGGCACCTTGTCTCCGATCCCACCGGATTTGACTTCTGGGAGGTCCTTCCGGGCCAGGGTCAGTATTTCAATCCGCCGATGATCCGGAACGGAGAGAAGGTGACGTTCAAGGGGTACGTGACCGACATTATCACCGATGAGTCGATCGCGTGGCTCAAGAAGAGGGACAAGACGAAGCCGTTCCTCATGATGGTCCAGAACAAGGCGCCCCACGGGGAATGGTCGCCGGCCATGCGCGATCTCAATTGGGACAAGGGTCGGGTGTATCCCGAGCCGGAAACCCTTTTCGATATCTATGGCAACGGTCGTGGCCTCGCTTGGCGGGATCAAGATTTGAATCTTGCGAAGACCTTCAATGAACGCCTCGCCAAGCTGGTCCCGCCTCCGTCCCTGGATCCGGAGCAACGGGCCCTTTGGGATGCCTACTTTGGTCCGCGCAATGCGGCTTTCCGCAAGGCGGCACCGACCGGGCGGGATCTGGTGCGCTGGAGGTACCAGACCTACATGCATGACTATCTCGGAACCGTGAAAGGGATCGACGACAATGTCGGTCGCCTGCTGGCCGCCCTGGAAGCGGAAGGCCTCGCGGATAACACAATCGTCATCTACGCCAGCGACCAGGGATTTTTCATGGGTGAGCACGGCTGGTACGACAAACGGTGGGTGTTGGAGGAGTCGCTTCGCACGCCGTTTGTCCTTCGCTGGCCAGGCAAGGTCAGACCAGGCAGCACCAATGGCGACATTGTTTCGGTCCTGGATTTTGCGCAGACGCTGCTGGATGCGGCGGGCGTGCAGGCACCTGCTGACATGCAGGGCCGCAGCCTCATGCCACTCCTGCGCGGAGAGCATCCGAAGGATTGGCGCACCAGTTTCTACTACCATTTCTACGAATTCCCGACACCCAACCGCGTTCGACCGCATGAAGCGGTTGTCACGCAGCGTTACAAACTGGCGCACTACTACGGCGATGTTGACGACTGGGAACTCTACGATCTGAAGCGCAACCCGCTGGAAACGATCAATTTCATTTCCGATCCGTCCTATGCCAAGGTGATCAAGGACCTGAAGGCGGAACTCACGCGGCTGCGCTCCCAGTATCATGTGCCGCCGAAACCCCCGCGCTCCGCGCATGGCAATCTGCCGTTCCCCGGTGAAGAACTGAATTGAGCCCAGACCGTCGCGACGGACAGTCTTCCTCGACTTCCACCCCTGAATGAACGCTAACCTTCTTCCACACAAATCGACATTCCTGCTGGCCCTGATGCTGACGACCGTCACTTGGAATCCCGTCCGCAGTTTGGCCTCGAGTTCAGCCGATTGGCCCCATTACCTGGGAGTTGAAGGCACGCATTACTCCCGCCTTTCAGCCATCAATCGGGGAAACGTCGCGAAGCTGAAACCCGCATGGATTTTCCGCGCGGGCGATGTCGCCAAGAACACGCAGATTCAATGCAATCCCCTGATCGTGGATGGCGTGCTCTACGGAACAACGCCGCAGCTCAACCTGTTTGCGCTCGATGCCGGCACAGGCCGTGAACTCTGGCGATTCGATCCCTTTGCCAACGGCAAGGATTCCACCTCCAGGAAAGGAGTGAACCGGGGCCTTGCGTACTGGAGTGCAGGAAATGAGAGCCGCATTTTCTACACGGCGGGAAGCAACATTTGCGCGATCGACCCGAAGACCGGGCACCTGATCGAAAGTTTCGGTCAAGGCGGGCGTGTAGATCTGTTTGAAGGTCTGGGCCGGGATGTGCGCGGGCTTTTCCTTGTAGGTACCTCGCCGGGTGCCGTTTATCGGGATGTTTTTATTGTATCAACGCGGGTTGGTGAGGGACCCGGGCCCGCTGCACCGGGTCACATCCGCGCCTATGATGTTCGAACCGGAAAGCTCCGTTGGATCTTTCATACGATCCCGCACCCGGGCGAATTCGGTCATGACACCTGGCCCGAAGGTGCATGGAAGAAGATTGGTGGCGCCAACAACTGGGCGGGCATCGCCATCGATGAGAAGCGTGGGCTTGCTTTCGTGCCCACGGGCTCGGCGTCCTTCGACTTCTGGGGAGGCAACCGAAAAGGGACCAATCTCTTTTCGAACTGCCTTCTCGCGCTCGATGCGCTCACCGGTGAGCGCAGATGGCATTTCCAGTTCACCCATCATGACCTGTGGGACCGCGATCCTCCGGCTGCACCGGTGCTGTGTCAGGTGCGCCGCGACGGACGACTGGTTGATGCGGTGGTGCAGGTGACCAAATCCGGCCATGTGTGGGCCTTTGATCGGGACACCGGCGAATCGCTTTTCCCGTGGGAGGAGCGTCCGGTTCCACAGACGAAACTCAAGGGTGAGGCAACCTGGCCAACGCAGCCGGTGCCTTTGAAACCGGCGCCCTTTGCACGGCAGCAGTTCACCGAGGACGAAGTCACGAATCGCACGCCTGCGGCGCATGCCGCGGTGCTGCAGCGCGTGCGCGAACTCGATCCTCATGTTCCGTTTGCCCCACCGAGCGAACGGGGCACGATTGTTCTGCCCGGATTTGACGGCGGTGCCGAGTGGGGCGGGCCGGCGGTCGATCCCGAAGGCATTCTTTACGTAAACAGCAGCGAGATGGCATGGATTCTCCAGATGATTCCCGCGCGGCCGGGAGGGGCGGATGGAGGGCGGATTCTCTATACGCAACTCTGCATGAGCTGTCACGGCCCCGACCGGCAGGGCAATCCCGCGGGGAACATCCCGAGCCTTGTTGGACTTTCACAGCGTACGAATCGTGATGCGGTCTCCACAATTCTTCGCGGAGGAAAAGGAATGATGCCCGCGTTCGGTTTCCTCCGCGCTGCGCAGCGTGAGGCCCTTGTTGATTACCTCCTTGATGTGCCCCATGCACCCAGGGCGGAGGCACGCAACGAAGCGGCGAGCAAGCAGGAGCCAACCGGTGAGGAGATGGTTCTGGCGGACATTCCCTACACGACGACGGGATACAATCGTTACTTCGATGCCGACGGTTACCCCGCGATCAAGCCCCCCTGGGGCACGCTCAATGCCATCGATCTCAACACCGGGGAGTATCTCTGGCGTCGGCCGCTCGGCGAATTGCCGGAGCTCACTGCCGCTGGGATTGCTCCGACGGGTACGGAAAATTATGGCGGTCCACTCGTCACCGCAGGTGATTTGATCTTCATCGCAGCCTCGAAGGATGAAAAGTTCCGCGCCTTCGACCGCAAGACCGGCGATCTGCTGTGGGAAACATCACTTCCCGCAGGCGGCTACGCAACACCAGCGACCTATGCGGTGAATGGTCGACAATACGTGGTCATTGCCGCAGGCGGCGGGAAGATGGGCACAAAGTCAGGAGATGCCTACGTCGCCTTCGCTCTGCCGGAGTAGGCTCTCGAAAGCGTTCGTGATACACGCGTGATTGGGGAGGCGCCTGTTTGAACCTCACGAAATGATGACACGATTGCCGAGGCGACGGTGAGGTGACCTGCTGCGGCGAAGATAGGCGCTTGCAGTTCGAAGGCCGTGAGTCCAGCTCTTGGCGTTCAAAACTTTTGCTTGCGTAACGGGAGCGATCGGGATTTTCACAGGGCTGCTCGTAGGGGTGTCCTCCGCGGAGGACTGAGATTGCGGTACGTTCGGCCGCTCGACCCTTTGAACCTGAAACGGATCATACCGGCGAAGGAAACAAGCGAGGTTGCGCCAACGGGCGCGGCCTTAATCCATCTCCCGGGAGTCCGATTTGGGTCGGGCATTTTCAAAAATGCGACTCCCGACACGAATCCTCCTCATAACTCTCGCCAGCCTGGCGAGCGAAAGCGGCCTCATCGGCCAGACTTCCTCCGAAAGCGTGGTCACCTTGGAAAAATTCCAGGTGACCGGTCTTCCGGTGGAGCAATCCATCAATCCGCTCACACGCGAGGTTTCCTCCGTATTGGGCGACTCCCGCGACCTGCTCGCGACGCCGCGTTCGGTCAGCACGCTGACGACCGCGCTGTTTAATGAGCGCCAGATCCACGGGGTGCGGGAGATCCTGCTGTATTCGCCGGGAAGCTACGCGGGGGCGAGCTACGGCAAGACGACCGTGCCGAATCTTCGGGGTGACACCGCGGAAACCTATCTCAATGGGCAGCGCCTCAGCTACAACCTCTATGGCTACTTCCCGTCGTTCAACGGCGTTGAGGCGGTCGACCTTGTGCGCGGTCCGGGGTCGGCCGTTTTTGGTGCGGGATATTTTCAGGGCGGCTACGTCAACTATGTGACCAAAAAGCCGCAGTTCTCGGGTGCCTCAACGGTGATCACGACCCGGGTGGGCACATGGGCGCCTGGTGATTCCAGTTTCCTGAACGGTTCGGTGCAGATCGATGCGACCGCACCCGCGAACGATCACGTCGCGTGGCGCGTCAGCCTCGAGGGAAAGGGAGGGCAGACGTATTTCAGGAGGAACGATGTGCGCGACGATCGATTGGATGCGTTTGCGGCCGCGACCTGGAAACCTGACGAAGGGACGCAACTCGATTTTGTCGTTCAATACCTCTGGCAGGCGGCTCCTGAAATCCTTGGGGTGAACCGACCCACCCAGGAGCTGATTGACTCCGGGCGCTACTACACCGGCGACTCAGCGGACCTGTCGCCCTATCCCGGACCCATACCGGCCACGGGTTCTGTGATCCTTCCGCGGGATGCGACGCTCTTTTCAAAGGGCGATTTCTCAAATGCCAATGTGGTTCGTGGGCAGGTGGTTGCCACCCGCGTTGTTTCGCCGAGCCTGACGCTGATCAACCGCACGCTGTATGAACACGTGAACCGTCGCCGGGTTCACCAGTTCGAATATGCCGAATACGTGACGCAGGATACCGCCGAGAACCGCAGCGAGGTGCATGGCAGCTTTTCACTGCTGCGCATGCCTCAGCAGGTGATAGCGGGAGCCAGTGTCCGCTACGAGGGCCGTAGGAGCTTCACGAACTACTTCAATGAGTACTTCTACAACTTCGACATCACGAATCCGCTGCGCGTGTTTAACGAAAGGGCGAGCTATGGAAATTCCTATTTTGAAGGTTTCATGGGACCCGGTGGGCGCGAGTTCTTTCCCGCGAGCTACGACAGTCCGGAGACGGTGCGCAGCGAGACGCTGAATCCGTCCGTCTTCTGGCAGCAGGATATTCAACTCGCACCAGACCTTTCCGCCACAATCGGGTGGCGTGAGGATGTTTTTTTTGCGCGTGCGAGGGATCCCCTTGCAAACGCCTCCGGGATTCCGTTTCGGGATGCTGAAACGGTGGATGCCTTTTCCCAGGCCTACAGCTTGAGCTACCGTTTGAGTCCCCGTATCGCTGCCTACGCGACGCACAACCGCATGCGCTCGGCGTTGGGGAATGTGACGGGCGGCGGGGTGATCCTTAACACGCCGGATGGACAGATCAACCGTGAGGATTTTCGCAATCTCTCCGAACTCTTCGAGGTCGGCGCCAAGGCGTCGTGGTTTGAGAACAGGCTATACACCACGGCGACGGCTTTTGATCAGACGCGGTCTCGCGTTTCCCTTGGTGGACGAAAGAACAACATTCAGGTGCGTGGCATCGAACTCGAAACGGTCTATCAGCCGAATGCGCACCTGCAGTTGACGGCGAACGCCACGTTTCAGAACGGTCGCTATCTGCAGTCCCGGCCGTTTCAACTCGGTGGACGATCCCTGTATTCGGCGTACGCCGCTGGGCGAGGTCCAGGCGGGAAGGGCACGGCAGTCGGGGAATTTGATCCCTATGCGAATCAGGTGCCTACTGGCGACTGGCCGCTGCTGGGCTTTCCAGATACACTTCTCAATGGCAGCGTGCGCTATCGCTGGCGGAACGGCATGGGGGCAGGAGCGACGGTTACCTGGCAAAGCGAGCAGGCGGGCAATCTTGACAAGGAATGGATGATCCGCGACCAGGTGCTGATCGATCTCTCGCTCTCGTATGAAACGAAACGTTGGACAGCGAACCTTGACCTTTTGAATGTCACGAACGAGCGCAATTGGATCCACAATGGAGATGCCTATACGGGCAGCCAGCTCGTGTTTGCGGAGCTGCCGTTTCGCCTGGAGGGCTACATCAAGCTGCGTTTCTGAGGTGCCTGGAAAGCGCTGAAAGTGTCGGTTTTGAGGGGGATGCGAGGTTGGAGCATTGCATCCCCCTGCGGCCCTTTTGCGATCCGCCAGATCAATCTCGGGTACGTGGCTCCGGACCATCGCAGCATCGAGGGATGTAACGGTTGGATAGCTTTGGAGATTGAGGAACAGGGTTTTCATTCCGAGGATCCGAGAAATGATCGGTCTTCAGGATGGCAGTCGGCGATTGGAAAGGCGGAGTCACGCAAGGGCGCTTCAGCTTCATGCGACTGTGGTCGGATGCCGCCCCAGAATCTGGCGGCGCTTTTGCGTGCGGGAGGGGATGTGGCTTTCGCGGCTGCATGAAATCCTGCAGATCGCCTTCGACTGGTACGACTATCAGACTCACAGTTTTCAGATAGGCGAGGGGAGATATGGAAATCCCCTCCGCCGGGAAGAAATGATCATTGAGGACGATCGCGATTTCACCCTTCGTGATGTTGATGTCATGGGGGTGAAGCATTTCCTCTACCGCTACCATTTTGGAGAGGGCTGGATGGTTGAGCTGACGGTTGAAAAGGAACATGTGCCGGAAAAGGGGGGGCGCCTTCCCGTCTGCATTGCAGGGGAGCGCGCGGGCCCTCCCGAGGATTGCGGGAGCACAAGGGCATATCATGCCATGCTCCAGGCTCTGGCCGCGGACGGAACCGAACTTCAGCGTGAGTGGCGCGGTTGGGTTGGGCCTGAATATGATCCGACTGCCTGTGACCCGGCGGCTATCAACAGGGCGATCCGGAAACTGGGACGGGCGTAATGGCCGGACGACTTACGCTGCGCGGATGGGTAAGGCTATTCCGGTTGGGGAAAGCCTTTCTCTTGCTCAATCTTGTCGCGCTAGGTGCGCTGGGCGGCTGGTACCTGGTGCAGCCTGACGGGCGGCAGCGCGAGGTGGCGCAGCTTGTTCACAACGCCTTTGTCGCCGGAAAACACGTATCCCCGGTGGAGGTGGTCTGGGACCTGTGGCAATTGTACTATGGAGGTGATTCGACGGGCGTGCTTCAATGGAACGGAGATCGCCGACTGGCCATTGGGGGATTGCCGCAGGCAACAACGTTTTCCCACGGAACGATCCGGGTTCTCCTGAATTCGGCCTACGTCGTCGGATATAATGAAACGCTGGGCAGCCCGGTTTGGGCGGCGTATCGCATCCAGGACCTGGATCATCTGAAGCCCCCGCCACCACGCCCGGAGAATTTTGAAACGGATCTGCGTACGATGGCGAAGGTCTCACCGGATGCGTATCGGAAGAGTCACTACGATCGCGGACATCTGGCTCCAAACTTTGCGATTGCGACCCGCTTTGGACAGGCTGCACAACGGGAGACATTCCTGATGTCGAATGTTGTTCCGCAATCGCATGTGCTCAATGCGGGACTCTGGAAGGATCTCGAGCAGCGCGTCGCGATCAACTATCCCGCGCGCTATGGAGAGGTCTGGGTATTCTGTGGACCGATCTTTTCCAGCAAGCCCGCAAGGTTGTCGCGGCGCGTGGCGATTCCGGAACGCTTCTTCATGATCGTTCTGGACGAGGTCGAGGGCCGCCTTCGGGCCCAGTCTTTCGTCTTCCCGCAGGAACCCGACACGGGCGCTCCGCTTGCCGCCTATGGCAGCTCGATCGATGCGATCGAACAACTGACGGGGCTTGATTTCCTGACCGAATTCGATCCCCAATCCGTCGCTTCGCTTGAAGCAAGAGTCACGCGTACAGCCTGGTAAAGGAGCGAATGGGACCGATCATCAGGGCTTGGGAGTGGCGCCCACCGTGCCCGCCTCGACCAAGGTCATGCGATCGGGATTGAGGTGTTTCCTGATGGCCTCATTCACCTGTTCGAGTGTCAGTGCCCCGATCATCGCGGGGTAGCGATCGAGCCAATCGACGCCATAACCCCGATGTACCGAGATCAGAATCGAATCCGCAAGGCCCTTGGTCGTCGCCATGCCGACCTTGAACGCGCCGACGAGGTCCTTTTTCACCCGCTCCAATTCCGCGGACGTGATTCCGCGATCGTACCAGTTCCGGAGTTCGCGTTTCGTGGAAGAGATGCCCTTCTCCAGGAGAGAAGGATTGAATTCGGCGTAGATGCGAAAATCGCCGTCCGCAAAGGCATCGTTGGTGACCGCTGAGCCGATGCTGTAGGTGAGTCCCTCCTTGTCACGGACCGTGGCCATCAGGCGTCCGGTAAAGCCCCTGCCGAGCACGGCGGCGGCGACGCGCAGCGCGAGTGCATCAGGTTCAGTATAACGGAGACGTGTCGCCTGGCCCAGGATTACGCTGACATTTGTCTTGTCCGCCATCTGAACCGTCTCTTCCCGAGGCTGGCTCGCCTCAAACGCCTTCGTGAATGTGGGGAGAGGCCTGCCGCCGCGCCATCCGTCAAAATGGTGATGAACCTCCTCCTGCAACCGATTCACATCGACGTCGCCCACCACGACGAGTGTAAGCCGGTCCGGACCGTACCAGGCGGCGTGAAAGTCGCGAACCTGCTGGAGCGTGGCGGCATAAATGGCCTTGATGAATTCCGAAGTGGAAGATGCGTGGTTCGGATGGCCCTCCGGATAGATCGAACGCACGAATGCCTCATTGGCGCGAAAATCCGTGCGCTCAAGATTGCGCTGGAGGTTGCCTGTGAGCTGGTTCTTGAGCTTGGCAAATTCCTCGTCGGAAAATGCCGGTGTTCGCAACTGTTCCGCAAGGAGCGAGATCACCAGCGGGAGGTCCTTCCGGAGGCATTTGCCGCTGAAGGTGAGCATGGTTTCGTCAACGCTGAAGGCGAGTTGCGCACCCACACCCTCGAGCCGGCTGGCGATGGCGAACTTGTCCTGACGCTGGGTCCCTTTGTCCAACATGGCACCTGTCAGTGTCGCGATTGCAGGATTCGACCGCGGAGAAAGCACATCGCCCGCGGGCAGAGAACCGCGTAGAGTCACCACGTCCTTCACGCCGGTCGGATAGGCAATAAGGTCAATCCCCGCAACCCTTGCCCGCATGGCGTGTGCGGCCATGGAGGATGCCGACTCGGCGCTGAATGCCGGCGAGAGCAATTGCAGGAAAAAAAGCAATGAAGCCATTGCCGAAGCCCGAAAAGACTTTGCTGAAGTTGTCAGCGATGGGGCTGAACCAAGCGTCAGCAGAGACGTGGAGAAATTCGAATTCATGGAAAGGAACGAGAGCCGCCGGAATTCACTCGTGGTTTGATTCGGTTGCGAGGGGAACAAACCAGCCCGTGGTGCTTTGGTCCTCCTGGAGGTAGCGGTTTGCGACACGTTTGATGTCGCCGGGCGAAACCTTCCGCAGAGCATCGTTGATCGTGACGAACAGCGTCCAGTCGCCGGCGGCAATGAATTCGTTGATCGCACTCGCGATTGCAAACGAACCATCGCGGGCAAAGGCAGAGGCCGCGAGCAACTGATTGACGGCACTGCTGACTTCGGTATCGGTGACCCCGCCCGTTTTCAGTGTTTCGATTTCCGAGGTCATGACCTTTTCCACCTGACTGTGGCTGGCTCCTGGAGCGAGGGATGCGTAAAACGTGATAAGTGAGGGGTCGTGAAACATGCCGGCGTCACCCTGGACGTTTACTGTGAGATTTTTGTCGGTGAGCGCCTTGTAGAATCGACTGCTCTTTCCTGAAGTGAGGATGGCGGCGAGGACGGCGAGCGCTGCGGCATCGGGGTCCCTCCCGGAGGGAGTCTTGTACGCGATTCCGACGATGCCGAGTTGGCCGGCGAGTTTGCTGACTACACGGCGCGGGCCTGTCTGCGCCGGTTCGACCGTGTACACGACCGGAATGGGTTTGGGTGCGTGCGGGTAGGAGCCGTAGTATTTGTCGACCAAGGCGAGTGCGGTCGATGGCAGGAAATCTCCGACGATCGTGACGGTTGCATTGTCGGGCCAGTAGAACGTGTTGTAGAACTCGCGTAGCTTTTCGATCGGAACGTTCTCAATGTCGCTGCGCCAGCCGATGGTGGAGTGGTGATACGGGTGCGCGACGTAGGCGGCAGCGGTGATTTCGCGATCGAGCACCTGGAGCGGATTGTTTTCGCCGATCTCAAATTCATTGCGCACAACAGTCATCTCGGGTTTTCGGTCCTCCTCGCGAAGGCGCAGGTTGCGCATGCGATCGGCCTCCAGTTCGATGATTTTTTCCAGATGCTCACTGCCAAGATTGGCGAAGTAGTTGGTACGATCGAGCCAGGTCGTCGCATTGGAAATGGCTCCGACGCTTTCGAGAAACTGGTCCAGGCTGGTGCCCGATTCCCGATTGTGGTTCGGGGTGCCCTTGAACATGAGATGCTCCAGGAGGTGGGTGGCACCGGTGGTTCCGGTCACCTCATTGCGCGAGCCGACGCGGTAGGTCACCATGAACGTAAGCACAGGGGCCGAGTGATCCGGCAGGAGCAGTACTTGGAGGCCGTTCTTGTCGAGGGAATATTCCTGGATGCCGCCGACCGTGCGCACGTGTGTAAAGCCAGCGACCTTTGCAGGCGGTTCGTCCGGAAGCGTCTCCGCATGGAGAGTTACCAGGGCAAGAGCGAGGGCTGCGGCCAGCCAGAAGGCGGATTTCATGGA
The DNA here is from genome assembly GCA_014584295.1 of Verrucomicrobiota bacterium. Lineage (GTDB taxonomy): Bacteria > Verrucomicrobiota > Verrucomicrobiia > Opitutales > Opitutaceae > UBA6669. The sequence continues at coordinate 68,906 of JACTNC010000018.1, forward strand.
TAGTCTGACCCATGGTAGCGGCGTGGGTGCCGACGCCAAGTGCGGACTGATTGCGGATTGACGGCGTGTACTCGGAGTTATTGCAACACGGGCGCAGTGGCATCCGGTCCCTGATTTCGTCCACTTCATGGGTCAGTATCGGGCGGCCAGGGATCGCGGGACGATGGCAGCAAGCTTTTCGCGGAGATGGGTGATACGAAGCCTGGCCTCATTGTTGCGCACGGCCATGCCGTAGGCCGCCGGCTCACCGACAAGGAAAACTTTCTTTCTGCCGCGGGTGATGGCGGTATAGAGCAGGTTACGCTGAAGCATCATGAAGTGGCCCTTTAGGAGCGGTACCACGACAATGGGAAATTCGCTTCCTTGTGATTTGTGGATGCTGATGGCGTAGGCGAGCGCGAGATCGCTCAAATCTCCCCTGGTAAACTCGTGGGTGGTACCGTCAAAAATGGCGGAAAAGGTCCCGGCTTCCGGATCTACCTTCTTGACGGTGCCGATGTCGCCGTTGAAAAGAACCTTGTCGTAGTTGTTGCGCAGTTGGATTACTTTGTCGCCCGGCCTGAATTCGAGGCCGCCCCATTTTATCGCGCGTGCGCCAGGGTTGAGCACGGATTGAAGCTGTGAGTTCAGGTTTCCCACGCCGACAAGGCCCTTGTGCATGGGCGCGAGCACCTGGATATCCTGAATCGGATTGATCCTCTGATCGAGCGATGGGATGAACCTGTGGCAGAGCTGGATGACCTTCTGAAGGGTATCCTCGGGAGAGTCGGACAAGACGAAACTCAGATCGCTCCAAGGAGGGATGTCGCCGACCTGCCTGACCGCGGGAGGCAGCGTAGGATCGCCGGCGTTGATGGCGTGTGCGGTCGTGACGATGCCGCTCTGTCCCTCCTGGCGATAGATCACCTGAAGGCGGGTGACAGGGGCGAGCCCCGAGGAGATCAGGTCCTTGAGCACATTGCCAGGGCCGACGCTGGGCAACTGGTCGGTGTCACCCACAAGAAGCAGGTGGGCGCGGGCGGGCACGGCTTGTAGCAAGGCCGAGGCGAGGCGAGTGTCGAGCATCGAGGCCTCGTCGACGACAAGGAAGTCTGTGGGCAGGGGATGCGATTCGTTGACGGTGAAGCTGCCCTTGGCGGGATCGAAACGCAGAAGCCGATGGATGGTGGAGGCGAAGCCACCGGTGGTTTCGGCGAGCCGTTGCGCGGCGCGGCCGGTCGGGGCGGCGAGCGTGACGCGGACGCGTTTGGCCTTCAGGATTTCAACGAGCGCGCGAACGATGGTCGTCTTTCCTGTGCCCGGGCCTCCGGTGAGTATCGAGAATTTCTGAGCAAGTGCCGTTTGCACTGCGGTGCGCTGCTGTTCCGCAAACGTGAATCCTGCCTTGTCCTCGGCCCAGGTGAGCGCAGCGGGAATCCTGATGGGTGGCAGGCCGCTTGCATTGCAGCGAAGGCGCGCCACGACGTCGGCGATCTTCTGTTCCCAACGATTGTTGTGCGGCAACTGGAGGATGCCGGTCCCTGGAAGCGGAACCGCCTTGGGGTCCTCTGAAGGCGGCCAATGACGGACAAGTGCGGAAGAATTCACCAGGCTTTCGATGCGTTCCTCCAGGCGGGTGGCGGAGGTCTCCAGAAGCGCCGCGCAATGATCCCGCAGGTCGACCTCGCGCATTGCGGTGTGCCCCTCGTCCTGAAGGGACTCAAGCCCGTAGATCAGACCCGCGTCTAGTCGGGGTGGCGCGTCGTTTGCGAAACCCAGGTTGATCGCGATACGATCAGCGGTCCTGAAACCAATGCCATCGATCTCGCGTGCGACGCGGTAGGGCTCGGATTTCAGGATGTCCTTTGCCGCGCTGCCAAATTGTTTCACCAGCTTGAGGCATTGGCTGGGGGTGACACCATAGGTCTGGAGAAAAATGTAGAGTTCGCGGAATGTCCTTTGTTCGTCCCAGGCGGCGCGGATTGCCCGGGCGCGTTTGGGACCGATGCCCGGGACGGAACGCAGCTTCGCAAACTCCTCGCTGAGGACGCGGAGCGTGTCGGTGCCAAAGGCATCGACGATCTTTTCCGCGTAGGTCTTGCCGATCCCGGGGACGAGTCCGCTGCCAAGGAACTTGCGGATTCCGTACACGCTCGAGGGCAGTTCTGATCGGAAGGATGTGATCTTGAACTGTTCGCCATGCTGACTGTGACGCGTCCATTCGCCGGTGAGGAATAGTGTCTCGCCGCACTGCACTCCGGGCAGTGCTCCTACAATCGTTACCTTGTCCGATCCCGATTTACGTGTCCCCGGTGCAATTTCGCGGCGAAATTCAGCGATCGTGTAATGGTTCTCCTCGTTCAGAAACAGGATCCGCTCGAGCACGCCGGTGAGGCTTGCAGTCGGAGATTGGGAGTGTGACGACGAGGCCAAAGCGATGCGAGATCGTGAGCGTGTTAGAAGCGATTGCTCATAAAATGGCAAACGCCCAGCGGGCTGAAGAAAGGCCCTGCGGTGGATTCTTTCGCCGACTCCTGTAAAGGCAGTCCGAGATACAGGAGATGGCGCCGGATCTCATCAGGAAGGTGCGATTTCGGCCAGTAGAGCCGTCAACAGGCTCGACATATCGGGAAAAACACGCGCTGCACCAGCAGTGTTTAGCTGATCAGAATTGTGAGTGCCTGTAGTGACGGCCCAGCAGGGAAAGTTCGAGAGGATGCCCGTTTGGACGTCGAAGGGAGAGTCACCGATCATGAGCAATCCGTCCGAGGGGAGTTTCATCTCAGCCAGCACGTGCTTCACGAGCCGGATGTCCGGCTTGAGCCATGGGGTGTCCTGAGCGCCGAAGATTCCCTTGAGCCACGGGGTGATGCCGAGGTGTTGGCAGATGCGCCGGGAGGCGGGGCCGACCTTGTTCGTGAGAACGGCGCAGGCTATGCCCCGTGCCGCGAGTGATTCCAGCGCTTCGCGCGCGCCGGGGAGGAGGACGACGTCGTCGAGCATGGTGCGCTCGAAATAGGGACGGTAGATGGCGAGCGCGGCGGTCAACAGCTCTGGCGAGACAAAACGAAGCATGGCCCGTTCCAGGCCGCCGCCTACGGCGTCGCGTACCTGCGCCAGCGTGGGGGCCGGCAATCCCAGTTGCGGCAAGGTGTGGACGTAGCTACGATGAATGGCGGCAAAATGGTCCACCAGCGTGCCATCGAGGTCGAAAAAAGCGGTGCGCAGATGCATGGATGGCCAAGGATCCTGAAATCTTCACTGCGGGCGCAAGCAGTTTGGCTTTGCGGTGGAGAAGGGACTCGCTGATTTTTACGGCAATGCCGGCTTCACCCGAGGTCCGATCTGCCCGCGCCGATGTCCGTGAACATGGCGATTCCATAGTCGTCGAATTGACGGGGCGGTGGCGCATTGCCGAGAAACGGCAGGAATTTGATGAACTCATGCGCGGCCGAACGCCTGCACGTGTGGCGCTCCAAATGGAGGGCGTGGAGGAGTGGGACAGTTCGCTCCTCCTGTTCGCGAACGACGCCAAACGATGGGCCGCAGGGCATGGGGTCCAGTGGGATGAGGCGCTTCTCCCCTCCGACGTTCGGGAGATGCTGGTGAAGCTGGAACCGGCCGCGATTCCCGCGGGTGACGGGGAAAGCGCTCCGGGGAAGGACCTCTTGACGCGGGTCGGATTGGCTACGCACGATCTGGCCCTGCGCTCTCGCAGCATGTACACGTTTGTTGGCGAATGTGTGCTGAGTGCATTCAGGCTTTCGCGGCAACCGCATCGATTCCGATGGCGCGACTGTCTCTCTGAAATGCAGCAGTGTGGAGCGATGGCGCTGCCGATCGTGAGCCTGATCAGTCTGCTAGTTGGTCTGATCATGGCTTATCAGGCGGCCGTGCAGCTTCGTCAGTTTGGGGCCGACATCTATGTTGCGGACCTGGTGGGGCTGGCGGTGGTCCGCGAGATGGGTCCCATGATGGCGGCGGTCATCATGGCAGGTCGCACAGGTGCCGCGTTTGCGGCGACCATCGGCAACATGAAGGCGGGCGAGGAGATTGATGCCTTGGAAAGTCTTGGAATCCTGCCGATCGATTTCCTGGTGATGCCCCGTCTGATCGCGCTCGGTGTCATGATGCCTCTGCTTGCGATGTACGCAAACGTGCTGGGTGTCATTGGAGGCATGCTGGTGGCGAAGATCGTTCTGGAGATTCCGCCGAGCGCCTATTGGGTTGAAATGCAGACCATTGTTGATCTTTCCGATATATCCACGGGCCTCATCAAGTCCGTTGTTTTTGGGGTTCTGATAGGGTTTTCCGGCTGCCTGAGAGGACTGCAGGCTGACCGCAGTGCTGCGGGGGTAGGGCGGGCAGCAACCTCGGCCGTCGTGACCGGGATTCTTATGGTGATCATTGCCGATGCCGTGTTTGCGGTGGTCTTCAATATCCTTGGGCTTTGATACCATGACGGATTTGCAACCGGCGATCGAAGTGAAGGACCTGGACTGCGGCTACGATGGGCGCGTGCTTCTGCAACGGATCAATTTCTCGGTGGGGCGTGGAGAAGTGTTTTTCATCATAGGTGGATCGGGGTGCGGGAAGAGCACACTCTTGAGAAATATGATCGGGCTAAGGCGCCCCATGCATGGGGAAGTCTTGTATTTTGGGCGACCGTTTACAGACACAGATGCGAAGGCGCGACGCGAACTCCTCAAGACATTCGGGGTTCTTTTCCAGAGTGCGGCGCTATGGAGCTCACTGACGCTGCGAGAGAACATTGCGCTTCCGCTGCAGGAGTACACTGCCCTGACTGCGCGGGAGATCGATGGCCTTGTCCGGATGAAACTCGCCCAGGTTGGATTGACTGGCTACGAGGATTTCTATCCGTCCGCAATTTCTGGCGGCATGAAAAAGAGGGCAGGATTGGCCCGCGCGCTCGCACTGGATCCGGCCATTGTATTTTTTGACGAGCCGTCCGCCGGACTCGATCCGGTGACTTCGCGAGAAATCGATGACCTTATCCTTCAGATTCGCTCAGCTCGTGGCACGACCTGCGTGGTGGTCTCCCACGAACTCGAAAGCATCTTCCGGATCGGCGACCGCGTCATCATGTTGGACAAGGCGGAAAAGGGAATCATTGCCTCCGGGAATCCCCGCGAATTACAGCGGAACAGCTCGGATCCGCGTGTCAGGGAATTCCTCAGGCGCGACGATGAGCCTTGCGCCGATTCCGCTGCAGGCTCTGCATTGTTGGGATGAATCTGCTGCAAACCCTTCGTTGAATATCGGCGACACTTTCCGTCTATTTCAAACCAGTGAAACACAAGGCCAGTCCCGCTCTCGTAGGTTTTTTTGTAATGGGGGCGATTCTGTTCGCTCTTATAGCGCTGTTTTCTTTTGGCGGAATCAATCTTTTTGCAAAGCCGGAGCGCTTTATAGTCTATTTCAACGAGTCCATTCATGGCCTTGATCTTGGTTCGCCCGTCAAACTTCGTGGGGTGCGTGTAGGTCGTGTGGTGGATCTCAACATTCGGTATGCGGCCGCCAAGAACGAGTCGGTCGTTGCGGTTGTCTGCGAATTGAGTCGCAACTCGCTGATGGATGAGAAGGGAGCGTTGATCGATATTTCGAATCGCAGGGAACTGCAGGGGCTGATCGACAAGGGCCTGCGTGCTCAGCTGGGCGTCCTAGGGCTGGCGACCGGGTTGCTCTATGTTGAGCTGAATTTTGTCGATCCGAAGGATTATCCGGGGCGCGTGGCTTCGCCTCCGGACGGAAGGTACGCGGTGGTGCCCGCCATGGATTCCACGATCAAGGAGTTCCAGGCAAACCTCGATGAAATCCTCGTGGATTTGCGGCATGTCGACTTTGCAGGTCTGGCAAAGGAGATTCGTGGCCTGCTCGTCGACACACGCCGGCAGATCAACGGCCTCGATCTTGCGGCGCTTTCCCAGGAATGGACGAAGGCGGGCCGATCCCTGGACGCACTGGCATCGTCGAAGGAGTTTCCGAAGGCAGTCGAAAACCTCAATGCGGCGCTGGTCGAGTTCCGCACGACGCTTGGGCGTCTTGACAGCACGCTTCAGCCGACGGCCACGCAATTGGCGGACACGCTGTCGCAGGCGCGGACTACATTGGCATCGTTTGCTTCGGCCGCGGCGACCGCGCAGTCGTTCATTTCCGCGCAGAGCGGGCTCGGAGAAGAGGCGGGCATGGCGCTGGCCCGTCTTGCGGAGGCGGCGGCCTCGATCCAGCGGCTGACGGACTTTCTCGAGCGCAATCCCAACTCGCTTCTGACCGGAAGAAAGCATCCGCAATGACATACTCCCATGGGAACCTGAATATGAAGAAGGGCGCACGAACGAACGGAACGGTATTGTCCATCGCCATGCTCCTGACTGCACTGACACTCATGGTGCTGGCCGGAGCCGGGTGCTCCATTCTTCCGGAGGCTGCGGCGGATCCGACACGTTATTATGTGTTGGATGACCTTGGAAGTGCTGGGGCTTCGGTTGCGCCTGCGACGGCGGCGGCCGGCAGGGTGGCGATTCGGTCGATTGAGCTGCCTGCCTATCTTAGGAACTCCAGGAGCATGGTGGTTCGGGCTGGGGACAATGAAGTTCGTTATGAGGATTTTTCACGCTGGGCCGAACCGCTGGATGCCGGCATCCAGCGTGTGCTCAAGGAACGGCTTGTCGCGGTCTTGGGTGCGGATTCTGTCATCTCTTTTCCCCTGAGTGCAGGCGAGATCCGACAATGGGATTTGAGGGTGCGCGTTGCGCGATGCGAAGGAAGCGCTCCGCGTGCAGGCAGTCCTGGAGCGCTTTTTGTGGCGAGCTATCAGATTGTCTCCGCGGCGGACGGTGCGACCGTGAGGCACGGGGAACTTTCGGTGACAGATCTGGCGTGGGATGGGCGTGATTTTGGCGAACTGGCACAGCAGTTGAGCCGGAGTGTGGCGCGGTTCGCGGACGAGATTGCCGGGAGCATGCCAAAGCGATGACCGCCACCGGAAATTACCCCCAAAATTGCGGACAAAACCACTCAATAGGTGATGAGGAGTTCGCAATACTACTGAGGACAAAACCCTAGCTTTTTTTGGCCAAAGATGTAGGCTGCATTCCATGGAAAATCTGAAGTCAACCACCACGGCGTTCACGGTACTGCAATTTTCCCTTGAGGTCGGAAAAGACGGGCAACCGACGCAGCGCACGAAGTCGTGCGGGGTGTTCACTTCAGTTGAAGAGGCGTTTGTGTCCGCCCGCCTCCTTGCGGTGCGCGAATGGAGCCGGCTGCAGCGGGTTGCCTTGCAGGGTGGCGCCAATGCCAATCCGGCCGAGATGCTCGACACCGAATGGGGCTACGATGTGCGCCAGGGGCACCTTGTCGTAACCCGCTTCTGGGTGCACGAACGTCAGCCGGTTCAGCCGACCTGAGTCATTCGGTTGGAGCGCCGACCCACGGGTGACGAGGCGCGGCAGGGCAGGGCGTCGGAGGATGCGCGGCTGGGGAAGAATTCACCGCGGTGATCTGGTTCTCACTGGCCATGCGGCTCATGCGATTCCATGATGCTGATTCATGAATCGCAGACGCTTTCTTAACCGTACCCTGACCATTGCCGCCGCAAGCGGCGCAACCTGGTTTGATGTTCCTCGCCTGCTTGCGGACATGTCGCCGCGTCAGCGCAGAATCTATGGCGATTTTCCCATGGGGATTCAAAGCTATTGTTTCCGCGCGTTTGGCGTTGAAGGAGCGCTCGACAGGACGCGCGAATTGGGACTTGGGCGGATTGAGTTCTTTCGCCTGCATTTTCCTGCGACACGTGATGCGATCAAGATCAAGGAAATGAAGGACGCCTGTGCCCGCAGGGGCATCTCCATCAGCGGACACGGCGTTCAGGCATTCTCGAAGGATCATGCGGCAAACGAGGCCTTCTTCAAATTTGTCAGTGCAGCGAAGATCCCGATTATCACGGCCAATCCATCTCCCGATGCGTTTGAGAGCCTCAACAAGCTCGTGGCAACCTACGACCTTCGAATTGCGATCCACAATCACGGTCCTGGGTCCCAATACTCAACCATCGACGACTGCCTCAATGCCGTGAAAGGCAGCGATCCGCGCATCGGCTTCACTGCCGACCTCGGACATTTCATCCGTTCCAACCAGGATCCCGTTGAGGCGATCACACGCATGGGCGGCCGCCTGTATGGAATTCATCTGAAGGATGTGGCAGAAAGGAAGGACAAGACGACGGGAGTGATTCTGGGGAAAGGGCACCTCGATGTGATGGGAGTGTTCCATGCTTTGAAAAAGGTGAGGTTCCCGGCTGACGGGGCGTTGTCGCTCGAGTACGAAGAGCATCCCGACAACCCGATGGCAGAAATTCGTGAATGTCTCGCCGTGGCAGCGGAAGCAGCCTCAAGGGTCTCCTGAGAGGTGCGCCTGAGACACGGCCAACCCCTGTTGCGGACATGGCTTCGCGCCGGCTGATATTCCTCCTGCTGGCCGGATACGCGGTCTGGGTGATGTACCCCATGATCTGGGTCGCGTATTCGTCGCTCAAGGACGACGCTGCGATCTACCGCGATGCCTTTGCTCTGCCACCGTTTGACGATCTTAGGACTGGCAATTATGTGCAGGCGTGGAGGGATGCCCGGTTCGGCGACTACCTGTTAAACAGCTTGGTTGTGACGGTCGTGTCGGTGACTGGCATTGTTTTTCTTGGATCCATGGCTGCCTATGCCCTCGCACGATTCCATCATCCGGCGGGGCGTGGTGCCTTCTGGCTGTTTCTCGCGGGGCTGATGATACCGGCGCAATTGGCGGTCGTGCCGCTCTTCTTCGAGTTGCAGGCGCTTGGGCTGCTGAATTCGCGGATTGGACTGATTGCGGTCTACATTGCGAACGGACTTCCCTTTGCCGTCTTCATTCTTGCGGGATTCTTCCGGTCATTGCCGCGCTCGCTCTACGAAGCCGCCGTGATCGACGGATGCAGCGAGTTTGCCGCGTTCTGGAAAGTGCAGCTTCCGCTGGCACGCCCAGGGCTTATCACGGTGGCGATATTCCAGTTTATCGGCATTTGGAAGGAGTACTTTTTTGCCTTCATGCTGACGAGTGGCGGTGCGGATGATTCAGCTCGGACCCTGCCGATGGGGTTGGCGAATCTTTCCATTACAGCCCAGTATCGCGGATCCTATGGATCGCTCTTTGCGGGCATCGTGCTTGTGACAATTCCGATCCTCCTCGTATACGTGCTGCTCCAGCGTCAGATCGTAAAGGGTGTCGTGGCGGGTGCGATCAAGGGGTGAAACGAGCGTCTGGCAGATCTGGTTTGCCGCGTGGCGGCGAGGTCTGTGTGCAATCAGCAGGAGGAGTCGTTGCGGCTTGAACCCGAGTTCGCAGGCTTCCGGGTCATTCCTCAGGAAGGCCGAGCTGCTTCCTCGCATCAGCACTCAGCATCGCCGTCGACCAATGGGGCTCGAAGACAAGATTGACCTGAGAGTGGGTTACTCCAGGCACGCCTGCCACGAGATTCTTGGCCCCTTCATAGATCCAGTTGCCCGCCGGGCAGGATTCTGTCGTCAGGGTCATGGTGACCGTGACATCGCCACCCGTGCATTTCACATCGTAGACCAGACCGAGGTCGACGATGTTGATGCCGAATTCCGGATCAGGAAGCGTACGCAAGGCGGCAATCACCGCAGCTTCATCGGGCTCATTCATTGTGAAACGTAGAGAAAAAAGATCCTACTGCCGAGGACTGACCTCGTGAACAGCGGCCTGTTGAACTCCGGTGCTTCCGTTTCGCACAGGTGCAGGGTTCGATTGCGGCTTCTTCCAGAGGTGCCGCAGGATGCAAAGCTGATTGAAAAGAAAGAGACCGACTCCGGCGGCCAGAAGGAGGGAGCCGGCAAGGAGCCAAGATGAATCGAGGGTCCATGCACCGACGGCAAGCGGGGCAACTGCGAGGAGCTGCAGCACGAGGCCTGATCGTTCGGTCCAGCGCACACCGAGTGCACTCGCGAGCGGGACACGTTCGCGGCCGACGCGCGGACCGTAGGCGCGCATCCAGGTCAGGAAGGGGACGATCTTGCCCATCATCCCGCAAAAGCAAGGCAGCAATCCGCCGAGGACGATGATGATCGCATAGACCATTGCGCTGAGTCCGCCGCTTGCGGAACCCGCGGTCGATCCTGGCCAGACCAAAGCCAGGCCCACGAGCCCTGCGAGGAAAAGCACCGCGATCCCGACAAAAAAGGCCTGAACACCGGAATCGAGCGCGCGTTTTTTCCGGGTCGCCAGAACCTTGCGCAGGGCAACCGCTGATAGCGCGAGTCCACTCAGCAGCAGGATCCCCATGGCGGTTTGCAGCCAGGGCATGCGCAGAAGAAAGGCGGGGAGCAGGCCGGCAAGCGCGACCTGTGTCATCCAGAATCCCCGGGTTGGTAATGTCCAATCGGGGACATCTCCGAGGGTGAACATGGGAACAAGCTGGAAGGTTACACCTTGCAGGAGCGTGACAAAAAACCCCGCGATGCCCGCGTGAGCATGTACTCGCAGCAGCACGACGGGATCGAGGGGAATGAAGTACCAGAATCGATTGGCCGCGAGGGTGAGTCCCATCAAAAGTGTCAGGACGAGCCAGACTGCGGAGACGCGGAGGGAGGTGGAGATCAGGCCGGGACGATTCGCCTGCCTGACCGTCATCCAGAGATTGTAGACATAGATGCCGGCTCCAATGGCGACGAGAAGTCCGAAATGACCGACCTGTTCGAGATCCCAGAACCAGAAGCTGGCTACCAAGCCGGGCACTCCAACTGCATGAATGCCGAAATGCCACCACCCCTTGCGTTCACTGCACAGGATTGTCCCCAAAGCGACCGGTGCCAGTTGGTAGGCTGCACCGCAGGCAACTGTCAGGAAGAACCCGAGGAGCCAGGCGTGGGTGAGCGCAACCAAGTGGGGGTGGGTGTGGGGGAGGGCCAGCAGTTCGGGCCATATTGCCAGGATGAGCGTTCCTGCACCAAGCCAGACCAAGGCGAGCCCCATGAATGCCAGCGGCAATCGGCCCTGTGCCGCAAGCCAGCTACCGTGCTGGGGAGATGCTGCTGGGCGAGGGCTTGCGGCGGGCGAAGGATGGCTCATCGATGGGATTGTGTCCGGCTCGGGCGTGAGATGCGCCAACTATGCCCGCGTAAGCAGCGTAATCCAGCTTCCATCGGGCTGGGCCCGGCAATCGTGATTGAATCCACGCTGGCGGGCTTCTCCGAACAAATGGCAGGGCTCACGATCGGTCCACGCACGTAGCTGATGACCGGCTGGAAGGGTTTCCAAGGCTGCAAGAATCCGCACTAAGGGCTCGGGTGGCTCGAGCCCTCGGGCGTCAACTTCCAAGGTCATTGCATTGGCGGTGGGGGCGTTTCCCTTGGAGGCAACCGGTACGGAGCCGGGTTGGCGCGGGGGTGGTGGAGTGACCGCCGCGGTCTTGGTGATGCGAACCCGAAATTCTTCGGGACCTTCCTGGAGATAGACCCATGAATAGGCCTCGGGAAACTGTGCCTGAAACTGGTAGTAGAGTGGAACGGGATCGTGGTCGTTGAGGAGCACAAAGGACTTTCCGACCGGCAGGTCATACCACCGCTGGAAAATGCGGGCGTGCTTTTCGCGACCCGGGATGATGCGAACATCGAAGACTTCTGATGCGTCAGTTGTTGGGGTGGGGGATTCCAGGGATGATTTTGTATTCATGATGAAGAAAAGTGTGGGTGAGGAGGAACGGGACTACGCCGGTCGCGGCCGAATCGGTACGGCCCTTAGCGGGTGTTTCGCGTGTGAGTTTCAATGAATCCGAAGATGTCATCAGGTTTCCAACCGTTGCCGCGCCAGATTTCGAGGATCCGGCCTTCCGGCCCGATCAGGGCGGTGCACAGCGTATGGTCGAGCAAGACGCCTTTGCGTTCGGTAAACACTGAGAACTGGCGCGCGAGGGTGGCGATGTCACCCGAAGTGCCTGTGGCGAAATTCCAGATTGCTGGTTTCGCCCCGACCGCCGTGCCATACGCCGCCAATTGCGCGGGTTGATCGTACTCGGGATCAAGTGTGATGCTCAACAGCCGCAACGCGGGCGAGGAGCCTGTTTGCGATTCGCGCTCGATACGCGACTGAATGGCGCCGAATTTCTGGGCCATTGCCGGACAGAATTCAGGCACCGGACAGCGGGTAAAGATGAAGGTCACCAATGTGTAGCGGCCCAGCAATGTTTCGAGAGTGAGCGGTTGAGTGTGTTCGTCCTGCAACGCGATGGGCGGCATTGCATCTCCGGGGCGGAGGCGACTCACCTTCGCGAGACCGGAGCCACTGGCGCTTTCCCGTCCCAGTATTTCGAAGCGATCGGCCATCCAGAGCTCCCCCTTTTGCTGAAGGCGGAAACGGACGCGGTCGCCCGGATTCAATTTTGCGCTGTCTTTCGGGTCTGCGAGGTCAAAGGCCATGGTCATGGGTGCCATAAACCCCGGGATTTCATCATGGGCGATCAGCAGGCTTGATTCGGAAAGCTTTTCCCGGACAACACCCGTTACACTGTGTGATTCGTTCTTGGGTGCCTTGGAGCAAGACACGAAGGCCTGGGCAAGCAGGCTCAGGACAAGCACCAGGCGGAACTGTCGGCACCGAACATCCATTGACAGAATGTAGCACGAGTGGGGCCCGTGCGCCTTGATACAAGTCAAGGCGATCGAAATTGGAATGGGGCAGGCGGAATCGAGTTTGCTTGATGCATGTCAAGGCAGAAGTGGGGGAGTGTGACTAGACTGAGCCTGCTTCCATGAAAACTTATATCCAACTCCTCACGATTATCAGTGCGACGCTTGCGGCCATAAGCCTGAGCGGTTGCGGCAAGTCCGAGAGCGGTGCCGCCAGCAAGCCGGCAGCCCAGGCAGCCTCAGTCCAGAAGGATGGACCGAAGGAGGGGCGTGCCATTGCGATTACAGGCAATGACACGATGAAATTCAACCTCACCGAAATTCGCGCAAAGGCCGGTGAGGCATTGGCCGTTACCCTTCACAATGAAGGCACGATGCCCAAGTTCTCCATGGGCCACAACTGGGTCCTTGTTGCCGAGGGCGTCGACATCAACGCCTTTGTCAATGATGCCTCGACCGCGGTGAAGACGGACTACGTTCCCGCGGCCTACAAGGACCGCATCCTTGCTCACACGAAGCTGCTCGGACCGCGCGAATCCGACACGGTCTATTTCAAGGCTCCAACCAAACCCGGGCGCTACACCTATCTCTGCACTTTCCCCGGCCATTTCCAGGTCGGGATGAAGGGTGAACTGATTGTCGAATAAGCTCAACCACACGATGACCATGAAACTGCATCACTACGCATTGCCGGTGACCACCGCCCTGGTGGCCCTCACCGGCTGTAATCCCCCCGGAGGGGCGGGCTCCGCCAGTTCCGGAAAGGCAGCGGCGAATTCGGCCGCAGCCCGCACCTGGGTAGCACCGGGTGAGATGGACAAGTACTACCTCTTTTATTCCGGCGGCCACTCGGGCCAGGTGTACGTCGCGGGCATTCCCTCGATGCGTCACATTTCGACGATCCCGGTGTTCGCTCCGTATCCGGCAACCGGATACGGGTATGACGACGAATCCAAGGCCATGCTGGGCAACTTCACTTGGGGGGATGTGCACCATCCTGGACTCTCGAAGACCGGTGGGGTTTACGACGGGAAGTACCTGTTTGTGAACGACAATGCCAACAATCGCATCGCCCGCATCGATCTTCGCGATTTCAAGACTCACCAGATCCTCGGACCAATCCCGAACTCTTCGGGGAATCACGGTTCATCCTTTGTGACGGACAACACCGAATATGTGCTCGTCGCGAGTCGCTTCTCGGTGCCGTTGCCCAAAGGCCGTTACGCAGACCCGAAGGACTACGAGAAAGAATTCAATGGGATGGTTTCGGGCATCAAGGTTGATCCGCAGACCGGCACGATGAGCGTCGGCTGGCAGATCCTCACGCCTCCCTTCGACTGGGACCTCGGCTCCACCGGCAAGGGTCCAAGCGAGGGCTGGGCGTTCTGGACGTCGTATAACACGGAGATGGCACACGAGACGCTTGAAGCGACTTCGACCCAGGCCGAACACGATTATGCCGCGGTGGTCAATTGGAAGGCCGCAGAGGCTGCGATCAAAGCCGGCCAGTTCACACAGATGGATGGCGTGCCCATGATTGATCCGGCAAAGGTGCCTGGGGTGATCTATTTCCTGCCGGTGCCGAAGTCACCTCACGGCATCGACACCGATCCGTCGGGACGCTGGATCGCTGCAGGTGGGAAGCTGCAACCCGTGGCGTCTGTGTTTGATTTCAACAAGATCCTCGCGGCGATAGAAAAGAAGGACTTCGAAAGCGAGTTTCGCGGCGTGCCGGTGATCCGCTTTGAGGCAGCTCTCGAGGGGCTTGTGCCGGTCGGACTGGGCCCGCTGCACACACAGTTCGACGGGCGCGGCAATGCGTATACCTCGCTGTTCATCGAATCCGTGGTTGCCAAGTGGAAGCTGCCTCCCTGGACCGCGGAAGAAAAGGCCGATCTCAACAAGGTCGTCTTGGACAAGATCGATGTGCATTACAACATCGGGCATCTCGTCGTTGGCGGTAGCGACACCACCAAGCCGTATGGCGATTACCTTGTCGCCATGAACAAGCTCTCGAAGGGCCGGCACATCTCAGTGGGGCCGTCCCAACCGGAGTCGAGCCAGCTCATCGATGTCACGGGTGACAAGATGGCGATGATCTATGAAACGTTCACGGAACCTGAGCCGCATTTTGCCCAGATCATCCGCACCGACACGATCAAGGCGATCGAGGTGTATCCGAAGGCCGAGAACAAGCATCCCCATGCAGTCTGGGACGCAAAGGACACCGGTGTCGTTCGCAAGGGCAACCAGGTTGAGGTGAAGATGATTGCGATTCGCAGTCGATTTATTCCCGACCGCATCGACGCCCGGGAGGGCGACGAACTCATCGTCCACGTGACCAATGTGGAGCAGACCACCGACATGATCCACGGCTTTGCGATCGTGGAGCAGGATATGAACGTGGTGATTGATCCGGGTGAAACAAAGACGATCCGCCTAAAGCTCAAGAAGGCCGGTGTGTTTCCATTTTATTGCACGAACTTCTGCTCGGCGCTTCACCAGGAAATGCAGGGCTACCTCGCGGTAAGACCTGCGAACGAGATCGCTTCGCGATAGGCAATCCAGGCAGTTGCGCCTGATCAATCCGTTTGGTGCACGGCCGGTCCGAACCCTGCCGTGCGCCCCTCCCTCCGTTTGCCATGAAAGACTTCCTTCGTCGTGAAATATTCTTCCTTCGTCGTCCGCTGAATCTGATGTCGCGGCTGCTCCTTCTGGCTGCAGCAGGCACCCTGGTGGCGGCTGCATTCCTTCCTCTGTGGAAGATCCATCTGGTCGCGCCACAGTACCGGGAGGGCCTGGCGCTCAACATCTACAGCTATCAGCTTATTGGCGGAAACGGCGGGCAGGACCTGCATGAAATCAACACGCTGAATCATTACATCGGGATGAAGACGCTGTCCGAGGCGGATTTTGCTGAGATGAAATGGATGCCCTTCGCCCTCGGTGTGTTTGTGATCCTTGCCCTGCGTGCGGCCGTCATCGGCCGGATGGCTAGCGTGATAGACCTCGGGGTGATGTTCCTGTATTTCACATTGTTTTCGCTCGGGAATTTCTACTATCGGCTCCATTCCTACGGACACTCGCTTGATCCCACGGCCCCGATGACGATCAAACCGTTCACACCCGTGGTGATCGGCAGCCAGAAGATCGCAAATTTCATCCAGACCAGCCTGCCCCAGTCGGGCGGTTACCTTCTGGCGTTCTTTCTCTTTCTGATTCTTGCGGCAGGCTGGAATTCGCGCAAGGAAGTGCCGTGAAATTCCCGCTCAACCTGCTCTCCGGCCTGCTCGGCACCACGATTGTGTTTGGTGGCAGCGCCGGTGACGACCTGCGGGCGCGCCTTGCTGGTGCGACGCCCGGTGAGCGTATTGTCGTTCAACCGGGGGTCTACGAGGGACCTTTCACGATCGAGAAGCCGGTGCACCTTCTCGGTGAACCGGGCGCGATTCTTCAAGGTGATCACCAGACCTATATCATCGCGGTGCGTTCTGCGGATGTTGAAATCGCCGGCTTCACGCTGCGCGGTTCCGGCCGTGCGTTGGGGAAGGACGACGCGGCGATCCACATCACCGGTGCGCGGGCAATCATCCGTGACAACCGCATTCTCGACAGCCTTCACGGAATTTATGTGCGACGCGCGGATGACTGTCGCATCGCGGAGAACACGATCATTGGAGACGGCATCTCCTCGGACCGTGTGGCGGATCCAACCCTCTCCCCGCTTAAGCCGGGAGAAGCCGAACTCTGCGATGTCGACAGCCTTCAGGATCGACGAGGCAACGGCATTCACCTCTGGAATTCCCGCGGTCATGTGATCGAGGGTAACCACATTGAGGGCACGCGCGACGGCATCTACTTCTCATTCGCTGATGCCACGATGGTGCGTCGCAATACGATCGTTCAGGTCAGGTATGGGCTGCACTACATGTATTCCGACGACAACACCTTCGAGGAAAATACGTTCTCCGGGAATGGTGCGGGCTCGGCCCTGATGTATTCGAAAGGCATTGTGCTTCGCCGCAACCGGTTTCACGCCAACCGGAGCCACCGCGCCTATGGCATCCTGTTTCAGTCGGTGGACAACACAATCGTGGAGGGCAACGAAATCGACGGCAACACGCTCGGATTTTACCTCGAGAATTCCAACGATGTCGTTGTTCGCGACAACCGTATCGTCCGGAACTACGTCGGCCTGCGAGTGAGCGACAGCACGTCCGGGAGCACATTTGTGGGCAATCGCTTCAGCGGAAACGTCCATGCGGTGGAGACTACCGGCTTCAATCAGGCGAACCGTTGGTCTGCCGAAGGGCGCGGCAACTACTGGGAAGGCGCGCTGTCACTTGATCTGAATCGTGATGGCGTGGGTGACGTGCCGCATCGCGAATCCGATCTTTTCGGCCAATGGCGCCGTACGTTTCCTGAGATCGGGCTGCTTTCGGCCGCTCCTGGCGAGAGGCTGCTTCGTTTCGTTCACAGCCGCATCGCGTTGCCCGGCGTACCGGGAATCACCGACCCGCATCCTCTGCTTGCAACAAAGGACACACCATGATCCTCGCCCTTGATCTCAGGAAATCGTTCGGGAAGCGCCGAGTTCTGACCGGACTGACCTTGGAGGTGCAGCCAGGCGCTGTCACTCTGGTTGTTGGAGCCAATGGAGCCGGGAAGACTACGGCGCTGCGGCTGATCGCGGGACTTTCCCGACCCGACGCCGGGACGGTCTCCATCGCGGGTCGGGATCTCGCGCGGCAGCGGCGGGACGCGCTTGCCATGCTCTCTTTTTTGCCGCAGGCGCCGCGCTTTCATCCGCGCCTCACTGTGAGGCAGACAACGGAATTCTATGCGCGGCTGAGAGGTCGCCCCTTGGCGCAGGTTCCGGTCGCTCTCGATGAATGGGGGGTGCGCGAGTTTGAGGATGTGCCCACCGGCAAACTTTCCGGCGGATTGCGGCAACGCCTGGCGCTGGCGATCTTTGCGCTCCCTGATGCTCCAGTGCTGCTGCTCGATGAACCCGGGCTCAGCCTGGATCCCGTTTGGCGCGAAAGACTCCAGCAGTTTCTTCACAAGCAGGCCGCTCGCGGGCGCACTGTACTGGTCGCGACTCACCTGCTCGGCGAATGGGAAGGGCGCGTGGATCGTTGTCTCTTGGTGGAGGAGGGCAGGGTTTCGGGAGAGCTTCCACCCGATCGCCTACGTGAGTCGTTTCCTGAATTGGGCGGAACGGAATTTTCCCGGGCGCGCCTGCAGACCTGTGCATGAAATGAGGAAGCCGTTCCATCGTTTGTTCCAACCATGAATTCCGCCGTTGCCATTCCTGCATTTGCCGATGTCGCCGGAGCTGCACTGCGCCGCGAATGGGTCAGTCACCGGCTCAATCGTTTTCTGCATGCGCATCTGCTGCTGATTCTGGCCGCGGGATTGCTCCCGCTTCTGACTCCTGACGGTGGACTGGCCAGCGGAGCCGCATGGTGGCTGCTTCATGCCGTGCTTTATGCGGTTTCGCTTTCTGCGCTTCTGCTCGGCCTCAGTTCCGCCCACGCGGAATCGGAAGAGTTTGTCTGGTTGCTTGGCCAGCCGGCAGGAATCGGACCGTGGCTCGCCGGCAAAGTGTTCGGGCTGATCGCACTCGCGGGAGGTTCAGCGCTGCTGCTCGGCTTACCTGTCACCTTGATGGGAGGTGGATCCGGCGCCTTGCTGCTTGCAGCGATTGGCGCCGCGGAGGTTGCCAGCCTGTGTGCGCTGATTGGACTTGCGATTGGCTTTTGGGTACGCGACAGCGTGAGAGGATTGATCGCAGCGATCGCTATGTGGCTGCTGCTCCTGTTTGGGGTGGACCTCCTGTTGCTCGCAACCGCAGGTGCTCCGTGGGTTCAGCAAAATCCCGACCTTTGGGTTGCGGCCCTGATGTTCAATCCGCTGGACGCCTACCGGGTCACCATCCTGTTCGCGGTCGAAAACTCAGCCTTTGGCAGTCTGCAGGCCGGTCGGTTGACGGCCTGGTGGATTGCACACGCGGGTTTGTGGCTCGGCCTTGCGACCCTAACTGGCGGTGTGCTGGCGTGGGTGGCGAGTTGGTGCGGCGCGCGTCGTCGTCTCGACGGCTGAACATCACGGCTCACTATCTTTGTACCGGTGGAGACCGGCGGAATTGAGGATATCGATCCGCTTGCCGGCGACGCCGATGATGCCCTCTGCGCGAAAGCGGGCGAAGGTACGTGACAGCGTTTCACTCGTCACACCAAGCTGCCCCGCCAGCACTTTCTTGCTTACGGGAAGCTCAAAGCTCGTTTTTTCGCCAGCTGCCTGAAGGATCCAGTCGGAAAGACGCGCCTCAATCTGGCGGCCCTTGAGATCGTGCAGGCTCTGAACGAGATGTTTCAGGTGCAGGCTCATGGACGCCAGCATGTGCAGGGCGAGTTCGGGCTTTCGGCAAACGAGTTCGCGGAAGTGTGCACGACGTACCA
>JACTNC010000046.1 GCA_014584295.1 Verrucomicrobiota bacterium
CTACTGCGCGCAATTCGGTTTCACCGGAGCCGATCAGCAGAAAAAAGTCGGCGTACTTTCGGGCGGTGAGCGCAACCGGGTGCACCTCGCACGCCTGCTCAAGGAGGGCGCAAATCTCATTCTCCTCGACGAGCCCACCAACGATCTCGACGTGAATTCCATCCGCGCTCTTGAAGAGGCCCTTGAAACCTTTGCTGGATGCGCCGTCGTTGTTTCACACGACCGGTGGTTCCTTGATCGCGTTGCCACTCACATTCTCGCTTTCGAGGGAGAGAGCACCGTGCACGCATTTGCGGGGAATTTCTCGAGTTACCTCGAGGACTACCGGCGCCGCAAGGGGCACGATGCGGACACCCCCAAGCGGATCAAGTACCGGCGGCTCACACGCAACTGATCGTGGACCGACATTCCCCCGGGCCCTGTCGGGATCAGGGTGCCTTGGGAGGAACGCGCCGCGAATCAGCTTCGTGCACTTCGTACGCCTCCACCTGAAACTGTCGCGCGGCTTCCTCCGACATGCCGTGCGTGAATCGCAATTTGAAACGTTGTTCAAGGAACTCCTCAAAGGTGACCCACTGCCCTCGCCATTTGACGCGCTTTGTCCAGGCACACACCGTCACCATCGTCGCAAGCTCGCGCAGGCGTCGCACGAGCAGCGCGGCGGCGAGGATTGAAAGGGCAATCGCGACTCCGATCATGCCAAGAATCATGAACTGAAACTGGTACGCACTCTCCTCAAGGCGGCTACCCTCGCTCTTCAAATCGCGCACTTCACGGATCTCCATTCCCGTGAGAATCCTGCGGATCGATGACATTGCCGCCAAGCCGTCGTCGGTCTCCACAATGTTGAGCGCAGCGGCCATGGAGCCCTTTTCCTTCAGGGAAACCGTCTTTTCCATTTCCTCCCGCTTCGCACGGATGAGCGGGTCAAGCCGATCCAGCGATTCAAGCCGCTCGGAATTGCCCGCAAACCGTCGCCGCAGCTCCGCCACCAGCGGTTCGATTCGTCCGAAGGCGGCGCGATAGGGCTCCAGGTACTTTTTATCCCCCGTCAGCAGAAATCCCCGCTGTCCCGTTTCCGCATCCGCAAGTGCGGTCATGGTCTGCTGAATCGTCAGGATCTTTCCATGAATCTCCGAAGCCCGTGCATTCGTTTCAACAACGCGGCGGGTTGAAATCACCCCCAGCGTCGCCGTGCCGACTGTCAGGGCCAGGGCGACCCCAAGCGACACCAATACAGCAGGTTGGGAAAGAATGAGCGGCCGAAGCGGACTCATGGCGGGCTGATTGCGGAACTTGATGTCATTGGACTTTCACAGTGGACCGAAAATTGGACACCTGCGAGCCCGCTGCGTGCCATTGCGATTTTCCCAATTTTGAGTCACTTCATTTCAAGCTGCCATGAATACAACAGCCGCCCTTGCCGTATCCATCCTCTTCGCCATGTCGGCCTTTTCCCCCACTCCGCTTACCGCTGCCGCTTCATCAACCACGCCCTCCGCAACTGAATTCGCCTATCTTGGCGGAGGCTGCTTCTGGTGCACGGAGGCGGCCTATGAAATGCTGCCGGGCGTCAAAGCAGTCGTCAGCGGTTATGCCGGTGGGCACACTAGGAATCCATCCTACAGGGATGTATGCACCGGGAGCACGGGCCACGCGGAGGTGGTACGGATCGAATTCGATCCCGCCGTCATAACCTACCGGGAGATCGTGGACTATTTCTGGAATATCCACGACCCCACCACGCTCAACCGGCAGGGCGCCGATGAAGGCACGCAATACCGTTCGATCATTTTAACGACGAGCGATGCGCAAAGAACCGCCGCAAGGGAATCGATGGAGGCCGCACAGGCAGCCTGGGGCGGAAGAATCATCACGGAGGTGGTTCCACTGGAAAAATTCTACCCGGCGGAATCCTATCATCAGGACTACTACCGAAAAAACCCCAACGAGGGCTACTGTAAGGTCGTCATCAAGCCGAAGATCGACAAGCTGAAGAAATCTCCAGCCGTCCTCGGCAAGAAATAGGGGACCCATTCCGCCATCCGCCGGGTTGGATGGCGGGATGCATTGATGCATTGCGGATTCGCCCGATTCCTGATTTCGAGCATGGCAATCCGCTGTCATGCCACTGATCGACAAACCGCTTGAAGAGCTCCGCGTGTATCAAGGACGCAATCCGCGTCCCGCCGACTTCGATGCCTTCTGGGATGAAGCCCTGCGCGAACTGGATGCCACCGATCCTCGACCGGATTTCAAGCCAGACAATACCCTGAAACTCCGCAATGCGGAATGCTTCGATCTCACGTTTACCGGAGTCGGTGGCGAAAGAATCTACTCCAAGTTTCTCCGACCATCCGGCGCAATATCCGCGCCCGCGGTTCTCCAATTTCACGGCTACAGCCATCACAGCGGCGACTGGACACCGAAACTCGCCTATGTTTCCGAAGGGATGTGCGTGGCCGCAATGGACTGCCGCGGCCAGGGCGGGCACTCCGAGGATCGAGGCGGCGTTGTGGGAAACACGCTGAGGGGACACATCATCCGCGGACTGGACCACAATGATCCGCGCCGCCTTCTCTATCGTCAGATTTTTCTGGATACCGCTCAACTGGCGCGGGTTGTCATGCGTCTGCCGGAGGTGGATCCCGGGCGCGTGGGTGCCATGGGGCCATCTCAGGGAGGCGCTCTCACCCTCGCCTGCGCCGCGCTTGAGCCGCGCATCAAGCGCGCAGCCCCGGTGTATCCGTTTTTATGTGATTATCAGCGTACCTGGGAAATGGATCTGGCAAAGGATGCCTACCAGGAACTCCGGGACTATTTTCGTTCTTTTGACCCCTGCCACGAGCGGGAGCAGGAGGTCTTCAATCGCCTTGGCTACATTGATGTTCAATTCCTCGCACCCCGCATCCGCGCAGACGTAATGATGCATGTCGGCCTTATGGACCCTATCTGTCCTCCAAGCACCCAGTTTGCAGCCTACAACAAGATCAGCAGCCCGAAACAGATGGTTATTTACCCGGATTTCTCCCACGAACATCTGCCTGGCGAAGCAGACCGGACTCTGAATTTCATGCTTGGACTCTGAAATGCTGCGGTCTCATGTACCCGCACAACCGCCCAGGTCGATTTTGCAGTTCCCAAGTGACCGCAGCTAAAAGACTTCCCAAGGTCAGACCTTCGGCCTTGTCAAAGAGTTAGGCTGGCCGCTGACTTCACCGCTAAACGCATGTCAGGTTCCAACGCCGCCGTCCCGACACACATCGCCATCATCATGGATGGCAATGGCCGCTGGGCCAAAAAGCGCGGTCTACCTCGCATTGAGGGACATCGGCGCGGCGTTGAGACGGTGCGCACGGTCCTCGAAGCCACACGGGAACTCGGCATCCCCTACCTGACGCTGTACGCATTCTCCGCAGAAAACTGGCATCGGCCCGCCGATGAGGTGGGTGCGCTGATGGGTTTGCTCGAATTCTTTCTGAAACGGGAAACGGCCTCGCTCGTGAAGAACAGGATCCGCCTGCTCACGATTGGGCGCACGGAGGACCTACCCCCTGCCGTTCGGGGCCAGCTTGAGGAGGCAAAAGCCCAAACCGCAGCGTTTACCGAGCATACGCTCATCCTCGCGCTGAACTATGGCTCCCGCACGGAATTGGTCGATGCGGCCCGAGCCTATGCGACCGCAGTCGCAGCCGGAAAGGAAAAGCTCAACGACAGCTCCTGGGAAACGTTCAGCCGTTACCTCTATACCGCGGGAATTCCCGACCCCGACCTACTGATCCGCACGTCGGGCGAAGTCCGCCTCAGCAATTTTCTGATGATGCAATGCGCCTATGCCGAACTGATTTTTTCCCCCGTGCTCTGGCCGGATTTCGGCCGGGCGGACCTTCAGGCAGCCATCGAGGATTTCTCGCGCCGCGAACGACGATTCGGGCGCACGAGTGAACAGCGGAGTCCCGCAGCAATCCGTTAGTGCCCAGCCGAACAATGGTGCCACGCCACAGCCAATCCAGCAACGCCCGTGCTGAAACGCGTTCTTAGCACCTTCGCGCTCTGGGCAATCGTGCTCGCCTCGCTCTACTGGTTTGGGGCGGTTGGCGGCGTCTGGATGATCACAGCAATCAGCGCGCTCACCCTGCGCGAGTTTTACGCCATGATAGCGCGCGGCGGGATCGCTCCATTCAACCAGCTCGGTATCGTGCTCGGTGCAGCCATCACCCTTGGTCCGCTCTATCTCGACCGCCATGTTGGCCCGGCGGAATTGCTGGCACTCGCCGTGATTGCATTTTCCGTCCGTATCCTGAGTGAACGTGATGCACAACACCGGTTGGATACACTCGCGTGGTCTATCTTCGGTGTCATCTACGTGCCGTTCATGCTGCACTTTCTCTCACGCACAATCCTCATCGAATCGCCGCACCCGCGGGCAGGCCTGGTCATGGCGCTCTGGCTGATTGCCGTTTCCAAGTTTTGCGACACCGGCGCCCTCCTGAGCGGCATGGCTTTTGGCCGCCACAAGATGGCGCCCCAGATCAGTCCCAAAAAGACCTGGGAGGGCTTTGTAGGAGGAGTGCTGTCAGCCGCATTGATCGGTGCCGCTATCGCGCATTTTGGGCGCGCCTACCTCCCCGCAGCCTTTACACCATGGCTGGCAGCATTGATCGCAGTCCCCATCGCAGCCATTGCGGTGGTTTCCGACCTTGTCGAATCAATCATCAAACGTCGCGCCGAGGTAAAGGATTCAGGCCGCACGATTCCGGGCATTGGAGGCATGTTTGATCTCACTGACAGCCTCATCCTTGCCGCGCCTCTCGGCTACGCGGTCTTTAACGGATTCGCCCGTTAGCAGGATGGCCCGTGACTATCCCCGCTCTCTCACCATGTCACTCCGCTCCCGCCGTCGCGTGGTCCTGCTCGGTGCCACCGGATCAATCGGAGAAAGCGCTCTGCGCGTCATCGCCACACATCCTGACAAACTCGAACTGATAGGCATTGCGTCGCATTCAAACGTTTCGCGCCTCGCCGCAATTGCGCTGGCCCATCGCGTCCCCCACGTCGCAATCGCCAGTGAGGCGATCGCCCAACAGGCTGCACAGGACCGGGTTCTTCCACCCGACAGCATTCTGCACGTCGGTGAACGCGGATTGATTGACCTGGCCACGCTTTCCGAGGCGGATGTCGTGCTCGTCGCGGTTGTCGGGACTGCCGGTCTTGCCCCCGCACTGGCGGCGCTCGCAGCGGGAAAGGACCTTGCGCTCGCCTCGAAGGAGATCCTCGTCCTGGCAGGAAAATTCGTAATGGATGCCGCGAAGAAATCCGGCGCGCGCCTCCTGCCGGTCGACAGTGAGCACGCGGCAGTCGAACAGTGCCTGTCCGGTTATCCTCGCAACGATGTTGCGCGCGTCATCCTCACCGCCAGCGGCGGTGCATTCCGGGACTTGCCGCTGGAAAAGCTCTCACAAGTTACCAGAGCCGACGCGCTCAGGCATCCCAACTGGTCGATGGGACCGAAGATCACAGTCGACTCAGCCACCCTTGCCAACAAAGGACTTGAACTGATCGAGGCGCAGTGGCTTTTCGGTCTAAAGCCCGGGCAGTGCGCGGCCGTCATTCACAGCCAGAGCATCGTCCATTGCCTGGTTGAATTTGTGGATGGCGTCATGCTCGCGCAACTCAGTCCTCCTTCGATGACCTTCCCGATCCAGCGTGCGCTGCTCCCGGATTCCGCAGCGCCTGGTGTCGATCGTGCACTCGACCTGATGAGGCAATTTTCCCTCGACTTCAAACCCGTGGACGAATCGCGCTACCCGCTCTACCGACTCGCAGGCAAAGCGATGGAAATCGGCGGGGTAATGCCAGCCATCTTCAATGCCGCCAATGAAATCGCAGTCGGAGCCTTCCTTGAGGGCAGAATCGGCTTCCTTGCGATTTCGGATGTTGTCGACCACACTCTGCAAACCCTGCCTTCCTTTGAACCGACCGATCTTCCCTCCGTTCTCGCCATCGATGCCGAGGCCCGCAGCATCGCAACCGGGCGCTGCCGGATATCCGCAGGCACCCGGATCACTTCCTCTCCGTCGCGCTGAACCAGGCGCTGCGATCTCACAGTAAGCACCTCACCGTTTCCGCCACATGGATCTGCTCAGCTTTATCCTCTCCAACATTTGGGCTGTTTTCCTGATCATTCTGTTCTTTGGAGGATCCATTTTTGTCCATGAACTGGGCCACTTCCTGGCCGCCCGCCGACGGGGCATGCATATCGACCGGTTTTCAATCGGCTTCGGTCCAAGGATGTTTGGGTGGAAGGGTAAGGATGGAGTGGAATACCGTGTTTCATGGCTTCCGCTGGGAGGCTACGTGGCGCTGCCGCAATTGGCAGACCTCAAGGGACTCGAGGGCGAGCCTGGGGCCGATGCCGACACGCTTCCACAAGCCGGTTATGCGGACAAGATGATCGTCGCATCCGCGGGAGCGTTCTTCAACATTCTCTTCGCATTCGCCCTGGCGACCGTTCTCTGGGTGATCGGCCAGCCTGTCAGCAGCGATCAGGCAACCACGCAGATCGGGTACGTGGCTTCGCAGATTGAGCTGCCCGATCGTACCCCGGTACCGAGCCCGGCGCGCGAAGCGGGTCTGCAGGTTGGTGACGTCGTCAAGGCAATCGACGGGCACAAGCTCGAGGACTGGCAGGATCTTCTGCAAACGCTGGTGACAGGTACGCAGCGCGCGCTGGATGGCCGCCGCAAGGCGGTATTCACCATCGAACGCGACGGCAGACTGATTGACGTCACGGTCTACCCTCAACTCGCCGGAGACGAGAAGATGCGCAAGGTAGGAATAGCTCCGGCCTACAACCTCATCGTGCATTCCGTTGATCCCGGATCCGCCGCAGCCCGCGCAGGTATTCAGCCAAGGGATCGTATCCTGTCATTGGATACAACTCGTACACTCAGCCTGCAGACCTATGGCGAATACCTGGGCAAGCACCGTGATCAAGCCGTGGCTATCAAACTGCTTCGCGACGGGACGGAGCTCACACTCACACTTCCGCCCAGGGGCAAGGACCAAGGAAAGGATCCCGCGGACATCGGTCTGGCCTTTTCCTACGAGACGAAGCTCGTCTACGAATCGCCGTTCAAGCAATTCGCCTCCCACCTCCGCAAGACCTGGCAAACACTGGCCAGCCTGATCAATCCGCACAGCGACATCGGCATCTCAAAACTGAGCGGGCCAGTCGGCATCATTCGCGTATTTCACATGGCCGCGCAGGCCGACTTCCGACTGGTGCTTTGGTTCACGATCCTTGTGAACATCAATCTCGCAGTGTTTAATCTGCTGCCGATTCCCGTTCTCGACGGCGGGCACATGCTCTTCGCAACCATCGGCAAACTCCGCGGTCGCGCACTGCCGGCAACGTTCATCGCTAGCACCCAGAGCATTTTTGTCGTGCTCCTCTTCAGCATGATTCTGTACGTCAGCTTTTTCGATGTTCGCCGGTGGGCCCGAGACACCCAGCCTCCCCCTCCCGCAGCAGCATCGCAGGCAACGCCGTCACCCACGCCCACGAAATAGCGGCGTAGCGCAGCCCTCACTCACCGCTCAACACGCGTTCGGGATTGGCCGCTGCTATTTCTGCGCACGTCATACGCAGGGAACGGTGAGAAGCCACCCCCGGGCGACTACAGTCAGCTCAAGTCGATCAACAATCGTCATTGGACATTCTTCACGCAGCGGTAGAAACTATTTCCATGCTGCCGTTCTACTGCGCATCCCGTTTCCACACGATCCGCCGCACCACCATTCCCGTCATGGTCGGTTCCGTAGGCGTCGGGGGAGACCATCCCATTCGACTCCAGTCGATGACGACAAGCGACACGCAAGACATCGACGCAACCGTCCGGCAGGCGATCGCCCTGGCTGAGGTTGGCTGCGAAATCGTTCGGGTTACGGCGCCCAATGTTCAGGCTGCCCGGTGCCTGCGCGACATCCGCGCACGCTTCAGTGCGGCCGGGTTCACTCACATTCCGCTCGTCGCTGACATTCACTTTCTCCCGCAGGCAGCCATGGAGGCGGTTGAACATGTCGAAAAGGTCCGCGTCAACCCAGGCAATTACGCGGACAAGAAACGATTCGCCATCAGGGAATACTCCGACTTGGACTACGAGCGGGAACTCGAACGTCTGCACGAGGCGTTTACTCCCCTGGTCCTGCGTGCAAAAGCCCTCGGCCGCTCCCTGCGGATCGGCACCAATCATGGCTCGCTCTCCGACCGCATCATGAACCGTTACGGCGACACGCCGCTGGGCATGGTTGAAAGCGCACTCGAATTCCTGCGGATAGCCGAGTCCCATGGATTCAGACAGATGATCCTCTCGATGAAGGCCTCCAATCCGAAGGTGATGATCCAGGCCTATCGCCTGCTCGTCGCCAGGATGCAGCAGGAAAATATGGCCTACCCGCTCCATCTCGGCGTCACCGAAGCCGGAGATGGCGAAGATGGGCGCATAAAGAGCTCGATCGGGATCGGCTCGCTGCTCATGGACGGTTTAGGGGACACCATCCGCGTCTCACTCACGGAGGACAGCGTCTACGAGATTCCCGTCGCGCGCGCCATTGCGACGAAGGCAATGTCCTTGTGGAGAAACCGCACCACGCCCAATCGGAACCATCCACAACTCCCACCCGTCTCATCCGACCGGATCGACCCGTATCATTACTCGCGCGCCACGACAGCAACCGTCACGCTTGCGCCTGGCTGCGCGGCCGGCGGTTCACAGCCGCCGCGAGTACTCGTTCGAACGACACTCGGTCAACTACTCCAGCGCGAACCCTGCGCGGACTTTGCCCGGATCAGAGCCGACACTCCCGTAGAGGGATGGCTCGTGCCCGTCGGATCGCGGTCCGATATTGCCTCTCTCGCCGAAGCCGATGTCACAAGATCCATTCCGGCAAACTTCCTCGCTCTCGATCTCGCTCCTGAACTTTCCGCAGCGGACATCATCCCGTTTCTTGAAGTTGCGGGCCTGCCAATCCTCGCTATCCGGACATTTTCCGCCGCAGACCTGCAGGCCCTGCGCGACTTTGCCAGACTCACAAGTCGTTTCGATTTCACGCTGGCGGTCGCGGTCAACGCGGACAACGCAGCCACGATCGTTTCGGAACTCAAGTCGAACAACTGTATCCGATTTCTGGTGACACATTCACCGCAGTTCAACGGGGAACCTCATGGTACGGGACACTCGCTGGGTGCCTATCGGGCGCTCGCAGAAGCGCTGCGGAGCGCCGGGTGCGAGGCTCCTGTCTGGATACGAAACACGCACGATGCCGGGGTCCTTCCTGAGCCCAGCTTCCTATCAAAGCTCATCGAGGCATCGATCCTCACGGGTGCGCTGCTCTGCGACGGACTCGGAGACTGTGTGAGCATCGAGACGGAAGGCGACCCCGTACGCGCCGCCCGACTCAGCTACAATGTGCTTCAGGGCGCAGGCGCACGAATCTCGAAGACGGAATTTGTCGCATGTCCCTCATGTGGACGCACGCTGTTCGACCTCCAGACCACAACCCAGCGAATCCGCGCGCGGACCGGACATCTCAAGGGAGTCAAGATTGCCATCATGGGCTGCATCGTGAACGGGCCCGGAGAAATGGCGGATGCCGATTTCGGCTACGTCGGAGGCGCACCGGGGAAGATCAATCTCTACGTCGGAAAACAATGCGTACAGTACAACGTCCCTCAGGAACAGGCAGACGCCCGCCTGATTGAACTCCTGCGCGAGCACGGCAAGTGGACCGACCCGGCAACATCTGAATTGGAAAAATCCGTGTAGTTTCGTCACAACTTCACGTTCCAAGAGCGAAAATCGACGTATGTAACAGATTTTCGACTACAGCGGAACCGAGGCGTTCTTGAATCCCCGCGCCCGCTGATTTCCTGGCAACGAAAAAACGAGAAAACTTATGCGCAGGACGGACGTGAATAACTTGGGGAAAAGTTGCTCTTGAAACACTCTCTGTGTTGCTCGTTATAGCGACCTTCCAATTCATTGGCGGAAGAAGGTTCCCTGTCAGCGCCCTCATAACCATTTTCGATTTCCCCTGCCGGTTCACCCATAAGAAGCTATCATCACGAAACTTATCAGATCTCATCGAACACTCACTGAAGGTACGCTCCTCCCGGAATTTTATCGCCCGCCCTCTAGGTCCCCTCTTACCTTTTGCTCAGCAACGCCCGATTTCCCTCGGGTGTGAATAATCCCTCTCTTTCGCAACGTCCATGTCCACGGCTTCAACGTCGCCCTCCCTTTGGGAATCCGCCAAGAAAGATATTCGCGGGCTTTTTCCGGAAGACGTCTACAATCTGTGGTTTGAGCCAATCACGTGCATCGAATCGACCGAGGATAGCTTGGTTTTGGGTGTACCCACGGATTTTGCAGCTTTTTGGATTCACGACAACTATCTCGACCTGATTACCCAACGCCTGCGTCTGACCGCTGGGCGCCAGGTCACGGTGAAGCTCCGGAAATCCGAAACCTCTCACACAACCCCTTCTCTATCGTCTTCCTCCAAGGCGGACGAGGCACATCCTTCTCCAAAACCGAGGACCCTATCCACGCGCCGGGGGCCTCGGTTGGACGAACGCAGCAACGGGTCCTTCTCCGGTTCACTCAACCCGAGAAATACGTTCGATGCCTTTGTCGTGGGAAGCAACAACCAGATGGCCCACGCCGCCTCACTGGCAGTCGCACAGGCGCCCGCGCAGGCCTACAACCCGCTTTTCCTCTACGGGGATACCGGTCTCGGGAAAACCCACCTGATGCATGCCATCGGGCACACAATTCTGAAGAACAACCCCGAGGCGAGAGTCGCCTACCTTTCGACGGAGAAATTCACCAACGAGTTCATCCAGGGGCTGCAGGAAAACGCGCTGACAAGATTCCGCCAGCGGTACCGCAGCGTCGATGTCCTTCTGATCGACGATGTGCAATTTCTTGCCGAGAAGGAGCGCATCCAGGAGGAATTCTTTCATACCTTCAACGAGCTGTTTGAGTCGGGAAGGCAGATCGTGCTCTCAAGCGACCGGCGCGCCTCCGAAATTTCAAAACTAGAAGCGCGCCTCGTATCACGCTTCGAATGGGGACTACCCGCAGATATTCAGGCGCCGGATTTCGAAACCCGGCTGGCAATCCTGCGCACCAAGGCAACCGCCCTCCGGTTTAATCCACCCTCCGAGGTACTCAGCTTCATCGCTCAGCACATCTCCAAGAATATCCGCCGCCTTGAAGGCGCCCTCATCAAGGTGGCCAGTTATTCCGGCGTCACCGGTCGCCCGATCACCCTCGAGACCACACAGGAGCTGCTGAAGGATGCCCTCATAGAACAGGCCCAGAACCAGCTCACCGTGGAGGCGATTCAGAAAAAGGTCACTGAACACTACCAGCTCCGCATGGGCGACATGACAAGCAAGCGTCGCCCCAACAACATCGCCATACCCCGCCAGATCGCCATGTACCTGGCGCGCATGCTTACCAAGCATTCGCTTCAGGAAATCGGCGATGCCTTTGGCGGGCGCGACCACGGCACAGTCATCCATGCCTGCAAGGCTGTTGACAACATGATGGAGCAGGATGCTTCGGTGCGCGGCAGCGTCGAGTTCCTGAAGACACAGTTGTCTCGCTGAGCTTCCCAAGCCAAGGGATGGCAACCATTTCCCTGGCCAGGTTCTCCGCCATCTTGGAGAAAGAGAACCGCGCCCACCGCCCGCATAGTCTCGATCGGCACTCGAAGCCACCTCAACCGGCCTCCAGCGAGTTGCCTCCCGCAGATTTTCCTGCAACGTTCCACAAACCATGACGCTCACGCCCGAACAAAAGGAAACTGTCGCCGCCTGGATCGCAGCGGGCGACAATCTCTCCGCCGTCCAAAAGAAACTCCGCGAACAGTTTTCTGTCACCATGACCTACATGGACGTGCGCTTCCTGGTCGACGATCTGAACCTGGCCCTCAAGGACCCGACTCCCAAGGTCGATGCCACAGATGTCTCCAAATCCGTTCCGGCGGCAAGTGGCCCCAAATCAGGATCTCCCAAGGGCGGAGCCAAATCCGACGATCTCGACGGAGATGCAGTGGAGGATGCATCGCCTTCAGATGATGCGCTCGACGATGCAGAGGGCCTCCCATCGGAAGAGGAAGGCGCCCTGCCTCCGGAGGGTGCTACGGGCGTCACTGTCGAGGTCGACAAGGTCACCCTTAACCCTGGGGCATTGGCCAGCGGATCGGTCACTTTCAGCGATGGCGTTACCGCCAAATGGATCGTCGACAACTACGGTCGGCCCGGCTTCACCGAAATCAGCAAGCCCGGCTATCGCCCGAAACCAGCGGAAGCGCAGGCTTTCATGCAGGAACTCAGCCTCCAGCTTCAGAAGCGCGGCTTTTGATCGGGTCGCGTCCGGACGAGAGTGCGCGCAAGTGGCTCAGGATGCCTATTGTGCCAGCCACTTAGCAAACCACGCGTGAACCTCGGAATACCAGAAGCGACTGTTCTCGCCTCGAAGGATCCAGTGGTTCTCCTCGGGAAATACGATCAGCTTGCTGGGAATCCGCAGTCGCTGATGATAGCTCCATGATTCGAGTGTGTTGTTGAAGGGCACGCGGTAGTCGCGCTCGCCCACTGTCAGCAGCATGGGGGTGACCCAACCCGTGCCCTTGGCATGATTGCCTGCGAGGCGCACCGGATTCTGCTCCCTCCACACCGCGCCCTGCTCCCACACGGGTCCGCCCGCTCCCGCTTCACGGTGGAAAATGCTGTCGCTCGTCGCCCACTGACTCTCGAGGTTCACCAGCCCGGCATGGGCCACGAGCGCACGATACCGCGTGGTCGTCGCCTGCAGCCAGTGCGCCAGGTGACCACCATAGCTCGCCCCGCCCGCAACCTGTCTCGACCCGTCGATAAACGGGAATCGTCTGATCGCCTCGTCCGCCGCCTCATTGATTTCGTCGGCAGGTCCCTTCAGGGGGTCTCCCTGGATCGCTTGCGCGAACGCTTCCGAATATCCGCGAGATCCGGAATAGTTCGTGAGGACCATCACATATCCGGGTGAGGCCAGCAGATGGAAATTCCAACGGATGCCCCACGCATTCTTGAACTGCGGCGAGGGCCCGCCATGCAGCATGACAAACAGGGGATATTTTTTCGCTGGATCAAATCCGGGCGGCCTGACGATCAGGCTGTGAATTTCGCGCCCTCGCGAACTCCGAAAACGAAACGACTCCAGCGGTGGAAGGTCCAACTGGGAGAGTCGTTCCTCATTAAAGTGCGTCAACGGTTTCCACACCAATTCAGATAGATCGATCCTGCCCACCTCGGGCGGACTCAATGCGCTTTCCCGATTCACGATCATCGTCGAACCCGCGATCGCCAAGCCGGAGAAAACACCCTCGCCCTTGATAGGAATAGGGCTCACCGCACCGCCGGTGGCGCCCACAGAGTAGAGCTTGATCTGTTCAGCATCTTCAGCCGTGAAGTATACGGTGCGGCTGTCCCGGCTCGCCGAGAAGGCACTGACTGAAAGATCGAGTTCCGAAGTCAGGACGACCCGTTGCCTCTCGTCGAACGGCCAGGGAAAACTCGCGACGCGATCATGATGGTAGACCCGACCGTCACCACCAGGAGTATAGTCTGTAAGCAGTGCTTTGCCGTCGGGCCTGAACACCGGCGAACCATAGCTGTCCGCACCTGATGTCAGCGCCTTGGGTTCTCCGCCCGCGATATCGACCACGAACAAGTGCGAGGCAATCGCCTGATAGGCAGCCTTGTCGCGGTCCACCCTTGCAACAAAAACCACGTGTTTACCATCTGGCGTCCACGTCGCCGCCAATTCCTCCCCCGAGTCCGATTCCTTGCCCGAGAACCCAGGCATGGCTGCCAACCTGGAGCCCGCGAAAAGATCGCGCGCGATCGAACCCGGCTTGGCCTCCTGGACAAAGAGATGGGCCCGTTTGCGGTCGAGCCATTTGTCCCAATACCGGATCGGGAATCCTTCATAGACATGCGCATGCCATTTCTTCGCCTTCTCCTTCTTCTCCTCCTGTATGT
Organism: Verrucomicrobiota bacterium; assembly: GCA_014584295.1. GTDB lineage: Bacteria > Verrucomicrobiota > Verrucomicrobiia > Opitutales > Opitutaceae > UBA6669. Next base: position 14,093 of record JACTNC010000046.1, read on the forward strand.
TCGCGGCATCATTCCTGGCATCGGGGTAAACCTCGCTCGTAAACAGGAGGTGTGTGCCGTCGGGACTCCATCGAGGTTTTCGCGCACCTGTCGATAGTTGCGTGATGCGTTCCGCCTCCCCGCCGTCCAGGTCGAGGCAGTACACCTGGGCAACCTCATCGGGATCACGCTTCGCAGAAAACGCGATGCGACTTCCATCCGGACTCCAACTGGGATCGGATTCGCTTCCTTTGGTCCGGGTCAACGGGCGGGGCGCCACTGATCCATCGGTGCGTGCGATCCATAGGTCGCTCGTCTGGTCCTTTGCGTCGTAGGCAGGCTCGGTCACCTGAAACACCACCCAGCGACCATCCGGACTCAACGTCGGGCGGCCCACCCTCTTCATCAGCCAAACATCTTCATGTGTAATGGCACGCTTGGCCGCGGTGGCCGTGAAGGCCGGGAACAAAAGCAACGCGACGCATCCGAACAGGGGAAATCGAATCGACATGATCAACTTACCATGAACAAACGCTCCCGATGCTGCCAGCCTCCAGTTGAGAGTCCCGCGCCGCACGGGCGTCAGGATGCAGCCCTTGCCTCGAAGGTGCCATCCAGGCGCTTTGCTACCTTCCGCCTTAGCTCAAGTCGCATCAGGGCTGCAGAGACGACCGACAGCTCAAGGCCGGAGGTTTGACAAATCGCATCGATTGAAAGGATCGCCCCACCCGAAAAGGTCGAGAGCAGCCTCTGTTCCTCCGGCGAGAAATCCTCAGGCGCTGGCCCTACCACATGCCGGCTTGCATTGGGCATGACCGCTGTCGGCCGCAATCCGTCCAGATAGCTCAATTCCGACAGAAGATCGTCGATCCCCGTAAGAAGGGTGGCGCCATCCCGAATCAACTGGTGACAGCCCGCACTCGTTGGCTGGTCGATCCGCCCCGGCACCGCAAACACGAGCCGCCCCTGATCTCCCGCAAACTTCGCCGTGATCATGGATCCGCCATTCACATCGCTCTCGACGACGATCAAGGCGACGCTCATGCCCGCAACGATACGGTTCCGCATGGCGAAGGATTGCCGGTCCGCCCTGCGCGAAAAGGGAAACTCCGTAAAGAGCGCGCCCTCATGCTCGATTCGCCGATACAACGCGAGGTTCTCGGGCGGATAGATGATGTCGATGCCATGGCCGAGAATGGCAGCCGTCGGTCCACCTGCGGAAAGTGCACCTTCATGCGCTGCGGTGTCGATGCCCCGCGCCAGGCCACTGACGACACAGAACCCAGCCCTCGCAAGATCCGCCCCCAATTTTGCAGCGACCGTCTGCCCGTAGAGTGTGGTGCGCCTCGAACCGACAATCGCAACACACGGCCGGTCCAACACACGATTGCCCTTTCGATAGAGTCCTATCGGCGGATCGTGAATCTCCTTCAGCAACGGCGGATACTCTGCATCCGCCGCCCTGATGAATCCAACCCCGTTCGCCATCATGCGCGCCTCCTCCTTTTCGAGGTCAAACACCTCCCGCCACGAGACAATCGAGCGCGATATGACTTCACCCACCCCGCGTACCTCCATCAGCTTCTCCTGCCCTGCTGAGAGTATGCGACACGGATCTCCTCCGAACGCCTCAAGCAGCCGATGAGTCGTGATCGGGCCCACCTCCGGCAGTGCATTGAGAATGAGAAGGGCCTGTGACTCGGAAAGTTTGTCCGCCATCAAGCCTATCGTCACTTGGGCCTCCCATCAGCCATCGCCATGACAGAGCCGCCCCAAGTCCGGGGCAAACGCCTCCGCACCACCCCGCCCCCTCCAACCCAAGGACTCACGCGAAGACGCGAAGGCGCGAAGGATTCCAAAATCGACGGTTTTCTTCGCGTCTTCGCGCCTTCGTGTGAACCCTGCCTTTTCCTCCTCATGGAACTTCGGGAGCCAGGCAGGTGATCTCTTGTGGTCAGGAGCCAGGCATCACCGGAATGTCGCGTGGCCCTTGGCCGTGTCGGTCAGCCCTCCCGCCACCGACAGTGCCGTGCGCACATCCAGATTTCCCCTCCTCATCGGCAAGTTAAGAGGTAATACCAGACCCCACGGTTTGCCTCCGCATCACAACGTATGCATGCACTTTCCATCCAAACCTGATCGCCGCTTCACCCAGCGCCCGCTCAAACGCATCCGCCCCTCTCTTCTCGTGAAACAAATCCCGACGAAAATTCCCTCGGTTGATCACGTGATACCTGCCCCCTGCGTATTCAATTCTCAATGGTCTTCCCACTCAATCGCCTCTCCTCTTGGCGACGGCATTGTTAAATATCTAGCTGTGACGTCTTTGGCTTCATCGTTTTTCGACCCAAACCAAGTCAGACCGACGCCACAGCGGGTGGGGCAAAACTCACTAACTGCTCGTTTTCAGGCTCAGATCAGTGCTCTCTGCGGCCGCCGATTGTCACTCTTGGATTACCAATTTTGCTTAAGAACTCCCTGCGTCTAAATAGAAAGAGAAAGATCAATCCATTCCGTGTATTAGTAGACTGAAGAAAAGAAGTCTTCTCTTCATTGCACGGCCACCATAAAAACCCGGCAGGTCGACCAAAGCGATTCCAGCCTTCGCGGTTCGTCTCATAGAGCCCTCGAATTGCACGATCGAAAGCGCGTGCCACGAGAAACCACCAGGCAAAAAAGGCAACGCAAAGGAGACCAAAAAGCAACGGAACGATCAACTTTGGCATATGCCGATCCCGGCAAGGCCGGAGGCGACGTTGAAGGCGGCTAAGAAAGGAAGCGGTTTTCGCGGTGGGCGAGTTCGCTGCGCTTGGGCGCTTGCGCAAAAAACTCCTCGGTCGTCCGCCGCAACAGTTCCTGCTGTTGCTCGAAGGTCAGGCCGCGCAATTTGCGTCCGGTCTGCACGCGCCAGCGGCGAGACTGCGCCACCGCGTCAAAGGTCTTTTTCTTGGTCGTAGCCATGGATGAGGAAGGTTGGGGCTACAATGCGCAGGGGCGGGTAGCCTTGCAAGAGATTCACCGCGCTGAAGCCGGATTCCCGGCGCACGTTGGCCAGGTGCTTGAAGTTCCAGCTCACGAGGTATTCGATCCGGAAGACCGTGCAGACGGCGACATGCCGCGCATCGTCGTCAAAGGCCTGGGGCACGACCTTTTGCGCGAGATAGGATTGCGCCAGTTCCTCCACCTCGGCCGTGCGCTCAAGGACGTCGTCGGGCGTGAAGGTGGACCGCATCAGCTCGCGCACCCGCTCCGGCGCACCCTTGATCTCCTGGAACACGAGTTGCGAGGTGACGAACCGGTAACGGCCCGCCTCGCGCAGTTTCCACAAAGCGCGGGTATCGGCCATAAATTCGGCGTCGAAGTAGCCGCCGATGACCGACGTATCGAGGTAAAGGGAGAGCGCGTTCATGGCGATATTCATGGCGTGGCCTCCGGCTTGGGTCGAGGCGACATTGCCGCGGCCGGGTGCGTCCGGAGGTGGACCTCGGTGAGTGCCTTGATCGAGCCGTGGGTGTGAAGCTGCGAAGCGTCAGGGAAATGAATTAGTCGTTGCAGCTGCAGATCCTTCACCAGTCCTTTCACGACGCCATGCGAGAGCTGCTCGAATCGTAGTACCACCCCAGCTCGCCTCCAATCCCCCCTGTGTAGAAATCACGACTTGAGCTGACAGTTGAAGGTGCCCGAGGAGATTGGGCCAAGACCGAGAGGGTCAGCGTCTGATGTTTGTGGTCCTACCACAAACATTTTGGCCTGACCTCGTCCTGAACTTTAGTCAAAATGTAAGATCAGACCCTACGATTTCCATCCAGCGGCGACCGCACGCCCAGCCCCGGCTTTTGCATCACATGCGCGTAGATCTGCGTGGTCTCGACGCTCTGGTGCCCCAGCAATTCCTGCACGGTGCGAATATCCGTCCCGGCCTCCAGCAGATGCGTGGCAAACGAGTGGCG
>JACTNC010000003.1 GCA_014584295.1 Verrucomicrobiota bacterium
TTGCTCAGTTCGACTTCGCCTGCGCTCGCCACCTTCGCCGTGGCACGGGTCCATCGTGATTCAGGAGCCACCTCGCTCATCAGGCTCGCTTCGGCACCTTCGGCAGTGGCCCCACCAGCATGACGCTGGCGGGGCGACGACTCGACATCACTGCGGCGAGGGGTACTTGCGCTCGACGACGCACAGGCCTTCGCCGGCGTTCGCGTGACCGAACGTCGACAGGTTGTAGGCCATGTAGTCGGCGAATTCATTCCCCATGATGATACCGGAAGCGGAGGAGGCGCCGCTACCGATGAGGGGATTAATGCTGAAGCCTGAGATGACGGCGGTGCGAAGCGCCTGGATGAACTGGTCGGCGTCGCAGTCATTTTCTGAGGGAGAAGAACTACTCAATTGTGCCGTACTCCGTCATGTTACAGTCGCAATGGAGGCACTGCCGACTGAGGCGGCGCCTACTGTGAACGCAACAGTATTCATTGCGGAGGCAGCGATTGCAATTGTTTTTAAAAAGGCGGCTGAAGACGGGTTTTTGGCTCGTTTTTGCGGAGAGGAGGCGGTTGCTTTTGAGAAGGAAAATGTCTCAAAACTGCCTTTCTGGCGTATGTGTCGGGATCTGAAACGCGAGTTGCGGACGGTGCACTCGAACTGCTCGCCAAGATCGAGACTGAGTTCGACGGCCCATCCTTGGCGCAACCCTCTTCGAACCTACCCAAGAGAGCCGGCGCGCGAAGGGCTGGCCCCCTGTTTTCAAGGCCTTGTCTGTGAGTTCGTAACTTTCTGCAGGGGCCTTGGCGCAACCCTCTTCGAACTACGGCTAATCTACGATTCTCTGCGGCTGTTGAACGAAGCCGCTCCGCGGCGGTGTGTGCGTTTTCCGGAGATTTCAGCCTCCATTCTGGGGTGATTCGCGATTATTTGGACCTGAAAGCATGCTGAATCCCTGGTTTTGGGTTCCTTCCATCCAGGGGATTTCTCATGGGACAGCTGCGCGATCGAATGGAGCAGGATCTGATCCTGCGCAAACTCTCACCGGCGACTCGCCGTAACTACCTCCTCTACTGCCGCAAGTTCGCGGGCCATTACAGCCGCAGCCCAGAGGAATTGGGCGAAGCCGAGATTCGGGCTTACCTGCTTTATCTGATTCAAGTCGAGCAGGTGTCGTACCCCACTTACCGGCAGATTCTGGCGGCGCTGAAGTTCCTGTACTGCGTCACGCTAGGACGAGCTTGGGAAGTGGAGCGAATTCCTTTCCCTCGACGCCCGCGCCATGCGTTTCCAGAGGTCGTCGGGCGGGATCAGCTAACTCGGTTGTTCGGTGCGCTGAAGAGCCAGAAGTACCGTGCTTTATTCCTGACGTGCTACGCCGCCGGACTGCGGATCAGTGAGGCCTGCGCCCTGCGCGTCGAAGACATCGATTCCCGCCGGATGTTAATCCGGGTGCGATACGCCAAGGGGAGCAAGCAGCGGTACACGATGCTGTCGCCACAGCTGCTGATCGCGCTGCGCGAATACTGGAAGGAAGCTCGACCTCTCGAATGGCTATTTCCCGGTCAGGGGAAGTCGCCATTCATTTCCTCGGAGACGGCACGTCAGGTGTTTCGCGCCGCGCGGGATCAGGTGGGCCTGGGAAAGTGGTGCACGCCGCACACGCTGCGGCATAGCTTCGCAACGCATTTGCTGGAGAGCGGCACGGAATTGGTGGTCATTCAAGCGCTGCTGGGACACAACAGCATCCGAACCACGACGACCTACGCGCATGTCCGTACCGACCACATCGCGACCGTCGTTAGTCCGCTCGAATCCTTGGCTCTCACGCAGGAACAAGGCGCCCACCGATGACTTCTTCCAGCCGCTCGCCGCGGTTGGAGTTGGCCGATATCTTTCGCATGCACCGAGACGTTTACCGCGCCCGCCATCCGGTCTCACCCGAGCAGGCGACTGTTCTGCGTCGGCTGACGGCCTGTCGCACGTCGGCGCTCGGCGGGCACGTCGATACGTGTGATGCCTGCGGAACGGTCCAGGTCTCTTACAACTCCTGCCGCGATCGCCATTGCCCGAAGTGCCAGACCACTCGCCAACAAGCATGGGTCGAGTCGCGTCTGACACGGTTGCTGCCAGTGTCGTACTTTCACGTGGTCTTCACGCTGCCCGAGCAGCTTAAACCGCTGGGGCTCAAGAACCGTCGCGTGCTCTACGACCTGCTGTTTCGCGCGGCGAGCGAAACGCTGCTGGAACTGGCTGCCGATCCGCGCCGACTGGGTGCGCAGATTGGTTTTACCGCCGTGCTGCATACCTGGGGACAGAACCTGCTATTCCATCCCCATCTACACTGCGTGGTGACCGGGGGTGGATTATCACCAGACGGAAAGCGCTGGATCGCCGGCCGAGAGAACTTCTTTCTGCCCGTTCGCGTGCTGGGTAAACTCTTCCGCGGAAAATTCCTGGCGCGGCTCCAAGCGATCTATCAAGCTGGCCAACTGAGTCTAAACGGCAGCGTGGAATCGTTGCGGGACTCGGCGAACTTTCAACGCTTGCTGGCCGCGTTGTATCGACAGCGGTGGATCGTGTACGCCAAGCCGCCCTTCGGCGGGGCAAGCCAGGTTTATCGCTACCTGGGGCGCTATACCCACCGGGTCGCGATCTCCAACCGACGGCTCGTCTCGCTCGACCAAGGTCGCGTGACCTTTCGATATAAGGACTACGCCGACCAGCATCGCCACAAGCAGATGACGCTCGATGCCGAGGAATTCATTCGTCGGTTCTTGCTGCACGTCTTGCCGAAGGGTTTCGTGCGGATCCGCCATTACGGACTTCTGGCCGGACGCAATGTGGACACGAAGCTGGCTGAATGCCAACGCTTGTTGGGCGAGCAATCGAATTCTGCGGAAGCCGAACAGGAAACCCCGCCCGATCCCTCAGAGCATCCGACGTCCGAAGAGAAATGCCCTCGTTGTGCGAATTGCCAGGCGCCCTTACGCCGCTGCGAGTTGTCGCCGGCTTACTTGAGTCGGGCGCCAGCGTCCTTACTGATGGCCGCCTTGGATTCGTCATGACACGATGCTTGCCAGTTATTCCTATCGCAGTCGATTCGCGTTCGGTCCGAAGACCGGCGGCGCGGAGCTTACGCGCGCGAGGTGAAGAAAGGCGCTACGCTTCTACTCCACAAAGCATCATCTCGATGCCGCCGCACTCAAGTAGCCAGCATTCTGGCTCACTCTCCCGCAGTGAGCGACCGTTCATTCGCCTACTAGCCCATCGCGAAACATCTCGCGCATGATGAAAAGCCCATAGCAGCTCCGCCGCCGCTCCGGGCTTCGTCAACACGCAGTTACGGGCACGCTCGCTGCGCTCGACGCCCGTAAACCGCTTTAGCGTTAACC
>JACTNC010000017.1 GCA_014584295.1 Verrucomicrobiota bacterium
GGCAAAAAACATGAATGGACCTCGGCCGCCTCCGCCACCTCCTCCCTCTGACAATCACCCGCTCATGCCCTCAAAACTGCGCCTGTGGGACGGCTGTGAACCTAAATAGTTTCGATCCCGTCGGCAGAGCAGACTTACCATCTGTCTCTTCGGCTGTAATGTTTCGAACCTCACCCGTCGGTAATTGTAGCTTTCGATACGCCGTTGCTCCGTCACCGCCTACCTCTTTCAGGAAGTAGATCTGGTTGTATTTCATTACCTCGCGTCCTTTCGCATACCAGATTAAGTAATCGGATACGGAGGCTAACCGATTGTCGGTTTGGCCGCTTGTTTTTGCAAATGTGACGATCGAAACAAAATTCTCCGCCCCAAACACCTCATCCATCACCGCCCGGACACGGTGGAGGTTTTCGTCGGAAATCTGCACGAAGATGGAGCCGGAATCCTTCAACAACTCGCGGGCGACAATCAGCCGCTGCTTGAGATACGCCAGATACGAGTGGACACCGAGTGTCCAGGTGTCGCGGTAAGCGCGGATCATCTCGGGCTCGCGGGTGAGGTCCTCGTCCTTGTCCTTCACGTCGCGTTTGCCGACCTCGTTCTGCCAGTTGCTGCTGAATTTGATGCCGTAGGGCGGGTCGAAGTAGATCATCTGCACCTGCCCGGCGAGACTCTCGCGCCGGGCAAGGCTGGTCATCACTTGCAGCGAATCGCCGGTGATGAGCCGGTTGGCCCAGGCGACATCGTGCTGGTAGTAGGCGCGGGCTTCCCTGGCGGACTGGGCGGTGTCGGCGAAGAGATCGCGCTGGATGTCCTCGCGCCGCACGGCGCGCAAAATCGCCTGCGCGGAGACGCGCTCGTGAATGTGGAGCGCCACCGGCTCGACCGCGAACTCCGGCTGCTCGCGCTTGCCCGCCCACTCCAGCCACGGCTGCGGCGCCTCCAGCAATGCGGCCAGCTCGGCGGCCTCATTCGCAGTCAGCGGGCGCCGCTTGGCTTCATCGAGCAGCGCCCGCTGGCGCTGGATCGCCTCGTTGAACCGCAGCACCGGCACCCGGTGCGGATCGTAGGCGTAGGTGATTTTGTCCGCGTCCTCCACATGCCCCAGCGCATCGCCCGCCGCCGGCAGATTTTTCCGGGTGGCGGCAGTATAGCGGTGTTCGGTGACCGGCGCGGCCGGTGAAGTGGATGGCTTGGATTTCGGTTGCAGCGCCGCCGCCGCCCGCCGCGCACGCTCCAGTTCGGGGATGACCGACTCGACCTCGTCCGGCGCAAACAGCTCGGTGCGGACCGGCGCGGCGGGAGCGGACGGCGCTGGGGCGGGTTCGTTGCCCGGCCCGGCCAGGGTGCGCCTGACCGCCCCGCCGCGGCCCCGGCCCTTGGTGATCCGACCGGCGGCGACCAGCGCGTCGCGCGCGGCGTCGTAGTCGGCCTCGCTCCAGCCCAGTTGCGCCCGGAGGGCGGCATTGCCAATGGCGGAGCCGTCAGTGGGGACGAGGGCGAGGAAAGCGGCGAGGTCGGGGGGCGGCATGGCGAAGACGAAGAACGAAACAAGGTTACACAGTCTGGGACGGGGGCGACCAATCAAAATCACCCGCGGCGGGACTATTTCCGCAGGAAGCGGGCCCAGCGGACGGGGTCGAAAAGGAGCATGCCGTCCTTGGCCATGTCCCACGGCTCGGACACCTCGCGCGGAACCGGCCAGAGCAGATCGGTGGTGAAGTCCGGACCGGCCTGTGCCGCGGTGGAGCGCAACCGCACCCGCAGCCGACTATTGGCCCGACGCTTGTCAGCCTTCTCGGTCTGGGCGGTTGTGACCCCAATCATGAGCGTATGGCGGCGTGAACGGGACATAGCGGGGCAGGGTGTTACTTGTCGTGGGCAAACAGGGTAGGACGCATCTTTTCGGGCATGACAATGACGGGCCACCAGAACGGGGAGTCGCTCCACCCCTGCGCGGCGGCGCCTTCCTGGCGGATAAGCAGAAGCAACGGCAAATCCACCGCGGCCTGACGCGCCGGAGTGATGTCGGTGCGGGTCGTGTCGGGCTCATTGAACTCGGTGTGTGCGCCTACGGTAGGTTTGCGCGACATGTTGCGGCCAGTGCGGAGCATGATGAGCACGCGGCCGCGGTTTGCAGGATTCGCGGAGTTCATGCTCAGGTGGCGAAGGATGGCCTGATATTCTTTCAGGTCCCAGGTGTCCTCGTAGCCGGGTGCGAAATTCACGAAGGCCGGGGCGATGCGCTCCAGGAGATTGAGTGCATCTTCGAGGGCGATGTCGGTCGCATTGGGATTGGTGCCGGGAGCGGGCAGCGGTCCCAACAGCTGAATGAGACAAGCGTCAAGTTTCTGCGTGAGCGGCCGCAGGCGGGTCTTCACGTCGGTCTCGAAGCCGGAAGGGACAACGCGGCGGTGCGGGCGCAGGGTCGTGGTGTTGGAGGCCAGAATCTTTGCGGGGCTGCATGGCACGATGGTGTTGTTCTCATCAAGTTCGATGAAGGTGACGCTGCCGTCGAATCCCTCAAGGCCACGGTCAATGCGCTCGCGCAGGGCCGAGTCGGCTTCGTGCATGCGGCGCATGGCCGCGTAGATGTGTGGCGCAGTGTAGAAACGGGTGACCGCGCGGTCGGCGGCCGGCCGGAAGCCATACATGCGAGAGTGTTGGAGCACGGTGTCTTGCTGGAAGCGCTGCGGGTCGCGGCCATAGTAGAAGCCGATGAGATTAGCGATGGTGATGCCGCGGTCGAGAATCTGACCGCCAATGAAGATGTTGAGCGGAGTGCGGAGGCGGAGCTGCCCCTCCTCATCGAGCAGGGCGGCGACCTGCGCTTCGGAGTTCACCTTGGTAATCATGATTTCCCCGCCAGTGAGGGCTGCGATGACGCGAGCCCACACCTCGTCGAAGGCCGGGAGCAACTGTCCGGCAGCACGAATCGAGGTGGAGAGATTGTCGTAGGCGGTCTGTACAAGGCCGCGGAGTAGTCCGGATTGGGTATGTGCCTCGCGCTGAAGGTGTTCATCGAAGGCGAGTACCACTGATTCCTGCCAGGCGTGAGCGGATTTTGCGGCCTCGGTGTGGAAGAGGAAAGCGAAGCGCTTGGGTCGCTCGTTGTTCTGCTCATCCTGAATTCGACGGAGGCAGCCGGCTGTGAGGAAGGTCACCAGCGCCGAGCGCAGACCGTCGACCTTGTCACTTGTGAGGCAATCTTCGGTCTTAAACCGACGGCCATCCGGCTGGCGCAAGATGTCGAGTTCCTCGCTGAGGATCGCGTGATAGATGTAGCGGGCGGGATTGGTGGCGTCCTTACTGTCCTCGAAATAGAACTTCCCGCCAACGTAATCGGGGTGCACTGGCACCAAGACAGTGAACTTCGGCCGTACCGGAGCGATGTCGAGACCGAGGGGAGAGTCCTCGGGCTGTAGGTAGAGGGAATAAGGCGTGGCTGTGACCTGAAGGAAGGAGGCGGCGGGAAGCTGCTGGCGTAGGTCATCGATCTGGCTGGCGATGGTACGCAGCTCCAGATCGCCGGCCTTGGAAACGTAATAGCCGATGGAAGCGTTGTCCGCCTCGTCGTCGATGATTAGGATACGCTTCTGGCCGAGCTTAGGGTAGATGTCGAGTAGCGCTTGAGCCAGGCGCTCGAGATTGTGTTTCTGCTTCTTGACGATGAACAGCAGCTTCTGGTTCAGCTCGAATTGGGTGAGGCGCTCGGGGAGTTCGAGGATGTCGTAAGCCTTGGCCTGATCGGCCTCGATGAATTCGGCGAACTCCTTGTTGACGCGCTTGTAAGTCTGCTTTGCGAGCGCGGTCGTGGGCTTGGTGAGGATGATGGCGATGTCGTAGCCATTGTCGAAGGCTAGCGCCGTCGCGCCCAGGAAAGTCTTGGTTTTGCCGGATTGGATGAGGCCAAGGAGGATGCCGGGATTTTTCGAAGTGGTGGGGACCGCTAGGAGTTGAGCCACAGTGCTCTCGATGCGGGATTGCTCGTCCGCACCATAGACGAGAGTGTTACCGCGCTTCTTCTTTAGGAAGCTGGGGTAGAAGATTCCGTGGAGATGAAGTGGGACGGAAGATTGGCTCATGGGAGCGATTGGATCGGGATTTTTACCAGAATACCCGATATTAATTGCGTTATCCACATGGATAATGCCATGTATCTTGTGTTTTTCGCATGTATCAGGCGTTCCTATCCCAAACTGGACTGTCGGTTGAGAGGCTCCATGCACTCCTCCTGCTCAAGGAACATGGCAGCCTGATCAAGGCCGCCGGTGGCGACCCGATCCGCCAGAGTCGATTAAGCCATCACCTGCGGGAGTTATCGGCGTTCATGAGAACGAGCCTGACCAAGAGAGACGGCCGTTCGATCAAACTCAGCCAAGCTGGCGAAGAACTTGCATCGATCGTGAAAAAGCAGTTTCACGACTTGATGGCGTTTCAGAGCCGCCATGCTGGAAAGCTCCAGCGGGTGAGTGTGGGTGCGGGCGACAGTCTCCTGCAGTGGCTTTTGATTCCTGCACTGGCGGCGATGCACCATACGAAGTATGTGAATCTACAGATCCGAACTGAAAATCTGCGAACTATGGATCTCGTGCATAGAGTTCAGGAACAGCACATTGATTTCGCAATTGTTCGCAGGAATGCTCTGCCACGGGGACTCGAGTATATCGATCTGGGTTTGGTGCGCCATGAGGTGATTGTACCCCGAACACTGGCTGCTCGGCGCATGGGCCTGAAATCAGCTCTGATTGATATTCCCCATGCTACGGTGGCCGGTGATGGCGAATTAGTGCAGAAGCTCCGGAAGCTAGCTGTGGATTTCAGGGGCGATTTCCAACCCGGGCTTGTTTGCGACAGCCTCGGCCAGTGTATCTCTGCCGTAAAAACCGGCAGATATGCGGCCGTCCTTCCAACTCATGTGTGGGAGCAGGTTTCCCAGCTAGATTGCGAGAGCATCGGCGATGTTGCGCTCACAGAGTTGGATCGGCCGGTAGTACTGGCTTGGAACCCTAGAAATCTGGAGCTATTTGGAGAAGCGATTAAGGATTTCAAAAACGATTTGGTAGAGGCACTTGTCAAGGAGGCCACTCGTATTGGTTTAATTGGACCTCAGGAAGGGTAGGATGCCTACTAGACACGCTTTCCATGAAAACCTCACTCTCGGTGCCTTTGAAATCCATTCTGCGTGTCAGTCTGTTGCTGCTGGTCGGTGGGGGAATTGCCGACAGCCGGGGGGGCGACGGTGGCCAGGCCCAACATCGTCTATATTCTCGCAGACGATCTGGGCTATGGTGACGTCTCGTGCCTCAATTCGCAGCGTGGCAGGATTCCCACGCCGCATATCGATCGGCTGGCGAGGGAAGGGATCACGTTTACAGACGCACACAGCGGATCGAGTGTGTGCACGCCGACGCGTTACGGCCTTCTCACGGGTCGCTATGCCTGGCGCACGCGTCTGCAGAAAGGGGTGCTTGACGGCGGCAGCGAGGAACCCCTTATCTCGGCCGACCGGCTGACGCTGCCGGCAATGCTTCGCCAGCAGGGTTATTCGACGGCCTGCATCGGCAAGTGGCACCTTGGTTTGAAGGCGTCAGCTCCTTTCGAGCGTCCGAAGAAAGTCAAGGGCATGCCTGTGGGATTCCCGCTGGGTACGCGGTTTATTGGCGGGCCAACGGAGCGCGGCTTTGACTATTTTTGGGGCTGCTCGAACGCACGCACCATGGCGTCGCTGATCGAAAACGATCGCGTTGTGGAACTCCTGCCGCCCGTCGAGATGCTTCCTCGGTTGACGCGGCGTGCCGTCGAGGTCCTCGGTGAGCGGGCGGCTGATGCGAAATTGGGTCGGCCGTTCTTCCTCTATGTCGCGCTCACGTCGCCCCACCTGCCCATCCTCCCCGCCGCGGCCTGGAAGGGCAGGAGTCCGCTCGGCGGCTATGCAGATTTTGTCATGCAGACCGATGACAGCGTGGGAGAAATCCTCGCTTCCCTTGAGCGGCTCGGACTGGTGGACAATACGCTTGTCGTATTCGCGAGCGACAACGGCTGCTCCGTCGAGGCAGACGTACAGAAGCTCGAGGCGCAGGAGCACAACCCCAGCGCGCGGTTTCGCGGCTATAAGACGGATATCTGGGAAGGCGGCCACCGCATACCATTCTTTGCGCGCTGGCCAGGCCATGTGAAGCCGGCCAGCACCAGCGATGCAATCATCTGCCTGGGCGACTTCATGGCGACGACCGCACGGCTGCTTGATGTGCACCTGCCTGCCGCAGCCGCGCCCGATAGCATGAGCTTCCTGTCGTCTCTTTTGGGCGACGCGCACGCGGTCGGGCGGACGGACATCGTCCACCACAGCGCGCTCGGCATTTTTGCAATCCGATCGGGGCGCTGGAAACTCATTTTTGGGGGCGGGTCGGGAGGAGTCAGCCATCCCACCGATGCGGAGGCCCTGGCCAACGGGTGGCCTGACGCACAGCTCTACGACCTCGAGGCCGATCCCGGAGAGAGCAAGAATCGCGTGCTTTCACATCGGTCAGAGGCCGGGCGGCTCGTGGCTCAGCTGGCCCGCTATGTGGCGCGCGGACGGAGCACCCCCGGACCCGACCAGGCCAACGATGTCGATGTGCAGTTGCCTGCGCTCACGTCTGTTAATCCGCAATGAATCAATAAAACGCAGTTGAAACCACGGATTGCACAGATTGCACGGAATAGCAGAGAGACATGTGTATCCATGCATTCAATACGGAGATGAATGGGTGGAGGACGCGCCGTCGTGACTTAGCGTTCTGTATCTGTGCAGTCTATTCAATCTGTGCTTGGATCAAATTGCGGAATATTGGATGAAAACGATGAAATCTCACCTCACCTGCCTTGGCGTCGCTTCCCTGCTTTTTTTCTGGCGCGACGCCGTGGCGGTGACCGGTGCCGGATCGCCAGCAGATGACTTCGTCGCGTACCAGGAGAAGTATCCATGGACGGTTTCCCGGGAATTGATCGCCCATGGGGTTCCTGGCTCGGTGCCGGAGACCATCATTGACGAGGCGCTCGTGCCGGCCTACACTTTGCCCGACCTGTTCGTCTCCCAATCGGGTCAGAGTATTGCGACTGCGGTGGCATGGGAGGGTCAGCGTCGCAAGGAACTGCTCGGGCTTTTTGAAACTGAAGTATTTGGTCACGCTCCGCCGAAACCGGCGAAGATGGCGTTCGAGTGGGTAGATCGGGACCCAGAGGCGCTGGAGGGCAAGGCGACGCTGCGACTCATGGCTGTTACCCTCCAGGTAGGGCAGGGGACGTTCAGGTTTCGCTTCACCTTGGTGACACCGAATCATCGTGCGGGGAAATCGCCGGTTTTTCTCTTCCTGAACTACCGTGGCATCTCCTCGATTCACACGAAGGGTCCGATTGAAGGGGTATCGTGGCCGGTCGCCTACGCACTTGAGCGCGGTTATGCCATGGCCGCCTTGGATCTCTCTGAGGAGGTCGATCCCGACAAGCCCAATGCTACGACGGGATTGCGCGCTTTCTACCGAAAGAATTTCCCCCGGCCGGAGGAACTGACATGGGGCACGCTGAGCTCCTGGGCGTGGGCAGCCTCGCGCGTGGTCGATTGTCTTGTGACGATTCCCGACATCGATCCCGGAAAGATCGCAATCGTGGGCCACTCCCGTGCGGGAAAGACCGCGCTGTGGGCGGGTGCGCAGGACGAGCGCATCGCGTTGGTTGTTCCCAACAACCCGGGAGATGGTGGTCCGACGATCGTGCGTCGACGCTTCGGCAATACGATCGAAGTCATGACCCGTCGAAACCCGCATTGGTTCACGGCCAAGTATGCAACCTATGCCCATCGTGAAAACTCGATGCCGATCGATCAGCACATGCTCGTCGCATTGGTCGCACCGCGCGGCTATCACAGCGGCGATGGATCGGAAGACCTCTGGCATGACCCGCGCGGTTCGTGGATCAGCCTGGTCGAGGCGTCAAAGGTGTGGTCGCTCTACGGAGCGGCGAAAGCCCTGCACGACCCGATGCCATGGGTGAACGATCTCCTCATCGATGGCCCGATCGCCTATCACCTCCGCGCCGGAGGCCACGGGCTGATGCTCTTTGATTGGAAGCTCTATCTCGACCACGCAGATCACTTTTTCGGTCGGGAATGAAGCTCGCGTGTCCTCGTTCGTCAGCCTTATGGTACGATGTTTTTGGTCCCGGTTGTCGGCGTTGCCCGAATGAAATTCTGCCGCCCGGATTGGTCCATCTTGTCTGGGGCCGCAAAAATCCTTTTGCAGTGCCTTCACGGCAGATTGGTAGCCGGTGTTGCCAGCGTTCGCTTCAGCATGAAATGCAGCTACCGCTGCCTCTGGACCGTCCACAAATCCAGTGACCGCGAGCAGGCGGGGGGAATATTTGCGATGGGGATCCTCGAATTTCGGACATGAATGCCGTCATTTCCAGCGCCTGCTGTTCGGGAATCTAGGCGATGCGAGAATGGTGGCCGCTTTCGGCGCCATGTTGCTTCTGGAAAAGGTGCTCGAATACCTTGCTGCATTTCTCTGCAAAAATCGGGCGAGTGTAGGAACCGGGAAGTGCGTCGAGTTCTTCCTCGATGGTTTCCTTGACCTTGGCCCGGGACTGGACCGTTCCGCGCCAGTCGATTCCCCGGGTCTCTTTGAGGCGGGTCAGCAGGTGGGAAGCCACCTTCTTCACTTCGTTTCGCTCCGCTGTCGTCAGTTCAGGACCTGGGCGGGTCAGGATGTCGAAGACCGTGAGTTCTTCTTCCGAGAGGTTCTCGCGAACGTGGCGGGTTTCCTCCTCCGTGAGCGCCCGACTGAATTGGAGCAACTCGTTGAAAAGCTCGTCGATGTTTCTGCTTCCATTGTTGTAGGCCGCGATCATCGCCTCGAACTGCTCCTGAAAATCGGCTCGCGTGCTGTTGAAACGTATCAATCGGTCGAGCATCGCCTGTATCGCTGCCTTGAGCGTTTCGAGGTCGATGTGCCTGGTCTTCGATGTCTTGAATTTCTCTGCCAATGCCTCGAAGTCGATTTTCGACAGATCAAGCAGCAGGCTGTCGGATTGGGCGATATGCACGCCCTCGATGGACCTATCCAGCAGCGCGTCGATGGTGGACATGACTCCGGAGATATCCGGCACTCCGGGAGCCAGTTTTGCGCGGATTGCATCGCCGATGTTGCACAGGCAATCCACTTCGGCGCTGAACTCGATGACAGCCTTGTCCGGCTTCACGGCATCATAGAGCGTTCTCACGATGCGCTCGTGGGAGAGGAACTCCTTGCGCAATGCATCCGGCGAAATAAGCGACTCCACCGCCTGGGTGAGCAATTCCAGCCGCTGCATGCGGGTTTCAGCGCCGTGTATCATCCCCAGCGACACCCCTTGCGCCGCACAGAATGTCGTCGCTGCCGTCACCGCCCTGCGGAGGTCTTCAACCAGTTGAATCTTGTCGCGGACCGGTGTCTTGCCGCCCTTGCCGGCTCCGTAGATCGCAAGCGCACGCTCCAAGGAGGCGAAGACATTCGCGTAATCCACAATCAAGCCGCTGTGCTTTCCCGGGAACACGCGGTTGGCCCTGGCAATCGTCTGCATGAGAGTATGGTTCCGCATCGGCTTGTCGATGTAGACGGTTGAGCAGCTGGGCGCATCGAAGCCGGTCAGCCACATGGCGCAGACGAACACCAGGCGGAGCGGATCCTTGGTGTCCTTGAACTTTTCATCGAGGCCAGGCTTGGACTCGACCATGCGCTTGCGATGAGGCACGATGTCGAGGCCGAGCGCCTTCATCTGCTCCACCTCGTTCTGGCCGGGAGAAACGATGAGCGCCATGTCGGTGCCCACAAGCAGGTCGAGGCGATCCTTGAGTTCCTTGAGCCGTGCCCGGTCGTCCTCGGTCCGGGTCTTCCTGGAATCCAGCTTTTGGATTTCCTTCTCCACCCGATCCTGTTCCAGACGCCAATAGTGTTTCACCTTGTCGTGCATGCGCAGGGCGGTGGCCTTGTCGATGGAGACCACCATCGCCTTGCCTTGGAATCCACGCCCCAGGAAATGTCTCACGATATCCTCGGCCACCTTGTCCAGCCGATCGTCTCGCGTGATGATGTGGTATTGCCTTCCCAGGACTCTTGCGAGGCGGTCTTCCTGCGCCTCGTCTAGAGCGGCTTCTTCGATGATGTCGTAGATGTCTTCGTTGAGCCTCGGATTGGTGAGCTTCAGTTCGGGTGTCCGGTTCTCATAAAAGAGCGGCACCGTGGCACCATCCTCAACAGACTGCTGGTAGTCATAGATCGAGACGTAGTCGCCGAAAACCTCCTTGGTGCGTTCCTCGCCAGCGATAAGCGGTGTGCCGGTGAAGGCGAGGAAGAGCGCCTTGGGCAGGGCCGCCCGCATGTTGACAGCGAGGGTGTCGTACTGGCTGCGGTGCGCTTCGTCGGTCAAGACGATGACATCCTGCCTGTCACAAAGCACAGGCATGATGCTCTCGTTACCCTCACCCGACCCCTCGGGCGATCCTCTTCCAGTGGGAGAGGGCCGGGGTGAGGGAGTTTCAGCCCGGAGCCTTTCGGGCTGAAACTTATGGATGAGGGTGAAGACGTAGCGGTGGTTGCCGCGCAGGAGTTCACGTAGGTGGGCGCTGCTGTCAGCGTGGCAGATCTTGCTTTCGGCCTCACTCACTGCTCCGCATCCCTTGAAGGTCTTGGCGATTTGGTCGTCGAGTTCGATCCGATCCGTCACGATGACGAAGGTCCAGTTTCCGGGAATTCGGCGCAGGATCTTCTGGGCGAAGAAAACCATCGAGAAACTCTTGCCGCTGCCCTGGGTCTGCCAAAAGACGCCGATTCCGTTGGAACTCGTCGTCTTACCCTCACCCCCAGCCCCTCTCCCAGAGGTAGAGGGGAGGTTGGAATTCGTCGTCTTACCTGCACTCATGGCCCCTGTTCCAGAGGTAGAGGGGGGTTGGACCGACGACCTGATCTGGCGGAGAAACTCCTCGGGTTGCTCCAGGACGAAATGGTTCTTGAAACGGAGGACGGTGAATCCGAGTGAGCGCAGGTAGGCATCGCGCCGTGCGTCCTTCGCGGCGACTTCCTGCGACTGGTGAACATCGCCGTCAATCTCGACATCCAGCTTGTGCTCCGCACAGCAGAAATCTGCGATGTAGTTCCCGATCTGGTGCTGCCGACGGAATTTCAATCCCTCAAAACGCCGGTCACGCAAGAGCTCCCAGACGATGTCTTCCGCCGGTGTCTGCTGCTGCCGCAACTGCCGCGCCCGGTCTACCAATCCGGAGAATTGCAGCCCCCCGCGATAATTCGGGCTCTCCCCTCTGCCCGTGGGAGAGGGGCTTGGGGCGAGGGTGGCGGGATTGGCCAAGTCCGGACGAATCCGATGCAACGACGCAATGGCTGCATTGACCCCGAGCACCTGATGGTTCTGACCAATAATCTTGGCCAATCCCGCCTTGTGCTCCGAGAACAGCGTGAAATTCTCCGCCAGGTCGAGCAGGCGCGCCTTGGCGCATGTGCCGCGAATCATCACCTCGAGCGACACCCGGCGCGGCTCGTCCTCGCGCTCGATGCGTTTCCACTCGAAGAACCGTTCCCAATCCGCCGTGAGCGAGCCCACGCGGCTGTCCGTGCCATTCGAGGCAATGAGCAGCGCGTTGAACACAAATAAAGCCGGGATGCCGTTCTGCGGATGTTTGTAGCTCGTCAGGTTCTCGTCGAAGGCCATGCGTGCGGGCACGCCGGGCTTCTTCAACTCGATAGCCACGAGCGGCAGGCCATTGACGAAACCCACCAAATCCGGTCGACAGGTGTAGAGCGCGCCCGTGACGCTGAACTGGCTGACCAGCAGGAAATCATTCGCGGCGGGGTTTTCCCAGTCGATCACGCGAACGCGAACGGTGCGCTGGCCGCCGCGACCCTCACCCCCTGACCGCACTCCCAATGGTAGAGCGGAGGGTTTCGTGCCGGCACTCCCTCTCCCCCTGGGAGAGGGTTGGGGTGAGGGTGCGGAGCTTGAGGGTGGGGCTTCCGGATCAACCACCGACACCGCGATGCCATCCTTCAAGAGTCGATACACTTCCCGATTGGCGGCCGGAAGCCCCATAGCTGAGCGGTCGCGGGTCAATTCATCCACGGCGGCGGCGATGGCCTCCGGCGGTAACGCGGGATTCAGCTTCTCCAACGCCGCGCGCAAGCGGGGAACAAGCACCACCTCGCCTTTGTTTTCCCGACCGAACAAGCCAGATTCATCAATCCAAGCTCGCGTTTCCTCGCTCCCTCCCCCACTGGGAGAGGGCTGGGGTGAGGGTGCGGAGCTTGGGTGAGGGTGCGACTGTGCTACACTCCAGTCCAAATCGGCAAACAGCCGCATGGCGGGCTGCTCTACAAGCTGGTCTTCGGTGTAGGCGTGGGCGCTCATGGCTTATCGTCGGCCAGTCCGCGCTCCAACTCCTCCACGCTCGGCAGCGCACCACGCAACTGCTTGGGTAGCGATTCCACGAGCCGCGTTTTCCACTCCGCCACGCCGATGGGTTTCTTCAGGTCGCGCAAGGCATACTCCACCGTGAGCCGATTCTTCTCCTTGCACAGCAACAGGCCGATGGTCGGTTGGTCGTTCGCGTGCCGCATCTGCACATCCACCGCCGTCAGGTAGAAATTCATCTTGCCGGCGAACTCCGGCTTGAACGCCTCCATCTTCAAATCCAGCACCACGAAACAACGCAGCTTCAGATGATAGAACAGCAGGTCCAGATAGTAATCCTCGCCGCCGACTTCCAAATGCACCTGCTGTCCGACAAACGCGAAGCCCACGCCCAGTTCCAGAAGGAATTTCTGAATGTGCTCCGTCAGCCCTTGCTCCAGCTCCCGCTCGCGGGCTTCGGCGGAGAGCGTGAGAAAGTCGAACGTGTAAGGGTCTTTCAACACCTGCTGCGCCAGATCCGATTGTGGCGGCGGCAGCGTCTGCGCAAAATTCGTGACCGCCTTGCCCATTCGCCGATGCGCCTTGGTCTCGATCTGCACCGTCAGCACCGCGCGACTCCAGCCGTGCTCGATGGCACGCTGCATATACCAGACGCGCGTGGCGCGGTCTTTCACCTTCTCCATGAGCAGGACGTGGTGAAACCAAGGCAATTTTGCCGCAAGCTGTGGCAAAATTGGAATTGTGTCGCCTGGGGACAATGGTGCGACGGCGGGTTGCACAATTGGAGCAGCGCTCCCTTCGGGCAAGAGTGAGGCCGGCGGCTGCATAAATTCAGTGCCCGACAATTTTGCCGCAGGCTGCGGCAAAATTGCAAACAGGTCAGGATACTCCGCGGAGAAACGAATCATTCGTCCGATATTTCGCTCCGAGAAACCCTTCAACTCCGGGAACTCCGCGTGCAGATCGGCGGCCAGTCTGGGAATCACGCCTGCGCCCCAGCCTTCCTTCGCCTGCTGTTGTGCGATGCGGTGGCCGACCTGCCAGTAAAGCCACACCAAGTGCGCGTTCACCGACAGTGCTGCCTTGACCTGCGCCGCGCGCACGCGCGACTTCAACTCCGCCAGCAACGGCCCGTAACCGGTCGGCGCGGTCGCGGCGGCCTTCACGGGTCTTGGGGATCGCTTGCTCATGCTGGACGGTTTCTACTCAAATAAGAACCGGTTGGAAATTCGCGAGTTAGGCCCGCCATCCTCCCGCCACTCAAAGAGGGCGTCGGGCCGGGCCGCAAGCCGGTTTCACTGAAACCCGCCGTTGCACCGGCGGGTGAAACCGGACCAATTCCTGAAATGGCGGCGGCGGGATTCATGCGGCCTCCGTTTTGAGTTTCACTTCTCTCCCCGTGGGAGAGGCCGGGTGAAGGTGCGCAGCTCCCCCTCTTCCCCTGGGAGAGGGCTGGGGTGAGGGAGCGCAGCATGGGTGAGGGTGCGGAGCTTGGGTGAGGGTGCGCAGCTTGGGTGAGGGTGCGCAGCTTGCTGGTCTTCGGTGTAGGCGTGGGGCATGGCGTGCGTTTGCTGGAATCAGAATGGAATGTCGTCGTCATCCGTTGGCGGCACGTTTGATTTAGCGGGCGGCGCTATGACAGGTTTCGGACTCGGCGTAGCGACCTTGGCTGCTGGCGCGGCTGGCGTAGGTGTCCTCACAACTTTCGGCTGCAACCATTTGGTGAATTGCGGCCCTGCGGATGTAGGTCGGAAGTCTTTCGGAGGCTGCTCGATTTGGATGGTAAGTGGAATAGGGAAATCCACGCCGATGATTGCCGCTTCGCCAGGGCCAAGGCTTGGCAGAAATTTCGCCGCTGCCGCGTCCAACTGACCACAGGCCATTTCTACGACTTTGCGGTCAGCTTCGTTGATTAGCCGGTGGACAACCAGCGTTCCCATCTGGCTCAAGATGCCGGGCGGAATGTCGCGTGGTTGCTGAGTCGCCAGCACGAGGTTAAGCCAGAATTTGCGGCCTTCCTTTGCAATCTTCTCAAACGCATCGAGTGGCTGTTTGAAATCCTCATCGCCGAGATGCCTGTTAAGGAAGTTGTGCGCCTCATCCAGCACAACAACGACCGGCCTGTCTGCCTTCAGCTTGTAGTCCCGAACGTGCTCGCGAAGCCATCGCCCAATCAGATTCACCGCAATCTCTCTGAGACGAAAATCGAAGCTCAAGTCTGCAAGGTTGATTCGCAACAGGCGTTCGCCATTGTTCAAAAACTTTTCGATCTCCGTGAAAACCGAAGCACCATCATCCCCGAAGATTGGAGACCAAGCCGCAGAAACTCGAAGCGCATTGATTTTTGACAGAAGCGGCTGACACCACTCCAAAGCTTGGGCATAAGGTCGCCAAGTGCCGTTGTTGTCGTCGGCAACGCACTCATTCATTATCTGCGTCGTCAGGTGTCGAAAAGCGAATGGCGTGGTCGGATTCTCGACAAGGTCAGCGACCACCGCCGACGTGCGCACGCTGTAAAACGTGGATCGCGTTTTCCCATTCTTTGTAATCACGCCGTCAGCTGCGAGGAAAGTCGCTAATTGGGCACGCTCGGTTTCAAAGCCCTGCCTGCTCAAAACCTCAACCATCCGCAGACTGTGAATCGCATCGTTGAGCCGAACACGTTGAGTAGGAGAGGGCGCAAGGATGCTCAGATAATCTCCGTCCTGAAGATGTTCACATGGGATGCGAACTCGCGTCTCTCCTAGCGGAGTGGCGGTTGACCCAAGAAAGAGCGACGGATGCCCTTTGGCGACGGCAGCATACTCGCCAGTCGGGTCTATCAGGATGATTTTAGGAAACAGGTTGCTAGCTAAACACTGCTCCAGCAACCGAGCGATGGTTGTGCTCTTGCCGCCACCCGTTGCCCCGAGTATTGCGCAGTGGCGAGCGAACAGGTGGTCCGCCCGGATTTCGACGGGCGTCCCGACTCCATCGCGCACATGCCCAATCCGCAGCGTGACCGGCTTCGCACCGTCCTCATTCTTCAGGCTGAACGAAGACGCAAAATGACTGACAAGGTCAGCACCAGCAGCGAACACGGATGCGCCCAAAGCCGGATAATTGGGAATGCCGCTGATGACTTTGTCCGTCCCCGTCTGGAGCGCGCCGAGCAAGTGCAGCTTCGCCAAGGGATGCGGGTCGGGCGTGTGCCCAAGCTGCTGTTCGATGTCCAAACGCTCCTTCTCGGGCAGCTTCACTTCGAGAATCCGCCCCAGCAAGGCGTGACTGTCGCAATCCAATACCACGAAATCGCCGACTTGACCGCCGCGAAGCGGTCTCCCTGACAAGAGCCTGCCTGTGCGCTGCGTAACAGCGTCGAGATTCACGAACACCGCATCCGGCAAGACTTGTGTCACCGTGCCGATGCGATGCTCTGGATCGAATGGCGCGGTTTTCATGGTTTGGTGGAGAGCACTTTCAGGAGTTGCGCTGCGCGCTCCTGCGTATTGCTCGCTCGTGCTTCCGAATACGTTGGCAGCAGTGCCGGAAACTCTTGGAAGTCTATCTGAATCAAGTCGAGAGGAGCGCCCGACGTGTGCAGCCTGTAAAGAGTGTCCCATGCCTTGCCCGACGCGAGTTTGGCTTCTGGCGAGTAATCCACTACCAGAAGTTTGAAATTCGGATTGGTGGCCAGCGCGTGATAGATGGGCTGGTTGAGGTGGTGGTCGTTGAAGCCAAACCCGACGAGGATGAGCGCAGTGTCTTTTTCTCTCAGCGCCATCTGAAAGCGGGACATCATTTCCAAGAAAGGCTGCTCGAATGACAGCGCGAACTTTTCGTCACGTGGATAAATCAGGTAAGGCGTTTTCGTGTCTGGGTCTCGCACGATGCCGTCCGAGGAGCGATGCCAGTCCACCGAGCCGTGCAGTTTGTAGAGATGGAAAACGGATTCGAGATAATCGGGCGCACCATCCTTGGTGCTCCGACGAACAAAATCGTAATCAAACCAGCGCCCATCGAAGGTTCGCGGCGTTATCAGATCGAACCCGTCCAGAATTGGCATTCGTCGCTCCTTCGCGGCGAGTTCGAGGCAGGCGTCGTAGTTGGTAGTGAAGATGCGAGTGCGGGGAAGATCCTGGCGGCGCGGAACTACACGGGACAGCAGGGTCAGGTGCGGTGCGATGGTTTCGATGGGCGTCTGCTTAGTCCCCTTCACCTTCTCCCATGCTTCGACCTTTCGACACCTATCGCGGATGATGCCTTCGACAGCCACGACGAAGTCTTTATGTTTTTTCGCCTTCGCCGTCTCAACAAACGCTTGAGCCCCCTGACAACGACTGAGCAATGCTTCAATGTCCTTCTTGTCCTTGGGATGGCCCACGGCATCGCACACCTCCTCGAAGACAGCTTTCTGTGCTTCAGCCGCTTCATCCCACAACGCAGTCATCGAAGGCCCGCCGACCGCCACCGACGCACCCGAGCCAACGAGAAGGAGGAGATTATGTGACAACAACAAACTGCCGAGTCGCTCCCGAAGCATCTGGCCCGTTTGTTCGGCTGCTTTCATGGCTTCCCCATCTTCAGCGGCTTTGAGCGGTCGCCACACGGTTTCGTTTTGGAAGAGGCATTTCTGCACCGGTGCGGGTGCAACTGCGCCGCATGCTGGTGGTGCTGCTGGTCGAGGAGGCGGGCTGGATGGGGTTGGCGTGCTCATAGCTCTAATTTTCCTTGAGTTTTACCTGCGCCGACAGGAGACGCGTCAGCAGCAGGTCGCGGGTTCGGCGGAGGTTTTGGATTTGGCGTTGCATGGTGTAGATGAGGCGGAAGCTCGGCGCGACGATGGCGGAGAATTGGTCGAGCAGGTCACGCGGCGGTTGGGCGATTTTGAAATCTTCGAAGCACTGCTCCTGCACGCGTTGGCGTCCAGTCGCGCCGGACATGCTCTTAATGGCAACTTCGCGAAACTCATCGCTGCGGGCGAGGCAATAGACGAACTCCGGAGTGAGTGTTCGCGAGCGGAGGACAATGAACTCGGTCGAGCCGCAGGCGACAGCGTCCGCGTTTGGTAGGCACTGAACGAAGCCGGTCTTACCGTTTTCCAAGCAGGGCGTGATGCGGGCGAAGAGCGTATCCCCGTTTTGGAACTTCGCGCCGCTATTGCCTGGGCGGGATTCGATGTCGGAGATAAGCATCGAGTCGTTTGAGAGGCAGCCCATCGGCACGAACGGCTTTTCGCCGTCGCGTGGAACAGGGACCCGCGGGTTGATGTGAATGCATTCTGGAGCGTGCTTCACCTCCCAACCTTTGGGAATGCCGCCATGCTGCGCCCCCTCATCCCCGGCCCTTCCCCCACTGGGAGAAGGGTGGCCGCCAGGCCGGGTTGAGGGTTCACTTCCGGGATACCGGAAGTGAATAAACCACTCGCGGTAGAGGGCGCGGGCCATCGCCTCCAGAATCCGGATGCGCCGCTGACTGTTCTCGATCAGCTCGTCGTAGGCCGACAGGATGCCCGCAATCCGACGTTGTGCTGGCAGCGGGGGAACGTTGACCGGAAAATTTGGAAATGTGATGAGCGGAATGCGGTCAACGGTCGCGCCCGTCATCATGTTCTTCTTGATGACCTCACGCCATGCGGGCGCAAAGAAGTAGTAGAAGAGGAATCCGGTATCGACCTTCTTTGGGTCAGTGCGAATCAGCGCCATGCGCCGGCCAAGACAGCCACGGAATCCCTGCGGGATGATTGCGTAGCGGTTGAGAGTTGCTTCGTAGGTGAAGACGATGTCGCCCGGCTTCGGTTCTACGCGGCGCGTCCAAGTTGAGTAATCCTCCTCGGCGATGTGCCGAATGTCGGACAAATCGAGATGGCCGTCGTCCGTCACGTTTTTGATACCGAGAAAAACCGGGCCAGCATCTGAAGGTTTAGGCGTAGCGTGCGGACCATCGTACAGCCCTTCGTAAAGCTCACAGATGGGGACTGTCTTCCAATTTGCCCGCATTGCTCAGTCCTCCAGAAGCTCCGCCACGTTGTCGGCGATGGTTTGTTCATGCGGCTCAGCCGCACCCTCATTCCCGGCCCTTCTCCCAGAGGTAGAAGGGAGATTTGTGAATTGCGTGTTCATGTTTCGAGAATCTCGGCGACGTTCTGCGCAATTGTCCTTTCCAACTCCCGTGCTTGGGCGTTCAAGGTTTCGAGTTCCTCGTTCAGGGTTTCGAGTTGTTCCTTGAAGTCCTCGTCGCTCACGGCTTCGCCCGGGGCGACGCCCACATATCGCCCTGGATTCAGACTCCATCCCTGGGCCTCAATCTCTTTCAGCGTCGCCGCCTTGCAGAGGCCCGGGATGTCGCGATACCGGGCAGCACCCTCATCCCCAGCCCTTCTCCCAGCGGGAGAAGGGAGATTGGCAGCGGCGGGCCTTCTCCCAGTGGGAGGAGGGAGATTGGTGGAGGCGGACCCGCTCCCGGTGGGAGAAGGGTGGCTGGCAGGCTGGGTTGAGGGGGGGGCGGCGAAGACTTCGAGCAGCTTCGCTTTGGCTTCGTCGCCACCGAGGGTGAAGTCGGGTTCTTCACCGCGATAGAGGCGGACGAGGTTGGCGAGGAAGCCGATTTGAGCGGGCGTCCAGTCGCGGTGCGCGCGGTCGATCTGCCGGTAGATGTGGCGGGCGTCTATAAACAGGACCGTGTTGGCCCGGTCCTGTTTACCCTCATCCCCGGCCCTTCTCCCAGAGGGAGAAGGGGGATCGGCGGCGGCGGACCCTCTTTCAGTGGGAGAGGGTTGGGGTGAGGGTGGCGGAAGCGCAGCTTTCGCCTTATCAAAGAACCACAACGTGCAAGGCAGCGTCACCGTATAAAACATATTCGGGCCGACGGCGACCATCACGTCCACGGCGCGGCTTTCGATGAGTTTCTGTCGGATCTCCTGCTCAGAGGAGCGGGCGTCGGAGGCGGAATTGGCCATGACGAATCCGGCGCGGCCTTTGGCGTTGAGCGAGGAGTAGAAGAGCTGGATCCAGAGGTAATTCGCGTTGTCCGTCTTCGGCAGGCCAAAGGGGAAACGGCGCGCCGGGCCGACGGCGTCCTTCAGACGTTCCTTGTCGACCGCGTTCACGTTGAAGGGTGGATTGGCAAGCACGAAGTCAAACCTGCCGGTTTGCTTTCGTGAACCCTCATCCCCGTCCCTTCTCCCAGTGGGAGAAGGGTGGCCGGCAGGCCGGGTTGAGGGTTCGATGCCTGCCCCGCAGGCATCGAATGGGTCGTCGTAGTAGCTGTTGATCTGGCCGCCGTGGCGGATGTCGCCTTCGAGGCCATGCACCGCCAGATTCATCCGGCACAGCCTCCCCGTCTCGTCGGTTTTTTCTACTCCGTGAATTGAAAGCTCGCGTGCGGGGTCGCCGCTGTAATCTGGTGGTGAACCCTCACTCCCAGCCTTTCTCCCACTGGGAGAAGGGTGGCCCACAGGCCGGGTTGAGGGCGGCGAAGCCTTATGCTCTGAAACAAATCTCGCCGATTGCACGAACATACCGCCCGAGCCGCAAGCCGGGTCGAGGATGCGCCCGTGGTAGGGCTCGATGATTTCGGTGAGGAGGCGGACGATGCAGGACGGGGTGTAGAACTCGCCGCCTTTCTGGCCCTCGGTGCGGGCAAATTCACCGAGGAAGTATTCGTAGATGCGCCCGAAGGCGTCGTAGTCCACGGTGGAGGGGATCTCGGAGACCTTTTTCAGCAGTTCCTTGAGGAGGGTGCTGGTGAAGAGATTGTAGGTCTTGGGCAGGACGCCGGCGAGCTGCGGGTTGTGCTTCTCGATGTCGCGCATCGCTTCGTTGACCTTCGCACCGATGTCCGCTGCCTCGGGGAGGTTGAGCAGGAAGTCAAACCGGGCATGCGGCGGCAGGAACAGGACGCCGGCAGCGTGGTAAGCCTCCGGTTGGTCAACGCGGGAGCCGCGTCGTGAGGGAACCGCCGCACCCTCACCCCCGGCCCCTCTCCCAGAGGGAGAGGGGAGTTCGAGCTTGGCGCGGTGTTGCGCGAAGCGCACTTCGGCAAAGCGGAGGAAGATGATGCCGAGGATGGGCCCGGAGTATTCCTGGGCCTTCAGGCTGGAATTGGCGCGAAATTGACCAGCGCTGTCCCAGAGCCGCTTTTCCAGCGTCCCGGTGAGAGAGTCTTTTTCAGAAGGAGCGATCCATTGCATAGGGGCCGTGCAAAACGGCCACCCTGAGATGCCGCGCAAGCGTCGATTAGCCAAGCCACAAGTCTGGTAGGCAATATGACGCAAGCCACCGGGAACTGGGCCGATTCTCGTCCATTGCCATGTGACGATTTAATCCTACACAACGCAATTTGATCCAACAACAGATTGAATAGGCTGCACAGATACAGAACGTTAAGTCACGTCGGCGCGTTCTCCACTCATTCATCCACGTATTTAGTTTGTGGATGCACATGACCCTCTGCAATTCCGTGCAATCTGTGTAATCTGTGGTTTCAACTGCGTTTTTTAGGTTGGAAATTGGTGGGCCCACCGGGATTCGAACCCAGAACCAAGGGATTCAAGTTGGTGCGTCTTTCGACGCTCCTCGGACTATGTCTTCACCCGCGTCGTGCGACGGGAGGGTGACGGGAGCGGTTGCGGTGATTAAGGAGGCTGAACTCCTCCGCTAGTCTCTACACCTTCCGATGGTGTACCATCGGCTCGGCTCGGCGTTGCCATGCGTTTCCGCGAAGGTTTCTCCGAGTTTCCCCGTATCCCAACCGCAGCTTTCCCGCGGTTGGCACCTGTTTGATGAGTCCCCTGCTCTAACCGTTGAGCTATAGGCCCAGAATAGTGAAAGAACGGTCGACAGGAAAACGGACAGGGAGGCCCATGGCTACACCAAATCCACCGCCTCCCGATTCGGAGTTTCCTGGTGCTGCAACACGGTGCAGCGGAAGGAAAAGACGGGTTGTGGCAACAAGGACGGGCAGGCGGGGCCGAATCTTCGGCCCAGTGCAGGGGCCGATCCTTCAGGAACTCAGGGTGACCAGCGGAGCGGTTGTCACGTGGCGCGGCGGGATGTCCAGGCGCAGAACCTTGGCCGGCTGGTTCGATTTTTCCTGAAGGCTGTGTGCAGTGCCTTTGGGAACCAGGAGCGCAGTCTGCGGGTGCAGGTAGGTGCTTACACCTGCGGAGTTGATCATGACCGTGCCGTCGCAGCCGACATAGATGCGATCATTGGCGCTGTCTGTCTCGTCCGAAATTCCTCCCCCTGGGCTGAAGGCAAGCACGGTGGCGTGGTAGCCCCCCGATGCCAGGATTTCATGTGCGGTGAATGGCGGAGCTGAGGGTTCGAGAGTTGTGATGAGCGGATTCATGATTGCGGATGGACTTGGGATTTTGCGTGGATTTGGCGCCGTTTCCGCCACGAGGCAGCGAAACAGGCGCCTCGGATTCTTGAAAAGGCGACTTCGCAGACGAAGCGCCTTGCGTGCCGAGGATTGAAACCGGCTTCCGACCTTGTCTTGCGGCGCAACTGGCGCGCCGGTTCAGAGGTCGGAGCCGGCTGCCTCAGAGTGGGTCACACACCTCCGCGGTATGATGCGGGTGGAAGGGCATGAAGCTCTGTACATGACGAACAGCGTGTACAATCACCCTGCTACGGAAAGCGACGCTGTCAAACGGCTTTGGCAGATGGCCGTCCCACAGGCGGCGATGACTTTTCCCAATCCGCACGCCGTGGGCGCCCGTCCAAATGCAGGCGGCCACGGCACTCGAATCAGCGGTTCAGGACGTCGCTTTCCGGAGCGCCTGATCGATGTCTTCGGTGATGTCAGCGATATCCTCCAGACCCACCGAAAGCCGGATGTAGTCGGGAAGAACACCCGTCGCCTTCTGCTCCTCCGCGCTGAGCTGCTGGTGCGTGGTGGTCGCGGGATGGATGACGAGGCTCTTCGCGTCGCCGATGTTTGCGAGGTGGGAGAGCAGCTTCAGCGACTCGATGAATTTTCGTCCCGCTTCGAGGCCTCCCTTGATGCCAAATCCCACCATCCCTCCGAAGCCTGACTTGAGGTACTTGGCTGCGGTGGCATGGCTGGGGTGGTCGGGCAGCCCGGGATAGGTCACCCAGCTCACCAAGGGGTGACTCTTGAGAAACTTGGCGACGGCCAGTCCGTTTTCAGAGTGCAGGCGCTGGCGCAGCGGCAGCGTCTCCAGTCCCTGGATCAGCTGAAATGCATTGAACGGACTCAGGGCCGCTCCGATGTCGCGCAGGAGCTGCACACGGGCCTTGATGATGAAGGCGACATTGCCCATGCCCGGGAAGTTACCGAAGACGTCCCAGTACTTGAGGCCATGGTAGCTGGGATCGGGCTCGGTGAACTCGGGGAATTTCCCGTTGTTCCAGGGGAATTTGCCACCGTCGATGATCACGCCACCGATGCTGGTGCCGTGGCCGCCGATGTACTTGGTGGCGGAACTGACAATGATGTCGGCACCGTGCTCCAGCGGCTGCACGAGTCCCACGCCGATGGTATTATCGACGATGAGCGGAACTCCCGCATCGTGGGCGATCTTAGCGAGACTCTCGAAATCGGGCACATCGAGCTTGGGATTGCCGATCGTCTCTGCGAAGATGGCGCGGGTCTTTGGGGTGATCGCGTTGCGGAAGGCCTGCAGGCTGCCTGAATCGACGAACCGGACGGTCCTGCCGAGCTTCTTCATGGTGTAGTGAAGGAGCTGATACGTGCCGCCGTAGAGATTGTTCGCGGCGACGATTTCGTCGCCCACCTGCGTGATATTCAGCAAGGCGAAGGTCGTCGCGGCCTGACCCGATGAAACCGCGAGGGCACCGACTCCCTTTTCGATCGCCGCGACACGCTGTTCCAGCACATCCGTCGTCGGATTCATGATCCGCGTGTAGATGTTTCCAAATTCCTTGAGCGCAAAAAGGTTGGCGGCGTGCTCCGCGCTCTTGAAGACAAAGGAAGTGGTCTGATAGATCGGAACGGCCCGGGAGCCGGTGGTGGGGTCGGGGACCTGGCCTGCGTGGAGTGCCAGGGTACTGGGACGATAGGGCTTGTTGCTCATGGGAAAAGGGCAGTGACCGGGTTGGTCTCGATTCTGACAACCGCAACTCGGCAGTGCATGAGGCGAGTGCAGTCAGTCTTCATGGAGATACTTGCGGAAAGAACAGGAGACTGAACGAATCGAGGTGGGTCAACTTGGAAAAAGTATTTAACCCTTGATAGTAAAGAATCAGCTGGGATTGTGATTTCGGCTTTGGCCAATGAAGAGTTTGGTGCATTGATCGAACGACACGCATGAAATTCTCCCGTCCTGAGGCCGACATCTACCTGCCAGACCCGTCTGCAAAACCATCGGATGCGCTTGGGCGGGTCACGCACCTCTGCGTCGCGGCGCATCAGGACGACATTGAGATCATGGCCTTTGAAGGCATCACGTTCTGCCTGGATCATCCCGGGAAGGCGTTCGGCGGCGTGGTGGTCACGAATGGCGCGGGTTCGCCGCGCACGGGGAGTTACGCGTCCATGACGGATGCGGAGATGCAGCGAGTGCGTCGCGACGAGCAGCGGCGGGCTGCGGAGATGGGGCGCTATGCGATCCAGATTCAACTGGCCCACCCCAGCGGCGACGTGAAGACGCGTGGGCATGCCGCGGTCATCGGAGATCTCGTGCAGATTTTCTCGGGCTGTTCTCCGGAGGTGCTCTATCTGCACCAGCCGGCTGACAAGCATGACACCCACGTGGCGTTGCTGAGACGCTGCCTGGAGGCGTTGCGTTTGATTCCTTCGGACCGCCGACCCCGACGCGTGCTGGGTTGTGAAGTCTGGCGTGATCTCGACTGGATGGTCGACACGGACAAGGTTGCGCTCGACTCGGGCGGTCACCCGGAACTGGCGGGCGAGATCCTCAAGGTCTTTGATTCGCAGGTGAGCGGCGGCAAACGCTACGACCTCGCGACGCTTGGTCGGCGATCTGCCAATGCCACGTTTCACACCTCGCACGCGACGGATCGGATGAGTGGCATCACGTGGGCGATGGACCTGACGCCGTTGGTGAAGGATGACAACCTGTCGCTGGAGGAATTCACCGTTGGCTACATCGACCGGCTGAGGAGTGACGTGGTTCGCCGGCTACGTGCCTTTGGGTGAGCAAGGGGTCACCCGGTTGCGTCGAGCCTGCGGATCACGGATCTTTGACGTTTGGCGGAAAGAAGCGTTGAACACCGAAAGCCCGATTTTGCCGGTTGGGGGGGAACGACGCGATGAGCGCTACGTTCCGCGTTTGTTGCCGTAGAGTTCGATGTGGAGACGGTGCGCGTAGCGATAGCCCCGCGATTTGCATACCTCGCTGAGCCAGGACGCACGGGACCGCATGGTGTCGAGGGTCTTCGCCTCGGGCATGAGTTGAATTTTGTGGGGTGGAATTTCGACGCCAAGGGATCGAATCATGCCTTCCATTTCATCCACGTCGCCGGGGTGTGAAATGACGAACTTGAACTGATAGTTGCAGCCTGCGGACAGCCAGGCGCGAACGATGGCGGGCTGCCAGCGGGTGGCTTCGTGGCGTTTTCTCCAAGTGGGGTGCTGGGTGGCGTCGGGGGCGGAATTCAGGAGCTTGGGTGACATCGATGCGAGATCGCATGCTATGCCGTCGGGCGCGATCGTCGCGGCCGTTTCAATCGTGACATGGTAGGCGCGCTGCTTCAGTTCACGCGCGAGATCGCGAATGCCGGGCGCAATCATCGGTTCACCACCTGTGATGACGACATGCCGTGCAACAGGATGAGCCTCGACGGCGCACAGAAGCTGCTCGACGGATTGCTGGATTCCCTCGGGATTCCATGACGCGTAGGGCGTATCGCACCAGACGCAGCGCAAATTGCAGCCGCTGGTGCGGACAAAAACAGAGGGAACGCCGGTGAGCTCTCCCTCGCCCTGAAGCGAATAGAATACCTCGGAAATCAACATGACCGGTCAGCCGCGCTCCTTGGGGTTTTCAGTCCTCTGCGCGGAGACGCCGCGTGTCGGATTTGGGGGAAGCGGTGCGTTATTGGCGTAGGTTGTCGGATCGACGAGGCCTGCGACAATGAAGGCTTCGCGTCGTTCGACACAGGTTCCGCAGCGCCCGCAATGCAACTCGCCGCCCTTGTAGCATGACCAGGTGCGCGCAAGGTCGACGCCCAGTTTTCTGCCCTCGCCGGCGATTTCTCCCTTGGTCATGGCGATGAACGGTCGAAGCAGGTGAATCCCAGCGTAGGTGCCGAGACGCATCGCATCGCCCATGGCCCGCATGAAATCCTCGCGGCAGTCCGGGTAAATCGCATGATCCCCGCCGTGGGCGGCGATCACGAGTCCCTGCGCGTCGGCGCTTTCCGCGTACCCGCAGGCGATGCTGAGGAAGATGGCGTTGCGGAAGGGCACGACCGTCTGCTTCATGTTCTCGGCGGCGTAGTGTCCTTCGGGGATGCTCCCGCCGGACTGGAGGAGGTCGGAGGTGAAGAGCTGATTGACGAACGGGAGCGCGATGACGTCGTGGCGAAGACCGAGCTTCTGGGCGTGCTCTTGCGCAAACGGGATTTCGCGGGCGTTGTGTTTGGCGCCGTAGTCGAAGCTCACGACCCGGGTGACCGCGTGATGTGTATTTGCCCAGTGGAGCGCGGTCACTGAGTCCATCCCGCCGGAACAAAGAACGACGACATTCATTTCGATGAGCCCAGGTGGTGCGGGGATTCAAGGTCACAGTGCGGACGCAGCATCGCTGCTATCATGGCGCCCAGGAAACGGGGACGAGACGAAAAGAAGGCGAGGGAACGAATCTGAACCATGTGTCCGCAGACTTTGGCGCCCGATCATGCGAAGGCAAATCCCTGCGTAGCCGGTGAAATGCCCTTCGAAATCGTCTGCGGTACGGCCCGTCACGCGGGTGAATACCCTGCTGAATCGAAGAAGGAAAAGGTTGGACCACGGATCGCACAGAATGCGCAGAGTGTTTTATGTGAAGGCCCCAGCTATCAATCGCCTTGAGGGGCATGCTTCGTCGTGCCCGGTTCGCAAAGTGACGGGATCGTCCAGCTTCCGATTCTGCTTTCAGCAATCTGGGAAGATTGCGAAGTCGATTCCGATCCTCGGGACTTGGAAAGTCCTGCTACTTTTCGATCTGGTCACGACGAAGCGTGCCCCTCCCATTTTTTGGGTCTGCCGTTTTTGGATCTGTCAATACGATGATGCTGAACGGTCGAAAGGGTTTGTCGGGTGGTGCCATTTTAGCCTGTTCAATCAAAGCGGGTGGCGTTGAACTGGATCGCGCCCCTTATGCACCCGGTTCGGATTGCACTTGTAGCTTTCTTCGTGTGGCCCTTCTGCACCACTTTCGCCGAGACCAGCCCCACGCCTCCGCTGGGATCCACGGCATTTGTCTGGGAGGATCTCGTACCCCGGGCTACCCGCAATGGCGAACGGCGTGAAGTGGTCAATCGTGTCACGGCCACACTTGCGAAGCTCCAGTCGCACATCACCACACTCAATCCGGGTCTTGCTTCGCATCCGCCCCACCAGCATGCGCTTGAGGAGCTGATATTCCTGAAGGAAGGACAGCTCGACGTGACGATCAACGGGCAGACCCATGCGGCGGGTCCGGGCTCGGTTCTTTTCTACGCATCCAACGATTTCCACAACGTGAGAAACGTCGGTGCGACTCCCGCGACGTATATCGTCGTCAACTTCGGTACGACCGCAACAGCGACGGCACCCAGGGAGCGAGCCGCAGACTCGGCAGGCCCTGGCCGGCTGCGCTCTCAGGTGTTCGAGTGGCCCGCGGCGCCCTCACGGGTGAACCGAACCTCGGAACGTCGCGATTTTTTCAATGCGCCCACGGTTACCTGCGAGAACCTTTCCTGCCATTCCACGACCATCAAGCCTGGAGAAGCTGCGCATGGCGCACACCGCCACCCCGATGAGGAAGTCGTCATCGTGAAGGATGGCATCATCGAGGCCGTGATGAATGGCACGGTGCGGCGGGGAGGTCCCGGCTCGATTTTCTTTTTCGCCTCCAATGAAGAGCACGGCCTGCGCAATGCCGGCGACACCGCCGCCACTTATTACGTCCTTCGTGTCATCACTGCCGCCACACCCAAAGCGGTTTCGAAAAACTAACTTTCCCACCGAGGGGTACTCTGATCTTTTCTCCGATCCCGATGAATTTGCGTATTCCAATTTTCGCGTTCCTCCAAGTTATCGTGCTTTTCGCTGGGACAGCCGCCGCGGCGGACAACACATTGACGACCGCGGAAAAGGCTGCCGGTTGGGAGCTCTTGTTCGACGGCAAGACCCTGAAGGGATGGCGTACCTACGTGGGGAAGTCGCCAGGAGGTTGGGAAGTTGTGGATGGGACGTTGCACGCCATTGCAAAGGTCAAAGGGGCCGAACTGATCACCGAAAAGAGGTACGATGACTTTGAGTTTTCCTGGGATTGGAAGATATCCGTGGGAGGGAATAATGGCGTGAAGTATTTCGTCACGGAAGCGCGACCGAAGTCCCCTGGTCATGAATATCAAATGCTCGACGATGCCGGCCACCCTGATGGGAAAAAAGGTGCCAATCGCCAGACCGGCGCGTTCTACGATGTGCTCCCGCCTGATCCTCACAAACCCCTGCGTCAACCGGGTGAATGGAACCATTCAAGGATCATCGTGAAGGGAAATGCCGTCGAGCACTGGCTCAATGGAGCACGGATACTCACCTACGAGATTGGAAGTGCCCGGGTGAAAGCCGCCTTGGCGAGAAGCAAGTTCAAGGATGAGCCCGGTTTCGGCGAGAAGATTGCCGGTCATCTCATGCTCACGTACCACCAGGACGATTGCTGGTTCAGAAACATCAAGATCCGTCCGCTGAAGTAGCGCGACGCGTGCTTACCTGCTGTCCAAGCCTTCACTTCAGCGAGACACGGAAGGCGTCGCACCGGCGACGAAGGTCGTCGAGCGTTGCGCGGTCGGCAGTTTGTCCGGAGAGATTGTTCTCCTCGTGGGGATCGGCAGCGAGATCGAAGAGTTCCTCCACGAGCGGACTTGTTTCGGGATAGCGGATGTATTTCCAGCGCTCGGTACGTACACCCTCGACCTTTGGAATCGGACGCCGTTCGGGGTCGGTGAAGACGTGCTCGTAGTACCAGTCGCTGTGAACGCGGGCGGCGGGATCTCGGAGCAGCGGCTGAAGGTCGACGCCTTGCATCGCGGCGGGAATGGGCACACCGGCGATTGCGAGGAAGGTGGGCGCGAGGTCGATATTGAGCGCCATCGCGCTGCGACGTCCGCGTGTCGAAGCCGGCAGTCGCGGATCTGCAATGATGAGGGGAAATCGGATCGATTCCTCGTACATGAGCCATTTTCCGGAAAGTCCATGGGCGCCCATGAATGCACCGTGATCGGATGCGAAGACCACGACGGTATTGCGGTCCAGCCCGCGCGCCGCCAGCGCCGCCCGAACCTGGGCGACGGCAAGGTCCGCACGGGCTATGTACGCGTTGCGAAGCCGGACGTAGCTTTCGAAAGCGGTGCGTGAGTCGATGAGCCGCGGGGATGCGGCCAGGCTATTGCGGACGACCGCGGGCAGGCGATCGAATGCCTTGCGGGTGAGTGTGGACGGACGCGAGATGGGTGTGGTTTCGGCGGGTGGGGTAAATTCAGGATCCTTGTAGTCGAGCGGTCCGTGGGGCTCCTTCAGCGCCATTATGAGGCAGAACGGCTGATTGCGCGGCGTGGAATCGAGAAACTCGACTGCCTTTTCGGTCATGACGGTCGTGAGGTACCGGGTGCGCCCGCCTACAGTTTGACGAAATGAGAAATTCTGAGGGAAACCGTACCACAGGTCAAAAAGATCGGCCGGAAGCGCGCGATGTTCGTCCACCTCGGGTGAACCCACCGCAAACTTGCCGAGGTAGGCCGTACGGTAACCGTGCTCGCGCAGCAGCACCGGGAAGGTGAGCGCGAGTTGGGCGTTGGTAAGGGGTTTCCTGAATTCCTCGATACCATGACGGCGCATGTATTGGCCCGTGAGGATGCTTGCGCGGCTGCAGCAGCAGATGGCTGTTGTGGCGAATGCGTTTTCGAAGAGGACGCCGTCCGCCGCGAGCTTGTCGATAGCCGGTGTCTGTGTGCCGAGTCCACCGGTAACGCTCATCCCGGCGTAGGGCTGATCGTCCGTTAGGAAAAAGACGATGTTGGGGCGGCTCTCGCTTGAGGCTGCAATCAGATTTGTTGCGGCAGTTGCAGCGACAAGCAGAAGGGACGCAAAGCGGAGATTGAAAAGTGACATGGGCTATTTCCGGAACACTCTTGTTGATCGTGTGCGAGGTGGCGGGTCGGAAGAATGTGCTGGATCATAGGGTACCATGCCCTCGCGGGTGAGGGCGGTGGACTCAACATAGGTGGCGGGAACGGTCGCGCCATCGCTTCCGGACCATAGATTGTTCTCCTCGACCGTGCCGTGAACGAGGGCGGCAGGAGCATCCCAGGAGACATTGTCGCGAAGGACGTTGGGCTCGCCTGATTTGGTGGCCAGGATAACAGAGAACCCCTTGCCGCAGCGAATCGCGGTGCAGCGCTCAAAAAGCAGGGGCCCGGTATTGTTGTTCTGGTCGAAGCCGCGTTTGGGCTGATCGATGGCGACGCAGCCGACAATGACATGGGCAGCGGGTACAAAATCGCCGCCCACCTTGAAGCCGTTGCCATTGCCGGTGAAGCCCTCGATCTTCCAGAGATCAAGACCATTGCGATAGGCGACGCAGTTTTCGATTCGCACCGGGTGCGGAGCCTTCCACAGGTCGAAACCGTCGTCTGCGTTCTCCCAAGCGCGACAACCGCGGAAAACGATGCCGGGGCCCACATCGAATTTTGCACCGAAGCCGTCGGCGTTCTGGCCGCGAGTGGGGAGATCCACGTTGCGGTAGGATTCGCAATCAAGGACGAGCGTTTCGCTTGCCGGCGAGCCGAGGTTGATGCCGGTGTTTTGGTTGGCATGAGCGCGGCAGCGTTCGACGACGTTGTGATGGCCGGTGAGTGAGATGCCGAAACCCGCAGCGCCGGTGATTTCGAACCCGACGATGTGCCAATAATCACCGGAGACAGCAAAACCGTGAGAACGGCGATCCTTGCCCGCTCCTGAAAAGTCGAAAATCGGTCGCTCGGGTCCGACGGCTTCGACACGGATCAGTGCAGATGCTGTTCCCTTGCCGGCGAACTGAATCGTGTTTTCGGGCCGATAAGTGCCTGGGGCGACCCGGATGGTGTCGCCTTGACGGGCAATGGCTACCGCCGCAGCGAGATCGGCGAATGGCGATGTTTCGGTGCCTGTTGCGTCGGCTTTCCCATCAGGCGAGACGAAGAGGGTCGCGGCACCCGCCCCGGCGTTGATCACCACGAAGACGGCGAAGAGAAATACGCAGGAGGATCTCATTTCAGGCAGGAGTTCGGCAGCGCGCGGCTTTTGCTCATTCGATCAAGCTAGAGAACTTGGAAT
Source organism: Verrucomicrobiota bacterium (assembly GCA_014584295.1). GTDB lineage: Bacteria > Verrucomicrobiota > Verrucomicrobiia > Opitutales > Opitutaceae > UBA6669. The sequence goes on from JACTNC010000017.1 coordinate 30,928, forward strand.
CGGTACTCAGGCTCTGCATGTCGATGAGCGAGATTGCAAAAATTACCTGAGTTTGGACAGGTCCCGCTTCAGGTTGGGATTCGGGAGAGCCGGGCTGTTGTCGCCTGACCGGTCGCGGGTGAAGCCCCGCGAAATGGACGGCGCGAAATCGGTTGGGTAATGTGCCGCGAGCCGATTCTTGGCAGCGACGATCTCCCGATCCTTTGACCGCGCGAGATTCTTCCACTGCATTGGATCGGCCTGCATGTCGTAGAACTCCTCGGTCCCGTCCTCGTAGCGGATGTAGTACCAGCGCTCATCACGAATCGACGCGTTGCCGAGTCCGTTGATCGTCATGGTTGGATACGGCCAGGGCTGGCTTGGATTCTTGAGCAGCGGGGCGAAACTGCGTCCATCAATATCGGGGTTTCCGGGCAGATTGCAGAGCTCAATGAGGGTCTTGTAGAGGTCCATCAGATTGACGACGCGCATGGATTCTGCGCGCTTGGTTGTCACTCCCGGCACGCGCACCATCAGGGGTAGCCGAGTGGCTTCTTGCCAGAGTGTGGCCTTCCTGAAGCGGAGCTTTTCGCCCAGATGCCAGCCATGGTCACCAAAGATCATGACGACGGTGTTGTCCTTGTAGGCACTCTTTGCGAGGGCATCGAGAACCACACCCACACAGTCATCCGCATAAGCTGCGGACGCGAGATAGGCCTGCACGGCGCGTTTGAAAAGATCGGATCGATCCTTTTGGGCCACCCATCTGAAATCGGCGGAGGGGCTGAATTTCTTCTCTCCTGAGGGAGTCAGGATGTCATCGAGATCATCGAGCCGGTAGTCCGGGATTTTGATCTTCTCCAAGGGAAAGCGATCAAAGTATTCCTGGGGTACATACCAAGGAAGGTGTGGTTTCTTGATGCCGACCACGAGGAAGAACGGTTTGTCGTGAGATTTTGCGAGCTCACCTGCAGCCCACTGAGCGGTGTGATAGTCCATGGTGTCCTCCTTCTTGTCCTTTGTCGGGCCCCAGGAGAATTCCACCCCCTCGTCATTCCTGTCGGCAGGGTCGCTGCTCCGAAAAGGCTCACCTTTCTTGCCGTCGTAGATGCCCTTTTGTCGCGAGAAGAGGTGACTGGCGTCCACGCCGCCCTTTCCATCGGTGGGGCTCCAATCCGTGAAGGCCCATTGGCCCTCATCCCCGCCATCCCGTGTGGAATGTTTGTGGAAGAACTTTCCGCGGTTGAATGTCTGATAGCCGTTCTTGGCAAAATATTCGGGCATCGTCGCATGCGTTTGTACGAGGGCTGAACGACGCATGTTGGATCCGTTTCCATAGACGCCGCTGCGATTCGGCATGAAACCGGAGATGAATGCCGACCTTGAAGGGCCGCAGATGGGACCCGGGCAATAGGCATTTTGAAAGGCCACGGCTCCTTCCTCGCAGAATCGGTCCATGTTTGGTGTACGAGTCTGACGATTGCCGCCGAATTCCCCGACCCAGTCATTCATGTCGTCGACGGCAATGATCAGCACATTGGGTTTGGATTCAGCAGGTGCTGCCGACAAATGCGACGCGAGCGGGAAAAGCAGGACGGAAAGGCGCAGCGTGACGGTTCGCAGTACTGCCGAAGGAGGGATACAAAACGAGGAATGATTCATGGTAAAGATTCTCGACTGGCAGTGCCGCGCGGATCCCAACGCAAGCGGCCTGTCATTTCTTGAGCGCAGCCGCGAGTGGTTGATCCTTCAGGCTCTTGATTCCGGCGATGACACACTCCGCATTGATCCTGGCGCCCAGCTTGCGGGTGTGTTGGCGATCGTTGAAGATCTCGCGGGCCTTTGACTCTCCGAGCGCATCAAAGCGGTCGGCCGCACGCGAATTCAGATCGATGAATGCTGCACCGCTGGTTCGCGCAGCCTCTGCAGCCCAGTTCGCGTAACCGTCGAAGCCGCGCTTGATCTTCCCCTTTTCCCACTCGTTGCGTGGAGGGGGAGAGCAGATGATGGGTGTGGCACCCTTTGACTTCACGTCGTGCACGTACTGGCGCAGATACCAGCCGTAGCTGTGGACGAGCTTGTGCTGACCTTTCACTCCCACTTGGATCGTCTCGTCACCGGCGGATGTGATCGTGGAGCGATTGGGGTTGTTCGGCGAATTCCACGTATCGTTGTGGCCGAATTGGAGGATGACAAAATCGCCTGGCTGGATCTTTTCGAGGATGCTGGGCCAAGCGCCTTCCTCGATGTAGCTGCGACTGCTGCGGCCGCCGCGTGCTTCGTTGTAGACGTGAATTTTAGCCGTATCAAAAAACGTCCCGATTTCCTGCCCCCAGCCCCACGGGCCGCGCGAGCCGTCACCGGTACCGGTTTTCATGATCGAGTCGCCCACGAGGAACAGGGCCGGGTGCTGGACGGGTTCCGTCGGAGCCCCGGGCGAAACTTCGGCGGCATGAATGCCGACAGCCAGCAGCAGCGAGGCGACGAGGACGCGCGACATCAACAGAAGGCGTTTCACGCGGGGACACCCGCAGGAGAGGCGGGTTCAATCTGCCGCAGCTTCTTGCGCTCGAGTTCACGGTAGCAGTCTGGCAGGTCGAATGCTTTCAGGACACCGGGAACAAAGGTTGCCAGGGGCCACTGGTATCGCTCGGACTCCGCCACATCTGCATAGCTGGTGAGGGCATGCTTCAGTGTCACCTGCTTCACGAGATCGTGCAGCACACCCGCAAACGTGCCGGGAATGGCCCCCCAACCGCGGGCGACGAGGTGCACGTCCCCATGGCCGTAGCTGGCCATCCAGTCGAGAACACTCAGGACATCATGCGTGCGCTGGCCCGCCGTGGGATAATCGAACAACAAGCCGAACCCGGCATGGAGATAGTCTGCACCGCCCTTTTTGGGATTGGCGGGAGTTGACAGCACCGGACGAGATTCGCCCACACCTCGCACATCACAGGCGTAGAATGCGGCATCCGGTTCGGACGCTGCGAGTTCTTTCAACCACGGGTCGGATCGCAATTCTTCGTCGGCGGATTGGTGTGCGACATACAGGACTGCCCGCTTGGGGCCCCGCGGAGGCCGCGACTGGAGAGGAGTGTCGTTGAGCCGGTAGGCGTAGACGTGAACATCCGGCTCGGTTTCCAGCAGGTACTCTCCCTGGCTGCGCTTTGGGTAGCCGCGTGGGTGCGGCTGGCGCATGATACGAAATTCGCATACGCCTTCGCGTGCCGGCATTTTCAGGATTGCGGAGATCCGCTTCTTCAGCGCGTCGCCGCTCAAGGCGGGGCGCGATTTGCGCAGCTTTCGGGAGAGTTCGCTCGTGTAGGAGAACTCCGTCATCGGCTTGAGTTCCGCCACCTGGCCATGCGGCAGGCAGCGCAACTCCTCCCAATTCTCGCGCACGAGGTCCGGTTCCTTCTCCACAATCGGCATGCCCGAGTGGTGATTGAACCAGCGGTACATCGCCTCGCGGTTGGGTTTGGCGAAACCGTGGCCTCCTTCGCCGAGATAGAAGGAGAAATTTTCCTCTGCTCCGAGCAGGGAGTAGAGTCTGCGCAACCTGCGACAGGCCTCCTCGAAACCGCGCGCATCGAAATAGTCGCCCTCCTGCCCGACGAGCAGCACCGGACGTGGAGCCATCGCCGCAAGGAAATCGGAATGATCGAGACCACGCGCGAGCAGACCCCATGGCCATTGTTCGGGATCCTGGGAGTGTTCGTTCTCAACGTTGCGACGCAGCGATGTCACGTTGCAGCTCGGTGCTGCCATCGTGAGACGGAAGTCGAAACCGCAGAGCTGCATCGTCTGGTTGCCGCCTCCGGAACTTCCCGTCATGCCGATGTGGCGTGAATCCACCTCGGGACGCGAAAGCAGGTAGTCCAGCGAACGAACGCAGTCCCACATGAACCAGGTTGGCAGGTTCTCACCGACGAGAGGCATGCGTACCCCGCTGTAGGTGTGCTCGCTGGTTCCGGCGCCGACGATCGCCTTGTAGTGATTGTCCACGTATTGTACACGCTCGCCCTGACCGATGGGATCGAACGCGAGGGCCACGTAACCCAGTTTTGCGAGGGCCTGGGCGATGGACGATGAACCGACCTTGCCCGACGAGAAGTGGCCGACGGGAACCATGACGCCGGGCGCAGGCGCTTTCAGTTTGTTCGGGACAAAGAGATTGGCGGTTACCGGAAATCCGGGGCGGCTTTCATAGATGACGTTTTCGATGCGGTAGCCATCGCGCTCGAGGGTCTTCATCACTCTCGGCTTGAGTGGCGTCTTCTCCGGCATCGGGCCGTAGCACTGGCGCAGGCGCTCCCTGACATCGGCAACATAGCGTTCCGCATCCGCACGGGTGCGCATGGCTGCCCGACGGGCGTCCGCCTCGCGCATGGTTTCACGCACGCGCCTCACGTAGTATTCCTGAACGGAACGCGGTGAACGATTCTGACGGACAAGGCTCTTTGGATCCGGAGCCGCGATACTCTCCGCGCCATCTTCACCGTCGCCACCCGAAGGAGGCCGGCCGCGACCCCTGGTTTGAGTCGGCTCGGCGGCGCCGACTACCGAGGGAAGCGTTGCACCGAAGAGCGCAAAGCCACTGCGCTGGAGCATCTGACGACGGGTAAGATCATTCATGTTTGGATAAGGGAAGTGAGGTTCTGGAAGGTGGCATGCGGCCGCAGCCGTCGCCGCAAACCCTACATCTTTTCGTGATGCTGTCTAACGGCGGCACTCATTCTGAATCAGAGATCGAACGTTGCAGTGAGCACGAACGAGCGAGGATCCACGATGCGGAAGGTGTGTCCTTCGCCGTTGGGATAGGCACCGACGGCCTGGAGACGCGCGTGGGACTCCTGGATATTGCGTACATTGAGCTGGAAGCGAGCGCGCACCTTGTCGTTGAAGAGTCGCATCTGATAGGACACGAACGCATCGAAATAGGCATGGGACTTGTCCCAGATCGGCCGGCTCGGATCCAGTTCCTCCGCGGCCTCGAGGCTTCCGTTGAGAGGTATGCCGTAGTATCCAATGGCACCCTTGCTTTCCCAGCGCACGCCGCCGCCCACGGTGAAATTCCTGAGTGTTCGGTTGTCGGTGATTCCGGCGAGCTTGTAACTGGTTGCCAGGTTGAAGCGCCATTCGCGGATTTGCGGGCGTGCGGTGCCGCGGGTGGCCCGGTCGATACGGAGAGGGGTCTCGATAGTTCTGGCTACGTATCCCCTTGCTGTTTCGGCTCCTGGCGACGGGAATTCTCCGACGTACGAGGTGTCGAGCCACTTGGTTCCTGTGCGCGGATCGATGATGGTCTCCCATTGCTTGAACCGCTGTTCAATCCACAATGCATTGCTGGGAGATTGAGCCCCGTCGATGGATTCGGCTCGCGTGACATTGGCTCGGAGCGTCCAGAAATTATTGGGATTGTAGTTGAGCTCATATTCTTCGCCCTTGGCGTCGATGTTGGTGATGTCGGCGACCGTCTGGCCGGCATACGCATCCAGATCGGCCTGGGTCAGACCCATGATCGCGTAGACTTGGGATTCAAGTTCCGTGGGAGAAATCGCGGGGTTACGCTGGCTGATCCAGTTGCGGGCCTGACGCTGAAGGGTGAACGGCTGGGTGGTACGTGTATCGGCGAAGTCGACCTGGAGGGATCGGTTTGCGATGTTGGTGCTCTGATCCGCGCGTGCGTTAATCTGGTGCGTGGTATAGTGGTTTGCACGCAGCATGAATTTGCGGCCGAAACTGATGGTGAAGCCGTAGTCCTTGCCGTTGGAGGTGGGGTTGGGCAGTACCTCTTGGAGAATGTTTATGGCCGGCTCCTCGGGTCGAAAACTGTTGGATTGGTTATAGTAGAATCCCGTGCCCTGCAGCACGGAAGCGAGGCGCGCGGACCAGCCCGTACCACTGCTAGCATTTTCGATGAAACTCCAATCGCGGAAAGGTCGAAGCACTGCGCCGCTCGTCGTGGTATCTCCCTCGCGGATATCCCAGTCACCTCGCCAGCCATCCATTCGGGCGTAATCGAAGTCATATCCATTGGGCATGAGAAACGCGCGGTTCTGCCTCTTGTTGCCGCTTTGATCGTGTCGGCGACCGAACGTGGTCACCAGTCTTCCTCCGAAAAACGTGCTCTGCAGCATGGCTCCCTTGGTCTGAATCAGATTGACCGTGGAGTTGGCATTTTCGCCGGCGCTGGCTTCGGTGATGCCGGCCGCACCGAAGGTCGCCTGGTCGGTTACCCATTTCTTGTTGATGGGATCATACCATACAAAGTCGTAGGTTCCATATTCCGCACGGGAGGGCGCGTAATCGACGTTCTGGCCATGGGCGTCGCCCACATAATAATGGTAGTAGGGCCGCGTGGCCAGTTGCGATGTGACGAATCCATTGGTGGTTGCCTGGTTCCCCTTTGGCTGACCGGCGGGTGCGTAGATGGGATTGTCCGAGATCATTGCATCGCGAAAGCGATAGACATGGTTCTTGGACTTGCGCTCCTCGAAGTAGCCGAGAACCTGCTGACGGCCCAGGAAACGGAGCCATTTCGACTTTTCCTTTGTGAGATCGAGGATATAGGCAAGCTGGGCGCGATAGGCGTCCTGCTCGTAGGGAGTTTCTGTCCAAACGGGTTCAGCCACACCGAGGTAGGGTTTCAGGTAGTACGGATTGACGCTGCCGTCGAGCAGGCGGCTATTGGGATCGACGAAGAGATGCCCGCTTGTGCCGACGGGCGTAGTGGAGCCGACGGTGGTCTTGCGGGTGCGATCGGCGTCTTCTCTCTGCCATGCAAATTGGAAAGCTGCCGTATGGCGCCCTGTGTCGAGGAGGAACTGTTCAAACTCCACCGTCGAAGTGGCCACCTCTTCCCGTTGATAGTTGGGCCCTGAGAGGTTGATATGGGCATAGTCGTAGATAGAAGGATCCGAAATGCCGCGGAAGGTGGCGAATAGGGGGCGCCCGGTGCGAATGGGCTCGGCAATGCTCTCGAGGAGGCGATTGACGCCGGTGACGCTGCTGGGACCGTTGGTGGCGGTGGCGGCGGGCATGCGACTGATTTCCCAGAGCTGTATTCCGCCGTTGTCTACGAAAAGGATTGGTCCGGGCCTGTTTTGGTTTCCCAACCCCGCGGGGTTGGTCGTGCCCGTGAATGGCGTGGCGACACCATTGATGGTGGCGATCTGGGTGACCGGATCCCAGGTGGGGCTGCCGAGTTCGCGCCAGTAGGAAACACCGTCGCGAGGCGTCAGCGTATTGGCCCGGGTGCCGTCGGCCAGGTACGACTGGAATGATGCCCGGAGGGAAGTTCTTTTGAACGGCTGGATACGAATCATCGCGTTGAGCCGTCGCGTATTGTAGGATGAGGGCTTTTGGTGATATTCGTCGTGCTGGTAGACGGCGCTGACGCGGGCGGCGAGTTTTCCCGGGATGAGCGCGCGATTGAGGTCGATGGACGTGCGCCAGCCACCGGTGTCGTCCATACGCATCTGGGTGGTCGAAATCGCCCGGTTGAGGTTGGCGGAAGAGGAAACCATGTTCACGGTGCCGGATCCTTCGCCGAGTCCGAAGATGCTCGAATTTGGGCCGCGACTAATTTCGACGGCGTCGATGTCGATGGGATCGACAGGCACCCGACCGCTTGAGGCGAAACCGGAGCGAGTGATATTGGCCGAGCCGATGCCGCGAACGCGGTTGGCAGATTCGCGATCGGACAGGACTCGATCGGTGACGCGGCCATTGCGATCGATAGAGTATTCCGTATAGGTGCCCGCCCCTTCTGCACCCGCTTCGTAGGCGAAGATATCGTTGATATCGAGCATCGCGAAGTCCTCCATCTGCTGCTTGGTGACGACGGAGATCGAAGAGCCGAGATCCTCGAGACTGGAATTGAGCCGTGTGCCGGACATTGTATTTGTGGCGAGGTAGCCGGTGGTCGATTCCTTCACCTCAAAGGGTGAGAGCTGGACAACCTCGGTCTTGTCGGGACCCGTTTCGGTTACGGTGGCTTGCGTTTGCGCGTTGGTCGCGGAAACGGCGCCGAACATGGCCGCAAGGAAGGCTAGTGGGCGTTTGGATTTCATGGTTTGGTGATGGGTATCATTCTGGGTTGAAGATGGTTGGTTTACGGGCGGCCGCCGATTTCCGTCGGCGCCGCCCGTGATCCGTTTGGGTCGGGGGCCCTCGTCACCGCGACGGCACCGCGATGCTTGCCCGGCGTCGCGATCAGACGGGTGCCGTTCAGCAACTGCTTGAGTGCATCTTGTGCGGTAAGCTCGCCCTTTACGGCATTGGTCTTGGCGCCAGCGATCTCCCTGGCTGAATAGAGCAATTCCAAGCGGGCTTGCTGTGCAAACTGCTTGAGGGCGACGTGCGCATCGCCCGCGGGCACGTTGAATGTTCTTTTGGTCGTATCTCCAATATCAATGTCTTCGCTGCGCAGAGCCGTGGCCGTGAGGCAAACGACACAGAGTACACAAAACAGGCGACTCCAGCGTGCAGGAATGATGTACAGGGAAATGGGGAGCATGGTGTGGGGCACGGAGGCCCCGTGGCACATCCCTGATAGACGAACCAATCCGCGAAGCCTAACTAAGGCCGCTGGAAATTTTTCCCGAAAAACTTCAGGAGGTGCGGAGCCCTAGCACTTCAGTTTGATTGCAGCGAGGCAGCTTTCCGCCGGAGGATGGTCTCGTTGCCGTGGCGTTCGCTCACGATTCCAAAACTTTGCTCAAGAACCTCGAGGAATGCCTCATAACCTTGGGGAGCGAAGGTTCCGCCAAACGGCTCGGACCGCAGCGACGGATCGCCGATTGCGAGCTGATGGCGATTGTACCGATTGAACTCGGCGACAACCTCGGCGAGAGGCGTGTCCGTAAACTCCAGCCGACCCTGCTGCCACGCGAGCGCACTTTCCATGCGCTGTGCGTCCATCGGAGCAACGATAACCTGCGGCCGCTCATTGGCGTACTTAGGGGGAAGAGAAACCGTTGCCTGCTCGCCCGCGACAATCATGTGTGCTGGGACGGAACTATCAGGTGCTGAGATTGAAGGGCTCACAGGCGAAGGATTCACACTGACCTTGCCCTCCTTTACGAGAACTTCGACAGATTCAGGACGAAACCGCACGTTGAACTCGGTGCCGACCGCGCGTACTGAAATGGTGCCTGCATCGACCCAGAAGGGACGCTGGGGATTCTTAGCGACAGAAAAAAACGCCTCGCCACGCGTGAGGTGAATCCGCCGCGCCTTTGCCGTATAGTCGGCCACGACGGCGCTATCGGTGTTCAAGCGCAGCACGGAGCCATCGGGCAGTTGTACCGTTTGCGATGCGCCTGCTGCAGTAGAAAAAGTCCTTGAGTAATTATCCCCTGTGACCGGCAAGTTCAGGCTCAAGATTCCAACGATTGCGAGAATGGCCGCAGCCGCAAAAGAAAGGGGCGCGAGCCAGCGCCTGCGTCGATTTGCGTGTGTGGCATCGATATCGAATGGAATTTCGACGTACGGCGCATCCGCAGGCGCAAGCGAGGGGTCGCGCAGGCGGTCGAGAAGGCGGGAGGTCTCATTCATCTCCGCAAGTATCGAGGCATGGCGAGGATCGCGCTTCAGCCACGCTTCGAACTCCCGGTGATCCTCATTTCGCAATCCGTTCCGGATGCGCAGCGTCCACGCGGCCGCCTCGTGTTCAGCGGTTCTCAGATGGGGCGAAGGTGAATTGCTGCCCGGGTTCATTGGCTCCCCTTCCCCAGCACACCGCGCTCCTTCAGGTAGGTGCGGCAGCGCGTGAGTCCGATAACCATCTGCGCATTCACGGTGTGAATCGACAATCCAAGCCGTTCCGCAATCTGTCGGTTCGAGAGGCCATGGATTCTCTGCAGCGCCATGATTTCGCGACACCGACCCGGCAGGCTATGGATTGCCTCATGCAGAATTTCAATTTCCTGTGTGCGGCAGACATGTTCGGCGACATTGTTTCCGTCTGCTAAGACGAATGAACGCTCCTCGCTAACTAACCCCTCGGTCGGGGCGACTCGATTTCTCCGCACCAGATCGAGGGCAACGTTCCGAGCCGTCGCAAAAAGAAATGCTTTTGCGTTCGAGATCTTGCCGGCATTGCGTGCGCGCAGGAGTCGCAGGTACGATTCCTGGACCAAGTCATCCGGATCCATCAGGGATGGAAATTGCGCGCGGAGCCATGCCCGCAAGGCGCTGGCGTGAGGGCGCACTTCCTGGTCAAACCAGCGGGCGGTTTCAATATCTTGGGGCGGCACGGTGAGAGGCAGGTGAGGTGATTTGTATGCCGCGCGAACTACGAAACAAGCGAATTCAGGCTCTGCCTTTGGTTCATGGAGAGGGGGCACCAAGGAAGACATGTTCTGCGGAAGTTGGATCCGATCGATCAGGCTGATTGGTCAGCCGGAACCAAGAAATTCGGATTGAGCGTTGAAATGGAAACCCGTGTAGTAGCATTCCGTGACTTGGCCGATGGGCTGCGCACATGATCTGATGAAATTGCAATTCCTTCCATTGCCGGTGCGCCGATTGCTTGGCGTGAAAGTGCCGTCGCCCAAGCCTGCCTATCACTTTCTGGACCAGCCGGGTTCGCTCGGGCCCCTGCTTGCCGCGCTCGATCGCGTGGACGAGGTGACCCTCGATACTGAGGCAGACAACATGTACCACTACAAGATGCGGCTCTGCCTGCTGCAGTTTCTTGTCGATGGAGAAATCTTTCTTGTCGATGTGATGGCGCCGGGCATCGAAGCGAAACAGATCTGGCCGCGGCTTGCGAAGAAGCATCTCGTGATGCACGGCAGCGACTTTGATCTGAGGCTTCTTTTCGCAGAGTGCGGTTTTCGCGCGAAGAGCCTGTTCGACACCATGCTTGCGGCGCAGTTGCTCGGTCGACAGCGCGTGGGACTTGCCTCGCTTCTGGAGGAGCATTTCGGCGTCGCTTTGGACAAGGAAGGACAGAAGGCGAACTGGTCGAAGCGTCCGATTTCACCCAAGTTGCGCGACTACGCGGCGCGCGATGTCGCGCATCTGCCGGACCTTCGCAATCTGCTCCTCCGGGAACTGGCCAAGCGCGACCGATTGGAGTGGCTCGATCAGCAGTGTCAGCGTCAGATCGAAGCCGGTGCCGAAGGGTTTGCGCCACCGGATGAGAATGACTGGAGAATTGGAAAATCCGAGCGCATGCGCGGCAAGGGACTGACTGTCCTGCATGCGGTCTGGCACTGGCGGGAAAAGACTGCGCAGCGCCTGGATGTGCCTCCGTTCAAGGTGTGCTCCAATGAGGTACTGGTTCGATATGCCCAGGCTGCGGAGGATGGGTGTGACGAGCGTGCGATCCTGGATGCTCATCATCTTGGCAGGCGACACGATCGGTTGATTGCTTCACTGGCGTCCGCTGTGCGCGCGGGCCTGGAGAGGGATCCGCAGACCCTGCCGCGTCGGCGTGGAAGGGATCCAAATCATCTGCCGCTGACGCCGGAGGAAATTGCGTTGCAGGATCAATTGAAGGCGGGACGCGACCGCATTGCCGCCAAGCTCGCTATTGAACCCACACTGATTGCCAATCGCAGCCAGCTGGCGCAGATCGCACGGGCTCCCGACAAGATTGCCAAGGTGCTGCTGCCCTGGCAGACTGAATTGATGACGAACGCGTGATGCGGTGCGATTGCGAGTCAGGCACAGCCTTCATGTGATCGACGATTCTCGGAATCTTATGCGAGCCCACGATTGGGCTTTGGCGCCCGGGAGATGTGTCTGGTCAACTCTGCTTCAATTGCAGCCGCAGCCGCTGCCTCCGACGCCGCGTCCGCCGGTTGTCGATTCCCGCGAAAAATAGATGTGTTCGCTCATGGCAGTCGCGAGGGGGTCGCGATCAGGTCGCATGGAATATTCCGCCAGCGTTCCCCGCTCCCAGGGTTGCACACGGACCGTTTCACATCCCGCAAGGAGAAGTGCCGCGCCGGCGGCGATCAGAATCAGTGCGCTTTGGAAGCGTCGGTTCATGGGGCAGGAGGCGATTCCTTGAGGAGCGATTGGATTTCGTTCCTGAGTTCGAGTTCCGTCTTGCGACCGAAGTAGCCTGTGTGAATGGCACGTACCCTGCCATCACGTGCAATGAGGTAAGCGGTAGGCATGGATTTCACTTGGACGGCCTTGACGAGCGACTTGGTGCTGTCGTGGGTGACGGGGAATGTGGGTTTGAGCTTTTCAACGAAAGCATTGTGGGCGGCAGGCTTATCATCGACACCCACGGCGATGATGACGAGTCCGGCCGCATGAAACTCGTCGTAAATTTTCGAATAGATCGGAAACGAGGCTTTGCAGGGCGCGCACCAGGATGCCCAGAAATCCAGAAGCACGACCTTGCCGTCCGTCGGCGGAAGGGTGTTTGGGGTGAGGTTGTAGTTGGAAAGGACGGGGCAAGGATCACCCACCTTGAGCCCAGAAGGGGCAGGAGATTCTGCCGCCGGGGCAACGGCAACCAAAAGTAAGCCGAACCCAGCGGAAGAGATAAGGGCGAACTTGCGTACGATTCGGGAGAATGCGAGCGGCTGAATGGAAATCAGGGATGGCATTGCCTAGAACAGTAGCTTTGCGCCCAGAGTAATGATTGATGCGGAAGGGTAGGCGCTGGGTGAGGTTAAATCGTCGCGACCATGCATGGCATAGTTTTCGAAGGCTGCGTCCAATTGGAGGGAATCTTTCGGCATCCAAACAAGCTTGATGCCGAAAGCAGTGGTTCGCAATGCAGAGAGACGGTAGTCGGCGGAATAGTGTGGTGCGATGGGTTTCGTTCACGTCCAACAACCGTTGGAGGCGCAATCATCCCAGGTATGGAAACGCGCCTGTTGGCCGACTAGTTGCCTTTGGTAGAAAGCTGTTTCTGCGCGGTTTTTGACACCGCGTTCTCGGACGCGTCAAAGCGGATCAGGGCTGTTGGATCCTGGATGCGGAGGTCGGAAACCAGCCGTTCGTAGTTTGCGATCTTGGAGCGACAGACGTAGAGCATGGCGTTTCGCTCATCATCGGTCCTGTAGCCAGGTGTGAGCTTAAGGGCGTTCAATTTCTCGACGCTTTCCCTGTAGAAGGGCAGGGCAACCTGCTCGATCCAGTCGGCCAACTCGGTTGAATCTCCGCCTTTCTTGATTTTTTCTAAGTGCGCCGCCTGCTCCCGTCGGATTGTCACTTCCCTGCCGTGCATGGCCGCATCATAGGTGCGCTCGAGCGCGAGCCGGTCGCGAAAGCGGTAGTCATAGCGAGGGGAAAGCGCAACCGCCGCAGCGCTGAGCGCGATTGTTGCACCGAGTGCCAGCAGCATCCGGCCCCGCTGACGCAGGGAGCGGATTCCAGGATGCGGTGGCAGCGCCAGTATCCAGCCGAGTCCAAATCCCGACACGAATCCGCCGATGTGCGCGGCATTGTCGATGCGTGGATGGATGAACCCGTAAAGCAGGTTGTAGCCGGCGAAGAAGAGGACGCTCTTCAGGACGGGGCGAAGGACGAGCGAGGGCGTGGAGGCCTTTTCCTTGAGCATGAATCCGAGCAGCATGCCGTAGACACCGAACACGGCGCCGGAAGCGCCCGCGCTCCAGGTGCGGTCCTGGTTCCAGAGAAGTGACGAGAACCCCGAGAGGATTCCGCTCGCCATGTAGGCGAGGGCGAAGGGCAGGCGGCCGAGCAGACGTTCCACCACGCGGCCGGCATCGAGGAGCGCCCACATGTTCAGGCCGAGATGCACGATACCGTAGTGGGCAAACATCGCGGTGATGAGCCGCCACCATTCGCCCTGTGTCGTCGCGGCCCCATTGTTTGCCGCGAATTCAATGTACGGCCGCATGCTGGCAACCTCGATCCACCCCGCACCGAAGAAGCCCATGACCACAAAGGCGAAGACATTGAGGGCGATCAGCATTGTGGTGACGCTTCGCCACGGGCTCGCCGCCTGCGGAAGTGCATCCAGGCTGGCGTGAAACCGTGAGAGTTCATTGAAGGCCTGATCTGTCTCTGCGGGAAGGGAATGGCAGATGGCGGTTGCGTCTTCTGCAGAATCGCACGTGAAACGAAGCGTGCGTCGGTTGCGAGGATTCGACGCATCGCCGACATCGAACTCGATGATGCGGCCGCTGCCGCGGAGATTCCTGATCTCTGAAGAGGTAAGGATCCGCTTTGCGGGGCGGGAAATCAGTGCGTTGGTCCTGGCCCTGAGTTCAAGGATCGGCTCTGTAGGGAAAATCTCGACCACGCCGCGTCCGATCAATTCCGGGCTGCGGAAGCTGAAGAAGCTTCCGAAATCGACAGAGTAGGTGGATCGTGTCACGTGCCGTGGCCCGGTTTCAGTCATGAAGTCTGGATCATGCCCGTTCCTAACCCGGTGGCAACAGGCTCACCATGGTCGCGCCCCACGAGCCGCTGGATTCATCGCCCAAACGATACGAATGCACGTGGCGTGATTTTTGCAGGAGGGTGTGCACGGTGGTGCGCAGGGTGCCGGTTCCCTTCCCATGAATGATGCGCACAGACAGGATATTTCGCGCCCTGCATGCATCAAGGTAGGCCGGAATCAACTCGCCTAGATCGCACGGCTGAAAGGTGTGCAGGTCCAGTTCCCCCGTGATGGGGAGCGGGACGGGCGCATCGGGGGACTCTGGCTCGGTGGGCATGAATCCGCGGAGGCAGTGATGGGCAGAGAGTTTTGCCAGGGCTGGGTCAGGACGCGGGCGGCGCAGGCTGGTCGTCCGCAGAATCGCCGATGGCATGGGCGTCCTGCTCTTCTTCGGTCTCCACGATCCGGGCGATGCTGAGAAGCTTGTCGCCTTCGGCGAGCGTGAGGAGCTTGACGCCCTTTGCCCCGCGATTCGTTTCGCGGATATCCTTCACGGGACAACGGATGCTCTGTCCTTTGACGGTCAGGAGCATGATTTCGTCGTTGTCCTTCACGCTGAGCGCGCCTGCGAGCTTGACGGATCCGTCTTCGGGCAGATCGATGGCCCACACGCCGCTGCCGCCGCGATTGATCAGCCGGTAATCCTCGAAGCGCGTGCGAACGCCGAGACCGGCTTCGCTCGCAACCAGGAATTTGGCGGTGTGGTCGACCACCTCGATGCACTGGAGGAAATCGCTCTCCAGCTTGAAGCGCATGCCGGTGACGCCTCCCGTGGCGCGGCCCGTCGGACGGAAAAGATCCTCACCGGTTTCAGGATCGCGTTCCCGGAAGCGGACGGCCAGGCCCTCGTGGGAAACGAGAATCAGTTCGTCGTCGCCGGTGGTGAGCACGGTGTCGATGACGGTGTCGCCTTCCGCCAGATTGATTCCGATCAATCCGCTTTCGCGCGTGGCGTTGGTGAAATCGGACAAGGCGCTCTTCTTCACGATCCCCCTCTTGGTGGCCATCACCAGGTAGCGGTCGGCGGAGAAGTCCTGCACGCAGAGCATTGAGGCGATCTTTTCGCCCTCCTGGAGCCGCAGGAACGACGAGACCGACTTGCCCTTCGACGTGCGCGTACCCTCGGGGATGTCATAGACCTTGTTGGCCAGGCATTGCCCGTTCGTTGTGATGAAGAGGATGTAGTCGTGCGTGCTGGCGGTGAAAAGGCGCTCGACAAAATCGTCCTCATAGGTCTCGGTGCCGATGACGCCCTTGCCACCCCGCTTCTGCGACCGGTACTCCGCGACGGGGGTGCGCTTGATGAAACCGAGGTGGGAAACGGTGATCACGCAACCCTGGTTCGGAATGACATCCTCCATGCGGAAATCGCCGAGGGCGCCGATGATTTCGGTGCGGCGGGGCGAAGAATATTTTGCCCGCATCTCGAGAAGCTCCGCCTTGAGGATCGCATTCAGCTTCTCAGCCGATTCCAGGATGCTGCGCAGTTCCTCAATCAACTTGATGAGCTCAAGGTATTCGGCCTCGATCTTGTCCCGCTCGAGTCCGGTGAGCTGGTAAAGGCGCAGTTCCAGAATGGCGATGGCCTGGCGTTCCGAGAGCGGATACTTTGCCATCAGCTTTTCCCGGGCGTCGTCGCGGCTGGACGAGGAGCGGATGATGCGGACAAAATCATCGAGGTTGTCCAGGGCGATCTTGTATCCCTCAAGGATGTGGGCGCGGTCCTCGGCTTCGCGGAGACGGTACCGGGTGCGGCGGGTGATGACCTCGCGGCGGTGCTCGATATAGCACTCGATCAGCTCCTTGATGTTCATCTGCTTCGGCCGCTTGTGATCAAGCGCGAGCAGGTTGACGCCGAACGAGGATTCGAGAGCGGTTTTCTGGAAGAGCTGATTGATGACAACGCGACTCTGTTCACCGCGCTTCAGTTCGATGACAATTCGCGTGTTCTCGTCGGATTCGTCGCGAAGGTCGCGTATCCCCTCGATCTGTTTCTCGCCGACGAGTTCCGCGATGCGTGAGACGAGGTTGGATCGGTTCACGTTGTAGGGGATCTCCGTGATCACGATCTGCTCCATGCCGCCTTTCAGTTCCTCGGTGTGGGCCTTGCCGCGGATGCGCACGATGCCACGGCCGGTGCGGAGGTAGCTCTCGATGCCGTCGCGACCGGCGATGACGCCGCCGGTGGGGAAGTCGGGGCCGCGCACGATCTGGACTAGCTCGTCGAGGGAGACGCCGGGGCGGTCGATGATCGCACAGGTGGCGTCGATGATTTCGTTGAGATTGTGCGGCGGGATGTTGGTCGCCATGCCGACCGCGATGCCGGTCGAGCCGTTGAGCAGCAGGTTGGGCAGGGCTGCTGGGAGGACGGTGGGCTCGGTGGTTTCCTCGTTGTAGTTGGGAACGAAATCGACGGTCTCCTCGTCGAGATCGCGCAGCAGATCCTCTGCGATCGCAGCGAGCCTGGATTCCGTGTAGCGGTAGGCGGCAGGCATGTCGCCGTCGACCGAGCCGAAGTTGCCCTGGGGATCGATCAGCGGGTAGCGGACCACCCAGGTCTGCGCGAGGCGGACAAGGGTGTCGTAGACGGAGGCATCGCCGTGGGGGTGATAGTTGCCGAGCACTTCGCCGACCACCTTGGCGCACTTGTTGAAGCTGCGGTTATGGAGCAGGCCGAGCCGCAGCATCGCATAGAGGATGCGGCGCTGCACCGGCTTGAGGCCGTCGCGGGCATCAGGCAGGGCGCGGGCGACAATGACCGACATCGAATAATCGATGTAGGCCGTCTGCATGATGTCGGTGATGTTGGCCGTGAAAAGTTTCTCGTTGGAGGCGTACATGAAGAATGGAAAAGGAGTTTAACGCATTGAGGCGGGGACGCGGCGGGCGGATGCGAGTGTGGATTTGGCTTCGCGTCTCCGTGTCTTCGCGCTTCAGCGCTTGGACTCAGACGTCGAGGTATTGGACGTTGAGAGCGTTGTCCTCGATGAACTGACGGCGCGGGGGCACCTCATCGCCCATAAGGAGGGTGAAGAGTGCGTCGGACTTGGCGGCGTCGTTGATCGACACCTTGAGCAGCCGGCGTTTCTCGGGATCCATGGTCGTCTCGAAGAGCTGCTTCGGGTTCATTTCCCCGAGGCCCTTGTAACGCTGGATGCTGAGTCCCTTGCGCCCGTTGGCGCGGATCTGGGAAACGATATCGAGCGGTGAGTGCAGTTCGATGCGATTCTCGGACTTCTGGCCGGGATTTTCGACCATGAGGAAACGGGGCTCCTCGGTCCTGCCGAAGCGCCGCACATCCAGTCCCGAGGCGGCAATGACATTCAGCAGCTTGGACATCTCGGTGCTTTCGAAGATTTCGTGCACGGTGATGCGCCGTACGGGCGCGCCTGGCTTCCGATCATTTCCGGCAGATGAGTCTGCCGAATCAGAGAGACCGGCGTCCAGATTGTGCTGTTGGACGAACTGGGCGCGGGCGTGCTCGTCGTTCAGGAATTCATGGCTCTCCTTGTTGCCCTCACGGATGCGGGCGAGGTAGCGGGGAAGGGCGCGGGTTGCCGGGTCGTGGCTGCCGAGATACTCGGCAAGGTCGACACCGTGACGCGTCACACCGGCACCGAGCTTTTCCAACGCCGCCAAGGATTCGACAATACGGTCGATCTGTTCGGGTGAGAAGACGTGCTGGTCCTTGAGGCGGGTGAGGGTGACGTCCTCTGAGCCGAGTTCGAGGAGGATGCGATTGAGCTGTTCATCGTTGTCGACGTACTGCTCGCGTTTCTTGCGCTTGATCTTGTAGAGGGGCGGCTGGGCGATGTACACGTAGCCGCGCTCAATGAGCCCGCGCATCTGCCGGAAGAGGAAGGTCAGCAGGAGGGTGCGGATGTGGGAGCCGTCGACATCCGCGTCCGTCATGATGATGATCTTGTGGTAGCGGGCCCGTTCGACGTTGAAACCGCCGACGGCTTCGTCGCCTTCGCCGATGCCCGTACCACAGGCGGTGATGAGCGTGCGGATTTCCTCATTGGCGAGCACCTTGTCGATGCGGGCCTTCTCGGTGTTGATGAGTTTTCCGCGAAGGGGAAGGATGGCCTGGAAACGACGGTCGCGTCCCTGTTTGGCCGAGCCTCCTGCGGAGTCACCCTCGACGATGTAGAGTTCCGTCAGGGCGGGATCGCGTTCCGAGCAGTCCGCCAGCTTGCCGGGCAGTCCACCTCCGGAAAGCGCACCCTTGCGCACGGTCTCGCGGGCCTTCCGGGCTGCCTCACGGGCGCGTGCAGCGTTGAGCGTTTTTTCGATGATGCGTTTGCCGATCGCCGGATTGGCCTCGAGGAAGAATTTGAGTTTCTCACCCACGATGCGCTGAACAATGCCGTCCACCTCGCTGTTGGAGAGCTTCGTCTTGGTTTGCCCCTCGAAGCGGGGCTCCGGCACCTTCACGCTGATGACGGCGGTGAGTCCCTCGCGAACATCGTCGCCGGTGATCGACGGATCCTTCTCCTTGATGAGATTGTTGGAGCGCGCGAACGTGTTGATCACACGGGTCAGTGCGGTGCGAAAACCGCTGAGGTGCGTGCCTCCCTCGATATTGTAGATGGAGTTGGCGTAGGCAAAGACCTGGTCGTTGTAGCTGTCGTTGTACTGCATCGCCACATCGACGACGATGTTTGGGAGGCTGGGGTTGATCTCGTTGGGCACGCTGTCGCCAAACGTGATCGGCTTGTCGTGAACGACGTTCTTGTTGGTATTCAGGTAGCGGACGAACTCGGTGATGCCGTCCTTGAAGAAAAACGTGTCGGTTTTCTGGGCGCGTTCATCATTCAGCTCGATGCGAATGCCGGGATTGAGGAACGCCAGTTCGCGCAGGCGCTTGGCGAGGATGTCGTACTGAAATTCCCGCGTCGTCTTGAAGATCTCGGGGTCGGGCTTGAACGTAATTTTCGTCCCCGTCTTCTTTGTATCGCCGATCGCCTGCATCTTTTGCGTCGTGACGCCTTGGGCGAAGCGCATCTGGTAGACCTTGCCTCCTCGGCGGACCTCGGCCTCGAACCACTCCGAAACAGCATTGACGCACTTGGCGCCCACGCCGTGCAGTCCGCCGGAAACCTGGTAGGCTCCTTTGCCGAACTTGCCGCCGGCGTGCAGGTTTGTAAGCACCAATTCCAAGGCGGGAATCTTGTAAACCGGATGGATATCCACCGGAATGCCGCGGCCGTCGTCCTCAACCGAGCACGAACCATCGAGATGGACGGTCACGCGGACAATGGTCGCGAACCCGGCAAGCGCCTCGTCGATCGAGTTGTCCACGACCTCAAAGACGCAATGGTGGAGGCCGCGCTCATTGGTGTCGCCGATATACATGTCGGGCCTTTTTCGCACACCTTCGAGGCCTTCCAGCTTCTGGATTTTTGATGCATCGTAGTCAGCGGCACCGGCCTGGGCCTTGGAAATATTTTGCTCGTCTAGGGAATCGGACATGTGGCGGAGAAAAAGTGAAAACAGGTGTGGTAAATTGCATCCGAAAACGAAGGCCGGGACAACGTCTTTTTCCCTTATTTGCCGCCCGAATTTGGCCTTTTTTTTGGCTGCGGAAAGAAGGTATTCCGGCGCAAGATGTTCATTTTGGGTTGCGAACCCAAGATTTTGCAGAAACCTCGGCCCGGTGAAGCTATCGGTGAAAGTCGATTATGCCTGCCGGGTGCTGACACACATGGCCCGATTGCATGGATCCAATGCCCTGGCTCATATTGAGGAATTGGCACGCATTGAGGCGGTTCCCGCCAACTATCTTGTTCAGATCCTGACGGAACTGCGAAATGGCGGCCTCATCGTCAGCCGGCGTGGCAAACAGGGAGGCTATGCGCTCTCGCGTCCGCCGGAAGAGATCAGCCTTTACGATATCGTGAAAGTCATTGAGGGCGACCTGCTTGAGCTCAATACGTCAAGCGTTGGCCAGTCGGGGCGAAGGGTCACGCAGATCTGGCGCGAGGTTCGGGCAAAATTGGAGGAGAACTGCAGGCACTATACGCTCGACAAATTTGCCTCAAAAGTTGCCGACGAGATGTACTATATCTGATTGATGAGCAAACACCTGATAACTTTCAGCAGCGCGATTTTGCCATGACGCCCGTCCTTGAGAAACTGCTGATCCTCCAAGGGAGGGATCGTCGACGGCTGGATTTGGAGAAGGAATTGAAGTCGGTTCCGACGGATATTGAGGCGATTGAGCGAAAGATCCAGGCCGAGCGCTCCGCGATTGAGGCCGCCAAGCTCGATTGGCAAAAGCTCGAATCCCGCCGGAAGGACCTCGAAAACGAAATTGCCTTGGCGGAGCAGAAGCTGGGCAAATATCGCACCCAGCAGATGGAGGTGCGCAAGAACGACGAATTTCGGGCATTGGGGCACGAGATCGAGTTGGTCGAGGGGCAAATCGGCGCACTTGAGGAGACCGAACTGAACGTCCTTTACGAGATCGAGGCTGCGAAAGCCAAGTTTGCGGCTGCGGAGAAGGAGATGAAAAACAATATCTCCGGATACGAGGCACGCATTCGGTCCCACCGGGATCGCGAGGCTGTTCTAACCGCTGAGCTGGAAGCCGCTCGCGGGGAGGTCACTCAGGCGCGCACCCCGTTGGGAGAGACCCTGTTGCGGTTGTACGATCGGATCGCGGCGAGGCACATGCCGGTTTGTGTTCCGGTGTCCGGTGGAAAATGCGGCGGTTGTCACCTCAAGGTTTCATCGGAAGTCGAATCCGCAGTTCGCCTCAAGGCCGACCCCAATGGTCAGATGCCGATGTGCGACCAGTGTGGACGGATCGTCTACGTGGAGTAGGGTCGGCCAAGGGGATGGCTGATTTTCCCGGGTAGCCGTGGCTTGCCTTTCGTGCGACACGGAATCATGTCTGCTTTTCCGCGGTTGGCGGATCGAACGCGGTTTTGGTTTTGGGGCCTAGTCGTCGCTCCAGGTTCTTTGATCCCATGCGGGCGGGTAATGCCGCCTGCTGACATGCAGTCCTGGAGAGGAAAGTCCGGACACCGCAGGGCACGATGCCGCACGAGCGTAACCGCAAGTGCGGGCGTCACGTTTCAAGGCGTGGCGACGGAAAGTGTCACAGAAACTCAAACCGCCTGACGGGAGCTTCGGCTCCGGTCGGGCAAGGGTGAAAAGGTGGGGTAAGAGCCCACCGCGCCGACAGCGATGAAGGCGGCACGAAAAACCCCATCGGGTGCAAGGCAAAATAGGCAACTGGGCGGCCCGTCCGATAGTTGCGGGTATGCCGCACTTCGCGAAAGCGGAGCGCCGGCGCAAGCTGGCGAGAGAAATGGCGACTGAAGCGCCGAGAGGCGTGGAACAGAATCCGGCTTACCGGCCCCAAAACCAAACCCATTTCCCCCTTGACTCCTGAGGCTTGGTCTGGGTTTTTGGCCGGCTATCAATCTCACTCAGCTATGGCCAATACCAAATCCGCCATCAAGGCCGCCCGTAAATCCGCCCGCTTCACCACCCGCAACCGTGCGGTTCAGACCCGTTTGAAGACGCTTCACAAGAAGTTTGAGCAGGCTGTGGCCAAGGGTGACCTTGATGGGATCAAGGCGGCCGGCAGTCTCTATGCTTCAGCGATGGATCGTGCGACCAAGTCCGGAGTCGTGCACCGCAATGCCGCGGCACGTGCAAAGAGCCACATCGCGAAGCACTCCCGCCCGAAAGCGGCCGCTGCGACAGCAAGCTGAGGCGATTCCCGGTTTTTCAGAATAGAGCCCCGTGCCAAAAGAAGGCGCGGGGCTTTTTCGTGTGCGGGTCAGCGTTCAACGTTTGCCGCTTGTTGGGGTATTATGGGATGACCCTTTCCAAGAAAAGATTAGAGGTTGGCACCGTGTTCATTCCTTACCAACAGGCGCTGGCACAACTCCATAAGGCGGGTGCGCAGGGCGTCGGCGCGGAGGGAGAATTGGCGCTGGAATTGCTCGAATTCGCTGCGGCCGGCGGGGGTTTCTATCGGAATCGGATCGAAATGGAGCGAGCGTAGGTCGTAGGGGCTAGCCCGCATGTCGACTTCCCGGATCTCGCGCGCGAGTTCAAAGCAGTCTGCGAGCAGATCGGAAGGCGTGTACGGCGCCAGCTTGAAGGCCCATTTGTAGAGGTCCATGTTCGCGTGCAGGCAGCCGCGCTGCTCTAGGGCCGGCACGGATTCCCGTGAGGGCTGGTTCCGATTCAGCGGGACGGCGGGTGCGGTGAAGAATCGGAAGGCATCGAAATGGGTGCAGGAAAGGCTGCCGCGTTCGACCACCGCGGCAATGCCATCGGCGTCGAACCGAAGCGGCCACGCATTGTGGCGGATTTCCTGCGGAGATTGACGGTACACCATCGCCCATTCGTGCAGACCGTGACATCCGAAGAAAGCCGGTCGCGCCTTCATCGCGGTGAGCAGGTCGAGCAGCCATTGGACGAAAATCCGGCGCTTGTCCGGAAGGCGGGAAAGATCGAGCTGAACTCCCTCGTCGGTTTCCCGGTACTCGGGCCAGCGCAGAAACTCGCGCGCCGATTCGCCCTCGAGGAGCACATCCGGACCGGGATGCCACTGCCTGAGCCAGGCGGGCCGGAACGCGTAGTAGCTGAAGAGGAAATCCCAAACCGGATGTTTTTCCCCCCGAGTGGCACGTTCCTGATGCGGATCGAGCCACTGCCGCATGCGTTCGACATGAGCCTGCTGACGCCCGCGCCACTCGACAGCGGAGAGACGGGTGATAGCGACGTTGCTGTTTGACGGGGCAACCATTCCGGTGCGCCAAGAGAGGTGTCGCCTCAGGAACCGGGTGTTTCGCCCGGGCGATAGAAAAGCGCGGTCGCGCCGACGGCTCCGACGCATGCACTCTCACTCGCAAGCGCAAGAGCTGCTGTGAGCGTGGCGCGTTCATGTCGATCCGCCGCAGTGAAGCGCACCTTGACCAACGCGTGTGCGGCGAGCAGGTCGCGAAGGGATTGAACGACGGCCTCGGACGCACCCTCGCGCCCGATTTTCAGGGAGGGTTCGAGGGTTTGGCCGCGGCCGCGAAGCCGGCTTTTTTCGGCGCCCGTGAGTGTGGGTATCATCCTTGAAATGGCTGCGGACCGCAGGGGATCCTTTATTGGAAATCGATCAGTTCGACGTGAAAGATGAGGCCTGCCTTCGGAGGAATCATCTTGCCCTGGCCCCGTTCGCCGTAAGCCAGCCAGTAGGGGATTGCGAGGGTCCTTTTTTCACCGCGGTGCATCGTCTGGATGGCCTCGTCCCAACCCGCGATGACGCGTCCCACCCCGATTTGCACCCTCAGCGGCCCCTGGCCGCGATCATAACTGCTGTCGAATTTGGTGCCGTCAAACAGCCGACCCTCGTAGTGCACGGTGACCCACTGACCCTTCTTCGGGGTGGCGTCGCCCGTCCCCGGATCGCGGATGATGTAGCGCATGCCTGACTTGGTTTCATGGGCGCTTGCGAAATCCCGCGCGAGGACGGCTGCCTCATCATGGCTCCACTGTGGGTGTTTTGCCGCGAGCGCCTCCCGCATCGCGCTGTTGATGGGAGTTCCGGGGTCGTCGCGCTGCAGCCAGCCTTGGCGGACAACGATCGCGATGCTCGCGAGGATCAGACCGAGACCGGCCAGGACAATGACATTGCGCATGGAGAAAGGAGTTGAAAGGAACCAGTCTGAGCCGGCGACCGGTAAAGTGCAAATCCGGGATTATGGACCCGAAACGCATTGGATTTCGCGCCAATCCGTTCACTGGAAAACGCATGTCACCACTTGAATTGAGTTTCCACCGCCGGATTCATGGTCCTCTTGGAAGAGCAGCAATCCCCACGTTTGACTTCACCTGTCACTTGACGCGCCTTGAATGGGATGAGGCAAGTCCGCGCGTCATGCGGGCAGCCTGCCAGACAGGGGATTGAAACTCGATGCCAGATCTCCCTCATTTTCTCGTCATTGGATGCGGTTCAATTGGTGAACGGCATGTGCGCACTTTCCTCGCAACCGGGCGGTGCAAGATCACGGCATGCGACAACTCCGCTGCCATTGCTGAACGCATGGCAGCGCGCTACGGAGTTGAAACCGCTTCCGATTGGGAGAGTTGCCTCACGAGGCCCGGATTGACGGGCGTCGTGATCGCGACACCTGCCCCCTTGCACATTGGCATGGCGATGCGTGCCCTCAGCGCGGGACTCCATGTGCTGATTGAAAAACCGCTGTCCATCGACCTGAGTGATTGTGACGCACTTCTCCGGAAGCGGGATGGAAGCGGGAAATTTGTTGGGGTCGCCTATATCCATCATTTTCAGCCTGCCTTGGTGCAGGCACGCGACTTCCTTCATGCAGGGAGCTTTGGTCCGTTGAAACACATTGTGGTGAATACGGGTCACCACTTTCCCACAGCCCGGCCGGCCTATCGCACGATCTATTATCGTGATCATGCGCAGGGGGGAGGAGCGATTCAGGATGCACTCACGCACATGGGCAATGCGGTTGAGTGGGTGGCCGGACCTGCAACGCGCGTTAGTTGCGATGCGAGTCATCAGGTGCTGGAAGGTGTCAGCGTTGAGGACACTGTAAATGTTGCTGCACGCCATGGAGACGTGCTTGTCAGCTATTCCTTGAATCAATTTCAGAGCTTCAATGAAACCCGTCTTGATTTTCATGCCCTTCGCGGATCGGTGCGCGTCGAATTGCATGCCCAGCGTTGGGGCTCGTGTGCGCTTGGAGCCGATGCATGGACCTGGCATTCCTGCCCGATTGCCGATCGGGATCAACTGTTCGTCTCGCAGGCATATGCGTTTCTCGATGCGTGTGAGGGCAGGCCCAATGCCCTTTGCACGCTGGAAGAAGGAATCCAGACTCTTCGTTTCAACCTTGCGGCGCTGAAGTCGTGCCGCGATCAGCAGCCAGTCACTCCATGAGCCATTCAGAAAACGGTTTCAATCTCAAGGACCGGATCGTTATCCTGACCGGTGGCGCAGGCCTGTACGGAAGAGGGCTGGCACGGCAAGTTGCCTCGGCCGGCGCGACGCTCATCCTGGCTTCCCGGAATATGGCAGCCCTTCAGGCGGTTGCCGATGAGGAGAACGCCGCCGGACATCACGTGCACGCCTTCCCGCTTGACCAGGGGGACGAGCATTCCGTGCTGGCACTTCGGGACAATGTCCTTTCCAAGTTCGGGCGCATCGACGGTCTGGTCAACAATGCCGTGGCGCGGCCCATGAAGACTCCGGATGCCCCTCTCTCCGACTGGGAGGAATCGATGAAGACGAATGCCACGGGCCTGTTCGCGATCACGCGCGCCGTCGGCGATGTGATGGCAGCGCGTGGTGCTGGCAGCATCGTCAATATCGGTTCCATCCAGGGCATGGTCGGCCCGGATTACACCCTGTACGAAGGGCTCGGCATGAACGCCATCCCGGACTACTTTTTTCATAAGGCCGGCATGGTGAATCTCACCCGCTTTTTTGCCGCTCGCTATGGCCCTCGCGGCGTTCGCGTGAATTGCCTCTCGCCCGGTGGATTTCTCAGCGGACAGCCGGCCGAATTCATCAAGCGCTACGTGCGTGAGACCTACCTGCAACGCATGGCCGACGATCAAGATCTCGGAGGGCCGGTTGTATTTTTCCTGAGTGATGCCTCACGCTACGTGACGGGGACCAATCTGCCCGTCGACGGCGGTTACACGGCACATTAGACGGTGATTGATTGTTCAAGTAGAAAGCAGATTCCACACATCATGAAAACAGGCCGACTCGAAAATCTGACAAGCATTGTCACCGGCGGATCCTCCGGCTTCGGTGAAACCATTTGCCGCACTTTTGTTCAGGAAGGTGCGCGCGTCATAATCGCCGACATTAATGAAACAGCAGGCCGGAAGCTGGCAGATAGCTTGAATTCCGGGCAGATCCGCGCCGAGTTCATTCGTACCGATGTCAGCTGTTCAGGGGAGATGAAGGCTGCGGTTGAAAGGGCCGTCACGTTGTTCGGTCGCCTCGACATCATGGTCAACAATGCCGGCATGAGTCATCCAAATCAGCCGATGTTGGAGGTGTCAGAGAAGCTTTTTGATCGTCTCTTCGACGTCAATGTGAAGAGCCTCTATCATTCCGCGATCCATTGTGTTCCGGTATTTCGACGTCTCGGCGGTGGCTGTTTCATAAATATCGGTTCGACGGCGGCCGTTCGCCCCCGACCCGGTCTGTGTTGGTACAGCGGCAGCAAAGGAGCCGTGAACCTGCTCACCAAAGCGATGGCTGTGGAATTGGCTCCCGATCAGATCAGGGTCAACGCGATCAATCCCTCCCTCGGTGAAACGCCGCTGCTGGCAACGTTCCTCGGCGGCTCTGATTCGCCGGAGGTACGCAACCGATTCCTCCCGTCGATTCCGCTTGGCCGGTTCTGCCAGCCCGCAGACGTCGCGAACGCCGCCGTGCATCTCGCGGATCCCCGCTCCAGTTTCATAACAGGCGTCTGCATGGAAGTCGATGGGGGCCGTTGCATATAGGCGCGGATCGGCGAAATTCTCTCAAGCAAGGCGCCCGACTCCCCGTTTACGATGAAATCTTCCTATCCGCTCTATCTGGCAAATCGCCCGCAGCAGCCAAACGACTCGCTTGAAGTTACTGACAAGTATTCGGATCGAGTCGTTGCCCGGGTTCCCCTTGCGGATGCACCCATGATCGATTGTGCCATCCAGGCTGCCGTGCAGGCAGAGTCGCCGATGCGATTGATGCCGCCCTATGAACGCCGCGCAGTTCTCGAGCACTGCGTTGCGCGGTTTACTGAGCGCAGGGAGGAGTTGGCCAAAGCCCTCTGCATCGAGGCGGGCAAGCCGATTCGAGACAGCCGGGGCGAAGTCAATCGTCTGATTGAAACTTTCCGATTGGCCGCGGATGAGGCCACTCGCATGGGAGGTGAGATCATCAACCTGGAGTTGTCTCCGAGGTCCCGCGGCTATCGCGGCATGTTTCGCAGGGTTCCCATTGGAGCCTGTTCCTTCATCTCGCCATTCAACTTTCCGCTCAATCTGGCTGCGCACAAGATCGCGCCGGCAATTGCCGTCGGATGTCCGTTTGTCCTGAAACCCGCGAGCCGCACGCCGATTGGCGCGCTGCTGATCGGGGAAGTCCTGGCGGAGACCCAACTGCCGCCAGGAGCTTTTTCAATTCTCCCCTGTCTCCGGGACGGGGCGGACCTCTTTACCACGGATGATCGCCTGAAGCTCCTGAGTTTTACCGGTTCTCCGGAGGTCGGTTGGAATCTGAAGGCGCGTGCTGGCAAGAAGAAGGTAGTTCTGGAACTCGGCGGCAATGCGGCATGCGTTGTTGAACCGGATTGGCATGACCTCGACGAGGCCGTGAGGCGTATAGCCTACGGCGCATTTTATCAAAGCGGACAAAGTTGCATCAGCGTGCAACGCATCCTTGTCCACACTTCCATCTACGACAGGTTCCGCGATGCCCTCGTGAAGCATACGCGTGGGTTGGTTGCAGGTGATCCCAAGGATGAGAGCACCTTCGTGGGGCCGCTCATATCAGAAAGCGAAGCGGTACGTTTGGAGGGCTGGCTTCACGACGCGCTTTCCAAGGGAGCAAACCTGCTGTGCGGAGGCCGACGCGAGAAGGCGATCATGGATGCCACGCTGCTCGAGAAGGTCGCTGATGGTTCTCCCCTCTGGGAGCAGGAAGTCTTTGGACCGATCGCGGCCCTGCGCCCGTACAAGGATTTCAACGAGGCTCTGCAGCTCGTCAATCGCAGCAAGTTCGGGCTGCAGGCGGGAATTTTTACGCGCGATCTGTACAAGATGCAGCAGGCGTGGGACGAACTCGAAGTCGGCGGCGTGATCATTGGCGACGTTCCCTCCTGGCGGGTGGACAACATGCCCTATGGCGGCGTCAAGGACAGCGGGTTCGGCAGGGAAGGCGTGCGATTCGCCATGGAGGACATGACAGAAATCCGGCAACTGGTCATCCGCACGCCCTAGGGCTATGCTTCCGAAGCAGGGGCCCCATGGAATTGCATTGTCGCGACTCGTTCGACTAATCTCCTCTTCCAGACGCGACGATTCGTTGCAGCAAGGCTCTCACACGATCCCATGAATCGGCAACCTCCCGCGCCCCAATCGCTTCATTTCCCGCTCTCTCGCATTTCCCTGGGAAGCGCCACGTTTGGCCGGGAGATCGATTCGAACGCGGCCTTCGCGATGATGGATCATGCGGTCGCGCGAGGAATCGCGCTCTTCGATACGGCTGCCAACTATTCGGGTGGCACTTCGGAGCGCATCATCGGGCAGTGGCTTGCCGCACGTGGTGCGCTATCTGCCAGGCCCGCGGTGGCGACCAAACTTTTCCCTCCCTACACGACGGCGACGATTGAATCGGGCACGGCTGCAAGCATGCAACGGCTTGGGGTTGAGATTCTCGATTTGCTGTATCTGCACAAATGGGATGCCGCAGTCGAGAGTCCCGCGGTTCTCAGCGCGTTCGACAGGCTGGTCCGCACCGGACGCGTGCGCAGCATCGGAGTGAGCAATTTTACGGGCGGGCAGTTACGGGACCTGATCCTCCTCCAGAAGCGCCTGGGCATTGTTCCCATCACGGTGCTTCAAAACAACCACAACCTTGCCGTGCGTGAGTGCGAGGCTCCCATTCGTGAATTCTGTTCTTCGGAGGGCATCACGATCATCAGCTACAGCCCCCTCGGCGCCGGCTACCTGACCGGCAAACATATCGGAGGTGTGCAACCCGGTTCCCGTTTTGACGTCATGCCGGGCCATCAGGCGATCTACCTGCAGCCCGATTCGGAGGCGCGACTGCGACGCCTGGCCGATCTCTCGGCCCGGTGCAGTCGGTCCATGAGCCATCTCGCCCTGGTCTGGGCGCTGCAACAGCCAGGCATCGGTTCGACGCTGGTGGGAGGGCGAACTCCCGGTCATATCGATCAGGCCTTCGCAGCACTGGCAGAACAGGATCCCGCAGTCCTTCAGGAACTGGCCATGCTCTGACCCAGGTAGAGCGAATTAGGCAAGCGGTTTGACAGCATTGCGATGTCCGACATCGTTGTCGGACATGAAGACCTTTTCCGTCCGAGACCTAGACCGTCACCCCGGGCAGGTTCTGGCCGCCGCGGATCGCGACGGTATAGCGCGGGTGCGCAGCCGCACGGGCCGAAGCTATGCTGTACGTCCCGAACCTTCACCTACCACCGCACCCGATTGGGCCGGCTTCGCCGGGCGCCGCCGCGCCGCGTTGGCTCGTTCTGAGCAGAGGGTGATCGGGCCCAGGCTGGCCGCCAAACTCGACGGAGAGCATCGCTCCCCACGCCCCCTCAAACCTTACTCCCCTAAACAGGGAAATATAGTTGTCGTTGCATGAGCCAGACTCCTAACTCGACGAAGTGCTTTGAAGACGTTGTATCCTCACGTCTGACAACAGCTATCAGACCGATCCCGCAGTGTTGAAGGGGATAGAGTGATCAGGATCCACTTTACTAGGCACAGCCGGACCCGATCGACAGCCGTATCAGACGAACCCACCTGGCACCGCGCCGAGATTGACCTCCCCCTCCTCCGATTCTAGGTTTGAATACAGATAAAATACCGTGTGAGCAAAACCTACCATCAGGTAATCGATAGGCGCTTACTATGCCTCGTCAAAGCGTCGATCCGAAAGATCGACGAGGACTCTGCATTGCATCGCCGGCTGAGTGAGAATGTCCAGCGTTGGTCCCAAGGGAAGCTTCGCTAGCAGTGGCAGGAGCGTCTCGCTGAACCGTGGCCGCGCTTGCGTGCGGAGTTGTTGGCGGAGAACGAGGCCGGTGCCGCGCTTCGTCAGGATGCCCCCCTCGGAGGCATTTTGACGGCCACCGAGCGCGCGATACTTATGCAGCCGTTCCGTTATGACGCGTCAGCAACTTGAGCATATTGTCCGGGCGGCCAGCGCGATCACCGACGAGCAGGCCATTGTGGTTCTGGGCAGTCAGTCCATTCTTGGGGTGTCTCCAGAGGGACCTGGAGGTCGGGCCCTTGTCGCGACAGTGCCAACTGGTAAGTCTGTGTAACCATCCCGGACGGAGTCTCCTGCATTGCTGCGGCTGCGCCCTTTCCGCACTGTGTCCCCATGCGCGTTGTCCTGCTTGGACTTTCTCACCCCCACTCCGCCATTTTGCTGACCACGTTTGTGAACATGCCGGAGATCACTGGCATCGTTTTGTGGGATTCCGACCCTCTTCTGGCCGCCAAAACCAAACTGGCCCAGCGTCCCAAGGTGACGCTGACCACGGCCAACCTGGATCAGGCCCTCGATCAGCCGGGCTTAAAGTTCGCGCTGGTCTGCGTGCGTCACGACCAGGCGGCCGCGGTGGCCCATCAGGTCATCGCTGCCGGCATTCCTCTGCTTTCCGAAAAGCCCACCGCGCTGACCTCCGCAGAGATTCAGTCGCTCCAGGAGGCCGCGGCCCGCAAGCGTGTGGTTGCCTCGGTACTCTATTCCCGTCGCGCTCATCCCTGCATGGTGGCCGCGCGCAAGCTACTTCGTGTGGAGAAGCTGGGCAAACTCACGTCGATGGAGTGTCGGTTCCTGACCACCCAAGTTCGCTTTCGAAATCCCAAGCATTGGCTGTTCCATCGCGCGTTTTCCGGGGGTGGCATCCTCCTTTGGCTGGGTTGTCACTGTCTCGACCTTCTTCATCATGTGCCCGACGACGAAATCACGGAGGTCTGTGGCTACCTGGGCACGCTCTCCGGCGAGGCGATCGACGTGGAAGATACCGCGACCCTGGCGTTGAAATTCCGTTCAGGGGCCATCGGCACCTTCCACGCCAGTTACAGCCTCGCCTTCAGTGGACAGGGCTACGTCAACATCAAAGGCTACGACTCCTATCTGGCCTTCAATGGCCGCAAAGGCCGGATCGTCTGGCCGAGCCTGGATCCACAACTGCAGATCGAAGCGCTTCCCGAGCAAGGCCAGGCTGCGATTCGCCAGGAAAGCTTCAACCTTCCGGAATCCACGTCCTATGGAGGTGCCTTTGGCGAAGCGTTCATCCGGTGGTTCATTGCCGCCACTGAGGGCCGGGCCGCCCCTCCCTCCACGCTTGCCGACGCCCTGCGCACCGCCCGTGTCATCGAAGCCGCCGAACTCTCCTCGCAAACCGGCCGATCCGTCAAAGTCGCCCCGACGCCAGCCGCGCCACCACCCGATCTGGGCGAATAAGAACCACCGGCGGAGACGGAAAAACGCGAAGCGCCTACCCTCGACTTTTCTGTCATTCAGACCAGTTTTTAGACCAGTCTTGATTGTATCATGTCTGCGACCAAGACAGTCGGAGCCTGCGAGGCCAAAACCACGCTCCCCGCGTTGCTCGATTTCGTCGCCCGCGGGCGTGAAGTCGTCATTACCAAGCATGGGCGCCCTGTCGCCCGCCTGATTCCCGCCCAAGCTCCCACGCCTGCGAACCGGGAGGTATTCGCCAGGATCTGCAGGCTGCGGGCTCGTCTTTCCCTGCCCCAAGGCGAGACTGCACGTGATCTGATTGAAGCCGGCCGCCGCATCTGACGATGGCCGCACTGGTGATCGACGGCTCCGCCATGCTGGGGTTTCTGCTCAAGGATGAGCAGGGGGAGGCAACGATGAAGGCACTCGCGGCTCTGGAAAAGGGCGCACAGGTTTTCGTTCCGGCTCATTTGGGGGAGGTGGCCAATGGCCGGATCATGGCCGAACGTCGCAAGCGCGTTTCACAGGCTGACCTCGCCGAGGCCTTGGGGCTGGTCGCTGCGCTGCAAGTGTCAAACGACGATGAGACGACCCGTCGGGCATGGAGCGATACGACCGCACTTGCCCGTCAATACGATCTTACCATTTATGACGCCGCCTACCGCGAACTCGCCATGCGTTGCGGCGCAAGTCTCGCCACCAGCGACAAAAAACTGACCGCAGCCGCGAAAGCCGCCGGTGTCCCGATTCTCGCCTGACCGACTGTTAAACTTTGCGCGGCGGGGAAAACTCCCGTCCTTCTCCTGCTGGCCCGGCGAGGTTTGTCTGCGTGGTGTAGCGGTAATTACTCCTGAAATTTGAACGAAAAGACATCCGCGTCCCTCAGCACAAAACGCAGCCGGACCGGCTTGCCCGCGAGCCTACCGACATCCTTGCCTCCCCGCCACACCACCGTGCGATCGACTGTATCGCCAAAGATCGGCGGGCATTCCTCCAGTGAGTAGCCCGGCAATGGGCGGCCCTCCAGGTCCTGGATTTCTACCCGGACATCCCCTGCCGCGGAGCTCGAGAAATTCAGTGACAACTCCCGGCCCGCAAACCGCAATGGCTTGGTGACCAGTTCGCCGCCTTTCATCGGTGCCTGCACGGAAACGAAGCCATCGAGGCGCAGCGTGTAACGGCGCACCTCGCTGCTGTTGCCCGTCCAATAACTCTCCGGCGCGTAGAAGGACAACTCGTTCGGTGCACCTGCCAGTGCCGATTGGGTTTCCACCGGCGGCCACGACAAGGCCTGATGCCCGTAATTCCATGTGCCTGGTCGTTCGATGCCAGGACGGAGAAACGCTTCGTTCCAGCGCTTGAACACTACCCCATCGCGGCTGGCCATGAACAAGCCCTCCGTGATGGCCGTGCCGTAGCGAGGGTTGATGGACTTCCGCAATGCCCGGTGTTCAGGTTCCGGCAGCTCCGCCTGTGAAGTAGGAACATCCCGTTCGATGTACCGCATGGGAAAACCCACCAGGATATGCGGAGCCCGCGCATAAGGAACGATCGGCGTCGTGTAGAGTGCCTCCTCCGGCGAATCCACGTACGTGACATCGGCTTCGTTTTCCCAGTGGATGAAATCCGGCGAGGTCGCGGTGCGAATCGCACGCACGCCAATCGGATTCGCCGTCGCCGTATTGTTGTCTCCGTGGGCAAACCAGCGCCAATATGCGCGGTATTTGCCCTCCGACGGGCTCCAGAAGGCCAGGTTCTGATTGTCAAAGGCGCCGTTGGTGATGGCCGGCTTGTCGGTCATCGGCACCCAGCGCAATCCGTCGGCCGATTTCAGCGGCAGCATCCCCTTGGGCTGGGGATGGGTGGTGAGGGTGAAGGCCTTGTAACGCGCGTCCGGACTGGCGGCCGGATTCTCATCCTTGATGATCCCCGTCACGCCGGCGACCATCCGCCTGCCTTCGATAAGGCCGTCCATGAGGACGATGTTGTTGTCCTTCGATCCCTTGAACTCGACGAGCCCAAGCGAGGGCTTCTTCCAGTGAATGCCGTCCGTGCTTTCGGCATAACACATCGTGGAAACCGCCGGACGAATCTTTTTCTGCTGGGTGTCGAACCCGATATGCCACCCTTTGTAATACATCCGGTAGAGATCACCGTCGCGAAATACGCTGTGGTAACCGCTGCTCCCGCTGCCTTCCCATGGCGCGTCGAGCACGAGAACAATCTCTCGTATCTCCGGGTGATGCAGACGCAACCCGGCGCCTCCCGAAAGGTGGTCGATCAGAAAATCGTCCACGAACAGCTCGCGCCGCGAGCCGATGTCGATCGGCGACACGCCTGCGGACTGGACCGGGTTGGCGCCGGCCGCAGCCATGGCCAGCATGAAAGAAATCGGTTTCAAGCCGGTGAGATTCATAGCAAGCTGAAAGTGGGGATGATGCGGGTTAGAACCTTCCTTTGAAGCCGACAGCCAGCGACTGCCCCCACGCTGCGATCCGATAGCCACGCAATGCAGCGGGTGTGTCGTCGGTATAGCGTTTCTGAATGTCGACATAGCCGTCCGGATCATTGAAGTCGCTCCAGTTGGCATAGGCCGAGAGGTTTTTGTTGATCCTATATTCCGCGCTCAGCACAAAGCGCTTGAGTGCCCCCTGATACTGATAAGTGCCCACGGGGATGGTTGCACTCTGCGCCACGGCCAAGCGCTTGGTTTCGCCCTGTTGGGTCGCGTTGAATTTCACCACGAAGCGCTTGCGAATGAGATTTACGCCATAGCTCAGGGTTTCCGGGTTGAATCCTGTGAAGTCCGACGTGGTTGAGCCGTCCAGTTCAGAACGGGTATAGTTGACGAACGCCTCCAACCCGCTCGCCCATTTGGGCAG
This sequence comes from Verrucomicrobiota bacterium, assembly GCA_014584295.1. Classification (GTDB taxonomy): domain Bacteria; phylum Verrucomicrobiota; class Verrucomicrobiia; order Opitutales; family Opitutaceae; genus UBA6669. The sequence goes on from JACTNC010000017.1 coordinate 65,396, forward strand.
GAACAATAGCTTCTGCCGGTAGGAGAACTCGAAGCCGCGCACGCGGGCATCGCCACCGTTGGCCCGAGTCACGATGCTGTAGAAGACATCGTCTCCCGGTTCGGAAACGATGCCGAGTTCGGCCAAACGCTCGGGCGTGGCTTGCTCGCTCGTGGCCAGGAAGAAATTCGAGATGTCCTTCTGAAAGATGCCAAGTGAACCGAAGCCGCCTTTGAAAAGATAGGATTCGAGCGAAAGATCGTAGTTGTCCGCTGTCCAAGGCTTCAACCGGCTGTTCACCACCGTAATGGTCTGGGTGTTGGTGGTCGCCGACCGGGTGCCATAGGTGATGCCGGGAATGATATAGGGCAGGTTTGGACGACCAATGGTGCGGGCATAGCCGGCGCGCAACAACAGATCACTGGTGAGGGTATAAGTGGCGTTCAAACTCGGGAAGAGTCCATCGTAGGTGGTCTTTTGTTTGGTGCCACGTTCAATGTAGATGAGCTTGGAAACTTCCAGCGCGTTCGTGGTGAGGGGGATGAACGCCCCGGTGGAGGTGCGTGCCAGGCTGCCATCCGCATTGCGCTGATATTGCAGGGTCGGGTCCACCAAGGGGCCTTCGCCATAGTCCTCCGTACGCTCATAACGCAAGCCACCGGCCAACCACAGGCGGTTCTTGAGGAGGCGCGTATCGAGCCGCAGATAGGCGGCGGAGATTTCCTCTTTGAATGCCTTGTTCCCGTTCACCCTGGTCTGCCAATCCGTGGACTGGTCCCCTACCGTCTGTGCAAAATACTCGGGATGGGCCAGCATGAGATCGTAGAGCTTTGCGTTGCTGCCCCACGTTTTTGTCTGTCCATAAACTTCGTTCGTGAACGTAGGATCGATCACATCGTAATTCGAGGCTGTCCGGACAGCGGCCGACTGACCGGAGCGAAACGTATAAACTTTGCTATTGTTGGCTACTTCCTGATTTTCTGAGGACCAAGCTAAGCCGGCACGCATCGTGAGGGGGACGACGGTCCGGAAATCACGCCGTGCATCGAGGCGCATCTGGCCTTTCTTGACCTCGTTGCTCCGATCGACGGACCTGAAAGTCGTGAGGTAATAGAGGCCCGCGTCGCCGAAGGCAAAGGGGGTGCCGTTGCGGTTGAACGCCTCCAAGCTTCCGAGCATCTCCGCCGGGCTGCCGGCGCCGCTGTTGATGCCAGTCTCGTTGATCCGGGTCGTCCCCGCCGTGGAAATGGTCATGCTGCCGCCGAGGTAGCCGAGCTCCTCCTGATCCGGCCAGACGAATTCCGAGTCCGAATAGCTCGCGCCAAAATCGATCTTCCAGTCGTCGCCCAGGTACTTGTATTTGAAATCCGTGTGCCGGGTGGTGTTCTCGAGGGTTTCCCACGTGCCGGTCTGACTGAGCGTACCCACGCCGCCCGCTGCGCCGATTGCGGATGTGGCGTCGCCGGTCGCCCCGGTGCCAAAGGTGGCCGTCAGCGTCGGCGTGGCCTGTTCGGCCAGACGCTCGCGAAAGGAATAGCTGGTGCCAAAAATGTGCTTGCTGCCAAGCTTCCAATCCACGCCCACGCGGGCGGTATCGACCGTCACCGATTGATAGCCAATGCTCATCGAGGTGTTGACTGGCAGACCTCTGACCAGGTCATAGGTCACCAGCCCGGTAACCGGCTCCGAATGGGTGTTCTTCTGCGCCAGATTCACCGTGATCGAGAGCGACTTGTTGACCGGAAAAATGTAGCCGAGGCTGACCGAGGGGCGCACCGGCCGGCCGCTGATGAAATCGCCCGGCATGGTCCGCTTTTTGACGCCCAAGCCGGGATCGAAGGCCGTGTTGACATCATAGGTGAAGAGCGGCTTGGTGCGCTCGAAGCCGCTTTTCATCGTGATGTTGATGGAGCCGCCAAGACCGTGCGCCGGCATATCGGGCGTGGGCACTTTCGTGACTTCGATGGTGGCGATATTCGCGGTGGGCACACCCAGCAGGTTCACGGATCGGCTTGAGTCGGTGATGCCGGCGCTCGAGAGGGCCAGGCCGTCCACCGTGATGCTCGATGTGTCCGACGGAAGACCGCGGATTTGCGCATCCGTCGCCGCACGGCCGGAATAGATGACTGAAAGACCAGGAATGAAACGCATGTAGTCGCCGATGTTATCGTCACCTGGCGTGGGAAACTCGTCGTAGGCCACGACATTCTTGATGTTGGGGGCCTGGCGCTGCTGATTCAGCGCGCGTTGGACAGCGCTCTCTTCGCGGTCCGACAACACCTCGAATTTTTCCAGCACGAGTGTCCTGTCTTCCTCCGTGGAGATCAGCCCGGTGGTGCGATCCAGTTCAAAGTCCAGCGGCATGGCCCGGCCGGCCTCCACCTGCACCGTGCCCGTCACGCTGGCTAGACCGATGTAATGGGCGGTGACACGCTGGGTCCCGGTGGGCACTCCGGTCAGGCGGTAGTTGCCGTTGGCATCGGTGACCGTATCCTGTGCGCTTCCTTCCACTGTCACGTGCGCATTGGGAAGGTAGCTCCCGGTCAACCGGCTCAATACCCGCCCAGTCACCACACCGGCTTCATCGCCCGTTCGGCTTTGCGCATGGACAGTCATGATCAGTCCGAACATCGACACCCAAAGAACGCCAAATCCGAATAGGAGTCTGTTGCCCGGAGGTGAGAATGAAAAGCGGAACCTCGTAGACGTTTTTTTCATAGCTTGCGGTGGGGTTGAAGGTGATTGTTCTTGCGGCTCTCGACGTGAGAGAGGCTTGCCTGCCCGGCCCAACCCGGACAAAGCTTTAAAACTTGTCACATTATTTGCCCTCTGCCCGGACGCGGGGAACCGCACCGGCATAGGAATCGAGGCCGCTCAAAAATTCCAAACTGGCACGGGCTCTCCTCGTGACACGATCTCGTCAAGATAAGTGCCGGTGCGCTCCGTGGGCGGAGCCGCATAGATGCTCTCCGCAAAATCTCGAATGCGTGTGACCAGCACATTGTGCCAGCGTCCATCCGCCAGCCGCAGCGGAGCCGCGATGGGATGGTCCACCATCCAGGCGGACCCACTTGACGGTGGCCCCCATTCCTCGAGGCAGTCACGTACCTTCAGAGGGATCCCCAGCCCATTGCGCTCGTTGTTGAGCGGCCAAAGGTAAACCGCATTCCGAGTGCCGCCTCCAAGGGAATAGGGACCACCCGGCTTGAGCCTGGGAAATATCTTGTCCAGCGGTCCAAGAAAAACCTGATAAAGATTTGCCGCCACGTACGGGGTGCCGTCTACCGCACGATTGAGCACGATCGGCGCTCGCGAGACCACGCCGCCTACATGGATGATCTTGGTCCAGGTCATTCCTCCGTCCTGTGAACGCCAAATGAGTATGTCGTTGCCGTCACGGCGGGCAAGAAAGAGCAGGCTGCCATCCCGGTCCCGCACAAGGCTCGGCTCATATGACTTCTCGCAGCCAGGCACCGGCGTGTAAGCCACCGGCTTCCACTCACCCTCGAGGAAACGCCAGCGCATGAGTCCGCTTCCACTCACCTTGGCATCTTTGCGGCCCCCGACCATGCCCACCAGGAGATCATCTCCATCCGGAATGGCGTTGGTGATGCCTCCGTTCCCAAACACCCAGCTTGGCAGCAAATCCGTCCCCGCAACGCGCCGGGACGACTTCACTTCGAACTTGGTTCCATCGTAGGCAAACTGATGAAGTTCGAAATAGGAGTAAGCCTCTGCACCACTGAACGCATAGGTACCCCAAGGCGGTCCCTCTTTGTAGCGATAGCCAGGATAACCGGCCGTGGAATCCGGATCATCCCAATTCCAACCCGCGGCAAGATTGAGGCCAAATCCAGTGCCAGCGTGAGGAAAGGGCGATCCATCGTCCCGCTTTGCTCCCAGGGGGACAAATCCTCCGCGGGCCGGATACTTGGCCATGAAGGCACGCTTGCCGGGTTGCTTGGAATTCGGGTTCTTCTCCTCGAGCACTCGGGTCACGGGTATGGGCGCAATGCCTGTGCTTTTTTTAAGGTCGTCGAAAATGATCACATCTACACCCACCTCGTAGTCGAGTCCCTTCGCGCCTGATTCACCCACATTGCAGAACAAGGCAGCTTTGTCCGCAGACAGCTGAAACGGCAGTGCCAGCTGATATACCCAGGTCGTACCTTCCGGGGCTTCCGATAAGCGCACAAACGGCTGGGCTCCCGGAATGACTTTCGCCAGGCCACGCTCCGTCGCTGACGGAGCGGACGCTAGGCAGGAACCTACCGAAACGATGCCAAGGGCTAGACCCGCACTCCTGACGGACGAAGCCACCCATGATTGAAAAGCAATGATGCGCATATCCGCACTCATGCCGTTCGGGAGTGGCTTTATCAAACTACGCTATTGGCCACAATTCCTGACCAGCCCCAACGCACAATGATGCCACCAACCGGGATAGGTCTCGCAAAGCCTTCCCAGATTTCGCGAGACCCACTTCTCAATGGCTCTTCCCTGCCATAGGCTGCGGTGGGCGTTTTCCCGGGCGTAAAAAGAAAAGAATAGCCAGCGAAACGAAGAAACTGAGGCCGCCAAGCTGGAATACGCGGACGACATTGACCTCGGCATCGCGCAGGACTCCACCGGCGTAGATCGATGCTCCACCGACCACGCAGGCGCATAGGTTAAGCAGGCCGTAGCCAGTCGCGCGATAACGGGAATCCACTATCAGCGTGAGGATGGGCATCATGTTGGCGTCGACGAAAGACTTCGTCAGACCAAACATGACCAAGCCGCCCAGCGCCACAACAAGGGTATCGGTGACTGAGACAAGCAGGATGCTGGGCGCTGCCACCGCGATGCCCACCATGACCACATAGATAGGGCCGAGCAGCTGTTTGCGGCTCCAGCGGTCCGCCCAAATACCACCGACCAAGACGCCCACGAGCGCTGCCGCCTGATAGTAGCCTGTCGCTGAAAGCCCTGCCACGCCCTGGCCCAGTTTGAATTGCTCATTGAGGTAGGTGGGCATCCAACCAATCACCGCCCACGAACTCGCCCCCATGAGGCTCCAGTAGGTCAGCGCCAGCAGAAAATTCTTGTTTCCCAACAGACTGCGCAGTGCCTCTCCAAGGCGAACGGGGGGTGTTGTGGAAGCGGTCGTTGTGGCTCCACCAAGGGTGCTTCCATTTTGATCCGCAGGAAGGTCACGCAGAAAGAAGATCAGCACGACCGCCAGCGCGATGCCAAGTTGTCCAAAAAGCATGAAGGCATGGCCCCAGCCGTGTCGCTCCGCAATCCATCCTCCGAGACCGCCGAGTCCGCTGCCAGCAAGGACGCCGCTAAGGTGCACTCCGTTCGCGAACGATCGGGTGGTGGTGCGGTGGTAATCGGCTATCAACGCCAGCGCAGCCGGGATGTAGCAGGCTTCGCTGATGCCCATCAGAGCCCGCGTCGCTAACAACTGTTCGTAGGTTTTTGCGTGCGCCGTGAGCCAGGTTACCGCAGACCAGACAATGAAGCTGACGATGATCACCTTGCTCCGGTTGAAGCGGTCGGCGATGAACCCCGCGAAGGGACTGAAGACAGCGTACACGAGCAGAAAAAGTGTGGTGAGCAGGCCGAACTGCGCATCCGTCATCGGAATCGCTGCCACGAGCGACTCACGCATGGTGGTGATCATCACGCGGTCGAGATAATTGAGGCAGCCGACGAACCAAAGGAGTCCGACAATCAGCCACGCCCGCCGCGGCAAGGCATTCGTCTCGATCATGGCGTCCTCCCTTCCTCCGCAAGGCGCCAGCGCCAGACATGGGGGGTGCGCACGCCAGCCATGATTTCACCTGAGACAAAAACCCAGGCATCACCGGATTTTACCGCGGGAGTTGTCACCACCGGATCCGGCCAGCGTTCCGCCGATTCGTGCCAATTGCCGGTCGTCACATCGAAAATCAGGATACCGTCGGGCACGCGGGTGTCGCGCGGCTGCTTGCCCACGAGCCGATTGTCGACGCCGCCTAGGAGAAAAATCCTTTTCCCATCCGGAGACACCGGCGCTGGCGAAGGTGCGGCCAGGGCGGAATGCGGCATGTCCGCGAGTTTTTCCCAACCGGAGTCAGCCTGATAACGATAGGCGTCCAAGAGATAGGTGAGCTGGGGTTTTCCCTCCGCGGTGAGGGCGAGTTCGCCGCCCGTGAATAGATAAAGGCTCCCGGCCGCCACAGCCATCACCGCCATCCCTCGCGAAGGCCCCGGCCATGGCGGCATTTCAATCCAGCCTTCCGTCGGGCGGCGTGGATCCCATCGCCAGAATGCCACGCGACTCAATCGCGGCGTGCCATCAGCATGACCGGCTGCCACGTAAATCACCCCATCCAACACCGCAGCCACAGGGCTGGTGGTCGCCGCCGGCAGGTCCGGCCCTGGAGTCACTTCAACGCGATCTTCTTGCCAGCGCAGCCAGAGCGTGTCGGCAAACACTCGGTGGGAGTTTTCTCCTCCGATGAGCAACACTCCATCAGGCAGCGACGCCACCGCGGAATAGCCACGGGCCTCCGGAAGCTGGCCTGCAGCCTGCCATTCCGTCGCGTCCGGCAGCAGCACGTGAATATCGTCGTAGTAGACCTTTTTGCCTCCCTCCCAGGGAGGCAGCTCCGGAAAATTCGCTCCCCCCGCGGCAATCAGGACACCGCGGTGCTCTCCAGCGATGACTCCCGCAACACCGCGTGTTCGGGGGTAGGAGGGCAATTGTTCCCACGTGGGTGACACTGCATTCTGAAACGTAGGCGCGGAAGACGGGAGTGTTCTGGATGGAGGCATGAGGGGAGTGGACGGTTTCGAGGAATTTTCCCCGATGAGCGGGGTGTTGAAAAACATCCCTGCGGCGATGGCCAAACCGAATGGTGTCAGAAGTCGGCAGAATGAAGAACGCACGACGTTCATTTCATACAGATGAAGAAATCGGGAGCACAATTCAGGAGGACAGAGGCGGGAAGAAACGAGGTCGCATACATTTTCGGCGAGGAGGGGATCAAGGCGCGATCATGCCGGGATGAGCCCTGATCACATCAGCCAGCAACTGCGCCACCATGTCATGGCCACGCTGGTTTGGATGCATGCCATCCGGCAACAACGCGTCAACCGATTCTGGTGGAAGCGCAGCATACACCTTCGCAACATCCAGCAATGGCACGTTCATTTCCTGAGCCAGGGCGCGCATGGCATCGATATAAGCGACCAGTGTCAGGTTGAAGCCGTCGGGGCGGGACGGATCGTAGGGAGGCTTGCCATACATTTTCTTCAGGGCAGGCGTCCATCTCAGTGGATTGGGGGTCATGAGAATCACCGCGGCGCCCGTTTTACGAGAGGCTTCCACGAAGTGACGTAAATTCTTCCGATACTCCTCGATCGGAACGCGTGGAGCCGTCGCCGGAGGACTCTTCCACACATCAAATGCCGAGTCATTGATTCCGAACTGGATAATCACCAGTTTCGGACGGACTGCGAGGACGTCGCTTTCAAGACGTTTTCGCGCCATCGCGGTCGTGTTGCCCGGCACGCCGGCATTGATCACCTGGCATGGCACGCTGCCGCGGGCATTCAAGTCCCGTTCAAGCAGGGTTGGGTAGACCGTCAGGGATGCGCGAGGCGCTGTTGTGGAATCTCCGAAGGCCACGATCCGCACTGGAGGATTCGATCGGCCTTGCGCCGTGAGGCCGATAAGAAAGAGCAAGAGGGTAAGGAATCGCATTTGCTTATGCGCGGACGGTAGGCACCTCCCGGTCAGGCGGAGCTTCAATGCAGGCTACTCCGCCCGCAAACCCGGAAAACTGGGCAATTTTCTTGACCAAAGTATCTGTTACCCGGACTCGCAGGCTGATGCGCTTCCGAACGGCATATTCAGTTTCGTGGCCCTCGTGGCTCAAGGTGCGGACCGCACTTACATCTGCGATCGTATACAGGCCTGAGTAGACCTGTGCAACGCGCCGCCTGCCGCTGCCGGCTTCAGCATCACGGCGCGGGTTTCACCCTGCGTTTGTCGTCCACGGAGGTCGCCTTGTCGTAGCAGTCGAACACGACATTCGGAGGAGCCCAGTTGGGCTGAAGTCGCACATCCTTTTTTCCTGAAACCGCACCCGGCGCCAGGGGTGGGGCGGAGGCTTCGGAGGCGGGATGCATCTCCCACCAGCATTGGCCCAAGTGATTGTGCTCGTGATCGATGACAAATCCCGCGTCACGCATCATGGGACCGACCCACCCTATGCAATGGTCGCAATAGTCCGAATATTGCTCGAGCTTGTTGCGCAGGAGGAATCCCTTCGACGGGCAGTCATGCATGTCTATGCGAAAGGCCTGTGGTGTCCGGGAGATGGTGAAACCGAGATCCGGAGACTCCTCCAACAAGGTGTGACCCCAGTATTCCGTCATTCCGTCGAAGCCCTTCCTTCCAATCAGGTCGCGCGCATGCCTCTGGCTGTCTCGACTGATGGCCTCTTCCCAATAAGCCTTCAGAAGCTCCCTGCCTCCCGCCTGTTCGAGCCAGTCGAAGGTCCACTCGTAGTGACCGCAGAAGTCGTAGCAGCCCATCATACGCCTGCCTCCCGAATTTGCGTCATGTCCTGGGGCGGCAGCGCCGCGCTCGGCAGCGCATAGGTGTGACGACAGATTCCGTTGCCCCCCTGGAGGCGCATCGTGAGGCCGCAAGCCTCGGCACGCGCGGTACCCAGGAAGTAGCAATGCTGACAGTATTCACGGACAATTTCACGTCCGCCCTCGCGGAGATGCTTGATTGCCGGGCACTGCCTGACTTTGACCTCGACCCGATCTCCAGCCTCTCGCACCTCTACCTCAGCGCCTGGCTCTGCGGCAAAGAATGCTCGCCAGTAGCCCGCCACTTCCGGAAGTCCTCCCTGACGCCAACGAGCATTGACGGCCTCGTAGTAGCCGCGCCCCAGCGACTTCAGGTACGACTGCCAACCTTTGTGACCCAGCCGCGTGAGCAGGAATCTAAAGGTGGCGTTTATCCCGTAGTAAAAATCCGCTGAGCCCTGGGGCTTGGTATCCTGATAGGGAAGTGCGGGGTTCATCGTGGGATCACTTATGCTCGGGCCAGCCTATGTCCACGATCAGGAGCCCTTCAAAGCGAAAGCACTGGTCCAGATTCTTTCCCAGTTAACCGGCTGGCCACAGGCATTTAGGAAATTCAGGTGCGGTCGACGCGGATTCTGCAGGAGTTTCGTCTGGTGTCTGCATCACAAGGTTATTTTCAATGAAACTCGGAGTTGGTGCCTCAAAGGATGGTCCAAAATGTCGCTCATTCAACGGAATCGGATACGGCGCACGATTCCAACGCCGTCCGGAGCATTTTTTCGACGGAAGTGACATCCGCCGTGAACTCGGGTGGCGGAGGCGTCGACACTGCAAACCAAAGTTGCACGGCAGACGAAATCGTCATCATCTCCATCAAACCCTTCCGCTACTGCGGGGCTTGGATTCAACACGTGGTCATTGTTTATGAGCAGCGTTCTTCCCCCCTTCGTTATTCCCAAGCGCCTTTCGCTGTCCGCACAGGTGGCCGAGGCGATTCGAAAAGCCATCGCTGACCGTACGTGGGAAGGGTATCTTCCGAGCGAGCGGCGTTTGTGCGAGACCTTTCAGATCAGCCGTCCCACCATTCGCACCGCGCTTCATCTGCTGGCCAAGGAAGGTCTGATTGAAATTCACCAGGGTCGCCGGAATCGTGTCCTCGCCGCTGCGCCGCAGGCCGTCGACCAGCAAAGCCAGCTCGTTCTTCTGGTTACCCCGGAGCCGGTCGCCCGCACAGGGCAAACCGCCTATCAAGGGATCGGTGCCATGAGGACACGCCTGGCGGAGCACGGTTTCGCGACGGAGGTGCTTGTCTGTCAATATCGCAGCGCACGAGCTCAGCAGCGAAGGCTTGAGGCCTTCATGCGTGAAACGCGGGTCTTTTGCTGCGTATTGCTTTCCGTCAGCAGGGAACTCCAGCTCTGGTGCTCCAAGCAACCGGTGCCCACGCTCGTTCTCGGTTCCTGTCATCCCGGTGTCAACCTGCCGTCTCTTGATGTCGACTATCGCGCCGTCTGCCGCCATGCTGCAGGCGTCTTCCTGCGAAAGGGTCACCGTCGAATTGCTTTTATTGTGCCAAACTCGGGTGTGGCCGGCGACCTTGCGAGCGAAAGAGGATTTCTCGAGGCCATGGAGGCTCGCGTTGCCCGCGGCGAGGCCCAGGCTACGGTGGTACGTCACAACGGCAGTGCACTCAATATCTCTGCCAAACTGGATGTCCTATTCAAATCGGACACGCCGCCCACCGCCCTGCTCGTCGCCAAACCCCATTTCGTGTTTGCGGTCATCATCTACTTGCTGAAGCGCGGACTTTCCGTGCCCGACACGGTTTCACTTATTGCGCGTGATCACGAATACGTGTTTGAGACCGTTTACCCCTCGATCACGCACTATCGCTTCTCCGGGGACTCTTATGGACACCGGCTGTCCCGGCTGATGATCCGTTTCGTGAACCAGGGTTCGCTGCCTCCGGAACCCAATCTGTTCTTTCCGAAATTCTATGAGGGAAGCACTGTGCGATCGCTGCCCAACACGCAATAATCACCGCCGAATTTCACGAGTCTGGTGCGGATGCGTTGTATGGCGTTCGCTTCCGCTGCCACAACGCATCGAGATCATTGTAATAGGCATAACGCAGTTCGCAGTCAGTGAGAACCGCAACTTTTGAAGCTCCAGAGGTGGTGACAGTGATTGTATTCTCGCCAACCTTGACGAGCTTCGGGCTGCCAATTGGGATGTGGAGGTAGAATTCCGCTGTATCCTTTTGTTTGAGTGCACCGCCGAGGATTTCGCGTGTTGACCAGGTGCTTTCCCGTGGCAAGGGCCCCGAGAGGATTTCAACTCCATTCAGCGCCACTTCCGCGATCGCATTCGTTCCAATGCCTCGCAACCCCAGGCGCAACTCGCACTGCTTCAACGGAAATGCCGTGGCGGTCGGATCTTCAGCCACGGGAAGCGTCAACACCAAGGGTGTCGAGCTAGCCAGGCTGGAGGGCAGCTGCTTGCCATAGGCATAGGAGCCCGGCCCGTCATTGTAGTATGATTTGGTCACGACGTACACCTTTGGCTGCCCCCGGAGATTTTCCGGTCGCGCCAAATCGCGAAACACCCGGTAGAGCGAATCGCTGTGTGGACGCGTCGACCCGAATGCATTGTAGAAATTGAACAGATAGAATCCGTCCACCTGCATCGCGAAATAATTAGCCGCGGCGGCTCGGATCTCATCCAGTGTCGCCTCGCGACTGTTCAGCGCGCCTTGGTAGCGATTTGCCGAGGTCGTTTCGGGAAACGGAAGCCGCCAACTCGTGCGGGGATAGAGCGTCGGATAGACCTTTACTCCATGCATCCTTCCCAACTCCAGCAAGTCCCTGATAGGCATGTCGCCGGCAAGGGTCATGATCTGCGCGGGTGACACGACATCCACCAGTCCCTCGCGAATCCACGTCTCCACCTCCAACCCCGCAAACCTGGAGTCGGCGAGCGAGGGGGGGATGCGGACAAAAAGATAGAGCGGCCGCCGCTGCTGTCGGGCTACCTGGTCCAGCCGTACGCGCACCTGCCGGACCATTTCGGTGATTTTGGGCGCTCCTTCAGTGGCCTTTCCTTTAGGGAAAAACACCTGGAAGCGATTGAAATCGAGTTCGAAGCCATCGATCAGATCCCGATTGCGTTCGATGGCCTCGAACGCGGTGTCGAGGCGATGTCGCCGCACCTCTGGATGTGAATAGTCGAGCAGATTGCCGTATGCTGGCTGGAAGGGCAGCGGCGAGTCCTTGATGGTGTATTGGTTCCGATGTTTGAACCAGAACGCACTGGTCATCGAATGCTCCTCCGGACGCCCCATGAAATGAGCATCATTCATCCGCAGGCTAGGAACAAAAAATAGTCCAATTCTTTTTGCCTCCTCGCCCGCGGTCCTGACCGCATCTGCACCTTGTCCGATGCACACCCGGGCATTTTCCATGCGCATGGCCATGAAGGAATCCGACTTCTCGTCCGGAGCCTTGCGCCAGCCAACCTGGCTCGCGACTTTGGTGTCATAGAGCATCAGGTCGCCCCCCATGCCAAGGCAATAGACCAGAGTCTTTACCGGTGTGTCTTCCAGCGCGGTGATATTCTCCCGCAACAGAGCCTCCGATCGAGCCCGATCCGGAACCACATATGCAAGGTCAGCGTCGTCGTTGTAGATCACTCCAAAGGCAGGGATTGGCCTGCGCGCGCCGTCCGCAGCGAATGCACAGGGGAGTGAGCGGAGAATGAGAAGCACCGCCAGACAGAGAAAGCTCTTCATTATTGGGAGTGGCGCGCTAGGCGATGGAAGAAAGAGGCAAACGCGAATCCTGCTCTACTTTTTCACGTTGAGACCGGCGATCAACACTTCACCCAAATCCACATTGCCGACAAACTCGACGCGCAGGTAATTCACACCGGATACCGCACTGCGGTTCGCCGAAAGAGAAATAGTCTGACCGCCCTTGACCAGCGCTGCAAGAGCTGCTCCCTGATTGGCTTCTTTCCATTTCAATCGAACCTCTTTCCAGTCCGCGTCGGGTGTCTTGTTCACGGGCAGAACCCAGGTGTACACAGCATGGTCAGCCGCCTTGGCATCATCAATTCGGGTGAAATGATCGTTCAAGCTGAGCTTCAATGACGTCACTCCTGCCGGCACGCGAAGTTTCAGAGCCATTTCACCTCCGGTTCTCATGGGAAAATTCCAAGATGCCCCACATAGACCTGATGACTTGACAGGAATCGCCAGTGCCCTCGTACCATCCTCCAAGACTTTCACTCGCAAGTGCTCATCTCCATACTGCGTCCAGCCAATAGGTCCGGTGGACAGATCATCCGTCACGTCTGTCTGCTCCAGCCAATTGGGATCGAACAGGAAAATCGCGTGCTTGCCATACCCCTGTCCGCTTACCACGGCCACCTTGCCGTCTGGAGTTTCTGCCGCAGAAGGGTACGCAGTTCCCCGATCTCCGCCGCCCACTAGATTGGTTTCATGAAGGACTTCGCGAAAACCCCGCCACGTTTGTCCATCATCGGAACTGATCGCTGCCTGCAGCACCTCTCGTCCGCCTGCAGCATAGCTCAGCGGATCGCCCCAGTTTTGACACGCATTGATCAGCAGCACCATTCGTCCATCTCGTAGCCGAAGCAGTTCCGCTGGCGAGTCCGACGAACGCAATCGTGTTTGCTGCAATTCAGACCAGCGCTCGCCGTCCGTCGATTGTGACTCCCACAACCAGCCGCCTCGATCACGCACCAGCATCCACACTCCTCCGCTCAAACGTTCGATCATGACGGGCTCCACTGCGCCATAGCGCGTCAGAAACTTCTTCCTAAGTTCCAGCCTTAGGGTATCGGGCGAACGCAACCAGGTTTCGCCTCCGTCGTCCGAATAAAAGACAAACGTGTCATGCAGGCCGAAGTCCGGGCCTTCGGCGGGCGCTTTTTCCCGTCCTGGTATCGCCTTTGCCACCCCCAGCAACAGACGGCCACTCTTCATTGCGGTCAGTCCACGAATGGATCCCACGTAACCAGGAACGACCAATTGAGGCATAGTCCACTTGCAGTCTGTAGATTTCTTCGTTGTATGATAAACCTCGTAAAGTCTTCCGTTGTATCCCCCTGCGCCTTGACCGAAGAGGTGATACACCAGTTGGATGTCGTGATTCCGATCCTCCACCGCCTTCACGGCATAGTAGGCCTTTCCAGGAAGGGGGAAAGCAACCTGAGGCTCGCCCCACGTGAGTCCGCCATCATTCGAGGCGATCACGGAAATGGAATCGCTGGCAGGTTTGGTCACATAATAGATTTCCATGCTGCCATCATGTCGCGTAACCAAAGAGCATTCATTCGTCGGAGCCTCGCGCACAATGACGGGAGCGAATACTTCGCGGGAACTCGTTGGTTTGGGCCGCAATTGCATTCCAAAACTGTTGTCGAACAACCGTCGGGCGCCTTGAGCGACATTGCCGGTGGCGGTGAAGGTATTGAGACGCACCACACCTGTTCCAGGATCGAGCCCGATACTCGACAATGCCTCGCTGCTGCAGATGCCTGAATAGATCTCCTTTTCTTCCGCGGTCACCCGAACCCGATTCGCGACGCGCTCAATCGAGACAGTGAACTCCTTTCCTGGCTTGAAGAGCGGGGCTTTCACCAAGATTGGTTTCTCACCAGCGCGAAAGAAGCGACCTCGCAATTCCCAGTCCCCGGTCTCACTGCGCATCACGATCTCGCTCACGGAATCAATTACGATCGAACTCTCGCGTCGCTGTCTGGGCAGCCCAAGATTGAGACTCGCTACAAAATCTCCTGCTCCAGGCGCGGGTTGCCCGAGCAGCCGATGTCCCTTGCCAGTTCCCTCGAGATAACCCGACTGGCTGACTACCCAAGGACGGCCCGTATAGCGTACCTGTGGAGCGGTATAGTTTTCGGCGTTGGCCACATAGACAATCGTCGCAGGCTTCGCATCGGATGGACTCACGCCCATCGACAGAAGTATTCCGGTCAGGAACAGCGGCATCGACTTGTAACCGGTGAGTTTTGAAAAATGCATGAGTTCTGTAGGATAATAGGGACCCTCAGATCACCGCTCTCGCGCAATCAGAATACGCCCTTGATCCCCAGAGTCACAAGGCTGCCTGCTCGCTGGGATACGCTAATGCGGGCATGCTCCGGGGTAAAGGCACCCATCAACAAGGTATGTTTGTCGTCCTGCAGCGCGTTGCGGATACTGCTGTAAAGGGATATTCTCTTGGAGAACTGATACTCGAATGACAGATCCACGAGCGTTTGAGGTGCCACATATCGGAACATGTCGGGCAGGACATTGGCGCTGACTGCGACGCGGTTGAGTTTCACCTCTTTGGCCATCGCGACATTGACCTTTACCTGGAATTTCGGACGGACAAAACTGATTCCCCAATTGATATTCTGGCGGGAAAAATTGTCGAAATCATCCTGATTCGGGCCGCTGAGTTTCAGGTGGGTGCCATTGGCGAAGAGGCTCAAACCGCGGCCCCACCGCGGGAGAAAATTGAGCTGATGGCGGATGCTCCACTCGAATCCGGTGATGTCGGCTGCTCCAAAGTTTGCATAGGTACGAATGTCCGAATTGATGAATTCCGATGACAGGCCATATTCGGCGAGCAACTCCGGAGTTGCCTCATGAGTGGTCAGGGAATAGAAATCGCGGATGTTCTTCCGGAACATCCGCAGCCGTGATCGTCGTGCCTTTACTTTGATAGTATTCCAGCGTCAGGTCGAAGCTGTTCGAATTCCACGGACGCAGCCCTGGGTTGCCGACGGTTACTGTTGAGTTCGGCGTCGGATCGCCCGTGGTGAACGTCGGCGTGGCGATTGTGACGCAAGGTGCGATGATCGAGAGGGGAGGGCGGCCTATGGTGCGCGCGTATGAAAAGCGTGAGATAAGATTCGGAGCGATGTTGAACGACGCATTCAGGCTCGGATAAAATCCCTCGTAGGAACGTTTGGCGTGCGAGCCGCGCTCCTTGTATTGCAACTTGGCAAGATCAAATGCGGTCCCAACGATCTTCACCGGCACGTTCGCGGCGTTGCGTATGATGTTGCCGTTGGCATCGCGTTGGTAGGTCGCCACAATGTCATTTAACGGCCCCGCCCCCTCATCTTCGGTATGTTCGTAACGCACCCCGGTGATAATGCGGAGACGGTTGTCGACCAAACGCCCGTCCAGCCGAAGGTAGGCGGCAGCGATGGTTTCGGTAAATTCCTTCGAACCAGTCACACGGGAGATATAGTTTGCCGCTTCGTTTAGCGTGAACCAGCTGGGGTTCTGGCGATAGAGATCGTAAAGTTTTGAGGCGCTGTTGCGGAATACGTGCGCTGCGCTTTGGTCATCGTAGAAGCGATAGGTCGTGTTGGCAGAGTAGGCCTCGTTGACCAAACCCAGGCTTCGGGCCAGATTGTTCCCTGCGGAAGCGGGCACAGCGAGCGCGTAGGTGGCTGTCTCCAGTTTAGAATCCAGCGCGTTTTCCGAAAGGCTTCCACCCAGTTTGAACGACAGAGGGAAACGGGTGTTGAGCGAGCGCCCGGCATTGATCCGAATCGATGCCAGGTGGGTGTCGATATCCTGGATGGTCGAAGTCGCGCCGGTGACGGGCGCCGCTCCTGCATCGTATGGATTGATCGTCACTCCCCCTTTGGTCGCAGTCAGGCGAGGCAGGAGACCGTCATGGATTCGGCTGATGCCCGTGGCCTGCATGTTCACCGCGGTAATGCTCTGAGTGATTGTGTTGAAGAACCCATCATCCATGTCACGCCGTTTGCGTCCGCTTTGTGAAAGGGAAGCGTTGGCGTCGATCTCCCACACATCGCCCTTGTGAGCGTAGCTTAGGGAGGAATTGATCGTGGTACGGTAGATATCGAAATTGGCGGCACCCGGGGTGACGACTCCGGTGGCCCCGTTGGTCCGAATGGTGTCGCCATCGCCGACAACACCCGTGTTGAAATTCATCGTATAGGGGTTCTGCGTGCTGAAGGAATCCTCCGAGGAATATTGGGCCTTTGCCCGCACGGTGTCGTTCTTCGACAATTTCCAATCCGCAGCAAGCGAGAGCAGCTTCTTGTCGTAGAGCTGGATCGTATTGTTCTTCACGTAGCTGACCATCACCATCCGGTTGTGATTCCACGTCGTGGTGTTGTAATCCATGTCGTAGTAGCGTTTGCTGGCGGATGCGCTGGCGGTGAGCGCAAACGATTGATTGACCGGCAGCTTGAAGGTGAGGTCCAAGCCCGGCTGGATTGGACGAGCAGAAGCTTTGGTCGTGTTGGTTATCCGCCTGCGAAAGGTCAACGTATCGGTGTCGGGGTTGTCCTTGATGGTGTTCACCGTATAGAAAGCGCTATAGGTCAATTGTGGCGTGCGGCTTGAAAATCCGCTCTTGCCGATGATGTTCATCGAGCCGCCGATGGCGTTCGCGGGCATGTCGGGCGTCGGCGACTTGGTGATCTCGATCCGCTCAATATTTCCGGTGGCCGCGCCGGTCAGCTCAAAGCTCCGATCGCCTGCCGAGGAAGCGATTTCGTTGCCTTCCTCGAGAACGAGGGTTCCGTTGGGTGGCATGCCGCGGATCGAGGCAAGAGTCGCGATCGCCGGACCAAAGGTGATCGAAACACCGGGCACGTACTTCAAGAATTCACCGGGGTTGCCTTCACCCATGTTGCCGAACTGCTCGAAGGCCACGACATTCTTTATATTGCCTGCCACGCGCTGCTCATTGATCGCGAGCGATTCCGCGGTCAGGGCCTGCTCTGTGACAGTGAACTTCTCCAATTGGATCGTTTCCCCTCGGGTGGAGTCCACGAGTCGCATCGGGTAGTCAAGCGTGACCGTCCGCCCTGCGACAACGACGACAGATTTTGTTGCAGCTTCAAACCCGCTGAAGATTGCGGTCACTTGCGCTTCACCCGCGGGGACACCGGAAAATCGGAACTCGCCGGCCTCGTTGCTAAGAGTTTCAAGATTCGTGCCCTGGATTCGAACCTGAGCCCTGCCCAAGGCATCGCCGCTGGCCTGGTTGATGATGCGGCCTTCGATCACACCTGTGGACTGCGCAAGAACAGAGAAGCAACAACCCAAAAGACCCAATGCTGTGGCACTCACGCAGCGGGCAAAGGCAAGGGAAAACAATTTCATGTGACGAGGTAAGATTTTCGGTTGGCTGACGGGACAACTTCAGAAGCTGCACAGCCAGCATTGCCATCACAGGTCATCGAGTCTCATTCAAACCACTGGGAAAAAAATCCATCCAGTTGGCTCCTTTCGGATCCGGGCAGTACGATCGAAGGACGTGGCAGAGATGCCTTGTTGGCTGGCTTCTACTCTCGCGTTCATGGATGCCCTCCTTATTCGGAGCAAGCCACGGTAGGGAGCTCATGTGCCGAGCATGAAGTCGGGATGTCAGAGTTGTGTCGGTCAAGTTCAGCAAAAGCGGATCGGTGGTGCGATGGATTGGTGAGATAAAAAGATTTATGGGGAGGGTTTAAGGGAGGGGGCTGCGCCC
>JACTNC010000035.1 GCA_014584295.1 Verrucomicrobiota bacterium
TTGCTGCTCGACTATGAGGACTACCTGCGCCACCGCCGTCTGGCGCTGTGGGCGCACGACAGCCCTGAGGCAAGCAAAGTGCGGGCGGTTGCCGCACGCCTCAGAAGAGATCGGTCGGATCAGTCTGATCAGACCGATCTGGTCGAGATGAGTGATCAGGCGCGCTGGGCGCTCTATGCCTTTTGGCTCGAGCATGCGGAGGGCTCTGTGCGCGCAAACGCACTTATCTGCCTGATCCACCAGGCAAACTACCTGCTCGACCGGCAAATCGCTGCGCTGGAGGCGGCGTTCATTGAGGAGGGCGGCTATTCCGAACAACTCGCGACTGAGCGGTTGAAGCAGCGCAGGAGGGATCGGTCGGATCGGACTGATCGGACGGATCAGACTGATCCGCGGCCTCCGGATTGCCCGCAGTGCGGTGCGCCTATGGCGCTTCGCACTGCAAGGGCTGGAAAGGCTCCGGGCAGCCAATTTTGGGGCTGCACGGGCTATCCGGAGTGCAAAGGCACGGCGCCGCTTTAACGGAAAGTCGGCCTGCCCGCGCAGGCGGCGTGGCCAGTCCTGCTTCCTTTCAACGGCTCAGGTGGCTGCGGGTGATGATTCGAGCCAGTTTCGGAAATCGCGAAGCTGATCCAGGGAACCCAGGCCGAGAAGACGATCGCCAGGTTTCAGGACTTCAGTGGCTTGGGGGACGAGGATTTGTGCCCCGTTGCGCCCGATGCCAAGCACACGAACCCCTGTCTTGCGCGCGATCTGGAGCTTCCCGAGCGGCACACCTATCGGACCATCTTCGGGCACGGTGAATGAATCGAGTACCGCCCGGTCGAAGTCGCTGTGATGGTGCTTTTCCTCCTCCTGTCCGCCAAGGAATGCTGATGCCTTCTCGATTTGTGCTGGCACGCCAAGCAGAAGCAGCTTGTCGCCTGCGAAGCAGGAGAGATTCGGCGAGGGGTGAGGGATGACGAAATTGTTGCGTTCAACCTCGACTACAAAGCAGCCGAACCTGGACGGAATCTGAAGTTCCGCGAGAGAGCTTCCTGCGTAGCTGGCACCCGGGGGGACAGTGCACTCATGCAATTGGAGGTCCCAGGCCTCGAGTCCCTGGGCGAGAGATTCACGATTTGTACCTCCCTCGACCTCCGTGGATGTGCCCTGACTCGCCAGTATCTCGTTCATCGAATGCTGCCAGGTGCTGTGCCAATAGATGAGCTTTCTGGAGAACACCGTGACGATGGCGATGCCCGCGATTCCAAGGAAGAGCCAGCCCAGGGGACTCAACTTCACCGGAAACAAGGCATAAAGAAACGAGCCAAGTGCGACGGCCGCAGCCATCTGAAGGCTCATCCGGATAAATCGCGGTGTCAGCGTGGGCATGTGCCAGGCTTCAGCCACGATGGCAGCAAGGGCACCGATATTCCGCCATGCCGCAAACAAGGGAATCAGGACCATTAGGCCGATTCCTATCCAGTAGGCTATCCGCAGGGGTGTGATTCCCAGCATCGAGGCGAGCATCGTCTGTTCCAGGCGCAGCAGCAGGGGTTGCGAGAATATGAGGACACCGGCGACGAACAGGATCTCAACCGCAACCTGTACGAGACGGCTACGCGTCAATTTCCAGGCGAGAGGAGTGGTATCACGGTTGGCAAGGTGATGGAGCCAGCTCTGATAGGCCGCGATAAACCGGGAGACGGGAGCAGGCTCCACAGCGTCGAGAAAGCGCAGGATGGGTCCAGCGAAACGGTTGAGAATTGGCGTGGCCAGCACCGTGAGGACTGAAAGCCCGACGGAAAGCGGATAGAACGATACCGGAAGGACCGCAGCGGCGATACCGGCTTGGGCGATGATGAAGGTAAATTCGCCGAGGGGAGTGAGCAGCAGACCGCCACGCCTCGCCTGTTGAGGAGGCACGCCCACGAGCATGAGGGCAATGCCGCAGGCGATCGGGCGCACGAGCAGCGAGAAAAGACTGAGAGCCAGCACCGGCAGCCAGATGTCCTTCAGCAGGCGGACGTCGATCATCATGCCGATGGATACAAAAAAGACGCTTCCAAAGAGATTGCGCAGACTGCCAAACGATTCCTCGATCGTCTGCTTCTGAGGCATTTCTGCAATGAGTGCACCGAAAAGGAAGGCGCCCAGCGCGATGGAATAGCCTGCCTTTATCGCGGCAAGCGAAAGCAGGAAAAGTACGCCCGCGACAACGAGGGTCTGCAACTCGGTATCGGCTTTTCTTTCAAGCCAGCGCAAGAGTCGTGGGAGAAGCAGGAGACCGAGGCAGACAAACAGGACCACAAAGGCTGTCAGTCCAGTGAGCACGGCGCCGAGGCCGGCGGACTTGTGCGCCCCCTGGGTGGCCAGCACGGTCAGCATGATGACAGCGACCACGTCCTCCACGATCGTAATGGCTAGCGCCATCTGCGCGGCGCGGTCGTGGTTGAGCTTCAGTTCGCTCATGATTTTTGCGATGACCGCGGAGCTGGACACCATCAGCATGGCCGCGACAAACAGGCTGTGCAGCGGTGTCCATGCAAGCACCCGGCCGAGCAGCAGCGTGAATGCGAGCATGAAGAAGGCACCGATGAAGGTCGCCATGATGATAGGCAGCCCCATGCGTCGCAGTTTCGACAGGCTCAGTTCGAGCCCTATCGAGAACATGAGAAAGACCAGCCCCACCTGGGAGAGCTGTGCAATATGCTCAGTATCCTCGATCAGCGAGAATGGCAGGTAAGGCCCGATGGCAATCCCGGCGAGAAGATAGCCGACGATGGCCGACAATCCGACACGCTTGCAAAGCATGCCTGCAAGACCGGCTGCCAGCAGCAGAATGACAAAGTCGTGAACGAGCGTGAAGTGATCCATGAGCGATTGAGCGGCGCGACCCGTTCAACGGGTAACTCTCTTGTCATGAAAAGGGGAAGAAGCCCCTGCCACGGTGCAACTCCTTTCGACTAACAAGTTTTCGCGGAGTTGACCATGCACCTCGCGACTACTGTGCCAGAAAGTCGATGGTAAGCGGTCAGGAATTGGTGACAGGGTGATGCCTGTGGATTCCCTATTGCCCATCAAGGGGCGGTCTTGGCGCAGTCGGCCTGCTACTGCGGAGACGCCGACGGCCTCGAGGTTGCAGCATGGCCTTGCGTGACGCGGTGAAGTTTCAATTGGCGGATGCCCCCTGGGGTTGTCCAGTTGACAACATCACCGACGCGGAAACCGATGAGAGCGGTGCCGATCGGAGCCAGAATTGAAAGCCGTTTCTGCTCGATATTGGCCTGATCGGGGAACGTGAGGGTATATTCCTCGACCTCGCCGCTGCCGAGGTCTTCGAACTGGACGGTCGATCCCATGGTGACGACATCGTCAGGAAGCGCTGAGGGTTCGACGACAATGGCCCTGTCGAGTTCTTCGCGGAGCTTGTGAAGAGATGCGGTGGCATTTGATCGCAGCGCAGCCGAAAGGAGGAGGCGCAGCTTTGAATGATCCTCGCTGGAAATATAGATGGATGTCGTATTCATGATGATCTTGTGATTCGTAGTTGAATCTTTGGCTGCCGATCCCGCGAAGGTGCGGGACAAGTGGCTGAAAATGGATTTGGGTTCTAGAAGCGGATCTTGGAGTGCCAGGTGAATCCTGTGGCGATCAAATCGCGTTGTAGGGAAAATTGCAGATGCATGGGCATCCGCGGAGGTCGACAGGGTTGGTAAGAATGTGATTCGCCCGGTGCCGTGCTTCAGGTCTGCGCACGTGCCGGGTTCGTGCTGACCGTCAGTTCGCGGCGCCGGGCTGCGCGTGGCAGATAGGCAACGCCGCACCTGCCGCCAGTTGCTGGCGAACTTCGAGAGGCACGTTCCGTTGCTTGAATGGGCTCACTTCGCAACATATGTGTGTTTCTGCCGCATTTGTTGTCAAGCCTTCGAGGCTGTCTCAAAGGGCGCCTTCTTGTTTGTAGTGCAGGGCGGCCGCACTGCGCAGGTGCCAATTGCAGGCGAGGGCTTGCTTGCCAGCCCCATTCTCCATCCGCAATCTGTTTATCTCGGGATCGAAGTGCGGAACAGGATTCCGACAATTCTCCTCTCGATTCTATCATGATGCATCCCTTGCTTTCACTCGCATATCGCCTGGCAATATTGATTGCTGGCTGTGCTCTCGCTGCTGCCTGCACTGCGACAGCCGCACCCTCGCACCGGCGGCTACAGCTAGACGACAAGTTTTACGCCGAAGGCGCCGTGTTTGCCGACTTGAATCGCGACGGCGTCATGGATGTTGTTGCAGGTCCGTTCTGGTATGAAGGGCCGGCGTACAAGGTCCGCCATGAGATTTATGAACCCAAGCCCTATGATCCGCTGAAGTATTCGGAGAACTTTATTGCGGCGGCAGATGATGTGGACGGCGATGGCTGGAAGGATGTTGTGGTTATCGGGTTTCCCGGGCTAGATGCTGCATGGTATCGCAATCCTGGAAACAACGTGGGCCATTGGGCCAAGCATCACGCCCATGCGCCCGTCGACAACGAATCGGCGATGTACATTGACCTCACGGGTGATGGCCGTCGGGAGATCGTATGTTCTTCCGGTGGAAAATACGGCTATGCAGCACCTGATCCGGATGATCCCACCCGACCCTGGGTTTTTCATCCCATTTCAACACATTCGAATGCATTCCAGCGCTATACGCATGGGTTGGGGGTGGGGGATGTGGATCAAGATGGCAGGAACGACCTGATTGAGCGGAGCGGCTGGTGGCGGCAGCCTGCCGCGTCTGCGAGCGGCGACCCCTGGATACACCATGTTTTCGCCTTTTCCAAGGCGGGCGGAGCGCAGATGGCGGTGGCCGACATCAATGGCGATGGCCTTCCCGACATCGTGACGTCAAAGGCAGCCCATGGATATGGGCTCTCCTGGTTTGAACAGGTGCGCGGGGCGCAGGGTGCAATCACGTTCCGGGAACACGCGATCCTTCCGGAGGAGGCCGATAAGAAATTCAAGGGCGTCCAGTTTTCGCAGCTTCACGCGCTGGTGCTCGCCGATGTGAATGGCGACGATATCCCTGACATTGTCACAGGGAAGCGCTGGTGGGCGCATGGCCCGGACAAGGACCCCGATCCCATGGGAACGCCCGTTGTATATGCGTTCATTGTCGGCAAAGGCGCGGGAGGAGCCGTTACGTTTTCACCAATGCTGATTGATGATGCGAGTGGCATTGGCACGCAGTTTGATGCGTGCGATGTGAACGGCGACAAGCGCGCAGACTTCGCAATCTCCAACAAGCGCGGGACGTTTGTGCTGCTTTCCGGCCCGGCACGCTAGCGCGCTTTGCCGTGTATTGGATGCTCATGGCTATCTTGCCTGCGACCTTGCCTCCCAACGCCCGTTTTTGGAGCGGCAGTATCGATATTTGGCTGGTTCCTGGAGTGGGCTGCGCTAGAAGGAATTCATGAACCCCCTCAATCGACGCCAGTTTCTCGGCACCGTTGCGGCTGGAGCCGCAGCGGTATTACCCGCTCGGTCACTGATCGCCCAAGTTTCATCTCCCTCAGCAGACCGGAGCGCGCCACGCAAGGTCAAGGTGGGGCTGATTGGTGTGGGCTGGTGGGGCATGATCAATGCCCGTGCGGCCTTCAAGGCGGGAGGGGTGGAGGTGCTGGGCATCTGTGACATCGACAGCGAGCATCTGGAAAAGAGTGCAGAGGAAATTGAGAAGCTGCAGGGAAGGCGTCCCAAGACGTTCAAGCTCTATGCCGAGCTGCTCGAAACTCCGGGCATGGAGGCGGTCATCATTTCAACTCCGCCCCAATGGCATGCGCTGCCATTCCTGGCTGCTCTCAGCAAAGGGATGCACATTTACCTGGAAAAGCCGGTATCTTACGACGTGCGTGAAGGGCGTGCGATGGTGGAGGCCGCAGCGAAACGTCCGCATCAGGTCGTACAGGTTGGATTTCAGCGCCGGCAAAGTGCGGCCTTCAAGGCGGTCAAGCAGTTCATTGCCGAAGGCAATCTTGGCCGGGTCGTTCAGGCCGAAGCCCAGATCAATGCGAAGGTCGGGCTGAAGGATCCGACGCACACGTCGCCGCCACCGAGCCTAGACTGGGACCTCTGGTGTGGTCCGGGCCCGCTGATTCCCTACAGCCAGCAGGTGGGGCACATCAGCTGGCGGCTCGAAGAGACATCGGGACAGGGGCATTTGTATGATTGGGGGATACACATGATCGATGCCGCACGCGTGGTTCTCGATCTTTCCGCACCGAAGACCGTTGGTGCGGCGGGCGGACTCTATCAGCTCAAGGGAAGGATCACCACGCCTGACACGATGACCGCGCACCTTGAGTATGACCGATGCCCTGTGAGTTGGCGCCATCGCATCTGGGGCTCCGAGGAATACACGCCGGAGATCAATATCGGGGTCACCTTCTTCGGAGAGAAGGGAACCGTTTGGGTGAATGACAACCGTTGGGTGCATGTGCCAAGTGGGAAAGGGGCAGAGAGGGTGGTGACCGACATCAAGACCGACACCGGAACCGCGCACGTGGGCGAGTTTCTCGATGCCGTGCGCGGGAGAGGCAAGGCAAGCTGCACGATTGCCGACGCCCACCTTTCAACGACGGCTGTGAAGCTCGCGATGATCGCCCTCAAGGTTGGGGATCGGCTCACTTGGAATGGGGACAAGGAACAGATTGTCGGCAACCGGGCGGCATCGGCGTTTCTGAAGCGCGATTATCGCGCCCCCTGGAAACATCCGTACGCCGGTTGACGTGACGGAGTGAGAGCGAAAAAAAGCCGCCCGGTGAGGGGCGGCTTGAGAATTCGGGCTCAACAGGCGATCAGTTCGTGATGTCGTAGGTCGTGCTCGTCTGCCTGACCGGCAGGTAGGCCTTGTACCAGGCCTTCTGAGCGGGTGAATCCGTGTAGGCCTTCAAGGCGGCTTCATCAGCGAATTCCATCACCAGAACATGGGTCTTGGCGACCTCCGCACCCTTCGGGTTCTGGACCTTGATCGCTCTTGTCCAGACGCGCTTGATGCCCGGGTATGCTGCAGGGAGCGCATGCACGCCATCAATGGCGGCCTTGATCTGATCGGGGGTTGCATCCTTCTTCCAAGCCACGGTCACCACATGGATGACGCTCTTGGGAGAGGTTTCAGATGCAAAGGAAGCCGTTCCTCCCAGGAGGGCGGCGGCGGCAATGAGGCTCATCAACAATTTTTTCATTTTTGGAACTCCGTGTACAGTGGCGTTGCGGGGAGACTGCAGACTCAAACGCGAGCCGCGTTCTCAACGTGCGTTTGTTGATGAGGCGGCAATGGAGTCAACTGCGGACTGGGGTTTTCAAAACGACAGATTTCATTCCACTCAAAGAAAGGGGTTGCGGGCCTTCGCCATACAACAGCAATCTGATGGCGTGACGCTCAAACCGTGGAAGTGGCCGCTGGCCAATCAGATCTTGGTGGGACTCCTGGTCGGAGCTGTGGCCGGGCTTGTTGTCGAGCAGACGGTGACCGATGCGGGCACGCTCGCGCAACTCGACTGGTGGCTGGCGAATGTCATCAAACCGGTGGGTTCGCTGTTCATCCGCATCATTTTCATGATCGTGATCCCGCTGATATTCGCGGCCATTGTGCTCGGGATCGCGGAGATGGGAGACGTGCGTGAACTCGGCAAGGTTGGCCTGAAATCCGTCCTGTTCACGCTCCTCCTGGCGGGGTCGAGCGTTTTGCTGGGTCTGTTCCTCGTGAATGTTCTCTCTCCGGGATCTCACTTGTCGGAAGCGACGAAGAGTGAACTCACCGAAAAGTACGGAGGCGCGGTTGCACAGAAGGTGGAACAAGGCACGAAGAAGACTCCTCTGGCGGACACGCTGCTTGCGTTGGTGCCACAGAATCCCCTCCATGAGGCGGTCAACGCGTTCACGCCCAATTATACCGGCGGTGGTCTGATATCGGTGATGGTATTCAGTCTTTTTTTTGGCATCGCGATGGCAATGGCGCCGCCGGAGCGAATGAAGCCTCTCGTTCAGGTGTTTCAGGGAGTCTTCGAGATCTGTATGCGCATCATCGGATTTGCCATGTGGCTGGCGCCGGTGGGTGTCGCATGCCTTGGCTTCGCGCTGACTTCCACGCTCGGAATTGAGATCATCAAGAGCCTGGGGTTCTATGTGGGTGTCGTCGTGCTGGGCCTGCTGCTTCACCAGTTCGTCACCTACTCGCTCCTTCTCAGGTTTGTTGCAGGAAAGTCACCGGTCCAGTTCTTCAAGCAGACGCAGGAAGCGATGATCACCGCGTTCAGCACGTCGTCCAGCAATGCAACCCTTCCGGTGTCGATGCGGGTGGCCGAGGAGAACCTGGGGCTGCCCAGAAAAATCAGTCGGTTTGTTCTCACGGTTGGCGCGAGTGCCAACCAGAACGGAACCGCACTCTACGAGGGTGTGACCGTGCTCTTTCTTGCGCAGGTATTCGGAGTTGACCTGTCGATTGGTCAACAGGCCGTGGTTGCGCTCATGTGCATCATGGCAGGATTCGGGACGGCCGGCGTGCCGGGTGGATCGCTGCCGCTCGTGGTGGGGGTGCTGGTTTCGATTCGGGTGCCGGGGGAAAGCATCGCCATCATCCTCGGAATTGATCGCTTTCTGGACATGGCCCGCACCACGCTGAATGTGACAGGTGATCTGGTGTGCGCGGTGCTTGTATCGAAGGGTGAGCAGCAAGGCAGGGTCGAAAGTGATGCATTGGAAGGGTAGGAAACCCGTAGGTGCGTGTGGGTGATAATGCGGTTGGAAAACCCCTTGTGCTGGAAGAATGGATACACAGCATAGGAGTCGCGGAAGCCACCTTCCGCGTACTTCACGATCCCCGCATGAAACCTCTGTTTCATCTCTATGCCATCAATCGCGACGGATTCCGGGTGACGCCCAAGGAGAGCGAGCCCGACCTGTCGCGGGTGTCCCGGCTGATCAATGAACGCAATCGTTGCCGGCAACCCGGGGAAAAACGCTGGGTTGCCATGGAGATCGATCGCGAGAGCGGTCGCACCTTGAGGGAACTCACATTTTGCTGAGGGTGCAGGCAGTGAGCCTCGCGGATACCGGCGCTGCAATACGCACAGTCGGGGAGGGGACCCTTCAGGGTTCGCAGGGAAGCAACTGCGGCGGTATTCCGCGATTTTCAGGTCAACGCCTGTCCTTCGAGGGAGGATATTGATCCATTGTCCGCTGGAGCGGACACGTTTGCCAAAGCACGATCTGCCAGATGCGCGCCGATCGCGAGCGATGCGGTGGCGGCGGGGCTTGGGGCGTTCAAGACATGAATGATGCCGGGTCGCTCGATGAGGTGAAAGTCATCCACCAGGGAACCATCAGGTCTCATGGCCTGAGCGCGCACGCCGGCACCACCTTCTGTCAGGTCGGACTCCTGAATGGCTGGCACCAGCCTCTGAAGTGAGCGGCAGAAGAGTTTCCTGCTGAAGGATCGGCGCAGCTCCTGCCAGGCCATGTTCCTGTGATTGCGCATGAAGGCCCAGAGTCCCTTGTATGCCAGCGAGTCCGCCAGGTCGGTGGCGTTGATCCGCCACTTGCTGTAGCCTTCGCGGGAGAACGCGAGAACCGCATTGGGGCCCGCTTCGACGCCACCATGAATCAGCCGCGTGAAGTGGACGCCGAGAAAGGGAAAGGTGGGATCCGGAACCGGATAGATCAGGTGTTTGACAAGATATTCGGCGGATTTTCTGAGTTTGAAGTATTCGCCGCGGAATGGGATGATGCGGACCTCGCGGTCCTCACCTGAACTGGCAGCCACGCGGTCGCTGTGAAGACCTGCACATGTGATGACATGGTTGGCGCGGAACTCTCCCGCAGTCGTCAGCACCATCCAGGCTTTTCCATCCCTCTGGATTCGGGTGACGCGTGTGCCTGTGCGAATCGTGCCCCCGGAGCCAATAAACTGCCTCGCCATTGCATCACAGACAGCTGCGTAGTCGACGATACCCTCCTCCGGAACACGCACGGCGGCGAGACCTGCCGCATGTGGCTCAATTTCCTTGAGTGCATCGGAGGCAAGCCATTCGAGCCCGCGGAGACCGTTTGCCCTGCCTCGTTCAAGCAGCGACTTGAGACGAACGACTTCGTCCAGTGTCGTCGCAACGACCAGTTTCCCACAGATCTGATGGGCGATTGCGTGCTGCTCGCAGAATTGGGTCATCCTGCGGATTCCCTCGACCGCAAATTTCGCCTTCAGTGAACCAGGACGATAGTAGAGACCTGCGTGGAG
The DNA here is from genome assembly GCA_014584295.1 of Verrucomicrobiota bacterium. GTDB lineage: Bacteria > Verrucomicrobiota > Verrucomicrobiia > Opitutales > Opitutaceae > UBA6669. The sequence goes on from JACTNC010000035.1 coordinate 10,252, forward strand.
AACGCCACTGTTGTGGGTGCTCTGGTGCCTGCCGTATGATGATTCCTTTTCAAGCAGGATGACTCGTGCGCCTGGCTGGCGATCCTTTACCGCCAGTGCAGTTGCGAGGCCGACAATGCCCCCGCCGACAATGACGATGTTCATTCAGGGTATTCAGGCCACATTCACCCGAGATGCGAGCTGGATCACCCGCAGGTCAGATGGCGCGATTTCCAATGCGCATCCGAGCGCTTCGCGTGCGAGTTCCATGGAGCCAGCCGCCTCCGCGAGTTCGAAGAGGAGCAACCATGAATCGACGCGCGAGGGGTCGAGCCTCAGGCTGGTTTCCAGCGCATGAATGGCGGACTGCGGAGCTCCCGCGGCACGGTAGACGCGGGCAATGTCATACCAGAGTTCGGCGTTGCCCTCATCGTGTTGTACAGCAGAGGAAAGATAGGCGGCGGCACGCGGATGGCGGCCTGCGGCAAAAAGCGCCAGGCCGTGACGGTGACGACTCTGGGCGTCGAGCGGTGCGCGTTCGGCCGCTACAAGCGGGGTCCGCTCGGAACGGAATGCAGCGGCGCCCAATTCTGCCACCTGGTCAAAGGCCGTCTCGATCAAGGCACCAAACGCGTCGCTTGCAGCGAGGGGATCGAGGAACGGCGGCACCCGTTCGATGGCATTTGAAATTATGTTTCGAAGCGTGAGCCGTGAGCCAGGATCCTGCGACAAGCGGACTGCGATGTCCCGATAGGACTCCTCGCTCGTGGCAACCAGCTCTTCGAGTCCGATCTGCCTGAGAAGCGCAGCGCCCATGCGGGAACGGAAGCAGTCTCCCTCCCAGGCGATGGTTGGCATGCCCAGTTCGAGCGGATCGACGAGCGAATTGACCCCACCAAATGGATAGGTGTCGAGATAGATGTCGCCAACACTCAGGAGCGACTTCACGTCCGCACGTGAAGGAAAGCGCTCGGTCGACACCTTTAGGCGCTTGGGATCCACATCGTGGGCCGCGAGCACCTTGTCGAATTCGATGCAGAATCGGTCTATGGGATAGGACGAGGCCCAGTTGGGATTGAACGGATGGACAAGCAATTGCGAGCCTGGAACGGCCTTGAGGAGCCTTGCCCAGGCTGCCTGCACTTCCGGAATAATCTTGAAATAGTTGGCGGCTGTTACGAAGAGCAGCGCGTCGTCAGGCACGCCCAGCGCCTCGCGAGTCCATTGCGTGGTCGGTGTCTGGCGGTCGGCTTCGTAGTTGAATGCGTGTGCGGGACCTGGGAGCAGACCCAGGCGTTCACTGAAGTGGGCGTGTGCCTCCGGCGATTCGGTCATGTCACCTGAAACGTAAAGATCGACATGCGGGAGTCCGGAAGTGATGCAGGAGGAGTTGTTGACCACCTGCAGAGGTGCGCTCCGATAGAGGGCCAGTCGTGTGACCTCGTTGAATACGGCGGTCACGTTTGTACCAAACACGATCACATCGAGTCGCGCATCGCGAAGCATTCCGAGTTGTTCGGAAAGATCCTCAGGGAGGAGATTCAGTCCCTGTGAATGTTCGCGCGCATGGTTTTCGATGGGCTCTCCCGTAATTCGGTGCGCGAATAGGTGAACCTCGAATCGTTCGGGATCCAGTTGTTCAAACGTGGGGAGCGTGGTGTAAGTTTCGGTTTGCGGACCAAAATGCCGGCTGACAATGCCCACCTTGAGTTTCCGGCCAAAGCGTAGCTCCGGCACGGGATCATAGACATCGCGGTGTGCATTCATCGCCTTCGTGAGAAGCTGCCCCCGCAGCTCAGCGTGTGTTCGAAGGCTTCCTTCTGCGAAATACAGGGGAATGCAGGAGGCTGTGTTCAGGTAGGCGTCAAGGGCCATGCGCACGGTCTTGGAGCCGAGATTGCGGTCGGTCCATGCAACGAGGTCCTCCAGGCGGCGCAGGGTGTGTGCCGCAAATTTTTCCGCGTGTCCCTGTGCACAAAATCCCTGCACGGGAGCAAACAGCCATGCTGTGTAGTCGCCCCAGAGCTCATCCGGCACGCGGCTCAGTGTCGGAGCCTCCGGCCACTGCCAGGCTGAGGTCAGAAGCATCGCCGCCAGAAGTCCGGGGCCTCCCTGAAATTCTGCGGCCAGTTTCCCAGCGAGTTCAAGGTCGGTAGCGGATGTAGCAAAATCATGGATACCCGATTCCCGGACAGACTTGATCAATGCGCGGACGTTATCCCCAATGGGGCCCTTGATCTGTTTTTTCGGGAGATGTGCGATCGTAGTCGCGCAATCCTGTCGCAGTGCGTGGAATGCCTCCAATGCCTGCGGTGAAAGAGAACGGGCGTTTGCCAGCACGTCGGCCAATCCGGAGCGTACCGCTTCACAGAGCGATGCCAGAGCTGATTCCGGCAGTGTCAGGCTGTTGTTCGAGTGGGCAGGGGGAGCGGAAGCGGATGTGGCACCAGGAAGCATGGCAGTTCTAAAGCATATGTTGGGCCGGATATAATGATAAGTTCTTAAAGCACTTATGTATAGTAATTAACGGTATCATTAAACGTGTAAGTTTGTCGAACTGCAGGGTAAAATCCTCAGTATCGATCTGAGGCGGCAGAAATTACCTGGGGGTGCATTTCCTGCTCATGCGGCAGCTTGGGTGTGGGTCCGATGACAATGTATCAACGCGTCGCCGAATCGCTTTGCCTGTGAAGCGTGGTCCAACAGAACGCTGGCGGCGGTATGCTGCCGTAGCTCTGCAGTCCGGGCTGCGAGGATGTTTCGATCCTCTACCAATTGCGCTGCGAGCCGGGCATAGTCCTCGTCGGATGTGGCAATCCATTCGGGATGTCCAACAGCGGAGAGCAGGGATGCACCCACGCGGCTGGCGTGGCGGTCTCCCGCGAGCGTGACGACGGGCCGCCCCATCCACAGAGCCTCGCAGGTGGTCGTGGTGCCGTTGTAGGGGGAGGTGTCGAGCGCCACGTCGATTCTGTTGTAGAGCGACAGATGTGCCTCCAATCCGCTGGTTCGCCCTGCGAATTCGAGCCGGTCGCTGGAGATATCATTGGCGCTCACGCTTGCGATCAGGCGTTCCTGAAAAGTTGGATCATCGACGCCGTGGCCTTTCAGGAACAACCTGGAGTTGGGTACCCGGAGGAGAACGTCCGACCAAAGTCGAAGGGTATGCGCGGAAAACTTGGCGGCATTGTTGAAGGACCCGAATGTGATCTGGGATGAATTCAGGCAAGGGGGGGGCCCAATATCAGGAGCATTGGCGGGTGGCTGGTAAGTCCAGGCGCACGGTGAGAAACGCAGAAGGTGTTCGGTGTGGTAAGCGTCGCTCGAAGGGAAAGGGTCGGCAATGGCGTCCGTCAGTTTGAAATCCATTGCCGCGAGGCCCGTCGTGTTCGGATAGCCAAGGTAACTGATCTGCACAGGTGCCGGACGCCGCGCAAAGACCGGCAGACGGTTGAATCCGGTGTGGCCTGCGAGATCGACAAGGATGTCTGGACGGTCCTCGCGAATGCGCTCCTCCACCCATCGGTCCGGATGTGAGGCAAAGTTCCGCCAGAGCCGGGCCTGCTGCCGGAAGCGTTCGCTTACGGCATCCATTACCGCGTGATCGTGGTAGAGGATGATTTCGAATTTTGATCGGTCGAGGTGCCTGATGATAGGCTCGAGAAAATAGGCGACGGAATGTGTGCGAAGATCGGGTGAAAGGAAGGCGACACGCAAGGGGCCGGATGCTGTGGTGACTGTCGGCCCAGCCCGGCGGGGTGCCGGATCACCTTCGAATAGCTTACCAAAGGCGCGGTGTTCTTCGTACAGACGATGCGGTCCAACGGTGTCGAGGTAGTTGAGACAGAGCAGCCTTGCACTGCGTGCCTCGGCATTTCCCGGATCGAGCGCAAGCGTCCTGTCATAGGCCTCGATCGCCTCCGGGATGCGGTTTGCGCGCTGGTGCGCAAGACCCTTGCCCAGCAACGCCTGGACAAACTGGGGGGATATCGAGAGAGCCTTGTCGAGGGATTCAATGCCTACGGCGATGTCGCCCGTCTGTACCTGAGCAAGTCCAAGGTTGCACCAAGCACCCGCAAAATGCGGATTCAGTTCGATGGCTTTCTTGAAATGGGGGATGGCGTGAATGAAACCCTGCGTGTCTGCGACCAGGGCTCCCAATTGATCATGCGATTCTGCATGTCCGGGCTGTAGTTCGAGAGCGCGTCTGAAGGCCTCAATCGCATCGGATGGGCGCCCAAGTGCGCGCAGCACCAAACCGAGACCGCTCCAGGTTTCCGCAGCCGCAGGTTCCTTTGCCAGCGATGCACGCAGGTGTCTCTCAGCCTTGTCCGGATGGCCCTGCGAGAATAGAGCCATGCCCAGACGCATGGCGCAGGGTGCGGAACGAGGATCGATCGCAAGCGCCCTCGACAGGAGCGTGACGGCCAGGTTGTAGTCATGGCGCTGATACGCGACGGTCCCGGCGAGATGCACCGCGTCGAACAGGCGCGGGGCGATCTTCAGCACCTGATTATAGATTGCGGCTGCCTGGTCGAGCCGGCCTGCCCTGTGATGCGCCAGGCCCGACTGCAGAGCACTCTGGAGTTTTGCCGGGGTCATGCGACGACAGATTGATGCGCCTTCGCCGGAGAGAGGCACGCCGTTGCCTTGTGGCGTTCTTCCCAACAGCAGCGAAGGGCTGCGGCGAAACGGGCTGCCTGTCCGATGTAGTCAAAGAGAGGCCCGGCTCGAAGGGAGTCGCGCAATGTCAGGCTTTCGGTCGTCAAGACGGCTTGGTCGCTGGCGAGAGCAACAGCAATCCTCACGTATTCGCACTCGGTTTGGGCAATCCACTGGGGACGACCTGCAGCATTCAGCAGGGAGACGCCGACGCGACTTGCATGTCGGTCTCCTGCCAGGGTGACCACGGGGCGCTGCATCCAGAGTGCCTCGCAGGTGGTGGTCGTGCCGTGATAGGGAAAGGTGTCGAGTGCAATGTCCAATCGGGAATAGCTTTCCAGATGGCTGCGGATATCGGGGGCAGGACCGAGCAATTCGACGCGCGACGTGTCGAGCCCATGACGGGACAGGCGCGACAGGAATGTCGCATGGGTCTTTGTATGACTCTTCAGCACAAGCCTCGAGCCGGGCACGGCGTCGAGGATCCTGCTCCAGACCGCGATCGTGAGATCGGAAATTTTGGCGAAATTGTTGAAGGATCCAAAGGTAATTCCCGCTCGATTCGCGCAGGGCAGGGGGGATGGTTCGGGTGAATCCTTGGGTGGCAGGTAGGTCCAGGCGCATCCCTCCAATCGAACGAGACGCTCGGTGTGAAAGGCATCCGCTTCGGGAGCCGGATCGGCGATCGCATCGGTGATCTTGTAGTCGATCGTCGAGAGTCCGGTGGTGTTTGGGTAACCCAGACAGGTGATTTGAACGGGAGCGATACGCCGGGCGAAGAGGCTCAGGCGATTAAGTCCGGTGTGGCCGGCGAGATCGACAAGGATGTCCGGAGCGTCCTCACGGATCTGCCGTTCCACCTCGGCATCGGGGATTCCGACGATGTGACGCCAGATGGCAGCCTGCGCCCTCAGGCGTTCGCTGACCGCGTCGATGACAAAGTGATCATGGTAAAGAGCGATTTCAAAGAGCTCTCGGTCCAGGTTGCATAGCAGCGGTTCGAGGAAGCAAGCGACAGCGTGGGTGCGCAGATCCGGAGAAACGAAGGCCACGCGCAGCCGTTCTCCGCGGACGGTACTTGAGGCATGGGAGGTCAATACTTGTTCCTGTCCGAGCCCTGCGCCGAGCCTTCTGCCGAATTCTGCGTGTTCGGCAAAGATGGTCTCCCGAGGGAACGAAGGGAGATAGTTGAGGGCGAACAGTCGGGAGCTTCGCGCATTGTGATGATCGGGATCGCGCAGGAGCTGCCTGTCATAGGCAGCGATGGCGTCCTCCATGCGGTGAAGTTGCTGAAGCGCCTGACCGCGGCCGTAGTGAGCATTCGGGTGGCTCGGATCGATTGCGAGCGCGCGCTCGTGGCACTCCAATGCGATGTCGCTCTGGCCGAGCAGGGCGTGAGTGAGTCCAAGGTTGTACCAGCCCGGCGCGTATCGTGGCTGGATTTCCACGGAGCGCTGATGGGCAGACAGCGCCTCGCTGACATATCCGGCGGACTTTAATGCCATGCCGAGATTGTCCCACGCTTCATGGAACTGGGGATGCTGCCCGGTGATCCTGCGAAGCTGCGCGACCGCCTCGGGGATTTGCCCCGACATCAGAAACGCCAGGCCGAGGCGCATCCCGCAGACTGCTGATCTGGGATCAATTGCCAGTGCCTGTTTCAGGAGGGAAATGGCCTCAGCAGGCTTTCCAAGCTGGAGTGCCACGGTGCCTCCCAGGTGGCAGGCATCGAAATGTCTTGGCTCCACCCGACGCAACTGCGCGTAGAGTGTGGCTGCCTCGCGCAGGCGGCCCGCGCGATGATGCGCCAAGGCAGCCTGAAGCTGATGGTGTGTCTTGTGGTTAGCCATGTGGCCGGCTGTTGACACTCTTCGGCATGTGCCTGGTCCGCTTGAGTAGTTTCCCCGATGGAGCGGCGAAAAACCCCTAAACTTTCGGGTGACCCCGCCGATTCTGCCTCCACGGCTGCTCCCGTCCACTTTTGACCGACCTGCGTACAAACGCCACCATGTCCACCGCCCTCTCACCAGGTCAAACACGCATGCCCGCACAGACCTATAGCGATTCCGAAATCATGAAGCGGATCGACGCTTGTCCCAAGCTAGCGTCGCTCCAGAGCATCAATCGGGCGCTGGCGGGGCTGGTGAATTCAGATCAGAGTTTCAACTCCCAGATTGCAGAGATCATTCGTCGTGATCCGTCTCTGACGGCGCGCCTCCTCAGGATGGTCAACAGCGTCTATTTCGGCCTCACGGCCAAGGTGAACAATATTGAGGAGGCGGTTTTCTATCTTGGCTTGCGACAGATCCGCGAGTTGTCGATGGCCACTCCGGTCATTGAGGAACTTGAGAAGATTTCGCGCTCTCCGCTGCGTCTGCCCTGGCGTGAACTCTGGAAGCATTCGATCGGCGCCGCCATCATGACACGGGAAATCCTGGCGACCACGACCCTGCTGATAGACGATGACACCGACTATATCATCGGACTGCTTCACAACGTCGGTAAGGTGGTCCTGGCGACCGCATTTCCAACCGAGTTTGGCCAGATCGTTGCACAGACGTATGCGACGCCTGAGGAGGTTTGCGCGGCTGAACGCGAGTTGATCGGATGGGATCATGCGCGCGTTGGCGGCTACTATCTGCAACGCCACCAACTGGCCGCCGAGATTACGGACGCCGTCCTGTATCACAATGCGCCCGAGTCTGCCCCGGATCACGGATTTTACGCTGCCGCAGTGCAGGTGGCCGACCATCTTGTCCGATATGCGGGCATTCCTGGTGGATTTGAAAAGATCGATCCCATACCGGATGAAGCGTGGTTGAAACTGTCGGGATGGACGATTCTTTACGGCGACGGCGAGAAGGAGACCCGCATTGCGCGGGCGGCGCTGTCCAACAGTGTTCAACGTCTGCCGACCGTTCTCAACGGTCTCGTCTGACCGGCGAGGTCAGCGCACCTCGTCATGATTCCGGCCACATCCCTATCACCCGCCGACGCGATGGTGGCTCCCTGGGAGTTCAGCATCGAACTCGCGCTGGTGCGCGGGCCTGACGGCCGCGTGGTCGCGGTCAACCAGGCATTTGCGAGAAAGTTCGGAGTGCCTGCGCGCAACTGGACGGCGTCCGATCCGAGCGTGCTGATCCATTCCGATGACCTCAGGGGGTGGAAGCAGGCGACGAGCCGGCTCTCCCACGCGCCGTTTCGCTGTTCGCATGAGCACCGATGGCTGACGGCCCAGGGCTGGCGCTGGATTGCCTGGGAGGAAACCGCGGTGCGCGATGAGGAGGGTTTGATAGTCGCCTTCCGGGCCATTGGACGGGATGTCACCAAGCGCCGCCTGTCCGAGGAGCACTTTCACAAGCTGGCAAACGCCGTTGAGCAATCGCCGCTCGCAGTGATCATCACAACACCGGAGGGGCTGGTGCAGTATGTGAATCCGCGCTATACGCAGGTCACGGGATACACGCTCGAGGAAATCTTTGAGAAGGACATCCAGGTGCTGCGCACGGGATTCGCCAATGACGGGGACTATGAGCGATTCTTTGCCACGGTGAGTGCGGGCAAGGAATGGCGCGGGGAGCTTTGCACACCCTGCAAGAACGAGCGAAAGGTATGGGAGTTTGTCCAGGTATCTCCGATCCGCAACCACACGGACGAGATCACCCACCTCCTCTGCCTCCGTGAGGACATCACGGAGCGCAAGAAGCTCGAGGACCAACTACGGCAGGCCCAGAAGATGGAGAGCCTCGGAACGTTGGCGGGAGGCATCGCGCATGACTTCAACAACATGCTGGCGATCATCAGCGGATTCACCGAGATCGCGATGGCCCGGTCGGCCGACAATGAGGACCAGCAGCGCTTCCTTAAGGAGATCTACAACGCGTCGCAGCGGGCTGTGGGGCTTGTGCGGCAGATTCTTACCTTCAGCCGGAAGACCGAGGTGAGTTATGGCCCTGTGTCGGTCAATCGCATGATCCGTGATCTCGGAGGCATGTTTGCAGAGACGTTTCCGCGTACCATTTCCTTTGAATTTCATCTCGCTGAAGGCCTGCCGCTGATCGCCGCGGATCAGAACCAGTTGCAGCAAGTCGTGATGAATCTCTGCGTGAATGCGCGGGATGCGATGTTGGAAGGCGGCAGCATCACGATTTCCACGAGCCGTGTGCCGGGGCTCTCCATAAGCCGGCTGGGAGCCGATTCGCGTCACCAGTATGTGTGTATCAATATCTCGGATACAGGCTGCGGCATTCCTCCACAGGTGCGCGACAGGATCTTCGAGCCGTTTTTCACGACCAAGCAGGAGGCTGGTGGAACCGGTCTTGGACTCTCGGTGGTGTATGGAGTGATCGCCAATCACAAGGGATTCATCGACCTGGAGAGCACGCAGGGCAAAGGCACGACCTTCCTTGTATATCTGCCGATTGAACTGGCGGACACAAAGGGGCTGGTGGATGAGAATGGTGCGGCGACTGAAATTCCTGTTGGTACAGAGAACATCCTGGTTGTTGAGGATGAGGGCAGCCTTCGTACCCTGCTCCGCGTTGTGCTGGAAATGCGAGGCTACAAGGTGCGCACGGTCTCGGATGGAGGCGAGGCGCTGGAATTTTTGCTTGGAAATCCCGGGACCATTGACGCGGTGCTTCTTGATCTGAATCTGCCGAGGGTTTCCGGTGCGGAGGTCTATACGACGATCCGGCGGATCTGCCCGAAGGCAAAGGTTCTGGTGGTCAGCGGCAACATTTCACCCGAAGTGCGCGCTGAACTCGAAAAGCAGGGGCAGCGGGTTTTTGTGTCAAAACCCTATCGGCTGCACGAATTGGGGCGGCAATTGCGGGAGTCCCTGGACGAGGCCAAGGCATGACTTCGTAGATAGGCACGGCCGACAGGTTGTTTGGGTTTCAGTCCGAATGTTTGGACCACGACGGACCCCATGACCCCACCGGCTGGGGGCTGCTTCAAGTAAATGAAAAACGCCTGCGGAACAGGATGAAAGTGCAACAACCCTGTTGGACAAATCCTTAACTGATCGGGGAGTGGGTCGATTTAATCCCAGCGATGATTCCTGGCAATCCCATGCCTGTCGAAAGGCGATTGAGCAATCCTTACGAGGAAGGATTTGTCGTGCACATCCCAAACGTGGAGGAGCGCACGTGAAGAGGATGTTGCGCCATCTTAAGGATCAACTGCTTCCGGACGAGTCCATTTTGTCCGGCGGGGATCTTCATTCCCCGACAGGCGAGGTGCTCACAGACAGCCAGATTCTCGCGCCCGTCTATCGCCGCGGAGACAAGTGGGTGGGGCTGCTCCTGATTGCGTATTGCGTGCTCGCCATCCTTCTGGCGTCCGTACGGGGAACATGGATTCTAACGCTATCCATTGCGCCCAGCGCGGTGCTGCTGTTCGGGATTCTGGTTCGCGTGCTGCCCGGACGTTTTATCACTCGCGCATGCGCGGGGATCCTGATCCAGGCTCTTCTTGGACTGCATGCATACCAGCTCGGAGGGATGGCGGAGATCCATTTTCTGTTTTTCACGGGTATTACCATGCTCGTCGTTTATGCTGACTGGCTGTGCCTCCTGCCATCAGCGCTGTTTGTCTCGCTCCAGAATGGACTGCTACTTGTGTTTCGGGATTCGGTCTTCTCCAGGTCCCTTTACGACATGCATCAGGTTACCATGGGCAAGGTGCTCACGCATTGGGGCATCATGATGGTTCAATTGGCGACCGTCGGGCTGGGAGCGTGGCTGATTCGGCGTCATATCGTCTCAGAGCGGCGCAATCGCCAGCGTTTGGTCGAACAGCAGGCGGAGCTCACCGAGCAGCTTGCGCGTGCGCAGCATTCGGAGAATCTGCTTCAGCAGAGCGGCCAGGTCCTGCTCGAGACGCAGGGGAAGATGGCTCGCGAGATCCGCGAACGGCGCCGCACTGAGGAGACGCTTCTGCAGGCAAAGGCTGAACTCGAGGCGACCAACCGGCAGCTTCAGGATTCGATTGCGCGCGCAAACGAACTTGCCCTGTCGGCCGAGGTGGCCAATCAGGCGAAAAGCTCATTTCTGGCCGTGATGAGTCATGAGATCCGGACGCCGTTGAATGGCGTGATCGGCATGACCGAGCTTATGCTTGACGGAGAACTCTCCGACCAGCATCGCGACAGCCTTGAGACGATCCGCTCGTCAGGAAATGGGCTGCTGGTCATCCTCAATGATGTGCTGGATTTTTCGAAGATCGAATCGGGGAGGCTCGATCTCGAGAAGATTCCTTTCGACGTCTCTCGCGCAGTCGACGATGTGGTGACCCTGTTCTCAGGAAAAGCCTCGGCCAAGGGCCTGGATCTGCGTGTGAAGGTTGAATCCAATGTGCCACGTCGCGTCATGGGCGATGTCACGCGCGTACGTCAGATCATATCTAACCTTCTCAGCAATGCTGTAAAGTTCACCGAGCACGGTGAGGTTGTTGTTGAGGTCTCGCGACTCCCTCTCGAGTCGGCAGGGGAGACTCAGGCCCGCCTGCAATTCTCGATCCGGGACACGGGGCCGGGACTTGCACCGGAAGCGCAGTCTCTGCTGTTCCAGCCGTTCACGCAGGCCGATGCATCGACCTCTCGCAAGTTCGGAGGAACCGGCCTTGGACTGGCAATCTGTCGGCGCCTGGCCCAATTGATGGGTGGTGATGCGTGGGTCAATAGCACCGTCGGGCAGGGGTCCACCTTCTCATTCACGATTCTTGCGGAGATCGTCGACGCACCCGTTTCGGTGCCGGTCCCGACTCCTGCCGCATCGCAGCCCGTGCTGCCGATCGTACCGATTGGAGGGGATGGCCTGCGCATTCTCCTCGTTGAGGACAATCTCGTGAACCAAAAGGTCGCGCTGACGATGCTCAAACGCCTCGGACATGGAGCCGATATCGCCAATCACGGCGGTGAGGGCCTGGCAGCAGTGCGTGCGCGCGACTACGACATCGTTTTGATGGACTGGCACATGCCCGAAATGAACGGATTGGAGGCGACTCTTGCAATCCGCCGGGAACTGCCGCCAGGCCGCCAGCCATGGATCATCGGTCTGACCGCAAATGCCATGACAGGTGACCGTGAGAAGTGCATCCAGGCGGGCATGGACGACTATATCACGAAGCCTCTGCGCAAGGAGGAACTCAGTGGTGCCCTTGCCCGCGCGGGATCCCACCGTGAGTCGACGCCGCCGGCGATTCCGGTGGAAGTGTAGTCAAGGACTGGATTCGCATCCGAAATCTATCGGAGCGACCTCTTGGGAGGCCTTTCTCCTGCCTACTTGCGACCGGCCGCCTGCCGGGTCGCGGCCTCAGTCGCCTTTCGCTGTGCTTCTTCGTACGCCTTGCGCTGCTGAATGCCGATTTCGAGGAGATCGCTGACCAGCATGCGCGCTTCTCGTTCAGCCTCTGCGGGGGAGGAAGGTGGGGGAAGTGGGACCGTGGGGGCAATCGCGACGGTGGCAACGGCTGGACCCGAGTTGGCGGCGACAGCGGGTTTCTTAAGGAAGAGCGTCCTGTTCTGGTCCGCTATTCGGACCACGACACTTTCCGCCTTGGCGTCGTAGCTCAGCGCGTTGATGCCGTCCTCGGATCTGCCGATGCTGACCCAAACGCTGCGCTTGGCGGCAACGTCCGCGATGTTGACCATGATATTCTTGCCTGCGATGATCACACCCGTGAACTCATAGGAGGATGGTGCCGCAGCCGCTGGAGCGGTTACCGTTTGCGGTGGCAGGAAAGGAGATTGCTTGCGAGCGGGGGCGTCGCCCCGCGCACAGGCCGCCGCGAGCAGTGCGGCGGCAGCGCTGGTCGAGAGACGCATGATCGGTGGTAGTGGGATCATGCGGAATCGGTTCAATGCGGCACCAAGGGCGGTGGCTTGATCTGCCCGGCCTGCGCCTGCTTCAACAGGTTTTGCGCGTTGTCCGGCTGTTCGGCGTCGAAGAAACCGGTGAGCTGGCGGAGACGCGTCGGGTGGCGCATCTTCCGCAATGCCTTGGCCTCGATCTGGCGGATGCGTTCACGCGTGACCTTGAATTGTTTGCCCACCTCCTCAAGCGTGCGGCTGTAGCCGTCAACGAGACCGAAGCGAAGGGACAGCACGCGGCGCTCGCGCTCGGTGAGCGAGTCAAGCACGTCGATGATCTTTTCACGAAGGAGCGAGAAGGCCGTCATGTCGTACGGATTCTCGGCACTCTTGTCCTCGATGAAGTCGCCAAAACTCGTGTCGTCACCGTCGCCAACGGGCGACTGCAGCGAGATGGGCTGCTGGGCCATCTTCATGATCTGCTGCACGCGCTCAACCGGTAGGTTCATCTCATCGGCGACCTCCTCCGGTGTGGGCTCGTGACCGTATTCCTGGAGGAGCTGTTTCTGCACCTGCATCACCTTGTTGAGCGTCTCGATCATATGGACCGGGATGCGGATGGTGCGGGCCTGGTCTGCGATGGAGCGAGTGATGGCTTGGCGAATCCACCAGGTGGCATAGGTAGAGAACTTGTAGCCCCTGCGGTACTCGAACTTTTCCACGGCTTTCATCAGCCCCATGTTGCCCTCTTGGATAAGGTCGAGAAAGGAAAGGCCGCGGTTGGTGTATTTCTTTGCGATGGAAATGACCAGGCGCAGATTGGCCTCCACCATCTCAGTCTTGGCCTGATGTGCTTCCCGGACGTGCACGTTGGTCTTCGCAACGATGTCGACGAGAGCCTGCGGAGCGATGCGGTGCTCCTGCTCGATTGCCTTAAAGCGCGCGGCGATGGCTTTCGTGTCGATCCCGGCATCCTTGCGTGACTTGGGATGCTTTGCCCTATCGAGGAGCGAATTGAGCTCCTGGATCTCCGCCAACAGAGGACGAATTTCCGCGAGGTGCTCCTCGTAGACCTTCAGCTTGAAGTAGAATTTTGAAAAGTTGGAACGCAGGGTTGATTCCCGCTTCCTGTGTTTCGCCAGGATCTTCTTTCGCTCCGTTTCATTGCGGGCAGAAAGGTACTCGGCCCATGATTCCGCGACGGACTCTTCGTTCTTCTGAGTGATCTCAACCAGCTTGGGCAGTGCCTTGAAGTAGGCGTCGCGACTCTCGATTTTCTTGTCGATGACAACGCGGTCGAACCGTTCCTCGCGATTGAGCAATTTGGTGCCAAGGCTTAGGATGTACTTCCCGACATTTGCGGCCTCAAAGAGCGCCTCCTGGGCCTTCAGTTCGGCATTCTCGATGCGCTTGGAAATCTCGACCTCCTGTTCGCGCGTCAGCAGGGGGACCTGCCCCATCTGCTTGAGATACATTCGAACCGGGTCATCCAGAATATCGTTCTGCGACGTGCGGGTTTCCTCTTCCTCGGCCTCCTCCTGCCGCTGCTTGAAGGACTCCACCTCCTCGGACTCGATGATCTCGATATCGAGGTTTTGAAGGATCGACAGGACATTATCGATTTCGTCCTGGTTCTCGATCGAATCAGGAAGCGCCTCATTGATGTCATCGAACGTCAGGTAGCCCTGTTCCTTGGACTGCCGGATGAGCTGGCGGATCTTTTCGTTGATGTTCCCACCACCCGGCACCTCTGGAATGTTGACTCCGTCAGTGGGCATGTGGGTGCCCTTCTTGCTGAGGACCGCCTCGACTGCATCGGATTGGTCGTCAATGGTTGATGACTTGGCTTTGCTGCTGCGCGGCATGGAAAATGAAAATAAAATAACGTCACGACATTCAAAGCGGCGCCAGATTGATGGGCTGACGAAGCTGTCGCTGAAGTTCGGAACGGAGTCTTAAGAGTGAAATTGCGTCGACGCTACTCTCCGCATGGTGGGTTGCTAAATCAAGGTCGATTTTCCGGAGGCGAGGCTCCAATGCTCGCCCTCGCAGGCGCTGAATGCCTTCCTGCAAGACCTTTACCGGATCGTCCAAGGCTGGCATGTCAAAGAGAAGCGAGGCTACCAGAGCCTTTTCCTCAGGGGATTCCAGAAGGCCGTCGAGGTGATCGCGCCCCGGCCAGTTATCCTGTTCAAATTCGGCAAGGAAACGATTGAGGAGAGCACCGCACGGGTGAGTGACATCGATCCATTCGTGGGGGAAGGCGTGAGCAAGGGATTTGCCAAGATTCTCCCAGTGAAGGCAAATCAGAAGCAGATGTTGTTCGGGGGCGATATCGCGGTTGCTGGACGTGGCCTGCGCCGATTGTGCGTCTACAGGAGCCTTTTCGGAGTCCTGTCGTTCGATGGGAAGTTGCTGCCGACGCAGGCTGGATTGGAAATCCTTTTGAAGCGCGGCGACGGGCAGTTTGAGATATCCTGCGGCCTCGGCAAGGAACTGTGAACGCGCAACCTCTGATTCGGTGGCCGAGACGATCGACTGAACCTGAACCGCCGCTCGCGTTTTTTCCTCAGGTGAGGCAACATCGGCATTCGGAAGAATGGAGAGACAGGCGTATCCCATTGCCGAGAGGGAACCCTTCTGGAGTTCGGTGTAGCCTGCGAGTCCACGTTCAAGAAGCAGCAGATCGGGATCTACCTTGGAGGAGGAATGCGCCCCAAGGAAGCGGACCTCGAGCCCGGTCTTGAGCGCCAAGGGGAGGAACCTCAGCGAAGCCTTCTGCCCCGGCTCATCTGAGTCGAAAAAGCACTCGATTCGGTGTTGGTAGCGACGCAGGAGCAGCAATTGGGACTCCGTGATAGCGGTGCCCTGCGGGGCTACCGCGGTCTTGAGCCCCACGCTCCAACATCGGAGTGCGTCGAGCTGTCCTTCCACGAGCACGAACGGACGGTTTTCCTTGCTTGCCGGGTCCCGTGCCCGGTCCAGATTGAAGAGCAGGTTGCCCTTGGTGAAGATCGGGGTTTCAGGTGAGTTGACGTATTTTGCCTCACGCGATGGATCGTCTGCGGGGGTGAGGTCTGTTTGCCGGCCGGTGAAGGCGACGATGCGTCCCTGATGATCGCGAATGGGAATCATCAAGCGGCCCCGAAACCGGGCGCGCAGGTTTCCCATCGAAAGGACTGCGGATTCGCGGACAAAAAAGATCCCGCACTGGCGGATCGCATCCTCGGAAAACCCGCGTTTGAGAACGGCCGCCCCGATGCCGGAGTCATCTCCTTCGGCCAGGCCAATCTTGAATTCATCAGCGAGTTCCGGGAGAAAGCGCCGTTTTTCAGCCCAGTAGGCACGGATGTAGTCGCCGGCGGATGTCCTGCCCTTGAATTGTTGAAAATAGAATTCAGCGACAAACTCGTGAAGGTCGAAGAGCTCCTGACGCAGGGATCGTTCCTCGCGTGACGGCCCCGTCCCCTCCTCGTATTCAATGACAATCCCGAAGCGTTTGCCCAGGGTTTCCATAGCCTCGGTGAACGTGAGCAGTTCGGTGTCCCGCACAAATGTGATGACGTCTCCTGCCTTTCCGCAGCCAAAGCACTTGAAGAACCCCTTGTCTGGATCGACATGAAACGACGGGGTCTTTTCAGCATGAAACGGGCACAGGCCCTTGAAGCGCGATCCCGCCTTTCGCAGCGTCATGACGCGGGAAACAACATCGACGATGTTCACCCGCAACTTGATGTCTCGCAGGCAGGTGGGTTTGATGACGGACATGACTACAACGCGGTCGCGGAGTAAATGGACTTTCTGCCGGAGGTGAACACTGTCAAGTTTGCCCGTTTCAATCCTTAAAAATCACGAAACATTGCCGGTCCGCCGGCGACAGACAGATCATGCGTTCACCTTTCGGAAGTTCACTGTTTCCTGTGCTTTGTATGCTGACGGCACTTTGCGTGTCGGCGCCCGGCTTGCTAGGCCAGAGTGCCAATTCGCTGCCGTCCGCTCCGCTGCCGCCACCTGCGCCCCTGCTTCCGGTCTGGGAAACCTCGCTGCAGAACTTTGATCAGGCGATCTATGATCGCGAGGTGGAGCGCCTGTTCGTTCAGTTCGAGGCTTCCACGGGCAAGAGGATCCAGCCGACGGTTAAGAAGAAGGTCGGGCTCAAGATCTATGCGGACTCCGGCCAGGGCCTGGCAACGCCGCATGCCCTGGTTCATGCGGTGATCCACGCGCTTGAGCATCGGGGATTCGAATCGGCCAATATTTTTCTTGTCGGTTTGAACCAGCTCCGGTTGCGACTCACCGGATTCCTTCCCTCGCTTGCAACGGGTGAAACGGCCTACAAGGGACATCCGGTCTTTGTGCTCGAATCGGGGCGCTTTTTCGATCCGGTCTGGTTCTACGACAGTCCGCTGCCGAACCGTTTTGATCCGGTTCTTGCCGAGAAGCAGGTGGAGGGTGTCGACGCGAACAGCAGTGCCGAGCAGGATCGCAAGAGCTTCCTGGCGACGCCGCTGTTCCTCGATGCAGATTTCTGGATCAACCTGCCGGTCTTCACCGATCATCCCATCCTCGGCGTAAATGGAGCCCTTGTGAATGCCACGCTTTGGAATGCCTCGAACACCGCGCGATTCTTCAGGTCGCCCGCGAACGCGCCTGCGGCAGTCGCCGAAATGAGCGCCATTCCGGAATTGCGCGCCACATGGGCATTCACGATTGCGAGCCTGGAACGGTACCAGTTCATCGGGGGACCCTATTTCAATTCCCTGTACACGGTATCGGAGCCGAGGCTTTGGCTTAGCGCCGATCCGGTGGCCTTGGATTCCCTTGCGCTCGAGAAAATCAACCTGTGGAGAAAGCGTTCCGGCTTTCAGCCGATCACCGACGAGATTCGCACGCTGGAGTTCGCCGAAATTCTGGGTGTCGGCACTGCCCGGTCGCTCTCCACGCGGCTGTTCAAGCTGAACGAATAGCAGATCCACGACGGAATCAAGGGAACCGGGTGCGCTTCGTCCGGCGCGATTTGCCCACGGCACGGGAAAAATCCCTTGCCCCAAGGGGATAACAGGCAACAAATGGCGGGTGCATGACACTCGCCGTTGTCGATTCATCCGCTGACTACCTGCCAATTCTTGTGCAGGTATTGCTCGCAGCCGGCCTGGCTGGAGCGATCGTTGGGATCAGCCAGCTCCTCGGGCAGCGTTCCGCGAAGAACGCCATCAAGGACTCTGCGTACGAATGCGGCGTGAAGCCAGAAGGCATTACGCATGCCCGCTTTGCGGTGAAGTTTTACGTCACCGCGATGCTGTTCATCATATTCGATATTGAGGTGGTCTTCCTGATACCCTGGACGTTTATCTATCGGGAGTTCCTCTCCAATCACATCGCCATACTCGGTCCAATCTCCTTCTTCCTGTTCGTTCTGGTCCTGGGACTTTTCTACGAAGTGAAGAAAGGGGCATTGGAATGGGAGCGGTAATCGAGAGTCGGCTGTTGGATAGTGTTCTCCTGCCAGTCATGCAGGGAAGGATTGAGCGCGCGATGTCATCCCCGCGCCTGTACCTCGGCTGACCGGGCAAACTAACACTGTCCTCCGATGCGCCTCGACAAGATCATTGCCCGCAGCCGGCTCGTTGAGCTGAAGAGTTCGGACCTGAAGGGTGCTCTTGAGGAGCTCCTGGCGGTGTCGGTTGCAAAATTTCCCGACCTCAAGCCGGAGGTACTCCTGCGGAGTCTTCTGCAGCGGGAGGGCACAATGACGACCTATCTCGGTAATGGAGTTTCCCTGCCACATGTCAGGGTCAAGATGTCGAGGCCCTTCGTGCTTGCGGTGGGGCGCAGCAAGGTGGGGATACGGCATGATGGCGGTGCAAGCGATGAGCGCATCCATTTCATCCTGATGTTGATCGCGGGGGAGAAGGCACGCAGCTATCTGCCGGTGCTGGCCTCGCTGGCGCGCCTCTTCAAGGAACCCGAGTTCATCGACAGTCTGCTGATCGCGCCGGACCTCGACGACCTCTACACGAAGCTAACCGCAGGCCTGGGCGGCATTGCGGGGCGTCCCGTCCAGGCTCAGCAAAACCGAGTCAACCGTCTGATGCTCCGCGAGGCGGAGCGCGTTGCCAAGGGAGCGGGGTGTGGTGCGCTGATGGTGTTTGGGGACACCTTTGTCGGCGGCATTGAAGTGGGCATGATCCAGCCGAAGCTGAAGACCATCCTGGTCACCCGGAATCCGATCGAGGTTGGCGACGACCATTCCAGTTTCGCGGAAACGATCCAGGTGCGTTCCTTCTCGAAAGCCCGCCTTGCACAGTTGCGCAGTGCGATGCTTGTCGGGCTGACCCATGGTATCATTTCCTTCAATGATCGTGTGTGTTGCATCGGTGGCATCACCGGCAGCAACCAGTTCGACACGCTGGTGGTGGTGGATGTTGAGCGTGAGTTCCAGACCCTGCTGACGGGCCACGCCGAACTCCTTCCACCGGATGTGAGGCCGGAGGTGCTCGAGCGCGTCATCGCCGTGGCCACTGAACTCGCGGTCGAAGGGCGCGAGGGACGCCCGGTCGGGTGCCTGTTTGTCGTCGGCGACACTGCAAAGGTCGAGAAGCTCGTGAAGCCGCTCGTCTTGAATCCGTTTTATGGATACAAGGAGGAGGATCGCAACATCCTGAATCCGTTCATGGATGAGACGATCAAGGAGTTTTCCCTGCTCGACGGCGCGTTTATCATCCGCGGGGATGGTGTGGTCCTGTCCGCGGGCAGTCTGCTCCAGGCGACCGATTCCGAACATACCCTTCCGAGCGGGCTTGGAAGCCGGCACGCCGCCGCGGCAGCGATCAGTGTGGCGAGTGACTGCATTTCAATCGTGGTTTCCTCAAGCACAGGGCAGGTGAATCTCTTCCGGCGAGGGGTGATGCTTCCGCTGACGGAACGAAAGATTGCCCCGGCCTAGCGGATTGCGTGAATCTTTTGAGGTTGCGCTGGTGCGAGGCCCGGGTAAGACTGACTCCTTAATCGCCAAAAACCATGCAAGAAGTTGTCACACTGGAGTGCACTGAAGCCCGCAAAGAGGGGAAACCCGTTTCCCGTTACCTCACCCTTCGCAACAAGAAGACGGTGACCGAGCGCATCGAGAAGAAGAAGTACAATCCCTTCCTCAAGCGCCATACCTTGCACAAGGAAATCAAGTAAGCGACCAGCTTGCAGTCGTTTGGCTCCTGAAATGCAAAAACCGAGCGTCAGCTCGGTTTTTTTGTTACCCCGAAGCGTCGGTTGTTTCGAGGGACTAGCGATTGGTTGGTGCCGTTGAAGCAGGATCGGCAGATGATCCGCCCGCCTGCTGCAGGCCTTGAGCCCGGCGATGGGCACGCCAGTTCTCCCGGTGTTTTCGAATCCAGTCGAGAAGCGCACGCTCGAAACCGATATCGTATCCCAACCTCTCCGATTCCAGCCACTTGTGCTTCAGGATTTCCTCCCTCTCGGCGAGGAACTCCTGATAAAGCGACGAATTCTTGACGAAGTCGCGAGATCCGGAGTGTTCCGACGGGCAGGAGGAGGACGTCATGGCAACCACGGCGGTATCAGCTTTCTACTAAACGGGGCCTACAATACAGCTTTAGGATCGTTCTCGATGTGGCTCGATTCGAGACGGCCCTTCGAGCGGAAACAATCACGTGCGTCATAGGTCTTACAGCGAAGTAAAAATAGGGTTACTTTTTGGCCTGTCAACCCTCCTGCATCTCTTTTCACATATGCCGAAAGGTTTCAATTCTCCCCGCCGACAGTGGCGTCAGTGCCCCGCCGCGACGTCAACTGGTGGAGCAGCGATTCGGCGATTGCCCGGAAAATGATGCTGGCGGGATGATCGGGAGCGCTTACGACGAGCGGCCTGCCTTCGTCGCTTGCGGCGCGGATGTCGGGGTGAAGGGGGACTTGTCCAAGCAGGACTGTGCCGAGCGATTCCGCTGTGCGCGCTCCGCCGCCTTCTCCAAAAAGCATCTGCTTTTTTCCGTTGGAATCCAGGAACCAGCTCATGTTTTCGGCGACGCCGAGCAGCGGGACGTTCACCTTCTTGAACATCAGCGCTCCTTTCCTGGCGACGTTCGTCGCTGCCGGCTGGGGCGTCGTGACCACGACCGCCCCGTCGAGTTGGATCGTCTGGACGAGTGAGAGTTGGGCATCGCCCGTGCCTGGCGGCAGATCGACGAGGAGGATTTCGAGGTCGCCCCATTTCACGTTTTGGACGAACTGCTGGATCGTCTTCATGATCATCGGACCCCGCCAGACGACCGGCGTGTTGTCGTCGACGAGAAAGCCCATGCTCATGACCTTGACGCCATGGGCTTCCAGCGGAATGAGCGTTTCCTCCTCGAGTTCTGGGCGCCCATGCGCGCCGATCATCAGCGGCACGCTTGGTCCGTAGATGTCGGAATCCAGCAGGCCGACCCGGCCGGGTTTGCCCTGTGCGCTGAGCACCTGCGCGAGGGCGCAGGCGAGGTTGACTGAGAAGGTGCTCTTGCCCACGCCCCCCTTGCCGGAGGCAATTGCGACCGAGTAGCGGCTCGTTTTCCGAGGCGCGTTGCTGCCGGTGCCCGCGGTTCCGCCGGCCGCGGGGCGGACTGGCTTTACGGCGACGTCGATAATGATGTCCTTTGCGCCCGGTATGACACGCAGACATTTATCGACTTCGCCTTTCAACTGCAGCGGGATCTTCGGGTCGCTCGTGGTGAGTTCCAGGGCAACCTTCACCGTGCCGTCGATCCAGGCCGCCGAACGCACCAGGCCGAACGAAACGATATCGCGGCTGAAACCCGGATACTTAACTTGCTTCAGATGTTCTTTGATCGCTTCAGGAGTCACAATAAAAGTGAGGTTTTCAGGAACGGAAAGGTTTTGACGTTGTTTTGATGGCAGAGCCTGTAAAATGGAAATGCCGTTACTGCACTCTTGTTCATCGTTTTTCCACTTCATGCAAATCTTCCAACGACTTTTCCTGATCTGTGTCATGCTTCTGCCCGGGTCTCGGGTGGCATTTGCGCAGGGGGTCACCAAACTGGGCGAAATCGTCATTCAGGCGGATGTAAAGACGATTGCCATTCGTGTCACGGGCTCGACGCCCGAACTTGAACGCCTGGCCCACATGGCCTTTGGAGCGCATGGGAGATATCGTCTGGTCAGCAGCGGAGGGACGTTTTCCCTGCAATTCACCGTGGCGGGTGCGAATCAGGTGAAGGTGGACATCGCTCGCGGCGGGGCGTCAGTCGGATCTCAGGTTTTCAGCGGCACGAGCCTGCGCAATGCCTTGTTTCGCGCCGCGGATTTCGCGGTCGAGAAGACGAGTGGCCTCAAGGGTTTTTTCGCGAGTCGGATCGCGTTCATTGTGGAGAGCGGAAAAGCGATGGAGGTTGCAACGGGAGACCTCTTTTTTGGAGAAGTCCGTCAGATCACCCAGGATCGATCGCAGGCGATGACACCGCGCTGGGCACCGGATGGAAGGAAGCTGCTATACACGAGCTATTTCCGGACTGGCTTTCCGGATATCTTCCTTCTCGATCTGGGCACGCTTCAGCGATCGACGTTCGTGAGCTTCAAGGGGACAAACATGGGTGGACGCTACAGCCCCAATGGCCAGCAGGTGGCGATGGTTCTGAGCGGCGAGGGAAATCCCGAGGTGTATGTCAGCAATGCGCAAGGCAGGCAGATTTCGCGACGCACACGCACGCCTGCAGCGGAGGCCGGTCCGTGTTTTTCACCGGATGGCCTGCAGATTGTCTACGTGTCGGACTCCCTCGGGGGCCCACAGTTGTTTGTGATGCCGGCTGCGGGTGGTGCTTCGCGTCGCCTTGCAACCAACATCAGCCGCTATTGCGCGGAGCCGGATTGGAGCCGCGGCAATCCGAACATGATCGCATTCACCATCCGCGAGGGAAACAGCCTCAAGATTGCGGTGCATGATCTCAGTGGTCGCACAGCGACGCGGGTGGTGTCAAAAGGGCCTGGCGATTGCGTTGAGCCCTGCTGGCTCGCGGACGGTCGTCACCTCGTTTACACGCAGCGGCTGTCGGGTGGGCCACGTCTTGCCATTCTGGACACGGAGACTGGCAAGTCCACGTTCATCAGCGGAGCTGGCAGCCGGGTCATGCAGGCCAGCGTCTGGGGACCCTGAAACGCGCTGCGTTCCTGTCGCGGCCGGCTGGAGTCAGTTGTGCACGACCCCGGCCTCCTCGTAGAGGCCGAGTGAGCGCAGTCGTTTGTAGCGCGCATCGAGCAGGCTCTCGGCTGAAAGCCCGCGCAGATTGTCGAGGTGTCGCTCGATCGCGGCACTTAGCGATTTCGCGGTTTTGGCCGGATCGTTGTGTGCGCCGCCGAACGGCTCCGGAATGACTTCATCGACAACGCCGAACTTTTCGAGATCTTCGGCTGTCAGTTTCATCGCCTTGGCGGCCTTTGCCGCTGACGCAGCGTCCTTCCAGAGGATTGCAGCGCATCCTTCCGGCGAGATCACGGAGTAGTAGCTGTTCTCAAAAATAAGCACGCGGTCGGTCACACCGATGCCCAGGGCGCCGCCCGAGCCGCCTTCCCCCACGACGATCGCGATCGTGGGAACCTTGAGCAGAGCCATCTCGCGCAGGTTCACCGCGATCGCCTCCGAAACATGGCGCTCCTCAGAGCTCAAGCCGGGATAGGCCCCCGGGGTGTCGATAAAGGAGAGGACGGGAAGCCCAAATTTCTCGGCCATCTTCATCAGGCGGAGCGCTTTCCGGTAGCCCTCGGGCTGCGGCATACCGAAATTGCGGGTGACCTTTTCCTTGGTGTCACGGCCCTTGTGCTGGGCTATGATCATCACGGCGGAGCCTTTGAAAAAGGCCGTGCCGCCTACCAAGGCGCGATCGTCGTTGAACTGGCGATCGCCGTGAAACTCCTGAAAACCCTCACAGATGGCGCCCACATAATCGAGGGCATAGGGGCGTTTGGGATGGCGGGCTATCTGCACGCGCTGCCACGCGGTGAGGCTCGAATAGATTTCGCGCTGGGTTGCCGCAATCTTGCGCTCGATCGCCGCTATCTCGGACGCAACATCGAGATTGTTCTCCAACGACTGCTGCCTGAGCTGGTCGAGCTGTGCGCTCAATTCACGCAAGGGTTTCTCGAACTCGAGCGTATAGGCGGGCTTTTCCATTGAGGCAGGCTAGTGGTGGCGGCAAACCTCTGTCAACGGGAGGACAGAGAGCAAGGTATGCAAGCGGTTCATGAGCTCAGGAACTTTTTCCCAGTCCTCCCGAAGGTGGGGGCTGGGTGCGCAGGAATTCGAGATACAGGGAAGTGGCGCGCTCGAGTTCGCGGCGATCGAGATACTCATCCCGAGTGTGTGCCTGGGCAATGTCTCCCGGCCCAAGGACCACGACCTGCGCACCAGCCGCTGCGTAATGGCTGGCATCGGTTGCGTACCGGGCGCCAACGGGTTTCGCGTCCAATCCCAGCTTCTCGAACGCGGGCAGCATCCATGCATGGAGGCACGACGAGTTCTCCGGTGGCAGCGGAGGAGCCAGAAATTCCTGGTCATTTTCGACCTCCAGCCCCTCGAGCGCGCGGTCGCGTTCAGCAAGGACTTGGGCGGTCGTTTCGCCCGGCACGAGGCGCCGGTCGCACAGGATTTCACAGTAGTCGGGAACGACATTCACCGCGCTGCCTCCGCGAATGACGTTGATGCTGGCAGCAGCACGACCGGTGAGCGGAAATTCCCGGACCGCCAGGGGGATCATTTTGGTTTCAAGGGCAGTTATCACCGCCATCATCGTATGGATGGCGGACCTCCCTTTTGACGGATCAGCCGAGTGGGCTGCGGTGCCCCGCGTGATGGTTCGCCAACGCAGCGCCCCATTGTGGGCGACAACCGGCCTGAGCTGCGTGGGCTCTCCAACGACGACGCCGATCAACGGCTCGAATGACTTGAGATCCTTTGCGGCAAAGGCCTGGGCGCCTGTCATGGAGGACTCTTCATCGACGACAAAAACAACCCCGGCATTCAGGCGCCGTCCGGGCAGTGAAGCATAAGTCTTGACCGCCCATAGCATCGCGGCACCGGAGCCCTTGGTGTCGCACGAGCCGCGCCCGTGGAGACGCGTACCAGCGACCGAGAGAGTAAACGGCGGAACCGTCATGCCATCGGTGCTGACCGTGTCCAGGTGGCTCTCGAAAAGCAGCCAGGGAGCACCAGGAATCGGAGGCAGGGTGATCGTGAGATTGAAGGCACCTTCCGAAACTTCGCGCCGTACCGTGCGCATGCCCCAGGCGTGCGCGACCGTCTCCAGATAGCCTGCCAGCCGCGCCTGGCCGTCAACGGGCCCACCGAAGTCAGGATTCACGGTATCGATCGACACCATGCCAGCCAGAAGCGCTTCGCAGGTCGGTGGAGTTTCGGCCATGGATCGGGTCATGTGGGCAGCAAGAGACAGAAATGCATTTGATACCTTGGCGAACCCAAATGCGACCCTTGAGGAAGTTAGAGGGAATCTCAGATATTAGGGTCAACCCTTAATTAATTTTCCCTCTTAAATGAATTAGGGGATGACTACCGAGCATCAATTTGATGATAAACGTGTTCCACGCAGGAGGCGATATAGTCCGCATCTTCGAGGGTGGTACGCCAGCCCAAGGGAAGAGCCACAAAACGCGAGGAGTAGTCTTCGGTCCTTGGAAAATCTTCCGACCGGTAGCCGGGCGCGGGCCACGGTGAGAGGTCCCGAAAGGGAGAGAGCCTAGGGTTGGCTGCTAGACCGGTTTTTACATAGTCTCGCCGATACTGGGGATAGGTACCGGTGCGCTGCTGACACCAGACGTTGAGTGCATCGAGCTTTTGGCGAAATGCCGCACTCTGCTCCGGTGTCCTGGTATAAAAATAGATTTCAAAGCCGAAGTCGCCCTCGGGATCTGCGAGCGGCCGCAGTTCCAGCCCCGGCAAGGCCTGAATTCGCGGTGCGATGCGGGCCTTCAGCGAGCGACAGTGATCCCGGATGGTGTCGAGTTTGCGAAGCTGCGCGAGGGCGACGGCCGCAGTCAGCTCTGACATGCGGTATTGTCCACCGGCAAAAGCGGGTTCGCAGGCGGGTGTGATCGTCGAATGGTGTGCGCGGTAGAGACCGAGGTCATGCAATCGCACGGCCCGCTCATAAAGCCTGAGGTCGCGGGTCACCACGAGCCCGCCTTCACCGGCGGTCATCGGCTTGTTGTGCTGGAAGCTGAAAATGGCGGCATCGCTCCAGGTGCCGACACGCCTGCCCTTGAACGTTGCGCCTGGCGCCTCTGCACAATCCTCGATGACAAACAAACCGCGGCGGTGGGCGAGATGCTCGATCGCGAGCATGTCGGCCGCCGCTCCCTGGAAATGGACGACAACAACCGCTTTTGTGCGCGGTGAGTGCAGCCGGACAATTTCCTGGGGATCGAGACAGAGCGATCCGTCAATCTCCGCCAGCACGGGCCGCGCACCGCAGCGCACGATTGACGTGAAGCAGGAGATCCAGCTCCAGGCAGGCACGATGACTTCGTCACCGGGGCCGATGCCTGCGGCACCCAGGGCAATCTCCAGCGCGGCCGTTCCACTGCTCACCGCAAGCGCGAACGGCACCCCAAATCGCTCGCAGACCTCCCGCTCCAGGGTGGCCGTCACCTGAGGCGGATGTGCGGGATCGTTTCCATAGTATCGAAACAACTCCCGGCGTCGAAGAACATCAAGGACCGCAGCTTCCTCTTCCGGACCGATGGCTGCGGCACCAAGGCCGGTCGGGGGACGTGGGCGAAGCGGGATCATACGAGAAACAGAAATTGAAATTCTTGAGAACAGACCTGCCGAAGCAGCGCGGGAGTTTCGTCAGCGGACCTCGTTTCCTTGCATGTGTGTCGAAGGATTTCGGAGCAACGCACCAATGAGATCCGGGACGTGAAAGATGAAACCGAACTCCAGGGAGATGCGCCAGAGGGCCTGCCGTTTTTCAAGTTCATCCCTAGCTGTTTCCCGGTTCTCCACCGCGGTGACGGCTTCGGCAAGCGTGGAGCAGATGAATCCTTGACGGCGCATGTCGACCATGCCGCCGGGCGACATCAGCAGGCACCAGTTGATGGCGAAGCCGACGTACAGGAGATGATTAACCCCTCGCTCCACGCAGGCCTTTGCCAACTGCGTTCCATCAGCAGCGATGCATTCGTTCCCCAGCGGACGCGCCTGAGGTGCAAAATCCAGCCGGGCAAACCCTGCTTCGATATCATTCCGATTGTGGAGACCTGTAAACACCTTCGCCGCGCGAAAGTCCTCCAATTCCCTCGAAACGGAATCAGGCGTTGCACGGAGAATGGCGGAATCCCCACCGGTGGTGCGGGTCCCCTGGTATCCGGGCAGATGCGAATAGTAGTCGCGCCCGCCCACGACGTGCATAACGGCCATTCCGCCCGAGCGGGCCGCCGAGAGAAGGGGAGGAAAAACGTCGCGCAGGATCCTTTCCGCCCTGGGATGGTACTCGACCGCCCTCCTCCAGCCGGGAAATTCACCCGGCAAGCCGCAATCCCACGCATGCATCACCACAAGTGCCGTGTGCTCCAGCGAAAGCTTCACGGTCCCCCGTTTCCAACCGCCGTAGCCTTCGGCAGGCACTGCGCGGGCTGGGTCCGCATCGAACTGCTGGTAATAATCCGTGGGGAGCGATATCGTTGTCATGTCACGATGGAGCCGTCCGCCGGGAGGACGCCAGACGGCGCAGGCCAAATCCCACCGCGACCAGCAATGCGCCGGCAACCAGATTGTGACGGGCCGGCGCGAGGTCCGAAGACGGCAGCAGTGCGCACGCGATGAGAACGACGCCGAGCACGAGGGAAGTGACACCGATGACGCCGTAGACCGCGAGGCTGCCTCCCGGGTGGTGGGGAGCGGGTGGCACCGGAGTTTGAAGATCAATCTCAAGGCGATGGAGCTCGGCGTGTCGCGGATCATCAGCGCGATACCAGCGTGCAGAGATGGCAAACACGAGCGAGGTCACAACCGCCTCGCAAAGGATGTTTCTTGCGAGGGGATTCTCCTTCCAGACGCCCATGAGCATGAGCGTGATCGCCACGATCAACGCGGCGCTGCACGAGGCCATTCCCGACCACCAGGGTGTCTTTCTGAAGATCATGCCCAGCGCGACGGGCATCATGAATGCGGCCGTGAGCGAATAGTACTGAAGGGCAAAATCAAACGCCCCTCCGTAGCGGGGGATGTAGAACGCGACGGCGATGCCCAGGATGCCCACGACCGCCATGGTGGCCTGCGCGACGCGCAACTGCTTCCGATCATCGGGAGCATGGCCGCGCCAGCGCTTGTGCATGGGCACGTAGATATCGCGGGTTGTCGTTGCAGCCAGCCAGTTGAAGGCATCATTCGCCTGGCCCAGCGTTGCAGAGAGAACGGCGGACACCACGAAGCCTATGAGTCCGTGGGGAAGCAGCATGAGTGCGAGTGACACATACGAGGCTTCCGAGGGATCGCGAAGCGTCGGCCACAGGGAGGCCATGTCAGGAAAAATAACGCGGGCGGCCATCACGGGGAGGATCCAGAGGAGCGGTCCCACCAGCGAAAGCACCGCGCAGAGCAGCGCCATCTTCCGCGCGCCCTGTTCATCGGGCACGCTGTAGTAGCGCTGGCCGAGGTGCCAGGCGACGTTGTAGCCGAGCATGCAATTGATGAAGAATCCGAGGAGGAACCAGGGGTCAGCCGCACTGCCCTGCAGGGTAAAAAACCCTTCCGGCACTTCGGCAAGAAGGCGTTGAAACCCTTTCAGAATGCCGCCTCCCTGACCGGCTCCGAGATAGTGATAGGAGACCGGAAAGATGATCACCGTCATGACTAGGATGATGATGGATTGCACCGCATCCGAGAGAACCGCCGCCCAAAGCCCGCCGACCACCGTGTAGACAACCATGATTACGCCGGTGCACAGGATGGAGAGTTGAAGTCCGCTGAGCTCGAATCCGAGCACATTGAATTCGCGTCCGCCGAAACCGAGCGCGGTCGAAATGAAGATGCACAGGATGTAGAGTCCCTGGCCGATTCCGACGATCTGGGGAATGATCGCCGTGACGGAGTAAAAGTAGGTCGTCGACGGGGAGTAACGGCGCGTCAGGAACTGCAGGGGTGAATCGAGCCTTGCGCGGCGCCAGATCCGCGCGAAGTAGAAGTAGCCAACGATGTAGGCCCATGTTGCCATCGTAAAGACGAGGGCCGCGCCGATGCCGGTCTTGTAGGTGAATCCCGCGGCTGCGACGAACATGAATGCCGAGAAGCCGGAGACCCAGTTGGAGAGACCTGCAAGGACCCACGGAACCTGTCCGCCCGCCTTGAAGTAGTCGTCGGTGCCGCGATTCTTTCGCGCGGCATAGAAGCCGACAAAAATCACGATGGCAAAATAGAGGGCGATCAGCGCGTAGTCGTAGGCGTTGACCGTATTGAAGGTGGGCATGGGGTGGTGGTGTGGAGCGGACTGGAGTGGAGCTTGGAAACAGATCCAGGAAACGGGCTGGAGGATCTGCGCAGCCGGAGCGCTTCGCCGGGAGGAGGATTGCGTCAGGGGTTGTGGTCGATGGGATCGCCGGGTTCCTGAAAATGCGTCCTGTAGGTCTTGTCGCTTGCAGCGAGCTTGAGGAACACATCAAGCGGCACCACTTCGGGCTTCTCGGAGAGGCGGCCAAAAATATCGGCCACCTTCTCGACCGAATTGGTTTCACGCACGTGCATGAGCAGGAAATAAGGGCGCTTGGGGTTCATCTGGATCAACTCCTCCAGATCCGCCGCGGCCTCCTCGAGCGGGCGGGCTGCGTCAAGGTAGTAGTCGTAGCTGAGGAAGGGCTTTCCGTTTCGAAGATCGAAGGTGTGCGCCGAGCCATAGCCATTGATGAACCCGAGCACGTCGGGAAACTGCTGGTAATAGCGATCGACCAGTTCCCTTGGCAGGTCCGTATTGCCGACGTGACGGTTGCCTTCGGAGTAGTCCATGATCTCCATGACGTGGAGATCGAGCTGGGCCATCAGGTTTCTCGCCTTGGCCATGAGGGCGGGAAACTTTGCCGGCGGAATCGCTTGGGGATACATGTAGCCCGGCCCGGATAGGCCCCCGATGAAATAGTCATTGGGAGTCTTGCTCTCGTAGAAATACTGCAACGCCGGCGGATTGATCCAGATCCAGTTCATGAGCACCTGCCAATTGTAAGGGATCCTTCCACGCCCCGGCTTGGTCCAGGCGCCAATGCCCATCGAATCCGTGGAGACCGCGCAAATGTAGACCTTCTTTTCGGCCTTCAACACCGCGTCCGCCGCAACGCTGTGATTGTTGGCGAATTTGAAATCGGGTGTGAGCGGGATCTGTGAGGTGAAGGAAACATTGGGCAGATTGTGAAGCCCCTCCATGATGAGGCCGAAATTGCTCGTCAGCGTCGTATGCTGTCCCTCCGTATCCTTCGCGTAGGAGTGCCATCCGAGGACAACACTGGCGGGATTCTGCGCGCCGAGGAACTTCTTGAGGAGCGCGAGTTCCTCCGGGTGCTTCGGATTCGCCGAGAGGTCGGCAAAGAATGCGCGCTGCTGGATGCCGAAGTCGGCGATGCCCGGCTGCATCTCCATGCCGGCATGGCCGCCCATGACAACGTAGTAGTCGCGCGAGCAGCGAGCCCCGTATTCGGCGTAGACCTGTGCGTAGATCACGTGGTCGGGCATTCCGGTGAATCGGCCGCGAAGGTCGACGACGGGCTTCAATCCGTGCTTTGCAGCGAGCGGAAGCAGATCCTCGTTCACGACCAGCAGATCCTCCAATCCGGAGATGGTGAAGGCGACCGTGAGGGAGGTCCGCACGTGCTTGTCCCAGACGACGCAACCCTTCGCATGACGCGCGAACTTGGCGAGCGCCGCATCGGCATCGTCGAGACCGAGCCTTGTAAAGGTCATCCCGTGCCGGCGCTCAAGAAATCCGATCAGCGGACGAACGATCTCCCACTGCCAGTTGAGCGGATACTCGAGATAGAGGCGGGGGGCCTCCCGGTTGGCCAGACCCTGCAGGGAGATGAGCAGGGCGTGAACGGGCAGATCGCCGTCGAGGCGCCAGTTTTCAGAAAGCGGCACGATTGTCGCCGAGGCGGGCGCGCGCTCGGCGCGGCGCAGGGCTGTCTGACCTGAGCACGGCCAAACGGACGCGAGAAGAAGACCGGCGAGAAGGAGGCGGAGAAAAAGGGGACGTTTCATGACGCGGGATTACTTGCCCTCAGCCGAGGCGAGGCGTTTGAAGACATAGACGATGGGACGGTTGCGCGTGCTGCGCAGTTCGGTCAGCGTCAATTCCGCTCCGTTGGCGGAGAGCTTGTAGTCGCTCAGCACATTGATGGCGCGATCACCCTGCTGCGTGCTCAGCACGAAGTCGGAGGAGACGCGCAAGATCCGTCCGTCATCCAGCCAGTGCGCGGAGAGCTTTCTCTTGTGGTCGGGGCCCACGGCGGCACCGAGATGCCGGTTGTCCGGCCAGTAGGTGAAGGGAAGCGTTGTCGATCTGCCTGTAGTGGGGAAGGTGGACGTGTCCCGGAATTCGCGGCGTCCGTTGGCAAACCTGCGTTCGACGGTGACAGATTTCCCGGTGACCCGAAGTGTCAGATCGTACTCCTTCCACGGGCTGAGGTCGGTGCTTTGAGAGGGATCGATCCGCCACGTGCCCGTGAGTGGTGACGGAGGCGCGGCCTGCAAGAACGTAGCGAGGAGCAGGCCAAGAAGCAGCAGGGAGTGACGACGAAGCATGGCGGGAAGAGGTGGGAGGAGGGAGCGTTCAGACAGGATCCGATATCGGGGGCGATGTTGCGAGACGATGGATCTCAATTTCCGAGCAGTACGGAACCTGTTTGGGCGTCGAAGATTGTCGTGCTGCGCGGTGGCAGCACGACCGACAGGACCTTTCCATTGGGCAGCCGCAGGGTGCGGGCGCCGCCATCGAGCGTGTGGACCATGAGCAGGCCGTCACCGTGCGCGGTGGCATCGTCATGATCGTTGATCACATGGCAGCCGGCACGGCGGCCGAGCGCCCGCAGGATGCCGGGTGACGTCGGGCTGATGCCAAACGACCACCAGGTAACACTGCCATCCTCGCGCCAGGCGGCGCTCGTGCTGCCATCGGACCATCGGCCGGCTACGTGGCTGTCCGGTACATTGTAGACGGGGACAAATTTGGGAGGCTCGAGTTTTTGTTCCTCGGCAGCGTCGTCGAGCATGAGGGTGGAAACCGGTGCCGCGAATTCGCGACCCGAGGTGAGAATCCCGTTGGCGGAGGTTGCAAGATGACCGCCGATTTCCCGGCCGTTGCTCCATCCGACATACCCGGTGAACACGACATGCCGCCCCGCCGTGGCCACGCGTGACGCAATCGTTTCCCGTTGCTTGTCGTCGAGCACGACGGTGGACCCAAAGATGACGAGCTTGAAGGGAGAAAGGTCGAGCGTGGCGAGTTCACCGATCAGCGCCTCGTCGAACATCAGGCCCGAGTGGTAGAGTCCCTCAAGCAGTCCATCCATGCCGCGCCCGGAGAAGGGATTTGGACCGACCGGAGGCTGGTCTCCGAACTTGAAACCCTCAAGCGACCAGCGTTTCGCGACGGTGTGGCAGAATGACCACGGGTCGTGAATGACCAGGACATCCGTCGGGCGGTAATACGGGTGGGCATGACGCGCTTGCGCAATGCCGTGCACGGCCTTGATCTCGGCTGAAAGGCGCGGGTGATCCCACCACCCCACATTGCCATAGCCGGCGAAATCAGGCGTGCCGGCAATCATGCCGAAGTCGAACCACCATTGTCCCCCGCCACGCAGCACGGGGAGGAGCGAGTTGCGGCGCAGGAAGGCGATGTCGTCCTCAAGCGATGAATGAAATTTGCGATCCCAGGGGCAGCCGACGAATGACGTGGCGTGATCATTCTCGTCGAGCCAGAGTTTGCCGGCGCGACGCACGGCTCCCGTGATGCCCCGTCCGTGTCCCGAGCCTCCCATGGCACGAACACCGTCGGTGTAGGATGCGGGCGAACAAAGACAGTCGAGGTGGGGCGATGCGAGCACCTTGTCGTGGGCAAGGTGGCTGCCGGCGGCGTTGCGTGCGAACTGACCGTAGAAATAGCCTTGAAAGGCGGCCGTGACAATTGGGCGCGGCCAGGAACGTTTCACGTTGGCTGCGAGATCAAGAAGCGCGTCGGCCATGGTGGAATGCAGCCACGTGAAGTAGTCGATCAGGTCCTGGTGCACGCGCGGATCGCGGAGAGGGCCCAGGTCGGCTCGCTCGCGCGAAGGTGAATCCGGCGCCGTGACGGCGTCGATCTGCTGGCCCGGTCGGTTCCACGCGGTGGCGAGTGCCGCATCCGATCCGTAGCGATTGCGCAGCCAGGCGCGGTAGGACTTTGTTGCAACGACGCCCGTGTCGGGATCGTGGTGGAGGAATCCAAATTGATGCCATTCGCCGTAGAGGCCGTAGGCAAGATGGATGCCGAAAACGGAGCCTCCCTCCGGTGTCGCGCCGAACTGGCGGCAGAATTCCGAAATGTGACCGTTCGCCCAGTCCAGCCACTTGCGCGAGGCGAAGCTTGCGCGGGCCGGAAGTCCGCCATCTGTCGCAATCCGCCGGGGCAGGCCCCAGGGAGCGGGATCGTCAACCGTTCCGTCCGCGTAGCCCACGCACTCATCGGGATGCTGATCCACCCACCAGCGCGGTGCGTTGGCGTGAAGTCGAAACATGATGGCTGCATTGGGATTCCGTTCGAGCGCACCGGCGACCTGTTTGCGAGGGATCGTGAGGTCGAGTGTCGCTCCGGGACCCGCGATCATGTCCTCTATCCAAAGATCGAGTTCAATCAGACAGACTCCCTGGCGTCCAAAGAGCTCGATATTTCGACCGGGAACCTCCTCCCAGGACCAGCGGCCACCGGGGCAGTCGGTCAGCGCGTAGATGAGCGGTGCATGAGGGATTCCGTTGATGATCAGCGTCGGGCGACCGGCGCGCATTTCAACGGAGGAAACAAGAGGAGGACGAGACATGAAGCGGGCTGATGGGTGAATTAGGCGAGGGTGATCGTTGGCAATGTTCCTGCCGGATCGATCAGTACGTTGACCTTGCGGCCGCGGTGGGACCCGGTCACCCGCCAAGAGCCGCGCTCCTCGCGGACATGAAGATCGCCTTGCGACTGCGGTCCGGGGGAAGGCTGCGCGGTGGCCACCGTCAGCAGCACGTGCGAGGCAGCGGAAGGGGAGACCGCTTCGACGAAGGGATGAATTCCCTCCGACTCCGGCAGGTCGTGCTTGAGAACCGAGCAGGCAATGCTTCCCGCGGAATGGACGGATGCATTCAGACTCGCGAACGGGCGCGCGATGCTGAATGCGTTACCCTTCGCGGTGGCGACTCCGTTGCCGTCGTCATTGTACACCTGATAGCGAAGTTGCACAGGTTCGGCGGTAGAGAGCGTGACGCGATCGAGCATCAGGAGGATGTCCGGCTTGAGATAGATCAGGGTGCGATCGATGCGTTGGACCTCGGGAAGCACGAGTGAATAGGCCTCGGTGGCATCGCTGGTGACGGTCATCCAGTCGGGACCCGTCTTGTACGATTGCACGTGCGCCCATGCCCAGGAGGCGTTGGTACCTTCATGTCCGTCATGGTATTGATGGCCGTATCCGTTGACGAGGACGGCGGTGTGGGCTGCGGTGAGTCGCAGTTTCCAGCGTGGAATTGTGTACGAATAACCGGCACGGAATGGATCGTGGAAGAGACGTTCGCCGTAGGCCTTGAAGATGACGCTGTTTCGGTCGGCGTGTTCATGGTTCGCCGGTCCTCCGCTTCGCAGGGCGACAACACAGTCATCCGCGGTCCACCCCGTCCGTGAAATGACGATGTCGTTTGAGAGGCGGACATTCAGCAACGATGCATCGGGTGCGCGCGACGGAGCTTTTTCGTCGAACCAGATGAAGCCAAAGTGGGAGGTCATAGCGCCGATGTTCAGCGCACAATACTGGGCAAGCGGATCGTGGTGCGTGCGGCTGACCCAGGCAGCGATTGCGAAATCACTTGTGGTAAGAGAATCGCTGAAATTGACGATGTCCCTCTCCGGGTCGACCCTGAGCGTGGGGATGACGATGTTGCTCGGCGACTTGGCAGGATCCCATGCGCTGCCTTTCGTTGGCATGGAGTAGGCAAGGGCGTAACGCACCGTCCCTGGGTAGTTGATGAGATTGCGATCATCGATACCGAGCCGCCGCCAGAGCGTCTCCGCAAAGATGGCCAGGTGCATGGTAGTGTAACCCCAGTAGCTGGCGCCTTCGTCGTAGGCCCCATCGGAGCCATACATGGTCGAGAAGGCCTTGGCGCTCGAGCGCGCCATGTCGAGCCATTGCGATGCCTGGGGATGGCGGTCATGCAGCAAGACCGCCGCGATGCCGAGGGCGGCAACGGGAATGATTTTCAGGTTTGTCGCATTGAGGATGAGCGGCCAGCGCGCGAGGCTGACGCGGAAGGCCTGCGGATAGTCGTCCTCCGGATCGAATCCCCATCCCTTGACGCGGTCTGGGTACTTCATGCCGTAGAGCGTCGTGAAACAGGCGGGTGCGCCCTTTGTTGCGATGTTGTGTTCGATGTCGGCGATCTCCTGTTCGGAGAGCGCACCGCGCAGAAAGTCGAGCGAGTAGGCGAGCGCGATGGTTGCCTCGGGTGCGCGCTGCAGCCCCATCACGGTCTTTCCACCTTCAAGAAAGTAGTCCCATTTTGGGTACTCGATGAGTTTGCGGATCGCGAGCTTCGCCACCTCGAGATGGGAGGCGTCATTGTTGACGGCGTAGACGAAGGACGAGCGTTCCACGATCTGCCGGCAGCGCATCATGTCCGCGACATGGTTGTTGAAGCGCACCTTGTTCTTCAGGAAATCCATGTCGGCAGCCAGGTCCGCGCCCGACATTTCAGCCCAGAGCTTTGCGAAGCGCGGGTGGCGGGTGTTGGCGCGGATGCGTGGCAGGTCGGATTCATCGAACAGCAGCCCCCGCTTGCCCCCAGCCGGTGCAGGAGCGGGCCGGGCGGCGGACAGGGGAAGGCGTGTGAGGGGCAGCGACGCGGTGAGAACCGCGGAGTTTTTCAGGAATGTGCGTCGGGTGGTACTCATAAGGGGGTGGGGAGGTTGTGCTATTTCCTATAACCCTCGAAATGTTTCGGATCGTCAGGATCCTGGTAGCGCGTGGTGTAGGTCTTCCTGCTGGCGGCGAGCTTCAGGAAAACGTCGAGCGGTACGACCTCGACCGGGCCGTCGAGCTGTTTGACGACCTCGACCAGGCTGTTGACGTCGTTGGATTCCCGGACGTGAACGAGGAGAAAGTATGGACGCTTTGAGTTGAGGGCGATGAGCTCGTTGAGGTCGGCGGCGACCTCGGATCGCGGGCGGCGGGGGTCGATGTAGTAGTCGTAGGAAATCATGGGCCGTGTGTCGCGCAGGTCACGCGTGCGGGCCGGACCGTAGCCGTTGATGAAGCCAATGACATCGGGGAATGCCGCGTAGTATCGATCGACGGTTTCCTTGGTCAGGTCGGCGTTGCCCACATTTCCGTCGGCGGCGGAGTTGTCCATGATCTCGAGCGCCTGTTCGTCGAGCTCGGCCATGAGCGTGCGTGCCTCCTTCATGAGCCCGGGAAATTTAGCGGCGGGGATGTGGTTGGGATACATGTAGCCCGGGCCGCTGAGTCCGCCGATGAAGTAGTCGTTTGGCGTGGCACTTTCGTGAAAGTATTCGAGCGCGGCCGGGGAAAACTTTGTCCAGTTCATCGTGACCTGCCATGCGAAAGGCAGTTTGCCGCGGCCCGGCTTGGTCCAGACACCGATGCCGATGCTGTCCGACTGGACGAATGAGAGATAGACCTTGGGTCCCGCCACGAGTTTCTCACCCGGCGTGGTGTGATGATTGTTGGTGAACTTGAAGCCGGGAGTGAACGTGAACTGGCAGTTGAAGGAGAGGTTGGGCAGATTGTGGAGTCCCTCCATCTTCAGGCCGTATCCGGAAAGCAGCGTGGTCCATTGCTCCTCGGTGTCTTTGCCATACGAGTGCCATCCGAAAACGGTTGCGCCGTCGTTGAGCTGAGAGAGGAGCTTCTGTGCCAATGCGAGTTCTGCGGCATGTTTGGGATTGGCGGATAGATCGCTGAAGAACATGCGCTGACGCACGCCCCAGTCCGCCATGCCGGGCATACGAACCGCCCCCGCGTGTCCGCCCATCAGCATGAAGGCATCGTGGTTGCAGCGCGCCCAGTAGCGCCGGGCTGCGTCACCGTAGATTTCGGCGTCGGTCTTTCCATCGTACCGGCCGCGGAGATCATCGATCTTTTTCAGACCATGGCTCTCAGCGGTCGAGATCAATGCAGGCGTGACAACAAGAGCGTCTTCGAGTCCGGCGATGGTGAAGGCGACGTTCATCGTCGCCGCAACCGCGGGATCCCAGACGACATAACCGCGCGCGGCGTTGGAGAACTGGTTGAGCGCCGCCTTGGCAGTCTTCAGTTCGGTGAATCGGACGCCATGCTTGCGTTCGTAGAACGAGTAAAGCGGTGCGGTGATCTCCCACTGGTATTCGGGAGGATGGATGACGTAGAACTGGGGCGACTTGCGATTCGCAAGGCCCTGCAGGCTCAGCAGCATCGCCTTTTCGGGAAGCCCGCCGGCGACATTCCAGTCGAGGTTCCAGCGCATGACGAATGCGGAGCGCGCAGGTTCCGCAGCCGGGAGAGCGACGCAGACGGTGAGGAGAATAAAGGGAATCAGGCGTCGCATGGCTTAGTTCTCCGGGGTGACTTTGGTAAAACGGTAGACGAGCGGCTGGGGACGCGAACTGTGAAGCTCGATCAGGAGCAGTGATCTGTCGCCCTCGAGCAGGCGGTATTCGCAGTAGATGCGCATGTTTTCCTCGCCCTGGGATATCTCGATGGGTGTGTCGGCCTCGACCCGCAGCGTGCGGTCGCCGTCGATCCATGCGGCCTTCACCGTGGTGAGACCTCCTTTCGCCGGGTAGAGGGCCATATGGCGCTGTTCGACACGGAAGAAGTTGGCGACCTTTGAGGAGTGTCGGGTGTCGACCGTTGTGGTTGCGGTATGCTTGGTGGAGCGCCACTGCATGTCATGTTGCAGGTTCACCCGCGTGCCATCGGTCGTGATGACGAGGTCCCATTGGCTCCAGCCGTCCAGCGCTGAGCTGCGTGAGGTATCGAGCCTCCAGCGACCATCCATGGGGGACGTTGCGAAGGAGGCGAGTGGCAGGAGAAGTCCCATCAGGACGGACAGGTAGTATAGTCTAGGCATTGTGAAAGATCGTATCATGGCGCGTCACGGAACCGGAGTTTCTCGGCATCCCGATCGAGATAGGGGATGCCTGAGGTCATCCAGTCGGGGGCGGGCTCGCCCTTGAGAAAATGATCGAAGAACTGACGGAGGCGCTTGCCGTAATCGAGTTGATCAGCGCGCCGCCGCAGGCCGTGGAGGGCGTTGTTGTAGTTGAAGAGGTAGGCCTCTTTTCCGAGTCGGCGCAGGGCGAGGAAGAACTCGATGCCCTGCTGCCAGGGCACTGCGTCGTCGTGGTCGTTGTGCAGCAGGAGCAGCGGGGTCGTGATGCGGTCGACGCCGAAAAGGGGGGAATTCTCGAGATAGAGATGGGGCGCATCGCTAAGAGGACGACCGATCCGGCTTTGGGTCTTTTCGTACTGGAACTGGCGGGCACGACCCGAGGCCAAGCGGATTCCGGAATAGGCACTCGTCATATTCGAGACAACCGCACCGGCCGCGGCCGCTCGGAAAAGGTGGGTCTGTGTTACCAGGTAGGCGATCTGGTAGCCTCCCCAGGAATGCCCCTGAATGCCGATGGCCTTTTCGTCGACGAAGCCGTGCGCGATGAGCGTCTCGACGGCGGGCAGGACACATTTGACAGCACTGGGTCCCGGTTGTCCCACGTTATAGACGATGTCCGGCATGAGCACCAGGTAACCGTTGCTGGTGTAGACCGTCGGATTGACGAGCTGACTGGGTGCGGGTGGTGTGAACGTGTGGAGGGTCTGCGAGAGGCGTTCGTAGATGTAGACGATCAGAGGATATTTCTTGCTCGGATCGAAGTCCGCCGGTTTGCAGAGAGCGGCCTGGAGCTCGACGCCGTCCGCATTGCGGTAGGTCATCAGTTCAGCGCTGCCCCAGGCAAAGGGAGCCAACTGTGCGCCGCCGTTGGAGACCTTTGCCGGTCGGGCAAAGGTGGAGGTGGTGGAAAGGATGTCCGGGAATTCATCGAAACGTGATCCCGTCAGCAACAGCTTGTCTGCATCGGCTGCACGACCGACGTAGCTGAGGTTCTTGTCCTCCCACAGGAGACGATCAGGGCCGCCGGTTGATGCGAGCATCGTGCGGAAGAAGCCGGTGGCACGGGTGACTTCACTCTCGCCGCGGAGGTAGAGCGGCTTGGATGGATCGATGCCATGCGTTTCGGTATCAGGGTCGATGGGCTCGATATTCTGGAGGCGCAACTGAATCTTCTGCTCGCGTCCGTATCCAGCCGTGACGTTTCTCGCGGGACGGCCGTCAGGAAACACCTGCCAGAGATCAAAGCGATCGTAGAGCAGCACCGAATCGTCCGTCTCCGACCATCCGGCGAATCCATAGGCTGCAGGCTCTCCGGGCAAATCGTTGAGTTCGTTGTGAAAGGCGACGGGAAGGTTTCCCGTGAGCGGCACGATCCTTGCGCTCGCCGTGTCGATGGCGAACCACTGGCGGTCGGCGAACCAGACGACGCATTTGCCCGAGGGTGAGATGCGAAGGGCAGAGTTCCCACCGAGATCCTTCGCAATCAGCCGACGCTTGCCGGTGGATGCATCGACGAGGTAGGCATCCTGGAAGGTGCCGTCGTAGTCGTAGCGTCGGCGGTAGGCGCGATCGTCAGTACCGAAGGCGCATGCGCCGTCGTCGCTGAGCGTGACGGTGGCGAGGGTGGGATCGGCGAGCTGGGTGAAGCGTTGCGAGGAAAAGTCCCATGCGCCGACGTAGGCCCGCTTGCGTTCGCGCTCGGCGCGCACTTTTTGCAGCGGCTGGATCTCGTCGTCATTCCAGCGCCAGAGATCGGCGGTCACTTTTTCCTCGTCGGGCAAGTCTGAGAGTCGCTTGTCTGGTTCCGGGGTGGACGGTGCGGTGGAGACCAGAAGCCTGGTTCCGTTGAAGGTGAATGAAGGTGCTGCGTTTTCGCTGACAACCCAGCCCTCGGGGATTCCGGGTGTTGATGGGCCGATGAGCTCGGACGCGGCGGTGGATTGTCGCTGCCACAGCCATGCCGCAAACCGAGGCCTCTTGGCGTCGTGCTCCGCACGGTCGGTCAGGAAGGCGAGCCGCGTCTGTTTGCGGTCCCAGGCAAGCTTTTCATAGCGGCCAGGTCCTTGCACGAGCGTGACGGGAGCGGCGGCATCGCCCGGAGTGATGCAGAAGACGCCATTTTCCTCTGGTTTGGTGGAGGCGACCGCGCAGACGAGACAGCGTCCATCGCGTGTGATGGAATATTCGACGACATGAGGCAGGATGCGATCGCTGCCAGACGCGAGGTCGCGCAGCACCAGATCGCTGCCTGTCTTCTTTTGGGGATCCTTTTTAGACGAGGCCGGGTCCTCGCCATCTCCGGCCTTGGTTTGTGTTGGCTCAAGCGAAGGGTTCCTGAGGTAGGCGAGCCAGGAACCGCCCTTTGCGGGGACCTGAAAACTTTTCACATCGTCGATTCGCGTGACTTCGCCTGTGGCGAGAGTGACGATGACAATGCCCTCCTTGGGCAGTTGATCGGCTTTCTTTTTCGCCTTCCTGGCGGCACGTGTTTCCTCCAGATCGGGGAAGCGGGTGGCCACGGCGAAACGACCGTCGCTTGTGAAGAGGAGGGTGACCTCGCGACGCGGGGCGGCGCGTTCCGGATTATCCGGTGACGGGCCCGTGGGCGCGGGCGGCAGCGCGCCAACAGGCACACGCTGCTCGGGCCCGCCGGCAAGCGGACGCAGAATGATTTCGCCGTCGCCCACCTGCGGCATGTAGGAGTAGCCAAGCCAGGCGCCGTCGCGGGACATTGTGGCAGAGGCGACCGATCGCCAGCCATCAAGGTCTGTGTCTGCGAGAGCACTTCCTGCTGCAGACGCGAAGGTTGGCAGCAGAAATGCGAGAAGCAGGCAGAGCTTGTGAGGCCAACGCATTTTGAGGGTCAGACAAGCGGACTTGGCGATGGTCTGGACGCCTGCCGACGCAAGAAACGCCTGCCGCTTCGATTTCACCTTTGAGGCACCTCGAAGGACTTGTTTGAGCGTGGCAACCTCGCTCATTTGGAATCAGGGAGCCTGAATGATGAAACAACTCCTTGTATCAGGTCGATCTGAAGGGTGGCCGTCGCAGCGGCAGCGACATTCGCGAGCGAAAGTTCTGGACCATAGCGGCCGGTGCCAGCCGTGCTGGGGCCGTGGCGTGGATTTCCGGGTGACTCAATGATTCCCTGATAGCGTGATCCCGGGTTCTCGTTTGAGAGCACGGCCGCCATTTCGGAACTGAGGACGAAATTGCGGTAGCTCCAGGTTTCTAGCCTGCCGGCTGAAGTTTCTCGGGCGTGAATCGAACTCGGTTTGCCCAGGGCCATGTATACGGCGTCTGCGCTATCGCCGATAGCAACAATGCCATCCGCAATGCGCTTCTGGGTATATGCGTCGAATGTTGAGTAGAGAGCCGATTTCTCCTGAATTCGAGCGAATCGTGGGCTCTGGCATCCGGCAAGCAGGATACCGAGGAGGGAAGCAACAAGTGCCAAGGCGATGGCAATCATGGGAGGATTGTGGAGGAGGAAGGGAAATAAAAAGGCGGAGGCGTTGCCGCCTCCGCCTTGGATGAACACTGATGCCGAGTGAATCTGGCGTCAGCTTAGAACGAGACGGTCGTCGTGAGCAGCCAGTTGCGGGCTGGCGCCATGACGAACGAACCGTCGAGATAATCCTTGTCGGTCAGGTTGTAGACACCGAGGGTGGTATCCAGTTTGTATCCGAGAAGTTCCCAAGGATAGGACAGCGTTGCGTCGAAAACGACGTAGTTGCCTGCCTGGAGACCATTGCGGAGCGGATTCCAGTCAACGGAACGGCTGATGACGGTCTTCGACACATAGCGACCACCGAGGCCGACGGCGAGGCCGCGACCAAATTCACCGAAGATATTGTCGGTGTAGGTGTACTTGGCGAAAGCGGCCAGCTTGAACTCCGGAACATTCTCGATGCGGGCATCGTAGTAAATGTCCGAAGCAACCTTGGCGGCTGCGCTGAGCGCATTGTAGGCAGCCGTACCGGGGGCGGCGCGGGTCTTGTCGTAAACGGTCTCTGCCGTAAACAGCCAGGAACCGTTGATGATTGCCTGCAGGTTTCGCGTCGGTTGATAGATCATCTCAGCTTCGATACCCTCGATCCGGTTCTTCAGATCGGTTGTGCGCCAGCGGAAGTTGCGGGTGTTGTAACCTGCTGTTCCGGGAGCAAAGAGCGTCGTGCTGTAGTTCAGCGGCTCTTCGATATTGGACTGGCGGGCTCCGTCATCGAGCTTCTGATTTTCGCGCTCGCCGCGGAAGAGGGCGAACGTTCCGACGAGCTTGCTGTCCCAGAGCTGGATCTTGGCGCCCACCTCATAGTTGATGCCTTCCTCGTTCTTGATCAGGTCATATGCGCCGCGGGCACGCAGGGCTTCCTGCCCTTGGGCGACCGAGGTGATGGTCTGACCGAGGTACTGGAAGGAGCCGCCGCCCTTGGTCAGGGCGCTCTGAATGACCATCGCTTCGTCGCCAGGGAAGAATCCGCCGACATTGCCGAAGTTGAACTTGAAGGTCTTTGAGACT
Source organism: Verrucomicrobiota bacterium (assembly GCA_014584295.1). Lineage (GTDB taxonomy): Bacteria > Verrucomicrobiota > Verrucomicrobiia > Opitutales > Opitutaceae > UBA6669. The sequence goes on from JACTNC010000035.1 coordinate 52,621, forward strand.
GAGGCGTACACGGAGATATCCTTGGTGAGCGCGAATGAAGCGCCGCCCATCCAGGAGTTGCCCGACTTCTTCTCGAAGTTGGTCCGCGCATAGTTGCCCGAGTAGTTGTAGACGCTCTCAGGATACTTTGCCGGATCGCGGAACGCTTCGGGTGGCGGGATAAACCACGGGTAATTGGCGATCAGGTGTTGGCCCGTGTCCTTGTGGTGTTCCTTGCGGTATCCGGCGAGCAGCGTGAGACGATCATCCAGCAGAGAACCCTGCCAGTTGAGGTACCAGGCGTACTGCTTGGGTTTGTAGCCGTCGAGCAGGTTGCGGTCGACGAGGCCGAACACCTTGTCCACCGGAGGAGCGATTTCGGTTCCCGGATCCCACTGCGTATAGACTTCCGCAGCGGTCTTGATATTGCCATAGCGGTCCTTGATCACCTGGTTTACTGGAACGTTCCAGGCAGTATTCCAAGCCGGGGGCAGCGTGCCCGGGCCGCTTGGCGCTGTCGGGTAGTTGAAGCCAGGGACGAGGAAGTACAGCGGCACGTTGTTCGTCACGTTGGCGTTGTATCGCTGCTCGTAGGTGTTGTTCACATAACCCGCGAGGAACTTGTTCTTGACACCAAAGAAGTCAGCCTTGGCGATCAGGTCGAGCTGATGATTCGTCGTCTGGCGGTAGTAGCCGGCGCTGTTGCCCGAGAGAATCGTATTGAAGGTGCGCGAATCCGCGTTCGGATAGGTGATACCTTCGACAGAGTCGTAGCGATTGTTGTCGCTTGTGAAGACATAACGGGCATCGAGCCAGTCGGTGGGAGAGTAATCCACTGTGCCGGTGAACACGTTGACCTTGTTTTCAATGTAGGCTCCACGGCTCCAGCCGTTGAAGTCTTCGTCGTGCACGCGCTTGCCGGACTTGTCCATGTAGAACGCACCGCGCTGGACCGAGGTGTAGAGAGGGAGCCCCGGGTCGTTTGCATTCTTGCGCACGTCGGCGATGTAGTTGCCGAGGCTGGCAAAGATGCGGCTGCGGTAGGCGGCGGCGTCTGCGACACCGCTGGCGGTGATCAACGCTGCCGACGGATTGGCATACGCATCGAACCAGCCTTGGGGGAAGATCCAGTCCCAGTCATTCTGATTGGATTTTGAGATCAGGTGTTCGACCTCAAGGTTAACCCGCAGGCGACCGTCCTCGAAGGGGACGAGCGTGAGGGACGGGGTCAGATTGAAGTTCTTGCGGAACTCGAAGTTGCGCTGACCACCGGTGTTTTCCCAAGCGCCGACTACGCGGAAGGCAGCCTTGTCGCTCAACTGCTGGTTGTGGTCCATCACAACCTTCTGGCCATCCTCGCTGTTGAACGAATAGCGAAGGGTGGTTGGAATGCGGGAGAACTGCGGCTTCTTCGTGATGTAGTTGATGACGCCGCCCGGGTATCCCTGACCGAAGAAGACAGCGGCGGGACCCTTAACGATCTCGACGCGGTCGACGTTGTCCAGGTTGTAGGCAGTGTAACGGTAGACGCTGTTCCGGAGAACGGTGTTGACCGTGAACCCGCGCATGGTGAAGGAACCCTGCGGGGTTGCTTCATTGGCTGGACGACGCATGGCGAACCGGGTGTCACCGGAGGCCGAGGCCGAATAACGGAAGAGGTCCGTCAGGGACTGGGCATTGGTATCCTTCAGAAAATCTTCGGAAAGAACCGAGATATTCATCGGAACCTTCTGGATTTCCATGCCAATGCGCGTGGCCGTAGCCGAGTTGGTCTTCAGGTAGCCGAAGTCGCGCTCGCTGTTCACCTCGAAGGGTGAAAGGACGACAACGTCTTTCGGAGCGGGTTCCGTCGAGGAGATCGGCTGCACGGAGGGTGCTGCCGCGCGGCTCGTGGAGGCGGCGGGTGCCGCCTGCTGGGCTGCGGGCTGACCTTCCATCTCAGCCAGGCGCTTTCTGAGCGCCGCGTTCTCCTCTTGGAGCCGACGGATTGAGTCAGGACTCGATTGTCCGGACGCCGATGTGGCGATGAGCAATGCCGCCAGACCGGTGGCCAGGAGTGCCCTGGCGCGATCCAGACGGGTATGCGGGTATTGATTCATGATTATGGTTATGTTGGAGTTTCCAGTATGTGAGCGCGTGTGACGCGCCCGGTTGGAAAGTCTTGTGGCGTTTCTGTGTGCGTCGATGTTTTATTGTTTGGTTGAAGCGGCGGAAGAATCCCCGCGCGAAATCAGTTTGGGCGAGATGGTCAGGCCAATGCGGCCGCCGACGTCGCGATTCTCGATCCGCCAGAGCAGGTGATCGATGACCTTGCGCACGAGCAGCGGCAGGTTGATGTCGATCGCAGCCGGATGATGGTCGAGATTGTGATAAATCATCGGGTTGTAGTTGCCGAGGATCGTATCGAAATCGCGTTCCGGATTCTTTCCGGCCTCCCTCAGCGCGCGGAAGAAAGCGCCGCAGAAATGATCCACGGGCAGGTAGAGCCCGGTCGTTTTCGGCGCGGATGCGAGCAAACGGCGAACCAACTCCGCACTTTCAGCGTGGAGCGGCGTGAACTCCAGGTAACTCACCCCGGGATTGGACACACCCATGATCGAATGGAGCGTCATGCCAAGTTCCTTTGCCCGGGCGGCAAATGCGTTCGAACGTCGCGCAATGGCGCTGTATTCGGGGTCGGTCGAGATGACAGCGACGGATTTGTGCCCGCGCTGGTGAAGGTAGTCGGCGGCCATGCGGCCGTTCTCTTCGTTGTTGGGCTCGACGTAATCCCCCGCGAACGCAGTGGAGCGCCGGGTCATGAACCACACATGCGGCAGGGTGGCCATCTGGGCCATGCACTCAGGCGTTGGCTCCATCCCCTGAATAATCACGCCGTCCAGGCGCTCACCGACGAGTACGCGCGGCAATTCTGCCGGGCTGTTGGAGAAAAGGACCCGCAGATCGACCCGATAACGCGGATCCGTGGACTGGACCTGAAGCAGCTGATCCTGAAACCAGTTCAGGCTCGGATTGTTCGCCTTGGCCCCCACGAACCATACCCCGATGCGACGCTGCTCCGGCAGCCGGGCCTTGGGCCCGCGGCGCCGATTGAGTGGGGCCGGTACGTAGTTGTGCTGCTGCATCACGGCGCGAATGCGCGCAAGGCTTTCCGCAGCCACAAGCTCCGGCTGATTGATGGCCCGGGACACCGTTGCGGGTGAAACGCGAGCTTTGTTGGCTATCTCTGTGATCAGCATGGATGGGGCATTCCCACTACTGAGAATTTCAGTAAGCGTAATGAAACGGGATGTAGGTAGGTCAAGAGATTTTCAGCAAAATTCATGAATCATGACTTTTTTGTCGACACGCGCCCCAAGGCTCGCTCCCACGCGAGGAGGATTTCCTTCCGGCAGCGCACGGCGTCGGGCCAGACGGGGGGATTGGTACTGACATTGTAGCCGACGGTGGTCCCCAGCTCCGGGCAGGTCCATAGGGTGTTGCCCGGCCGCGGACCCTCGAGCCAGAGCGCAAATAGGTCTTCGACAAAGCCAATGTAATCCACGAACTCCGGAGTGAGTTTCCCCTTGCCGTTCGTCACGGGCACCTGGCAGTGCTGGCTGTTGAACGGCCGAAGGTGGAACATCTGGGAGTGTTGGATGGACTCCGGCCAGAGGAGGAGCCGGGCGGAGTAATCCTTGGGTAGGATGTGCTTTGAAACGGCAAAATGGGAGTGGTCCCAGGTCACCGGCATGACTTCCCCGGTTTCCCTCGTATAACGGTCGTTGATTTCGGTGAATTTTTCAGGCGTTTCAGTCGCGGTGTCGCGGTGGACCTCGATGTGCACGGACAGGCCCAGACGCCTCGAGAGGGCGATCAACTTGACTGCCATCTTGGCAGCCTTGGCGGGCGGGGTGTCGTGGTCCAGGAGCTGGATATTGATGAATCGAACTCCCAGGGCGCGCTGGGACTCCAGTTTCGCCCGGGCAACAGCCAGGTCGCCACAGTCAAAACCACTCATCAGGACAAGTCCCAGCTTCCGGGCCTCGGTTGCCATTTCTGGGGAAATGAAGGCGCAGACGCCGTCGAATCCCTCCTTTTTCATTTCGAGCAGTTGCCGGGGCATTTTCCATTCGCGGCGCGGGCTTGGCTGACCGACCATGGACCACGGGGTGGCACAAACGATTATTTGGGGGCGTTCTGAAACAATTTTCATGGAGTGACTGAAAATATCTGAAAACTGATGTTGAAAAATGCCGGATGGCCAGCCCATTTTCACGGCGACATTGCGGATTTGGCCTACCTGAGCGGCCTGAGTCTGCCAGTCCCCTGCCATGCACCCCCTGCCATTTGTCCAACGCTCCTCTTGGATTTGGTCAGCCGAGGGCACCCACGCGGTGCCTCCGGTGACAGCATCGTCGCCGTCGCACTACCAGGTTCGCCTTTTCAGGCGGACTTTCACGGCGCAGGAGGGGACGCATCTGACGGTGCATGTGTCGGCAGACAGCCGGTTCATTCTGTTCTGCAATGGCAGGCGGGTGGCCCGGGGTCCGGCGCGCGGGGATATTCATCATCACTTTTATGAGAGCGTCGATCTGAGTCCGCACCTGGGCGCGGGTAACAATGTGATCGCCGCGATTGTTTTCGACATGTCGCGCGTTGCCCATCGGCCGACCGCGCTCGGAGCTCCCTGCGCGATCATGACCTATGCGGGAGGCTTTCTTTTGGAGGGCGACCTTGTTGGTGCTGGCGACACGAGGGAGCGCCTGGACACGGGCCTGGCGGGTTGGAGGGTCAAGGTGGACACGTCCTACCGTTTCCAAAACGACAACACGCGCTTTGAGGGATACCACGGCTATTTCGAGCATCTGGTATCGCGTGAGCTTCCCGTCGGCTGGAATCAAACCGGTTTTGACGATTCGGGTTGGGCCGAAGCGACGACACTTTTTCTGGCGGAACGCATCGAAAACCGCCGCGATCCGACGAGTCCCTACGGGCTGATGCCGCGCATGATTGCGCCGCTGGAGGAACACGAAGCCAGACCCTTCGTCGATGCCTTCTTGCCGGGCGGAGCGGCGCCCACAGGCAATTGGAGCGGGCTGGGCCGGGGTCAGGGCGCGGTGACGATTCCTGCGCGGCAGACGATTGAAGTCATTCTCGACGTCGGCGAACTGACCACCGCCTATCCGCGGCTGATCGCCAGCGGCGGGGCAGGCGCGGCGGTTCGTCTGACCTATGCCGAAGCGCTCAGGCTGCCGTGGGGCACACCGGGCGCCAAACTGCTTGGCCGCCCTCAATCGCTTGCGAACCTGGCGTCGCATTTTGCCGACGAATCCTCGAGTTGGACGTTTGATCGCCGCGGAAAAATCAGTGGATGGTCGGATGTGTGGGAACCGCGCGGTGGAGCTGAGGAAGAAACCTACGAACCCTGGCACTGGCGTGCGTTTCGCTACATGAGTGTCGCGATCACGACAGGCGACGAGCCCCTGCAGCTTCGGAGTGTGGGACATCGTTTCACTGCCTATCCTTACCGGATCCAGGCGTTCTTCACGTGTTCTGATCCCCGGCTCGACAAGATCTGGAAAGCGTCGCTCGCCACCATGCGGCTGTGTTCCCACGAGACCTTCGAGGACTGCCCGCATTACGAGCAGATGCAGTATGCGGGTGACACGATGATCACATCCAAGGTCGGACTGCTGGCATCGGGAGACGGATCGCTCACACGCCAGTCGCTTTATCATTTCGACTGGTCAAGGCTGCCTGAAGGACTCACGCACAGCCGCTATCCCTCGCGCCTGCTTCAGGTCATCCCGTCGTGGTCGCTGCACTGGATCACGACGCTGCGCGACTACGTTTACCTGACGGGGGATCTCGAGACCCTGCGCGATCTCCTTCCTGGGGTACGCGCCGTGCTTGCGTGGTTTGAACGGCATGCGGACGGCGACGGACTGCCGTCAAAGCTACCCTTCTGGAACATCACGGACTGGTGCCCGTGGTGGCCGCGCGGCGTCGTGCCGGGGGCGGATACGGGTGCGACTTGCATCATTTCGGCCCAGTACATCGTGGCCCTTGACGAAACCGCCGATCTTCTGCGGCTGGTGGGGCGTGAGGGGGAGGCAAACGGCTATGCGACCGAGGCCGCGGCGCTGCGGAGCGTGGTGCATGAGCGGTTTTGGTCGGAGGAGGAGGGACTCTACTTCGACCGGCCGGGCGGACCCGAGGTCAGCCAGTATGGAAACGCCTGGGCCGTGGTTTGCGGTGCCGCGGGCCCCAAGCAACGGGAGCGTTTGCTGAAGCGTTTTCCGACGGATCCGAAACTGGCGCCGGGGTCGTTCTTCTGCTGGCACGCGGTGTTTCGTGCCTTCGCGATCAGCGGTGTCTACGATCGCATGCCGGAGTGTCTCGGTCCATGGCACGAGATGATCGACTACGGACTCGACACATTTGTTGAGGAAAACAGCTACTGGCGATCGCTGTGTCATGCATGGAGCGCGCATCCGGCGATTGAGTTTGCCACAAAAATCCTCGGCGTCACTCCCGCCAAACCAGGCTTTGCCGCGATCGACATCCAGCCGCACCTCTGCGGGCTCAGTCATGCGTCGGGTTCGGTGTGCACGCCGAAGGGGCTTGTGAAGGTTTCTTGGAAGGTCGCGGAGGGGCGGTTCATACTTGATCTCCATTCCCCAGAGGGCACGCCGGTGAGCCTGCGACTTCCCCGGGGCGCGCGGCACGAATCGGCGGGAGGCCGAAGGCAGTTTGAGGTGATGCTGACATGAGCCAGGCGTTTGAGCTCAACGTTCCGACGGATGGGAAATCGGTGGAGATTCACCGGCGCGGAGGAGGATTGCTCCTTCGTTATGTTGTTGTTCCCGAAACACCGCCGACCGAGGCACCGCGGCCGTATGCGCACCCGGTCCGAACCCTTCGCGGCGAATGTCTCACGCTGTTTCGTCCGAATGACCACCCGTGGCACCACGCCCTGAGTTTTACGCTCACCTCGGTGTCGGGACACAATTTCTGGGGTGGTCCCAGCTACCGCAAGGAGGATGGCTATGTGCATCGGGGCGACCAGGGCAACCAGTTGCATGAAGCATGGATCGAACGGAGCCCCGGCCGGATCGCGCATACGCTTGTCTGGAGGGCGGGACACCAGGGTGAGATCCTGCTGCGCGAGGAGCGCTCGCTGGGATTCCGGCTCGAGAGCGAAAACGCCTGGTCGCTGCGGTGGCAATCCTCGCTGAAGAATGTCTCGGGTCGGCTGCTCGTTCTGGGACACTATCGGGCACCCGAAGGCCTGGTGGGCTCGCATTACAGCGGGCTGCAGTTTCGCGGGGCTCGCGACCTTCTTGATGACCATGGCGATGCCACCATCGGCATCTTTGCAGAAGGCGATCGTCAAGGTGAGGCTGCGATCCACGGCGTGCCTCTGACCTGGATGGAATGGCATGGGCAGCGCGATGAGACGCTCCGGCGGGTGTCCATCCGGTTTGAGAACGGTAACGGACCCTTGCATCTGTTTGTGCGGAGGAATTATCCTCTGGCCGCATTTCCGCCGAACTTTGACGAAGTCCTCATGCTCCCGGCGGACGGCAATCTGAGCATGGATCACACCCTGACATTTTCCGATTTATGAGACTTGGCAGAAAGGATTTCCTGAAGGGATTGGGTGTCGCGGCGCTCGGGGCGACGTCCGCCTCGGTGATGGACGCAGCGCGCCCGGCGCCCGCGGATCGGCCCCGTGGCCTATTGCCCTTTGAGTCGAAGAATCCGGCGCCATTTTGGAATCGCGTGAGGGATCTCTATGCGCGCCGTGACGACTTTGCTTACCTGAATAGCGGTGGGCTTGGCCCGGCCTCGAGGCCCGTCCTCGAAAAATATGATCAGGTTACCGCGGATCTGGATCTGAAGGTCGAGACCGGGCATGCCATGCATGAGCCGGCGCGAAAAGTGGCGGCGGAGTTTTTCGGGGTGACGCCCGAAGAGGTCTGCTTCGTACGCAATACCACGGAGGGGAATTCGATTGTCGCCTGTGGCCTCGACCTGAAGGCGGGTGACGAAGTGATCTTTGAATCCCATGCGCATCCCGGCGGATCGATTCCCTGGCTGAACCGCGCCCACAGGCAGGGGATCGTCGTGCGCACGTTTGAACCGGATCCGTCGTCCGCCGCGGGAAACCTGGAGCGGATCTCCGCGCTGATCAAGCCGCGGACCAAGGTCATCCAGATCAGTCACGTGACGGCTCCGACGGGAATCGTCATGCCCGTGAAGGCTATTGCGAAACTCGCCCGCGAGAAAGGCTGCTGGTTTCATGTCGATGGCGCGCAGTCCGGCGGCATGCTGAATTTTTCCCTGCGCGACATCGGGTGTGATTCCTATGCCACGAGCGGTCACAAGTGGATCGGTGCGCCGCGGGAGACAGGGCTGCTCTATATCCGGCGCGATCGCATCGACGAGGTTGCGCCGACGTTTGTGGGTGCCTACACCAGCGATGATTTCAGCTTCTCGGGCAAGCTGGTGTATGTCGACGGCGTGAAGCGCCATGAGTACGGCACGCGCAACACGGCGCTGATCATGGGCGTGGCGGAGGCGATGCGTTTTCACGATGAGATCGGGCGCCAGCGCGTGCTGGACTACGGCACCGGTCTCGCCTGGCGGGTTCACCGCGGACTGGAAAAGATTCCACGCGTCACGGTGCTCACGCCGTCCGTTCCGGAGTTACGCGCGTCCATCACGACGTTTGCCGTGGAGGGGGCGACTGCGGCGAAGATCTTCGGATACCTGCTCAATCGGCACCAGCTCCGCTGTCGGCCCGTCACCGAGGACGGACTTGAGGCGGTGCGTGTTTCAACGCACGTCTTCAACACCGCGACTGAGTGCGACCGCGTTGTGCAGGGTGTGACGGAATTTGTGCGAACCCTCTGACGCTCGTCATGCCTTCTGAAGTCCCTCCATGTGCCGACACCTGCACCCGCCGTAAATGGGCGGGTGGTGCGGCGAATCGGAAGGCTGACTCAGTTGGCAACCTCGGCAATCATCTCGACTTCCACCACTGCACCGAGGGGGAGCGCATTGGAACCGACAGAAACCCGCGCGTGGCGCCCGGCATCGCCGAACACGGCGACCAGAAGATCAGAGCAGCCGTTGATCACGCTCGACTGACGCGTGAAGTCATCCGTGCAGTTCACGAACCCGCCCACGCGGACGATGCGCTTCACGCGACGCAGGTCGCCGAGCTCGGCCTTCAGCGTGGAGATCAGCGCGAGCGCGGCACCGCGTGCCGCCTCGACCGCCTGGGCCTCGGCGAGGCTGGCGCCCACCTTGCCTACGACGACCTTGCCGTCGCCATCGCGTCCGAGCTGACCGGCGAGGAAAATCAGGTTGCCCGTACGCACGGCGGACACGTAGTTGGCGATCGAGCGGTTGGGCGCCGGCAGCGTGAGATTCATTCCCGCCAGTCTCTCCTCCGGCGTCTGTGCAAACGCACTGCCCACGCATGCGACCACCGCAACCACCCACGCCGCAAATCGAACTGATTTTATGATCATGCGTTCACCACAACCATCCGTGCCGCGAGCGGCAATCCGTAAACCTTCCGGAAGGGGAAAAGTCCGGCCCTTCTGGGCGATGCCAGCACTCACCGCCGTCTTCGTCGCCGCGCTGGCCTCAACCGCACCGGGCGCACGTGCGGCGTCCGCCGCGACGGGCCATGACATGTACCTGTGCGCGGGGGTCAATCGCGACTACATCGTGGGAGCGAAACTTGTTACCCTGAGCGGGCTTTACCGCCGGACCGCCAAAGGGGAGTACGAGCATTTTGGACCCAACTATCCGCAGATCTTCGCGATCTCATTCGACCCCAGGAACCACAAGGTCTTCTACACCGCGACAATCAACGGATGCGTACAGACCTCGGATGGGGGCGAGACGTGGCGCATCAGCACGAGCTGGGACATGACGGAGCCGAAGGATGTCTGCGTCGACGGGAATGCTCCCGACAATGTCTATCTCGCTTTGCCGGATGGCATCGCGGTCTCGAATGATCGCGGAGGCACCTGGGTGCGACGCGAAAAAGGACTCCCCGCGCGTGGCAAGTATACGCAGACCATCAAGGTTGACCGGACGCGCGCCGGGCGCGTGCTTGCCGGTTGCGAATCCGGAATTTACCTGAGCGAAAACGGCGCCGAGAGCTGGCGCAAAGTCGCGAGCGCGACGGCTACCGTGACTCAGCTTCAGCAATCTCCGCATGACCCGAAGCTCTGGTTGGCAACGACGCAAAATGAGGGAGTGCTCGTTTCCCGGGATGGCGGTCGGAACTGGAAGCGTATCGGCGGGCTCTCCACGGAACATGCCTGGTATAGTGTGACCTTTGATCCGACGCATGAATCGCGCTGGGCCGTCTGCGGCTGGCAGTACGGCATCTTTACCTCGGAGGATGGAGGCAAGACGTGGACGGCTCGCAACCAGGGGCTTCCGGACTACCACGGTGCGTTTCGTGTCAGCGTCGATCCCGACAGTGGCCGCCTGTATTTCAACCTATGGCGCCGCGGATTCTATGCCTCCGATGACTTTGGACGGAGCTGGCACTTTGAAGGAATTGAAGGAGGCACGGTCTACAACTTTGCGTACATCTCGAAAGGAGCGAAATGATGAAAACTCCAGAATCCCGGAAACCCATGATGACCACGCGTCCCGCGTCGCCTGCTACGATCCTCACCGCTGCCGCACTCGGTCTGGCCGGAATCGTTTTTCCCTCCGTTGCGAGCGCTCAGCCTTCCTACACCGGCCCCGTTCCGTCGCGGGCGGTGATTGGACGCGCGGACTACCGTCGCGAAGCGTACGTGAAGCGCATCGATGAAGTCCTGAACTGGCGCTCGGGCCGCGTGGATCGCAGCAATCCCGCGACACTCGACATGGCGGCCATCTGCGTAAAGCTCGTGCAGGGGGAGGATCTCGACCTGTGCTCTGCGCGTGTCATCGAACTCATGAAGGATCCCGGCACCGGGCCCTTCTGGATGTTTCCCGCCGTTGCCGTGGCCTACCTCGGCAAGGACAAGCTGTCTCCAGAAGCGAGGGCTTCACTTCGAGCCGCCTGGAGCAAGGTGCTTCAAATGCGGGGCGACACCGAGAATCACTGGGCGATGTACTACACGTCGCTCTACCTGATGTCGGAACTCTACCCGAATGAAGCCGGTGCGACCTGGTATTCGGGCAAGTCATCCGAGGAGAACCTTGCCGAGTCGAAGGGTTACCTGATCCACTGGATGGACCTGGCCACGACGCTGGGTCAGGGGGAGTTCAATCCAACCCACTACATCGGCGAATACATGATCCCGATGCTGTTCCTGGCGACATGGGCAAAGGATCCTGAGATGCGCATCCGCGGTCACATGATGGTCGATTGGCTGATGGCGGATCATGCGGCGAGCACGCTCAATGGAGTCCTGCGCGGGGCCAATGCCCGCACCGATGACACGTCGGTGACGGAACGCTGGAACGCGCTGGCCTCGTTCTTCAGTTGGCTGATGTTTGGAAACACGCCTCCGCCAGCGAACTATGGCGGATGGGGGATCTACTTCGCCGCGGTCGCAAAAAACTACACGCTGCCCGAGGTCATCTATCGCATCGCGATGGATCGTGATCACGACTACACGCAGCGCGACCTCAAGCGCAGCCGTCGCCGGTGGCGCTACAGCGATGTGGATTACGCACCGGTCTACAAGACGAACTACATGCGGCATGACTACGCGGTGGGTTCCTACGAGGGCGGGATCACCGATCCCATCCAGGCCCATGTCTGGGATGTCACCTGGGACGTTCCCGATCCTCGCGGAGTCAACAACACGATGTTCTCCCTGCACCCGATCTCCTCGGCGCAGGACATGCAGATGTATTTTGCAGAGGTGCCGGACTGGATGCAGCTTGGGGTGACGCGAGAAGGAAAACCCTCGTATGATTCGGCTGACAAGATGCTCGGCAGTTCGCGCTTTGAGCAGGTGCTTCAGGACAAGGACACCGTCATAGCCCTGTACGACATTCCGCCGGGCACGCGTTTTGAACACATCAACGGATACTTCTCGAAGGATCTGAAGAACCTGACCGAGGATCCATCCGGGTGGATTTTTGCGCAGGGCGGCAACACCTACCTCGCGTATCGTCCGCTTGCGCCCTACGTATGGGGCACCACCTGGTCGTGGGCGAAAGACAAGGACAAGGGTGACCGCCGTCTGATCAGCCCGCACCTGAAGAACGGCACCATCGTGCAGGCGGCGAGCGCGAGTGAGTTCAAGAGTTTCGCGGACTTCCAGGCAGCGATTCGCGCGCTGCCGCTGTCAATCAAACTCGAGCCGACCCCGACAGTGACCTTCAAGTCGCTGCGTGGTAACCTCCTCCGGTTCACCTACGGCGAAAATCCGTCGATCAATGGCACGCGCGTCGACTATTCAAAGTGGAAGCTCTTCGAAGGACCCTACCTCAACGCAGAGAAGGGTTCGCGCAGGCTGGTCATCACCCATGGCGAACTCGAGCGCATCCTCGATTTCAACACGCTCTCGATTGTGGATCGTGTGCTTCCGGAGAAGGCCGGTGACGCAGGTTCTTCCCGGTAACCCATGCGACGACTGATGCGACATTCGCTGATGTTTTTTTGCGCAGTGCTGGTGGCTGCAGTGCCGGCGCTGAGGGCACAGGCGTCGTCCGGTTCCTCCGAGTGGGAGGCGTCGGCGCGTGCGGGCTATGCATTTCTTGAGCGGATGTGCGACGATTTTGGCGGCAGGCTGGTCGGCTCCCGACAGAATCGACGTGCATTGGAGCGTCTTGCGCAGGAGCTTTCGGCGTTGGGCCTGAAGCCCGAGTTTCAGGAATTCACGATGCCCGGGTGGGAGCGTCGCAATGACTCCGTGACCATGCTCAAACCGTTCAACCGCCAGCTCCGCGCGGCGGCGCTTTCCTACACCAATCCGCACGCGCCATTTCGTGCGGACGTCGTTGCCATGGGAAAAGGAGCAGCGACGGACTATGCGGCGTCCGGTGTTGCAGGGAAAGTTGGCCTGCTGTCCGCTGGAACCGGGTTGCAGACGAGCGAGATTGCGGCGATCGCAAAGGAGCGCGGGCTGCGCGCGATTCTATTCATCAATCGCGAGGCGGGAGGGCAGTTGCTGACACGGACGGGTTCATTTGTCGGCAAGGCACTGCCGATTCCTGTGTATTCGATCACGCAGGAGGACGGGCTCTGGATGGGGCGGCTCCTTGCCCGCAACGAACCGGTGCGCGTCGAGGTCCGGACGACCTCACGATGTGTCGACGTGGAGACCGCAAATCTCGTCGTGCGGCTCGCGGGGCGTTCTCCGGACAAGGTCATTGTAGGCGCGCATTTTGACAGTTGGGACCTGGGGCAGGGGGCAATCGACAATGGCCTAGGCGTGGCGCAGTTGTTCGCGCTCGCGCATGCGCTCAGGGACCGCCCGCTGGCTCGCACGGTTGAGATCGTCTGGTTCAACGGCGAGGAGATGGGGCTCTGGGGTTCGCGTCATGCGGCGAAGGTGCTTGGGAGCGATCCGGTCATCGCGATGGTGAATCTCGACATGGTGGGTGTTCCCATTGCGATCAATGCGCTCGGGGATGACAGCATTGTGCCGGCGCTTGAACGCTTCCAGGCGGCTCGCACCGTCAAGCTCCCGAAAGGCGTGGAGAACGTCAATTGGATGGGCAGCGACCACACGGCCTATCAACTGGTGGGCGTAAGGACTGTGACATTCAATGCGCCCATCGACCGGGACTCGGTCCGCTACTATCATGATTTTGCAGACACCATCGACAAGCTGCCCGAAAGAATTGTTGTCGATTCGACGGCAGTCATTGCGGACGCCGTTCTTGCACTCGTCAACGATCCCGAGCTCAAGCCCTTCCGGCGTGATGCAAAGGAGACCGAAGCGCTCTTTACCCGCTTCGGCATCGATCACCGCATGAAGGCGAGCGGCCTGTGGCCGACGCACTGAGCATCGTCGTTCATTTCTTACAATCCTCAACAACCCCAAATTCACCCTCCATGACTCTCCTTGGACTCCATCTAGTCGATGCCATCGTCATCGTTGTCTACATCCTTGCGGTACTCCTGATCGGCAAACTCTTCTCGCACGGGGTCAAGGGTGAGAGCGATTTCTTCCTGGGCGGACGCTCGCTGGGCAAGTGGTTCCAGTTCTTTCTCAGCTTCGGGAACATGACGGATCCCGGACAGGCCACCACCACGGCGAGTTCGGTTTACCGGCAGGGCGTGGGCGGCGCGTGGCTGACGCTCATCACGCTTTTTCTCACGCCGTATTACTGGTTCACGAATGTGTGGTTCCGGCGGGTGAGACTCACGACGACGGCGGAGCTGTTTGATGACCGTTTTGGATGCCGGTTTCTGGCGACGCTCTATGCCGTGACGACGATCATGATGGCGATTGTCAGCATCGCCGGCGGAAACGTGGTTGCGCTGAAGACGCTTCAGCCCCTCATGGTGAAGGATCCGGCCGTCTATACCGTGGTGGAGCAGCAGCGGGTGAACGACTACCACGAATTCACGGAGCTTCGCAAACAGCGGCAGATATCTGCGTTGCCGGAGGAGAAGACTGCCCGCTATGAGGTCCTGAAGGGCTACTATGACCGGGGTGAACTCCAGCCGTACGTGACCTATCTGAATCCAGTGACCTTCTATCTGGTTTCGACGGTGTTGGTGGCGACATTTGTGATGCTGGGAGGGCTCAAGGCTTCTGCGGTCGTGGATGCCTTGCAGGCCGTGCTGGTCATCCTCATATCCATCATTCTGATACCGTTTGGACTCCACAAACTCGGAGGCCCGAGCGGGCTGCATGAAAAGGTGCCAGACGTGATGCTGAACCTCTTTGGTGGAGGCATGCGAAGCGAGTACACGTGGCACTCGATTGCAGCGCTCCTCTTTGTCCAGTTTGTCGGCATCGTCGGATCGCAGGCGAACATGACCATCGCGGGCTCCGCGAAGAATGAACTGGCCGCGCGGTTGGGTGCCGTGACGGGTGGATTCAGCAAGCGGTTCGTCACGATTGCCTGGTGCTATTGCGGACTGATCGCCCTGGCGTTGTTCGGACCGGGCCTTTCGGATCCGGATCAGGCGTGGGGACTCCTGACTCGCTCGCTGCTGCCGGTCGGGTTGATTGGCGTCATGATCATCGGAATCCTTGGGGGCAAGCTGGCGCTTCTCGGCGCCCAGTCCGTGGTTCTCTCGGGCTTGGTGGTCAAGAACCTCTATGAGCCCCTGTTCCCCGGCAAATCGACGAAGCACTACATGGTGGTGGCGCGACTGACGGTTCCGGCGGTACTGGGCGCGGGTGTGGCAGTCGGTCTCTACCTGAACAGCGTGATCGCACTGCTGAAATTCGCGATCGTGCTTCTGGTGATCTGGGGTGTGCCGATCACCCTGATGTTCATCTGGAGGCGTCTCACGGAGACTGCGGTTCGCGTTCAGGTGGTGTCGACGATTGTCCTCGTGGCGGTCATTCCGTGGATCGTGCCCAGCATTCCTGCGCTGGCGCGATCGGAAACCCTGACGGCAATGACCCGGGAACGCATGGTTGTCGCGCAGACGCATGCAACCGCCGAGGATGTTGCGGCAGGGCGTGCCTCCAAGGAGGGCGAAACGATCACCCGGCAACAGCGTGTGGAGCCCATCTCGATCTATTTCGAGGAGGGGGTGGGGCATCTCGATCCGAAGGATCTCAGTTCGCCGAAGACAGGCCGGGGATTGTTTTTCGTCGAGGTTTATCTTGTCGGGTTGCTGGGGTTTGACGTGGAAGGGTTTTCGGCAGCGCAGATCCTCACCACCCGCTACATGGTCGATGCGCTTTTTCCGATCTTTGTTCTCATCGTGGTCAGCCTGCTGACGCGTCCGACGGAGAAAACCCGCCTGGATCGTTTTTATGTACGTTTGAAGACGCCGGTCGGCGCCACCTTGGAGGAGGATGCGCGTGCGGTGGAAGCCGGGTATGCGAATCCCACGTGCTACGATCACCTGAAACTCTTTCCGCGTAGCAACTGGGAGTTCACCAAATGGAACCGGCAGGATTTTCTCGGGTTTCTCGGTTGCTGTGGACTGGTTGGCGGCATACTTCTTTTCTTCAAGGCCGTACTCCTGATCGGCAGTTGATCTCCCCCATGCGACTATGAAAATGAATCCTTGGATTGCAGGGCTGGCGTGCCTGATTGTGGCGACGTCGGCGATGGCGGCGCGTGCGGCGAAGTTTGTCACGAGCGAAAAGGCTTCTGTGCTCGTGTGCGGAGGGAGCATGATGAATGGGAATCATTTCAGCGATTCCTGCCTCGCGATCATGCGTGAGCACTACGCGGGGTGCCGGAAGATCGCGCTGATCCTGCATGCCTCGCTGCCGAAGGACCGTGACCGCATGGAGGCTCGGCTCAAGGAGGCGTTTGCGCACCTCGGTCCCTTTGAGGCGGAGTCGCTTCATCACCACGATGCCAAGGGCCAGATTGCGCTGCTCAAATCCGCCGACGGCATTTTTGTCGGTGGTGGCGAGACGTTTGTCCTGCTTGCGGAGCTGTACCGGACCGGGCAGCTTCAGGTGCTCCGTGACAGGACGCTGGCGGGGATTCCGTATTGCGGGACCAGTGCGGGCGCAAATGTGGCGGGGTTGCTGATCGGCACAACAAATGACTTTCCCGTGACCGACATCCCCACGCGCAATGCGCTCGGGATTTTTCCGGCACTCATCAATCCGCATCATCCTTCGCCGAGCGAGAAGGGGGAATTTGCGGGGCGATCCGGCAAGATCAAGGGGTACCTTGGATTCAATCCCGGCGAGTCGGTCCTGGCACTCGGCAATGCATCGTTCGCGAGACTGCACAAGGGCCGCGTGACCTTCTCCGTCGGACTCGGCTGGCTTTACCGCGCCGATTCCGTGCGGGCCCTGGCGCCGGGCGACTCGATTGATGAGCTCATAGCAAGCGGGAAAAGCACCGCAGCAAAATAGTTCCTACCCGAAGCCATTCTTTCCACGGATGCCACAGATACGAACAGGATAGAAGGCATCGGAGGTCAGAAGTCAGAGGGCAGATGGCAGAGGTCGGAAGCCAGAGGCATCATTTCCAAACGGGAGGGGCACGCTTCGTCGTTCCCGGTTTGGGATCGGGGGTGGAGAGAGATAGGAATCCGCAGAGGGCGCGGATTTTCGCAGATTTGCGGTTTGGTGGGGTGAGGTTCAATCGGTGTCTGCCGTCATTTGTGGTCAATAGGTTTTGGATCGGATCATTGACCACAGAGTGCACGGAATGCACGGAGTGAGGAGGTTTGGATTCTGTGTAATCTGTGCGTTCTGTGGTTAGCAGGGATCGATTCCTGAATCTGCGCCCATCAGCGAAATCTGCGGATGAAATGGGTTTGGTGGGTTGGTGAAAGGTGATGCCAGGGGGAAATGTCCGGCGTCGTAATGCGATGGGCGGTCCCGGTCACGACGAAGCGTGACCCTCCAGGGGGGGACTTGGATCGCGGCAAAGGGTGCTCGCCCAATTCTGTTTCCGCGGAGACTCCGAAAATGCGTGCACGCCTACCAGGTGACCTCGTACCAGAGGGTGCGCTGCTCCGGGCCGAGCTTGAAATGGGAGGCACTGCTACTATCGGCGGATTCTATTTCGCTCATGCGATGACCGCGGCCGTCCAATGCAAAGACCCGTGCTCCGGCGCGCGGCAGGGTGATCTCCAGAGGGATGCCATTTACTTCGGCAGGTCCGCTTCCCCAGTTGCGGCCGACGGACGTGCGTGCCTCGTTCCATTGCATTCCCCGATTGGAGGCCGATCCCACTGCAGTCAGAAGCGCGCGGCCGGCTTGTTCGAGCGGCTTGTCATCCATTGAGGTCAGGACGACCACAGCATAATTGCGTTCGGCGGCTCCGACCGCGATCTCGATTCCGCCGAGTTGCAAACGCTGGTTGGCGATGAATCCCCATGCTGCGCGGGTTGCCGGAGTGTTCACGGTCACGTGCGCGCGCTTGGGGATCGAGGCATCCCACACGACGCGCCCGTCGGGGCTGGCAAGGCGCTTTGCCAAAGGTTCGGTGAGATGCGAGGACTGCGTCGCATGGGGGTCGATGCCGATGCGGTGACTCAGTCCCAGTGTGGCTGGCACGAGTTTGTCGAACGTGCCGGCGGCGACATCGTTTAGCGGTGGCAGGTCACCGCGGCGAAACAGTTGGGCGCAGGCGGAGAGCAGGGCAAGCTTCACGGGCTGCCCATTGAACGAGAAGTAGCCTGAAATGGTGTCGCTGTACCAGCGCTTCCCGTCGTTGACGTACTGGAAGAAGAAGACGCCATCCCAATCCTGCAACGACGCCACGAGCGCGGCAAACGGCACGGCACTGGCCGCGTAGTCATTGGGCTCGGGAATGTTCCACTCGGAGATTGTGAACGGACGATCGAGCAGCCGCCAGGGTGCTCGTTCGAGAAGGGAAGCCGCGGCAGGATTTGTTTCCATCGCCACGTTTCGAATCACCCAATCCGCAGGATCCCATGGCTCATTGGGAAAGCGTGGGTGCTGCCAGTAAGCGTGCACGTCGGCGTAGTCGCACGTATCCGCGACCACCTTGGGCGAGAGATACGTGATCTGGGAGCCGGTGATGGGCACGCGGACGCCGAGATCGTTTTTCAGGAAACTCACCATGTCGCGGAAGAACGCCTCCTCCGTATCCACCATGAAGCGTTTCGCGTCACTGCGAGCCTGTTTGTTCCAGCCCTCTGTTGGGATCTCGACCGAGCGTGTCTCGATGCTCTCGTCTCTGGGCAAGGCGACCCAATTGCTGCCGGGCGTCTCAGTGTTGGCGCTCCATGCCTTTTGTAGCTCGGCGGTCGTGCGATAGGTGTGTGCCAGCCAGTCGTTCCATTGTCGCTTGAACTCACCTCGGAAGGGCTCGGGAAGTTCCGCTGCGAGTTCGGGTCCGGTCTTGCTGAAGGAGTTCTCGTTGGTGATCTCGATCATTGCGATACCGGGATCGTCGACGCGTCGCAGGTTGCGGTAGGGGTTTTCGTGGAGCAGGTAGTTGCGACAAAATTCCTTCAACTGCGCCTGCACGCGCGGCTCGAAGTAGAGGAGGTATTTGTCGTAGCGCGTCTTTCGCGGCAGGCCCTCGCGCGAGTAGCCTTCGGCTTCGTTCAGGGAGCGACTGACATGCAGGTTGAGGTTGGCGTAGATCCCGTGGCGATGCAGTTGGGCGAGGTAGAAGTCGAGGCGATCCACCTGCTCGGGGGAGAACCTGCGCCGTCCCTTGACCACCGGACTCCAGATGCCGCGGGGCGCGGGCGAACCGTCGTGGTGGTGAATGCGCACCGCGTTGATGCCGAGCTTGGCGAGGTGGGCCGAAACTTTCTCCGCATCATCCTTTCCAGGGAAATTGGCATCGAAAGTCGTGTTGACTCCCCAGATGCGGAGTCGCCCCGCGTCCGTGTAGAAATGCCCGTCGCGAATGCGAACAAACCCATCCGCCCCCGCAGGCCGCGGCGACAGACCGGCCAGATTGGTGAAGGAGGGCGAAGCGTCATCGCCGGGAATGGCGAAGGGAAATCTCTCCTCAGCGGCGCCGGCCGCCGCGGTAAAGACGCCCAACGCGAGGCAGAGGGCAAAGGCCCCCGGGGTGAAAGGTGTCGAGGCAGGCATGGAGACAAAGCTACCCCCGCCCCGGGGAAAACGAAAGTGATTCCTGCCGGTCATGGAGGCGAGGATAGCAGGTCATGGGCAGGAGGCGCCCAGGGCACCAATTTCGACCAATCTCGCGTTCTGCTGCCTGTGCCTTGGTCGCACGATGTCCCTTCAATTCCTCCTCTCTGGCCAGAAAAGGTTCTCCAGTGAGTTGCAAAAAATGGACGACTGAATCGGGCGTGCTCGTGTACCCGGACGTCTCCATGTGCCTCGATGGCTCATTTTTGATGTGATTGTCCGGACAATAGAAATATCTGCCGCATAAATTCGTATTTAATATAATATTTAATGCATTAAATGCATTGAATTTGGTTAATGAATTTTAAGGTTAATGGTAATTAAATAGGATAAAATAGAAGCATATTTAAGGCATGAAATAGTATTTATATAATAGTCTGATTTTATTGAAATTATTGAATCCAAAGCCTTCTGAGTGTGTAGTTTGCGTAGCCGAAGGATTGTGCTTGCGATCCGATGCGGATGGCGGTCATTCATGCTCCATGGACCTCCATCCCGCACATATATTAGGTTGTATAATCGCCGACATGAAGATTCACATGGACGCTATCGCTGGCCTTGCAAGGCAGGAAGTGCTCGATGTTGCCGAAGCAGAGAAGCGCATCGATCGTATTCAGGGATTCGCCAAAGGCATCAAACTGTTGCAGGCCCACATGAGAGCCCTCGCTGAAAATCGTGAGCGTGCGATCACGATGCTCACCGACCTATTGGAGTTGGATACGGACTGCGTGAGCATGAGCAGCTCCGGTCTTCGCACGATCTCGGTGCATGTGAGTCAGGAAATGATCGATCAGTCTGTTCTGGCGCTCACCGATGCGAGGACGCGCGGAATGGTGAAAGACGGGGAAAGGTTCTCAATCGAGCTTCCGGACGGCTCGCGGTTTGAGACAGAGCTTTGCCAACAGGGCAATGAGCTCCGTGAACGAGGCATGATCCGGAAGTTCTACGAATCTGAGAGGATTTTGGATGGTGCCTCTGTGATCCTACGGGAGACGCAGCAGGGTATCTGGACCTTGGGGCGTGGACATTGGGCAGATCTCTCCGAGGAGCTGTAAATTCGAAAAACTGGCTTCAGGCATCAATCGACCTTTCTCAACATGAACAACCCAACTCTCCTCCCACAGCTCAACCTCCCCTTGCAAGATCAGCTAAGAGTCAGTCACCACGCCATGCAACGTGCGCGAGAGCGCCTCCATTGGAAAAACCGCGCAACGAAGCGCATGGCCGAACGAGCGCTTGTTCAAGGCACCGTTGTCGAATCCGGTCACAGGCTGAGCGATGCTCCTGAGGCGATTCTTGCAGGCGGCGACAGAACCCTTCTCGTGGTCTACGGTGAGATTCTATACATTTTCAAGATTTCCCCAGCCGAAAAACTGATCGTGCTGAAGACCTTGTATCGCGGGTCGCACTACCTTCTCCGGAAGAGCATAAAACGCGTGCACAGGCCGTTCCTGCGTCCATGCAGGAAGAGGTTCCCGTTTCGAAACATTTGGCTGGCGCCGCTGCCCGCCGCAGCGCAGTCGGATTGGGAATATCTGGAGTGACGGCCAGTCGGCAGAGCAGCAGAGGTCTCGTGGTGCGATGCGGCTTGTCCAACCGCGCAGATTTAAGAGTATCATTGTTATCGGCCCTTTTCCCCAAACGTATTTTCCCTGACCGCAACCTCTCGTGTCCACCGATTACCACGCAAAATACTTTGCCCACGAGCTGACCAAGCGGTGCTCTGCCGACTCACTTGAGAAGCTGGCCGGGGCGGTAGCGGGTGCGCAGGTGGACCTGAATCCGCACCAGGTTGATGCGGCTCTCTTCGCGTTCAACTCACCCCTTTGTAAAGAGCCGGACGATCCGGAAGTTCTAAGCAAGAAGGCGGCCGCCAAAGCCTGGTGCGAGCGTGCAACTGCGTACTCGACGGCAAACGGGGGCAAACCATGGCGATACGCGATCGTCCCGCATACCGCGGTCGCCGAGAACATGACCCTGTCCAACCTGGAGCTGCTCCATCGGTGAGTGAATCCTCACGTCCGTGCATCGGAGCGACGCTGTTGAACTGATCTCACGACACCCGGGTGCCAAATTTGGCCCTTGGGAAATCCGCCCCGCGACCGATTTGGCGGAAATGATGCGTCAGAGCGAAATCCGCCGCCGCGCTACAGACTAAACACATGGCAATTGAGGCAGTTCCGTGGAGGGGCGCGCTTCGTCGTGCCCGGATTGGGATGAAACCAGGGCAGACCAGAGATAGGGATCCGCAGATGGCGCGGATTTTCGCAGATTTGCGGTTTGGTGGGGTGAGGTTCAATCGGTGTCTGCCGTCATTTGTGGTCAATAGGTTTTGGATCGGAGCTTTGACCACAGAATGCACGGAGTGAGGAGGTTTGGATACTGTGTAATCTGTGCGTTCTGTGGTTAGCAGGGATCGATTCCTGAATCTGCGCCCATCAGCGAAATCTGCGGATGAGGTGGGTTTGGTGGGTTGGTGAAAGGTGATGCCGGGGGGAAATGTCCGGCGTCGTAATGCGGTGGGCGATCCCGGTCACGACGAAGCGTGACCCTCCAGGGGGGGGATTGCGGATAGATTGGATTGGGGAGTGGTTTGGAATGCGTACCGAGCATTGGCATCATTCCCGAGCTCAAGATTGACATCCTCCCCGAACGGGAGGGGCACGCTTCGTCGTGCCCGGATTGGAGGGTAAACGAGGGCAAACCAGAGATAGGGATCCGCAGAGGGCGCAGATTTTCGCAGATTTGCGGTTTGGTGGGGTGAGGTTCAATCGGCATCCATCGTTATCTGTGGCCAATGAGTTTTTGATCAGAGCATTGACCACAGAGTGCACGGAATGCACGGATTGATTTCTTGAATCGGCGTCTGTCAGTGAAGTCTGCGGATGAAATGGGTTTGGTGGGTTGGTGAGAGGTGATGCGTTGGTGAAAATGTCCGGCGTCGTAATGCGATGGGCGGTTCCGGTCACGACGAAGCGTGACCCTCCAGGGGGGGGCCTGGTGATGCTGCATGCATTCAAGCGTCGATCCCTTGCCTCATTCTGCCAATCGTGTGTTGCCTGTGCGTTCTTGTGCGATTCGGTATCTCAAACTCCATTCCATCCCTACCGGTCACGACGGAGCGTGCCCCTGCAGGGTGGTGTTTGTTGTGGGTAACTGGTGTCTTCCCTCTCATGAAACGATTTCTCGCTCTGGTGGTCTTCGCTCTTGTGGGTCTGCTGCTCGCGCAGGGAGCCGAGGATCTGGCAGTTGTCGCGAAGGATTTCCGGCATCTCTCCAATGGGCACATCATTCCAAGCGAGGGCTACGCCGACCAGCCATACCTGGTGCGTACGGATGACGGTGCCTGGTTGTGCGTGATCACCACGGGACAGGGCAGTGAAGGCGCGCCGGGTCAGCATGTTGTTTCGATGCGCAGCACCGATCACGGGAGGACCTGGGAACCTGCCGTCAATATCGAGCCGGCCGATGGCCCGGAGGCGAGTTATGCGGTGCTGCTGAAGACTCCCTACGGTCGCGTGTACGCCTTCTACAACTTCAACACGGAGCGCCTGCGCGAGGTGAAGGCCGAGACCGGCGAGGTTTTCAAACGCGTGGACTCCCTCGGTGATTATGTCTTCAAGTATTCCGATGACCATGGTCGTACCTGGTCGCGGCAGCATCAGAAGGTGCCTGTTCGCGAATTCGCGTGTGATCGCAACAATGTCTACCGGGGCAGGGTCCGCTTCTTCTGGAACGTCGGCCGGCCGCTTGTGCTGAAGGGCGCGGTTTATGTGCCGCTGCACAAGGTGGGTGCGATGGGTGCAGGTTTTTTTGCGCAGTCCGAGGGCGTATTCCTGCGCAGCACGAACATCCTGACAGAGCGCGATCCGGCTAAGATCGTTTTCGAAACCCTGCCTGACGGCGACATCGGATTGCGCGCCCCGCCAGGCGGGGGACGGATTGCCGAGGAGCAGAGTCTGGTGGCCCTCAGCGATGGATCGATGTTTTCCGTATATCGCACCGTGGATGGGTGGCCGGCGTGTGCGTACAGCCGCAACGACGGACACACGTGGACGACTCCGGAATATCTGACCTACACCGCGGGGGGGCGCCGTGTGAAACACCCGCGCGCCGCGAACTTCGTGTGGCGGTGTACGAACGGGCAGTTTCTCTACTGGTTCCACAACCACGGCGGCTCATTTGTAGCCCGGATGAGCGCGGCCAACAATCCTGCCGCCAGCCCCTATCACGATCGCAATCCGGCGTGGGTGCTCGCAGGCCGGGAACGCGATACCCCGGCAGGCATGGTGCTGGAGTGGTCGCAGCCGGAGATGCTTCTCTATGACGACGATCCCTTCATCCGCATGAGCTACCCGGATCTTGTCGAAGAAGACGGTCGATTCTTCGTGACGGAAACGCAGAAACATATTGCGCGTGTGCATGAGATCCCGGCCGGATTTCTGGAGCGCTTGTTCGGGCAGTTCGAGGCGGAGACAGTTTCGCGCGAGGGGCTGCTCGTCTGTGAGGAAAGCGGTCGCATCCCACGGGAGATTCCCTGGCCCGAGCTCCCGGCTTTTCTGGTTCGTTCAGAAACGCGAGCCGACTACGGCGGGGAGGACCAGCGTGCGGGATTCAGCCTCGATTTCTGGTTCACGCTTCCTGATCTCGCAACCGGGCAGGTTCTCCTCGACAGCCGTGATGCCTATGGTCGCGGCCTTTGGGTCGAGACGACCTCACGAAGAACCGTGCGTTTGACCATGAATGATGGACGCAGCGAATCGAGCTGGGATTGCGACGCGGCCGCGCTCAGGCCTGGGCAACGCCAGCACATGGCCATCATCGTCGATGGCGGCCCGAAGATCATTTCCTTTGTCGTTGACGGAGCGTTCTCAGATGGCGGCGAGGAGCGACAGTTTGGTTGGGGACGTTTCAGCCCGAACCTGCGGGCTCCGAATGGTGCCCGGCGCATGAAGGTCAATCCTGCGATCGACATCCTCCGGCTTTACGGCCGCGCCATCATGACAAGCGAGGCCGTCGGCAATTTCCGCGCCGGTCGCTCAGGGAATAGAAAGTGAGTTTCGGAAATGGAATCCGCAGAGGGCGCAGATTTTCGCAGATTTGCGGTTTGGTGGGGTGAGGTTCAACCGGCATCCATCGTTATCTGTGGCAATGAGTTTTTGATCAGAGCATTGACCACAGAGTGCACGGAATGCACGGAATGCACGGAGTGAGGAGGTTTGGATTCTGTGTAATCTGTGCGATCTGTGGTTAACATGGATCGATTTCTTGAATCTGCGTCTGTCAGTGAAATCTGCGGATGAAATGGGTTTGATGGGTTGGTGAGAGGTGATGCCGGCGAGAAATGTCCGGCGTCGTAATGCGGTGGGCGATCCCGGTCACGACGAAGCGTGCCCAGGGGGAGCGTGGCTTCAGGGGGGGATTGGAATGATCAAGTCCTTTGGCCGATAGACAATTGCGGGTGGGCTATTGCGGGGGTGACGGGCAGGCGGAGGGAGGGTCGGCGAGTGTGTAGATGGTGACGGGTTGGGTCTTGCCCTTGACGTTTACCCGGCCGAGTTCGCGCACGGGCGGGGGGTGGGGGATCGCGTGCAAGGTGGATTCGCTGAAGATGATGGGGGTGGCGTATTGCGGATCGCGGGTGAGTGCCTCCAGGCGCGCGGCCAGGTTCACGCCGTCTCCGATCACGGTGTAATTGAGGCGTGTCTTCGATCCCATGTTTCCCGCAATCACACGCGCGGTGTTGATGCCGATGCCGAACGCCAGCGTCGTGGAGCCCTCGGATGCGAGGTCGTGATTCAATTTCTCGAGTTCACGAGCCATTTCACAGGCGGTCTCCAGTGCCTGCTGAGCTGCATGGCTCGATGGCATGGGTGCACCGAAGAGGGCCATGATTGCATCGCCGATGTACTTGTCGATCACGCCGCCATTGCGTTCGACAATCACACTCATGCGATCGAGGTAGCGATTCAGGAGGGCAAGCAGATCCGTCGGGGAGAGGCCCTCGCTCAGGCCGGTGAAGTTGCGGAGATCGCAGAACAGGATGGTCACCTCGCGCTCCTCGCCGCCGAGGGTGAGATCGGACTTCAGGAGTTGGGTGGCGATCTCCGGTGAGACCACCTTGCCGAGCAGGCTGCGCACGCGATCACGTTCGGCCAGACCGTCGGTCATGTGATTGAATGCGGAGGCCAATGCGCCGAATTCGTCGACGCGGTCGAGTTGTATCTGCGCGGTGTAGTCGCCCGCGGCCACGTGCCGGGTGTGCGCGGCAAGCGCCTGCAGGGGTTGACTGACGCTTCGGGCGAGGAGAAGGGATGCAAGCGATGCTGCAATGAGTGCTCCCACGGAAATCAGCATGACGACTCGCTGAAGCGCGCGGGCGGGCTCGAGTTCGGCATTGAGCGAACGCTGCAACGCGAGGCGCGCGGGCAGACCGTTGAGCAGCGGGAGGGGCGCATATCGGGTGACATAGGGCTCACCGCCAAGTGCTACGATGGTGCCGTTCTTGCGGGCCTCCGGGTTTGACTCCGGCTCCCGTGCAACCGCAACCGCGTCCTCCTTGCCGAGGGTGCTTGAGAGCACGCGAGGGCTGCCTTCTCCGGGATTCGAACCGAAGGTCACATCGAGGCGCGTGAGGTCCCGTATCGCTTGTGCAAACGCCGCGTCGATGGGATAGGCGATCCCGAACCAGGCGGCGACATCGGGCTTGGGTGCATAGAGGGGAACGACGACCAGTACATGCAGTTGATCCGCAAGGTAGGCAAAGCCGCTGGCCGTCTCGGTTTCGCTGTCAGAGGCCTTTTCGATGAGAGCCTGAAACGGCTGGGCCTGTGCGACGCCGAGCAGGTCGTTGGTCGATCCGAGAAGTGCACCCTCCGGAGAAAACAGGCCTATGGTCCGCGCCTTTACGCGCTCGGTATAGCTCAGCAGGATCGAGCGCAGGGTTTGTGGATCGGGGTTGCGGATCAGGAGCGACTTGATGGCGGAGTCGCCGCTCATCAGAGCCGCGCTCCCCATGAGAAACTCAATGCGTTCGTCGAGGGCATTCTCGAACAGCCGCGCGCCGGTGCGAAGATTCTCCTCGATGTGCGCGACTGCGTTGCTGTGATTGGCCGTGGAAATCGCCGTGAAGACGGCCAACTGCACGAGTGCCATCAGGCCGACCAGAAGGAGCAGCAGGCGGCGACTGAAACGACGAAAGCGAAACCAGGCCATGAGGTTCAGGCGGAGTTTTCTCAAGCCGCCTGCCAACAGAATGGCGCGGCGCACCGCCTGTCGAAGGTGCGATTTCGGTCTGTGGGCTCCGCGTGGATTTTCGGTCTTCCCGTCACAGCGTCAGGGATAGCCGCCGGACTTTGAATCGGAATGCCTTCGTATGCGGCGATCGGGTTTCAGCGAAATCGTGAAGGCGCGGGTGGCGGCATCGCCCTCCTTGAGGACAATTTCCTCTGAAACGGGCTTCGAGAGCCGTGGGTGCAGGAGTTCCGCCCGGTAGCGTCCCGGCGGGGCGGATACGGTTGCCGTGCCCTCCGCCGAAGTTCCAGTCGTGGATGTTACAGCCCAGAGTGACTGTTCCCGAGACGTCGAAAACCAGGGATTCACTCCGGCCTGGATCGTAGAGTGGCAACTCGAACTTCTTCGCCTTCGAAAGGGAATACACGTGATGCTGGACCGAGTCGCGATTCGGAAATTCCACGTGCGTCCCTGCCTGCACCACGGTGACATAGGGAATGAATTCCTCCTTCTGTTGCACGACTTCAGCGTGGGCTCGGGAGTCTGCAGGAGCCGAGGGCGCGTTTGAGTCGAGCGGAATGAGGGCGAAAGCGGCATCGGCCACCGCTTCTCCCTTTGCAGTCCGTACCGTGATACTCAACGGCACATCACCGCGCAGGTTGCCGCAGGTTGTGCCCATGCCGAGGGCAAAGGCGACGCTGGCGAGGGTTGTTGGGATTCGAAGGAAGCGCATCGACCGGAAATCGATTAGAGGCATCAGAAGTGCCAGGATGCCGAGAGGCCCCAGGATCGCGACGGATAACGCGCACCGAGGTGGTTGACGACGTACAGGTCCGACAGACGAAGCTCTACCGTGAGTTCGTTTGACGGACGATAGGCGAGGGCGGCCGACCAGAGGTTGGTGCGGGCTTCGTTCCTGTAGGATACCCAGCCGGGACCGTAGAGTTCGGTGACTTCGCGATCGAGCGATTGATAATATGCGGTGGCGCGTGGATTGAGAGCATCGGCGAGCGCGGCGGCCCAGACTCCCGGGCTCGCATTGACGACAAGGTCGCCGTCCTGCCAGCCGGCCGAGGCCGAGAGCGACCATTGCTCGGCGAAGTCCCAGGTCACATCAACCCCGCTTACGAATTGCGTGGTGTCGAATGTGCGTCCCTTGGCAGCATGATCCGACCAGCGCGCGAAGACGCTCGTCCGCACCTCAGAGGTGATGCGCTTGGCGGCACGCAGGCTGACCTCCGTGGTAAAGCCGCGTGCGGAGCCGAGGCGTGTCGCCTGATAGATAAGGCCGATCTCACCCTGGAGAACCGGGGCGAAGGGCCCGATGCCGAATTTCCACTGGGCAATGGCACGTCCGCCGAGCGATGAGCGATTGTTGCGATCGAAACTCGGTTCAAGGAAGGTTCCGGCCTCTGCGGAAAGGCCGAGCGTCGTTTCTCTGCTGACCTGCCGACGCGTGCTCCCCGTGAGCATGAAGTCCCATGTGGTGGCGTCCTTGCGAGTGGCTTCGTTGAACGTGCGGCTGATGTTTTCGGTACGCGCAACGGCGGAGCTTGCGATCACCGCGATGGAATCGAGCCACGACACCGGCCGTGCGGAAGGACGACCCTGCGCCGGAAGCAGCGCGGGAAGGAGCGGGAGCAGAAGCGCGAGGAGGGGCGATCGACGCAGGACAGTCATGTGGCGAAAGCGCGCCAAAGGATGTTGCAGAACGAGGCGACCGGTCGAGCGGAAAGGAAAGTGGCGGGACGTCAGATCACGTTTCCACCAAAGATGTCCCGGATGCGGAGCGGATTGAAGGCATCCGGGGGGAGGGCAGAGGTCAGAGGTCGGAGGTCAGAAGTTAGTATTGTGTCGAAATGCATGGAGTGAGAGGGATTGGATTCTGTGCAGTCGGTGCTCTCTTGGATTGCCTTCTTGAATCTGCGTCCATCAACGAAATCTGCGGATGATGTGGATGTGGGGTGGTTTAATCGGCGGAGGAGAGAATCATCTCTTCCCCGAACGGGAGGGGCACGCTTCGTCGTGCCCGGATTGGGATCGGGAGGGTGGCGGGAGATCCCAGGTCCTCGTTTTGATTTCAGCAAAGCGGCAAATTGTTGGGGCGTGCGATTCAAGGGGTAGAATTCCGCTGCTCTCAAACCGGTCACGACGAAGCGTGACCCTCCAAGGGGGGATTGCGGATGAAAAGAGGTGGGTTGATGAAAGATGATGCCAATGGGAAATGTCCGGCGTGGGTATGCGGTGGGCGGTCCTGGTCACAACGAAGCGTGACCCTGGTGGCGATTGTTTTGGACGGGCTGTGATGCCCGATGGGCTTCTCAGGATTCTTTGCCCAGTCGATAGGTGATGGACCAGGTTTCGGTCTTGCCGTGAGGAATGTGGAGTGCGCGGTAGGGCTCGATGGAGAAGGTGGCGTCGTTTGCCCAGATGACGGTTTCGCTCGGGGAAAAATCCGTCGACACCTCAATGTGGTCCAGGGCGGGATGGCTGAGTCTCGCCACGAGACGCTGGCCGGCGGGCAAATGAAGCAGGTCCATGTGTCCGTCTCGCTCGTGTTCGAAGCGCCGTTTGAAGCGGAGTTCGCGTCCGGTGAGCGTGTAGCCGGGATTTTCCTGAAGTGTCGTGCCTTCAGGGAGCCGGACATCGATCAGGCGATCGGTCAGCGCAAAAAACGGGTGCGCAAACCACTGCAGCGCGAGCGGGGAGTCTGAGAGATTGGTGAGCTGCGAGGTCGAGGTCAGCGTTCGATCGACGAGTTGCACCGTGCGCACGAGATCGTAGTGAAAACCCACGGCAGAGTGAACAGTGTGGAAATCCATCCTGCCCGAGTGGTGCGTCACCGACCACGTGCAGGGAGAGACGAGTTCAATTTCTCCGGTGGCGTTCCTCGCAAGTTCCCCGATGCCCAGCGCGACGCCGCGATCGCCCTTCCAGGTCAGCGGCTGACCGCTGCGGGAGTGGTGGCGAAAGGATTCCGGAAGTCCCTGTCCGTTGAACGTCGTGGGTGTTGCGGATGGCCACTGCGGGCCCGTGAACAAGGGACCTGCCCGGCGACTGCGTACCTGCCAGATGTAGCCGCCATGGCAATAGCGCGTTCCGAGGCGCTCGCGATCGGTGGCGGGATTGAGAAGGTCGACGACCAGTTGGTCGTTCTCGATCGAGAACATGCGCGGGTCAACGAATCCGGCGGACGCGGAGCGTGGTGTTTATGCCGTCGATCTGGAGCGCAAAGCTGCCCGCGGGGCGTGCCTGGATTTCGATGTTTCGCCCGACAAGTTCGTAGGTGATTGTTTCCTGACCCTCCCATACCTGGTTGTTGTCGAGACGGAAACGGTTGGGCCCCTCCATGGCGACAACCTTGGCTTTGAGCGGAGGATACGATCTCCAGTCACCGCCGCTGAAGGGAAGTCCCATGCGTTCAGCCCAGTTCTGGGAACGATCTGGCATGGGTGCGATGACGATTGTCTCTTCCTCCGCCTTCTTTCGCGCCTCAGTGATGGCGGGAAGGAGGTTCGAGGTCGTCAGACGCTGATGCCTGATGATGGCCGCATCGATCACGCCGATTTCGTCGGCTGTCAGGCGATCGAGCCCTGCGCGCTTCCATTCCGCCTCGGTCATGACCTCTTTAAGGCCTGGAAAAGGAGCCTGCGCGAACGCCGATGTGGCAAT
>JACTNC010000063.1 GCA_014584295.1 Verrucomicrobiota bacterium
GCGTGCGGCAACCGCCCGCACTTTGCTTGCCTCAGGGCTGTCGTGCGCCCACAGCGCCAGACGGCGGTGGCGCAGGTAGTCCTCATAGTCGAGCAGCAATTCCTCGAGACTGGCGCGGGCCACATTCACCAGGCGCAGCTCGGTTTGCGAACTGGTCGCAGAGGCTCGGCTGCCTTCGGCGATGTTCTGGCGACCCGAGCGTGCTGCCTGCACCATTTGGTCCACGGTGCGCGAGCGGGCATCCAGGAATTTCTCGCAAAACCGTACCGTGGCGTCATAGATGAGCGTGGCAGTCTGAAAGCTGGCGGTCTTGCGGTAACCGCCACTTGGGCGAAGTTTCTTGTGCGGGCCTTCCACGGTTTTCAGCAAATACAGATCGGTCCGATCCGTCTGATCAGACTGATCCTCCCGAACAGCTCCGGCTAGGCCGGCGCATACCCATTTCAGGGCCGCCACGCCTTGGGCTCAGGCCCTTACTTGGGCAGGAGCCCGCTGATGGGCGGATTCCAATCCCCAGGATCAATCTCGGGCGATGGATGCCCTCCGGGTTTCCCTTGAGGGCGCCCAAGGAAGTGCGAAGTAACAAGGCGCTGCACCAGATTCATGCTGGACAGCGCACTGTGAAACCCAAGTTTGCTGAGCAACTGGTCGCCAAACTCAAAGAAGCCAAAATCGCCCGGCGTCACGCACACGACCTGCTCCGCGGGGACAAATGCACATCTCGCTCCGAGGTACGGTACCGTATTGTCTCCTGTATTGATCCTGTTGATACCACTCCACTCGTTCTTCGGATTGCCGAGTTCAAACCTGGGTTTGCCGCTTGCGTCCTGCTTGATCGACATGCCCACCCGTGTTTCCGCATCGACTCCGACCACGCAAAGCCACTTGCGGGGGTCAGGCAGCTTGAGGCGCTCAATGCGGCGACGGTGCCGCCAGGCGCGATCGAGCATGGATTCCAGCAACTTGTCGGCCTCCACGCGTGGCTCCTCTGGCCGCAGGCCATAGCGGGTGACAAACGTCGCCAGCGTCTCCAGTATGCCGGGCTGCCACGCCTGCGGCAGAAAGATGTCCTCTTCAAGGCCAGTATCGGCAGTGACAGCGCCATCGTAGGACGGCAACAAGTGGTAAAGCGAGGGAGTCAGCCGCGCCGCCTCGCGCTCGCGGGAACCACCGCTGGAGAGACTGAAGCCGCCAACGCCAATCGCCACCTTGGCAATCGACTCGAGCGACCCGCGGAAGGGTGACGCGAGCGACGCCACTTTGTCGACCGCCTTGAACCCCTCACGCGCCAAATACCCAGCAACAATCAGCCCTCCCATCGAATGGGCGACAAGATTCACCTTTCCCGTCCTGGGACTAAACCCGTCGGCGTGGTAATGCCGCATCAGACTGGTTCGGGCAATGACCTCGCTGACAAAGCCGGCGAGTTCCGCCTCAATCACATCGAGCGGCTGCCTCCAATCATAGGCAAAGGGATACACCGGGACTGGCCTCTCCGGATCCTGGGTCAGATTGTGCCGAAGCTCTTCGATGATCTCGCCATAGAAAAGCTGGAAAACCTGATCGCGCGCCACGCGGGCCGGTTCAACCAGTTCAAACTGCACATTGTCGGGATGCAATGTGATGCGCTCATAGCTTTTTGTCGCTGCCTTCAGCACGGACCAGACATTCTCCGGATCCACCGGATACTCGTCCCGGAGGGTGCTTCCCATGATCCCCGGCAGAAAGACAACAGGAGCAGGCAAGGTCATGCCCAAACACTAACGTTATCCGGCCCGAGACCAACCGAAATGTAGCCACCCGCCTCCACCTGCAGAGCGCGCAATTTCGATCTTCACCACCACGCCGCAGGGAAAAACCGATGCCATCCACCCCTCAAACCCTTGCCTCTGCTCCAAGACTTAGGCACACACATCCCTTGGAAAAATCCTTCGCCCAGCGGAAATCAAATGGTCGGGCCGGCGAGATTCGAACTCGCGACCTCTTGCACCCCATGCAAGCGCGCTACCAGGCTACGCTACGGCCCGAACAAGTGAACGGTCAGAGAGCCCTATGCCTCCGCCAGAGGCAAGCGCTTTTTTCCCCTTCCTCCCGACCGGATCTCCACAAATTCAAAGGTCCCAAACTGCCCCCTCCCGAAGCCAATCAAATCCGCGGAAGTTGCTGTCTGTTTTGAACAAACGGAGTTCACACGTGTCAAACGACCTATGAAAACCATCTTGGCGCCCATCGATTTCTCTAGCGCGAGTGACGACGTCGTTAAGGCGGCCTCCGAACTCGCTGGCATCCTCAGCGCACGCATCGTGCTTCTTCATGTGGTGCAGCCTCCCGTCGTTACCAGCGACTTCGGCGTTGGCTTGGATAATGTCCAGGAACTTATGGTCATTAGCGAAAAGGCCGCGACCAAGAATCTGGACCGACAAAAAGCCCGTCTCGCAAAGAAGGGCCTGGAAGCTGACGGCATCGTTACTACCGGTGCTCCGATCGCTTCGATCCTCAAGGAAGCCGAACGCACAAACGCCAGCTACATCGTCATGGGATCGCATGGCCACACAGCTTTCTATGACCTTCTCGTAGGCAGCACCACCCAGGGTGTGCTCAAGCGATCGAAATGTCCCGTGATGGTCCTGCCCACGCGAGCCAAGTCCGGAAAAAAGGGCAAAAAGAAGAAATAGACCGCACCTCGCACGGCATCTGCCCACACCCGTGGGATTTGCCCCAACAACCCGTTCCCCGCAGGCTGCCTCATGCTGCCATTTGATGACCCTGTGCTTCAGGCACGCCGGAAATGTATCCAGGATGCTGTTACACCGGTCATCGGCGATGCCGTGCTCCTGGTCCACGCAGGCGAGCCCATTCCGCTGCCCGAGAACACTGACCAAACCTATCCCTTTCGCGCACACGCGGAATACTACTACCTGACTGCGCTCGAATGCCCCGGTGGAATCGTCGCCTTCGACCCCGCCGCCAACCACGGCGGACAATGGCGATCATTCGTGCCTTCACTCACGGAAAATGAGCGGATCTGGGAGGGACGCAAACAATCGCCAGGTGAGCCGATCGCAGGGTTGACCGCATGGCTCAAGGAACGCGCACGTCCCATCGTCAGACTGGGCGCACCGCCGCGCGCAATGGACATCTCCGATCGCGATGAACGGACAAAACGCGTCCGCGAACATTTCCGTCACGCCAGGCGCCCCAAGGACGCGCTTGAACTGGGACTCCTCCGCAAGGCTGCAACCTGCACCGCTGCGGGCTACACGGCTGTCCGGGCCCGCCTGGGAGCGGAATTCCAACCGACCACTGAGCGGAGTCTCCAGATCACTCTCGAAACAGAATTCTTCCACGCCGGTGCCCGCCGGACCGGTTACGGATCCATCGTCGGCAGCGGCCCCAATGCCGCGGTACTTCACTTTGATCCAAGCGATCGAATGATCGCAGCGGGTGAATTTGTTCTCATCGACGCCGGAGCGGAAATCGACCGCTACGTGTGCGATGTCACGCGCACCTTCGTGGCCGGTGGCAACCCTACCGCCTTTCAACGCGATCTTCACGCACTGGTGCTTTCCGTCGAGGAGGCCGCCATCTCGCGCTGTCGCACAGGCGCAGAGTGGAAAGACATCCACTTCAAGGCGGCTTTGGAAATCTCCTCTGGGCTCGTCGACATGGGAATCCTCCTCGGAACTCCCGAATCACTGGTCGACCGCAACGCGCACACGCTGTTTTTTCCTCACGGACTCGGACACCTTGTCGGGCTCGGAGTGCGCGATGCGAGCGGCACGCTACCCGGCCGCCCCAAGGATCCTCGTCCCGCATTGCAAACGCTCCGCACCGATCTGCCGTTGATGCCTGGTTATGTCATCACCGTCGAACCGGGTATCTACTTTATCCCCACACTGCTCAACGACCCTGCACGGCGGGAACGGTTTCACGACTGCGTCGACTGGAAACGCATCGAGCCCTTGATGGAGATCGGCGGCGTTAGAATCGAAGACAACATTCTGGTCACCACGGATGTGCCGGAGATCCTGACCTCGTCGATTCCGAAAGCGCTATAGAGCATCAGGCACGCCGCACGCCTGCATTCCCTTGAGGCTCCTTCCAGACGCAGGTGCCCGGTCGCATTCGCAAGGCACACATTGCTTTGCCAATGCAAGAATCATGGCTTGCCAGCCCCGGCAATTTCGCATCGCATGACCCTCTTTCCAGCCCGGATGGCGGAATTGGCAGACGCAACGGACTCAAAATCCGTCGCCCTCTAAAGGCGTGTGGGTTCGATCCCCTCTCCGGGCACCACCTTGAAAGGTGAGGCATTTTTAGGTAACGGAAATGCAAGAATCGGAAGCAGCGGCGCCACGCCGAACACTGTTTTCAAGCTTTGCCCGCCGCGTGGGCTCTTGCCACGTGAACGTATTTTTCCGCCCAGGGCCGCAGACCGGCCATCTCCTCCGGAGTCAGCGAGCGCACAATGCGCGCTGGCGTACCGAGAACCATCGAGCCGGGTGGCACGACCATTCGCTGCTTCACCACGGCACCGGCCCCTACAATGCTGCGGGCACCAATGACAGCACCATCGAGAACCGTCGCTCCCATCCCAATCAGGCATTCATCTTCAATCGTGCACGCATGCACAATGGCACAGTGCCCAATCGTGCACCACCTTCCGATGATCGCGTCCAGATCATCCGCCAGATGCACGACGGCATTGTCCTGAATATTGCTCCCCTCCCCGACAACTATGCGCGCGATGTCGCCGCGCAGTACCGCGCCGTAGAAAACGCTGCTCTGTGATTCCAGCGTGACATCACCGACCACCGTCGCGTTGGGAGCAACCCAGATGGCGCGCGCCGTATCCGGGACTTTTCCGAGGTGCCGGCCAAGCCGTTCCTGCAAGGTCATGAGTCGCCAGTGTGTCCACCGCCGGGTCGACGGCAAGGTTGTGACGCGAACTTCCTCAGGTACTTGAGCGCAACCTCAAACTCGTGGGGAAGTTCTGCCCGCAGCCTCATGGGCTCAAGTGTATCAGGATGCCTGACCGTGAGCTCGCTCGCATGCAACGCAAGCCGCTGCAACAGGGGCTTTTCGTCATCGCGATTCTTGTAGCCGCGCTTGAGTTCGGAGAGTTTCAAACCGGCTTCCGGAATACCGTAGAACCGATCACCGAGAATGGGAGCCCCGGCGGCGGCCAGATGCACCCGCAACTGATGCGTCCTCCCCGTGTGTGGTCGACACTCGACCCAGGCGAAACGTTGCCCCCGCCCGGTCTGAAAGCGCTCCAAGGTTCGAAAATCCGTCAGCGATGGCTTTCCTCCTCTCTTCTTGAAAACCCGCATGCGACCCGGATGCGCCTCGTCCTGATCCAGCGCCAGATCGATGCTGAACGTTTCCGGCAGCAGTCCGGAATCGTCGCGAACCGCGGCAATGACCTTCATCGCCTCTTCCACAGGCGGAACAACAACCAAGGCGTGATAGACCTTGCCCACCGACTTCGACTGGAACTGCCCACTCAGAAAATCCAATGCCGGTTTCGTCTTTGCGCAAAGCAGCACGCCGCTGGTATCCGCATCCAGCCTGTGGACATTCGCAACGCCCTTCCCCAGCGCCGCATGGACGTTACCCATCAGATTCCCGCGTGACTTGTCCCAGCGATCCGGCGCCACCAAGAGGCCGCTCGGTTTGTCGAACGCAATCATGGCATCGTCCTCATGGATAATGGGCGGCAGGGACATCCCTGAGCGAATGCACGGAAAATGGCGGAAACTCAAACCTCTGAAATATTGACGAATTCTTAGCGAATGCCTGGCGAACTCAAATAAATGTAACGCGTTGGTTGACCGATTGAAAGGACTTGCCACGGGCGCAGCTAACAGGCTGCTGTTCTGACGGCACGGTCAGGATTCTTCCCGGCCGATAAGATCGGTATGTCCGCCATCAAACGCAAATTCATCCATTTCGGCGCGAGTATCATGACGACTCGCATCTCCCGCCGTTTGAAGAAGGGGACAAATGGGTTACGCGAACAGGAAACCGCATACAAACACCTTCTGAAGCGCATCGCGGGCACGGCCTTCGGCCAGGACATGGAGCTGGACAGCACGCTGCCCTACGACGGCTTCCAACGTCGGGTACCGCTTCGCGTCTATGAGGAGTTTCTTCCCTACATCGAGCGAATCAAAGCCGGTGAGGCAAACGTTCTCTGGCCGGGCGCTTGTTCCCTCTTCATAAGTACGAGCGGCACTACCTTCGGACGATCCAAACTCATCCCGGTCACCGAAGCCTTGCTCCAACATTTTCGCAAGGCCGGCAAGGAATCCCTGT
Organism: Verrucomicrobiota bacterium; assembly: GCA_014584295.1. GTDB lineage: Bacteria > Verrucomicrobiota > Verrucomicrobiia > Opitutales > Opitutaceae > UBA6669. The sequence goes on from JACTNC010000063.1 coordinate 6,319, forward strand.
TCTATTATACTGCCCGCGTCGGACACACGGGCATTTTTCAAGGGCGTCATCTCTACCTTGGTGGTTCACCGGCTCCGCTGCCTGTTGATGGGGGAAACGGCCATATGGCCTACGCGTGCGACCTGAGCGGAATCGCCACGCTAAACCTGCCCAAATGGGCAGACGAATTGTACTATGAGCCTGGCGAGGAGATCGCTCGAATCCCGGACTGGCAGCAGAAGATCAATGCAATCGCCGAGCGCACAGTGGGAAGGGACATTACCCTGATAGCCGGAATTCCGAACTGGATCCAGATTCTTGCTGAGGCCGTTCTTGCACGAAGCGTGCAGGGCAAGGTGCGTCCGACCTACCTGAAAGCGGTCTGGCCCAACCTTGAATGCTTTGTCCACGGCGGTGTTCCCATCGGTCCCTTTGCCGAGGGCATTCGCGCCATTCTCGGACCGCACGTCAATTTCCACGAGGTCTATCCCTCGTCCGAGGGTTACATCGCCGCACAGGACGCCGATGCCACCTTCGGCCTCCGCCTCATGACGGATGCGGGTATCTTCTTCGAATTTCTGCCGATGCGTGAATACGTCGACGCGCGCCTCGGCCCACTCGGCAGTCGCACGGTGCCACTCGCAGCGGTCAAGACGGGTGTGGACTACGCACTCGTGATGACGACCCCCGGAGGATTCTGCCGCTATGTGATGGGCGATGTCGTACGCTTTGTTTCAACGGATGTCCCACGCCTGATGTACGTCGGTCGGACAAAGCTTCAGTTGAACGTTTTCGGTGAGCAGGTGATCGAGAAGCAACTCACCGATGCGCTCCTCTCCGTGTGCCAGGCTCACGGATGGTCGATCGTCAATTTTCACGTGGCTCCGCTCTTTTCCGAAATCTCAGCCGGCGGCACACCCAAGGGCCGTCACGAATGGTGGATCGAACTGAAGGCCCCGACGGTGGTCACGCCAACCGGCCCCGTCATTGCCGCGGAACTCGACGCTGAACTCCAACGCATCAACTCGGACTACGCCACACAGCGAAACGGTCGGAATTTCGATGCACCTGTTGTTCGATTGGTAATGCCCGGCCTTTTTGAACAGTGGATGCGCACTGCAGGCAAGTGGGGAGGCCATGGCCGGATGCCCCGCTGCCGCGCCGACCGCCACATCGCCGAAGAACTTTCCCTGCTCGCACGTTTTTCAAACGACGCCTGATTCGTCAGCCTGAAGGAATGCCGACAGCCGTCGTCAGGTCCGAGCGCTCGGACCACAATCGACCGTATCCGAGGCGAAATCACGAAGACGTTCGATCAATCTGATTCAACGTGCCGCCATCACACTTCTCAGCGAAGGACACCACGTCTCACCATTGCCCGCGCGTAGACGTAGAGGAACACGCCGATCACAACAATGATTGCAGTGAAGGCCAGTGCGCCCCCACCGCCCATGATTCTCATTCCATCGCTCAAGAGATAGTTGTGCGTAAACGTGAGCGTCATGGCCACAAGCACCACAAGATTGACAACCACGGCGAGCCTTCGGCGCAAGAGTAGCAAGAGCGAACCAAACAAACTGCCCCAGGTAGCCGCGCCCCAGGCCACCACCACCCACGGTGGAAAACCATAGAAATACTCCAGCTGCTCAGGGGTAAAGTGCTTCATCCAGGATTCATTCTTCACCTGGGTCATGGTGAAATCCATCGCGCCAACTGCGTTCCAAAGGAGTGACAGCACTCCGACCATCCAAAGGTGCCAAGGGGTCTTGGCAGAGGTTTCGTGTGAGCCTGCCATGACCCAAGCAAACGACTGGCCGTGCGCGAAAACAATCCCAAAAGCACTCCCAGTCCTACGGCTTCCCGTCCAGACGACACAAACGAATCAAGCTGCCCGCATGCGCTGCGAGCAGCTTGCCACGTCAATCAACCGGCCACTTTGCGGAGCAGGGTGATCCGGCCGATCGGAAGCCATTCGGCAACGAGAATGTCGCCATTGTGCAGGAAGATCGCGTCGTGGGGTGTGATGAATTGTCCCGGGGTGAATTCCGAGCGCTTTTGTGAGCGACGCGACCCGACCTTGCCGTTGTTCTCTCGACCGTCCCCGAGTTGGGCAACGACTTTGTAGTCTCGGTCCAGAATGCACACCTGGCTGTCCAGGTCAGGGCAAACCATCCAGTCGCCGCGAACGTGGAAGTGACACGGCATGCGCAGGCGCGCCTCATCCTGAATTGTTTTCAGATGCCTGCCCTCAAGCGTGAACGTCTGTATGCGGCGATTGCCGCGATCCGCCACAACCAGGACAGGCTCACTACCGCGCGTGTCCACCCATTGTCCGTGGGGATTGTTGAGCTCACCATCACCCTTGCCTGGAGAGGCGATCTCCCCGAGGAATTTCCCTTTCTCCGAGAAGCGCATCATGTGGTGGGAGCCATAACCATCGCCGATGTAGAAATCGCCGTTGGGAGCAAATGCGACATTGGTCGGAATGAACGAAATCGGCTTAGCGGCATACGCCGGATCTTCCTTCGGGTAGCCATGGGACCAAAGAACCTTTCCATCGAGCGTGGTCTTGACCACACGCGACCGCGTCGTGTCGCAGATGTATAGGACCTCCCTGCCGCTCTCCTTGCGAATATCCAGGCCGTGCTGTCCGCCCCGGTACTCCTCGCCAAAGGCGCGAATGAACTTTCCCTTCGCATCGTACACAACGACCGTTTCGGGACGCATGCTCGAGCTGTTGACCGTGTGGCCAACATAGATGTTGCCCTGACTGTCCTGACAAAGGCCGTGCGTGTCGCCCCAGACCATGCCATCAGGCGGCACCAGCCAATCGTGAACGCATTCATAGGTGTGTTCGCCTGAGCCCACCACCAGAGGCCGTCCCTGTGAGGCGCGGATGAAGGGAGCCGGAATCGTGCTTAAAGCTGCCGTGGCAGCGACCTGACCGATGAAGGATCTACGGGTATGCATAGGGAAAAGGGAGTTGCTCAGGGTTGAAGCGGAGGGGAAGCCGTTGTTGCGGACACGGTCTCACCAGCATGCGGCTTCTCGGATGGCTTTGCGGCAGCGCCCGTCCGGATGCCGAAATTGGCGTTAAACTGCTGGTTTCTGATCTCGTTCTCAAGGTCGGCGATCTTGTCCTCCAAACGTCTGATGCGCCGATGATCCACGAGTTGCGAGCTCAATCCCTCCACCGCTGCAGGAGTCACCTTCGTCTGCCAGACATAGAGCGAACGCAATTGCTTCAAGGGCTTGAGCGCGACGAGTCCTGCATCCGTGACTGCCGTGGAATGCACGTTGAGATACTCCAGGTATTTCAGGCCGGAGAGATTCTGCAGCCCCGCATCCGTAATCCTCGTGCGATCAAGGCTCAGGCGGCGAAGGTTCTTCATGGCCGCAAGTGCCTTCAGCCCTTCATCGGTGACATCCGTTTCACCTAGATCCAGCGAGGTCAGCGCCAGCGCCACAGGCGCAAGGGACTCAAGCTGAGCGTCACCGAAGCTGCCACCCGCCTGGCGCGCATTGGCAGAGAACCAGGGGCTGTCCACCGCAAGGGGACGGATCATCACGCCTAGTTTCTTCTCGAGTTCAATGGCACTTGAGAGCGATGCCGCGCGTTCCGGCACCGGCGGGCGCAGCCCGGGAAACTTCCCCACCAGCATTTCGGTGATGTAGGTGGGCATGTCCGCATTGGCGAGCTTGAGATCCCGGGATGCACCCGAATCGATCCACCATTCAAGCAGGGACAACTCGTTCTCGGTAAGCTGCGGTTTGCCTTTCGGCGGCATGTGTTCCTTCGCCTCCAGCGGAAGATGAGCCCGCTGGATCATCAGGCTGCCCGCGGAATTGCCTGCCTTGAAGGACGGGCCGTTCTTGCCGCCCTTCTCGAGGGCTTCCCAGGAGTCATAGCGCAGCTCCCCATTGCTCTTGCTCGCACCATGACACGCAAAACAGCGCTGTTCCAGAATGGGATGAACTGCTCCCTCAAATACCGTCACTTTTGTAAGGTCGGCCGTTGGGGCGCCATTTCCAAAATGGAAGGCAAGGTAGTCCGAACCGTGTGTGAGAGAGCCACCGTAGTGCCCTGCGAGCGACAGCACAGCCAGGGCTGAAACCCACAGAACCGTGTAGGTCCTCTGCCAGCGCAACCGCTGAAAAACCAGCATTCCAAGTGCCAGCACCGTCGCGGCAATGCCAAGATAGCGGTGCCTGTCGAGGATCGCTGCATCATATTCCCCGCCACGGGCGAGCAGCCATCCAAAGGCCGATGCTGCAATGGCTGAGATCGCTGCGACGATCAGAATCAGGGTCCTCACCCGGTCCGGAATCCGCGGGAAACGCGGAAACCACGTGAATACCTCCACAATCGCCAGGAGAAAAAGGATGCCGATCGGCAGGTGGACGACTAGAGGGTGAAACCGGCCCAGAAGGGTGACAAGGGAATCCATTCGACGCTAGGGAGCGATAGGGTCGTCATGAGAGAAGCCGGAAGCCTCGCGGACAACGCCTTTCCGTTTTCAACGCTATTTTCATGATCCCCGACCGGCAGTCGGATTGCAGAGCGCAATTCAGGACAGGATGCTCCGGACCACATTGCCCTCGACATCCGTAAGGCGAAAATAGCGCCCTTGGTGCTTGAAGGTCAGCTTCTCGTGATCAAGTCCAAGGAGGTGGAGCATCGTCGCCTGGAGATCGTGAACGCCGACGGGATTCTCCGTGATGTTGTATCCAAAATCATCCGTAGCTCCCAGCGTGTACCCCGGCTTGATCCCGGCGCCCGCGAGCCAGACTGTGAAGCACCGCGGGTGATGGTCACGGCCGTAGTCCGTCGCCGTCAACTTCCCCTGTGAATACGCGGTACGGCCAAATTCACCACCCCAGACCACGAGCGTGTCCTCAAGCAGACCACGCTGCTTGAGGTCGGTGATCAACGCATAGCATCCGCGGTCGACATCGGCACATTGGCGGCGAATCATCTTCGGAAGCGATCCGTGTTGATCCCAGCCCGGATGATAGAGCTGGATGAAGCGCACATCCCGCTCGGCAAGTCGCCGCGCAAGCAGGCAGTTGGCTGCAAATGTACCTCCCTGCCGTGCTTCTTCTCCATAAAGCTCATACGTGGACGCAGGCTCGCGGCTGAGATCCATCACGCTCGGCACACTCGTCTGCATGCGGTAGGCCATCTCGTATTGGGCGACGCGCGACGTGATCTCCGGATCACCCAGGTTTTCGAACTGTCCCGCATTCAGCTCCGCAAGACGGTCAAGCATCTTGCGACGTCCAACCGCGGAAACACCGTCGGGATTCCTAAGAAAGAGCACAGGATCTCCACCACTCCGAAACTGCACACCCTGGTGAACACTCGGCAGAAATCCATTGCCCCAGAGTCGCGCATACAGCGGCTGGTCAATGCGATCCTTGGAAATCAGAACAACAAACGCCGGAAGATTCTCGTTCGCACTGCCCAACCCGTAGGAGAGCCAGGCACCCATCGCGGGTCTGCCAGGCAACTGGTTTCCCGTCTGGAAAAAGGTGATCGCCGGGTCGTGATTGATGTGCTCGGTATGCATCGAGCGGATGAAGCAGAGATCGTCCACCATGCGCGCCGTGTAGGGCATCAACTCGCTCACCCAGGCGCGACACTCTCCATACTGGCTGAACTTGAATTGCGCCCCCGCCAGCGGAAGGCGGGCCTGATTCGCCGACATGCCCGTCAGGCGCTGCCGCCCTCGCACGCTCTCCGGCAGATCCTGCCCGTTCAACTTGTTCAGGAGGGGCTTGTAATCGAAGAGATCGTGCTGAGATGGGCCACCCGCCATGAAGAGGTAGATGACACGTTTGTCCTTCGGCGCAAAGTGGGGTGCACGCGGCGCTCCATATCCCGCTCCGGCATCGCCCTGAGGGTTTCCGCGGGCGCCCCGGTGAAGCAGGTTCATCAGCGCCAATCCGCCCACGCCCATCGCGAAACGACCGAAGAAATCGCGTCGACTGAGATTGAAATTAACGTGATCGCAAAACATGGCTCCATTAGGCGCTCATCGGCGCATGAGGGTTTCGTCAAAATTCAGGAGCGCCTGGGCGATCACGGTTGCAGCCGCACGATCGGTAACGGGCAACGTCGCATCGCCTCGCGCGTCTCCCATGTTTAGGAGTCTCTCGGCAGAGCTCGGATCACCGGCAAAGAGCTTTGATTGTTCCTCATACATCTGCGTCAGCACGGTCAATTCACGCTCACCGGCGTGCCTGCCGGTCACAAGCGGAAACACCCAAGCGAGCTGCGAACGCAATCCCCGACCTCCCTCTCGCAGCATCCGTTCTCCAATGAAACGGGCGGCCTCGATCCATTGGACATCATTCAACAACGCGAGCGCCTGAAGCGGCGTGCTCGTGCTTTGCCGCTTCACCGTACATACATTTCGCTCGGCGGCATCAAAGAGAATCATCGCGGGAGGCGGAACCGTGCGCTTCCAGAAGGTGTAGAGGCTCCTCCTGTGCAAGTCCTCACCCTTGCCCTGATCGTAAACGGGCTTACCCATCGCGATTTCCTCCCACAATCCGGGCGGCTGGTAGGGTTTCACGCTCGGCCCTCCGATTTTTTCGACCAGCAGACCGCTCACCGCCAGCGCCTGATCCCTCAGCATCTCCGAGGTCAGCCGGCGCGAGGGACCGCGCGCCAGCAGATGATTGTGCGGATCGCGCGCGATGCGCTCCGGTGTTCCGATCGAACTCTGCCGGTAGGTTGCGGACAACGCCATCTGACGAAGGGCGCGCTTCACATCCCAGCCCGTCGACATGAAGTCATGCGCCAGCCAATCCAGAAGATCCGGGTGCGTAGGCTGCGCACCTTGCAGGCCAAAGTTGTCGCTCGTCTCCACCAATCCGTTTCCAAACATCATCTGCCAGAGCCGGTTCACGGTCACACGCGCCATCAGCGGATTGTCGGCACTGACAAGCCATCGCGCGAGGCCCAGGCGATTTCTCGGGAGATCGGCCGCCATGGGAGGCAGAGCTGCGGGAGTTGCTGCCGTCACTTCCTCACCCGGCGCATCGTAAGCGCCTCGGACAAGGACATGGGCCTTCCTCGGCTGCGGCATCTCCTGCATGACCATCGCTTCGGGAACAGACATGACGAGCCGGTTCTGTTCCTCCCTGAGTCGCTTCAGCTCACGCTGTGCCTCCCGTGCGGGCTGATAAACCACACTCAGAAAATAGGCGCGCATGTCCTCCTGCTCTTCCGCGTTCCATTCGGTCGCCCCCTTCTCCCAGGCTCGGGCAAACCTTTCGCCTCCGGAAACGGCATCGACCTCCAGAGCCGTAAGCTCTCGGTCATAGACGCTCAGGTCGTCAACCCTCCCTCCAATGAATCCATTGTCACGAAACCGGTAGCCGATCGCCAGGTCGGGTTCGGTGCCGTCATAGGTCACGTCCTTGTACAGGCCGTCGCGCACAACCTCCACCGGTACGCGTTTGCCATCGATGTAGACACGGGCACCCGAAGCACGACTCGATCCATCGTAGGTCACGGCGAGGTGGGTCCATGCGTTCGGAGCGATGGATGTCTTTGACACAACCTTGATCGATGCGCCCGGCCACAGGTAATGCAGACCGAACGCGACGCGCCCATTCTCGAGAAGAATCTCATAGCCCCGGCTGCCCGCATCCGTCGCGGCCTTTGAGCGGTGCAAGACCACCGCGCGCGGTGCGTGAACCGCGGGAGGATGTACACGGATCGCGAGCGAGAACGAATCCGTACGGTGAAAATGCCCGACACCGGGAAACTTGAACCCATTCTCGCCGCTGAATTCGACCACCTTCCCTCCGCGATCTGCCTTCAATCTCGGCGACTCGACCGCAATTCCAGGAGGACCCGACGCCACCGAATTCGCGACGGCGTCATCCTTCATCTCATCGAAGGTAAATCCCGCGATGAGGCCTTGGGAAACCGGAGGGAGAGGACCACGATGAGCCAGCCAGTCGGAGAATGCGCCAGCCGCACCCTCCTTCACGGCGGCAAGATTCCTTTCCGCGGCCTCTGTTTTCCGCTGAAGCGCCTCCAATTGCCGGTCCTGCTCGTCGGTGGTGAGCAGGAGCGTCGGTACGGGCATCGAGTCGGCAAATCCCTTGTAGCTGATCTGGCCGGCCTCATCGATGTTTTGAAAAAAGGAAGCGAGCGAATAAAAATCCTTTTGCGTGATGGGATCGTACTTGTGGTCGTGGCAGCGCGCACAGTCGAGCGTCAGTCCAAGGAAGGCCGTTCCAAACGTGATCACACGATCAGCGACATAGGCCTGGCGATATTCTTCCTCCACAATGCCGCCTTCCTCGTTCTGGTTATGCAGGCGATTGAACGCCGTCGCGAGACGCTGGGATTTTGTCGCGGTAGGCAGCAGGTCGCCCGCGAGTTGCTCGGTGACAAACTGATCGAACCGCATGTTTCGGTTGAACGCCTGAATCACCCAGTCTCGCCAGGCCCACATCGCACGCGTACGATCCAGTTGGTACCCATGCGTATCGGCGAAACGTGCGATATCCATCCAGTCGGCCGCCATGCGTTCCCCGTAGCGCGGTGACGCAAGCAGCCGATCCACGACTCGCTCATAGGCATCGGCAGAAGTGTCCGAGAGGAAGGCCTTTCGCTCCTCCGGAGTCGGTGGAAGCCCGGTGAGATCCAGCGTGACTCGCCTCAGCAATCGCTCCCGGTCCGCCTCAGGTGAGAGTGTCCATTGCTCACGCTTGAGGCGATCGATCACAAACGCATCGATCGCCGGGCCACCTTTTCCACCGCCGGAGGGAGGGACCGGCTTTCCAATGGGTGCAAATGCCCAGTGACCCGCCCAGGGGGCGCCCTCGGATACCCAGCGCTGCAGGGTGGATATTTCCTCGGGAGTAAGTTGCCTCACGGCATTTCGCGGCGGCATCACCTTTTCAGGATCCTTGCTTATGATGCGCTGCACCAATGCACTGTCGCCTGGTTTTCCCGGGCGCACGACCGTCACGCCCTCGTGAGTCCGGAACAAACCCTCTTTCGTATCCAGCCTCAGTTTGGCCTCGCGCTTCGGCTCATCAGGGCCATGGCACTTGAAGCAGGCATCCGACAGGATCGGCAATACGTCCCAGCGAAAGTCAACCTTTCGCTCCGCAGCACCCAAGATTGAAGCTGCGAAGGCAAAACATGCAAAGGCAACCCGTTGCATGCATGCGACGACCGACGACCGAGCGAAGCGCGGCCCGCTCATATAGTCTAACCCGCGTGGCAAAGCTCGCACGGGAAAGCGAGACATCAAAAACGCACATTGATGACAGGGAACGTAACGCAAGGGATCCACGCGAATTCTTGTGATGCACCGTATCGTTGGCGGACTCCCCTCAGAGGGCAAGTGTTGCGTCCGAAGCGGAACCTGCTCTTACCACAATTCCGCCGACAACCACCGACGCGCCCTTTCCCCGTTGCCTCGGACTAACTCTGCCTATCCGGCGGCACGCTCGCGGTTCAGCCAAACTTTGGCTGCACTCTTGATGCGGGTGAGGATGTAATAGACGGTCTGACTGCGCAGGCGGACCAATTGCCCGCCAACAATCTTTGGCACAAAATCCTGCGGCACCTCAAGTATCGCCTCGGGAGTCGCTCCCTCGAAGCCCTTGCAAAGGATCGCAGTCATGGCCCTCGTAAGCGTCTGGACCTGACGACCGAGGGTGATGCGAACACGGGCGGCACGTGTCACCGGATCGACCTTCATGAAAACCCCGACCGTGTCGGTGCACTCCTCGTCCTTGCGCACATCCTCAAGATCGAACGCTTCACCGGGATGAGGCGCACAGGCGGCTGCCTGATCCGCAAACACGATCAGGTTTTCCCGTTTTTCGTCGTCGGAGAGATGCTCGAAGAGATCGACGATCTCTCCGAGTGCAGGCGGATATTCGGGCATTACAGCAGGCTGGCAGAGTCGCTGGTAAGGTCCAGTCTCCACTCCGCACTCAACCCGGCTGATCCCCTTTCGCGATCGGCGCGCGAACGCGATTACCCCACTCGGTCCACGAGCCGTCGTAGTTGCGGACCTTCCTGTAGCCGAGGAGATAGGTGAGAACAAACCACGTGTGACTCGATCGCTCGCCTATGCGGCAATAGGCAACGATATCGTCATCCGGTTTGAGACCGAGGTTCTCCGTGTAGATTTTCTTCAGTTCCTCGAATGTCTTGAACGTCCCGTCATCATTGGCGGCCGTTTTCCACGGCACGCTGCGCGCTCCGGGAATGTGTCCGCCCCGAAGCACGCCCTCCTGCGGGTACTCCGGCATGTGTGTGATTTCACCGCGGTATTCGCCCGGCGAACGCACGTCGATGAGCGGCAGGCGGGCTTTCGCGTGGGCTAGCGTCTGATCAAAAAAGGCCCGGATTTCCTCATCGTATCGCTTTGCAGGCACCGGGTAACTGGAGCGCTTGACCACGGGTTTCTCACGCGTGATCGGCCGACCATCGGCTTTCCATTTGGCGCTTCCGCCGTCGAGCAGCTTCACTTTCCGGTGACCGTACAACCGGAACGCCCACAGGGCATAGGCGGACCACCAGTTGGACTTGTCTCCATAGAAGACCACGGTCGTATCCGGCGAAATCCCATTGCGTGCACAGAGCTCGGCAAACTTCTCGGGCGAAATGTAGTCGCGCTCCGTATTGTCCTGAAGATCGCCCCGCCAATCGATGTGCACGGCCCCGGGAATATGGCCGGTATCGTAAAGGAGCACATCCTCATTGCTTTCCACGATCCGCAGCGAGGGATCGTTGAGATGGGCCTGGAGCCAGGCGCCATCAACCAGCACTTCGGGGTTCGAGTAGGCGGAGAATTTTGAGCTCATGGGAGAAGACAATACCTTGGCTAGTCCAGCAACAAACTCAAGTATGCGGACCGATTTTTCTTCCCGTCACTCTCGTTCAGGTTAAGACCGCCTCGCCCAATCGATCCCCCATCCGTGTGTAAGTCTCCAGATATCTGCTACTTTGCGCGAGAATATCCGCGTCGAAGCGGATTCGCCCTTTCTGAAAGAGGGTGATCACGCATGACCCGCCAAACTTAAACATTCCCTTGCTCTCGCCCTTCTCAACCCTCCGATCCTCCACGTACGTTTCGACAATCGAGCCCACGTTCGTTGCACCCACCTCGATCATGGCGACCGTCCCGAAGGCCGTATCCCGAAGGACGGTTATCCGGCGTTTGTTCTGTACAAGCCTCTGGACATTGATGCGCAGCGCAACGGGGCTGACGGAGTAGAGCCAGCCGTTGATCAGCCGTCCCACGTCGGGCACGCCTGCGACCGGAAAATGAAAACGATGATAGTCGGTCGGGCAGAGTCGCGAGATGAGCATCGCGCCCCCGGCAAAGGTCGCGGTCAGGTCCGCATCCTGAAGCAGATCTGCCAGCGAGAACGTAGCGCCCTTGACATAAAATCCGTCCGCCTCGTCGACATTGGCGAATGCCAGATGGCGCCCATCCGCGGGAAAAACCGCGATGCGCTCATTGCCAGGCTCGGAAATCGGTCGCGCCTCCGGTTTGAGTGCACGGGTGAAAAACTCGTTGAACGTGCGGAATCGATACGGCGATTTTGCAAATTCCTCCACATCGAGATCGTAGGTCGCGATGAACGGCAGGATCTTCCGCGCGCTGTGCACGCGGTTCATGCGCCATCCGAAGTAGGCGGACATCACCCAGCGACGCGCGAATAGCCACGTCGTGAAACGACCGATCGGATTTTCATAGGCCCAGCGCAGCCATCCCTCACCATAGATGGCTTCTGTCTCAACGGTACCTGTGCGCCGGTTGAAATAGCGGATCGGCTCCGGCTTCATTCGCGGCTAGAAGAATTTCTTCGCCTTCTCGAACCAGCTGCGCGCAGTGGGATTTTCCGCGTCGCCGCTCACCAGCGCAAACTGTTCGAGCAGTTTGCGCTGCTCGGAGTTGAGCGACTGCGGCACTTCGACATGAACGCGCACCAATTGGTCGCCCTGGTCTCCGCGATTGCGCAGCGACGGCATGCCCTTGCCCCGCAGCCGGAATGTCGTGCCGCTCTGTGTGCCGGCCGGGAGCTTCAGCGACGCCTTGCCGAAGAGTGTTGGCACCTCGATGTTTCCTCCAAGCGTCGCAAGCGTAAACTTGATCGGGATCTCGCAGAAAAGGTCGTCGCCCTGCCGCTCGAACAATTCGTGGTCGCGCACGGAAAGCACAATGTAGAGATCACCGGGACCGCCTCCCGCAACACCCGCCTCGCCATTGCCCACGGACCGCAGCCGCGAGCCGGTGTCCACACCCGCGGGGATGCGGACATTGATCTTGGCAGTCTTCGGCACGCGTCCCTCGCCGCGACACTGTCCACAGGGCTTTTCAATCTTTGTTCCCGCTCCACCGCACGTTGGACACGTCTGCGTAAACGTAATGATTCCGCCACTACGCCGGATCTGCCCCGATCCACGACAGGTCGGACAGGTGCTGCGTTTCGAGCCGGGTTCGGCCCCGCTGCCTTCGCAGCGTTCGCAGACCATGTTTTTCCGGAAGGCGATTTCCTTTTCAACACCTCCCGCAGCCTCTTCCAGCGTGATCTCGAGATCATAGCGCAGGTCCGCACCGTCGCGGCTGCCGTCCCTCGAACCGCCACCAAACATCTCATCGAACACACCGCCCCCTCCTCCACCGCCAAACACCTCGCGAAAGATATCAAATGGGTCGTGGAACCCGCCACCACCGCCACGCGGTCCACCCGCACCCGCTCCCTCAAAGGCGGCATGACCAAATCGATCGTAAGCCGCCCGCTTGTCCGGATCCTTCAGCACCTCGTAGGCATGGGAGATCTTCTTGAACATCTCCTCCGCCTCCTTGTTGCCCGGATTCTTATCAGGGTGATACTGCACCGCCTTCTTGCGATACGCCTTCTTGAGATCCTCCTCGGAGGCTCCCTTGGAGACGCCCAGCAGTTCGTAGTAGTCTTGTTTGGACATGGGTGTTGGTTGGCCGATTCAGACGCGGGTCTCGCAGCGAGCCACCGCTTCGTCGTACCGAAGCCTCCGGGTCAGCTCGATGCCTCCGACTTCTTTGCTGAAGCCCCACTCGAAATGACAACGCTGGCAGGACGCAGGACACGCCCATTGAGGCTGTAACCAATGCGTACGACCGACATCACGATTCCCTCAGCAAATTCCTTGCTCGGCTGCGCCGAAAGCGACTCATGCAAATTGGGATCAAATACCTGCCCAAGGGGATTGATCTCCTTGAACCCATGCTGGGCCAAGGCGGACTTGGCTTGGGTTAAGACCATTTCAACCCCGCCCACGACAGCTTGGATGTCTGCGTTGGGTGCCTTTGCCGCAGTCAGGCCTAGACTAAGGCTGTCCAGTACCGGGATTAAATCCTCCAAAACCCGCGACGCCGCATATTGGCGAAGATCATCCTTTTCGCGGATAGCGCGTTTACGGAAATTCTCCAAGTCAGCGACTGAGCGCAAGTAGCGTTCGTAATTCTCCGCTCCGCTCTTCCGGGCCGCAGCCAACTCAGCCTCCAATTGCTCAATGACCCCCTCGGCACCCTGCTCGGGGGAGGCAACCTCGGATTCGATGGGCTCGGGATTGGGCTTGGGTTCGGTCGCTCTGGTCGAGGGATCGTTCTCGTTCATAGGAAAACGACCATTCAACTACTTCTTCGGGCTTTCTTCAAGTTTCTCGATCATGCCCTTAAAAAAGTCTCCGGCTTTCGTGCCCGTACCCTTAAGGAGCTCCACAGGCTCATTCATCGCACCGCCAATCGCCTTGCCCAAGGCTCCAGGTACAAGCGCCGACAGGGCACTGCCAATTGCCCCGATTCCAGGGATCGCTCCTGTCACAATCTGTTTGGCATCCGTGACATCGGTATAGCGCCGATCGATATTGAGGTTCATCTCGCGAATCGAGGGCGTGGCTTTCCCCCCCGAATAGTCGACAAGCTGAACTCTTGAAAATCGCAGATGCAGTCTCCGGATAAGAAATTCCAGCTTCGCGGATGGCTCAGGCTTCTTCTTTTCGTCCTTCGGTCCTGCCATGCGCTCCTGAAATAATCCGAGATTTGTTTGTTTCTGGCTGTCTGTAACCACCGCGACCAAGGCCACATCGACAACCGCATCGTCGACAATCGGACGCTTGCCACCGATCAAGGACCAGAGATCCGTATTCGCCTTGAACTCGCGCACCTGGATGAAGTCGCGCGACGGCCAGTCCGAGGGATTGTTGATGACCAGGCCGGAAACACTGACATCGCCCTTGAACGGATTCACCGCCATCTTGGCAACCTGCACCTCGAAGCCAGTACGCTTCTGAACGACACTCTTCAGAATCGAGGGAAGAAAAAGCATCCATGCAACCGCGATAAGCGCAAAGAAGACAACGAAGAACAGGAGGAGTTTAAGGAGGGCACCTCCGCGACACTGGCGCAGATTCCTGAAGGAAGGGTAAATCGTAGTCATGGTCGTATTTGGGAAAACCAACCTAAACAAAATTCTCTGTCATGAGAATCAACGTGGGCCCTTTCGCGGTGAAACGAAAGGCTGTATCATAGGGTAAAACAACATTTGCGCCTGTCGGCAATGCATCTCCGGACGCCATCGCAAGAGCTCCCGACACAACGCTGAGAAGCCGCGGCTGCTCATTCGCACGCACTTCATGGCACTCACCGTGATCTAGCGGCACCCGTCTGATGCGAAACTCCTTCGCGTCCGCAATCACGGCCGGTTGCGCGGCGGCCCGCACGGGAGCAGGCTCGATCACGTCCCAGTCAATCGACGCAAGCGATTCCGCAACATGCAATTGCCGCACCTTGCCATCGAGTCCAACCCGCCCCCAGTCGTAGACGCGATAGGTCGTGTCTGAATTCTGCTGAATTTCCAAAATAAGGTTCCCTCCATCGATTGCATGAATCGTCCCGCTGTGGACGAGAATGGAGTCACCCGACGCCACGTCAAAGCGATGCACGCACGACTCAAGTGTTTGATCAACCAACGCTTTGGCAAACTGCGCTCGGGTCACGGATCGCTTGAGCCCAACCAGGAGGCCGGCCCCCGGTTCAGCGTCAGCAATGAACCAGTTTTCAGTCTTGGGCTCGCCGCGCAATGCCGGAGCGATCTCCGCCGGTGGATGCACCTGAAGGCTCAGGCGTTCCCGACAATCGAGCCACTTGACAAGCAATGGAAAGGGACGCGCCGGATCATAGCCCGGTCCCATGACTGTCGAGCCATGCCGTTCCAGCACCTGCCTCAGTGTCAGACCCGCCCATTGACCGCGACTCACCACCGATTGGGCCTCCGGGCGGTCAACGATCTCCCAGCTTTCACCAATCGGTCGGGCAGGAGGAAGCACTCGCCCCAGCTTGCGTTCAAGGGCACGTCCGCCCCAAACGCGATCCTGATAAAGAGGCGTAAAAAAGAGAAATTCGCTCATCGGGAACAATGCCGACCAAGAATGTGGGTGGGTTAATGATGGACAACCCAATCAGCGGAATCCGATGATTCGGAAATACGCACAGCAGGGTGCCGATACGCACTCAGATCAGATGGCCAAATCAGCGAGTTCAAACACAAATCCCAAGAGCGCCCTCGGGGGCGTCCGCCACCGTCCCAACTGGCCGGTTGCCATCATCCTGTTCCTTTTCGGGACTCTGCTGGCGGTTGCCTTCCTCAACTACTCCCCGGCGCAGAGTCACTGGATCACGACCAATCCCACTGAAAAGAACTGGGTGGGGCTCTTCGGCGCCGAGATGTCCTACCTGACTCTGCATTGGCTGGGCGTCAGCACCTGGCTGGTGCCGATCTTCATCCTCTGGTTTGGAATCGTCTCAATCCGCAACGCCCGTCGCCTGGCCATCACCCGGCTGGTCGCGATGCTGCTTTGCATCGGGTCCTTCTCAGGCCTGTGGTCGATGTGGGAGAGCTTCGGAGTTTCCCAATACTTCACAGAAGGCCCCGGAGGGCGCCTGGGGCGCCTTGTGTATGAGGATGCCTTCAAGGAAACACTCGGAGTTTTCGGATCCATCGTGCTGATGGGCTCTCTCTACGCGCTCAGCCTCCTGTTTATCTTTTCAAAGGACATCACCACTGAACTCGAAAAAATTGCGGCAGCGGTGCACGGATGGATCGAGAAACGCCGCGAGCGCCGGGCCGAGGCCGCCGCACTGAAGCGTGAACTCGACGAGATGCAGGCCAGGCAACGCGCCGCCGAACGAACCGCACTCGAGCAAAAGCAGGCAAACGCAGCAGCAGCGGCAGCCGCCGCTAAGGCACTCGCAGCCAAGAAGGCGCTGCAGGCGGAAGCACGCGCACAGGAGGATGCAACAGCGCTTCAGAAAAAATCATCGGCCGGCAGCGTTTCCGCCGAATTGATGAGGGAGGGCTTGGTCGATTCCATTGTTCCCGAGGACGCAGCCGAGGCACCGGAACCGGAAAACCTGCTGTCCAGTGACGACAAAACTCCATCCCCACGGAAAGCGCGAATCAGTCCCGGAGCCACTGCGACATCCTCGAACGAACTCGAGTCCCAGGCAGGCGGTCGATTCGAACTCAATATCGTAAAACCTGAGGAAACGAAGCGGGCGCGGGTCGTCTCCCCCACCCCCTCCGACTCCGATTACCAGTTTCCTCCCCTCTCTCTGCTGCGCGAACAGACGCCCGTTGCACCCGAAAACTCCGAGGAGGAACACCGCAGGAACGCAGAGAATCTCCTGCGCATCCTGAGCGAATTCGGCGTTCAGGTCACCCTCGGCGAAATTCACGTTGGCCCGGTCATCACCCGCTACGAGATTGTGCCTGCTCCCGGTGTTCGTGTGGAAAAGATTGCGGGCCTCGACAAGAACATCGCCCTCGGCATGCGCGCACAATCCGTGCGCATTCTCGCCCCGATTCCCGGAAAGGCAGCAGTCGGGGTTGAGGTTCCCAATCAGCATCCGACACCGGTCGGCATGCGGGAAATCCTTGAGAGCGAGGACTGGGGAACAGCCCTGAACAAGGGAGAAATCCCGGTGGCGCTCGGTAAGGACGTGTCCGGCAAACCCATCGTCTCCGATCTTACAAAGATGCCCCACCTGCTCATCGCAGGTGCAACGGGCTCCGGCAAGTCTGTGTGCCTCAATTCCATCGTCGCCTCGATCCTGTACTCCAAAAGTCCCAAGGATCTCCGGCTGATCATGGTCGATCCGAAGATCGTTGAACTGAAGATTTTCAACACGCTTCCGCACATGCTGATTCCGGTGGTGACGGAGCCCAAGAAGGTCCCCGCGGCGCTGAAATGGCTGCTCGGGGAAATGGATCAGCGCTACCAGATTTTTGCCAAGGTAGGCGTTCGCAACATCGTCGGATTCAATCACCGCAAGCGCTCATCCGAGAAAGCTCCGAAGGATCCCTCGATCCCGGAACAGACGGGACTCGAGGGGATCGATCCGGCACTGGACGATGGCCTCGAAATTCCAGATCGGCTTCCCTACATCGTCGCCATCATCGACGAACTCGCCGACCTCATGATGGTCGCTCCGGCCGAGATTGAAACGAGCATCGCTCGTCTCGCCCAACTGGCGCGCGCTGCCGGCATCCATCTCATCATCGCCACCCAGCGCCCGTCCGTAAATGTCATCACCGGTGTGATCAAGGCCAACCTGCCGTCACGCATCGCCTTCCAGGTCGCCTCCCAAGTCGATTCCCGCACCATTCTCGACACAAAGGGGGCCGATACACTCATCGGCCGGGGTGACATGCTGTTTTCCCCTCCAGGAAGCTCACGTCTGGTCCGCGCCCAAGGTGCCTTCGTGTCCGATGACGAGGTCAACAGCGTCGTCGATTTCCTCAAGAAGAACGGTCCACCGGTCTTTGCGAGCGAGGTTCAGGCCCAGATCGATCGCGATGCCCGGGAGGAATCCGAGGACGAGGATCCCGACGAGGACATGGGCGATGACGCCGAACTCTACCAGCAGGCCCTCGATGTCCTTCGCAGCACGCGTCGCGCATCGACCTCCATGATTCAGCGCCGCCTGCGCATCGGCTACAACCGGGCCGCCCGCATCATGGACCTGATGGAACAGAAGGGCGTGGTGGGACCTGACAACGGTTCAAGCCCGCGCGAAATCCTCGTCGATCTGGACACGATCTGAGTCGGCAAGACCCCGGATCACAAATAAAAGCAGAGTGACCCGTCGGAAAGACTGGTCACCGCGCGCACTTCCGTCTTCCCTCCTTTCGCCATTTCAACTTCATCCTACTGAGCCCCATGCAGACGATCGGCGAACGCCTTGAGGAAGCGCGCAAACGGAAAGGGGTCTCCATCCGCGAAGTCGCGGAGGCGACCAAGATCCGCGGCGACTACCTGCACAAATTCGAGAACAACCAGTTCGATCTTTCACTGCCCGAAATCTACGTTCGCGGATTCCTGCGGACCTACGCCACGTTCCTCAAGCTCCCGAGCGACAAGATCATCAACGACTACAAGAGCCTGGGCATCGGAGAATCAAGGACCCGGGGTCTGACTCGCGAGAGTTTCGGACGGATGGAGCTCTCGGTTTCGTCCGCGAAAAACGCGAACCGTGATGTGCCTCCTCCGCCCCCCGCCAATGCGGAGAACACCCCGGAGCCCGCCCAAGCGCCGGACAACAATCCGGCAACCTTCCGCCCGAGGTCCTCAGGGCCGCAAATCGATCAGGCACTTGTCATCAAGGGACTGCTCGCACTTGCGGGAATCGGGGTGCTGATCGTGCTCATCGTTGTGCTCGTGAAATTGTTCAGCAGCGATCCTTCAAAGCCCTCCACCGCATCGGGCAGCAATCCGGCGGTTGTGGCGCCGCGACCAGGCGAGGCTGTCATCACGGTGTTCGCAATGGACAACGTCTTTCTGACCGTCCGCCAGCTAAACGACAATCTCGTGCTCTTCAGCGGCGCGATGTCACGCGGCGATTCAAGGGTTCTGCCCTACCGCACCGCCCTCCGCATCGAGGCCGATCCCCATCGCGCGGTTGAACTGGAAATCAACGGCATACGCTATCCCATGCCGGACCGCGCTGCGGATCTCAAGGCACCGGCGTCGCGCTCAACCACACCTTCCGGGCGGTAAGCCGGGCGGAGCGACGCTTCGTTTCGCCTAACGGCGACCGAGGCCGACGGGGGGGCCAAGAACCTCTCGCAGCACAATCGCGCGCCGAAGATTTTCCGCCCCCTGAAGATCCCGGAGAAGCATCTTTCGGGCGACATTCTCGCGCTTGACCTGAATCGAGAGCACAGTCGGCTGAGCGATTTCAGCAGCCTGAGCCACCGCCTGGCGCCGCGCTTCCTCAAGGGCAAGCGCCTGCTCCTTGAGTTTGCGGAGACGCCTGCGCTCCGCCTTCTCGGCCGCCGCTTTCGCCCTGGAATCCTCCTCACTCCGACGCATGGCCTCGGCCGCACGCCGAAGCATCTCCTCAATCGGATTCGCCATCACCGGACGGGGAGCCTCCAACGGTTCAGCGGGGGCGGGCCGTGGCGGCGCGGGCACCTCGGATGGCAGCGCAGGCGGTGTTCCCCCGCCCTGTCGCTCCGCAATCTTTCGACGCATCTCCTCTCGAACCTGCCTCTCCCGTTCGGACTGCGCGGCATCCGGATTGTTTCGATCCCCCAGCTTTCGCGTCTGCGGAACTTCGGGAATGCCATCGCCGTCGTAGTCGGCGCTTTCGCCCTCCTTGTGACGCTTCCGCTGGTTGATCCAGTACGCGATCACGCCCGCCACAATGGCAATGACCTGAATGTGCTCGAAGATCCAATCCACAGCGTGTGCGATTCAGTCGGGTTGAGGAAAGGTCAGGACCTCAGGACTTCCTGTCCGGATCAGCGATGCTTTGGCGCATCGAGGTGTCGGCCTGGACGTTGTCCATCCGATAGTAATCCATGACCCCAAGGCGTCCATTGCGGAACGCATCCGCCATCGCCTGCGGCACCTGCGCCTGCGCCTCGACAACCTTGGCCTGCATCTCCTGCACCTTTGCCTTCATCTCCTGTTCAAGTGCGACCGCCGCGGCACGGCGGATTTCCGCCTGCGCCTGCGCCATGTTCTTGTTCGCCTCGGCCTGCGCCACCTGGAGCTTGGCACCGACGTTTTCGCCCACATCGACGTCGGCAATATCGATCGAAAGAATCTCAAACGCAGTGCCAACATCGAGGCCGCGATGAAGAACGGTCTTGGAAATGTTGTCGGGCGACTCAAGCACCGCCTTGTAGCTCTCCGCCGTGCCGATCGTCGTGACGATACCCTCGCCCACGCGCGCGATGATCGTGTCCTCCTTGGCACCGCCGACAAAGCGATCCAGATTCGTGCGAACAGTGACGCGCGCCTTGACCTTCACCTGAATTCCGTCTTTCGCAACACCGTCGATGGTCATGCGCCCTCCCTCCGGGTTCGGGCAGTCGATGACCTTCGGGTCAACAGAGGTTCGCACCGCTTCGACCACGCTCTTCCCCGAGCCCTTTGTCGCAAGATCGATAGCGCACGCCCTCTGCCAGCTCAGTTCGATGCCGGCCTTCTGGGCGGCGATGAGCGCATGCACGGTTGGCACCACATTGCCGCCTGCAAGGAAATGCGCCTCGAATTCGTCGATGCTGATTTCGATCCCGGCTTTTTTTGCGGTGATGCGTGCATCCACCATGAGCCCGTAGGGCACCTGCCGAAGGCGCATCGCCACGAGATCAGAGAATCCGACATACGCGCCCGCAAGCCAGGCACGCAGCCACACGCTGAAAAAAGACAGCACAATGAAGAGAACAATCAGGACGACAATGCCAATGGGCACCGCGAGCCAGAGGACGGAGGGACGGAGGATTTCCATGATGAGAGATTAGGGTTTTGTGACGATTACTCTGAAACTGTCGACGGCAACAACACGAAGTGATTCGCCGGCTGAAACCGGGCCAGACTGGGAAAACGCATCGTATCGTTTCCCGCCAATCATGACATATCCCGACGGCGTCAACTGCGTTTCCGCCGTCGCCTCCGCGCCGACCAGTGTGGCCTCTGGCGCGGCATGACTGCTGGCAACGATTGATGTCCGCAGGAACATCCTTCGACCAATCCGGGTTTTCGGGAGGATCTTGAGCTCCACGACAAGCATGATCGCCACGAGCAGAAGAGCGATGCCAAGCGCCGCCATGCCACCGGCGGACCCAAACGTCGTGAAGGACAGGATCACCCCAGCAAGCAACGCCAGGCAGCCAATGATCCCGAGAATCGCACCGGGAACGATCACTTCGAAGGCCAGCAGCGTGATGCCTGAAAGAAAGAGGAGGCCGATGGCATTCATGCTTCGCTGCGTTCAACTATCCATCCAAATTCCGCCCGTGATGTCACGGTAATCCTCGCGCCCCGCTCAATCGACCCCACCGCCACCCGCGCCTCATAGCGTCGACCCTCCACCTCGATCTGACCGCTGGGAAAAAGCCCGGTCACGGCAATGCCCTTCTTGCCAATAAGCGAGTTTCCACCCGGAGCGCGGTCGGGGTCTCCGCCAGCGGCCTGTGCGGACCCCGCCACGCTCGTGCTGAGCACCATGCGGTCCCACAGCCAGCTCCGCGGCAGGAAACGTGCAAGCAGTACCGCGAGACCAATCGCAATGACGATGCCCACTCCAAGATTCACGAGAGGCTGCAGAAAAATGCCTGGCGAAAACGTGACAGGCTCATTGGGCCACAAGTCGGCCATCGACCACACGAGTGAACCCAACATGAGCGCGATGCCCAGCAGCGCTAACACCACGACACCCGGAAAGAAAAAGAGTTCGATGAGGAACGCCGCGAGACCAAGGAGGAAGAACAGGATCGGCTCGTGACCCGAAAACCCCGCAATGTAATGCCCAAAGAACACCGCGGTCAGCAGAATGCCCGCAGCAACTCCAAAAAAACCAAATCCCGGCGTCTTGAACTCAATGAACGCCGCCAGAAGTCCCAGCCCCAGCAACACAGGTGACAGGCTGTTGAGCAGCACCGCAAACTGTTCGGCCCAGTTGGCCTCAAGGTGCACCGTGGAGGCCGGCGTTGCACCGAGATTGTCATGCAGAAGCGTCGCCAGATCCTTGGCAATGCCCGCTCCAAGGAGTGCATGAGGCGGATCTCCATAGGTCTTGATCGACTCCGTCGCCGTGAGGGAAAGCAGTTCTCCCTTCGGCTTCAGAACCACATCGCCGATCTTGAGTTCATAATCCGAATCGATCATCGCGGAGATCACCTGTCCACGATACCCCTTGCCTTCCGAAATCGCGCGGACACGTGCCCGGAGATAGCTCACAATTTTCTGCTTCATCGACGCATCGATCTCCCCACCCGTCGCGAGCACGGGCGCCGCGGCGCCGATGACACCGGTCGGCGCAAACCAGATCTCATCCGTCATCGCAGATATGAATGCACCCGCAGAGAGCGCCTCGGTATCCACATAGGTCACGGTCTTGCCGGGAAACCGGTCCAGGGCCTCCATGATGTCAAAGGTCACATCAAGTGCACCTCCGGGAGTCTTCATGTCGAGAACGACAATGTCCGCCCCTTCCTCAATCGCCTCCTTCAATCCCCGACGGATGACATACAGGATCGGCTTGGCAATCTCCTCGCGGACCGGAATGACGACGACACGTTTGGGAATCGCAGGCGCATGGGTGGTGGAAGAGGCAAGAGTTGCAGCTGCCACGTCGCCCGCCGATTGCCCCTTGCTTCCGTCCCGGGCAGGCGGATTTTCCTGCGCAATCTCCTGCGCCGTCGCGCCCACAGCGAGGGTCAAGCAGCCTGTCAGGCAGGCACACCAAAAAAAATTGCGAAGAAATCGCGGCATCGGGCCCAGCATGGTCAATACTACCGGGTTGTGCAAGTGCCACAGTGCACGAAAATCACCCGGATTTTCCACAAATCCGTTGGCCAGCAGGAAAATTCCCGGCCTTACTGATCGGCACCATGGAAGCTGTTCCCTACCTCGGAGAAAACCTGACCCGGTGGCGCGTTGGAAGCTCCACGTTTCTTGCGATGCCCGAACGGGGTGCTCGCTTGATGAACTGGAACGTGACGCTTGCCGACGGCTCCATCCGCGACGTCCTCTACTGGCCGGAGCTTTCGTCGCTCGACGACTTTCACAAGGTGCGGGGCGGAAATCCCATTCTCTTTCCTTTCAACGGACGGACCTTCGACCGGGGTGAAATCCATTTCTGGCGCGCTCCCGACCAGATTCGTAGGCCCATGCCCATGCACGGAATCGCGCGACAGGGAAAATTCACCGTCCGACACGTCACCGAGCGGGGCTTCACCGCCGTGCTTAAGCCCGACGCAGAAGCCCAATCCGCCTATCCCTACGACTACGAATTCGTCGTCGTCTACCGGTTTGCCCCCCTCGGTTTGACCTGCGAATTTGTGCTTACCAATCGTGACACACGTCCGATTCCCTGGAGTGCCGGACATCATTTCTACTTTACGCTTCCCTGGACGGATGGACTCACCCGCAGCGACTACGCGATCCGGATCCCCGCAACGAAACGGCTGAAACAAGATATGGCGACCGGCCAGTTGCAGCCAGGCCCGGAACTGCAGCGGGAGGAACGACTCAACCAGCCTCTTCTCATAGATACCCAGCACCTGGGATTGAAAACCAATGAGGTCGTTTTTGGCCCGGTAGGGACGCCCGGCGATGTGACGATCAAGATTGGGCAGGAAAAGAAACCGAATCCCGATGCGACGTTTGTCACATGGACATCGGACGACAACGCTCCTTTCTACTGCGTCGAACCGTGGATGGGTCCACCCAACGCAATCGAAAACAAAATCGGTCTCCACTGGGTCCAACCCGGACAAAGCCAGAGTTTTGCGGTCGAGATCAAGATCCGGTAGTCGCAAGACCAGACACTTCCAAGACAGGCCCTTGAGGCATTCGACCCGACATAAGGTGAAATCGAATGCAATTCGCAGGATACCAAACTGCCTGCGCGAACGTCTTTCTAGGAGTTCGCACGCGCGAATCCTCCAACCGTACTTCAATCACACCCTCTGCCATGACTTGCAAAATTTCCGCCCGCCGCGGGCTGATTTCCGCTCTCGGCTTGTTCAGCATCCTGCTTTCGCCGGCCCTTGCACAGCAGACCCAGCAGTCCCCTGATGAAAACGTCTCACATGAAGACCGCATGTCCCGAAGGGAACGTCGCTCCAACTTTTCATTGGAGGACATGCGCCAGCGCATGTCGGCTGCCTTGAGAGAGCAGTTCAAAGTGACCAATGACGAAGAGTGGGCTTTGATCAACGAGCGAATCACCAAGGTGCAGGAGCTGCGCCGTAGCACGATGCCCATAGGAGGCTTCATGGGACGGTTCATGGGAGGCGAAAACTCGTCCAGCCGATTCCGAGGATCGATGCCTGCCGGAATGTCCAACCCGGAAGTGGACGCGCTCGCCGCAGCAATTCGCAACAATGCCACCTCAGCCGATCTCAAGGCCCGCCTCGAAAGACTGCGGGAAGTGAGAAAGCAAAATGAGGTCAAACTTGCCGCCGCCCAGGAGGATCTCCGCGCCGTTCTTGATGTGCGCCAGGAAGCCATCGCCGTTCTCATGGGACTCCTGCCCTAGCGCGAAGCCACTACGCGCACCATGCCCACAGCAGACACCTCGCGTGTCATTCCGGATACCCTGATCCGGATGATCGCCTCCCGACAATTGACTGAAACCGATGCACGCGCCTTCCTCGCAACGGCAGGATCTACATCGCCCTCCGAAGAAGGTGTTCTGCGCTGGCTCGCCCGCGAATACGGCCTGACGTTCAGCTCGCTCGAGGACGCCCATCCCGACAAGGAGTTGCTGGCGCTGTTTCCTGCCCGCTTGCTGCTGCGCGACGAATTGCTGCCGCTGCGACGTCATGAGGATACCGTGGAGATCGCCACCTCCAGGCTT
The DNA here is from genome assembly GCA_014584295.1 of Verrucomicrobiota bacterium. Classification (GTDB taxonomy): domain Bacteria; phylum Verrucomicrobiota; class Verrucomicrobiia; order Opitutales; family Opitutaceae; genus UBA6669. The sequence goes on from JACTNC010000063.1 coordinate 31,209, forward strand.
TTCTCGTCGCGGGGCCTCGATGGGCTGAAGACCATCACAGGACTTCGGCTGACTCCCGTACTCGCACCCTCCGAGGTCATCCAGCGCGAATTGAAGAAACGCCTGGGCGTGGGCGCAGATACGATTGGAATCCTCGACGACGAGGCGGCCGTTCAGGTGGTGGACGACGACGGCACAGGCGATGGCAACCTCGACAACGCCGCGGAGGACGCCTCGATCATCCGCTTCGTCAACCAGGTCCTCAAGGACGCCATCGAACTGCGCGCATCGGATGTCCATCTCGAGCCGTTCGAGAATGAACTTCGCATCCGCTACCGGATCGACGGTGTGCTGCAGGACGTGCCCGTGCCAGCCCAGATCAAACGCTTCCAGCCGGCGATTGTCGCCCGCGTCAAGATTCTCAGTCATCTCAACATCGCCGAAAAACGTCTGCCCCAGGACGGCCGCATCAAGGTGAGGATCGACGCAGCCGAGGTGGATATCCGCGTCTCCATCATCCCAATGCTTCACGGCGAAGCCGTGGTCATGCGTCTGTTGCGGCAGAACGCTTCACTTCGCGGTGCACGTGAACTCGGCATGGCGCCACGGGAACTGGCCTGCCTCCAACGGGTGCTTCAATTGCCCCACGGTATCGTCCTGGTCACAGGCCCCACCGGAAGCGGCAAGACGTCCACGCTCTACACCGCCCTCCAGGAGATCAACGATTCGGAACGTAAAATCGTCACCATCGAGGATCCGATCGAATACCAGTTGCGCGGCGTCAACCAGATCCAGGTCTCCGAAAAATCGGGCCTCACCTTCGCCCGCGGCCTGCGCTCAATCCTGCGCCACGATCCGGATGTGATCCTCATCGGCGAAATTCGCGATCAGGAAACCGCACAAATCGCCGTCCAGGCCTCCCTCACCGGTCACCTGGTCTTCTCCACCCTTCACACCAATGACGCCCCAGGCGCGATCACGCGTCTGGTCGACATGGGCGTCGAGCCCTACCTGGTCGCCTCTTCCCTGGAGGCGGTCCTCGCGCAACGGCTCGTGCGTCTCCTCTGTCCGCACTGCAAGCAGCCCGATACAGGACCCACCGCCGCTGCCTTTAAGACCAGCCTCGGGCTCGCGGGTGACATCACAGTTTACAAGGCTGTAGGCTGCCGGGAATGTCGCCAAACCGGCTATCACGGGCGCCGTGCCATTTTTGAGTGGATGGACACCAACGCCGAGATCCGCCAGTTGATCCTTCAAAACGCCTCCAGCGATCTCCTCCGCGCTGCAGCCATGCGGAGCGGCATGCGCACGCTCGCTGAAGACGGACGTCGCCTTGTCCAGGATGGCCTGACCACGATCGACGAGATCCTGAGCGCGTCACCTTCCAATGAGGTTTCCGCCGTTGGCGCAACCTCCGTATCCTGATGCCTGCATTTACCTACAAGGCCTTGCAGTCGAATGGATCCGTTGTCGAGGGAGTGCTCGATGCAGGCGGACGCCAGCAGGCACTGCGTCAAATCGAGGAGCGCGGCCTCAAGGCTGTCCGCCTCACGGAAACAGCACAGGCGGGTGCCCCGGAATCGTATCGCACGAAACAGGCGAAACAGGGCGGAAACGGATCTGCTGCGACAAAGGAGTCGAAAGCTGTCGTGGAGGCCTCTCAGGAAAAATCTTCCGGATTTTCATGGGGTCGGCCCGGAAAAATTACCCCGCGGATGCTGGAGAATTTTACCCGCCTGCTCTCAAGTCTTCTCGCGGCGGGAGTTCCATTCAGCCGCGCGCTGGTCATCCTTCATCGTGAGGCAGTCGCCCCTGTCGCCAAAACAAAGTGGAAGGAACTCCACGATCTGGTTGTCGACGGCATGTCGCTGTCCTCCGCAATGGCCCGCTCTCCGGAAACCTTCCCGCGCGTCTATGTCGCCATGGTCGAGGCCGGCGAGACCGGCGGATTTCTCGACCTCGTTCTCGCGCAGATCGCAGATTTCCAGTCCCGCGAAAAGGAACTCAAGTCCAAGGTCGTCGCCGCGCTCATTTACCCTGCAGTCCTCCTCGTCCTGGCGATCGCAGTCATCATCTTCCTCCTGGTTTTCTTCATCCCGAGGTTTCAACTTGTTTTCCAGGGATTCAACGCGGAACTGCCGCTGATCACCCAGATCATTGTCAGCATCAGCGAAATGATCCGTGGATACGGCATCTTCGTGGCCGGCGGCATTGCTGCTCTCGCGCTCGTCCTCCGTGGCTGGTTCAAATCGGAACGCGGACGCCGCGCCTGGGAAGGCGCCTTGCTCAAGATTCCCGCAATCGGCCCTCTCATCGCCCAATATGCCATGGCACGCTTCTGCCGGATGTTGGGAACCCTGCTCGGCGCAGGTGTGCCCCTGATCAACGGACTGAACGTCGCCCGCCGATCGATCGGCAACCAGATCCTTGTCGATGCCGTGAGTGAGTCGATTGACCGCGTGAAGGAGGGACAGCCGCTCGGCACCAGCCTGGCAAAAAACCGTTCCCTCTTCCCCGGCGCCGTCGTCGAGATGATATCCGTCGCCGAGGAAAGCGGGCGCCTCGACAAGGAACTTGTCCGCATCGCCGGCACCACCGAGGCCGATCTCGATCGCCAATTGAAGACCGTGGTTTCCCTGGCGGAACCCCTGATGCTCTTCCTGATCGCCGCATTTGTCGGCACCATCTTCATCGGCATGCTCATCCCCATTTTCTCACTCCAGGATCACATCAAATGACCTCACTCCCTATGCGTACCTTCCCTTCCTCCGCCCACCGTTCCGCCCGTGCGTTCACGCTCGTCGAACTGCTGCTCGTTCTGGTCATTCTTGGCACTCTCGCTGCCCTCGTCCTGCCCAAATTCACCGGGCGAACCGAGCAGGCGCGCATCACCGCGACACAGACCCAGATCGCCACGTTTGCGACGGCGCTCGATGCCTTCGAGGTCGACACGGGATCCTACCCGCTCGGCGCCGGAGGGCTGCAATCTCTCGTGGTCGCGCCGGGCGACATCTCCGGCTGGCGCGGGCCATACCTGAAGAGCGACATTCCGCTCGATCCATGGGGGCACGCCTACATCTACGAATTCCCCGGCAGAAACAATCCCTCGGGATACGATCTCCGCTCGGCAGGGCCCGACGGACAAATCAACACGGCGGATGACATCGTCAACGGCACGATTACCGGCCGCTAGCCTCACCTCGCGGCCCCGCGCTGACGGTTTCACCCTGATCGAGCTTATTCTCGTCATGGCATTGCTTGCGATTGCCGCCAGCCTGGCGGCGCCGCAGATGGCGTCGTTTTTCCGCGGACGCTCCCTCGACCAGGAAGCGCGACGGATGCTTTCGCTGACTCATTATGCGCAGAGCCGGGCCGTGACCGAGGGCTTTCCCATGCTGCTCTGGATCGACCCCGCCTCCGGCCAGTACGGCCTCGAAATCCAATCCGGATTTGTTTCCGAGGACGACCGCGCTGTCCGCTACGATGCAGATTCCACAATCTCGCTGGAAACCATCGCCTCCTCCGCTCCGGCGCCCTACGAAGATGACGGTGTCGCAAGGGAGTCTGCCCAGGAGGGAATACTTTTCAGACCCGACGGCCTGGTCGACCCTTCCAGTCTCTCGCAAGTGATCCTTCGCCAGGGCGATCAATCGGCCATCGTACTGCAGCTCATGCGAAATGGACTGGGCTTCGAACTCACAAGCCCGGAAGAAGCAGCATCCCGTCAGGGACAAGGAGGATTCGTCCGTTGACCGACAGAGTCAAAGTCACCCGAGCCTCACCGGCTATCCTCTCCACCTTGGATGGGCCACCCGCTGCCTCGTTCTCATTGGACGTGCCGCCGGCGGCTACATTCTCCTTTGAGGGACAACCGGCCGCTTCATTCCCCTTGGAGGGACAACCGGCTGCTTCATTCCCCTTGGAGGGGCACGCTTCGTCGTGCCCGGTTTGCGTTCAGAAAGAAGCCGCAGCTTCCAGCTCCCGATCTCACTCCTCGAAACACCTCTCAACCCTCAGGACTCGGAAATCTCCGCCAATTTCGGAAGGGCACGACGAAGCGTGCCCCTCCAGTTTGATACGGCGCTCAATCGCGAGATCGGAAGAGTTGCCCCATCATTCCAAAAAAACCTGGCCCACTCGGCTTGCTCGAATCGCGGCATTCACCTTGGCCGAGGTCCTCGCCTCGCTCACGCTGATGGCCATAATCATCCCGGTGGCCATGGAAGGTGTGAGCATCGCCAGCCGCGCAGGCACCGTCGGAAATCGGAAGGCCGTGGCGGCGCGGATCGCGCAGCGGATTCTTAACGAAGCCGTCCTGACCGGCCAGGTGGGTACTGCCTCAGGGCAGACCGTCGAGGGCGAAAGCACCTACGAGTGGCGGATGCAATCCGAAGCCTGGGAGGTTGACGCTCTCGAACTGCTCACCGTTCAGGTCACTTTCAACGTCCAGGGTTCTGCCTACGACCTGAGCGTCAGCACTCTCTACGATCCCGAAACCGTCGGCACGGCGTCGGACGAAACGTCCGTTCTTTTCTGATGAGACGGACCCTCCCTGCATTTCCCGAGCGACCTCGCAGCGGCTTCACCCTGCTGGAGGTGATTCTTGCCATGGCCGTTGGCGCTATCGTCATTCTGGCAATCCAGAGTGTCTTCTTCGGCGCACTCCGCCTGCGCAACGCCTCGGAACAACGCACCGACAAGGAGCTTTCCCTCTATCGCGCGTTGGACCTGATGAAGAAGGACTTTGCTGGCCTGATGCTGCCGGGGGGCGTGCTTGCATCGGACTTTCAGACTGCGACTTCCTACTCCCTCGACTCCTCGGTTTCAGGAGAGCGCATCAGTGCGGAGTTCTTCACCGACTCGGGTCGGATCGATGCGTTCACCCCGTTTGCTGATGTGCAGCGTGTCGCGTATTACCTGTCCCCATCTCCGGACTCGGATCAGCAGGAACTCGTCCGCACCGTCAGCCGCAACCTGCTCTCTACGGTCGAGGATATTCCGGAGGTCCAGCCGCTGCTCACAGGCGTCGACTCGGCATATTTCGAGTACTTTGACGGCAGCAGTTGGACCGAGACATGGGACAGCGCCGTCACATCGTCCCTGCCTACCGCCGTACGGCTGACGCTTCAGCTCTCGGGCGAACCCAATGCCGCGGCCGCGCCCGCACCAATCGAAATGGTGTTTCCCATCTACGTAAGCCTTCCGGCCACCCCGACCGCCGCGGCAACACTCGCGCAATGATTTCCGGTCGCCCAACGCCCTCACTGCAAGCCGCACGCCGCGAACGTGGGTCCGTGTTGATCATCGTTCTCTGGGTCTGCTTCGGTCTGGCCGCGCTCGTGCTCTATTTCGCGCAGTCCACAAGCGCCGAACTCCGCAGCTCTGACAACCGCGCCGTGACCATCTCCGCAGAAGCCGCGGTCGACGGCGGCGCCCGCTATGTGCAGTACGTGCTGTCACGCTACGCGACAAATGGATCTCGCCCGTTCTCCACCGACTACTCCGCTGAGGATGTACCGGTGGGCGACGCGAGCTTCTGGTTGATCGGGCGGGATCCTGACCGCCCTTATTCGGATGAGCCGGTCTTCAATCTTGTCGACGAGTCCTCAAAGCTGAATCTCAACACAGCCACGCGCTCCATGCTTGAGGCCCTTCCCGGCATGACCATTGAACTGGCCGCGGCGATCATCGACTGGCGCGACAGCAATTTTGAGCCGACCGAGAACGGAGCCGAGGACGAAACCTATGCCCGGCTGGATCCGCCGAGACTCGTGAAGAATGCCCGCTTCGAAAGCGTGGATGAACTCCGGCTCGTCTACGGCGCCACACTGCGCATCCTCCTGGGCGAGGACGCCAACCGAAACGGAGCGCTCGACCCGAACGAGGATGATGGCGATGCGACCACTCCCTTCGATGACCGAGACGGCGTGCTCGCTCCCGGCATTCTCGAATACGTCACGGTCTGGTCCTCGCAGCCCCGGACTCGCAGCGACGGCAGTCCGCGCATCAATGTCCAGCAGCCAAATCAACGCCAGAGGCTCGCCCAATTGCTATCCTCAAAATTGGGCGACTCCCGCGCCCAGGCCATACTCGGTGCCGTGGGTGAAGCCGCCGTCACCAGCGTCGCCGAGTTTATGCTGCGCGGACAGTTCACCGCCGCCGAATTTCAGCAGATCCACACCGACATCACCGGAAACGACACCACGGGACTGATCAACGTCAACACCGCCCCGGAAGCCGTCCTCGCGTGCATTCCGGGATTCGACTGGGAAAAGGCACGCGCGATCACTGCCTATCGCTCGGCTCACACGGATACGCTGACGTCATTTGCCTGGCTACCCGAGGTCCTCGACCGCGCAACGATCATACGCGCCGGCCGCTACCTGACAGACCAATCGTACCAATTCTCCGCCGACATCGTCGGCACGGGTCCACATGGACGCGGCTACTCCCGCGCCAAGTTTGTTTTCGATACCAGCAAGACTTCTCCGCGCATCCTCTATCGCCAGGACCTCACCTCTTCAGGCTGGGCTCTCGGCGCGACCTGGAGAGATCAGCTCAGATTTGCCCTCTACGCTTCACGATGACGCTACGGTTTCCCTCACGCACGACCTCGCTGCTCAGTCTGGTTTTCGACCAGACGGGAATTTGCGCCGCCCAGGCATCCCGCGTCAGGGATCAGATTGAAACCCGCGCGGTTGATTTCTTGCCTCTCGATCTCAGGACAGGCGACCCGACCGCATTGGGAAAACTGCTGGCGGATCACCTGGACAAGGCAGGGATCAAGGAAAAGCACTGCATCGTGGCGCTCCCGACGGAGTGGTTCATGGCCGTGTCGACCGCAATGCCAGATCTTCCCGCGGCGGATCTGGACAGCCTGCTTCAGATCGAGGCCGAAGGCGGTTTTCCTTGCGAGAGCGACGAACTGCACACGGTGCGTTCTCCGCAGTCGCTCGGAGGCAGGACCGTCATGACGCAGCTTGCGGTTCGCATCTCGGACATCAACCGAATGACCGACCTGCTAGCCGCTGCAGGCCTGAAGCCTCTCCGCTACACCGTTCAATCCGCAGCGCTTCCAGAGGCGCTCGCAGAGACGGACAAGGGAGTCCTTTCGCTGCTGCTTTCAGAATCTCCGCCCTCGATCATCGTCGGGGCCGGAAACGGGATTGCCGCGCTGCGGGCGCTGCCGTCGACCCTCGATGATCCTGCCGCCCTCGCGAGGGATGTACGCATCACGTTTGAGGAATGTCTTGCTCCGGTGAAGGCGAGCCTGGGCCGCATCCGCATCCTTGGGACTCCCAGCGATTGCCAAGCCGTAGAGTCGCACCTGAAAGCATGTAGCTCGGCCCTCGCTATTTCCCTCGAATGCCAGGAGTGGACTCCTGCCCAAAGCGCGGCGGCCCTCGCCGGAGCAGGACTGCAGCCAGCCTCCACACTGCCCAACCTCCTGCCACCCACGCCGAGCCGCTGGGAACAATGGACGCAACGCTACAATGCCAGACGCCTCCGGCTGGTGGCCGCACTCGGCGCGGCCGCACTCATCGCAATCGTGGGCGCATTTGCCTGGCGGGAATACGAAGCGTGGCAGCTCCGGGATCAATGGATGCAAATCAAGCCGCAGGTTGACGAACTCGAGGGTCTCCAGGCGAAAATCCGCGAATTCCGCTCCTGGCATGACACCTCGTATCGCACCCTCAACGTGCTCCGGCTCGTGACCGATGTTTTCCCTGAGAACGGAACCGTCACCGCCAAGTCGTTCGAGATCCGCAATCAGTCGGCCGTGACCGTGACGGGCGTCACGCGCGACAATACCGCCCTCCTCGCATCCCTCGAGAAACTGCGCCAGCGCCCCGAGGTAAACAGCCTGAAGGTCGAGCAGATCCGGGGCAAATCCCCGGCACAGTTCACCTTCACGTTCCACATCGCACGCACACCCGAATCATGAGCGCTCCTCCCCGCCAACGCATCCTGGTCATCGCGGCCGCCGCTCTCGTCGGACTCTTCCTTCTCGACCGGCTCGCCATCACACCCTTGACGCGACACTGGACCGCGCGCACCCAGGAGATCGCAACCCTGAGGAAGTCGCTCGCGTCAGGCAGCGGCGTCATCGAGCGCGCAAGCCGGACCCAGCAGGTATGGAAGGAAATCCAGGACGGCTCGCTTCCCAAGGACGCAGCAAGCGCGGAGCAACTCGTGCTCTCCTCCTTCGATCAATGGGGTCGCGCCAGTCGCATCGAAATCGCCTCCATCAAGCCCCAGTGGAAACGCGGCGCCAATCCCCGCTACTCGCTGCTCGAGTGCCGCGTGGATGCCAGCGGCTCGCTGGCCAACCTGGTGCGACTGCTCTACGAGGTGGAAAAATCTCCCCTCGCCCTGCGCATCGACACCGTTGAATTCACAAGTCGCGATGACCAGGGTCAGCGCCTCTCTCTGGGGCTGACGGTGAGCGGACTTCGGCTCACACCGCTGGAGGCAAAGCCATGATCCCGCCTTTCCTCAAACCTCATCGGGTCCCCTCAGCGCTGAAGTGCTCTGCAGCCTTGCCCGGCGCGCTCATCTGTATCCTTGTGCTCCTGGCCTCCGGCGGAGCCACGCTGCCGGCACAGTCGCGCACCGACCGGCGCTCACGGAGCCAAACCACGACTCAGTCCGCCGACCCCTTCGACGCCTTTCGCAGCATCGGCGAGCGCAACATTTTCGACCCCAATCGTCAGCCGCGCATCCGGCGCGACTCGTCGGTCGACGTCGTGACACCTGCCGATGAGGTGGTTACCTTTGTTGGCACGCTTCAATATGAAAAAGGCCTCTTCGCCTTCTTCGACGGCAGCGATCCGCGCTACCGCACGACAGTTCCGATCGGCGGAACTATTGCCGGATTCTCCATCACACAAATTGCTCCGCGGAGCGTTTCCCTCTCCGCAAAAGACCGCCTGCTTACGCTGCGTATCGGAGAATCACTCCGCCGCAGGGAGGGCTCCGATTGGACCGTGAGCACCCTCACCCAACCTCTCGGAGAGGCAACAGCGGCATCGATCGCCTCTCCCACCAGTACCAATCCACCCGCAATTCCCAGCGACGCCTCCGCAACCCTGCGACGTCTCATGGAACAGCGCCAAAAACAGCTTAAGGAATGAAAACTTCGCTCCCCTCCTCGAGCCTTTCGCTCGCCTCTCTCCTCGTTGCCTTCGCGTGCAGCCTGGGAGCCCAAACGCCGACGACGCCCGCCGCGCCTCCCGCTGGCACGCGTCCCGCGGAAACTCCTCCCGGCGCCGCGACCTATCCTCAGGACGGCACGCTGCGCTTCAATTTTCGCGGCGCGCCGCTCGAGACCGTCCTCAACTACATGAGTGACGCCGCCGGCTTCGTCATCATCCTGGAAACGCCGGTGCGCGGCACGGTCGACATGTGGAGCGCCCAGCCTGTCTCGAAGGCGGAGGCAATCCAGCTTCTCAACCTTGCGTTGAACAAGAATGGTTACACCGCGACGTTGCAGGGCCGAAATCTGATCATTGCCTCCAAGGACGAGGCAAAGAAGAAAAACCTGCCCATTCGCACAGGCAACGACCCCAGGGAGATTCCCGCCAACGCCGAAATGGTCATGCAGGTCATCCCGCTCCGATACATCACGGCCTCCAAGGTCGCCACCGACATCGCCACGCTCATCCCCTCGAGCGCAACGGTCACCGCCAATGAAGACAGCAATTCCCTCGTCGTCACCGACACCAATCTCAACGTCCGCCACATCGTCGAAATCGTCTCCGCCCTCGATCTTTCGATACAAAGCGACGCCGCCATGCGGATCTTCAGGTTGCACAATGCGGACCCCAAGGAAATGGCCGATCTGATTACGCAGCTTTACCCCACCACCAGCCCCACCGGCGCCGGCGGACCCACGATGGCAGGCTTTCCTTTCCCCGGAGGCTCGCCTCGGATCTCCGCCTTCCTTTCGAGCCGGGGCTCCTCCGGATCAAGCAACCGCGCTCGCGACAGCAGTCGGAGCTCAAGCGGCAGTCGGACCTCCGCTCCCGTGACGGCCGTCGCCGACCCGCGCACGCAGTCGGTCATCGTCACCGGATCGAAGGACACGCTTCAACAAATCGGAGAAATCATTGCGCAGCTCGATGAAAGCAGTGCGCGCAAACAGAAGGTGTTCGTCTACACGCTGGAAAACGCCGATGTGAGCCAGGTTGAGACCGTGCTGAAAAATCTCTTCGAGACCAACACCAGCCGCACCACCAGCAGCCAGAACGACCCTCTCTCGAATCGGGCGAACAACAACACCCAGCAGACCAGTGGGAACTTTCTCAACAACACTTCAGGAGGCGGTCTCCGCTAGGCCTCTCCAATCACCCTTCGCCCTCACCTCATGAAGACTCCCGCACGACTCTCCCTCATCCGCGCCCTCGCGGCACTGCTGCTCCTCTCCGCCTGGCTGCCCACCCACGCCCAGACCACGCGTCAGAACAGCGGAAACCGCACTACCAACAGCCGCAATACCACCAACAACAATTCCAGCCGGCGCTCATCCCAGTCCGGTGGAGGACGGTCGAACGGCGACCGACAATACCAGAACTCGACAATGCTGGGCGACGCCATGATCAGCAGTGACCTGATCACCCGCCGACTCATCGTGGTGACGGACGACGAGACCAACGAAAATATCAAGCAGATCATTGAGAGTCTGGACCGCCCAAAGCCCCAGGTGCTCATCAATGTCGTGTTCATGCAGGTGACGCATAACAAGGACCTCGATCTCGGAGCTGAGTTCAGCCAGAGGGGCACATACCTGGGCAACGACATCGTATCGACCGCCGCGACAAAGTTCGGCGCTCCAGCGACCGGGGGATTCTTCAATATCCTCAACGCCGACGTCGATGCCACCATCCATGCACTCTCAACCGTTGGGAAAACGGAGATCCTCTCGCGTCCGTCGATTCTCGCACGTAGCAGCCAGCAGGCAACCATCATGGTCGGCCAGGAAGTCCCGTTCATCACCAACTCGCGAATCAGCGATACCGGTCAGACCACCAACACCGTTCAGTATCAGGACATCGGAATCATCCTGCGCGTGACGCCGTTCATCACGTCTGAAGGCCTCGTCGAAATGATCGTGACGCCAGAGATTTCAGCGCTCAGCGAAAAAACCGTGGCCATCTCCGAAACCGTAAACACCCCCGTCATCGACAAACGCTCGGCCGACACCGTTGTTGTAACACCCAGCGATCGCACAGTGGTGATCGGTGGACTGATTTCCAATCAGAGCGTGAACCAGGACAACAAGATCCCTCTGCTCGGCGACATTCCGCTGATCGGTCAGGTGTTCAAGCGCACGGTCACCCAGAATTCCAAGACCGAACTGCTCATCTTCCTGACCCCGCACGTCGTGCAGAACCCGGATGATCTCTCCAAACTGACGGATTCCGAGCGCAGCAAACTCCAGTTGAAATCCGACGCATTCAAGTCCGAGGACGTGAACAAGTACCTCGACCGAAGCGCGCCAAATTCCAAGTAAGCCCCCCGCTCTTCATTGACAGAATCGCCCAACCAGGAGGGGCACGCATCGTCGTGCCCGGGATCGCCCAGCGCATTCCAACGCCAGCAAATTCGCCCTTTCATCGCGATCGTGGACGCTTGCGACAGCGATCCTTCGTCCGACCTTGATCGCATTACGCACCGATCCGGGCACGACGACGCGTGCCCCTCCAGGTTCGATTGCGACGTCAAGGGTCTGTTCGGATGGGATACCGATCGTGCGCCTCTTGGTTCGAACGGTGCGCGGTGGCTGTCAGCGGACAATCTACACGACGCGTCCTGCGCCCCCTAGGCGCGCTTCACCTGCCGAATCGGCCAGTGCGTGACGGTCAGGCCCTTGGCACCCCGCTGTCCGACCGACAGCTGGGCGAGGTCGAAATCAAACTCCTTCACGCGTGCCTTGCAGCGGCCACTGAGGGAAACGTGGACCTTTCCGGGCATTCCCTCCTCTGTCTTTGCCACGTCGAAAAAGACAACACGTGAGCCTTCGCTGGGGACCAGCGAATACAGCTTCTCCCGCGTGACCCCACCCACCTGGAAGCGTTTGGCGAACGCCTTTCCGCTCTCCTTGTCCTGATAGATCATCGAATAGAACCCGGGATCGCCCTCCTTCGGCAGAATCGCCACATGGATGATCTCGCGCCCCATGAAGACCTTGTCCGCAACGCGCGCGACCTTCATCGTGCCGTCCGCCATGAAACAGATGACGTCATCCAGAATCGTGCACTCGGTGACAAACTCGTGCTGGCGCCAGTTGAGTCCGATGAAACCTTCCTCGCGGTTCACATAGAGTCGCTGATTGGCCGACACGACTTCTGCGGCGGAAATCTGCTCGATCTCGTCGTAGGTCGTGCGCCGCTTGTGCCCCTTGCCATATTTTTCCTGCAGACGCTCGAACCAGGCGATCGCATAGGGCGTCAGGTGCTTGAGGTGGTGCTTCGTTTCCTTGATCTCCGCCTCGATCTTCTTGATGGCCTCATCGGCCTGGAACCGGTTGTAGGCGGAGATGCGCTTGATGCGGATCTCGGTGAGACGAGTAATGTCCTCCTCGGTCACCTCCCGCCTCAAATTCCGAATGAACGGCTTCAGCCCCTCCCGGATCTCCTCGAGGACACTCTCCCAGGTCTTTGATTTCTCAATGCGACGATAGACCCGCTCCTCGATGAAGATGCGTTCCAGCGAATCCCAATGCCACTGCTGCTCCAGTTCGCCGAGCCTGATCTCGAGTTCCTGCCGCAGGAGCTGGACGGACTTGTCAACCGATCGTCTCAGGATTTCGGATACGCCGAGAAACACCGGCTTGTCGTCATCGATGACACAGGCCGCGGAAGAGATCGAGACCTCGCAATCCGTGAACACATAGAGCTGACGAATGACCTGATCCGCATCGGCGCCCTGGGGAAGATGCACCAGGATTTCGACCTTTTCGGAGGTATTGTCGTCGACGTGCTTGATCTTGAGCTTTCCCTTCGCGTTCGCCGCGAGAATCGACTCGATCAGCGACTCCGTTGTCCGCCCATAGGGCAGCTCGGTGATTGCCAGCAGGTATTTCGAGCGGGTCTCGATCCGCGCCCGCACCTTCACCTTTCCACCTCGCTCGCCGTCGTTGTATTGCGAGAAATCGGCGATGCCGCCCGTGGGAAAATCCGGAAATATGCGGAATCGTTTTCCCTGCAGGTGATTGATCGCCGCACGGCAAAGGTCGTTGAAATTGTGCGGGAGAATCTTGGTGGACAGCCCCACGGCGATGCCCTCGGCACCCTCGAGAAGCACCAGGGGAAACTTGGCCGGAAGCGTGACAGGTTCCTTGGCCCGCCCATCGTAACTCTGCTGCCAGATCGTGGTTTTCGGATTGAAGACCACTTCGCGCGCAAACGGTGTCAGGCGCGCCTCGATATAGCGCGGTGCCGCGGCATCGTCGCCGGTGAGCTGATTGCCGAAATTTCCCTGGGGTTCGATGAGGAAGCCGCGCTGCGCCATGCCCACAAGGGCGGCACCGATGGAGGCATCGCCATGCGGGTGAAAACGCATGCAGGCGCCCACAATGTTCGCGACCTTGTGAAAACGTCCGTCGTCCTGCTCCCAGAACGTATGAAGGATCCGGCGCTGTACGGGTTTCAGTCCATCATCGATATGAGGAACCGCCCGATCGAGAATCACGTAGCTCGCATATTCGAGGAACCAGTTCCTGTAGGAGACGGCAAGTGGTCCTTCCGGCGGTCCACCGGCCGACTTGCCGCCGGCCTGCTCCGATGGTGAAACGGGCGATCCTCCGTCCCCTGCCATGCCCGAGGGGCTCGCGACAGCCGCTGCAGGCTGCGGTTCGTTGGGTGTTGCGGTGCTCTCCGCGTCAAGCGGAAGCTCGGGTTGGTCATCGGAGACCTTCTTCTTGCGAGGAGTCATGCCTTAAAACAGATAGAAAGCAGACATCCCGCACCCGAGGTCAATCTCCGAGCCCAAATGCCGCCGGATCGATTGGTCCGATCACAAAAAATGGCGCACTCAAAACGGTGCGCCAAATAAACAAGCCTATCGATCGATCCGCTCAGGCGTAGAGCCCCAGCGGAAGATTCGACGGCTTCCAGCCGCGGCGATAGGTTGGATACAACAAGGCATTGGCCTCGGGGAGCGACGTCTGCATCGCTTCGGGATCCCACGTGAATTTCTTGCCAACGAGAATCGAAAGCGTGCCCAGCGCGACCATTTCGGAGAATGGAACCGCGTACTCAAAGTTCGAACCGGCATGGGATGGATCATTTGCCCGGATTGCTGCGGTCCACTCCTTGTGGGGATTGCCGATCGGATTCGGCCGCGGGTACTTGCGGGGTGGCATCTTCCCGCTTTCGATGAGTTCCCGGTGCTTTGCCTCAGGAATGAACCGAGGACTGTTGCAGTAGTCGTTGCCGTCGTAAACCGTCCCCTTGCTGCCGATGATCAACTGACCGCCCTTTGCGAGCTGGCGGTTCTCCTCCATTTCGGCGGGCTTTGCAGGCTTCAAGCCGCCCTCGTACCATGTCAGCTTGACCGGTGGCAGCGATCCACGCGCGGGGAACTGGTATTCGACAACGGCTGACTTCGGGAAGGCAATCCTGCTGGGCTCGTTGATTTCCTTAAGCTCCACCGACGTCGGCGCTCCGAGTTGAAGTCCCCAGAAGGCCGCGTCCATCAAGTGACACGCCATGTCTCCCAGCGCTCCACAGCCGTAGTCCTTGTAGCCGCGCCAGTTGAAGGGATGAATCTGGCTGCTGAACGGCTTCGCCTCGGCACGACCGAGAAAAAGATCCCATTGCAGCCCCGGAGTCAGCGGTTCCTCCGCGGGCCAATTCTGGAAGCCCTGCGGCCAAATGGGCCGGTTGGTCCAGATATTGACCTCACGCACATCACCGAGCAGCCCGGCTTCAAACCACTCACGCACCAGACGGATCCCCTCGCCCGCATGGCCTTGATTTCCCATTTGCGTGCAGACACCGCTTGCACGGGCGAGCCGGAGCAGTTCGCGACCTTCTGCCACAGTGGGCGTGAGCGGTTTCTGCACATACACGTGTTTGCCCAGCATCATAGCCATGTAGGCGGGGAGGAAATGCATGTGATCCGGCGTGCTCACGCAGACGGCATCGATCTGGTCGTCCATCTCGATGAGCATCTTCCGAAAATCGGTGTAACGGCGGGCATTGGGAAACGCCTCGATCAGACTGGCCAGATTCTTCTTGGTCCGTCCCTGGCACTCCCAATCGACGTCGCATAGCGCCACCACGTCCTCGGTATCCTTGTGCACCATGATATCGCTGAACCCTTTGCCTCCGCAGCCGATCTGCGCGATGCGTATCCTCGCTCCCGGTGCGATGGCGCGCGGCTTGCGCGGTGTCCGGCTCAGCGTGGCGCAACCTGGAAAACCCAGGAGGGCGGCTGTTGCTGCGGAGAAGGCAAGGAAATCACGGCGGGTAAGGTAGGACGATGACATGGGATTGATTGTTGGGTGATTATGATTTTTCCGGGAAGGCATGCGTGCAGAACCCAGCCGGTCAAATTGGCGGCGTCAGAGGGCGCGCCTCGCTCTTAACAACAGGATCCGTGACCCATTGGCAAGTTTAGCAGCGCTCTCTTGGAAAACTTTCTCTCCCTCTTCCGCTACACCTCCACTAGATCCTTCTCCACCTTTAGATTCTCAATGATGAAGTCCTGGCGTTCGGGCGTATTCTTGCCCATGTAGAACCCGAGCAACTGATCGCTGCTATGCAACTGGGCGAGGCTCACGACCTCGGAACGCATGCCTTCGCCAATGAAATCCTTGAATTCAGCCGGCGAAACCTCCCCAAGGCCTTTGAAGCGCGTGATTTCAGCGGACTGACCCAGCTTGAGGAGGGCGGCCTGCTTTTCCGCCTCCGAATAACAATAGACCGTTTCCTTCTTGTTCCTCACGCGAAACAGAGGCGTCTCAAGGATGTGAAGGTGTCCCTGAACGATCAGCTCGGGGAAAAACTGCAGGAAGAAAGACAGCAGCAGCAGGCGGATATGCATGCCATCGACATCCGCATCGGTCGCAATCACCACCCGGTTGTAGCGCAGTCCATCGAGTCCTTCCTCGATGTTGAGCGCACTCTGGAGCAGGTGAAACTCCTCGTTTTCATAGATGACCTTCTTGGTGAGCCCGTAAGTGTTCAGCGGTTTTCCCTTCAGCGCAAAAACGGCCTGCGTCTGGACATCCCTGCAGGCCGTCAGCGATCCGGCCGCACTGTCACCCTCGACGATAAAAAGCGTGCTCTCCTCCGCGCGCTTGTCCCTCGAATCAAGATGCACCCGGCAATCGCGCAGCTTGCGATTGTGCAGTGATGCCTTCTTCGCCCGCTCCCGCGCGAGATTGCGAATGCCAGAAAGCTCCTTCCGCTCACGCTCGCTCTCCTCGATCTTCCGCTTGAACGCATCCGCCGCCTCGGGATTTCGGTGCAGCCAGTTGTCCAGGTGCTGCTGGATGAAGTTGCCGACAAACTGCCGGATCGACGGCCCCTTGGGACCAATGTCGTTGGACCCGAGTTTCGTCTTTGTCTGTGACTCAAATACCGGCTCGATCACGCGCACGCTGATCGCCGCAACGATCGACTGGCGAATGTCCGCTGCATCGTAGTCCTTCTTGTAGAAATTGCGCACAGTCTGGACGAGCGCTTCGCGGAATGCCGCCAGATGCGTGCCGCCCATCGTCGTGTGCTGACCGTTCACAAACGAGTAGTACTCCTCGCCATAATGGCCGCCATGGGTCATCGCCACCTCAATGTCGTCGGCCTCAATGTGGATGATCGGGTAAAGCGTCTCGCCGGTGAGTTTGCGCCCCAAAAGATCCTTGAGACCGTTTTCCGAGCGGAACGACTTGCCGTTGAACGTGAGTGTCAGACCGCGGTTCAGGAAGGCATAGTTCCACAGCATTTCCTCCACGAATTCGGGGCGAAACTTGAACTCCTTTCCAAACAACGCCTCATCCGGCGTAAACTCGACGATCGTTCCGTTTCGTTCCTCCGTCTTCGCAAGGCGATGGTCCTTCTTCAGCTTGCCCTGCTCAAAATCCACCACCTTCGTCTCGCCCTCTCGGACCGCCTGCGCGCGATAGCGGAACGACAGGGCATTGACCGCCTTCTGGCCAACGCCGTTCAATCCCACCGCCTTTTGGAATGTCTCCGAATCGTACTTTGCACCCGTGTTGATGATGGATACGCAATCAATGAGTTTACCCAAAGGAATGCCCCGGCCATAGTCCCTCACGCGCACGCTTCGGTCGGAAATCTCAACCTCAATCCGCTTGCCGAATCCCATCGTGAATTCATCGATGGAGTTGTCGATGGTCTCCTTCAGCAGCACATAGATGCCATCCTCCGCATGGGCCCCGCTGCCAAGGCGTCCGATGTACATGCCTGGACGCAGGCGGATGTGTTCGAGGGGCGAAAGGGTCTTGATGCTGGCTTCAGTATAGGCGTTTGCCATGGACGATCGGAGGATGAATTGTGGGCGCTAAAGTCCGCCCTGGGGACGGGGGCGCAAGCGCATTTTTACGGGACCGATTGCTGTCCATCCCTATCGGAATCCGATCACAACAGGAAACGGAATATTGCCATCCGGTTTCATACAAAGATGCGATTGGACCGTATTTCGTCGCGAAATTACCCCGTTGACAGCGCCCGCTTCGGAGGGTTGAGTACCCAACCTTTTTCCATGAGTACACCTGAACAGACCCAGCGCAGCCTCACTCCTCCGGAGATTCCTTTCATGACTCCCCAGGCGATGGTGCGCTATGTGACCGATACGGGCAAGATCCTCCCTCGCAAGTACACCGGCTTCTCGGCCAAGCACCAGCGCGCGGTCACCCGTACGATCAAGCATTCCCGCAACAACCTGCTCGCGCTATAAGGCGACGGCAGGGTTTGTCCCTCCCTCTTTCGAACGCCGCTCCTTTTGAGCGGCGTTTTTCTTTGCGCTTGAGCAAGCCGGTCGACCCGGGCTGCGCTAGTCGTTCCTGCCGATCAGCTTCGCCTTGAGCTGACGCGCAGTCTCCAGCGCCTCGTCGGGTGTCCCGGCCGTGACGGTAAAATGCCCCATCTTCCGGCCAACCCGAGGTTCGCTTTTCCCGTACAGGTGAAGTTTGGCGCGCGGATGCCCTAGAATGATGGCCCAGTCGGGAGTGGTCACTCGATCGCTGTCCGGAGAGATCCAGGCATCTCCAAGGATGTTCACCATCACGGACGGTTCACGAACCGAAGGATCGCCAAGCGGAAGGCCGCAGATCGCGCGCACATGCTGCTCGAACTGGCTGGTGCGCCCGCCATCGATTGACCAATGCCCGCTGTTGTGCGGACGCGGGGCGAGTTCGTTGACGAGAAGCTCACCGCGGTCCGTGAGAAACATCTCCACCGCGAAAAGACCCACCAGGTTAAGCCGCTCCGCGATCGCCACAGCCAGCGCCTCCGCTTCGCGCGCAACCGCAGCCGTGATCCGCGCAGGTGCAATGGTGAAATCCAGGATGTGCTTCGTATGGATGTTCTCCGCAATCGGGAACACCCGGGTTTCACCCGTGACTCCACGAGCAACGATCACGGAAAGCTCACACTTGAAATCAATGTAGCGTTCAATCACGGACCGCTGACCGGCAAAAGCCTCCGCCGCTGCAACAAGGGAGGCATCATCCGTCAGGCGCTTCTGCCCCTTTCCGTCATACCCAAAATCCGCGGTCTTCACCACGGCAGGCAACCCCACTCGGCGCGCCGCAGCAGCCATGTCCCCGTGCGCCTCAACCTCCGCAAATGGTACGTGCGGAAAGCCGCACTTCTTGAGCCAGGTTTTCTCGCGCATGCGGTTCTGGCAGATTTCCAGCACCGATGAACTCGGACGAAGCATCGTCAGATTCTCGATCTTCCAGAGGGGTTCGATCGGAATGTTCTCAAACTCATAGGTGACAACCGCGCAGCCTGAGGCAAAAGCGACCAGCTCCTCGATGTTTTGATAGGCCGCCGTGAAGGTCCTGTTGGCTACTGAGCCGGCAGGGCAATCGGCCGTCGGCTCATAGACATGCACCCGATACCCAAGGGTCTGGGCCGCCTGCGCAAACATGCGTCCCAATTGACCGCCACCGAGTACGCCAAGGGTGCTTCCTGGAAATATCATGGAAATGGAGTCATGATTGGAACGCTCCGCCTCGCATCGGGCAAGCCCGCCCTGCCATCCGCGGATCCACGCAGCGAATTTGCTAGAACTCGCGACCCCAATCCTGATAGCTGATGGCAATGTCATCGACCTCCTACGATCAAACCGCCTACACCAGTTCCTCGTTTCCCCAGACTCATCCGATCAAACTGGCTACGATGGCACGGCTGTTCGGCATGACGCCGGTCGACCCCGCGAAATGCAGCGTTCTCGAACTCGGATCAGCCGACGGCGCGAATCTGCTTCCGCTCGCACAGATCTATCCCAATAGCACGTTTGTCGGCATCGACCTGTCGGCAAACCAGGTCGCCGAGGGGCGAAAGATCATCGAGGGCTCAGGCCTCACCAATGTCACGCTCGATAAGCAGGACATCATGGATTTCGACCTCGGGGGCAGACGTTTCGACTACATCATCGTGCACGGGGTTTTCAGCTGGGTTCCGACTGCGGTCCAGGAACGCATCCTCAGCCTGTGCAAGGAGGCTCTTACTCCAGATGGCGTAGCCTACATCAGCTACAATGCACTCCCAGGCTGGCGCATGCGCGGGATGATACGCGACATGATGCTCTATCACACAAAGCAGTTTCCCGACGAGGCCACCCGCACCAGCCAGGCACGGGCCCTGGTGAAATTCCTTTCCGACCACGTTCCCACTGAGGACAACCCCTACGGACAGTTCCTCCGTTCAGAACTCGCGATGCTGGAAGGCGTGACCGATTCCTACATTTTCCACGAATACCTCGAAGAGAACAATGCGCCGCTGTACTTTCGCGAGTTCAATGCCGCAGCGGTCAGACACGGGCTGCAGTACCTGGGTGAACCAGAGCTCCATTCCATTCTCCCCGCCAACTTCGACCCCAAGTCACAGGAGACACTCTACAAGATCTCCGGCAACATGATCGCGATGGAGCAGTACATGGACTTCCTGCGCAATCGCACATTCCGGATGACACTGCTCGTGCACAGTGACAAGGTGCTGAACCGAAACATCAATCCCATCGTCCTGCGGACGATGTGGTTCGGTACGAGAGCACGACCCGTCAATGAAAGGGTGAATGTCAGGGCCGGCGTCATTGAACATTTCCACGTCAGCAAGGGCATGGTAAACTCGGACAGCGCGCTCGTGAAAGCCGTGCTCGTCTCCCTGCATTCCGCCAACCCGCACTATCTCCACTTTACGGAGCTGTTTGCCGCGGTGCGAAATCTCCTCTACGGTCCGATATCAGGAATCGAGGAGTCGTCAAAGGTGCTCGAGGAGGAAGTCGTCATCTGCGACCAGCTCCTGATCCTCCTCAGCCGCGGGGTGATCGAATGCCTCACGTTTCCCCACGTTCCCATTTCATCCACCCTGCCCGAGAAACCCCGCCTTACCGCGCTCGCACGGTATCAGGCATTGAACTACCCGCGGCACGTCACGAACCTTCGGCACCAATCCATCAAATTCGACTCATTTGCGCGCCATGCCATGTCGCTGATGGACGGTACCCGAAACACCAAGGACATCGTCAGGGGCATGGCAGAAAAGAGTTCAAACGGGGCAATCTCGGTGACCAATCATGGAAAGCGCATCACCGATGTGGACGAGATTGAGGCCTTGATCGCCCCGCGTGTCATCGCCTGCATCGAACAGTTTCCGAAGGTGGCAATGGTCCCCCCGGCATAGGCCGGAAGCGGCGATTCAGCACCGCCGCCCGCGGTGTTTCGCCTCAGGTCAGGTTCACCAGTGCCGCCATGCGCGTGAGCAAAAATGCCTCACGCACCGCTGCAAACTTCTCGATCAGTTCACGCGGCGTGGCGCCGTGCGAAAATTCCACCTCCAACGTTGCACCGGTGCATCTTACCTGCGCGTCAACCCCGGCAACGGTAATCACACAATCCCTGCAATGCGACGGGTAATTGATCGACAACCGCTCCTCACCCACCTGATCGAGATTCTCGACCGCATCGATCACAGCCTCGACAGCGACACCCTTCCGCAGCGTGAATACGAGCGTCGAGAACGCGCCCACCCAAAGACTGTCAAACTCGGGCCGTCCGATGACTCCCGAACTTCGGAGACTATGCAGGGTTCTGACCAGGCGGTAGCGTTCCGAATCCGCATCATGAAGTGAAATCGCCAGTTCCCAGACAAAGTCCTTTGCGGTCAGCAATGCCTGCCCGTTTCCCAAACTGAGGCTGATCTCAGTGCGCTTGTATCCCAGCGCAGCCCTCGCAGCCTGGAAGATTTTCTCGGATTCCTCCCTGATCTCACCTTCACCCAATCGGGCGACAAAGGCCTGAGTGGCTGCATTGACCGCATCCGGCACGGAATGCCTGTCCTTGCGAAAACCGCCGAGCGATTTCACCAGGCCCTCCGAGTGCCCCACGAGACTGATGCCTGACAGGGTCTTCGCGGAAAAATCCGTCGCCATAGGCCGCGGACCTTGCCCGCTGACAGCACGTGGATCAAGCACCTGCTCGCGCTCCGCCCGATTCGAGGCGCAAGCGACTCCAGCAGCGGCGCCTACGCCACCTCCGAGCCTGTCTGCCATTGCCGACGACTGCCCTTGCCAGGTACGCCGAAAGACGCCACTGGAGACATGATGTCCAAAGGCAGCCCTATTCCCGTAGTCTGTGCACTCATCGAACGGGATGGCCGCGTGCTCATCGCCCAACGCCCCGCCCACAAACATCTCGGCCTCCTCTGGGAATTTCCCGGCGGCAAAGTCGAACCCGGTGAGGACCCCTCCCATGCGCTCAAGCGCGAGATCCGCGAGGAATTGGGATGCGATATCGACCTCGTGCACACCCTGCCCACCCAACCCTTCACCTATGAAACAGTCGCCATCTCTCTGAAACCTTTCGTGGCAAAGCTATCCCCCGGCAGCCCGCCACCAGCACCTCGCGAACACCTCACCATCGCCTGGGAATCCCCGGCAGATCTTCCCTCGCGGCGCCTTGCCCCCGCCGACCTGCCCGTGCTCCGCAACTACCTTGATTGGTTGGCACTTGGGCGCCCAGACTGATCTTTTTGTGTCGACCCATAACCGGCAGGATCCCACCCCAAGATTTCTGACAGTAGCCACATAGCTATGGGTTGTCACCAAATGGGCTCGAAAACAGTCCCCACTTGCTTTCGCTGCGCCCCCGATTACGGTCCTCCCCTTGTTCTTTGAGTCGGCGCCCGAAACGGTAACGCCTAGACTCTCCCAAGATTTTCTGGGGGTGTTCTGGATTCTACCCTTGGTTGGAGCGCTCCGCTGCCTGTCGAGAGCCGTGGGACTCTCGTAAATCCCCCCGCGAAAACAATAAATGGCAACATCGAAGAAATGCCCCTGGCTGCTTAATTGACAGCCACGTGCGCCCGGCGACGCCTGCTGGCCGGATCGCACGTCGACAGCAGGCATAGTCTGTGTGGCCGTCTCTGACGCACAGACCGTATCTTCATCCAGAGTCTAGCCGACGACGCGCGCGTGCCGTCACCTGTCGAAGGCGAATCCCAATCGGCACTACACAAGTAGACGCGGATCGTGAAGGCCAGGGGCACCCGGGTTCAACTCCCGGCACCTCCACCAATTTGTCTAGAGACCTACCTCGGTTCAAACTTTTCTGCATTCAACGCGAGCGCTGAAATCGAGCTGAGCTTCGTACCTCGGGCGCAGCCGTTGGCGAAGTATGGCTGTAGCATGGCTCAAACCAGCGCGGTAATACGTGTAACCTCGACCTTTCGCTACGGGTTGATTGGCACATCCAACCTCGCCGCGACGAGCAGCACGGCAAATCCAATTCAGGCTTGCCCAACATGGCGCGAAGCTCTGAAGGAGGTCGTATGGCTGCTGGTGCACAATGAAATCGAATCTTCGGTTTCCGGTCAGCTGTGCACAGTTCTGTGAATCCGAGATCGCGCGGACGACGAAGCGGCCTCAAACTACAAACCATACGATCTGACCGCTTTCGGATTTCCCTCAGGATAAGATCAGCAGACTCTGAAGTGGCTCCATTCCAAAAGCGTGAACCTCGACTGATCGATCTCGAAGTAGCGTCTCAATCCGGCTGGTCGGACAGTTCCCGACCCGAAGCCAAATCACTTTGGGAGGTGCACCAAAGAACAGACTTCGCTGATGAAAATCGGAGTCCTTGGAAACTATCGTAAAGCCATGTTCTCTTGCGTGAAGCCAAACAAGGTCGTCATCTGCCCGCATCAATCCGAGATTCTTTAGATGGCCACTCTCGGGAAACAAATCTGCAAGGGCTCCGACCAGATCACTCGAGAGATTCTGATCAAAAAGGAGTTTCATCCGCCGACCACGGCCAGGCGTCGTTCACGATCCGCAGCGAAAGCAAGGCATGCCCGAATGTCTTCTTCGGTCAATTCGGGAAAATCAGCGAGAATGGCCGGAACGCTCATTCCTCCAGCGAGATACTCGAGCACGTCGGTAACGGTGATTCGCATGCCACGGACACATGGCTTACCGCTGCGCTTTCCCGCCTCAATCGTGATAATCTTGCGGTAGTCCATGCCTACAGAATGCACCGTACAATAGACGCGGTCAAGGCAGCGCTTCCATCCCTTTTCATTTGAGCACTGAGGTGGTCCCCATGCGTTGGACAGCGGATCGAGGGAAACAAGTTAAGACGGACGCATGGGGACCACCTCACCAAGCCCAGCGTGAATAGCGGCACCGCTATCCTCAGCACGAGGTCCCAATTAATGTTCATCGTTCAGTTCGCCCAACGTCTAAGATGAGCGTTGGCTCTGGCGCGTTGTTAGCCTTTTTTGGTGAGCCGGTCGTATTCTTTGTGATCACCTATCCAAAACCAAACAAAGTCGCCCCACTCTTAGCCGATAATGCCCGAATACCATCATTGACTCGAGCTGACCAACACTTGCCAACCTTCTTGAAGTGAAGGGACGGATGAGACGGATTCTCTTTCAGTAAAGCGTACTGTTTGTCGGCGAGTGCACGAACATCCTCAGGCAACGTGTGATAGCAGTCCCAAAAACGCGACGATGTGAAATGATTCACAATTTACGGGTCTTTCCGGCCCGATGTTCCCGAAGAGCTTCTTCAGCAAATCCATCCAGCTTGCCGGACGCGGCGTCTCGCTCGATGTCGCGATCCCAAAGCCACGCGCGAATCTCCGCCACTTCAGCGTCCGAGAGCTTTTCGATTGCTCGCTCAATTTCCTGCACGGTGCTCATGTTTGAATCTTACGCCTCTCCGCTGCGGCTGCAAGTCACGCTTTTTGCGGATAACGTCAAAGGTCAGCCACGCCTACGGCTGGCGCGGCTCCTGCGCAGCAGGAGACGTGACAGACGTGGGCGTTGGCCCTAGGGCTCCATCAATCGTTGCAGGGCGACAAGAAAGGGCCAGGTTGTGGGGCTTGTACTCTGGTGCTTTTTTCCTAATCCGAGCGGAAACGAGATGTTACCGATTGTTGAATCGTAGATTTTGCCGAATCGGGATCACAGCGATTCTTGTCGGGGGGGATTGAACTGGGATCGTGATTTGTGACCCAAATTGCCGAGGCAGGTCTCAATCCTTCGGGCCTGATCCCGTGCCGCTCGGATACACCACCCGCTTCGGTCGGATCATCTTGTTGATGGCGTAGTCCAGGCTTTCATGGATTCCGCTGCCTACCGCGGCCAACACTGCGGCACCGAGGCATGCGGGTTCGGGTGAGGTCGACAGTACAGGCAACCCGAGCACGTCGGCTTTCATCTGCAGGGAGACCAAGCTGCGCGCGCCCCCGCCGGTCGCTGCAACGCTTGAAAAACGACTTCCGGGCGAAGTCTTTTCCAGCAGCGCCTTTTCCGTCGCCGCAATTTCCCGCAGGTGCCGCATCAGCGGTTCCCGATGCGCGTCATATCGCGCTCGGTCGCCCTCTTCCAAGCCGGCCATCAATTCGCCTACTGTTGAATCCGGTGCAAATCGCCTCTGGTACTCCTCGAGTCTTCCCGCGCCGTTTGCATCGTAGGCAAGGGCATAGTACCTCAATCGCCCGGGATGCGGACCCCAAATGCAGTCGGGCATCGGCACGATCTCATCCTTGAGGACCATCGCCGCCAGCACCGTGCCGCTCGAGAGCGACGCCTCTACCTGCACACCGAGCCCCGAGCCAATCGCCGCGGCATGATGGTCCAACGCACCCGCCGCAACCTGCGTCCCTGCCTCAAGCTGGAAAAATGTCGCCGCTTCGGAAGTCAGCTTGCCCGCACTCGAACCCGGCAGCAGGGGCACCGACAATTGCGACGCATCCAGTCCAAATTTGTCCAGCGCGGGTTTCCACCATTCCCGACCGGTCAGATCATACAGTCCGGTCAGCGCAGCGGTGCTCGCATCCCCCACCCGCTCGCCCGTGAGAAAAAAAACAAGGTAGTCACTGACGGTCATGACCGACCGACACCGCCGCCACAGCTCCGGAGAGTGACGCATCATCCACAACACCTTCGCCGGGGCGCTTTCGGGGGCCAGTTCCCAAAGTCCCGTGCGTCTGCGTCGCTCTTCAGACGAACCGAAATCCCGCAGTTCCTCAGCGAGCGCCTGCGCCCGAAGGTCATGCCAGAATATCAGCGGAGTGATGGGCTGACCGCGCTCATCGAGAAGGACGAACGTATTGGCCTGCGATCCGTACGAAATCGCCTTAATCTCCGAAGCCACAGAACCGCTTTCGCGGAGCGCGGCGCCCACCGCCTCGCGCAGATGCTGGAGAAACTCCGCCACATCCAGTTCCTTCCATCCAGGCCGAGGCTCACGCACTCCCGTGGACACACGACCCATTCCGCGGAGTGTCCCGGAGTCATCAAACACGCCCGCTTTCAGATAGGACGTGCCAAGATCGATGCCAAGCAACAAGGCCATGTACGGCAGTTGTGCTACCGACCGCTTGCAATCAGGTCGAGCGTTGCCTCGACAAAGCGCGGTCCGTTCTCAACCGAGAAAACCGCATTGGTCGCCTCGTAATAGGCCTTCTCGACCGCCTCGGGCGTTGCGATGTAACCCTGCAACTGGCCGTTCGCCAGAGTTACGATATAGGTGCCGACAGGGGCCCGCGCCTTCAAGGCCAGCGCGTGCTCGACAAAGAATTCTCCCGGCCACCCCACAAAGCGCCAGTTCCCAATCTGGATCACCTGGATCTCCGCGGGCGACGCCGAGCGCACCGCTTCCGCCAGACGTCCATCGACGGCGGTCTCTGCAAGCAGCGCCGTTTTCTCTGCGCCAAAGACGTCGCATTCCGCGGTCCTCACCGCCTGTCGGGGAGCCTTCGCCTCACGCAGTTCCTCATAAACCTTCCGGCTGCGCGCCAACCCATCCTTTGCCTCTTGTACAGAGGGGAATGTTCGCGGCCTGACCTCGAGCCAGCTTCGTTTTCCCCGAACGAGGCCCACCGGACGGCAGGAAATGCCTTCGATCGCGGTCGCAATGCACCGGCCAAGGTTTTCGCCGATGCGCTGGGCCTCGGCAAAGGTGTTGGCCTTCGTGACATGACGCGGACTCTGGTCTCCCGCCGCTCCAAGGTGATAAATCACCGGACACGATTCTCCGAGGACATTTGCTCGCAGCCAGCGTCGAGTAAACCC
Organism: Verrucomicrobiota bacterium; assembly: GCA_014584295.1. GTDB lineage: Bacteria > Verrucomicrobiota > Verrucomicrobiia > Opitutales > Opitutaceae > UBA6669. Next base: position 57,965 of record JACTNC010000063.1, read on the forward strand.
GGGAAAGTCGGCGCTGATCAGGGTCGAGTCCTCATGCAACACCGTCGGATGCATGCCGTAGATCAGCATGCACGCGAGGGGCCTTTCGCTCGCACACGAACGCACCAGCAGCACCGGCACCTCCGGATCCGCAGGACCCTGGGGGTCATGACGATTCGTCCCCACTCCCTCGGCCCGCGCCAGGCCGAGCCCGAGGACAGCCTTCTCCGCATTGCCGACGGCGCTGCGTGCGGCCAGAACCATGCGATCGGCCAGCCATTCCAGGTACCGGGAATCCGCTTTCGGCACGACCGAATCCGCGGCATTCGTCAGATTGTTCGCGACAACCGGACCCGAATGCGTGTGCGTCGCCGAAATCATCACTGCCTCAGGCGGTATCCCGGTTGCCGCCATGATGCGCTGGCGCACCATGCCCACATAGTCGCGGTCAAAAAAGATCAGGTCGTTCGCAAGGAAGAGCACCTGCCCCTCTCCAGACCGCAGATAGAGCGCCGCACACTCCAATGCATCGTGCACCCCCGTGCTGTTCCTCGGCACGTGCGGGTAACCGTAGAGAAAGACACTCCCACCCGGTGTGATATCCACCACGGCGGCACCTGCGAGGACAGTTGAAGAAGCTCCCGCGATTTCAGACTTGGGCATGGAACGATCAGGAATGGGCTCCGGAGCATGCCGGGCGCGGATGGCAGATCAAATGTTATTTTTTGTTCGTTTCATCCATAAACTCACATCAACAAACACCTATTCCGATCCGATCAGCGTCCAATTCGGCAGGTGCAACGCCCGGGCAAATCTGGTCAACTCTTCTGCCCACTACTATGGGATGCCCAGGCATGCGAAATGTGTCATCCTCGCTCCTGTCATTCCTGAAGCACAACCCTCCGCCAACCCTCCATGCGTCCATCCCTCATCCGCTCCCGCCTGCGCGAGAACCGCGTCGCCCGGTTCATCTGCATGTACTATCCGTCGTCGATGATGCCTCTTCACGCGGCCAAGGCCGGCTTCGATGCCATCTGGCTCGATACCGAGCACAATGCGTGGGACCGCAGAGAGCTCCAGCGCATCATCATGCTGCACCACCTTGCCAATATCGATTGCATCGTGCGGACGGGCAGTCGCAACAAGAACGAACTCTACAGCCTGCTGGAAAACGGCGCGTCCGGCCTCATGGTTCCTTTCGTCAATACGGCCGAGGATGCGACGTTTCTCGTCCAGGCAACCAAGTTTCCGCCCCTGGGTGATCGGGGGCTCGATGGCGCCGGACTGGACAACGATTTTTACCTCAAAGGCACGAGTGCTTATCCCGCCGACGCCAATCGCGAGCTGTTCCTGATCGTCCAGATCGAGACGCCCCAGGCTGTCGCCAATGTCGATGCCATTGCAGGAGTGAAGGGCATCGATGGGCTCTTCATCGGACCCGGTGACTTGTCCCTGCGCCTCGATGCCCCCATGGACTTCAAGCATCCGAAAATGGCGGCAGCGGAGGATGCGGTTGCCGCCGCAGCAGCGCGACACGGCATAGCCTGGGGCCGCCCCGCCGGCAACGCGGAACAGATCGCCCACATTACAGCCAAGGGCGGGCGGCTCATCAATCACGGCAGTGACTTCGGCGCACTGCTGACCATGATCGCCTCCTACGGCAAGACCATGAATGAGACGATTGAAGGCCAGTCCGCCCAACCGCCCGCCAGCCAGCAGGCGCGGGCCGCCGGTGGCTACTGACGATCGCACCTCGGATTGGGTGGGCGCCCGGGCACCCCACCCTCGCACCAAGAAGTTCGCAGCTTCGCACCCGGACCGTCAGTTGCGCACGAGGTGGTTTGGAAAATCGCCCACCTTTGCGCATCCGACCTGCTCCATCACCTGCTGGAGCTGACGCTTGAGCATGTGAATCGTGTGTGCGCCTCCGCGACGCCCCAGCGCCCCCACGCCGTACATGAACGTGCGCCCAAGAAACACAAAATCGGCGCCGCTTGCGAGCGCAGCGGCGATGTCCGGCCCCGCGCGATAGCCGCTGTCGGCCATCAGTTTTGTCTTTCCGTGAAACTTCTCCGCCAGCTCCGCAAGCGGCCGGATGGTGGAGGTACCGGCATCCAGCTGCCGTCCTCCGTGGTTGGAAACAATCATGCCGTCGACACCGAGATCCAGCGCCTTCTGGGCATCCTCCGTGTTGACGATGCCCTTGATTACGAGCTTGCCCTTCCAGAGTTCACGAAGCGCACGAATCTTCTTTTCCGTGAGGCGGCCTGAGAAGGTGCGATTCATGAAAAGCCCGAGATGGCGCAGGTTGAGCCCCTTTGGTATGTAAGGCTGCATCGTCTTGAACGCCGGAACTCCCGCCGCGAGCTGCGAAAATGACCAGGTCGGATGCAGGCACATCTGGACGACATTTCGCAGGTTCATCTGCGGCGGGATGGAAAGTCCGTTGCGAATCTCCTTGGGTCGGTATGCAAACGTCGGCGTATCCGCGAGGATGACCAGCACCTTGCAGCCTGCCGCCGCCGCTCGCTCGAGCAACTTGTCGCGCAACGCGTCCTCGGCCGGGTGATACAGTTGGAACCAGAAGCGCCCTTTGGTGAGCTGTGCGATTTCCTCAATGCTCGACGTACTCACCGTGCTCAGGATGAAGGGGATGTTCCCCTCCACCGCCGCCTCGGCAAGATACTCGGCGGATCGCGGCCAGATCAGTCCCTGGAGCCCGATTGGCGCAATGCCAAAGGGGGCGGCATAGGTTTCGCCATAAAGCTCCGTCTCCATGGTCGCTCCCGGGTAATCCCGCAGGTAGTACGGACGGAGGCGCACTTCGCGGATCTCATCGGTATTGCGCCGCAGGTTGATCTCGGAGAAACAGCCGCCATCGAGATACTCGAACGCAAATCGAGGAATGCGACGACGCGCCTTGTCACGAAGCAATTCGGTTGAGGGGACCTCGGAGTCAAAAATCTCGGCCATGGTCCCGATAGCCAAGTCCCGCGCTTTCGAGACTGCAAGCTGCCGAATTGATCTGAATCAACAGGATCGCATTATCCGGGAACCCTCATTGTCCGCGGGCCGCGATCCCGTCGCCGTCACTTTGCCGCCTCCGGAACCTTGATCTCGAAACAACACTGCGGGCAATCACCCTTGCGACAGCAATCGACAACCTCTCCGTTGACGATCTGCGCAATCAGTTCCGTAAGGATGTTGCATGCCGCCCCGTGCTTCGAGACCACGGAGGCCAGGACACAGCCATTGCTTCGAAGTGTGACTTTGTCTCCGTTGCGCTCGACCTGGACTTGGCCGCCCTGACTTTCGATGAGCCGGACGACGGCAGAGAGCCTTTCCTCGAAGGTCGCCTCGGGCTTGCGATGAGGCAGCGCCATGTCGCGTCCGACCTCGCGCAGGAATTCACCACTTTTCTTCTCACCCAATTCATTCTCCAGTTTGGCAATGACGGTGTTCAGGATCGAAGCGTAGGCCTTGGGGAAAAGCTCCTCCGCCTCCGGAGTGAGCTCATAGGTGAAGTGAGGCTTCCGTGAACCCGGTCGCTCCCCGCTTTGGCGTGCCAGTCCATCGCGCTCCAGAGTTGCAAGATGGGCACGCACGGCGTTCTCCGTCAATTCGAGTTCCCGGGCGAGATCCGAGACCGTAAGTTCCTTTTCTCTAAGCATCTGGACAATCCTTCCCCGGGTGCTCTTCAGAAAGCGGGCGGTGTGCGGCGACAATCTCATGCGTGCAATCTAGCGAAAAATCCAAATAAAACAATTAAACACATAAAACATTTGACTTATTGGCTTAATGCTACGAGGTTCGGCCTTGTTATGAATACCGATACTCAATCTCCCTCGACGGACGCCTCCTGCACGCCCGCCTATCAAGCCTTCCGTATCCTCCAGTTCGGCTTTGTCGCTGCTCCGATTCTCGCCGGTGCCGACAAATTTACCCACCTGCTCGTCAACTGGGACCAGTACCTGCCCGGCATCGTTCAGCGCCTCTCGCCGATAAGCGGTCATACTCTGATGATGATCGTCGGTGTGATTGAAATCATCGCCGGCATCGGTGTGGCCCTGCGCCCGCGCATCTTCTCCCACGTGGTCGCAGCCTGGCTCGTCGTCATCATCCTCAATCTGCTCATGATCCCCGGCTACTTCGACGTCGCCCTGCGCGACTTCGGTCTCTTCCTCGCCGCATTGGCGCTGGGCCGACTGAGCCAGCAGTTCGCCAATCGCTGAGTCCCTGCCAAATCCAGTCTTTCAGGCGCGAGCCCGCTCCCAGGCCCGTTCGCCCGAAACGCAGCATACATTTCACACCTCGTCGCCGAATTCCCCCGTGGGGATTGATCCAGCCCGCCCGCCAGAGCAAATCAACGGTGCGGCGGTTTTGGGTTGGACGGCATAACACAAAGGCACAGGTCCTTAGGCCTGTGCCTTTTTCTGTGGCAGCCGCTCGCGACCTGCCCCGGTACAAATGTTAGAAATTGTTCGTTTAGTCTTTTCATTGACATTTTCTAACATCGTCTCGAAATCATGACCCCATGAGGAAACTCCCGTCCGCCGCACGTCTGGCTCGCATCCGTGAAAGGTTCGCGAGCGAGGCGGGCGTTTCTGTGGCGGACCTGGCGCGCGAGTTTGGCGTCAGCGAGATGACCATCCGGCGCGACCTCTCGCAACTCGAGGGCCAGTCCCACATTCATCGCACCCACGGCGGCGCGGTGCTCACCGGGCGCATGCTGCTCGAATTCGACTACCGTGACCGCCGCGAGGCCAATCGCGACGCCAAGCAGGCCATCGCCCGCGAAGCCCGAAAGCTCGTCAAGCCGGGTCAGCGCCTCATACTCGACAACGGAACCACAACCCTCGAACTCGCCTGCCTGCTGCGCGATGGCGAGAACCTCACGGTCATCACCCCAAGCCTCGCCGTCGCCTCCGAATTGCTCGACGCACCCGGCGTCGAGGTCATCCTGCTGGGCGGAGTCATCCGTCGCGGCAGCCCTGACCTTACCGGGCCGGTGACCGAGCACTGCCTTGAACTGTTCTCCGCCGACATCACCTTTCAGGGCACCGACGGCATCGGCCTTGATGGCAAACTCTATAACGCCGACCTGCGCCTCGCACGGGTTGAGAAACACATGCGACGCATCGCCAAGCGCGCGGTCGTGCTCGCCGATCACACGAAGATCGGACGCACCGCCCTCGCCTGCTCGGGCAAGCTTTCCGACATCGACACCCTGATCACCGACCGGGCCGCATCTGCGGAAGCCCTTCGGCGCCTGTCCAAGCTCGGTGTGCGAACCGTCACCGTCTGATTTTCCAACATGATCGCAAACTCCACCTTCAAGACTCTCGAATGGGGCCGCGTCGACCTCTCGCGCATACCCCACCTTCCCGTGCCCCCCCCGGGCCCCCAGTCCAAACACTGGCACGATCGCTGCACCCGGCATTTCAAGGGCCTGAGCGGCCAGGTGAAGCTCTTCCCGGTGAGCTTCGAATCCGGCAAGGGATGCGTGCTCAAGGACGTCGATGGCAATGAATACATCGACTTCTCCTCGGGCATCTACGTCACAACCCTCGGCCACTGTCACCCGAAGATCAGCGAAGGCATCGCGCGCGCAGCGGGTCAGTTGATGAACGCCCACGACTTCACGACGCCGATCAAGACCGAACTGATGGAGAAACTCGCCTCGGTCCTTCCGGGCGATCTCAATGGTTTCCAGCTCTACGATTGCGGCACCGCCGCAGTGGAAGCCGGCATCCGCGTGCTGCGGGCAGCCACAGGCAGGCACGAAACCGTCAGTTGTTTCTACGATTTTCACGGTAAGACCTACGGCGCGGTCTCCCTCGGTCACATCCGTTCCCACGTTTACGGCGCCGTGCGCGCGCCCGGCTCGCATATGGTGCCCCGACCCGACACCTACCGGCCCGTCTGGACCAAACCGGATGGCACAATCGACACCGATGCCTACCTGCGCTTCTACGGCGAATACCTCGACAAGGCCACCGTTGGATCCGTCGCCGGCTTCGTTCTCGAACCCATCCAGGGCTGGGGCGGCTCAATCATGCCCCCGGATGACTTTTTCCCTAAGCTGAGAAAATTCTGCGACGACCGGAATATCCTTCTCATGGCGGACGAGGTCCTCACGAGTTGGGGACGCACGGGCAAGTGGCTCGCGATGGAACACTGGGGCGTCGTTCCCGATGTCGTCACCATCGGCAAGGGATTCGGCAACGGATTCCCCGTCACCTGCGTCGCCGTCCGCGAGAAATTTAAGGAGAGTTTCGAGAGCATCTCCGCGTCCTCCAGCTATGGTGGCAACCCCATGGCCTGCGCGGCCGCCCTGATTTCCACCCAGGTCATCGAGTCGGAAAACCTGCTCGAACACGCCACCCACCTCGGCAAGGTCGCCCTCAAGCGCATGCAGCGCATGAAGGAGCAGCACCGGATCGTGGGCGATGTCCGCGCAAAGGGCTGCCTCATGGGCATCGAACTCGTGAAGGACAAGTCCACCAAGGAACCCTTCGACAAGGCCGGCACGCTCGTCTATCAGAAAGCCTTCCGAAAGGGTCTGGCATGGATCCCCGCCGGGCACATTCTCCGCATGAGTCCGCCGATCGTCATGGACGAGGCAACCCTGCTCAAGGGGCTCGATCTCATCGATGAGGCAATCGGCGAAACCGCCCGTGAACTTGGATTCTCCTGAAAATCCCGCAACCTCCCGTCACAACTTCCCATGACCGCCTTCCGACTCAATCGTCTGTTCAATCCCAAGTCGCGCCGCTGCTTCGATGTGGCCATCGATCACGGCTTCTTCAATGAATACGGCTTTCTTGCCGGCATCGAAGTCATCGACCGCGCCGTCGCCACCGTCGTCAGCGCCGCGCCGGACGCGGTGCAGCTCAGCGTCGGCCAGGCGCGCCACCTCCAAAAGATCCCGGGCCGTTTCAAGCCTTCGCTCGTGCTCCGCATCGACGTGGCCAACGTCTACGGAAAACAACTGCCGCGCCGACTCTACAGCCGCACCATCGACAACCCCGTCGAGCAGGCCCTTCGCCTCGATGCCGCCTGCATGTGCGTGAATCTGTTCCAGATTCCCAATGAACCCGAGGTCGGAGAGCAGTGCATCGAGAACATCCTCCGACTCAAACCGCAGTGTGAGCGCTACGGAATGCCGATGATGATCGAGCCTCTCGTCTTCCAGGCGAATGAAAAGGCCGGTGGCTACATGGTCGACGGCGATGAAAAGAAGATCATCCCGCTCGTCCGCCAGGCCGCCGAACTCGGCGCCGATGTCATCAAGGCCGACCCCACCGACAACGTCTCCGTCTACCACAAGGTCATCGAGGCCGCCAGCGGCATCCCGGTGCTCGTGCGTGGCGGCGGCAAGGTGGCCGACCGCGAAATCCTTCAGCGCACCCATGAGCTCCTCGCCCAGGGCGCCTCCGGCATCGTCTACGGTCGCAATATCATCCAGCACGCCAAACCCGCGGCGATCACACGCGCCCTGATGGGACTCGTTCACGACGGTCTCTCCGTCGACGCAGCGTTTGATCTCGTTTCGAAAGGCTGAGCCCTTGTCTCCTGCCATGAGCGACCTCTTGATCCGCGATGTCCGTCTCGTCGTTCCTGGCAGGAACATTTTCCCAGGCGACGCGTTGATTCGGGACGGACGCATCGCGGCGCTCGGCAAGATCGACACCATCGCCTCGCCCGGTACCCGCATCATTGAGGGGCGCGGGCGTTTGCTAACGCCCGGGCTGATCGACATCCACACCCACGGCATCAAGGACTGCCTCTACGAAGACGGGGCGGAGGAGATCAAGAAAGCTGCGCGATCACTGGGAGAGTTCGGTGTGACCACCGTGCTTCCCACCCTCATTCCAAAGATCACCGATGCCTGGTTTGATACCGTGCGCGAGGCAACCGCCATCCTCCCGACCATCAAGGAAGTGAACATCCCTGGAATTCATATCGAGGGTCCGTTCATGGCTGTGGGCGGCGCGGCATGTCCCACGCTTCCCGGGGACCTCGCGCTGCTCGATCGCATTCTTTCCACTTCCAACGGCCGCCTCGCGGCGATGTCGCTCAGTCCGGATGCTCCCGACATTGTTCCCGTGATTCATCGGCTGCGGGAACGGGGGATACCGGTTTTTCTCACGCACACGCGTGCAACCGCAGAGCAGACGGAAGCGGCGATCGAAGCGGGTGCCTCACACGCGACTCATTTCTACGATGTCTTCTATGCGCCCGCAGAATCTGACCCAGGCGTGCGCCCTGTCGGCGCGGTCGAATCCATCCTGGCGGATGCTCGCGTGTCGGTGGACTTCATCGCCGACGGCGTACATGTCCATCCCACCGCCATTCGTGCCGCGCTGGCGGCCAAGGGTTGGCAAGGCATTCTGCTGATCACCGACTCCAACATCGGCGCAGGCCTGCCCGCGGGAATCTACAACACCCCTTGGGGATACACGATCCGCGTGTCGCCGGAGACCGCAGCCCGCCACTCCGAAAAGGGATTCCTTGCAGGGAGTGCGCTGACCATGAACCGCGGCATGGCGAATCTCCTGCGCTGGCTCCCGATGCCACCGGAGCAGGTCTGGGCCATGGGCACGCTGAATCCCGCGCGACTTCTCGGACTCGATCGCAAAGGACGACTGGAAGTCGGCGCCGACGCCGACCTCGTCCTGTGGAATGATACCCTCACCCCTGCGCAGACGTGGGTGAATGGCCACTCTGTTTATGAAGAAAACAACCGCTCCGTTTGATTTTCAGCCTGCGAGCTTCGTGCCCTTCCGCGACAAGAAGGTCGTTGCACGCGTGCGTGCCATCACACGCGAGCAGATCACCCGGCACCGCAATCCCGACTTCAAGATCTCCGTGTTGCCCGACAGCGAATTCGAGTTCCGCTGGATCACGGACATGTTTTTCCGGATCAAGGAAGCGATGGACGCCGGCCGACCGCTGGTTGCGATCATGCCGAATCCGTGGCCGGGTTACGCCAGGCTCGCAGACATGCTGAACCGCGCCAAGGTGGACTGCAGGAAACTGCACACGTTCAACATGGACGAATATGCCGACCAGGACGGTCGCATCGCCCCGGAATCGTGGGAGTTCGGATTCGGGCACGCCTTCAAGAAATATTTCTGGAGAAATCTTCATCCCAAGCTGCGCCCTGCGGAAAGAAACATCCGCATCTTCACGGACAGGAACATCAAGGACTACGGCCGCATGCTCGCAGACCTGGGCGGGGCAGACATCTGCTACAGCGGCCCAGGCTGGACCGGGCACCTCGCCTTCATCGAGCCCGACGCCCCGGAGTTCGCCGGCTCGCTGGAGGAATGGAAGAAGATGGGACCTCGGATCTGCACGCTAAGTCCGTTCACCATCGCCCAGAACTCCCTGCACGGGTGCTTCGGCTGCAGCGGGGATCTCACCGCCGTCCCCCCGAAGGCGGCCACCATCGGACCAGCCGAGGTGATTGCGTCAAAACATCGCATCGACATGCACGCAATCACGGTCGACGGCTCGTTTGCCTCCTGGCAGCGCCTCACCACCCGCCTCGTTCTCCATGGCCCGGTGACACCACGGGTGCCTGAATCCATTCTTCAAACGCTTCGCACGGACGTTTGGGTCTCCGAATCCATAGCCGCCAACATTGAGACGCGCTGGGACAAGGGCTACTGAGCGCCAGTTGATCCGATACCTTCCGCTCGCAGACGGGTGCGGGTGACCCCAATTTCTCAAATCCACCTGCCGGTGCTCAACTCATCCGGCACAGCCAACACGTCCCCAAATCCTCGCCGCCACCCCAATGCCGTCCACCCCGGAATCGCTCCCCTCACGTGCCTGGCTCATTGTCGGCCTGCTCTGGTTTGTCGGGTTCCTCAACTACCTCGACCGCCTCATGCTGATCACGATGCGGCTCTCGGTGAAGGAAACGATTCCGATGACAGACGCCCAGTTCGGGCTGCTGACCACCATCTTTCTCGTCATCTACGCGGTGCTCAGCCCCATCGGAGGATTCATCGCCGATCGGCTAGGCCACAGCCGGACCATCATCGTTTCGCTCTTTGTCTGGTCAGGCATCACCTGGCTGACCGCCCACGCCACCACGTTTGAACAGCTCCTGCTCACACGCGCGCTCATGGGTTTCAGCGAGGCCTGTTACCTCCCCGCCGCAATGGCGCTCATCGCCAGCTATCATGGCAACGCCACCCGCTCACTGGCCAACGGCATCCACCTCAGCGGAGTCATGGTCGGTTCCGGGCTCGGCGGCCTGGGAGGTGTCATTGCCGAACGTTATGACTGGACCCTCGCCTTCGAAATTTTCGGCGCAATCGGTGTCGTCTACACGATCGTCCTCGTCCTGCTCCTGCGCGACAATGCACACGCCGCCAGAAAAGGAAACGTCACAGCGGATACCCAAGTCCCGACCGTTCGATTCGGCTCCGCCATCGCCAGTCTCTTCAGCGCCAGAAAATTCAATCTTGCGATCGTTTTCTGGAGCCTGCTGGGAGTGACCAGTTGGACCTTTGCCGGATGGCTGCCGGCCTTCCTCGGCGAAACTTTTCAGCTCCCCCAAGGCAAGGCAGGCATGATGGCGACGGGTTTTCAGTCGATCGGCTCGCTGGTCGGAATGCTCGTCGCCGGATTCTGGGCAGACCGCTGGAGTCGCAGGCACCCGGAGGCCCGCGCATTTGTCGGAATCATCGGACTCGCTGTTGGCATCCCGGCTGTCATTGTCGTCGCACACAGCCCCCTGCTGCCCGTGACGCTCGCGGCCGTGGTCCTATTCGGACTGACCCGCGGCTGCACCGATGCGAACATGATGCCGATCCTCTTTGAGATCGCCGAGCCCCGTTATCGAGCGACGGCGTACGGCATGCTCAACGCCTTTGCCACGACCACTGGCGGACTCGTGATCTACCTTGGAGGCGCGTTGCGCGACGCCCACGTAAGCATCACCACGGTCTTCTACGGAGGCACGGTCGGCATGGCAATCTGTGCCGGACTGCTCTGGCTCATCCGCCCGCGCAGCGTGGCAAAGCTATAGGCGTTTCCGTCCGCTCAGCTGATCGCGGGGAACGGTGTCGGTCTGCGATGATGCCGGCCGAGGGAGTCCCTCTGCATTTCGCGATCGCGCTGCTGATCCATTCACAGCATGATGCAGAACTCCTCATGAAAACTCCCCGTCGCACGTTCTTGAAAACTTCCCTCGTCGCCACCGCGTCGGCAACTCTCGGAACCACGCTCCCCGCCGCCAAAACACCGACGGAGAAAGGCCGCGAATATTACGAGCTTCGCTGCTACCGCCTCTCCCAAGGTGCCCGTCTGAAGGCCGATGCCGATCCGGCACTGCTTGATCGCTATCTCGAACAGGCGATGCTGCCCGCACTCGAGCGTTGGGGTATACGCAACGTGGGTGTCTTTACCGAACTGGACGTGGACAAGCAGGCCGTCACATCCAAACCCAGGCCGGGCTCTCCCGTTTGGGTTCTGATTCCGCATGCAACGCTCGATTCCTTTGTACGCGTCGCAGCGACATTGAACACCGATCCCACGGTGCAGAAGGCCGGAGCCCGCTACCTTGAGGCACCCAAGGCGACCCCCGCGTTTGAGCGAATCGACAGTTGGCTGCTGCTTGCCTTCAAGAGCATGCCCCGACTGGAGCTTCCGTCCTTTTCGCGAAGCCGCGCGCCCACACGCGTGTTTGAACTGCGCGACTACGAGAGCCACAGCGAACTCAAGGCCCTCAACAAAATGGCGATGTTCGATGACGGTGAAACCGACCTCATGCGCGACCTGAACATGTCGCCTGTTTTTTTCGGCCAGGCGCTCACCGGACCGGACCTTCCCCACCTACGTTACCTGACCGGAGCCGCGGACCTCGCGTCCCACCTCGCCCACTGGAAAGCCTTCGGCTCCGATCCGCGCTGGGACAAATTGAAGCGCCTGCCCCAATACGCCGACAACACCTCGCGCATCACCTCACGGTTTGTCGCTCCAAAGCCCTACTCCCAGATCTGAAGGAAAATGTGACTCCCAGAGGCTAACCGTTGGGACCCTTGATTCCAAATTGCAGGTCGTGAAATCAGCGCTTCGAACCTTCGCGATTGTCGCCTGCCTGGCACTCACCGGGGCAGTACGCCTGATTTCCGCTGAGGGCATGATCACGACCCATTCGGCTCCGTCAGCCATGCTCGGCCATGATATCGACTATCTCGTGTACCGGCCCTCGGACTGCGTGGAAGACGGGTCGGTTCGATATCCGGTGCTCTACCTGCTGCACGGTCGGGGCGACAAGATGGGGGCATGGACAGGAATCAAGACCGATCTCGATAAACTGATTCTCGCCGGGAGAATTCCGCCCGTGCTTGCCGTGATGCCCGATGCTCCCTCAAGTCGGCGCGCGAGCTACTATGTCGATTCATTGTTTCGCGGCAACGGCAGGCTTCCCTCAGGCGAAGCCGTGGAGCAGGCCATTGTGCACGACCTGGTCGCGCACATCGATGCCACGCTGCCAACGCGTGCTGAACGCGGCAGCCGGTGCATTGCCGGCTATTCGATGGGAGGCTATGGCGCCATGCGCTACGCGCTCGCCCACCCGGAAACGTTTGGCGCAGCAATCATCCTGAGTCCGGCAGTCTACGTGCCACTGCCTCCAAGTGATTCGAGCACCAGGGAGTTCGGCGCGTTTGGCAGCGGCATTGAACCGTTTGTGGACGGGATTTACATCGCAAAAAACTACCTCGCCCTGTTGCCAGCCTTTGCTGCGAAAGGACTGCCATTGACAGCATTCATCGGCACAGGAGATGACGAATCTGCCTCTCCTGATCAAGGATCGGCGATCCACGACATCGACTACGAGGCGCACACGCTCTACAGTCGCCTCCGCCGGATTCCAGGGATCAACGTCCAACTCCGTGTGATCGACGGCGGCCACAACTGGCACACGTGGGGCCCTCTTTTCAGCGAGGGTGTGGAGTATGTTTTCAGGCGCTTGGAGCCGTCTTCGGCTTCGCGCTGAAAATGGTGAGGCCACGAAGGGAATCCTCTGCCGGGGCGGGAAAAAGGAAGCTCGCGGCCCAGCCCACCACGATGGAGATCAGGATCGAGATGCCAAGATACAGGAATGGATGCACCAGATGATGCCACCAGATCACGAAGGTGGCAACGAAGCTGACTGCCATGCCGATCAGCACCCCCTGCCAGTTTGCGCGGCGTGTAAACATTCCGAGCGTGTAGGCACCACCAAAAGATCCGCCAAACAGGCCAGCAAACTCGATCGCGATGTCGAGAAACGAACTGATATTGAACCGCGAGAGAAGGATCGCGCAGGCAATGCCCACGCCACCGGCGATCACGATCACCCACTCCGCAATTCGGATGCTCGTCGCAGGATTGGGGTTCTTCGCAAGCTTCTCGTAGAAGTCCACGGAAACAAGCGTCGAGACGCTGTTCAGGATGCTCGAAAGCGTACCCATCGCCGCAGAAAAGAGTCCTGCAAGCACGAGGCCGGTGACGCCCGCCGGGAGTTCGGCAGCGACAAAAAGCGGCAGCGTGGCATCGTGAGGAAGCAATGGATTCATGCGCTCGGGAAAGGAGTGGTAGTAGACGTAGAGCCCCGTGCCGATGAGGTAGAGGATCAGGCTCCCTGGCAGCACAATCACAGCGAACACCCAGACCGATCGTTTCGCCTCCTTCACCGACTTGGTGGCAAACACCCGTTGCATCAGCACCTGATCCTTGGGAAAGGTAAGCACGGTTTCCATGATCTGGAGAAAGATGAAACACCAGATCGTCGCTTTGGTAAGATCGAAGCTCCAGTCGATCATGCGCAGCTTGTCGTCAGCCCGAGCGACCGAAATGAATTCGCGTGCCCCTCCAGGCAACGCCAGCAGGATGAAGCCGAGCGCAAAAAACAGACCTCCAAACTTCACGATGACCTGAGCCACATCGGTCCAGATCACAGCCTTCATCCCACCGAGCGCGGTGTAGGCAATCGTGACAACCCCCATCATGAGGATGCTCCACACGACATTGAGTCCTGTCACCGTGGAGATCGCCAGGGAGGGAAGAAAGAGAATGACGCTCATGCGCCCGCCCAGATGCATGAGGATGCAGAGTGCGCTGGCAGCCATCCGCACTGAACGGTGAAAGCGCTGATCGAGGAAATGAAACACCGACACCAACTCCAAACGGCGCAACAGGGGAACGATACAGATCGCAACAAAGATCAGTGCGAAGACGTTCACGATGTTGCTCAGGAAATACTGCCAGTTCGTTGTATAGGCCTTCGCCGTCGTTGCAATGTAGCCGATTGAACTCGAATTTGACGCGTATAGGCTTATGCCCGCCGCCCACCAGGGGATCGATCGACTGCCGACAAAAAAAGCCGCCGTCGATTGCTTCTTTTCCCGACGGTAGCAATACGCTCCGATCCCGGCGATAAGCGCAAAGTACACCGCGATCATCACCCAGTCGAGGGGACGGAGCAACTGCTTGCTTCCCTCGAGTTGCGCCGAAGCCAGGGTGCCGTCCGCCTGCTCCCAAATGAGACCGTTGCGCCAGCCGGCACCGAATCTTGCGTCGCCTACCCATGGTTGATTCTGGGCCGCAACCGTCGTTGTCACGGTGTGATACGTGAAGAGCTGCAGATACCGATCGCCGTTCACGGCAGGTGGCAGGCTGACAAGGTAGAGGACATGTGCCTGTCCAAGTGCACGGGCTGCTCCGGGAACAACGCGTCCAGGCAGGCTTGCCTTCTTCCGCCATCCGTCGGCTGCGTTCCATCGCCAGATTTCGTCGCGATTGCCTGCCGTATCAGGGGTCGTGAGAATGAGCGATGCATCCTGTGCGACAAAGGCGCTCACACGCCGTGATTCGCGAGCCCAAGGCGCGATGGAAGTCCATTGTGCGTCGGGTACATCCTTCTTGAGCGACCAGAAATGTGCGAGGTCCTGCCCATCGACGCCTGCAAGAAACATGCTGTCACCGAGAACGGCCCCGGTTGCCTGCCTTATTGCGACGGGAAATCCCGGTGGTACGAAGCCTGCGTCCATTCCATCGGCAAGCGGGAGCAAGCGGTTCGAGAAATCGCCCCCAAACGGACCCGCGAAGAACCAAAGGCGCGAGCCATGTGCAAAGGCCCCATGGAGCGCATCCTGGTCCCCGAAGCCGAACTCAGCCTTATTCCATTGCCCTGTCGATGCGTCGAACCTCCAAACCGCGCCGCCACGCACCGCTATCGGCTGATCGGTGGCACCGAGAATTTCCAGCGTGCCCGTTCCCGGAGGAGCGGGCACCGCCCCCTCAGTCACCGTAACGAGGTTTTCAGCGCGCCCATTGCCAGGCACCCAGGCAAGGCAAAGGGCGGCGAACAGCCTCGTCAGGCTACGGAACATGCGGGCGTTTAACGGCGATCGTGGCGGCAACGCAAAGCTAGAATTTCAGCGTGTGTGCGACCGATATCACCCGCCCACGACCCGCGAAGTAGTTGAGGAACTGATCAATCTGCGACCAAGGCAGGATGTAGTACTTGTCGAGCGCGTTCTCCACACCGAGTGAGAAATCACCCCACTTCGTGTGATAATTGACAGTCACATGGAAAAGAGTCAGCCCCGAGGTATGCTCTTCTCCGGGAGCACCGACATTGATGTCGCGCTTGAACAGGTTGTCCATGAAGAGCGACACGCTGACATCCTCGTTGGCCTTCCAGGTCGCAGAGAGATTGAGTTTGTCGGGGCTGAGCGAGGCCATGCCGATCGCACGCGTCAGCGGACCTGTTTCGGTCGTGCGCGTCTTGCCCCGGGCACGGGAGTAGTTGGCCCCGAACCTCCAGGCCTTGCTGGGTCGGAACTCGCCAGAGAACTCCCAGCCTTCGAGATCCACCGGGCGCCTCTGCATCACGAAGTCGCGCGTCACTGGATCAACCGTGAGGCTGACGCCAAGATCGGAGTAGGAATCATAGTGAGAGACATTGAAACTGGCCTTCTTGCCCGCCCAGGTGACTCCAAATTCCTTGTTGTCCGCAATCACGGCTTGCAGGTCGAGGATGCCCTCCACGGATTGCCCGGGAGTGTTCACGTTGCGCAGGGGGATGCCGACGTTGGGCAGGGTATATCCCTTGCTGTAGGAGCCGAAAATCGACCAATTCTGTGGCAGGCGCACGATGACTCCGGCATTCGGAATGGTCTCGGAGTAGTCCAAAGTTCCACCGGTGACGTGAACACGGTTGCGGAAGTAGGTCGTCGTATAGCTGTCCACCTGGAGCTCTCCATCCTCCCGACGCACACCGCCGCTAATGGTCACCGGTCCCTTGACATAGGATGCTTGGAGGAATGGGGCATGGCTAGTATAATTCATCGGCGGCACCCACAGACGGTTCGTCAAGGCGAGAATCTGCTGCGCCGTTTCCTCCAGAATATCGTAGCCAATGTTTGCCTCAAGACCAGCGACTCCAAAAAGCTCCTTGCCGACCCATGAGCTCCGGAGTCCCTTCTTTTGCGAATTGATTTCCGACTGGTCGACAAGTTTTCCGAGCGGAGCAATGTCGGGATCCTGCTTGTCAGCGCCATCCTCCGCGAGGAAGCGCATGGCCTGGCTGGCCTTGTAGATCTGGAGATTCAGGGATCCGCCAAACAACGCGGAGTGATTGTAGGCGAGGGCATATTGCTTGAAGTCATTGAACTCCGCCTTCGAATTGAGCGGCGGCTGTCGGCGGGCGCTGTCCGTGATGCCCTTGCTGCGATCGCCGAGTTCAATGACATAGTTGCCCTGCCCCTCGATCCTGAACCGGCTGACAGTCAGGGTCACACGCTGGGATTCACCGGCGCCGAAGTTGTAGCCTCCCTTGAGGAAGAGGTTGTGAGACTCTGAATCATTCACGGAACCGCTCTGACTCATTCCCTGCCGGCGACCGTGCGCGTCGTAGGACATGCCACGCTCGCTGAAAGAAGTTCCCACGACGAGATCCTTGTCGCCAGCCTTGTGGAAATAGTTGAGGCCAACCCTCCAGTTGAAGCTGTCGTCGTACCCCTGACCCGAGAACTTCGTGCGCAGCACCGCCTCGCTTCCCTCCTTGGTTGGGCTCTTCGAAATATAGTTGATGATGCCACCCACCGCACCAATGCCCTCGGAGGCAGACGGACCGTTGATCACCTCGATGCGTTCGACGATGTCCATATCCGTAAATGTGCCATTTCTGCTCCCTTCGCGCAGCGGCGTCGTCTGCGAGATTCCGTCAAAGAGCCTGAGCGCGACACGCCCGCGCAGCGTCTCACCGGTATTGTTCATCGACTGCGTCGCTGGGGCATAGCCCGGCACGGTCCGAGCGAGGACGGCCGTAGCATCATCCGTGAGCAGTTTCGTCTGCGACACTTCCTCGGAGGTGATGAGTTTGATTGCTCCAGGTATCTGGTCGATGGCCTTGGGGGAACGGTAACCGGCTGTCACCGTGAACTTTTCGAGTTCAATCGCCTTCTCCTCCTTGTCCGCGTTCCGGTCGGATCCTGAACCGGTGGGAGTCGTTTGGGCGAGAGCAACAGGCGCGAGCACGGCAAACAGCAGCAACGGGAGAGTCGCTGCGAACGGTAGGCGATCAGTGTGGGTTTTCATGGGATGGTTAAGCAAACGTTTGCTTGATTTGTGAACCGCGGATGAATTCATCGCGAAATCATCGGAGGGCGGGCCAGGGGAAGAAAGGGTGATGACTCCCGATCAGTAAACTTTGGGTTTGTGCGGGGTTGTTGTTGAGGGCAAGGTCTGCACGTGAGGCAAACGTTTGCACGGTCACCATTTTGGCTTTGCGCACGCGTGTCAACTTTTTTGTCGTCCCTTGTCCATTCTTCGCTCCATGCACTACCCCTCCCCTGCCTGCATCTCTCTCGACGGCTTGCTCGGCTCGGCACTGGCATCCAGCAAGGACGCTCACCTGCTGCACTTCATCCGCGACGAACACAGCAGGCCCCTGACGCTATTCTGTCCGGAACACCGGCGGCACAATTGTGAGGGCGACTGGTATGGCGAACACGCCGGCAAATGGCTCTGCGCGGCGTCCCATGCAGTCGAACGCACGGGTGACAGCGAACTGAGGTCCAATCTCCGGCGTGTGGCAGATTTCCTGGTAAGCCAGCAGGAGTCAGATGGCTATCTCGGCACCTACGCTCCAGGCAGACGATTCACCTGCGTCCAGGGTCCCGCTCCCCGCACCTGGGATGGCGCCCCTGCAAAGCGCACCTGGGACGTTTGGATCCACAGCTACCTCATCCTGGGCTTGCTCGAAGCAGCCCGCGTGCTCTCTCAGCCGGAATACCTTTCTGCAGCCCGACGCATCGGAGACCTCTGCTGGCAGACCATAGTCAGGGATGGAGTCAACATCACGTCATTGGGAAACCACCATGGGCTCTCAGCCACCGTGCTTCTCGACCCCGCCGTCGAGCTCCATCTCGTCACGGGAGAGCCCCGATACCTGGAGTTGGCCGAAGCCATCATTCAACAGGCCAACGTTACTCCAGCTCTCGAACTCCTGCCCCAAATCCTTGCAGGCACGGACCTCGCCTATGTTGCAACGGGAAAGGCCTACCAACTCTGCTGGAATCTTGTCGGTCTCGCCAAACTGCACCGAGCAACCCATAAGCCCGAATACCTACGCGCTGTCGAACTGGCCTGGAGAAGCATCCGTGAACACCACCTCACCTTGGGCGGCGGCCCCTGGGGAGGTGTCGCTCATCGCTCCCGTGAGGTCTTCAATCCACCCGGTGTCTTCAGCCCCTACGGATACGTAGAGACCTGCTCCACCTTTTCGTGGATCCAGTTGAACCGGGAACTGCTGGCCATCACCGGCGCCGCGAAATACGCCGAGGAAATCGAGAAATCCGCCTATAACGACCTGCTTGGCGCGCAGTCCCCCGCCGGGGACAACTGGTGTTATTATTCGTTTCCAAACGGGAGGCGGGTCTTCACAACCTACTGGCGCTGCTGCAAGTCGAGCGGACCCTGGGCCCTCGAAGAGTTGCCGTCCGTCGCCTACGGCATGCTGCCTGAAGGGGATGTTTCCGTGAATCTTTACGGACCGGGAAGAGCGATGCTCCGGTCCATTTCGGCAGGACGCGTCGAACTGACCCAGGAAACGCGTTATCCATGGGACGGCCTTGTGCTAATTCGCGTGCACCCCGAACGCGAGGCGCGTTGGGGATTAAGTCTGCGCATTCCTTCCTGGGCCGAAGGCGCAAGTCTGGAGATCAATGGTGTCGCGCACCCCGCGCCACTCATGCCAGGTGATTACACACGCCTCGAAAGGCAATGGCTCCGGGGCGACGTCGTCGCGTTGCATCTTCCGATGTTGCCGCGCCTGCATCGCCAGTTGAACCGCAATGTTCAGGAATCGCGCGCGCCCGACGGTTCCCCCGTGGCACAGGAGGTCCTGCGCTTCGAGTACGCCGCCATCACCTGCGGCCCGCTGGTCTATTCGACGGGACTCATTGACGGCTTCAAGGTCGAGGAAACGGTGCGGCTGCCCGCTCTCGGGACACCGCGACTGCTTGAGCTTGGCGCCGCACCCTCAGAAAGCGGCGCGCGCCCTGTCATGCTCCACCTCGGATACCGACCACCGCTCACCTTTCTTCCCTACTATGAGGCGGGCGGACGACGGGACGGTACCTGGCGGCTCACGTGGCTGCAACTCGCTCCGGAGCAGTCCGGAGTCTAGAATACCGACCCGCGCTTTTTGAGAAAGCGCGCCAGTTCCATACGCGTAGGCATCGCTGCAGCGGCTCCCGGTTTTGCGATGGAAAGCGCGGCGACAGCAGTGCCAAGACGTGCCGCCGCGATAACTTCGCCCTTGTGTCGCACCAAGCCGGCAGCAAGTCCTCCGCAAAAGGCATCACCCGCACCGGTTGTGTCCACAACCCGGAGACCCTTGTAGGCCGGAATGGACTGATACCCGTTCGACTGGGAAATGAAGCATCCCTTGGAGCCGAGCGTGATGATCAACGTCGGAACGCCGAAGCGGCGACACAGCGCATGCAATGCCGCCGGTCGCATGCGATGCAATGCCTTCTCGCTAAAATTCCTCTTCCTGACTCCAGGCACCTGCTTCACCAAGGCGACAAACTCACTTTCGTTGGGCACCAGTATATCGACGTGCTTGAGCAGCCCAAAGTCGAAATCATCCCTCATCGGCGCTGGATTCAGAAGCGCCATGGCGCCGGCACGGCGCGCTGTGCGCAACGCATGCGCCGTGGCAACAGGGTTTGCCTCAAGCTGTGCCACCACCACACGGGCGCGGCGCAGCAGGGCGGTCGGAATGTCCGATGGCGCCAGCCGCATATTGGCGCCGGGCTCGATCACAATCATGTTCTGTCCCCGCCGGTTCAGCAGGATGATCGCGGTTCCGGTTGCCACACCGCGTTTCAAGGCGATCCGGCAGCCGATTCCTTCACGCCGGTAGAAGGCTGCGACCTGCGTCGCATAGGGATCGCGTCCCATCGCGCCGACAAAGGTTGTTCCGACCCCGGTTCTCCCGCAGGCAATGGCCTGGTTTGAGCCCTTGCCCCCCTGCCCGGCGGAAAGCCTGCCCAGAAGGGTTTGCCCTGCCACGGGAAACTCAGCGCACGCAAGGCTCAGGTCCTGCATGATGCTGCCGACAACGACGACCGGGGATGTAGGCATGAGGGAAGGAGTCTGGGATGCGCAGGCGATGCAAACGTTTGCCCCACCCCAAGGTCAAGCGCAACTTTTCTCCTGTTCCAGGATACTCAGCAGGATTTCCGAAGAATCAGCTCGGGATGCAGCTTCAGGCTCGTCGTGGGCCGCTGCCGGTCCTCGATGCGCTTGAGAAGAAGTTCGGCCGCGCACTTTCCCACTTCGTAGGCAGGCTGGCGCACGACAGTCAGCGGAGGATTAAAAACCTCCGCGAGGGGGAGCTCATCAAAACCCACAATGCCCACCTGCCGCGGGATTTTCAGGCCACGCGCCGCGATCGCCTCGAGCGCCCCTGCTGTCATAAGCCCGTTGCAGACAAAGAGCGCCGAGGGCGGATCGGTCAAGCCAAGCAGTTCATGCGCAAGTGTCCTGCCACTTTCCTGTTTGAAGTCTCCAAAGCGCATCAGTTCGGTCTTCAGCGGAAGCCCGGCCTGAAGGTGCGCATCCTTGTAGCCGCGCGTCCGTTCCTTGCCCGTCGATGAATCTGCGGGGCCGCCAATAAGTCCGATGCGACGATGCCCCTGCGCAATCATGTGCTCCACCGCGCGCAACGCCCCGAGATGATTGTCAACCTCCACCTTGTCGAGCCCGCCTCGCGCAAGGCTGCGGTCCACACAGACCACAGGCGTTCCGTTGCGCACGACCTGGAGCACCGCGGGATCCTCCTCATGGATGGGCGGCAGGATGATGCCGTCGACGGACTCAAGCTGCATGACATCGAGGTAGAACCGCTCCTTGGCCTCATCCTCATCATAGTTGCACAGAAGCACCGCGTAATTGCTCCGGTAGGCGACGTCCTCAACGCCGCGGGCGAGATCGGCAAAGAAGATGTTCTGGATGTTTGGGATGATCAGGCCCAGAAGAAAACTGCTGCTGCCCCGGGCGCGCAGGCGGCGGGCGACCCGGTTGGGCTTGTATCCCAGTTCTCGCATGGCACGGAGCACGCGCTCCTGAGTATCCATGCCGATCTTGCCCGTTTGGTTGATTGTGCGGGAAACGGTGGAAATGTTCACCTTCGCCCTGCGGGCCACGTCAACCAGGCTGGCATTCTTTTTCATCGGTGAGGAAAGACGCGGACGCATCCGCAAGGGATCACGGCCCAACGTGGGGACCGGTCACGCTTCAGGCAAGGCACGAATTGAATCGACAGCCCAGCCAGGCAAGGCAAACGTTTGCCCCCGCTTGGGCATGAATTCTCATCCAGCGCCCGATTTTTCGTCGATTCCCATGTCAACCCTGCCATCCTGTCGGCACCCCTTTTCTCAGCGATGAGTCGCAAGCCGCAATCCGCCCCCTCTCCCCGCATCGCGGAATTCCAGCTCTCCCACGCGCGCAATGGACCGCACCTTCCGCTCCCCGCAGGCATGCCCGGATGGCCCCTGCAGACCATCGGTCAGTGGAAACAGGACATCAACGCTTCGGCCGCCGCTTGGCGGCGGGACTTCAAGGAATGGCGCAATGAACACCTGCTGCGCATCGGCTACTCCGCGGCCAACTACGAACGCCCTGAATTCAAGTGGACGCAGCGAAACTTCATCCACGCCCAGATGATGGTCGAGGACCGCTATTTCTACGATCCCGTCACCCGGCGCTACACGGTCGATCGCTATCTTGACGATCTGAAGCGGCGCTACGGAGGCATCGACAGCGTTCTCCTCTGGTACGTGTATCCCAATATCGGCATCGATGACCGCAATCAGTTCGAACACGCCGCCGATCTCCCGGGAGGATTGCCAGGCCTGAAGAAAGTAGTGGCGGCGTTCCATCGCCGCGGAGTGCGTGTGTTCATTCCCACCATGCCATGGGACAATGGCACGCGCCCCGCAGGCAAACCCGACTGGGAGGCGGCGGCACGGCTCGCGAAGTCAATCGGGGCCGACGGGGTCAACGGTGATACCTACAGCGGTGTGCCACGGGCGTTCTTTGACGCCGCTGAATCACTCGGTCATCCCTTGGTATTCGAACCCGAAGCGGTCCCGCTTTCCGACGAAGCCCTGGCGTGGAACCTGCAAAGCTGGGGCAAACAATTGCCGACCGAAGTCGCGCTTCCCGTCTCCAAGTTGAAATGGCTCGAGCCCCGCCACATGACAAACACGGAGAATCGTTGGGGACGCGAGCGCACCAATGATTTCCACTACATTTTCTTCAACGGAACCGGTTACAACGCATGGGAGAATATCTGGGGCATCTGGAACCAGTTCACGCCACGTGATGCCGCCGCGCTCCGCCGCATCGCCCACCTCTACCGCCAATTCCCGGATCTCTTAGTAAGCATCGATTGGGAACCCTACGCCCACACCCGCCAGCACAATGTGTTCGCGTCGATGTTTCCCGGTCGCGACGCGACGCTATGGACCGTCGTGAACCGCAACGAGTACGCCCTGAACGGCGATCAGCTTCGCATCACGCACATCAAGGGACGGAAGTACTTCGACGTGTGGCACGGAAAGGAAATCACCGCACGCATCGAAACCGATCAGGCCAATCTTGCGTTTCCGCTGGAGGCGAAAGGATTCGGCGCAATCCTTGCCGTGGAACCGGGTCGGCACATCTCAAAGCTCGCCGCATTCCTTAAGGAAAGGCGATCAATGACGCGCACTCCGCTGCAAAGATTGTCGGCGCAATGGAAACCACTCCGACAACGCATGGCAGCGATCGCAGCCACCAAGCGTCTTTCCAAGGCCCCCGAAGGAATGATCACGATTCCGTCCGGCGAATTTGAGTTCAAGGTGACCGGGGTCGCAATCGAGGGCTTCACATGGAGCGGCAATGACGTCCAATATCCCTGGGAGCCCACCCCAAGGCGCGCCCACCTTCACCGTCTCAAGATCCGCGCATTTCACATGGACCGCTACCCGGTGACAAACGCCGAGTTCAAGCGTTTTGTGAATGCCACTCGCTACCGTCCTGCAGACGATCACAATTTCCTCCGCCACTGGAAACACAATGCACCTCCCAAAGGCTGGGAAAACAAGCCAGTGACATGGGTGTCGCTCGAAGACGCACGAGCCTACGCCTCCTGGGCACAGAAACGCCTGCCTCATGAATGGGAATGGCAGTACGCCGCCCAAGGAACGGACGGCCGCGTCTTTCCATGGGGAAATGACTGGAATCCTGCATGTATGCCGAAGCCCAACCGCGGACGAACCCTTCTTCCTCCAGACGACGTCGATGCCCATCCGGAAGGAGCCAGTCCATTCGGCGTGATGGACCTGGTTGGCAACGTGTGGCAGTGGACAGACGAATTTGTCGATGAACACACGCGATCCGCCATTGTGCGTGGCGGCAGCGCCTACCAGCCCCAGACGTCACACTGGTACTTTCCCCAGGCCTATCAACTCGATCAGCACGGCAGGTATCTGCTCATGTCCCCTGGCAGAGATAGAAGCGGCATGCTCGGATTCCGCTGCGTTGCAGATGCCGGCTGACATGTCCTTTCCAAGCGTCATGCGCAGCAAACTCTTCGTCCCCGGTTCCCGGCCCGAGCTCTTTCCAAAGGCGCTCGCGGGCCAAGCCGATGCCCTGTCGTTCGATCTCGAAGACGCAGTCGGAGAAAACAAGAAGGGGATTGCCAGGGGGAACGTCGGCACGGCGCTTGTCCGTTCCGAATTCCTCGCTTCGCCAAAAACCATCATCGTACGCATCAATCGATTCGGCTCGCCGTACTTTGCCGCGGACCTCGAAGCGGTCGCGTTGCCGCGTCTCGACTTGCTCAATCTCCCGAAAGTCGAATCGCCCGACGAAATCCGTGCTGTCGCGCAGGCTCTCGCACGGCTTGAATCGGACCGCGGCATCTCCCGACCCATCGAAATCCTCGCCAATATCGAATCACCGCGCGGCCTGCGCCTCGCCGCTGAAATCGCGGCGGCCGATCCGCGTGTGGCCGGTCTGCAACTCGGGCTTGGTGACCTGTTTGAATCGCTGGGCATTGATCGCAGGGACACGTCCGCCGTGCAACAGGTGCAGCTCATGGTCCGCCTGGCCGCTGGCGAAGCGGGAATCTGGGCCTGCGACAGCGCCTACGGCGACACCAAGGCTGCCGACAGCTTTCGTGCCGAGGCAAGCGCTGCAAGGCGGCTGGGCTACATGGGAAAATCCTGCATCCACCCCAGTCAGGTCGGTATCGCCAATGAGGTTTTCCAGCCCAGCGCAGCCGAAATCGCTTTCGCACGTCGCGTGGTCGATGCGGCGGGGCGCACCGACGACGGCGCATTCACTGTCGATGGAAAGATGATCGACGCACCCTTCCTGCGACGCGCACGGGCCGTGCTTGCAATCGCCAATCCGCCGCCATCCTGATGTCGCTCCACCAGAAAGACTACACGCCCAAGGCGACGGGACCGCTCAGCGGCGTCCGCGTCCTGGATCTATCACGGCTATTCGCGGGAAATGTGCTGACCCAGATCCTCGGCGATTTCGGTGCCGATGTGATCAAGGTAGAGCCACCGGAGGGCGACACGCTCCGAGCATGGCAGACGGGCGGAGTTTCGACGCATTGGAAAATCTATTCGCGCAACAAGAAGAGCCTCGCGCTCGACCTCCGCCGTCCTGAGGCGATCGCCCTTCTTAGACGATTCGTGCCGACGGCACAGTTTTTCATCGAAAGTTTCCGACCGGGCGTTCTGGAGAAAATGGGGCTTGGTCCCGAAATCCTGCATACACTCAACCCCAAGCTGGTCATTGTTCGAATTTCGGGATGGGGACAGGATGGACCTTACAGCCAGCGCCCGGGCTTCGGCACGATCATTGAGGGCATGTCGGGTTTTGCATCGTTCAACGGATTTGCCGATCGTGAACCGGTTCTTCCACCCATGTATCTCGCCGACGGAGTCGCCGGCCTGTACGGCGCTTCGGCCGCGATGATCGCGCTCCGCGCGGTGGAACAGAATGGAGGAAACGGACAGGTCATCGACCTGCCCCTCCTCGATCCGCTGTTCGCGATTCTCAGCCCCCAAGCCGCCAATTATCGCCTCACAGGAAAGGTCAAGCCACGGACTGGCAGCCGTTCCACAAACTCAGCTCCGCGCAATGTCTATTGCTGCAGCGATGGCAAGTACGTCGCCCTGTCAGGCTCCACCCAAGGCATGGCCGAACGAATCTTCCGCGCGATAGGCCGCCACGAACTCATCGAAGATCCGCGCTTCAAGACGAATGCCGGACGGGTAAAGTTCGCGGCAGATCTAGATGCCATCATCGGCGCATTCATCGATCAACATACCCAGCAGCAGAATCTGACATTTTTCGAGAACGCCGGAGTCACCGTCGGGCCGATCTACGACATTTCCCAGATCCTGCAGGACTCCCATTTTATCGAGCGTGAAATCGTAGCCGACTACCCGGACGCGGATGTAAATCCCCTTCCGATGCACCACGTCGTCCCGCGTCTGCTCGGCACTCCCGGATCCATACGCGCCCCCGCACCCACCCTCGGCGAACACAACCGAGTGTTGCTGCAAGAACTGGGCGTTGCTCCGGCAGATTACGAGAAACTGCTTGCCGACGGTATTCTTGTTGAAATTCGAAAGGAGCCAGCCCCCAATGACAGTGGTTAGATCACCACCTTCAGGGACTGATGCCTTCCGTTTACTCCAACATCAAGAACTCCGGTAGCTGGAGTTCGCCGGTCACTCGAGAACAGCTTCCCGCGTTTTAATGGCACGAATTCCGCGCGTTCAGTTTCCTGGCGCGATTTATCATGTGATGAATCGCGGAAACCTTCGGGACAGGATCTTCGGCACACCCGAAGCCGCGGCGGCATTCGTCGATTGTTTGTGGGAGGCGTGCAAACAGACCAAATGGAAGGTTCACGCCTACTGCGTGATGCGGAATCACTACCACTTGGCGATCGAAACGCCGGAGGGCAATCTCGTCGAAGGGGTTCATTGGCTGCAGAGCGCGTTCAGCAATCGATTCAATCGCTTCAGAAAGCAGAGTGGTCGAGCCTTCCAGGGAAGATACAAGGCCATCCTGATCGAGCCAGGCATTCACCTGCTCCATCTGACCTGCTATCTTCATCTGAACCCAGTCCTGGAAAACCTGGTGCCCATTGAGCAACTCGCTGACTTCCGATGGAGCAGTTACCGCGCTTACAGGCGCAGGGACAAGGCAGGCCGCCCGCGAGCGCTGACACCGCAGCCATGGCTCTCGGAATTGGGCGGTGCAAGGGATGACCCCGAAGGTTGGCAAGCGTACCACAGCTATCTTGAGCGACTGGTGAATGATCCAAAGCTTCGCGACGCCGCAGGTTTCGACCGAATCGGCCGCGGTTGGCTGTTTGGAAGCAAGGCATTTCGCAGGCAGCGGCGCCTCGACCTGCAGGAACAGAATGTGACCAAGGACTGGGGCGGCGCAGAGCTCGCAGAGGTCGCCCGCACCAAGTGGGAAGCGGCACTCCATTCAGGCGCCAGACAACTCGGCAGAAACCTCGAATCAGCCCAACTTGAACCCAAGTCGGCCGACTGGAAAGTCGCCCTGGCAGCCTGGATGAGGTCTCACACGACGGTCAGTAATCGCTGGCTGAGCGAACGCTTGCACATGGGCGCTCCCGATGGCGTCAGCCGCTATTGCTCCGAGTGCAAGGCAGGAAAGCGCTCCGCCGCCCAGGCATTGATGGCATCGCTGGACGAGAGCCTTTAGGCGCCATCCGATTTCCCCACGATGTTGCGTCGGCTCGATCAATTGCTGTCAAATCTCGGCTACTGCTCCCGACGGAGCGCACGGGATTTTCTGAAGTCACACAGCGTGCTCGCAGACGGTATTCGTATCACCGATCCATCACGGAAAGTTTCTCCACGGGGAATGCTGGTCGACGGGCAGCCTCTCGATCATCCGGACGGGATCCTGGTCATGCTTAACAAGCCGGTTGGACTGGTCTGCTCGCACGATCCCAGCGAAGGACCCTCGGTCTACTCTCTCCTGCCAGAACGCTGGCGAGATCGCTCGCCCCAGGTCACGACCGTCGGGCGACTCGACAAGGAAACCTCCGGCCTCCTGCTCATCACCGACCAGGGACCGCTTGTGCACCGGCTGACGTCTCCAAAACACCACGTTGCCAAACGCTACCGCGCGCGGGTTGACCGCATGATTTCCCAGTCACTGATCGCTCTCTTTGCCAGCGGACAGCTCACCCTCGAAGGTGAACGTTCTCCGTGCGCACCCGCCCGGCTTGAAATCACCGGCGAGCGCGAAGCGATTCTTGAGCTCACGGAGGGACGCTACCACCAGGTTCGCCGCATGTTTGCTTCTCAGGGTCTCACCGTGCTCACACTGCACCGCGAAAGTTTCGCCGATCTGACATTGGGTGAACTCGCTCCAGGGAAATGGCGCGAGCTTCCGCTCAGCTATTTCGACTGAGCTGCCCCAGGACGGGTCGTTGCGTCCCGAGTCAAGCGACACACCGGGAAGCGCTTGTCGTTTCCGCGACCTTCGGCTACGCTTGTCCCCTTATGCAGATTTCGTTCGCGTCCGTGAGATCCACCATTGCCACGCACACTGTGGCGGCAGTCCTGCTCACGATCTTTGCCTCATCCGCATTTCCGCAACCAAGCCAGGCCCCCGCTCGAAGCGAGGCGACACGGCTTGCACCGATGGTGATTTCGACAAGCCGGATGCCAACTCCTGTCGACGAATTGCCGGTGACAGTCGATCTCTTTTCCCGCGAACGGATGCTTGCCTCGCCTGCGCTCACACTCGACGCAACGCTGCGCGAATCCGCAGCCTTCAGTCTCTTTCGCCGCAGCAGCGGGCTGACCGCACATCCCACGGCACAGGGCATCTCCCTGCGCGGGCTGGGTCCCAGCGGCGCCAGTCGTTCGCTGATTCTTCTCGACGGCATACCGCTCAATGATCCCTTTGGGGGCTGGGTTTCCTGGTACAAGGTGCCTCGCCTTTCCCTTGCGGGCATCGAAATCATGCGTGGAGGAGGGTCCGGCACCTGGGGAAACGCCGCACTCGGCGGCACCCTCGCGCTCACAAGCCGGCCATTGACCGAGCCCGACGGCAGTCTCGCAATCAACGGCGGTGACTTCTCAACCTACCTGGGTGAAACCAGCCTGACACAGACGCTGGCAAACGGATCCGCCGTGCGCCTCGATGCCGCCGCGTTCTTCACCGACGGCTTCTACACGGTCGGGCCTGATCAGCGCGGGGCGATAGATCGTCGACTCGACTCCGAATTCCAGCTCGTTCAATTCACCTGGAAGCAGCCGCTGCAAAGCGACATCTTCCTCCAGATTTCCGCACGCGGATTTCGCGAGGACCGTGGCAACGGCACACCTCTGCAGCAGAATGCGACCCGCGAAGGCTTGGTCTCTATCACCATCGCCAGAAATCCCTCCGCCGGGCCTCATTGGTCTGCCGTGCTGTACGGTCAGCGCCAGGATTTCAACAGCTACTTCACGTCCGTCGATGCGCTGCGCCAGAGCGAAACACCCGCCAACGACCAGTACTCGGTTCCGTCCTCTGCAGCCGGTGCCGCTTTCACCGTGAATTGGACCCACTCCGGCGGTGCGCGCACCTCCGCGGGTGTCGACGCACGTTGGGTTGAGGGCGAAACGCGCGAGGAGTACCTTTACTCCACCTCCCGCTTCACGCGTCGTCGATTTGCAGGCGGCTCGCAGGTGTTTGCAGGCATTTTTGCGTCCCATGACCGCCCGCTCATCGCCGGCTGGCGCGGGTCCATCGCAGCCCGTATCGACCGCTGGTCAAACCGCGACGGCCATCGCCGTGAGATCAATCTCCTCACGGGCGCGGCTGTGCGCGACGATCGTTTCTCGACGGACTCCGGGACCGAATTCAGTCCGCGACTGGGTGTGAACGGCCCCTTGTTTGGAAATCATGCCCTGCACGGGAGGGCTGCGGTTTACCATGCTTTCCGAGTGCCTACCCTAAATGAGTATCACCGCCCCTTTCGTGTCAGGAATGTGAATACAGAGGCGAATCCCGCGCTGTCCCGCGAGTCCGTCGATGGCGGGGAAATCGGCATCGATTTCAATCCCGGCGCCTTCCGACTCAGCCTGACCGGTTTCCTCAACGAACTCAACGACGCCGTCGCCAATGTGACGCTCAGCAGCACGCCTTCCCTCGTAAGCCGTCAGCGCCAAAATCTCGATGCCATCCGCGTGCGCGGTTTCGAGGCCGGCGCGGAATGGCGCACCCTGCCCTCGCTCACGCTTCGAGCCGATCTTCTGATCAACGACACCCGCGTCGAAAAGGCCTCCGCACAACCCTCGCTCACGGGCCTGAAACTCGCACAGGTGCCACGTCATACCCTCACCGCAGGCGCCTCCTGGTTCCTGAACAGCGCCTGGTCGATTGACCTTCGCATTCGCTCTGTCGCGTCGCAGTTCGAGGATGACGAAAACACGCTTCGCCTCGCTTCCTTCACCGTGACCGACCTGCAGGCGGCCTATCGGGTGAATTCCGGACTCACCCTGACCGCGGCGATTGAGAACGCCTTTGATCGCGACATCGAAACCGGTCGCAGCTCGGACGGTCTTGTCACACTCGACGGACCGCGACGCCTCCGCGGTGGATTGCGGTGGGAATGGTAAACCTGGAGCAGGACTCACGCTGCTGAAGTCCTGTCACGTGCTGCCGATCTGCTTCCAAGCTACGGCCCGCGTTCCGCCGTCAGGTGCGCCGTGCCATCGGCAAATTCCGCGGTCACCTTGGCGCCGGCCTTCAGTTCCACCCGACGCTGTAGGGGAGTTCCGCTTGAATCCCGCATGATCACAAAGCCTCGATTGAGCACCGATTTCGGACTGGCGGCCTGAAGGCGTTTCCAGAGTCCGAGAAGTCGGTGGGACTCCTGTTGCACGCGAAATTCCGGCGAGTACCGGGCGAGCCCGTGAGAGGCATCCGACAAAGTTTGGCGCGCCTCCTGGATCCGGCGTTGCGCGGTTGCAGCGAGCCTGTTGGCCAGGTCATCCAGACGCAGGAAACCTTGTTCAACCTGCGCCGTGGGCGAGAGCAATCGCAAGCGTGCACGCTGGTGCTCGACCCTACGCTGCAGCATTGAGAACTCACTCTCCACACGCCGCCAAAGCGCCTCTCCCGCCTGGCCGAGTCGCTCGTTGCAGGCGACAAAGCGGCTCGATATCAACTCCGCAGCCGCGCTGGGAGTTTCAGCGCGCACGTCGGCGGCAAAATCGCACAAGGTCACATCAATCTCGTGCCCCACGGCGGAGATGATCGGCACCGGTGAAGCCGCCACTGCCCGGACGAGCACCTCCTCGTTGAATGCCCACAGGTCTTCCAGGCTGCCACCGCCGCGCCCGATCACCAGGATGTCGAAAAGTTCCATCGCGGTCGCCTGCCGGAGCATCGCCACCAATTCTTCAGCGGCGCCCGCGCCCTGCACTTTTGCAGGAAGGACGACCACGCGTCCGCGCCAATTCCGACGTCGGAGGATCTGAATGAAATCACGCACCGCCGCACCGGTGGGAGAGGTGATGAACCCCACCGTGCGCGGCATCTCCGGAAGCGCACGTTTGCGCTCCCGCTCGAAGAGCCCCTCCGCCTGGAGCTTTCGCTTCAGCGCCTCGAACTCCCGCTGCAGCTTCCCCACGCCATCATCGACGATCACGCGCGCGATCAACTGATAGTTCCCGCGGGCCTCATAGACGCTTATCTCGCCAAACACGACCACCTGCTGCCCGTCCCGCAGTTCTACGGACTGGCGCTGTGCGTCGCCGCGAAAGAGCACCGCCGAAAGCTGTGCCCCAGCATCCTTCAGGGAAAAATAGACATGCCCGCTCGACTGGCGCCTCAGATTCGAGACCTCGCCGCGAACCCAGCCGGGAGGAATCTGCGACTCGAGCAGCGCCTTTACACGCCGGGTGAATTCCGTGACGGTCGCAACCCGATCCTGCCCTGAAAAAGGTCCTTCCTCCTCTGCAATCATTGTCTCCTCCTTAGCAGCCGCATGTCGGCCGCCTACGAGGCCTGCGATTCGCGTTTCCGTTTCGCGTAGTGCTTGCGGAGCATGTGCACTCCGAGCCCAACCGCAATCAGCAGGCTGATGCCGATGACCGCCCACTTGGCCTTGCCCTGCGCAAGGGCATCCCCGAACATGACAATGCCGGTGGCGTTGAGCATCGGCAGCGCAAACGAGGGAAGGATATACTTCCGAAAGGGAATCTGAGCCAGCCCCAGCAGGTAGCTTTGAACAAGAAAGGGCGGACCCGGCGTGATGCGCACGAGAATCGTGACTTCGAGCTGATCCGCTTCATCCACCACGGGAATCCGATAGCCGAGCCGGCCCAGCCAGCGTTCCAAGAGCGGACGCAAGGCGTATCGGGCCAGCCAATACGTCAGGGTGACATTGATCAGGACTGTCGCCGCGGCGCCGGCAAGTATGCCGTGGATCCCGAGTTGTTCGCCGAACGCGGTCCCGGCAGCCAGGCAGAATGCGGTGAAAGGGAACCCGATCGCCAGCAGAACCGCCATCGCCAAAAAGAATACCCAAGGGCCGACCGAACGGATGTACTGCATAACCGGCTCGATCATGCCCTTCAGATCAACCCCACGCAGCAGCAACAGTCCCGCAGCCACCACAACAGCGGCTACGAGTCCAAGCTTTAGCAAAAGCCATTTCTTCCCACGCGACGGGGTTGCCTGCATTCATTCACGATGTCGGGCTTGCACTTGGCGCGTCAAGGAGGCGACAACTCGGCAATATCCATGAAATGGCATCAATCGGCTTCCATGGGCTGGATTCCTCATGCTTGTCGCAGGTTTTTCGTTTTTAGCCCTTCATGTTGGGGGCAAAACTCCGAGTGATGAGCATATTGCCTGCCGCGAACGACACGCCATCCCGACTGGAGCGCTTCGGTGCGATCTGCACCGGGGTGGGCATTCTTGCTGCCGCAATCGTGACGCTGGCATCACCCTCGACCAGCCGGATGCAGGTCTGGCCATGGTCCCTGCTCACGACATTCGCCTGGGTATGCTGGATCCTTGCCGGATGCTCTGCCTTGGCTGTCGACGGCCGACTGATCAAATCCCTGACAGGCGCGGGTCTTGCAGTCCTCAGCCTGGTTTGTGTGCTTACGGCCTACACGTCCTTCCTGCCCGGCATTTCTTTGCCTGCAGCTCTTCCCGCTCTGGCGGGTTGCCTGGCCCCATTCGCTTTCCACTCTGCGCTCTCGGGAAAATGGCGCGGTCACTGGCTCATCGCGATCGGACTCTTCGGTGTCGTTGTGACTGCAGTTTCACTCCACCTCTGGATCACCACACGCGTGGGACCGGCCTTTGCCGATGGTCAGTCCTTCACCGACGCCTTGAAGGCGCGCAACGACCAGCCCTTTGGTCACAGCAATTATGTCGCCGCATTCTCCCTGCTTGCGGTGGGCGCGATGGGCGCCTGCCTGTCATGCGCGTCGCATCGATGGGCGCGAATCGTCTGGAGCGCCGGTCTCATTGCGAGCCTGGTCGTCCTTTTCTCCACGGGCAGTCGTGCAGGTCTCGTTGCCCTCGTCGCCGGAATCGCGGCATTTGCCTTTGTGACAATCAGAGCCGGTGCTCGCATTCCCAGGAAACACCTGCTGATCGCAGCGCTCGGTGCGGTCCTGCTCGTCACCGCCGGCGTCGCGGCGAATCCCCGGTTGCGGGAACTTGTTCAACACGGACGCTGGGGCGCAACCGCGCGCGAGAGCAATCAGCAGCGCCTTGGAATGTCCCAAGCTGCGGTCGCCCTCGGGCTCGAACGTCCGGCGCTCGGATGGGGCCCCGGAATGGTTCCCCAGGTTTTCCCCTCGGTTCGCGCGGCGGTCGCCGGAAATGTCGACAACGTCATCCAGGTACACAATTCGCTGCTCCAAACCTGGGCCACGCTCGGCGTGCCGGGCACGCTCGCAGCAATACTCATCGCCGCAGGATTCCTGACTCGTTTGTTCCGTCCCTCCGAGCGGCTGGCTGAATCCGGAAACCGATCCATGGGCCCGCCTGCAACCGCTTCGTTCGCGAGCGGGCTTGTCGCCTTTGCAACGTACTCGTTTTTCGATCACTCGCTCGATATTCCGGCAATGGCGCTGGTTGCCGGAGCCATGCTGGGAGCGACGGGTTTTTCAAGAACACCCGCAGGTAATCCCTCCTCCATCGGTCGTTTCGCGGCCTTTGCCGCAGGGGCTCTGCTGCTGGTCCTTTCACCGGGTATTCTTCGCGATCAGCTTGCGCGTCAGGCGTACTCCGATGCGCTCACCTGCGTGGCCCGCCGCGATCCGTCAGGCTTTCGGGAGGCGCTGATGCGCGCGGACCGAACCGTGCCCGATGCGACCTATCCCTCCCATGTCCTCGCGTCCTGGCTGGCGACAGGCCAGCCGTTCGACAATCAGCCGCCGCTTGCCGACAAAGGAGCCGCCGCAATAAAACCGCTTGAGGACTCGTTGAAGCGGAATCCATTTCTTGAATACGCCCACTACAACCTCGGCTGGCTCTACCTCGACAACCTGCCGGAAAAGGCGGAAAAGCATTTTCTCGCGGCAGCCCTGCTGGCGCCCCATCGCATCGGGGTGCACACGGGACTCGGCCTCGCCCGCATGGCCCGCGACAATCCCGTCGGCGCCGCGGCCGCATTCGCCGCCGAACGCGTCAATGATCCTCGTCAGGCATTTGAACCGCTCTTCCGTGAGCCTGCGCTCGCAGACATTGCAGTCCGCACGGATGCGCTCGCCCGGGATTTCATGCGCGTCCAGGCCGAAGCCGGACAGATTGACGGCAAACGAGTCGACACTGTCCTCGCTGCGTGGAGTGACCCGAACCTGCGCAGCGTCTCAATGGGGCCACCATTCCGTCGGGTTCGACCCGGCTACGGCGTGCTCATGGGTTTTCCCGAAGGCAGGCCCCCTGCAGACGTGAACCTGATGGCAACACCGGTCCTACCTCCGAAGATCAACGCCGCGTTGCCGAATCCGGGTTGGGTCAATGGTGAACTCCTGCTCAAGCTTTCGCTTGGTGCGTCTCCTCAGAAATCGCCATGACCCAGGCGCTCGAATCCCACCGGCTCCGCCGCGTCTGGCTCCCGCTGGCCCTGCTCATCGGCGACACCCTGGCGGCCTTTGCGGGTTTCTGCGCCGCCTATGCGCTGCGCTATGCCTCGCCTGTGGGAAAGCTTGGCATTCCGGTGCCCGATGCCAGGTTCATCGAGTATCTTCCGCTCCTGTTGATCGGGACGTTTTTTCTGATCGCCGCGTATGTCCAGCTCGACCTGTATACGGAGCGCCTTCTCCTTCGCCGCCTTCAGTCGCTCAACCTGATCCTCAAGGGCACGGTGCTTTGGCTTGTCGCGTTTCTCGGACTTTCGCTCGTGCTGAAATTCGAGCCTCCGGTCTCCCGCTGGTTCGTGATTCTCGCAATCGCCGCCGTGCTGGTGCTCATGTACGCCTGGCGCACGATCGCCTACTACACCCTGACACGCTCACGGCTCGTGAACCGGCTGCGCCAGCGTGCGGCGGTGCTCGGCTGGAACGAAGATGCCGCGACGCTGGTGCGTGACCTTCAAATGACGCCTGTCCATCCGCTCGCCTTCATCGGCTGCATCCGGATCGAGGGAGACGCGCCCTGCGACGAACGCTGCCTCGGATCGATCGACGATCTCCCAGCCATTCTCCGATCCGAGCGGGTCGACGTCCTGATCGCATCGCGCACGGATCTGCCGCGCGAACAGTTGCGGTTCGTCGTGGAGACCTGCGAATCGGCGTACATCGAGTGGAAGGTCGTGCCCTCATCCTTCCAGATTCTGATCAGCGGACTGCGTCTTCAGACGGTCGGACGCGTGCCCATCATCGGCATCGAGGATCTTGCAATCAACCGCCTCCTCAACCGCCTTGCGAAGCGCTTCATCGATGTCACGGGTTCGCTCATCGGACTCGTTCTTTCGGCTCCGGTCATCGCGCTGCTGGCCGCACTGGTGAAGAGGGAATCGCCTGATGGCCCGGTCTTTTTCCGCCAGGAACGCGTGGGCGCGCGGCACGCGCCGTTCATCCTCTACAAACTGCGTAGCATGGCTCCGGATGCCGCGACGCAAGACCACGCCCACGTCAGCACACGCGCGGGAGACCCCCGGCTTCTCCGCATCGGCGCCTGGATGCGTCGCTGGAATCTCGACGAACTTCCCCAGTTCTGGAACGTGCTCCGCGGCGACATGAGCCTCATCGGTCCGCGCCCCGAGCGCACACATCATGTGGAGAAATTGTCCAATGTGGTTCCTCATTACCTGCCGCGTCATCTGGTCCGTCCGGGCATGACAGGATGGGCGCAGGTCAACGGACTCCGGGGAGAAACCTCGATCGCCGGCAGGATCCAGCATGACATCTATTACATCGAAAACTGGTCGCTCTGGCTGGATCTGCAGATCCTTCTCCTGACGTTCTTTCGGTGGAAAAATCCCGCGGCATAGCGGTACATTCGGCATTTACTGGCTTTCGTCCATGAATCCGTTCGCCTTGTATCGCGACGCATGCCCGATGCCACACATTCGCGCGCGATCGTACAGCTCTTCATGGCTGCCCTGTGCTGGAGCCTTGGAGGCCTGCTCATCAAGCACCTTGCTTGGTCTCCCCTCGCCGTAGTCAGCGGACGCGGGTTGATTGCCGGACTCTTCCTCCTGGCCATCAATCGGGGCATCAAGATCCACTGGTCGCGCTGGCAGGTGCTTGCGGCCATCGCGTATGCCGCGACATCTCTGACTTTCGTGATGGCGACGAAAGCCACAACTGCGGCCAATGCCATCCTGCTCCAGTATACGGCTCCTGTCTGGATCGCCCTGCTGGGATCGTGGCTGCTCGGAGAGAAGGCCACGCGGAGCGATTGGTTCACCATCGCCGCTGTTCTCGTGGGCATGGGTGTTTTCGTCTATGACGGCGTGAAGTTCAGCAGCCTCACGGGAAATCTCATCGCGCTGCTCAGCGGTCTCCTCTTTGCACTGATGATCCTGTTCATGCGAAAGCA
This sequence comes from Verrucomicrobiota bacterium, assembly GCA_014584295.1. Lineage (GTDB taxonomy): Bacteria > Verrucomicrobiota > Verrucomicrobiia > Opitutales > Opitutaceae > UBA6669. The sequence goes on from JACTNC010000063.1 coordinate 94,589, forward strand.
AAAGGAAGGATCACCCGTGGATTCCGTCATCCTCGGCAATCTGCTCGCCTTCCTCATCGGCATTCCAGTGCTCCTATCGGCGCCTCCGCTTCCCGTAACAGGCTGGCTTGCGCTGCTGCTCCTGGGAACGGTGCAGCTCGGGCTGTCCTATTGGTTCTATTCGCTGGCGATCAAACGTGTCGCAGCTCTCGAAGCCGTGCTCATCCCTGTCATCGAACCGCTCCTCAATCCGCTCTGGGTGCTCCTCATGACCGGAGAAAAACCAAGCGCCGTCGCGCTGGTGGGCGGCGCGATCGTTCTCGGTTCAGTCACCCTTCGAGCCGTGGTTTCCCTGCGGGGGACCCGTTTCAAACGGCCGATTGCCGCCGAAGTCGCCCGCAACGCCTAGCCTGTGACGGCCGCCTTCAAGGTGCCGCCAGCACCCGTCGCACCAGGGGTATCCAGAGCTCGTACCCCTTGCGGTTCATATGGAGCTTGTCGGAAACGAAAATGTCGGGTTTCGGCGTGCCGTCGGCCTGCAGCATCGAAGGCACGACATCGACAAAGGTGTCCCGTGAATCTCGCGAAAGGTAATCCTTCATCATCCGGTTGAGCGCGACCACGTGATCACGCTGTTCCCAGCGCCGCGGGTTCAGCGCAACGGCAATCACGGCGACCCGCGTCTTGGGAAGTTCCCGGTGGATCCGCTCGACGATGGCTTTCATGTCCGCAAAGACCTCCTCGACCGGTTTCTTCGCATTGATGTCATTGCCGCCGGAATAGATGACGACCTGACGCGGCTGGTAGCGCAGAATCAACTCATCAAAAAACAAACGGATGTCCGAGAACTGCGAGCCGCCAAAACCACGGTTCAACACACGGTGATTCGGAAAATCCTGCGTCAGATCCGTCCAGCGGCGGATCGAAGAGCTGCCCGTGAACACGATCGGGGCCACCGGCGGCGGAGCTTCGAGATCCGCCTTGGCAAAGGCCGCAATCTCCTTCGCCCATCTCGATTCGGCCTTGGCTGCCGACCCGGCAATCGCTGGATGGGCGGTTGCGGGAGACTGCGCAAGAGCCGTTCCCAGACTCAGCGCAAGAGCGAGCACTCCAGCAGACAGGTATCGAAAAAGGGGAGACAGGGTCATGCGATCCAGAGTATGCCCTGGTTTCCGAAACCCAAGTCCGAATTCAATCGAAGCCACTGCCTCGGGACTGACCAACAAGACCGGCAAACCTCAAAACGGTTAGGCTCAAAAAAACTAGAGCTGCGTCACCGCGCGGCCCTTCACGGAACCCGCCGCATCCGCACGCGACGAAATTTCCGCAAGCGCATCCAGCACTTTCCCTCCGGTGAGCAGTTCCGGCAGTACGATCGGGTCCTTCAAGGCGGGCGCGTAAATCAAATTGAACGGCACCGCTGAACGATTCCACCTCGCGAGTTCCTGGGTGATCTTTGGGTCCTTGTTGGTCCAGTCGGCCTTGAAGAGAATCACCTTGCGTCGGCCAAACTCCGACAACACGTCCTTCGACGTAAATACCGTGGCCTTGTTGGTCTGACAGGTCGCACACCAGCGCGCCGTGAAATCGACATAGGCGTACTTGCCGGCCGCCTGGGCTGCCGCCACCGCCTCAGGACTCCATTTTTCCCAGACAACCTGGTAACCCGCTTCGCCGCCTTCCGCCACCTGCGCGGTCGCCGAGCGCGGCCAGCCGAGCCAGACTCCTCCAACCAGGAGGGCTGCAGCGGCCGCACCACCGATGAGGCGCCTCGATGTTTTTCCGTGCGGCTGCGCAAAGCGTCCGTAAGCCCAGCCCGACATGGCGATCAGAACAAAGGCAAACACGATCATCAGCAGGGCATTCTCATCCGCGGCCGTCTGCGCAGCGAGCACCCAGAGCAACCAGGCAACCGTCGCATAGAGCGGAAAGGCCATGAGCTGCTTGAATGTCTCCATCCATGCGCCAGGACGCGGCAGGATCCGTGTCGCCTGCGGGAAAATCGACAGCAGCAGGTAGGGCAACGCCAAGCCGATCGCGATGGCTGTAAAGACAAGCAGCGATTCAACGGGGGCCAACGCAAGCGCAGCACCCAACGCCGGAGCCAGGAAGGGCGCGCTGCACGGCGTGGCGACGAGGGTGGCAAGCATGCCGGTGAAGAAGGATCCGCTCAGGCCCTCCCTGCTTTGCAGGCTGGCACCCGCTCCCGTGGCGGAAAGTCCCACCTCAAACAACCCGCTCAAATTCAGCGCAAAAATCAGCAGGAAGACCGCCATGCCGAATACAAACGCAGGCGATTGCAACTGGAATCCCCACCCGAGCTGTTCGCCGCCCGCGCGAAGCGCGAGCAGCAGTCCGGCGAGTGCCCAGAAGGAAATCAGAACTCCCAACGAAAAGGCCAGGCCATGCTGGACGACCTTGGCCTTGTTGCTGCCGGATTGATTCACAAAACCGAGCACCTTGATGCCCAGCACCGGGAAAACACAGGGCATGAGATTGAGCACCAAGCCTCCCATGAACGCAAGGAACAGCGTGCCGATCAGGCTCGCTCCCCCACCCGCAACAGTACCTGCGCCGGCTGTTCCGATTCCGGACCCACCGCCTCCCGAGGGAGGCGTGCCCGCATTCACAGCAGCAACCGTACTCGTCGCGCTGGCCGAAGCGGCCTTCGCAGATGAAAACGGCACATTCACGATAATCCCCGCCGGACCACCCGGCGCTGCCTGCCAGCCGTTCTTGGCTGTCAGAATGCCGGTAAGCGCCTTGGCGTCCGCGGGGGAATCGGCACCCGTCGACATCTCCATCACGTAGCTGCCGTTCACGAACTTGACGGTTTGGGGAGCCGCGTAATCAACCACACCCACATCATCGAAGAAATGGATCTCACCAGGGGTATGCGTCATGCCCGCGGGGGGCGTCACGGTGAGTGTGACTTTTGTGCCGTCCTTCGTCGCATGAAGCGCCCAGCCTTCAATCGCAGTCGGCAGGGCGCGGAACGCAGCGTCAAAATCCGCGGCAATCGGCGACCGTTCCGCTGATTTTTCCGCCGTGACCGGAAGTCGAAGTTTCACCGCACCATCGCCCGGCATGCAGGACGCCTCGCACATGAGCCACTCCACGTTTGCAGCCAGCGTGACCGTCGAGCCCGGTTTGGCATCGGCAGGCACTGCGATCTGAGTAAACAGAAACGTGCGGCCTTCGTATCCGTTTCCCGTTACAGCACCATGCGCATCCTTCACCGTGTGCGGCGCAGGCCAGACAATTTCACCAGCCTTGTATCCTTCCGGCAGCGTCCACGTCACCGACGTCGGATACCCCGTGCCGGCAACCTTCCAATAGGAATGCCAGTGCGGATCATGGTCCATCTTCACCGCCACCCAGATCGGCTTGCCCGGTTGCACGGAGGTTTCCGCGGAAACCAGCTCCACCTGGACCGCACCATTGCGAACCGACTGACCAAAGATCGGGGCTGTTCCAAAAAGGAACGAAAGGGCTAGCATCAGATAACTCGCGAGGGGAGATTTCGGGTTCATGACAAAAATTCCAGTGTGCAAGTGCGGCTCAGCGCATGAGTTCTACGCTAGCCGGATTCGCTTCCGATACAAGGGAGCCAACGAAAAGCTTTGTCGAATAATAGCGTTCCGCACGGTCGCACAAAATGGTAACAACTCGTGAACCTTCCGGCAACTGGGCAGCAGTACGCAGTGCGGCAATGACATTTGCACCCGAGGACGTGCCCACCAGCAATCCAAACTCCGTTGCCAAGCGGCGCGTCATGGTGATGGCGTCGGCACTTGCGACCTTCTCCTTGGCGTCGACCTTCAATCCCTTGATCAGAGGTGGGATATACCCGCCGGCAACACCTTCGATATTGTGGCAGCAGGGGGATTCACCGGACAGCATGGCAGCCTCGGCAGGCTCCATGGCGACTATTCTCACCTGCGGATTGTGCGCCCGCAGCGCACGGCTGACTCCATTGAGCGTTCCACCTGTCCCATACCCGGATACAAACGCATCCACCTGCCCGTTCATCTGCGAAATGATTTCCTGGCCGGTGTGCTCCAGGTGATCCAAGGCGTTCAGGGGATTCTCAAACTGTCGCGGAAGAAAGTACCGGCTGTCCTCCTTCGCCATGCTTGCCGAGATCTCAATGCCGGTCACATAACCCCGCGTTGCTGCAAACAACTGCAATTCTGCGCCGAAATGCCGCATCAGATGCCGCCGCTCGACACTCGCGGTATCCGACATGAGAATCTTTACCCGCACACCGAAAAGTGCGCCGACCATCGCGAGTGCGATTCCTGTATTGCCACTCGTACACTCCAGGACCGTGGTGTCCGGCCCGAGCAGTCCCCTCTTTCGCGCATCAGACAGAATCGTCAGTGCGAGCCGATCCTTGATCGATCCGCTTGGGTTCAGGTACTCGCATTTTACATGCAAGGTGATCCCCTCCGCGCGGAAATGAAGCGGAATCAAGGGCGTGTTGCCAATGAGCGACAGGATGGGGGGAAGCGCCACCCCATTTGTCTGGGATGCTCGCGCTGCCGACGGCCTGCGCCCTGCCGGGCGGATCTTCGCAAGGCGGGAAGGTGATGGGTTGCTCGCCATTGCTGCTTGTATACCACGCCACAAACGTCGCTCCAATAGGTCAAAAGGGGGAAACCGCGCGACTCGTCGCGAGTTATTACCGTCGGCCTATTCGACAGGACGCCGCGGTGTGCTACCGTGACACCTTGTTCTTAAGGAACGCTCATCCCTGAATTACCAACCCATGAAATCATTGCTCTTGCCGATTCTCATTTTCGCCGCGGCAGGCACGGCCACTGTGGCTTTCGCCCAGGCCACCGACACCGTCGCGCCCTCCTCAACACCGAGTTCGGCATCTCCCCAACTGAAGGCAGGCGATCTCGCACCCGACTTCGAAGTCGTGGGACCCGATGGCAAGACGATCAGGCTGTCCGACTTCCGCGGGAAGATGGTCCTCGTCGACATCTGGGCGACCTGGTGCGGTCCCTGCGTCGCATCGATGCCACACAACAGTGAAATCGCGAAGAAGTTCGCAAAGGACGACCTCGTCGTGCTCGCTGTGTGCGCAGATGACAGCCGCAAGAACTACGACGGCTGGGTGAAACGCAATGCCTCCAAGTATGCCTTTCTCACGGCGCACGATACCGCGGGCAAAGACAACTGGGACAATTCCATTTTCAACACGAAGTACCGTGTATCCGGTTTTCCCACGCTCTTTCTCATCGACCGAAATGGACGCCTCGTCGGACAGACCTCCGGCGGCGGCAACAATGAAAATCCCCACCTGACACGTCTCCTCGCAAAGGGCGGTATTCCCATCGACACGTCTCACCTTCCGCCCGAGCCGACGGGACAACCCAAGTCGATTCCCGCGATGACCAAGACAATGGCCATGGGCATGGGCGCACCAATGCAGGCGGCCGCTGCCTCCGCCAGTCCGACCTCCCGGTTTGCCTCCATGGCTGCAGGCACAAGTGTCCCCGACTTCACCATGCTCGACGTTTCGGGCAAGGAAGTGAAACTGTCCTCGATCCTCGGAAAGCCGACGCTGATCGCGTTCTGGACGGGCGCACGAGCCCCCGCCGAAGATGTCGCCCAGATCCACTCCACGTACAAGGACAAGGGGCTCCAGGTCATCGGCATCAATACCGCCACGGACAACGCAGAATTTGCCAAATGGTACGCGGCAAATCGCAGCGCAATCCCCTTCCCCGTCTACTCTGATCCGGCGGGCAAGGCCCCGATGGAGAGCATCTCTTACATGACCTTCGGCGCGGGCATGTACCCCGCCTACGGCATGATTGACGCAAAGGGAAAACTCGTGGGAGGCATGATCGGCATGGGCCCCAAGGTGAGCGGATGGCTTCGGGATCTCGTGAAAAACGCGGGTTTTCCCCTCACACCGTCGGACGAGAACATGCTCGCCGCCGTTACGAAGGAAGCCGCTGCCGCGAAACCCGCTGCTGACACAACAATGAAGGCCGCAACCATCACTCCTCGCGCAGGCGGCGAGATGGCGCCCGCGCGCCCCGCAACCCTCGGCGCAGGTGCGGTCGCACCCGATTTCGTCATGCATACGGTCGATGGTCGCGAGGTGCGGCTTTCGGACTTCAAGGGAAAGATCGTGATCCTCGACTTCTGGGCCACGTGGTGCGGACCGTGTATCGCGTCCTTTCCTCACACGCAGAAAGTCGCCGCGAAATACAAGGATCAGGACGTTGTTGTCCTGGCCTCGGGCACGAGCGACAAGATCGACGCCTTCAAGAAGTGGATCCCGAAGAACCAGCCGAAGTATCCCGATATCCAATTCACCTTTGACCCCAACGAACGCGGTTCCGCAACCGAGGCGGAACGCGCGTCGGCCAAGCTCTATCACGTCGTCGGCATTCCCACCCAGTTCATCATCGGACGCGATGGAAAGATTGCGGCCACCGTTGTCGGCAACGCCGGCGAGAGTGACGCCCGAACCGAAACCGCCCTCGCAGGACTGGGCGTCAAGGTGGATGCCAGCATTGTCGAGAAGGGCAAGGAGCAGCTCAGGGAAGCAGCAGAGCGCGAGGCTGCACAACGCGAAGCAGCGAAGACTCCGCGCCCGCCGTTCTACGAAGACTTCGGTAAGCTGAAGGCCGGAGAGATCCCTCCACCGGTGGATGTCATCACTGCGGATGGTCAGACAAAAAAGCTCTCCGACCTCACCGCCGGAAAGGTGGCTGTCATCGGCATCTGGAACGCCTCCATGGGGCCGCCGACTCCCATGCAGCAGATGTGGGAATCCTGGAACAACAGCTACCGCGATTCGAATGTCACCTTTGTCGGACTCAGTGCATTTGGCTCGCGCGAGGACTTCAACGCCTGGGTCGCCAAGACCAAGGACGCCATCTCTTTCCCGGTCGTCCTCGACCCGGCGGGCAGCCCACCGAGGCCGGAGAAGGACTATGCCGATCTCACGGATGAAGAGAAAGGTGCCTACGCCGCAAAGTCACGTGAGCACATGAAGCATGTCATCCCCTTCCTCTTGGGCGGGGTCATCACCCCGATTCCCTCGGGCATGGTGCTCGACGCGAAGGGCAAGCTCGTCGGGTGGTTTGCGGGCTTCGGCGATCATGCGTCCGAGGCTGTCGCTAATCTGCTCCTGCGGGCAGGTGTGACCCTCAAGCCGGAACACAAGCCCTCACGCATCTGGACTGCTGAGGAAACCAAGCCCGCCCCCGCTGAGGCGCGCAAGAGCACGATCGCCATCGGGAAGATGGCGCCTGATTTTGAAACCACCACGCTTGATGGGAAGGCGATCCGGATTTCGGACTACAAGGGCAAGGTTGTGATTCTCGATTTCTGGGCCACCTGGTGCGGACCCTGCATGAGCGCCATGCCGCACACCCAGGAGGTTGCCGCAAAGTACAAGGACCAGGGTGTGGTTGTCCTCGGCTCATGCACGAGCGACGGGCGCGCCCAGTTCGAACGCTGGGTGAAGGCGAACCAGGAGAAATATCCCGACATTGTCTGGAGCCACGACAAGGAAGAGCGCGGCCCGAAACGCGCATCGTTCAACCTCTACGGTGTATCGGGAATTCCAACACAGTTCATCATCAACCGCGAAGGCCGCATTGTTGATATGGTGGTCGGATACATGCAGGGCGAAGCGATCCTTGACGCCGCGCTGGCCAAGGCGGGTGTCAACGTCGATCCCGCGCTTGTCGAGAAGGGTGCTGCCGATCTGAAACGCCGTGCCGTGCTCGCGGGAGAAGCTCCTGCCCCCGCGCCCAAGCTCGTGCCGCCGACAAAGCGGTAGTTGAACCCGCAAGCGTTCTCCGTCAGGATTCGTGCCGAGGTGAAAGGAAAAAAGGCATCACCCAGCACGAAGCCTTCTGCAATCGAGGTCCGGGATCGTTCAGCGCATCTGGATGATCCCGCGCTTCGACGCATGATCGTCGACATGCAGGTCGCCGCCAGCATCCCGGAGCTCTGGAAGGCGCTCCATCGGCTGCTCCAGCAGGCAATTCCAAACCATCACTCGACGACACTCTTTCTCGATGCGATGGAAAAAAACCCGGGGGCACTCACCCTGCATTCGCAGCCCTCCCGCAAACCTCCGGAATGGTGGAAGGCAAGGGCACGGCTCTCACCTACGCATGCGTGGCTGGACGCCCATCCCGGCGTCAAGCTCTACAGCCTGGACGATGTTGTTCCCGACCGCGTTGCGCTTAAGAACAGCGATTTCTACCGCCACGTCCTCATTCCCGAGGGCTGGGACAAACTCCTGGGCCTGACCCTCTGGGAGAAGGGCGAGCGCAAGAGCATCCTCTGTCTGCGGCGCGCGATGAACCAGCCGGCATTCAGCGAGGGCGAGAAGGCGCTGATGCTGGAGATTCATCCGTTTCTAGATCGAAACCTGCGTCGCCTTGAAAAACACGAGGAGGAAGTCGTCGCGCGCAACAGCCTGCAGCAATTCATCAATCTCCTGCCTCAGGGCATCCTCCTCGTGAACGCGCGACACGAGCTCGTGTTTGCGAATCACGAGGCCTTCGAGGCATGCGCCGTCTGGAATCACGGCGCCGCTGCCGCACGCCAGCTTAACGGCCGCGCCGTCTTCGCGGTACCGCCCGCCTTCATTGAGGTTTACCATGAGCTCATGTCGCGGCACTACGCGGCTGCGCTCGCCGATCCGGATGGACACCATCCGCCGGAGAAACGACGCCTGATCCATCCGACACTCCCGCACATGCAGGCAGACCTGTCGCTCTTCTCCCTGGACGACCCGCTGCTCTCGCGACCCAATCTCTTTGCGCAGATCATCAACCGCGAGTCCCTGAACCCCTCGGTACCCGCGACGATGGATCGCCAGTTGACCGTCCTGGCGCGCCTGACCCAGCGCGAGAAGGAAGTCGCCCTCCTTGTGCGCGACGGGCTCAGCAACGACGAGATCGCCCAGCGCCTTTCCAAGGGCGTGGGCACGGTGAAGAACCAGTTGCAGTCGATCTTTGGAAAACTGGAAATCGACTCACGCGCCAAACTGATCTCGCTGCTGCGGTAGTCTGCCGGTCATGCTTCGGCGTGACCAAAGCGCGGCGACAAGTCCGTCGAGCTGTACCGCCGAATGCTGAATTGTCAGCGAAGTCAGAATGGCCCGATGCCGCGCCCGTTAACTCGCGCTTCGGGCCAATCCCAACGTCACGTTTCTGAATCAGAACGTCAGGTTAAACGAAACTTCGTAGCTTCGCCCCAACACATAGATGGAGTGCAATCCTCCATTGTAGCCAAACACGGTGTCGGAGAACGGCGGTTCCTTGTCGAAGACGTTGCCAATTCCGCCCGAGATGCGGAGCCCTTTCCCGTAGCCTCTCCACACTCCGTTCTGAAACCGGTAGCCGCCTCGAATATCAACCTTGTAGATCGAAGGCGTCGGGTAGGTGAATGTCAGCGAATTTCCCGCTCGATTGGTCTCAAATTTGCCAAGGTAGGTTGCAAAGAGCGACCCGCTCCATGGGCCCTTCCTCCAGAGAACCGAGCCTTCCATTTTCCATTTCGGCGGGGCAAATGTGTCGCCGTCTTCAACCAACGCCGGCTGGTTCGGAGCGAGTTCCCGTTCGCTGCGGAGGGTTCTTCCCGCATTGAGGGAAATTGTCCAGCGGCCAAGTGCTTCATTTGGAATTTCGTAATTGGCCACAAAGTCCACACTCTCGTTCCTCACGGCCCCGAAATTGATGAACGTTTGGTCAATGGAGACAATCCGACCCGGCTGATTGAGTGGCACGTCGACCGCCGGATCGGGTTGACCACGCACGATCCGATCTGAAAACAAAACCTCGTTGTTCACGATCGTTTGGGCACTGAGAATCTGAAGGACATCCTTCTGTTCAGTGAAATAGTAGTTTGCCTGGAACGAGAATCCTTTCAGTCCTTTGGGTTCAAAAATCATGCCGTAGAAATACTGGTCCGACTTTTCCGCCTCCATTTTCGTGCGAGGTCCTCGAGCGATAGTAACGTTCGGGGTCGTGGCCGGAGTTCTCTTCGGATCAGTAACCGTAGCTGTCCTGATTTCAGTGGCAGGGAGGTATTCTGTGATGGATGGAGCACGGAAGCCCTGCGAATATCCACCGCGCACTAGCAGCCACTGAGCGGGCGCCCAGGAAATCCCTACCTTGGGAACAAAGACATCGCCGGCTCGTTCATAAGTCTCATAGCGCCCCGCCAACTGGAGGCTAAGCTTCTGCAACAATGCTTTCGCATTCGGCTTTCCGAATACCGGCACTGAAAATTCGGCGAAGAGGCCGGCACTGTCACGCTCTGCTCCGACGACCGTTCGATTCGCAACGGGCGTGACCGCAATGGTGTGGAGCGTGCTGTCATTGTCGACCGATTCGCGGGTGGCTTCCATGCCGGCCGCCATCTGGAGCTTTCCACCAGGAAGATCATACAGGCTGCCATCGGCAACCAGCTCGAAATTGTGTGTTTCGCCTTTTCCAAACGAAGTGTTGTACAATGCCAGCTTCTCATAGGCTGCAGCCTGGCTCGGCGCTCCCGCACGGACGTCTGTGAATGGATTGATGCGAGTACTTGTATCAGTGCTCGACAGAGCAGCCGTGATACCTGCGCCATTGAATACCCTGTCGTTTCTAGACCCCTTGTTGAAGGTCGACTTGAACACACCCTCCCAACGCCAACTCTGGAAAAACTCACCACTCGCCCCCACCTCAAGGGTGTGCACTTTGGAGCGGGTAGTCTGGGTCAGTCCGCCAAACTCATAGTGGACCATCCCTACCGCCACGTCCTGTCCAAACGGATTCATCGCAGCAGGGACAACGGTCGAGAAATTGCCAAATCCGCTGGACGTCGCAGCGGAAGACGCCGGTGGCTGGCCCATAAACAGTCCACGGTTGTCTGAATACATGTAGTTTGCCATGAGCTTTAGGCGTTCCGTTGCGGCATAGGTGAACCGCGCAGAAAACGCCGACCGCTCACTCTCCGGAATCAGATCAAGAAACTCAGCTGTGTTCGCCCGGCTTTGACCCGTCGCGAAAACCGAGGTATTCGGTGGAACCGGACCCGCACCTTTGAACGCAGAAAGGGGAGGGGTAGCTGCATACCCCGATGGAATCAGGGCGACGTTCGTGGGAGTTACGCCATCGGGTCGAAAAAAACCTGCCAAGGTTCCCGTGCGGGCTTGGACAACACCCGGGTACCCCCAGTTGATTCTAAGATCCCGGCCGTAGATCGGAGCTCCATTTGCATCGTAGTCCGCAAGTACCGAGCGGTGGTCCTGATTTTTGGTGAACCGGCGTTGCGAAGCCTTCAGGTCAGAGCGATCGTAATATTCCACTGAAAACATGGCTTGCAGCTTCCCCACGGCGAACCCCGAGGTGAGGACCGCATTCCGCTCACGCCCGCCGCCATGAAACGCTCCACGAAAAGAGCCTGCCAACTCGCTACCTTGCCAGTTCTTCTTCAGGATGATGTTTACCACCCCTCCAACCGCATCCGCGCCATAGATTGCCGACGAGCCATCAGTGATGACCTCAATTCGATCAACCATCCCCAAGGGAATGCCATTCAGGTCAACGAAACCCTGCTGGGAATCGCTCGATCGATTGCCAAATGGCGACTTCGCGACACGACGCCCATCCACCAGAACAAGCGTGGATCCCGCACCCAGGCCACGCAAGCTGACGCCTGACACACCGGTCTGACCCGGTGACGCAGCAGAAGCGCCAAGGACAAAGTTGAAAGACGGAAAGGATGTCTCCGTCCGTTGCCCAAATTCAGGATTCAATTCATTGGGCGTGCTGCCGCGCCCGGCTCCAATGCCCGAATACGTCTGCGGCAGATGGTTCAAAAAATCCGCCAACGTCATGGCTCCCGTCGAATCAATGTACTGCCGGTCATACTTGAACACTGGCGAAGGCCCCTCGGCATCGACCTGTCTCACACGGGTGCCCGTGACCGTCATTTCTTCCAACTCCATCGCCTTAACCACTTCTCCAGAAGCCTTCCCCTCGGTGACTCTGATAGCTTTCGAGGATGCAGGCTTTTCTTCCCGACTTACCTGCGCTATCTGGGCAGGAAGTGAATAAGATGAAAGCAATAGTAGGACGAGCGTTCCAAGGAGTTGATTGTGCAAGCGTGCGGTAGTGGTGTTCATTGGTAGTCCGATTCTTACGGGGAAATGTCCTGCTAAACTCGCAGGATTCGATCTCTTACAACGTTCAATGTTTAGCGTTTTGAACTGAGTTCCAAAATGATCGTGTGGTTGGCGGTTATCCTGGCGGAAGCAAGGGAGATCCTACGTGCTCCCATCCATCTGGGCCATAGGCCAAAAGGCCTAATCCATCGCATCTGCGACGCCTTTTCAATCACCGAGATCGGCGCGGTCGACGGCTAACGCTTCCGGACTCCGATCATCAGCAGGACATTTGCAGCCGTGATCAGACCGCCTCCGGTGAGGAGCGCAGGAGTCAGCGTTTCATTCGAATAGTGGACGTCTGCGACCTCCGACATCCATGCCGGCAGAAAAAGCGCCATAAGCGCGCCAAAGATGGGCTCCACGCAGTAAATGAGCCCCGCCTCCGTCGCGGTTATCTTCGGCTGCCACGCATTCATGAGGCCATAGGCAGCCACCGTGCAGACGATCATCAGGATCGCGGTAAACAGCCACCAGGGTGCAGAAGAGGCCAGGACTCCGATCGACGCCAGGTCCGGCGCCGTGATCGCTACCATCCCGGCCAGCACAACCCCAAGCGTCGTATACATCACCAGGGAAATCTTCTCCGGACGGTTGGCTGAAAATTCCGGCTTTTCCAGCCAAAGGATCTGCCCCGAAAAGAAGAGCGAGCCCAGCATTGTCTCCCACTCTCCTCTTCCGAATCGCAGCGATCTCCAGTCGAAGTTTCCAAGAATGGAAACGCCCACAAGCACCAGGATGACACTGGCCCACATCACCGCGCCGGGGTTCCTGCGGGTTCTCATCATCAGGTAGACGGGTATGAACACCACATAGAGCTGCGTGAGGAATGCTGAGGTGCTCGCCGACGTGAACTGCAGCGCATCGCTCTGGCAGATCATGCCTGCCGAGGAAAAGAGCCCGATGACCACACCCTGGACAAACTCGTCTCGTGTACATCGCAAGGTGCCCGAGCGCACGGATTGCCAAACCGCAAGCAACAGCGCCGCGAGGACAAAGCGCGGCATCAGCACCATCGAGGCGATGAACCAGGTATTGCTCTGCGGAAGCAGGCGTTCATGGAGAAACGCCAGACCCTTCACCAGCGGGAAGCTGACGCCCCAAAAGGCCGTTGCGAGAATCAGGAGGAGTATTGCCCGTATTCGGAGGGACATGGAACGAATCAAAATGGCGATGAAAACCCGGCGGCATGGCAGCGCATCGGGTGGCACCCGTCGACGCAATCACCATACCACCTGAGGTAACGCACACCACGCGTGGGGAGAAAGCTGTTTCAAGACATCCTGAACCGCGACTCGACAATCGCCAATCGGCCGCGTTGCCTATGCAGCGATGGGCAAAAAACGCGCAACCAACGGCCGTCTCGCCAGAAAAGAGTATGAACGCGCCCTCCCGCCCCTTCGCGAACGGCTTGTCCAGTTGCAGGTTCAATTGAAGGAGTCCTCGGCAAAGGTCATCCTGATAGTCGCGGGCGTTGACGGGGCCGGCCGCGGCGACGTCCTCAACATTCTGGGCGAATGGCTCGATCCGCGGGGTGTGGAAACGTTCTATTTTCATGCGCCCACCGACGAGGAGCGCGAGCGTCCCCTACTCTGGCGTTTCTGGCGCCGGCTGCCGGCGCATGGTCGCATCGGGATCTTTGCGAGCTCCTGGTACACCGAGGCGTTGCACGAGGAGGTGAGCAACAAGCGCGAACAGGCCGATCTTCATAAGGAGCTGAAGGGCATTCGCCATTTTGAGAAACTGCTGTCCGACGACGGAACGCTGATCATCAAGGTCTGGTTGCACATTTCAAAGGAGGCCCAGGCCGAGCGACTCCGCAGCCTGGAGAGCGATCCCGATACTGCCTGGAGGGTGACGGATGACAATTGGGGCGCCCACAAGCACTACGACAGGCTGGCCCGCGTCGCGCGACTCATCGTGAAGGAAACTGACTCGCCTGGCGCCGGCTGGACCGTCCTGGATGCAACCGATGCGCGGGCGCGCAACCTCGCCGTGGGTTCACTGCTGGTGCAGCGCTTTCAGTCGCACCTGCGTCGCATCACCGCGCGTCACGCGCGCCCCGAGCGGCCAACGCTGCATCCTCGCTCGCTCGCACCTGCCGGACGCCGCCGGCTGCTAGCTGTTCGTCTCGACCAGACGTTGTCGGAGGAGGACTACGAAAGGAAACGGGAGAAGTGGCTGGGGCGCCTCAACCGGAGCCTGAGGGCGCTCCAGGCCGCGCGACGCTCCATCGTTTTTGTCTTTGAAGGCTGGGACGCCGCTGGAAAGGGCGGCGCGATCAGACGCCTCGCCAGTGCGATGGATGTCAGAAACTACCGCGTCGTTCCGATCGCCAAACCCACCGACGAGGAGAAGGCCCATCACTATCTCTGGCGGTTCTGGCGTCATGTACCGCGCGATGGTTTTGTCACCATCTTCGACCGCTCCTGGTACGGCCGTGTGCTCGTTGAGCGACTGGAGGGATTTGCGCGCAAGGACGAATGGAAGCGCGCCTTTAAGGAGCTGAACGAATTTGAAGAGCAACTCGTGAACCATGGAACACTCGTGGTGAAATTCTGGATGCACATTTCCAGGGATGAACAGCTCCGCAGATTCAGGGCGCGCGAGCAGACGCCCTACAAACTTCACAAGATCAATGCGGAAGACTGGCGCAATCGACGCAAGTGGGGCGCCTACGAGACGGCCGCCGGCGACATGCTCGCCCTGACAAGTTCCCACTTTGCCCCCTGGCACATCATACCCTCGAACAACAAACGATACGCACGGTTATGCATCCTAAAAACAGCCTGCCGGGCAATCGAGAATGAATTGGAGCATTGAACCCGGGTGATCCCACTCCAAATAACCAACTCCGTAGCTGGCGTTTTTGGAGCATATGCACAACCTAATGCCATGCCTGACGGTTTTGGGCATTCCACTCCAGATACGGTAAGGATTCACTCCTCGACCATTCGAAACCAAAGTGCCAGATCCGACCTCATCCTATGAAATCCAACACGCACTTGGCGTCAGCAACTCTTCCGTCTCCCGTTGGCCCATTGACCCTCATTGCCGACACGACAGGCATGGTCGCTGTGCTCTGGGAAAATGAGCGACCGGGGCGCGTGCCACTGGATGGGGATGTCGGGAGCGACGCCATGCCCATCCTTCAAGAGGCGAAAAGACAGTTCGAAGAATACTTCAACGGACGACGCCAAACCTTTGATCTTCCGCTAGCAGCCAAGGGTACTCCTTTTCAAAGCAAGGTGTGGAAGGCGCTCACGGCAATCCCCTTCGGCACCACACGAACCTATGCGGAGATCGCCCGTCAGATTGGACGCCCCCGCGCAGTGCGCGCAGTCGGCGCGGCGATCGGACGAAATCCGCTTTCCATCCTCGTCCCGTGTCACCGGGTGATCGGCTCGAACGGCAAGCTCACCGGTTTTGCCGGAGGACTTCCACGGAAGGCGATCCTGCTAAAGCTCGAAAACACGGGCGAGCGCGCTTCCGCGCAAACCATCGCCAAGAGGCAGCGATCAGCCGGGTGATCTCTGGATTCACGTCCCGATCCCCCATTCCCATTGCCGTCCATCCGCGGGAATCGGCGCTTCCGCGCCCCTTTCGCGCACAGATTGCACACCCGTCCGGGCCCACTCGTGCCATGGCGGCATAGCCGTCGTGATTATGGGGAGGCAAAGGCCGCCGGTCTTCGGCCTTGCAAGACCCCGGCACGGCAGCAACGTCTCTGCAACTCGCGATGTTTCTCCGCTCCTGCCCTGGTCTTTCATCAAGCTTATCCCTTCTCGCGTGGATTGTCGGGGGTTGCATCACCGCAGGCGTTTCTCAAGGCGCTGATAAGCGGCCTTTGTCCTTCAATCGAGACGTACGGCCCATCCTCTCAGAAAACTGCTTCGCATGCCACGGTCCGGACAAGGCATCCCGGAAGGCCAAGCTCCGACTCGACCTTCGTGACGTGGCGCTCGAAAAGGGCGCCTTTGAGCCCGGGCAGCCGGACATCAGCGATGCCATCACGAGGATCTTTTCCACTGATCCGGAAGAGATCATGCCTCCGCCGGATTCCAACCACAGCCTCACCGCTGCCCAAAAGGAAACACTCAAGCAGTGGGTCGCGGAGGGCGCCGAATACGAACCTCACTGGGCATTTATCCCGCCCGTACGCCCGGAGGTACCGCCCCATGCATCCCCCGACAAGGATGCCAATCCCATCGATGCCTTCATTGGCGCATCCCTGGAGCGGGCCGGACTCCCCTTCTCTCCCGAGGCCGACAAGCATACCCTGATCCGTCGTCTCAGTTTCGATCTGACGGGACTGCCTCCGTCCAGCAACCGCGTTGAAGATTTTGTCGAAAATCCGCGTGCCGATGCCTACGCGACGCTCGTCGAAAACCTTCTGGCATCGCGTCACTACGGCGAGCGCATGGCCATCCCATGGCTGGATCTCGTGCGCTACGCGGACACGATAGGTTTCCACAACGATGTCCCGATCAAAGTCTGGCCGTATCGCGATTATGTGATCGACGCCTTCAATCGCAATCTTCCCTTCGATCAGTTCACCCGCGAACAGCTTGCCGGCGACCTCCTGCCAGGCTCCACCATCACCCAACGCATTGCCTCCGGCTACAATCGCTTGCACCGCATCAGCGGTGAGGGCGGAATTCAGGACAAGGAGTATCTCGCAAAGTACGCTGCCGATCGCGTGCGAACCACCGCCACCGCTTTCATGGGAGCTACCCTCGCCTGCGCGGAATGCCACGACCACAAGTTCGACCCCTACACCATCAAGGATTTCTACCGATTTGAGGCAATCTTCTCCGACCTGCATGAGAAAGGGGCCTACAATCTGAGCGGAGGATTCACGCCGGAGAACCTTTCGGAGGAATTCATCTTCCAGTCCGAAAAACAGAGGCACCAGATTCAGGAGCTGGATGAGGACATCAAGCGTCTGAAGCGGGAAATCGCCGCTGTCACCGACGCCCAGCTTGAGTCAGGCCGCACCGAGTGGGAACGTGAAACCCTCGCAAAGGTCAAGTCCGGTGCCCTCGAGTGGACGGATGTGAAACCTGCCTCGTTCCATTCGCCTTATGGAACGACCCTCACCCTTGAGGACGACAACTCGATCTTCGCGAGCGGAATCAATCCGCGAAGTGACACATATGTTGTCACGCTCCCGGTGACCCAGCCATCGATCGCATCCATCAAGATTGAAGCCATTTCCGACCTGCGACTCCCTGGTGACAGCTACTCCCGCTCCGGATCTGCCTTTTTCATCTCGGAAATTGAGGTCACTGAAACGACTGAAGACGGCGCGCCAGGACGGCGGCTGAAGCTAGCCAATGTAAGAATCAGCAGCTCAGCCCAAACCGGATATCCGGCTTTGGCAGCGATCGATGGCGACCCCAACACGGCGCTTTCGTTTGTTCGCAAGAAAGGGGGAGCTGTCGCCTTCGACCTTGCTGAACCCGTGGGCGGCGGACCTGGACGTTCGCTCATGATCATCCTGCGGCATTCCAACGCGCATCCTTTCCAGAACCTTGGCCGCTTCCGGTTTGCAGTGCACGCGCTTCCCGGAGTCGATGCCTCGCCCGAGGGCCTGCCTGCCACAGTCCTCCGCGCGCTGAAGGTGTCGGCCGCCCAGCGCAAGCCGGAGCATAACAAGGAGCTTGAGAAATACTATCGATCCATTGCTCCCGAATTGGCGACGCAACGTACGGCGCTTCTCAGGACAGAGTCGGCACGCGAGCAACTCGCGATGGAGATCCCCACGATGCCCGTTTCGAAAAGCGTCGAACGCCGCCCCATCCGTGTTCTTCCGCGTGGAAACTGGATGGATGACAGCGGAGAAATCGTGGAACCGGGCGTTCCCGGGTTCATGCGTCAGATCAAACACGCCGACGGCAGTCCGATGACGCGCCTCGATTTTGCGGAATGGCTGGTTGCTCCCGACAATCCGCTCACCGCTCGCACGTTTGTGAATCGCCTCTGGCATCAGTTTTTTGGACAGGGCCTCTGCCGGACACTTGAAGACCTTGGGTCACAGGGGGCATGGCCCTCTCACCCCGAACTCCTCGACTGGCTTGCCGTCGAATTTCGCGAGAGCGGATGGGACGTGAAACACATGGTCAGGCTGATCGTCACGTCCCGAACCTACCGTCAATCCTCCGTGACATCGCAACGGGCCGAGGAACACGACCCGCTCAACCTGCTCCTTTCCCACCAGGCCCGCTTCCGACTCGATGCCGAACTCGTGCGCGACAATGCCCTCGCGATCAGCGGTCTGCTCGTGCCAAAGATCGGAGGTCCGAGCGTCTTCCCCTACCAGCCCGCCGGCTACTATGCGGCCCTGAACTTTCCTTCGCGTGAATATGTGGAGGATGAAGGAGAAAATCTCTATCGGCGCGGTCTCTACACCCACTGGCAGCGCACATTCCTTCACCCCAGCCTGATGGCCTTTGATGCGCCCGCCCGGGAGGAGTGCACGGCCAATCGCATGCCCTCAAACACCCCGCTGCAGGCCCTTGTCCTGCTCAATGATCCGACCTATGTCGAAGCCGCGCGCGCGCTGGCAGCAAAGATGATGACTGAAGGCGGCAAGGATGCGGCGGCGCGAATAACTTGGGCCTTCGCTCGCACGCTTGCCCGACCGCCCACCACCCGCGAACTCACCCTGCTTGAGGATTTCCATCGGAAGCAGCAGGCACGGTTTCGCGACGATTCCGAAGCGGCCCAGGAACTCCTCGGTGTCGGCGACTCCCCGATACCCTATGGACTGGAGAAGGCCGAGCTTGCTGCCTGGACCTCCGTCGGAAGGGCCTTGCTCAATCTGCACGAAACCATCACCCGCAATTAGTGCGAAACCCCGCAAAGGATCCCATGCACCCGTTCGAATCCCATTCACAGGCGATCACCCGCCGCACCTTCCTCGGTCGCTCTGCTGCGGGCATCGGATCGCTCGCGCTCGCCAGCCTCCTCAATCCGCAATTGCTGCGTGCCGCGGGAGACTCCGAGAAGTGGCGCGGCATCATCCACCCGCTTCATCATCCTCCAAAGATCAAGAGGGTCATTTACCTCTATCAGGCAGGCGGACCTTCGCACCTTGAGACCTTTGACTACAAGCCAAAGCTGGCGGAAATGCACGGCAAAGGGATGCCCGAATCCTTCACCCAGGGCCAGCAGATCGCCCAGCTCCAAGGCAAGGAGTTGAAATGCCACGGTCCGCAATTCGGTTTTGAGCGCTTCGGCAAGTCAGGACAGGAAATCTGCTCACTCTTTCCGCACATCGGAAGCGTGGCAGACGATATCTGCATCGTGCGATCGATGTACACGGAGCAGATCAATCACGACCCCGCACACACGTTCATGAACACGGGTTCAATCATCGCCGGGCGACCGAGCATGGGCTCGTGGCTGACCTACGGTCTTGGCTCAGAGTCCGAAGATTTTCCGGGATTCGTGGTTCTCATGTCTGCCGGCAAGGGTGGGCAGATGCAGCCGGTCGCCTCGCGACAGTGGCACAGCGGTTTTCTCCCCAGCCGGTTTCAAGGCGTGAAGTTCCAGTCGAAGGGCGACCCCGTGCTCTACATCAACAATCCTGCCGGAGTCACACGCAAGGACCAGGGTGCTCTCGTCGATGTCGTCAATCAGCTCAATCAGGCCGAGCACGATGCGATCCAGGATCCTGAAATTCTCACGCGCGTCAGCCAGTACGAAATGGCTTTCCGGATGCAGGCCAGCGTGCCCGGCTTGATGGACGTATCCCAGGAGTCGCCACGCGTGCTGGAGATGTACGGAGCGCGACCCGGTGACGGGAGTTTTGCATCGAACTGCCTGCTTGCGCGACGACTGGCTGAACGGGGCGTGCGCTTCATTCAACTCTATCACCGCGACTGGGATCATCATGACGACGTCTCGCATGTGAAATTCAAGGCGGAGGAGGTCGATCGTCCGACGGCGGCCCTGATCCGCGATCTGAAGGAGCGGGGCATGTTTGATGAAACGCTCATCATCTGGGGCGGCGAGTTTGGCCGCACACCGATGGCCCAGGGCAAGGGCCGCGATCATCACATCAAGGGCTTCTCCATCATGCTCGCAGGCGGAGGCATCCGGGGCGGCCTCACCTATGGCGCAACCGATGAACTGGGATACAACGCCGTCGAGAACCCCGTGAGCGTGCACGATCTGCATGCAACCATGCTCCATCAATTCGGCGTCGATCACACCCGGCTCACCTATCGTTACCAGGGTCGCAATTTCCGCCTGACAGATGTGCACGGCATCGTGCAAAAGGATTGGCTCACCTGACGTGGTGGGACGGTCCGTTTGTCACCGAAACTTTTCGGGAAGGCTCTTGTTGGGGCAAGGTGGAATCGCGTCGATTCGTTCCGCATACCCTGCCATGCAATGACCATGCACCGTGCATCGGTTTCCGCCATCGCCGCAATTCTTGTCGCCCTTGTCATGGCGATCACAGCCGTGCTCGTCGGCACCGGAAATTTTCTTCCCCCCGCTGCCGGTTCTACAAGCCAACCAGACAAGGTTGACACCGGGGACTTTGGTCTCAGCGACACATCCAGCCCAGCTGAAACGACATCTGATTCAAAATTCAAGGGTGCGGTCTTTCTCGATGCCGGGGATAGGTCCGTGTGGTTTGGAACCTATGTCGAGGGTGATGCCTACACCGGCACGGTGACGAGCACGCCCTTTCCCTTGTCCGGACCCGAGATTCAAATTCCGATCATCGGATATCCCGCTTCCACGGGAAATTCCCTCGCGCTGGAGATCCTCGACTCCAAGGGCACGGTCGTCGATTCGATCGTTTTCAATTCCGTGAACCCCAAGGAAGGAGTCGCTCTCTGGAATATCAGCGTGAAGGCATGGGCTGGCCTCAGCGCACGACTCAAGTTGACCGATGGTTTGCATGGCATGCAGGGCTGGCTCGGTGTGGGCCGCCCCTTCGGCGATTCCCGATGGCTGGCAAACATCCCCACAAACTATGCGCGTATGATGACTGCAGCCCTTGCGATCGCCGGCCTGCTCTTCATCCCGGGCGCTGCTTTGCGCACGTGGTCAACCCGCTTTCCCCGAAACATCATGCTGCTCCCCGTCCCGGGGCTGCTCATGCTGGCGGGATTAGGTCTGCTGATCGCGACCGATGCAATTCCCGATCCGGTTCCCGGGTTATCAATCACTCTCCTCTCGGGATGTGCCCTCACAAGCGCCGCATTGGGCATCTCTTGGTGGCGGCGCGGTTCACCCTTCGAGGCCGCGGATCGCTCCACTTTCCGCATCTACGCCATTGTCTGCGCGACGTCGCTTGCCTACGCGTGCCTGCCCTTGTCAGTTCCCCAGAGGGACTCCCCTCCGTGGAGTCCCTCGGTTGAAATAACTGCACCCAGACGGGAAGCGTCTCTGCCCTTCCTCACAGCAAGCCGGCTCCTGAGCAGCAAGGACGCGAAATCACTTCAGGCCGAGGTTCCCTACGGGTCCAACTCTTCCGAGTCTTGTGGGTCAGTCGGTCCACTCTG
Source organism: Verrucomicrobiota bacterium (assembly GCA_014584295.1). Classification (GTDB taxonomy): domain Bacteria; phylum Verrucomicrobiota; class Verrucomicrobiia; order Opitutales; family Opitutaceae; genus UBA6669. The sequence continues at coordinate 116,294 of JACTNC010000063.1, forward strand.
CATCGCCTCGATCCTGGCAGTCTTTGAGGTGGAACCCACTCTCCCGACCACCCGCTCGATCAACGCGTGGCCGATGGATTCGGGAGGATATTTCCTTGGACGCATCTTTGGGATTCTTACCCAGGCTTTAGTGATTGTTGCCGGGGCGTGCCTGGCGAGATTGTTGCTGCCCGACGCGTGGGCTCGCTCCCTGGCCTGGCTGGCCGTGGCGCCTGTCGTTCTACTCAACCTCGACTTTCCCGTGCCGCTGCTGCTGGCTGCCTTTTTCAGCACCCTCGCAGTCATTGCGATTCTCGAGAATCGCTCCGCCATCCTCACGGGGATCGCCTGCGCCCTCGCAGTCATCACGCATCCGACGGCGGTCATCATGGTTGGGTTGGTTGCAGGTCTGCTGCTTTCCATGGCAGCGATTTCCCATGTTGACGGTGCCAGACCAAACCTGGGCTGCGCCTGCCGTCGTGGTCTCCTGTTTCTCGTGGCGTTCCTGCCCATAGTTGCCCTGTGGATACATTTCGGCCTTCGAGGAAATGGACTGGATCACGTCGTGCGTGCGATCGTCGGGGATGGTCATGGATTGGAACGTGCCACCGATCTCGGTTCCTGGCTCATGACGCGCGTCTCCAACGCGTGGTACACGCTCATGCCCACGGCCCTGTTTTTTTCTCCCCCTCCCGAATTGGCCGCAGACTCCTTGTTGTCGGTTTCGTTGCGTTGGATCGATGGATATTCAGGTTCCCTGGCCGGTAGTGTTGGCTATGTCGCGTTTCTGTTTTGCGTCATGTCTGCTGCGGAACCAGTCCCGGAGATTCGGCAGCGCCTCTTGAAATGGCTGATCTGGGGAACGCTGGGCCTGATGCTCATTGTCTGGGGAACCAGTGCCGGCGGACTGGGGAGACATGGACTGGAATCGCTCTCGATCCTGATGCTCGTTGTCACCGCCTGCGCATCCGGATTGAACGATCGCGCATGGAGGTGGCTGATTCTCGCCACGACCGCGGAGGCGCTTTCGCTCCGTTCATTCGGGATCTTTGCTTCCCAGTCGCTCGAGGGCAACGCCATGTCGCCTCAGACCATCATCCTTTCGTCTATAGCCATTTTCGGCACAGTCATTCCGGTCATCTGGTACCTGCGCACCGAGCCCGCCCATGGGTCGTCCGTACCCGTCAGCCGTTCCCCACGAACGAGCCCCTCATAGCGACAGCGCCGCGACTTTTCCTCGGACACGCAGGGTACGTTCAGATTGCTTCGACCTCGAATCGATGGCTGGGCGCGACAAATTCATCCTGGGCGGTGACCGTCAGGATTTCGCGCGACTTGGCATCTGCCGTTCGCTTGAGCAGGCCATAGACAGAAGCGCTTGCACGCTCCAGTGCTCCGGAAACCGATCCGCTTTCCAGCCAGTGAACGAAGAACAGCGCAGCAATCGCATCACCGGCACCATTCACCGCCACCGGTAAGCGGGGCGTGCGAACACGAAACAGCCGTCCACCATCGGAGGCGACAAGATCTATGCAATCTGCCGGTGTTTCATCGATGTGCAGTGAGGTCACAAGGATCACCTGCGGCCCAAGAGCGTGCACAATCGCAATCGCTTCCCGTGTCGCTGCAAGATCCCTCGCTTCGCAACCGGACAGATAGTCGAGTTCCCAGTGGTTTGGAGTAATGACATCCGCCGATGGCACGGCCCGCGCCTTCATGAATTCGGGGATGCCCGGGCGCACAAAGACCCCGCGACCCACGTCACCGATCACAGGATCACAGCAGTATTTCGCCTGCGGATTCGCGGCCTTTACCCTCGCGACCGAGCCCAGGATCGCCTCTCCAATATCCGAGGACCCCATGTATCCCGAAAGCACGCCGTCGCAGGCCCCCAGCACTCCGCGCATCTCGATGCCTTCGACGCACTCTTCAATCATGCCCCCATCGAAGACGCGCCCCTTCCAGGCTCCATATCCCGTGTGATTTGAAAACTGAACGGTATGAATCGGCCAGACCTCGTGTCCAAGGCGCTGCATGGGGAATACTGCCGAGGCATTGCCCACATGGCCGTAAGCGACATGGGATTGGATCGAGAGGATGTTCACGCCGGGAGAAATAGGAGCCCGATGTCCGGATGAAAACCATCAAAGCAAGGACTCCTTCAAGCAGCGCGACGACTTGCCTATAAACCGCGTTCAAGCCCGATCATTGCAGGCAACCCCGTAAGCTATGCTCACATTCCCAAACGACACACTGATCATAGGTAGTTCAGCTTAGACATGCATGCTTGCGCAAGAGGCCATCTCCGGGCTCGATTGAGCCACCCGCTTGCAACCGATTCATGCTTCAGAGTTCCCGTTCATTTGCCGAAGATTACATTTGCAATGGTTGAAACGCCAAATCTGCCGACCTCTGACGAGATGAGGGCCCTCTTCTGGGTAATCTTCGAATCCTTGGAGGAGGAGGTGCGCAGTGAAGTGCAGCGCTGGTGGGCAGCACACAGCTCCGGGGCGCCCGAGATTCTAACCGACCCCAATGACTTTGTCACCGAGGTCACCTACGTCGCGAGCCTTGGCACAACGATCCAGCTGCGCATTGACCGGCTGGCCGACCGCAAACTCTCCGTACTCCGCGCGATCTACCACGAAGTGGCACACTTCTATATCGCGGCCGTAGGCAGGCATGCACCAACGGACTACGACAAGCGACGGGAAATACACGAAAGCGGTGCAACAAAACTCACCAAGACATTCACGGATGACCTCAAGCGCTCGCCGCTGAAGCGCAAGGCGCTGCGCGCCCACCCGCTCATAGAGCGCTTCAATCGCGTCTTTGATTTTTCCCCGCTCTACATCGGGGACCGTGAGTTTGCCGCACGCCTCGCGTCCGAATGGGCAGGCGACACGCGATAGCGAATGACATGAGGGTCACTGCCTGCGGCGTGCACCATCGGCAGCAGAGATCCCTTCCATCTGATCCCTGCGATTGCCCGCCAGGTCAGGCAGACCCGGATGGTTTCAGCGGCGGTTGAAAAGGGCATTGACCGCCGCGTGGGAAAACTCGGTTTGCTCCAGCAGCTCCGATTCTGCGCGCGTGCGAATATCCTTAGCCAGTTTCCACGCAACGGGCATCGTTGCACGCATCATGCCGCTGCCGAACGTCACGCGTCTCACTCCAAGCTTTTCCAGTTCCGGAATCGAAGGCGCACCATGCCCCGCCATGATATTGACCGGGCATTCGACGCTCCTGACAAACCGCGAAATGGTTTCGAAATCCCGGAGGCCAATCGGGAAGATCACATCTGCCCCGGCCTCACAATAGGTGCGGGCACGTTCGACAGCCTGCTTGAAACGATCCTCAGGATCGCCTGATCCGTGGAGAAAAACATCGACGCGGGCGTTGATCACCAGGGGGACGCCCGTGGCAGCCGCGACGTCGCGCACGGCCTTGATAGTGTTGGATTGCTCGACGATGCCTGCCAGCGGTCGGCCAGCGCCCCGTCCGTCCTCGATATTCACACCGGCCACGCCGGCGTCGATTGCGCTCCGCATGACCTCGGCGATCTCCGTCGCAGAGGTTCCGTATCCCGCCTCGAGGTCGGCTGTCACCGGCACGGCGACCGTCCGCGCAATCCGACCGACCAACAGCAGCATTTCCTCGGCGCTGATATGCTGTCCATCGGCGTAGCCAAGGACCGCGGCCACTCCGCCACTCGTCGTTGCAATCGCAGGGAACCCTGCTTCCTCAAACAGCCGTGCGCTGACACAATCCCAGGCATTTGGAAGAATGAGAATCTTCGCCCCGTGATGAAGCTCACGCAGCGCCACTGCGCGGCCGCATTGGTCTTGTCGTTTCATTCACCGGGTCTCCTGTCAGAGGGAACACCTGTTCTCGTGCGCGACATGGCGCGAGCCACGTGAGCGAACAAGCCTGCATTGCAGGCCGGACCCGGCTTGCGTTGGTGCTTCGAATGTTTCATGGAATTGTCATGCCCACTGCCATCGTCATGCTGAAGATCGATCACCGCAAGGTCACGGGCACCGCCGAAAAGCTGCTTGAGATCCCGGACATCGCCGAGGTGTACTCGGTGTCGGGGCGGTTTGATCTGTTGGTGATCATCAGGTCGGACTCGGTGGATAAGATTGAGTCGGTCATCACCGATGCCCTGTTGAAGACCGAAGGCATTGTCGAAAGCGAGACGATGTTTGCGTTTCGGAGCCTCGACAAGCGGGAGGGCGGCAGGGCGATCGATGTCGATTGAGCGGTGCGTGAATCACGCTCCACGGTGCGCCGATTTCGCGGGCGGCTGGTACGTGCCAGCCTCCTTGCGAAAGGAGACTGCGAGGCGGTTCCAGCTGTTGATGGCAACGATCGCCATTGTCAGATTGACGAGCTCCTGCTCGTCAAAGTGACGTCGCACCTCTTCGTAAACATCATCAGGTACGTGACTCTCGCTGACGAGCGTCACCGCCTCCGTCCATGCCAGGGCGGCGCGTTCGCGTGCGCTGTAGTACGGGGCTTCGCGCCAGGCGCTCAAGCCGTAGAGGCGCTGCTCGCTCTCGCCTGCCGCACGGGCGTCCTTCGTGTGCATGTCGAGACAGAAGGCGCAGCCATTGATCTGGGAGGCGCGCGTCTTGACGAGTTCGAGCAGTGCATGGTCGATGCCCGACTGCCGCACATACGTTTCCAGTGCGCGAAGGGCCTCGACGCCCTTCGGTGCAACCGCGGCGTAATTCAGGCGTTCTTTCATGGCCGCACAACGTCGGCCATACGCCCACAAAGTCAAACGCCCCAAGCAGCGACCCACTCAGAGTCATAGTCGATGGGACGAGGGAATCCTTCGTAAACGATGCGTTCAAGTCTTCTCCTCTCGTCAATGGCAGCGAAATGCGATGGAAATAAAAAAGCCGCGGTGCAATGACCGCGGCTCGCATGCGAGGCGAAAGCCCCGTCACTATGTGGCAATCCGGATAACTACGGATTGGTGCCTTTGCACTTCTCGCAGTTCTTGCCTGCCTTGGCTGCTTCGACGCAGCACTCGTGGGTACATGTCTCGCCCTTCTTGGCGGCATTGACGCAGCATTTGGCTTTCTTGCCCTTTGCGGCTGGCGCCGCAGGTTTGCCGGAATCCGCTGCATAGGCGCTCAGCGCAACCGCGCCTGCAGCAACAATGGGAAGAAGTAATTTGAAGAATTTCATTTTGGTTTGATAACTGTGTTCGCCCGTTAGGTTGCCCCAAGGCCTCGGAGCACACAAGCTGTTTTGAATTAGGCGCGTAAATCCGCGGTATTCAACCTGCTTTATCTACATCCCAATGAATCAATTGCGACGCCTGGACTTCGTGGCAAGCTGGGCAACGGCGAATCGGATCACTCCTTCAAGCCGCTCGATTTCTCCGGGATCCATGTCGAACTTTTCCTTCAGCGCCGCTTCCGCACGCCTGCGCGCTTCCTCGACCGCATTGACATCAATCTTCTCTTCGTTGATCGCGCTTTCGGCGAGGACGGACACGCTGTCACCCTGAACCTCCGCAAATCCCGGCCCGATAACCAGGAACTCGGTTGATCCATTTTTGGTCACCCGCAATTCCCCCGCCTCAATCTGGGTCAGAAGCGGAATGTGACCAGGGAGAATACCAATCTCCCCATCGACGGTCGGAATGACCACCGTGTCGACTTTGTCAGAATAGACACGCGCTTCCGGAGTGACGATTTCGAGGGTGAGAGCCATGATGGGAGACTCAACAAGACCAGTTCTATTTCTTGGCGGCGGCCAGCACTTCGTCGATGCCACCCTTCATGTAGAAGTCACCCTCGGCGACATCATCGAGCTGGCCATCGAGGATCATCTTGAATCCACGCACCGTTTCCTTGACCGGAACGTACTTGCCCGGGGCACCGGTGAACACTTCCGCAACCGCGAACGGCTGGGAAAGGAAACGCTGCAGTTTGCGGGCGCGATAGACGGTGACCTTGTCCTCGGGCGACAGTTCGTCGAGGCCGAGGATGGCGATGATGTCCTGGAGGTCCTTGTAACGTTGGAGAACACGCTGCACTTCGCGGGCCACCTTGTAGTGCTCCTCGCCGACCACGGAAGGCTCGAGCGCCTTCGAAACCGAAGCGAGCGGATCGACGGCGGGATAAATGCCGAGCTCAGCGATGGAGCGCTCCAACACGATCGTGGAGTCAAGGTGGGCAAAGGTGTTTGCCGGCGCGGGATCGGTAAGGTCGTCGGCGGGAACATACACCGCCTGCACCGACGTGATGGAGCCCTTCTTTGTCGAGGTGATGCGCTCCTGGAGCAGGCCCATCTCGTTCGACAGGGTCGGCTGGTAGCCCACGGCTGATGGCGAGCGACCGAGCAGCGCGGACACCTCGGAACCGGCCTGGGAGAAACGGAAGATATTGTCGATGAAGAGCAGCACGTCCTGGTTCTTCTCGTCGCGGAAATACTCCGTCATCGCCAGCGCCGATAGCGCCACGCGCATACGGGCGCCCGGTGGTTCGTTCATCTGGCCATAGACGAGCGCGACCTTTGACTTGCTCAGGTCCTTCTGGTCGATGACACCTGCCTCGGACATTTCGTGGTAAAGATCGTTCCCCTCGCGCGAGCGCTCGCCGACCCCGGCAAACACCGAGTAGCCGCCGTGGGCCTTCGCGATGTTGTTGATGAGCTCCAGAATGACGACGGTCTTGCCGACGCCCGCGCCCCCGAACGCGCCGGCCTTGCCACCCTTCATGAACGGGCAGATCAGGTCGATGACCTTGATGCCGGTTTCGAGGATCTGCGACTTGGTGTCCTGCTCGGCGAGCGCAGGGGCGGGACGGTGAATCGGGTAGCGCTTCTCGAAAGCGACCGGACCGCGGCCGTCGACGGGATTGCCCGTGACATCAAAGATGCGGCCCAGCACACCATTGCCGACCGGAACAGAGATCGGTGCACCCGTATCCACAACGTTCATACCGCGCCGCAGTCCTTCCGAGGACGACATGGCGATCGCGCGGGCGAGGCCGCCGCCGAGGTGCTGTTGCACCTCGAGAGTGAGGATTTCCTTCCGGCCGGACACGTCGAACTCAATGGTGAGCGCCTGATAGATGGGCGGAATGGTGTTCTCGGCGAACTGGACGTCGACCACGGGGCCGATGACTTGGACGATCTTGCCGGTATTCATAGAGTGCGAATGAAAGATGATGGGAGAACGGATGAATCAGGCCGCGAACGATGCAGCGGCAATTTCGAGAATTTCCTGGGTAATGGCTGCCTGGCGTGCCTTGTTGTATTCCAGCGTGAGGTCGCCGAGGAGCTTCGTGGCATTGTCCTTCGCGGTCTTCATGGCCACCATACGCGCGCTCTGCTCGGATGCCTTGGCGGAGAGCAGGAGCTGGTAAATGTGGCGGTTGACGTAGAACGGGAGCAGCGCCTCGAGCACAGCCTGCGCACTGGGTTCGAAGAGCATGTCACGCGTGTCATTGAACTCGCTTGCGACGACACCGGCATGCTGCTGCAGGGCCTCGATAAACTGGCGAAGATTGCTCAGGGGCAGCACCGGACGGACCATCGGTTCCTGGACCAGCGTGTTCTTGAAGCGGGCGTAAATGACTTCGACGGTGTCGATCGTGCCCTCCAGAAATAACTTCACCATGTACTCGGACACGGTGCGCACCTCGACAAAGGAGGCACGATCGCTGACCGTAAAATCCGCGAGCAGGTCGCGCTTGGTCCGCGCAAGAAATTGGGCACCCTTCTTTCCGACGGCTACAAACTTGGCGGGCGTCTTGATCTCCGTGACCAGCTTGAAGAGATTGGAGTTGAGAGGACCGCAAAGACCCTTGTCGGTCGAGATGAGCAGAATGCCGCGGGTCTTGACCTCGCGCTTGGCGAGAAAGGCATGCTGGGATTCATCCACGCGGGGGGCGAGCGCCGCCAGCATGGTCGCCATCAACTGGGCATAGGGCCGGCCGGCAAGCGCGGCCTGCTGCGCCTTCTTCATCTTGGACGCCGCCACCAATTCCATCGCCCGGGTGATCTGGCGTGTGTTCTTTACCGACTTGATGCGGCGTCGGATGTCGCGGGTTGAGGGCATGTCAGTTGGAACCTAGCGGCTGGAACTTGAAGGAACCGGAATCACGCCTCAGGCGGCAAACGATGACTTCCATTCGTCCACGGCCGTCTTGATCTTGGCCTCGAGATCCTTGTCGAGAGCGGCCTTCGTGCGAATTTCCGTGAGCAGCGCATCCTTGCGGGTGCTGAAAAAATCGCGAAGCGAAACTGCAGCGGCGGTGACCTTCTTGATGTCGAGGTCATCGTAGTAGCCTTTCTGCATCGCCCAGAGCGTGACAACCTGCTGTTCGATGGGCACGGGGCTGAAGGCCGGCTGCTTGAAGAGTTCAACGATGCGCGCACCGCGATCGAGCTGGCCCTTCGTCTTGGCGTCGAGGTCCGAACCGAACTGCGCAAAGGCGGCGAGTTCGCGGAACTGGGCGAGTTCGCCCTTCAATTTGCCGCCAACCTGTTTTGTCGCCTTGATCTGCGCCGAGGAACCAACGCGGGAGACCGAAAGCCCCACGGAGACCGCGGGCCGGATGCCCTGGTTGAAAAGATCGGTCTCAAGGAAGATCTGCCCATCCGTGATCGAAATGACGTTCGTCGGAATGTAGGCAGAGACGTCGCCCGCAAGCGTCTCGATGATCGGCAGCGCGGTGAGCGAGCCCTTGCCATCGAGGCGTGCGGCGCGCTCGAGCAGACGGGAGTGAAGGTAGAAAACATCGCCCGGGTAGGCTTCGCGGCCTGAGGGACGCTTCAGGATCAGTGAAATCTGACGGTAGGCGACGGCATGCTTGGACAGGTCATCATAGACGATGAGCGCATCCATGCCGTTTTCCATGAACCACTCGCCCACGGCTGCGCCGGAGTACGGAGCGAGGTACTGGTTGGCGGGATTGTCGGCAGCGGGAGCCGCGACAATGACGGTAAACTCCAGGGCACCCGCGGCCTCGAGCGCACCGATGGTGCGCACGATGTTGGAATTCTTCTGTCCGATCGCGACGTAGATCGAGTACACCGGACGGAAATTCTTGTCGCCGCTTGCGAGGCCGACCTTGTTGATCTTCGCCTGGTTGATGATCGTGTCGATCGCGATGGTCGTCTTGCCCGTGCCACGGTCCCCAATGATCAGCTCGCGCTGACCGCGGCCGATGGGAATCATGGAGTCGATCGCCATGATGCCGGTGAAGAGCGGCTGGGAGACCGATTTGCGAACGATGATGCCCGGGGCGATCTTCTCGACCGGATAGGTTTCGGTGGATGCAATCGGGCCCTTGCCGTCGACGGGATTGCCGAGCGCGTCGACCACCCGGCCCAGCAGGCCCTTGCCCACGGGGATGGAGAGAAGCTTGCCGGTCGTCTGAACCTCGTCGCCCTCCTTCAGTTTCGAGATATCGCCAAGGACGACGCAGCCGACCTCATCCTGCTCAAGATTGAGCGCGATGCCGATGGCACCGCCGGGAAACTGCACCATTTCGTTGTACACGACATCCGACAGGCCGTCGATCTTGGCAACGCCGTCGGCGACCGTGCGGATGACTCCGGTGTTCTTGCGGACTGCCTTGCTGGAAAGTCTGGCGATCTGCTGTTCGATTTGTTCGAGGACCGTGCTCATGCGGCGGTAAGGTTGGACTGCTTTTGAAAAGGGAGAAAATTAGACGGAAAGGCCGGACAACTGGTTGGCCACGGAGGATTCGTACACATCGTCGCCGACGCGCACGCGCACGCCAGCGAGGAGCCCGGGGGCATCCTTCGCGACGGCAACGATCGGGCGCCCGTAGCGGCGGGCCATGGCGGCTTCAATCGAAGCCAGCACACCCTGCGCGAGCGGACCCGCGTGCTCCACCACCGCCCGCCCACGGGCGAATTCAATGGCGACAAGGCGACGATAGGCCAGGAGAACCGCCATCGGCTGTGCGGGGGGATTCTTTTCGAGATACTGAAGCACACCTGCCACCCGCTCGGCCGAAAGTGCCCCGTCGGCGAGGCTCATGGAGAAAAGCTGGCGGGCGAGCTGCTGGACTTGCTTTTGATGGGCGGCCATTGCTTCGAAAGGGGAAAGGACGTCGGAAACGGGGCGGAGCGCAGCGTCAGATGCTGCTCAGTTCCCGCGCCGCAGCGTCGTTGTAGCGGCTGCGCTCAGCATCGGTCAGCTCCTTGCTGAGCACGCGCTGGGTCGTAGCAATCACGAGGCGGGAAATCTCGCCGCGGGCCTGTTCGAGCATCTTGCGGTGCTCGAGATCGATCGCCTGCTGCGCCTTCGTGATGATGCCATTGGCGCGCTCGGTCGCAGCGGCGGTCTCGCGCTCGGAAAGCTCCTTCGCGGTTTTGCGAGCCTCTTCAATGATGCGGGCTGCCTCGACTTGTGCCGTCTTGAGCAGCGCGGCATTCTCCTGCCGGGCATTGGCGAGCTGGGTTTTTGCGTCCTCGGCGAACTTGAGGCCGTCGGCGATCTTCGCCTTGCGTTCCTCGATGGTGGCCATCACAGGCTTGAACGCGAAATACCAGAGCAGCGCAGCGACGACGATGAAGTTGACGGACTGCGCCAGAATGAAGGGCAGATCGATGCCGAAATCCTGGACAATCTTTGTGATGCCCGAGGGCGCATCATGGGCGTGGCCTGCGGCTTCAGCAGCGGCGAAGAAGAGCATCGAGGAGAGCATGGCTGAAAAAGGGGCCGCGCGGGGCGTCAATCGCCTCGCGCGGAGAAGGATGTAACGGATTACTTGCCGAGGAACAGCGCGTAGAAGGCAACCGCTTCAGCGAGCGCCATGCCGATGATGGCCTGGACGAGGATCTTGCCGGAAGCGCCGGGATTGCGACCGACGGCTTCGACAGCCTTGGTGCCGACGATGCCTACGCCGAGGGCGGCGCCGAGACAGCCCAGCGCGCCCTGAATGCTGCCGGAGACTTCAGCGAGGAGTGTGGTGATCATATGTGGAGGTTGTTGGTTGTTTTGCCCGCCGTGCGCACGTTGTGCACGCTCCCGGCGGAAAAGAGATGAAGATCAGTGGTGGGATCCGGCAGCCTTGTCGGATCCATGACCTGCGGCACCGTGGCCTTCCTCATGGCCGTCGCCATGATTGCAAATCAGTCCGATGTACACGCTGACAAGAAGCGTGAAGACCAGCGCCTGGACAAAGCCGATGAGGATTTCGAGGAAGTAGAACGGGATCGGCAGTCCCCATTTCAGGATGCCCGTCATCGCATGGATGAGGTTCTCCCCACCAAAGACATTGCCGAAAAGCCGGAAGGAAAGTGAAACCGGGCGAAACGCGATGGATATGAGCTCGATAAGACCGACCGCAAAAAAGATCAGGAACAGGAAATAGTAGATCACTGCAGGGATCTCGTTCTTGTTCGCCTTGTTGCCAAAGATGTCATGGATGATGACCTTCGGGCCTGCATAGCGGAAGACGAAGTAGATCCATGCAATGAACGAGACCATTGCCAACGCGATCGTGCTGTTCATGTCAGCATTGCCCGGACGAACAAAGTCCCGCCACACGTTGTGGTCCTGATCGAAGATCTTGACCGTCCCGACTCCGGGGAACAGTCCGCTCCAATTCTGGATCAGGATGTAGATGAACAATCCGACCAGCAGCGGAAATGTCGCTCGGGCCACCTTGCTGCCCACAATCGGTGATGTCAGATCCATCACACCTTCAACAAGGCTTTCGACAACAGACTGACCCCGCGAGGGCACCAGCTTGGGTCGACCCACAGCGATTCGAATCAGGATGATCAACGCCGCGGCAACGACCCAGCTCGTCACCATGCTGTTCGTCACCGGAAGCGGCCCAATCTGAAAAAGCGCCTCTGCCGCAGGTACGACGCCATGGGATTCTCCCGAGGCAAATACCTGCGTGCCCAGAAACGGCAGGCTGGCAGATAAGGCGAGAGTTTGGACCCGTGTCATGTATGCGTGAAGAGACGTGAAGAGACTGGAAAGGTTCAAACCAAGCCAAACGCCTTCTTCTCCGTCAACCTTGGAAATGCCACTTTCTCCTCCCCCGCGAAGGAATAAGCGCACCGCCCTTTCCCGGTTGCACCACTAATGCCGGACATCATGCGCAATCACCTTCGAGCGATCACCCTTCCCGCTATACAGCGGCCTACGTTCAACCGAACTGTAGCCAACTGATTGAATTAGCTATGAGCTCCTAGCTACTTTCGCATTCTCACACGATCACCCGGGGAGATACGAATCTTCCCCTCCTTTGCCGTCGTCCAGATATCCGAGACTTCTTTCAGCTTCGCCGGCAATTCCTCCTCCGGATTCACCTGCACCCGCACCTTGGCAACCCGCCGCAGGCGTTTGTTTGCGCGCCGCTTGTCTTCCGCGGCACTCGGCGCGGCAGTGACTCCGACAAAAGGCGACTTTCTCCGGGAATGACTCATTCGCCGGGACGACTATTTCACGTCGGCACGTCCCGGGCAATCGGCAATTGCTCTGCCAGCTGCCACGCCGGACGTGGAGAAGAACACCACTCTCATCGACCTGCCGGGTCTGTTTCGCCAATTCAGCGGGATACGGCTTGGTATGGAGGAAACCTTGTACTACGAAGGTCTGCTATGCACCCCTTGCCCACTACCCGTTCAATTCACCTCGGACTTAGCCTTGTGCTGGTCCTCGGTGCGCTTATCGCACCGCTCGCCTGTTACGCCGAATCCTGGCACGTTTTCTTCGGAACCGGCGGACTTGGCGCGGATGGCATCTACCGATCGGAATTCGATACAACCAATGGTAAACTCAGTCCCGCCATCAAGGTCGCTACCGCATCTAGTCCGGGCTTTCTGGCCCTTAATCCGCGTGGCGGCATTCTCTATGCCGTGGCCACATTGGACAAGGTTCCGGTCGTGGCGGCCTACCGGATCAATGCCGACGGATCACTCTCGTTTCTGAGCCAATCTCCCGTCGGCGATGGCGCGTCCGCTCATATCGCCGTGCATCCTTCGGGCCGGTTTCTCCTCACAGCGCAGTATGGCGGCGGCTCCGTTGCCCTCTTCCCCTTGGACTCCGAGGGCAAGCCGGGCGCGGCACAATTGACCGAGCATGCGGGGGGCGCGCGTGTGGTCGCCAAACGGCAGGACTCGCCGCATCCGCATTGGTGCGGATTTTCACCCGACGGACGGTTCGCACTCGTGCCGGATCTCGGCCTCGACCGGATCATGATCTATCGCGTCGATCAGAACAAACCCACGATCGAGCCCCACGGATATGCGACCTCCCTTCCAGGTTCAGGTCCGCGCCACCTCCGCTTTTCCCCTGATGGACGCTTCATCTACCTCCTGGAGGAGTTGTCGCTCACCGTAACCACGTTCGCTTGGGATGCTGCCAACGGAACCGCCAAGAGACTTTCCACCGTGCCGACCTTGAGCGAGGAAACGAAGGCTGCAGAGGCAATGAATGCTGCAGCGGAAATCCTGGTGCACCCGAATGGGCGATTTGTCTACGCGTCAAATCGCGGCAATGACACAGTGACCGTTTTCCATGCCGATCCGGAGACCTCTGCACTCAAGCCCGTGCAAGTCCAGCCGGTACGAGGTGCGTTTCCCAGAAACATCAATCTCGCGCCCGGGAGCGGATGGCTGCTCACTGCGGGTCAGGACTCCAATACCGTTTCCGTCCATAAACTGGATTCCATAACGGGTAAACTGACCTTTCAAACCAAGGGCGTGATAAACTTGCCGGCACCCATTTGCATCCTCTTTGTGAAGAAGTGAACAGAAAGCCATTCGGCTTATCCAACACCAGAAAACGGTGGTGATACGCCAATACCTGTCCCTAAACAGTTAGGGGGAAAACCCTACCCCGACTAGGGCTATCCCGCACGCTACGCGTTTTTACTCACGCAGCTGCATCTCATGCCGTTATTTCCCTGAAGGCCTTCGCCACACCCGTGGCCGGCCCGCATACTTCTGTGGCAAAAAGTCCAAGTTCATTTCTCAAATCGCTGCGCCCGTCTGCGAATCGTTCGTCTTCACCGGATCTCGACAAGGCTGCCTCCTCCGAAAAGCCCGTGTCCGTCTCGCTGCCGGCGTCGCCCTATCACCCCGCCCTCGCCTTGTTCGCCAATCAGAAGCAGGCGCAGGCGACGGCTGACCTGCTGGGCTCCGCGTGGGCGCCAATTCCTTTCGCCTGCGGCTATCTCATCACCGACGGGTGGCACTTCCACGATACCAATGGCGTGGTCAAGACCTTCTGCCCGGTGCCACACGAGTGTCTCGAAGTGATTCAGGAAATTGTCACCCAGCTCCAGAAGTCGGACCTCGACACGAAATACTACCCGATCCACATCACGCAGGCGCTCCGGGATTCTCCCGGCCTCGCGTCACTCAAACAGGCGGCCTTCGACAGCGTCTGCCTGTGCACGCTGATGCGAATCGCTCATGCGCCGTATACCGGGGACAAGGATGACTGGCTGACGATCCCCGCCTGGGCGCTTCGCATTCCCAAACGTCGTTATAACTAGGCGGACTTCAGGGCTCGACCATCACGGGGAGCCCCACCCACGCGAGACGAAGCAGCGTTTCCGCATCCCAGTTGGCCAGCCGGAAACAGCCATGCGATTCGGTGCGGCCAACATGCTCCGGTGAGGGAGTCCCATGAATGCCGTATCCCGGGCGGTTAAGTCCGATCCATGCAACGCCAACAGGATTGTTTGGTCCGGGCGGCAGAACGAGCCTGCGTCCGAGCTCCCGACCCTCCTCCGATTCGACAAAAACAGCGGGATCAAACGTGTAGTCCGGATTGGGAATCACCACCGTCACCCGGAGCAACCCGACGGGTCGCTTCGCCACTTCGCGACCAATGCTGACCGGAAAATGCGCAACCACGCGGCGGTCGGCAGCACGCGCCGTCAGCGTGCGCGAAGCCAGATGAATATGAAGTTCCGCGACAGGTCCCTGCACGGCGACACCGGGCACGGAGGGCACCTTGATAACCGTGCCCGCAGGCACCTGCTCCCAGTCAATGCCGGGGTTGAGTCGCCGCACGAGCTTGTGACTCGCGCGCGAGCGTTCCGCGACGAGTTCAAGGATTGTCGAGAAATCAAGCCGTGTTTGCCGCGACTTTCCCAGCCAGGTCGGACTCAGAGGCTGAAGGCGCGCGAGATCGGCTTCCGTAACTGTCACTTCAGTCAATGCAGGCGATTCCAGCACGAGGTGCTCGCGAGTGACCGCATCGAGAGCGCCGGTTGCAGGAATGGATTCCCTTTCCTGAAACGCCATCAGGGCAGCCTGGGTCTGCGGCCCGGGCACTCCGTCAATCGGTCCGGATGAAAACCCCACCCGCGCGAGCGCAACCTGCGCCTCAAGCCAGGAGGTTGCAGTCGGAATCGCTTCACCGACGGGCGGGAGAGGCGCCTGGTTCACTGCGGGAGATTCTGGAGGCACCGGACTCTTGACGACCTCCCCGTCTGTCACTTCCGGGGGCTGCTCATTTCGCACCGCACGAATTTCAGGAGCTGAAGATTGGACCTGAATGTCCTTGGGTCGTGTCGGCGCCGAATACCTGTTTTGAGACCGCATGGTCGATTGCACCACTGGCGACTCGGCCATGACCACAGGGTCGAGAAAGGCAATCGATCCTGTCAGCAGGATCCACAAGGGAGAAAGTCGCCGGGACATGATGGAAGAATCACACGTCTCTATCGTCGCGCTCCGTGATCAGAGGGCCGGTTGCGCGGGTCAAATGCCAAAGCTCATTGCCTCGCGCGATTCAACAACGTGCTTGGCGAGCGATGCCAGTCATGGGTAGAGCCAGAACGCACGAGATTTCTCCCGGAATGACGCAGCCCTTTCCTTCCAGTCGCGAATGAACGCCTCGACATCGACATCGGCTCCGCGCAGCAGGAGGGCTTCCCACCAGGCGGTTGATCCGACATGGATGTTGAATGATCGCGACTCCTTCGCTCCCAGCTTCGCAAAGGGATTGGGAGGATCGTAGCGACAGGCAAGTCGCAGGAGATGGAAACTCAGTTCCGTGGGATTCCATGCCTCCCAATCCCGGACCTCGACCCAGACACGCGTCGTCTGCCGGCCGTTCAAGTCGCCAGCAGGAATCAGCCGATAGGCCAGACCAGGAAGGTCCCAGGCCCTGAGTTCCTTTTCGAGTCGCGCCGCGCTGGTATCCTTGTAGAGCAGGCTTCGAAACGGATGCGCCGTTCCAATGCCATGGGTAAATCCGCTGTATTCGCAGCCGAGTCCACACATCGCGTAGCCCACGACGGCATCGAAATCAGGAATGTTCGGTGAGGTTGCTACAAACTTCAGCCCCGTCTCCGGCCACCGCATCTCGCGTCTCCACCCGCGCATGGGCACGACCGTGAGGCGACCCTTTGCGCGGACCTCCTCCGTTACATCCAGCACTCCCGGTGTGCCCACCGCAAAGCGCGCGAGTTCACCCAAGGTCAACCCATGGACATAAGGGATGGGATACGCGCCAACTCCACTTCGCCATTCCGGATCCAGAAGCGGTCCGTCGACCTTCAATCCTCCGAGCGGATTCGGGCGGTCGAGCACAATGCACTCCACCCCATTCTCAAAACACGCCTCAAGGGCATATTTCAGGGTGACACCATACGTGTAGGACCGGACGCCAATATCCTGAAGGTCCACCACCAGCGCATCCAAGCCCTTCAACTGTGCCGGTGTCGGACGCCTGTTCTGGCCATGAAGGGAATAGACCGGCAAACCCGTCCTCGCATCCGTCAGATCGTCAATCTGGGCACTGGCAGCCTCGGTGCCATAGAGGCCATGCTCAGGGGCAAACAGTGTCGTGAGCTTCACGCCGGCGGCGTGGGCCAGGACATCCACGGTGGATTCGCCGCGCCGATTGACGCCCGCGGGATGACTCAACAGCCCAATGCGTTTGCCCCTCAAAGCCGCGAAGCCATCGGCCTCCAAGGTATCCACCCCAAGCATGACCGGAAAGGCCATATCAACCCGCAGGGGAATCTCTTCGGCAATGGTCGTCGGCTCAGGCACCAAAGCGGGATCAGCCAAACTGCGCTTGCGCCCGCATCCGGTGATCACTTGCAGCGCCACAAACAGGAGCAGCAAAATGCTCCAATGCTGTCGGGAAGATCCGCTGCACAATGGCATGAGATAGGTTAATCTCCTCATGGATAGCCAATTAAAATACCGTAATGCGTGCCGACATCAAATCCGGCGTATAACCAATTGTGGCACAATAGGATCTATCGTTTGCTAGGACCCTGAATAGTGGAAAATTTGTCGTCAATTCTTACAAAATCGATGCGGGCCGACTCTGGGGGAAACTACGAATCCCTTCTAGGGGAATTTCCTATAAATTGACCAATAATAAGTTATAAAATCGTAAAAATTTATTAAAGATTTTTGGCCGGTTGGTTCACGTTAGGCTGGATTGACGGGCTTCCCGTATGAATCCGCTTTCACGCACCATTGCCGTACTCGGCCTGCTCATTGGTTTGGGCGCAACCAGCCTTATCGCCGGTCCGATGCAGGGACCTGCGATAAAGTATAGCATCTACGACCGGGATCCCGACACGGGCAACGGTCCAATTGAGTTTCTGTCCGCCGGCGAAACCTACCGCTCCGATTTCAATCTCCTCGAAAAGGGATTCAACCCCCTGACGATGAAGATTACCGCGGCTCGCGTTACATTTGCCTTCGCCGATGACAATGGAGACAAGAGGGATGAATACGCCACCGTCTATCTCGGCACCGAGATCATGCTAGAGAATCAGGAAGTCAATGGCAACCATAACAATGCACCATTGAACTATGACTACTACTACAAGGAATGGAGCATCACCAATTCGTCCGATCTCAATTTTCTCACGTCACTGCAATCGGGCATCCTGAATTACAAGGTTTTGAGCACGGCACCCTCTGGCCATAAGCGCGGCGACTTCTACCTCAAGATCGCCCAACTCGAAATCGACACCGAATGCATCGTCAAAGCCGCGGAAAGCGGTTCGACGGCGCTGCTCTTGGGCCTCTCGTTCGTAGGCATGTTCTGGCAGAGCTACAGGCGTCGCAAGTGGCTCGCCGCGTGATTCAATAACTTTGGTTTTCTACTCAGCCGGGTGCATTCGCCACCCGGCTTTTTTGTTTCCGGCTCCTTTGATTGACTGCCGTGGGGAACCACTGGCGCGCGCCACGTACTTTTGGTAGGTATGGGCATGGTTCGAAGGCACTACTGGTTGGCGCTGGCTCTCTTCGCGGCGCTCCTCTATGTTTCTCTTTCCGCGCAACCCCTGGTCCGGTCCAATGCGACCGCGCTCGCTTTGCCTCCGGACCTTCCCCCAACCCAGTTTGGGCTGGAGCGCGTCTATCCGACGCTGACCTTCACCCAGCCCGTCGCCCTCGTCTCCCCTCCCGGGGAAACCCACCGCCTGTTCGTCGTCGAAAAGCAGGGGCGGATCTGGGTCATTCCCGACGTCACGGCTCCCTCCCCCACCCGCCAGCTGTTTCTCGACCTGACCAGCCGTACCACGTCCTCCACGGGCAACAGCGATGAGCGGGGCCTGCTGGCTCTCGCCTTCCACCCCCAGTACGCAACCAACGGCTATTTCTATGTCTGGTACACAACCCAGGCTACGACCGCGGCCGGCACAGGCATGCATGATCGCCTCGCACGCTTTTCCGTATCGACCTCCGATCCCAACGCCGCCGATCCGGATTCCGAGTTTCCCCTGATTTCCCAACGAGATCAGGCCAACAATCACAACGGCGGAGAACTGCTGTTCGGACCTGACGGCTATCTCTATCTATCAATAGGCGACGAAGGTGGCGGCAATGACACCTACGGGAATAGCCAGCTTATCACCCGCGATTTCTTCGCCGGCATCCTTCGTATCGACGTCGACAGGAAGCCCGGCTCTCTCGCTCCCAACGCCCATGCATCCGTGCATGTAGGCTCGTACACAATTCCCGCCGACAATCCCTTTGTCGGGGCAACCACGTTCAACGGTACCTCTGTCAACCCAGCCAGTGTGCGCACGGAATTCTGGGCGGTCGGCCTTCGGAATCCGTGGCGCATGTCCTTCGACCCCGCCACAGGCGCACTCTGGTGCGCAGACGTCGGCCAGGGTGCACGCGAGGAAATTAACATCATAAGACGCGGGGGCAACTACGGCTGGAACTATCGCGAGGGCTTCATCGCCGGTCCGCGCAGCAACCCACCTGTCGGGGTCACCTTTGACGAGCCCATCTGGGACTACCCACGCTCCCAAGGGGGCTCCGTCACCGGAGGGCTCGTCTATCGCGGATCCAAGGTGCCTTCCTTGTACGGCAGGTACCTCTTCGCCGACTACTCCAGTGGTCGCATCTGGGCCCTTCGACCGGACGGAACTAGACCCGTAAGCGCTGATCGCGTGTCCTTGCTCACCACACACGGCGGCATCAGCACCTTCGGTCTCGATCCGGCAACAGGCGACATCCTGGTAGCGAATCTCTTCGACGGGGCTATCCGCCGAATCTCGGGCACACCGGATCCCGGGAGCCCACCCCTGCCCGCCACGCTCTCTGCCACCGGAGCCTTTTCGTCAACGGCAACGCTCACGCCTTCCCCAGGCGTGGTGCCCTATTCGCCCATCGTCTCATTCTGGTCGGATCATGCCCTGAAGCAGCGATGGTTCGCCCTGAAGGACCCATCGGCGACCTTTGGATTCTCTGCGACAGGCAACTGGTCCCTTCCGACCGGAGCGGTCTGGATCATGCATTTTGATCTCGAGCGCACGCGCGGCGATCCGAGCTCCGCTCGACGCGTGGAAACCCGTTTCCTGGTGAAAACAGCGACGAGTGCCTACGGCATCACCTACCGGTGGAATGAGGCTCAAACCGAAGCCACCCTGGTTCCCGAGGAAGGCGCATCCCAGGATTTTGTCGTTCGCGAAAACGGCGTGGATCGCATGCAAACCTGGCGCTTTCCGAGCCGCGCGGAATGCATGCGCTGTCATACTAACACAGGCGGGCTCGCACTGAGTTTCAATACGCGACAGCTCAACCACGACCAAGCGTTTCCGGGAGGTAACGCCAACATCCTCGCCGCGCTCGCACAGGCCGGATACTTTGCAGCCGCCACTGCTCCGACAAGCGACCTCCAAGCCCTGCCGGCCCTGACGCCGCCCGAAGACGTTTCCAAACCAATCGAGCTTCGGGCACGATCCTACCTCGACGCGAACTGCTCCCAGTGTCACCAACCCGGAGGCCCGGCCCTTGGCTCTTGGGACGCCCGTGCAGGCATCCCACTGTCGAGTTCGGGAATCATCAACGGCCCCCTCGCAAATCCTGGGGCTGATCCCGCCAACCGGGTTCTTGTTCCGGGAGACGCCGCTCACTCCGCCCTCCTGCTGCGTATGGCCGCGACCAGTTCGGAACGCATGCCGCCCATCGGCAGCAACGAACGCCACCTTGCGGGAGAACAATTGCTTTCAGACTGGATCGTCTCGCTGGCAGTGACCTCGGACAAGGCGCGCGTCATCAACCTGTCGTCGCGCGGCGAAGTGACCTCCGGCGGAAACATCCTGATCACCGGCTTTACGATCACGGGAAACGCCGACAAACGCATCCTGCTTCGCGCGGTCGGACCTGGACTCGAGCCCTACGGCGTGGCCAGCTTCCTTGCCCGGCCAGCACTCACGCTCTGGAAGGACGGGTCACAACTGGCAGGCAATGTGGTCTGGGGTACGTCCGCCAATTCCGCGGAGCTTCGCAGCACCGCCGCCGCCGTCGGGGCATTTCCCCTCGCCGAAGGCAGTGCTGACTCCGCGCTCCTCATCACCCTGCCACCAGGCGGATACACCGCCCATGCCACGTCCGCATCCGGAGACTCCGGAGTCGGATTGATCGAGGTTTACGATGCGGATATTCCTGTTGGCGGCACTGGCAACGGCCCCTCTTCCCGCCTTACCAACGCATCGATCCGGGCCCGCGTTGGTGCGGGTGGCAATATCCTCATCCCAGGAATCACGCTCGCTCCAGGTGCGCCACGAACACTCCTGATACGCGCCGTGGGTCCCGGCCTCGCGCCCTACAATGTTACAGGATTCCTGCCCCAGCCCTCCATCAGCCTCTACAAGGGATCCACTGTCCTCTTTTCAAATACACGTTGGAACACCGCTCCCAA
The DNA here is from genome assembly GCA_014584295.1 of Verrucomicrobiota bacterium. Lineage (GTDB taxonomy): Bacteria > Verrucomicrobiota > Verrucomicrobiia > Opitutales > Opitutaceae > UBA6669. The sequence continues at coordinate 137,436 of JACTNC010000063.1, forward strand.
TGCCGATGCCCTGCGCGCCGAAACGGCCCGCTCCGGCGCGTTCGCGCTTGCGGAGGGCAGCGCCGACAGCGCAATGCTCGTCACGCTCGATCCCGGTGGCTACACGGTCCACGTCAGCTCCGCGGACGGCACGCCTGGAATCGCGCTGGTTGAACTCTACGAAGTTCCCTGACGCACATCCCTATGCGGAGAATCCTCGCACCTTGGAGTTCCACACAAATCCAGTCATCCCGTGACCGAGAGCCCGCAACGCCTCGTCTAGTCGACCGCGTAGACTTCGATCATGCCCTCACCGGTGCCACCCTCACGACCTGTCAACTGCACCGTGTAGCTGCCCGGTGCCAGTGTGACAACGATCGCGGCATCTTTGCTGCCTGGCGAAAGGGCAAAAGCTCCCACCTTGGAAAAAACCGGGGCCAGCGAGGCATCCCACGAATCATTTTCCCCAATGATTGAGCTGCCTGAAAAGAGTTCGAGCTTCGGATCAACCAGCACACCGCTCACGCCATAGTTCGCCAGTGCAGGTCCGATACCGCGGATGAGCACAGTCTTGCTCGACCCGCCCGCGATCGTGAAACCCGCCACCAAGGCATCAGCCCCCGTGCCAACGCGCGTGCGGGCGGAGAGATTGACGAGCCCCGAATCGGTTGGCGCTGACAGTTCATACGCTTCCACCAAAACTACCCCGCCAGTCGCAGCCGATACCTGCACCGTGTTGCCACCTTCGATCGAACGGACCAGCGCCGCATCAAGGCTCGTGGGCTGAAGCGCAAACGCACCCGCGGACAGGAAGGCCTGACTTAGCGCAGCGGAACCTCCCCAGTTGTCGTTGGCATCAATCTCCTTCGATGCGGCGAACACCGCGAGCGACGGATCCGGCATGGCGTCCGCAACGCCAAACGCCGCCAATGTCGGACCGATCGCACGCAGAAGCACGGGGACCGGTTTGCCCGCAGCAGTCAGCCCGACCACCAGGGTCTGATTCGCCGCCTGCATCGTTCGCACCGACAGGTTGACCAGCCGGGCAGGCGGCGGTGTGACAACGCTCAGTTGCCCAACCAAAGTGGAGACGCTTCCGAGCGCATTGCTGATTGTGACCGTATACGTTCCCGCATCCGCGGCATTCACGGGCTCAAGCACGAGGCTCGATCCGTTTGCCCCAGCGAGAACCAAGCCGTCCTTTTTCCATTGGTACGTAAACGGTCCCGTGCCCTTCGCAATAACCGAGAAGGTCGTTCTCGAACCGGCAACCACGGACTGCTCGCCATTCACACTAACGACGGAAGGTGCGAGGCCCGTGCCAAATCCAGCCGGCACACCGTATCCTGACTGCGCACCCGCAATGTCGTCATCCGTCAGCCGATCGGTGTCACTGATGGCACTGTTCATCACCGACACCTTCGTCTGTCCGGCGTCATCGGGATGCCCCAGGCCAAGCACATGACCAAACTCGTGCAGCGCCAGACGCTTGAAGTCGTACCACGGACCGGCGGAACCGAGCGGACCACGGTAGGAATCCATCGGTGCATTGCTGTTGAAAAGGACATCACTCTCGGCGCGTCGCGCGTTACCCGAGCCCTGCATGATGGTTATCGTGAGCCCCACAACACCACTACCCCAGGCTTCGCCATAGACTGTCGGACTGAAGAAGACATTGTTGATGCCGTTCTGCCTGCCCACAGGTGCGGAAGAATTTTGCACGGCAACAAACTGCGCCCGCGAGATGACCGCATTCCACTCGCTCAAAGCCTGCTGCGCAACCTGCCCCCAACTCGTGGAGCCGTCCGCCAGGGCTCGGGGCAACGGCGCAGTGTCCAGATTCAAGTGCATGGTAATCGCACCGGAGTCCCAGCGACGGGAATCCATCACGTACGCGTGGGCAGGAGACAAAAACCCAAACAACGCCGCCGCGACCGCCATGATTGTGGACAGGCGCGTCATTGGCTCAATTCGTGCCTCCACGGGACAACTCCTTCTTGATGGCAGCCTCAAATTCGTCTGCCAACAGCCCCGAAGCTGCATTCAGGCGAATCGCCGGGTGTCCCGACTGAATGAGCGGAAGGGCAACGTCATCGACCGACGCTAGGGGCTGAAGATTGCTTCGTGCCACACGCTCCATTCCGGTCGCGGAGTCCAGCACCAGGGGATAGCTGCCATGCATCACACCCACCAAGGGACAAAACGTCCGGTTGTTTCCCGCGATGAAAAGGATGTAGGTCCGACCAACCTCAAACTCCGGCATGTCGGCCACCTGCATTGAAACCTCTCCAATCTGTCCTCCCAGCAAGCGAACATCGACCGTGGGTTGGCTCGCGCCCTTGAGCGTCTTGAGGGTCTCCGCACGCACGTAGGTGTGGATCACAGGCCCCTGCTCCGACGGATCCCAGCGCACCGAAATTTCGGTGACGCGCACACGCACAATCTGCGTCGCCTCCGCGACAAGATCCGCAAACTCCGGTGGAATGACCGAGACCGCACGGCCTGCCGTGACACCCATGAGGCCAAGCATCAACATCGCAAACGGGGCGAAACGAACGCGTGCCAAGATTGACCCGAATAGGAGCATGACCCTAGCGTACCCGGTTGCCCCACGAGCGGACATGGGGGAACCTCCTTAGACGCTATCCGGGATCCGAAATTGTACTCATGGCGCGCTCAATGCTTAAGTGCTGATCTGCTTCATCTTGCACGCCTGGAGCCTTCGGACAAATACATCCGAAGCGGTGATTACTTAGCCGGTCCTTTCTGGGTAGTATCTGGCCTATGGATACGCGGAGTTTGCTCAGTTGGTCCCTCCGCGAGGGAGAAGGACTACGCACTTTGCGCTTCGATCCGCATCAGACAGGCGTGGGGATCCGCTGCGAATCGACGGGTTGATTACCCAGATGCGGAATCGTTCGCGCGCGTCGAGCGCGCCCGCCAGGAACGCCAGAACTCAACCACGATGGGCAGTACCGAAAGGACGATGATTGCGAGGATCACCAGCTTGAAATTGCGCTGCACTAGGGGATGCGTCCCAAAAAAATATCCCGCATAGGTGAAAAAGTAGACCCACGCGAATCCACCCGCGATATTGTACGCAATGAACCTTCCATAGGGCATGCGCCCCACCCCCGCGACAAAGGGTACAAACGTGCGAACGATGGGCACGAAGCGCGCAAGCACGATTGCCCGCCCCCCATAGCGCAGGAAAAATTCGTGGGCACGGTCGAGGTGCTTCTTCCGGAGCAGAAAGGAATCCTCACGCTTGAAAACAGCCGGTCCCAGTCTCGATCCCACCCAGTAGTTGACGGTGTCCCCGAGCACGGCCGCGACAAACAGCAGCAGCGCGATGAGGTGCACATTCAACTGACTCTCCGCCGGCGCACAAAGGGCACCCGCCGCGAACAACAGCGAATCCCCGGGCAGAAACGGTGTCACCACGAGTCCCGTTTCAGCAAACACGATGAGGAATAGCACCGCATAGGTCCACAGGCCGTAATTGGCAACAATCTCGCGCAGGTGCTGATCAATGTGGAGGATGAAGTCGACGAGCTTTCGAATGAGTTCCATGGACGGCAGCCATGAGAGACAGCAGGCCCACGGCGCCAAGCCAGAAAGAAGTCCGCCACAACCGAAAACCCTCGATCCAGCGTCAGCCGAAAACCAAACACACTGCCCCGACGCACCGGCAACAGGCGCCAGCCATGATCGACACCATCCGGTTCAGAAATCCATTCGCATCGTCAGTGCAATCGTTCTTGGATCTTCGCGAAATCCGCGCCGGACGTAGCGCGTTCGGGTGATGTCATCCAAGGCAGCCTTGCTGATGTAGATGGTTCGGTCGTTGAGGAGATTCTCGACGTTGAGCTGCCAGGTCACGGTGGAGTCTGCACCAAACCTTCCAAAGAACCCCCGAGTGCGGTATTGCAGCATCCCGTCAAAGAGCAGGCGATCATTTCCGTAGAGCGGGGTGTTATTGAGCAGATCAACCCCCGCAATGTTCCTGCTCTGATAGCGAACACCGCCGCCAACGGTGAGTCCCTTCAGTCGACCATCGGAAAACCGATAGCGGGTCCACGCATTGAACTTGTGTTTCCGGTTCCCGTAGCCCTGCTCTTCGGCAAGCCTGATTTCCGCAAGCTCCTTGTCCGAATCGGCAATGCGATCTGCAACGCTGCGGTTCTGAACCACGTCGGAGGTATTCACATAGGGTTGATTGAATATCGTCGGACGTCCCGTGCGCGTCGTATAGATCTTGTCGAGGTCCTGCCAAAGCGCCACACGCTCCGCCCACCAGGGCACTCCTTCGTTCAGGACGTTTGTTTTTGTCGACTCGGTCCGCGAATAGCCGAGGCGAATTGCCCAGTTTGGAGTCGGATTCGCAACGAGTTCAAACTCCTGCCCCTTGCTTCTCCGGTCTGATAGGTAGGATGCCGCTTGAGAAAAGTAGACCGTGCGCAATTCGTCGATCGATTGTATGGGGTCACCAGCGCTGAGAGTCGTGAGACCCGCCTTACGAAAATAGTAGTCAAATGAAGCCATGACATCGTTGTTCGGCTGGACAAATGCAGTTGTCACCTGGCCATTTGCCTGTTCACCGAGAAACTTCGTCTCAAAAGCCTTCACAGATCCGACGATCCTGTCATTCAACAGGCTGAAGCTCACTCCCACGTCCACGCTATTGCCCCGATAAGGCAATGGTACCTGTTCGGTCGGGAGCACCGTCCGGTTGCGGTCCGGCAATTCAATGCCGTTCGATGTGTTTGCTGTCAGCGAGATTTGATTGGTGACATGATAGACGGCACCGAGAGACCGGCGCCAGCCACCCACACTCGCCTCGTCATACCACTTGAGCTTGCTGGAATCAAAGAAAGGCTGGTCCGCTTCAGTCGCCAGCCGGAAAATCTGGGTCGTCGCATCCAGTAGCTTTCTGGGTCCCCAGGTATCCACCTGATCGTGACGGAAACCGAAGGTAGTCACCAGGCGCCGGCGAAAGAAGTAGCTCTGGACCACAAGCAGCTGGGAATCGGTGATGATCTCATCGTCGAAATCCAATGCATTGGTTGGAACAGCGCTGCTGTTCAACATGCCAATGTTGGCAAACGATGATCGGTAGCTTTCCGAGCTCAGCGGATCTTCAGGAAACCCGGTGGTGTAGTCCTCCCAAGGTGCATCAATCCGGATGTACCTTCGGCGAGCGATCTGATTCTGAGCTGCAGCTGCCGTGCCCCCAAAAGGACGTCCCTCCCACACCTCGCGCAACCGATCCCGGCGATAATTGTTGATATTGCGCTCGACCATCGCGGCGATCCGGTGCCATCCCCAGCGCGAGCCCAGGTTCAGATCGTACGAAGTCGTGGCGCGAAACGTGACATTGTCATTGAAGAGTTTCTGGCGAAGGAAACTGGGTGTCTGCATGAAGTAGTACCCATTGCCATAGAAATAGGGGTTCAGCGCACCGCCGGGCAGGCGATAATTTAGATCGGCTGCTATGGCCGGATCACCGGCAAGCGTGGCAATGCTGTTGCGGCCGGATTGGTTGGCTGCCAGTTCGACATACCAATGCTCCGCGAGCTTGTGGTTGAAAGTGGCCGTGAATACGTGGTAGTCGATTTTTCCGTATTCGGATGCGCCCGTCGCCGTCACCTTCCCGAGAGGGGAAATCCATTCAGGGGTGATAGGCACCACCGAGCCGGTGAAGACGCTGGCATTTGTGGCCAGGGTTGTCCGATTTGCCGTGGAGGTCGCTCCCTCCCAAAGCATCGGCTCCCCCAGCGTCGGACCGTACACCAAGAGTGTCCGAGTTGCCACATTGCCCACTCCCGAAGATGCACCCACGGCTGCACCATCACGGGTTTCATACCGCTCCCGCGCCGGATTCCACACCACATCGCCGGACGAAAGTGCCGCCAGGAATTTGGTGATATTGTCCAGCGGCCCCCACTTGCGGCCGGAGACACCAGCGAGGCGAGTATGCTCATAGGAAAGCGTGATGTTCGAGTCGCGGCCAAACTTGTAGTTTACGGCCAGGGTCGCGCTGTTCTTTCGCAGAAACTGGTAGGGCTGCGAGTTCCCCTCGTTGTCGTATAGACCCATCAGTCGCACCGCCAACCGATCCTTGATCAGCACCCGATTGATATCGAAAACCGCCCGATGCGTTTCGAAGTCTCCAAGCTTGAGTTCGATGTTGTTCGAGTCACGCACCGTATTCGCACTCTTGGTTCGGAAATTCAGCATGCCTCCAGGTGCACCCGTGCCAAAGAGGATTGAATTTGGACCGCGGGTCGAACCGACGTTCTCCATGTTGTACGTGTCATTCCCCCCGACGCCGGTTCGAAATCCATCGGTCGATGTGGAGGACCGAAGACCGCGCATCCGGAATGCTCTCAACCCATCCGTGAAACCGTTGAATTCCGCCCCTGCTCCGCCGGCTGAAGCGTCACCATAATCCTCCTCAATGTTCAAATCATAGCGGATGATGCCTGCGATGTCCGTGGCACCAATATCATCGAGAAAATCTCTCGTAAATATGCTGATGGGGCCTGCAAGGTCGCGCAGCGGCGTGTTAAGCCGACTGCCCAAAAGGCTGTTGGTCGCACGATATCCCGACTCTTCCTCGGCATTGACCAGAAAGGGATTCAGGATCACGATCTCATCAGTGGCAGCAGTCCCTGCTGCGAGTACCGCAATACGGGCGGTAAGGAGTCCAATTGAAACTCCGAGACAGAGGTTTCTTTTCATGGGGAAGGTTTTCGCGGGGAACCAAAAACGCCTTGCGGGGCGTAAAGCGGATGGGAGGACAATAGGACAATTCAGGCAGTGCGTCTTGGACACCGGCGGAAATTGTCCTCACTGACACGGAATTCCGTGCCTGACCCCGGTGAACACCACTTCGCCGCTCGAGTCCCTTCCCCATTCTCCCGGAATCGATGCCCTCGTTCCAGAAGGACGTTCGAACTGCTACCTGACGTGCAGCACGCCCTTCATCGTAACAAAATGTCCCGGGACAGAACAGATGAAATCGTAGTCGCCCCTGCGCGCCGGCGCAGCGAAGAAGATTCGATCCGTGGCTCCTGGCATCACGACCGCCGTGTGATACAGGACATCTCCGGTGTCAGGCACGTAACTCATTTCAGCACCACTCAACCCGAGTTCGAGCGCAGCCCGGCCCACCACTTCACCACGGCCAGGCGCGCACAGTACAAAGTTGTGCAGCATGTCGTCATCATTTCGGAGAACGAACTGAATCCTCTCCCCGCCTTTCACATGCAGCTCGTCCTGATCGAACCGCATTCCAGGCAATGTACCCAACAGGATCGTTCGATCGCCCTCGCGACGACTCCAGTCAGCCGGCAGTTCAGTTGGATGCTTGGCCGTTGGAGCAAGGGTCGTTTCCGGTACGGGAGATGCACAGAGCTCGCCGCTCTGAGGCTCGCTGGGGATTATCCGGTCACCCTCCGGAATTCTGTTCAGCGTGTAGTAAGCCGTGTCATGAAGCAGAGCCTCTTCCCGCCCACCAACTCGGATGCCGGAAGCTTTCAGCTCGTGAATGTATCCCTCCCTCAGGCAGGCTATGCCAAGCCTCACACTCAGGTGATCGGATGATACCACCGCCTTTCGCACGGGACACATCCAGCGGTTGACCGGAGCGCTCCCATAGCTACTGTGATGCTGATAGGTGAAGCTGGCTATCCGGTAGCTTGCGGGGTTGGAAGCCGATACTGGGTCGACTGGCCGTGTAAAAGTCACAAGAAAACCATCGGGCCTCGCCTGCACCTCCCGTATGTCAAAGGGAACATCTCCACTCCAGCGCACGCGTTCAAAAGCATGGAGCTTTCCACCAACGGACCCCCAGCCGCGGGCGGTCTCTCCGACAAAAAGCGATCCATCTTCTCCAAAATGAAGCCGCGCCACTCCTGACTCGAAACCTTCGCGAAACGCGTAGGCAGCACCCTGCCACACGCCACGCACCTTCTCGATCGTCACACGCAAGATCCTGCTCTGGCCTGAATCCCCGACAAAGTAGTGTCCGGCAAACGGACCAAATTTCCCATTGGTTGTGTCTTCGACGATGTCGGTTGGCGCGATTCCAAGCGTGGCATAGGGAAGACACACCGTGGGGGGCTTGATTCCCGGGATGCGCTTGGCGAGTTCGAAGATAGGTTTGTCGCCATCCGGAATGTCCTCCGGCTTCAATCGCACCGGCGATCCTGGAAGTGCGCTCCATTCGAGCGAAGCAGGATGTCCGATGAAGTCACCGGGTTCAATGTGCGTGACATGGCTTGTGCCCATCCACTCTCCCTGATTCTCGGTGGTGAGCCAGATTCCTTTCGAAGAATATATTGCTCCTGCTCCGGCGCGGAATCCTGCTGCGATGGGAGTCATCCGCCCGGCTGGATCGATTTCAAGCATCCACCCCCGCCAAGGCACCGGCGAATATGCGGGTGCATTGTAGGCGAGCATGAGCGTCACGCGTACTGTGCCATTCGGGCCAGGAAACGGTCCAAAGGCGAACTCGTGATAGTTCCCTGAGACCGGAATCTGCCACACCGTTTCGAACTTGTCCGCATGCTCATCGCCATCGCGATCGATAACGCGAGTCAACTCACCTCGTTGCACAACATAGAATCCGCCATCCGGACAGCGTGATAGCCCAAGGGGTTCGTTGAGACCCGCAGCATAGAGACTGCAGCGCAGGACAGGAGGATCGTCATAGGCTCCTTCAACCAACCAAAGCTCTCCGCGACGACTCGTGACCAGCAGGCGCTTCGAGAGCAGCGGTAACACCGCACTCGCTTCGAGAATCACCCCTGTCGGCATCGGCAGCGACACACGGGGCCACGCCCTTTCCTCCTCCACAACAAGTTTGGAATCCGGCTTCGCAAAACGTTCAGCACGTGAAACCGTCCGCTTTTGACCCTCAAGCGGCACATGGAGCAAAATCCCCAAGACAACCAGCAGCAGCAACGACTGTTTCATTTCCACATGAGCCTGTAGCAAACGGGTTCACTCAGATGAGCCGTTTCCAACTTCAGTGCGAGCAGCTGCCGATCACCTTCCGTGCGGACAACGGGCCTGATAGCCGCGTCTGCCGGCCACTCTATCCACCACGTGCCCCCGTCTGAAACCCAACCGCTGGCACTCGTGGAAAGCGAGTCTCCCTCACCAAGCACCACCCAGGTCTCCCATGGAGACAGACTCCCGGAAAAGGCAATGTTGCGTTCCAGCCCTCGCCTGTCAGTCGATGGGGCAATCCGGTCTCTGATCCTCAGCTTCTCGAGCGATGCAAGAAACACCGGCTGGCCGTTCTCCTCCAGTTCGTATCCGTGAAATCGATACAATGCCTCCGGCTGCTCAGGCCACCCGGATGGAAGGCTGAAAAGGCGATTGGGAAAAAACGCAAAGGCCGGTCTTGTCGTAATGACCGTGGCGTGCCCTGCAGGTTCCACAACCTGATCAAGACCGGCGCCAATCCACACTTTCGACATGTCAGCAAACTCGCCTCGCCAAACCATGAATGGCACTCCCGTTTCAAAATCATACGCAAAGTGCGTGCCGCTCGGCGTTCCAACGAGGCACGCATGCAGGTGTCGGCTGCCCTCACACGGCACGAACGCGCAACGCACCAGAATCCTGCTCTTCGGAACTAGCAGCAGCGGCTCAACTACCGGCTTCCTTCCAGGTTCCGCCGAGATCACCACAAGCCGGCAGCCGATAAACGCCAGCAGGTACACCATGATCCGCAGCCGCACTCTGGGATGTTGGGGAAGAAACATCACGAAACCGAACAAGCGTGGCCAGCATGCGGATCACAAGTGATTTCTCCCCACCGTGGCGCATGCTTTCCGCTGCAACCAAGCGATTTTCCGCCATCGCTCCTAGGCAGGGCAGCTTGACATCAGCACCTGGGTTCGACGAAAGCGACGCAACGCGAAACCGAACTCACCATCCTGCCTAAACAGAACGCGTCTTCAGATTCACCTGCACGACCAACTTGTGTCTGCCGGCTGACAATTAGATTGTTGCGCGATTCAACCCGCGTACACCGGCATTTCGTAACGCTTGCCCTCAGCGACAACAAGGCCGGCCTCCATCAACTGATCCTCGATGCTGGAGGATGCGGCAGCGACCTGGTCGGCAAAATCCGAGAAACGTGACAGTGACTCTATCACGCGCGTCTCATCGATGACCGCACGGGCAGCTTCGACAGTCGCGGTGCTCCGATGACATGAAAGAATGATGCTGATGTCTTCGTCTGCGATGTCCCAGGAAATCGTCATGGCCGGAGGGGGTCTCGATGGGCTTAACTTCTTGACGTTTCGACTATCGTCCGGATGGCACCCGGCTTGAGCAAAACCCGCTGAGGTTGATTACCCGGCTCGCAGAGTTTCCTCCGCCACAGGAATGCCCTCGCCACCACGCGATGGCTGCCTGACATCCCTGCACGATTGGAAAACTTTTCAGCCTTCCAACGCCTGACGGCTTGCGCATCGTCCCAACTGCTCCAGTTTGTTCTGGGAAACCCATGAACGGTTACAGTACATCCAACGATCACCAGCCGCTCACCTACTGGCGAAATGTGCCACTTTTTGCCGCGCACGTGATCGTTGTGGTCTTTGTCATTTCGATGATTGCCACGGCACTGCTGAGCTTCTGGAACCAGTCTGCCTTCCTCAGCCTGGCAGTTTTCGACAGTGTGCGTGTGCTGAAGGGCGAGATCTGGCGCGTGGTCACCTACGGACTCGTAAACCCGCCATCACTTTGGTTCGCGATCGATATGCTCATGATCGTGTGGTTCGGGCGTGAACTGGAAAAATTTTTCGGACGCAGGCGGTTCCTCTGGATTTATGCAGCGCTCTACCTGGCCCCGGCACTGATCCTGACGGTCGTCGGCACCTGGTTCCCCGCCCGCCTGGCCGGACAGACGGGAGGGCTTGGACTCTTCATCGCCTTTGCAACACTCTATCCCAACGCCATGATGCTCGGAAATATCCTGGCAAAATGGGTGGCGATCATCCTCGTCGGTCTCTACGCCTTGATCGCGCTTTCAAGTCGCGACTGGGTCAACCTCATCACCCTGGGAACGACCACAGCGGTCGCCTGGTCCTTTGTTCGCCATGCACAGGGATTGCTTTCCGTTCCCACCGTGCTTCCCACGCGCAGCAAGCCCCGGCTCCGCTCATTGCCCGACCTGCCCGAGTCACCGAAAAAATCCGCTCCTCCCAGAGAAGCCCCCGCTTCCATGGCGGAAGTCGACGCCCTGCTGGACAAGATCGCAAAGTCGGGCATCGGAAGCCTCAGCGCCAAGGAACGAGCCGTTCTTGATTCTGCACAACAGATCCTGAAGAAGCGTCGCTCTTCCACAGACTAGCCCCAAATTCCGCCCTCCTCTGCAGGCCAGCAAGAACGCGTCGTTCATTCGCCGACTTCTTTTGGATATAAAAATTATTCCCCGGGGGGAGGCGGGGCCATCCAGCCCCGGGGGTTAGACGCACCTTATCATGCGGCGCGTAAAAGTCCGTTCAGTCTATCGGCGATCCTACGGGCCCGTTCGGTGCACTTCTCGACCGCATTCGAGTCGATCCCCGCCTGCTGGAGCATCGAATCATTGACCTCCCAGGCATCCTGCTCGATCGCGAGGCCTTTTCCGAGGCCCATCGCAATCCACGATGCACAATGGAGCAACGCGGTCATCCTGCCATTGGCCGGATCGGCAGAGGGTCGAAACTGATAGCGGATTGGATCGGTCAGCGTCAGGGGATAGTCCCATAGCTGAAACACGCGGTTGATCGCCTCTGTGCTCGTTGCCCCGAGCGCATCCAGTTCCCACGCCTCAACGAGAGCCGACGTGGCATGGCGTCCAATCAACGGAGCGCAGGTTTGTTCAGAAGCAATCCGCTGAAGCAGCAGCCGCCCGACCGGTCGCAGCAATCCCAGGGTATAGCCCACACGGCCATCCTCTCCTGCCGCCTCGGCAAGATGGTCAAGCGCGACAGCGGTGGTCACTGAGTTCTCCCACAATTGATCACCAGAAATTCCGTAGACCGGGAGACCACCCGAATACAACTGCGAGGCCATCGCAGCGCCGACGAGCTGAAACACCTCATAGATGCCGATCCGCTCGATGGCACCATCAAGGCTCACAATGTTTCCACCTCTTGAGAAAAGCGCGCTGTTGCTCGCACGGATCACTCGCGCACTCAAGACCGGGTCCAGACGCACAACCGTCACCAGCGCCTCGACACTCACGTCGGGATCCTTGATCGCCGCACTCAGTTGCTGGAAAATGCGCGGCGCGGCGGGCAGCTTCGCAGCGGCCGCCGTCAGGCGGGTATCGGAAAGGGGTTCTACCGGCATGGGAACGCCCTTGGTTTATCGACACAATCCAACGCAACTTTATGTCAGCGGACCGGGTCAGGTCGCTTTCTGAAAATTGCCAGATGTTGCCTCGGCAGGGTGCGTACGGTCTCAACATAGTCCAGCGGTTGAACCATCATCTCCCGCCTGATCTGCACTTCGGTCATCTTGTGCAGCCGTTTGATCGGAACTTCCGGATCCTCCGCCCGATACTCCACAAATGCAATCCGACCGCCGGGTTTGAGGCGACGACACACCGCTGCGATCATCTCCGCCGGGCAACTCATTTCATGATAAACATCCACAATAAGAACGAGGTCGACCGCTTCGGGCAACCTGGGATCATCCTCTGTACCGAGCACACCCACAACATTGGCAATGCCCTGCTCCGACATCCTGGCCCTGAGGAGTTTCAGCATTTCAGCCTGGATCTCTACGCCGTAGACAACACCCTTGGGGCCAACGGCCTTCGCGAGTCGCGAACTGAAATACCCGGTTCCGCACCCCAGATCGGCAACACGATCACCGGGTTTCAATCGAAGCGATTCGATGACAAGATCCGGACGCTCCTCCCGCTCGCGTTCGGGTCGATCAAGCCAGGGCGCCGCCTCATGCGACATGAAGTGCGCAATCTCGCGGCCAAAGTAATACTTGCCCAGTCCATCGCGCGTCTTTGCACCCGTGCTGTAACCGTCGAAAGTCGCAGCTTCGCCACTCGCGTCGCTAGCGAGAATTGCAAGCCCAACAACCGCAATCCCCACCGTCGCAAGACGGATTGAGCGAAACATCTGCCGGTATCGGGTCATCCCCTGACATTTGCGGCCCAAGACCGACCTTGGCAATGCATTCGCCACGACACCCTCCTTGATGGAGCGAGCCCCCGCTGCCGCGCCCGGAGGCTACTCGTTGAATTCGTCGAACTTCTTTGCCGGTTCGGCAACTGCGGGGAGCAGGCCCGGCTGCAGTTCGCGAAGGCGGCGTTCGAGTTCCCGAAGCTGTTCCTCCCGCTGTTCCAACTCCACCTCGCGCTCGAGCTGGGCCTGACTTGTCTGCATGAGGCGGGCTTCGCTTTGCGACAGAAATTTTTCGCGCTCGCTGAGTGATTCCTGAGTCTCTTTGCGCAGGGCATCCAGTCGCTCGCGCTCGGCACGCAGTTCGGCGAGAGTGGCTGCATGGGATGCCGCTCCTTCTGCCGGAACTGGTGCCAGGGCATCCACCGGAGAAGAGGATGTCGCCTTCGCCGGAAGCGGTGTCATCGGGGAAAGCGGAACCCCAGGTTGAGGCGCATTCGCGGCTACGCTGCGTCCCGGGATCTTCAATGAAAGCGGTCGCCCGGATGCCGGAGCCACCGGTGTAGAAGCGACGGGCGGCGGTGCAGGAACAGGAGCCCCATCTACCTTTCGACCGGCAAATCCAACTCGAAGCCCACCACCCGCAGCGGGCGCCGCTGCCATGGCTGCGAGCGCTGCCGCCGGCAAGGGTGTGGGTTCGGGAAGGAATTCCGCCAACTCTCCCGTTTCGATGCGTCGCTCGGTATCCCCAAGAATCTGTTCGAGTTGTTCTGGATCGAGCCTGGCCAGTGCCGACTCGCGAAGGGAGTTCCAGACACTCTCATGGTAGCTGGCCACACCATATCCGCCTGCGTACGTCGCAAGACGGGCCTGATTCTTGATGGCCGCGCGCACGTTCTCCAGCACGTCCCGCGACTCCGCGATCAACTGCTTGACGGTGCGCGCCGCCACGAGTGGCTGGACCGCGAGGAGCGAATCCGCGAGAGCCCCCCAATTGCGTTCCGGCTGGCGTTCGAGAGATGTATTTCCACTTCCAGCTCGAAGGCGCTGCGCCTCGGCCACCTTGTTGATAAAAGAGATTTCCCTGAGTGTCGCCTTTGCACGAGCAGCCACATCTTGAATCACCTGCCGCCCGTCAAAATGCGCTCCGCAGATTTCGTTGGGCACCATCGTCTCAAGCAGAGCCGGAAGCTGCTCCAATGCGGCCGCATAAAGCCCCGCTTCCTGTTCATACCGTTCGAGTATTCGCTGCCAGTCCGCTGAGAATCTCGACGCCGACAGGCCATTGACATACTCGGGATCGAGTTCGCGCAGGTAGTTCTCGACACTCCGCTCAACACACTGGTGCAGGACTGGGATCGTCACATCCAGTTTCTTCGCGCCAGCTTCAAGGATCGCGACACTTTCCTCGGCTTCCTTCAGCTTCTCGCGGTGGTCCTTCTTCGCATCCTGGCGCACAAACGAAAGCAGTGGACGCGCCACAGCGACCGCGTCGCGATTTGCACGCGCAACCTCCACCGCCTCGCCAATGCGCTTGCGGCTCAACGAAAACGCAGCTTCGCGCACCAACAGGTCCTGTAGTGCGGCGGGAACGGTGTTCTTGTTATTCAACTTCCACTCACCCGACAGCATATCGTCCTTGTTAGTTCGATTCAGTGTTCACGTAATATCATTGAATGGTCTATGGGTGGATCTCATCCGGTGGTATCGTCACGGCTGCCCCTTGGGCATCGGACAGTTTTTAGGATTTGAAGCAATTTTTCCGGGTTTTTGGGCCGGGCAGTTGCCATCACCTGTCATCACCTTCGCACGGATCAGAAATTCACGGGAAATTCATTCTTTTCTCTGCCATCAAACTGCAATCCTGTTGGCGTCACCCGATGCATGGCGAGGATCTGTGTCTGCGTTTCCAGATTTGCAAGGGTCAGCAGGAGCTGGCTTCGTGAGGAAAATTCCTCCGCATGCAACGCACGCTCGTCAACCACGCCCTCAACGCCACCTCCCCGATGGACGAAATCCTGCTTCAGGGCTGGGTGCGCACGCGGCGAGATGCCAAGGCGTTTTCCTTTCTCGAAATCAACGACGGATCCTGCCTGAAGGGTCTCCAGGTCATCGTCGACGCCTCACTTCCAGGATACGATCAGATTGCACGTGCAACAACCGGATCGTCCGTCGAAATTGTTGGCCGCCTCGTTCCTTCCCAAGGACAGGGGCAAAAATGGGAGGTCGTTGCGACTTCGTTTGCCGTGGTCGGCGATGCCGACTCCACGTATCCGCTCCAGAAAAAGGGCCACACGCTGGAATTCCTGAGGGAGATCGCTCACCTTCGCCCGCGCTCGAACCTTTTTGGCGCGGTCTTTCGCGTGCGGAGCCGCCTCGCCTACGCCATCCATCAGTTTTTCCAGGAGCGCGGGTTCGTGTATGTGCATGCACCGATCATCACGGCGAGCGACTGCGAAGGCGCAGGCGAGCTTTTCAGGGTTACCACGCTCGACCCTAAAAATCCGCCGACAAGCCCGGACGGCAGCGTCGATTTTTCGCAGGATTTTTTCGCAAAGAAAACATACCTGACCGTATCCGGCCAACTGGAGGCGGAGGTCTTTGCCTGCGCACTCTCAAACGTCTACACTTTCGGTCCCACTTTCCGCGCGGAGAACTCACACACCTCCCGACACGCGTCGGAGTTCTGGATGATCGAGCCGGAGATTGCCTTCTGCGCCCTCGAAGGGAACATGGATCTTGCCGAGGAGTTCGTGAAATACCTGATACGCGACGCACGGACGCATTGCGCGGCAGATCTCGAGTTCTTCGGCAAATTCGTCGACAAGGACCTGCTGCCACGCCTCGACTTTGTGCTGGAACGCCCGTTCCAGCGCTGCACCTACACGGAGGCCATCGACATTCTCACCCGCAGCGGTCGGAACTGGGAGCACCCCGTTTCCTGGGGCGCAAACCTCCAGTCTGAGCATGAAAGATTCCTGGCCGAGGAGCACTTCAAATGCCCGGTAACCCTCTACAACTACCCACGCACCCTAAAGCCCTTCTACATGCGCGTGAATGAGGATGGCAAAACCGTCCGCGCCATGGATCTCCTCGTGCCCGGAATTGGCGAGATCATCGGTGGCAGCCAGCGCGAGGAACGTCTCGACGTGCTCCTGGAAAACATGCGCCAGCACCAGCTTTCAGAAAAGGAATATGCCTGGTACATCGACCTGCGGCGATACGGCAGCGTGCCGCATTCGGGGTTTGGGTTGGGATTCGAACGCATGCTCATGTTCGTCACGGGTGTTGCCAATATCCGTGATGTCATCCCCTTCGCCCGAACCCCGGGCACTGCGGGTTTCTGAGTACGCCCTCGTGCCAATCCGATAACAGGGCCACGGCACGCCCTGAAATCACCGTTCGCAACCAACTGGCGGGAGGGCACGCACCCCTAACGTTTTAGTAAATTTTGGGAAATACCGGGTCGATAAGGAACAGTCCCCATGTCGGCCACGCCGCGAACTTCTCCAAAAGCAACAATACCAGACAGACTTCAGGATCTGTTGGTACGGGAGGCTGCGTTCACCTTGAGCCGGAAACGTATCAGCGATGCCTTGCAGGTGGCATTGGAACAGAAAACATCAGCCAAGGCGGGGCGTCCCCTGCTGGCCTTCATCTTCAGGGACTCGAAAAAGGAGATGGAGCGTCGCGAACTCGTCGAAAACGTGTCCGTCATGGAGGAAGGCATCCGCAACATTGATGCGGCCCTGCCAAAACTTCAGGCGTACATCGATCGCAGCATTGAAAATTACCTGAGGGAATTTGACCAGGAATACGCGAACGGTCTCGCGGCATCCCGGTTCCTTGACGACTGGAACCGCCTGCTCGCACGCTTTGACGAGACGATTACCGATTTCGTTTCACGCCTCAACGGACTCAAGAGTCTGTTTGAAGCCTTGCCGCAATCCGAACCTTGTAGCAGCGACCGTGAGGCCAGAAAAAAAATCGACGCTGTGGTTGCGTGCGCCCGGGCGTTTCAGGATGAAGTGGCATTCGTCAACAAGATTGCCGACGCACAACGCATCCGGGCCGGTTCGGAAGCGATCACCTTGTACCGGCAGCCCGATCGAAACTGGAAAGGAACCGCGAATTCGTTGCTCTTCACCATGCCAGGTCCGGCGATTGCAACGGTTATTCTCCTCTTGAACGAGTCGACCGACACAGCAGCAAAGGTGCGCAGCGCAATCCAGGGCGAATGCCAACTTGCATCCTACGTCACCCAATTTGGCGTCACGAGTTATCACCAACGCGTCTGGACTTCTCTCCGGGAAGCAACTCTCCTGCGCGTCGAGCCGGACTCAATCGAATCGATCCTCACCGATACCGAAGACAAACTGAAACGGGATCTTTTCGAGCCTTGGACCCCTCCCCGCATCGAACGGCCGGACGAGAACAGTCAGGCGACGCCACCCCAGAGATTCTCCGCGGCTCCCTCCCCAACTCCTCAGCCAAACTCATCCAAGAAAGTCCCCAATCCCAAAGGCGTTCCCCCTGGGGTACAACGCCCGCCAGGTGAACATTCACTCCGACTTCCCACCCGAAATCACGGCGCGACCACCACGCCTGCAACGATTCCGGAAATACCTGCGCATCCCGCAGCACCGCCGCCTCACGCTGCGCCTCCAAGCCCGGAAACCGTCAGCCTCACCAGTCCCCTTGAATCCAAGGAAGCAGCAGACACCGTGGCCGACCTGGCAGCGGAGCGCATCAGACTCGAGGAAATTCTTCAGGAGGAACGCAAGGGACTCAAGCAACGCGAAGAATTTCTATCGCAGAGCGAAGAACGCCTTCTCCAGAAGACCCAGGAACAGATCGAGCGCGAAATGGAACTCGAACAGCGCGAGGAACAGCTTCGTGACCTCGAAAAGCGTCTGCGGGAAAAACTGGGACCTGGAGCCCTGCCCTTTCCAACGCCTGCACTCGCCAGCGCTTCCGCCACGGACCAACCGGTCGACGAATTCAAGGAATAGCCGGCGCCAGAATCAGGCTAGCGCGGGGACCTCACGTGCGCACCTGCTGCGTGCGCGGTACAATCTTGCATAAGGCGCGGAACGCAGACTCGTCTGCATTTTCCGCATCATCCCAGCTTCACGCGTTCAAACGTTTCTTACTTCTGCGCGCATCCGGGCCAAACCCCTTGCGCTCTTGGTAACTCGCTGGCAGACGAATTGTCCCTTCATCCCATCATGAACCCCTCGTCCTTCCTTCGTCATTCACCCGATTCATCCGGCTTCTTTGGCAAATACGGCGGCAGTTTTATCCCACCGGAACTGGAAAAGCCCCTCGCGGAGGTTCGCGACGCCTATGCCGTGGTCTCGCGCTCGCATGACTTCATCGAAGAGCTCAGACGCATCCGAAAGCACTTCCAGGGTCGGCCGACGCCGACCTATCACGCCGCGCGTTTGTCCAGGAAACTCGGGCGAACCCAGATCTACCTGAAGCGTGAAGACCTCAACCACACCGGCGCACACAAGCTCAACCACTGCATGGGTGAAGGTCTGCTTGCGCGCTTCATGGGAAAAAAGAAGCTCATCGCCGAAACGGGAGCCGGTCAGCACGGCGTCGCCCTCGCCACGGCGGCCGCTTACTTCGGACTGGAATGCGACATCTACATGGGTGAGGTGGACATCCAGAAACAGGCTCCCAATGTCGCCCGCATGAAGATCCTCGGCGCGCGAGTCATTCCCGCCACACATGGATTGAAAACGCTCAAGGAAGCCGTGGACGCCGCGCTCGTCGCCTATGTCCAGGATCCCGTGAACCAGATCTATTGTATCGGCTCCGTTGTCGGCCCTCATCCCTTTCCGATGATGGTGCGTGACTTTCAGCACGTTGTCGGGATCGAGGCGCGGGAGCAGTTCCTCGAAATGACAGGAAACCTGCCGGATATCGTGACCGCCTGCGTCGGCGGCGGCAGCAATGCCATGGGTCTGTTCGCGGGCTTCATCGACGACGCCGTTGAAATCCATGGCGTCGAGCCGCTCGGCAAGGACTCAACTCCGGGCAATCATGCCGCCACGATGACCTATGGGAAGGAAGGTCTGATCCACGGATTCCGCTGCTACCTGTTGCAGAATGAAAAAGGCGAGCCCGCACCCGTGCACTCGATCGCAAGCGGACTCGACTATCCAGGGGTCGGCCCCGAACACTGCCACCTGAAGGACACGGGACGTGTGAAGTACCACACCGCGTCCGACAAGGACGCCGTGGAAGCATTCTACGCGCTGAGTCGAAACGAGGGCATCATCCCGGCACTCGAAAGCTCCCACGCCGTAGCCCATGCCATGCGCCTCGCACGTCAGGATCCCGATGAGCCCCGCACCGTGCTCGTCAATCTCAGCGGCCGCGGCGACAAAGATATGGACTACATGATCGAACACTACGGCACGGGCGACCGCTACGTGATTTGATGCGTGATCAACAACCGGTTGGCGATACCGACCGCCAGCCCGATATTCAAGAAGGCCGAGACGCCTTGATGGCCGCATCTCAAAGGATCCCCGGAGAGGTCAGGCCCGGCCAACGATCGTTTGCAATGCATTGAACTGAGGCCTTGCTTCCCAGCGGCACGCCGTCCGTTGCGAGAGCAGACATTTTTTTATCGAAGGCGCCCAATCTGCCGTTCAGCCTCAAAGCTGACATCGTCCCCATAGCTCAAGTGGATAGAGCGTTCGTTTCCTAAACGAATGATCCGTGTTCGAGTCACGGTGGGGGCACCAGTAGGGTTAGGGTCTATTTCAAAGATTGGGGAACAGGGCATGGATTTAGGGGTTGGGGTTGAGGGTTAGGAGCACTGGGCAAGAACGCGCACTTCGTCGTGCACAGCCTGGAAATGCTACACCGCCTTTTCCAGCCGCCGCCCTGCTCCGTTCAAACGGAATAAGAGGCGGCGAAAGCGAGGTACGGATTCATCGCGTTGCAACTCAGTAGTTCGGGTCGTGGGGGCAAGTCCCAGGCTTGTGATAGGCGAAGAAGGCGCTGGCCATATCCAACACCACTTAGCCCAACTTCGCGGATTCGACCCTTTGGCGAAAGAATTTTCTGCGTAAGTGGTTGATAAGATGGGGTGGGGTCGGAGAAAAGGGGTGAAAAGGTGCTGTAGTGAAGACCCACTGACTTCCCGAAGGCCAAAATCGCTGTAAAATAGGTAGCCAAGATGTTCTTGCGCTGCACGAGGCAAAAGAAAAATGGCAAATCACGCCTGTCACGATCCGTGCTGACATACCCGGCTCGAACCAACAGCGATTATGGCCCATCTTGAACCTTAGCCAAGGAGTCGCTTGCCACCCTCTATTGTCTGGCCAAGATATCTCACATGAAGGCCAAGTTCACCTATTGGAAGGAATCCGATGGCAAGTACCTAGGCTACTTGCATTCCCATCCGGACCATTGGACGCAAGGAGAAGATTTGGAGGATCTTAAAATTCATCTTCGAGATCTTCATGAGATGTTCTCGGCCGAAGAAATTCCTGGAATTCGGAAGGTTGCCGAGCTTGAGCTTGCATGAAACGGCGCGACTTGGTCGCTAAGCTCGAAGAGGCAGGGTGTGCGTTGCTCCGGCATGGCGGCAAGCACGACGTCTATCACAACCCAAGCACCGGTAGGTCGGAGCCCGTTCCCCGGCATCGCGAGGTGAATGAGCTACTCGCGAAGAAGATATTGAAGTCATTGACGCAGTCCGACTCGTGAAAAGGGCCAGAGTCCGTCCCCGCGAAGTAGGCAGCACGTTATCCTGAGGGATCCAAATCGGGGTAGCCTCACCCTGCCCCCGGGATCCGCACCCAAAGCGCCTTTATCTCCCATAACTAAACCCACCCGATCCGCTGTCTAACGATCGGGGACCACTTCAGTTCCGCCTTGGCGACAGAGGGATTGGCCCACACGAAGACACGAAGGACTGAAAAAATCCAGGCCAGCCTAGGAGGGGCGCGCTTCGTCGTGACCGGGATCGCCCAGCGCGCCTCAACGCCAGCCCTTTCGCCGATTCATCGACCCCATGTTCCCTTGTGGCAATGCCCCTGAGTCAGATCCTGGCCACATCCCAAAGCGATCCAGGCACGACGGAGCGTGCCCCTCCAAATTGCCAGGAAGATCAATCTCATCCTCAGCACCTTCACCAATTTCCATTCCAGTTCATCCGCAGATTTCGGGAGGGACGCAGATTCCGGAATCGATCCGCAAGGAACCAATCTGGGTAAATCAGCGCCATCTGCGGATTCCGTTCTCCGAGATGACCGAGCGGAAAAGCAGTCAAGCTAGACACCTCCCCCTGTTCTCCTCCTTCGTGTCTTCGTGCCTTTGTGCGAGCCGCTGTGAACCAAGTCGTCAAACCGCTGTCTTGGGCGAAGATCGTGCTCACAAATCTTGCCTCCTCCGGCGGCGAATGGTTTTCTGTGGGAACGAATCCCTTTCCAATCGCCGCGAATGAGCGCTGCCGCGCAATCCCGTTCTCTCTTCCTCATCACTCACGAGTTTTACCCCAAGCGGGGTGGAATTGCCACGTTTGCAGAGGAGATTGCCAAGGCATCCGTCGGTCTTGGATTCGACGTTGAGGTCTGGGCGCAATCCGCACCGGCGTCCGGGCGCGAAAAGTCCTGGCCGTTCCGATTGCGCCGACTCCCACTTTCCGGCACCCACGACTTCCGGTGTCAGTTCAAGCTGGCGTCGCAGCTAATAGCCGAACGGCGGCGGCTGCGCTATGCCACGGTCTACCTGCCGGAGCCCGGACCCATGCTCGCCATGATGATGCTTCTGGGCATCCCGGCATTTCGCCCCAAGCACCTGATCCTAACTTTTCATGGTTCAGAGATCCTCCGCTTCCACCGAAACCCCGTCACGCGCCGCCTCGCCAACCGGCTGATCGCCCGGGCCTCACGCATCAGCACGCTGTCCCATTTCACCTACAATCTGCTCACGGAGCGTTTTCCCGCAGCAAACGGAAAAACGTTCCTGACGCCGGGGGCCCTTCGCTCGGACTTTGCGGTCGTTCAAGATCCGCCCGTGAGCCACGCGAGGGAAAAGCTCATCGTTCTTACTGTGGGGCGCCTTCATCCGCGCAAGGGACAGCTCCTGACCTTGCAGGCGCTCCAGGCACTCGCCCCGCGTTTCCGCCAACGCATCGAATACTGGATCGTCGGCGATCACAATCGGCACCACTACGAACAGAAGCTGCGCGAGGCCGCATCGCTGAGCGACCTCAAAGTCCGCTTCTTCGGCGAACTGCCCGACGACGAGCTCGATCGGATCTACGATCGCGCCGACATCTTTGCCATGACCAGCATCGACTACCGACAAAGCGTCGAGGGATTCGGCCTCGTCTACCTCGAGGCGGCAGCCCACGGGCTTCCCGTTGTCGCCCACTCCATCGGTGGAGTCTCCGAAGCTGTCGTCGATGGCGTCACCGGCCTTTGTGTGCCGCCCAATTATCCCGCACAGCTCACCGCCGCCTTCGAACGCCTTATCGCCGACGATGACCTTCGCCAGCGATTGGGGGAGGCCGGACGCGCCTGGGCGCGACGCAACACGTGGCACAAGGCCGCGGACCTTCTCTTCAACTCCCCCCACCCGCGGGCCGCGCACTCATGATCCAGTCGCGCACAACAATCATGGTCCGCTACGCGGAAACCGATATGATGGGGGTCGTTTACCACGGCAGTTTCCTGCCCTGGTTCGAAGTCGGCCGCACCAATCTGCTGAAGGAGCACGGCATCCGATACCGGCTTCTCGAGGCGGAGGGGTTCCGCCTCCCGGTGCTTGAGGTGAACGTCAAGTATTTCCGGCCTGCGCTCTATGACGACGAGCTCACGATCGTGACCTCCATGCGCGAGAAACCCCTTCTCCGCATCAAGCTCGAGTACGAGGTCCTCCGTGGTGAGGAGCGCCTGGCCTCGGGGTCGACCCTCCACGCGTTCATCGACAAATCAGGACGTCCCGTGCGCCCGCCTCCGGCCTTTTCCGAGAGGATGGCAGCCCTGTTTGAAAGGCAGTGACGCGGCTCACGACGACGCGTGAGACTGACGCCGCCGCCTGCGCGCCCAATCACCCGCCTCGCGCCGATAGGCCCGGATCACGTGTGCGACGACATCGTGCAAGGTGCGCCCATCCGTCAGAATGATTGTCCCGGTCCTTCGATAAACGGGCTCCCTCGCCGCATACAACGTGCGGATCCTCTCCTCCGGGTTCGAGACATTGAGCAGGGGTCTGTGCCGCAGCCCCTGCGTGCGCTTCAGGATCGTTTCCAGCGACGCGTGCAGGCAGATGACCACTCCCTTCTCGTGCAGGAGTTCCAGCATACCGTCAGGCACCACAAGCCCGCCACCACAGGCCACGATATGGCGGGAGACAGGGTGACCGTTTTCCACAAAAGCCCGCTCCATCGCCCGAAACGCCGCCTCCCCCTCCTGCGCGAAAATCTCCGTAACAGGCTTGTTCGCAAGGCGCTCAATCTCGTGGTCGCTGTCAATGAACGTGTAACCCAGCTTCTGCCCGACGGCCCGGCCGACCGTGCTCTTGCCGGTTCCCATGAAACCGACCAGGTAGAGATTGGGTTCCAAATATGGCATCGTGTCTGCGGTCATCCCGTCACCGCGCATGCTTCATGGCGTTTACCGGTCTGCCAACGTCTAAAAGAATCGTCTTCACCGGTTGCCGTCCTCAGGAGAGACTCTCCCCATGCCTGACCGAACCGCGGAACACAAAGCTCATCTCGACTATCATTTCGCCAGCGACAACACCTCGGGCATCTGCCCTGAAGCCTGGGCCTCCCTGGAGGCAGCCAATCGGGGCCGCCTGCCCAGTTACGGCACCGACGACTGGACGCGACGCGCCTGCGACCGCATCCGCAGCCTCTTCGAGAAACCGGATGCCGAGGTCTTCTTCGTCTTCAACGGTACGGCAGCAAACTCCTTGTCGCTCGCATCTCTCTGCCAAAGCTACCACAGCGTGATCTGCCACGAGGCAGCCCACGTGGAAACGGACGAATGCGGTGCGCCCGAATTCTTTTCGAACGGCACAAAGATTCTCACCTCTCCCGGGCGCGACGGCAAACTCACCCCGGAGAGTGTGGAGGCGCTCATCCTCAAGCGGACAGACATTCATTTTCCCAAGGCCAGGGTCCTTTCCCTGACACAGTCAACGGAATGGGGCACCGTCTACTCGGTCGCGGAAATCGCCGCTCTCAGCGCGCTCGCGAAAAGACACGGTCTCGCCGTTCACATGGACGGCTCGCGGTTTTCCAATGCAGCCGCAGCACTTGCATCGCGAAAAGCCGGACCCGGAGCGGCGATCTCGCCAGCAGACATCACCTGGAAGGCCGGCGTCGATGTGCTGTGCTTCGGGGGGACAAAAAACGGCATGACCACGAGCGAGGCGGTCGTCTTCTTCAACCCGGCGCTCGCCCGCGAATTCGACTACCGCTGCAAGCAGGCGGGCCAGCTCGCGTCAAAGATGCGCTTTCTCAGCGCCCAATGGCTCGGCATGCTGGAATCGGACGCATGGCTTCGACATGCCGGACACGCCAACGCCATGACTCAAAAACTGGCGAACGCCCTGCGCGGCCTGCCCGGCATCCGCATCCTTGTGGAACCGGAGGTCAATGCGCTGTTCGTTGACATCCCCTCCGCGGCAGCAAAGCGGATGCACGAAAAAGGGTGGCACTTTTACAACTTCATCGGCGCACAGGGATACCGCCTGATGTGCTCGTGGGATACGAGACCGGATGACCTCGAACGCTTCGTTTCCGACCTGCGCGCCTCGCTTTAGGTCCGAAACCTGCTAGCAAGTACGTCGCACCATGAAACTGCACGTCACCCACCTGAGCCGTTACGAATATGAGCGCACCGTAACGTTCTCACCCCACCACCTCTACCTGCGCCCGAGGGAGACTCCCCTGCTGCGGGTAAACTCCTTTGGCTTCAACATCTCGCCCGACGCCAAGCTTGTCTGGACACGAGACGCCCACGACGTCCTGCTGGCGACCGCCTATTTCTGGGACGGCGCGCAGGCATTGAGCATCCGCACGGATTTCGAGGTCGAAACACATGACAGCAATCCGTTCGACTTCATTCTCAAGCCACACGCGACGACTTTTCCGTTTTCCTACACGCCGCTGGAACGGCTCAGTCTTGCCCCCTACCTGTCGCCGCCATCCGCCGAAACACAGAAGCTCCTGCATGCCTGGCTGCACGAGCAGGGATTCCAACCTTCCGGTGATACCGTGCCTTTCATCACCAATCTCAACCGGCTGCTGTATTCATCCATGGACTACGTCAGACGGGATGCCCCGGGAATCCAGGACGCGCGCACAACATTGTCCCGCAAGGGCGGGGCCTGCCGCGACTACGCAGTCCTGCTCACCGAGCTCTGCAGGACGCTGGGCCTCGCTGCGCGCTTCGTCAGCGGCTATGTGTATTCAGAGCCCAATGACAATCACAGGTCGCTCGGAGCCATGCACGCCTGGACGGAAGTCTATCTGCCCGGCGCGGGCTGGAAGGGCTTGGATCCGACCCATGGGGTTTTCTGCGATGACTCCTTCATTCCAGTCGCCCACGCGCCGTCGGCCGAAAGCGTGAACCCGATTCAGGGAAGCATTTACAGCCAGTCCCGTGTCCAGAGTTCCCTGCTGACCGATGTAAGAGTGGAGAAGCGTGGGTGACCGCCACGCTCCTCCTTGAATTTCGAGACCGGTCCTATCGACTACTTGGCGGGCGTGTTTGCCGCAGGCGTCGCAGCCGTGGGCTTCAGATCGAGGAGCTCGACATCAAAAATCAGCGTTGATGCAGGCGGAATTCCCGGGCGCGCGTCGTCGCCGTAGGCAAGATGCGGCGGAACATAGAGCTTAATCTTTCCGCCTTTGTTGATTTTCTGGAGTCCTTCGGTCCATCCGGGAATGACCTGGTCCAGCGCGAACTCGGCGGGCTCATTGCGCTGCATCGAGCTGTCAAAAACAGAGCCATCGATCAATTTTCCGGTATAGTGAACCTTGACGGTGTCGGTCGCCTTCGGGAACTCACCCGACCCCTGCTGCACGATCTCATAGGCGAGGCCGCTGGGAAGCGTTGTCACGCCGGGCTTCGCCTTCACTTCTGCCAGGAACTTCGCCGAAGCGGCGAGTCCCTCCTGTTTGAGAACATCGAGATACTGCTGCTGCTTCTGCTGGAGAAACTTGTCCATCTCCGGCCCGATCTCCTCGAGCTTGTACGGTGCATCCTTGCCCGCCGCGGCGATCTGCAGGCCCTTGATGATGAGCGCAGTCTGCTCGGCTGTGAACTTGAGCTCGGTGATGCCGATCCGTTTTCCAACAAACCAGCCAAACGTTTCAAGCAACTGCTCCTCCGAGAATTTTGGCGCAGGGGCGGCAGGTGCAGCCGCTGCCGCAGGGGTGGCCGCGGGATCGGCCGGCGTCTGGGCGTGTGTCAGATGGGAGCAGGCAACTGTCACTGCAACCGTGGTGAAAATGCGGGTGAGATTCATGGGTGATGGTGATGAGATCCGGAACAAGGAGATTTGTTACCGTAAAAGTATCAAGCGTACGCTCCTGCCGCTGGTTGGCAAACCCTAATGAGCCACTCATGGGCCGACAGGACTTGAGCCGATTTCCATCCCTGGCTGATCACAGCCGCCATATCCGCGCCCGGACCCTGGACCGTCGTTTCAACCAAGGTGCAATCAGGCTTTACTCGCTTGAGTCAGGGCAGCAAGACCGGTTGATTGATCCGCCTCGACCATGCATCACGATCAATTTTGGACCAGCCAGGATGGACAGATTCTCCTGGTGAAGCCAAAGGACGACGCCAACGCCACTCTGACTCTCGCCTTCTGGCCAAAAAACCCGGCCGAATTCGAGTTCCTCAAGGCCCATCTTTCCGACGTCCGTTTCACCCTGCGGAGCACGCTCGCCCGCATCGGGATAGAAATGCTGCTGCGCGGTCCTTTCTGCATCGACGGGAACCGGCTCACGATCGAAGCGGATGCCTTCATCTACGATACCAGTTTCCCCAACACGCCCTTTTGGAAGAAACTGCTCCGCCCGGGTGTCCCGGTAGGGCGCCTCTACTACGCACCCCCCGCCGCAAAACTGACCACCGCCGAGATCTGGGCGAGCGTAAAGGCAAACAAGATCAAGCTGCCCAACACCATCAGCATTGATCGGGACGGACGCGTTTACCTCACCCCGCATCAAGTCACCTATACCCTCAATCCCAAACTTCCCCGCGGCAGTTTCGAACGTCTCGTCGCCGGTGAAGCCGGTCGCGCCTACCTCGACAAGGTGCAGATCCGACGCGAGGCTTCACCGCTGACCGTCCCTCCCCGCTCGGGCATCCTCACAAGCTGCTCCATGTATTTGAAGGAGCACTACGTCGTGCTCAACCAGGGCGAGGGCCATTTTGGCATCCACACCAGCGCAGTCCTGCTCGATCCGCTCAAGACCTTCGGCACAAATGTCATGCTGGAGATCTACAACACGGGCGACCAGCCGGTGGTGAACCCCCTGGTCTCCGTCGAAATTTTCCGCGCCCCGCCGCCCACCGATCCGGAAACAAAGTCCATCGCCAAGCGCCGCACGCGCCTGCTTTCCACGGTCACGGACATCTACCAATGCCTCGACGAGAATCCCCCGAAGAGCACCGTTGAAGCCCGCCCGAAAACCACGATCACCGTGCGCGGACAGAGCGCCCTGATGGAAAACGCCTGTCTGCTTTTTCAGGCAGGCAATCCACCCAGCCTGCGTGGCAAGCTTGCAGAGGCCCGGCTCGACGCCTGCGGTTACAAGACGATCGTGCAGGCACTCGACAACGCCCCGCCGGACGCCGACACCCTGCTCATCGACTATTTTCCCAACCTGTTCGAAAATATCGAGCTCCTCACCCGCATCCACGAGTTCAAGCTCAAGCGCATCGTTTTCCGCAAGCCGTCCCGCACCCACGGCTTCTTCCTCTCCAGCAACGCCCACAGCCGCCTGGACAATTTCTACGCCATCGGACTCGACGTCTACTGGTTCAACCCGACGATGGGCGACTTGTATGTTCACACCTACAAGAAGGATCAGGGGTTCTTTATCCGGGAAGAACTGGTCAAGCGCTTTGAGGGCGCGACGATTCTCGCGTTCTACGGAAGCGCCGCGGGACTCGACGTCGAACAGACGCGCAGGATCTCAACCCTCATCGACACCCTCACCGGCTTCATCGGTCCCAACGTGGGTGTGCTCACCGGTGGCGGAGGCGGGGTCATGCGGCTCGCCACCGACCAGGCGCGCAGCCAGGGCGCACTCACCGGCGCATGTTTTCTCGAACTCGAGGCCCAGCCTCCCGAACTCGGCGTCGATTTCTTCAATACCTTTCAGGAGCATTCCCGTCACTTCCGCCAAAAGTGGTTTGAAGTGGCCGATTTCTGCATCTTCAACGTCGGCGGTGTCGGCACGCTTGAGGAAATCGGAATCGAGCTCTGCAATCTCAAACTCGGAATACGCCAGCGCGTGCCCTATGTCTTCTTTGATTCGACCTTCTTTGCCGACCTCCGTGGCCAATTGCAGGAAATGGTCCGCACCGGACGGGCTCCGGCGTGGATGCTCGACTTCATCCTGTTCTCGGACGACCCCGAGGAGGTGGTCGCCTTCTACCGCAAGAAACTTCAGGTCCTCTGAGCCCGCGGCTTCGCACGATCGCACATGACCGCCCTCCCCCGCTCAGTCCTCGTTGTTGGTTCCGGCGGCCGTGAACATGCCCTGGTGCGCTCGCTGCTCGCTTCCCCTTCCGCACCCCGGGTGATCGCGGCTCCCGGCAACGCAGGCATCGCCGAAACGGTAGCCTGTCACCCCGTCGCCGCAGATGATGTTTCCGGCCTTGTCGACCTCGCCCGAAAAGAGCGGATCGAATTTGTCGTGGTGGGACCGGAGGTGCCGCTCGCGTTGGGCCTCGTCGACCGGTTGCTCGAACTCGGCATCCCCGCCTACGGCCCGAAGGCGGACGGTGCGCGTCTTGAGGCCTCAAAGATCTACACGAAGGAAATCCTCCAGAAATACCGGATACCCACCGCACCCGCGGCGTTCTTCCGGAATGCCGGGGACGCCATCGCCTACATTCGCGCGAGACCGGCGCCCATCGTCGTGAAAGCCGATGGGCTCGCGGCGGGAAAGGGCGTCGTGGTCGCACAATCCCACGCGGAGGCCGAAGCCGCCGTGCACGCGCTCCTTGCACTGCCTTCGAATGGCACCGATGGGAAAATCCTCGTCGAGGACTGCCTGATCGGGGAGGAAACCTCCATCCTCGTTGTGGTTTCCGGGCGGGACTATGTCATGCTTCCGTCGTCACAGGACCATAAGCGTATCGGCGACGGCGATACCGGGCCGAACACCGGGGGCATGGGCACCTATTCGCCAGCCGAGGTTGTGACGCCTGCGCTGTGGCACCGCATCGAAACCGAGATCGTCCGTCCTTCGGTGGAAGCGATCGCCTCCGAGGGAATTCACTTCTGCGGCACACTCTTCATCGGCATCATGCTCACCGCGGACGGCCCCAGCGTGCTTGAGTACAACACCCGTTTCGGCGACCCCGAGACCCAGGTTGTCCTTCCGAGAATCGAGAGCGATGTCCTCGCTATGCTCTGGGCTGCATCCAATGGAACCCTATCGCAGTTCCGACTCCAGGTCCGATCGGAATCCGCCGTATGCGTCGTCATCGCCGCAAAGGGTTACCCCGGTTCCTATGCAAAGGGCGATGTCATCACTTTCCCCGCCAAACCGCCATCGGGCGTCACGTTTTTCCATGCCGGAACCGCACGCAAGGCGGACGGCGGCATCGTCACCGCAGGAGGTCGCGTGCTCGGCGTGACAGCCCTCGGGGCAACGCTTAGATCTGCAGCCGACGCCGCCTACCGCGCATGCGGCGAGGTAAACTTCAATGGCATGTATTTCCGGCGCGATATCGGCGCCAGACAGCTTCGGCGATCATGACGCTTCTCCAATCGAAAAAATCGATCACCCGCGGACTCTGCCTGCTCGCAGGCCTGCTCCTCTGCAGCCCCTTCATCGGACAGGCTTCCACCCCCGCAGATGCGTCCGACGGGGTCCCTTTGATCAGCGGGCTCGTGTACAAGCGCCTGCAAACGCTGCACGCGCCTCCCGCCAAGCTGCCCACGGGTGCGGCCGTGATCGACCTGCGAGGCACGCGCATCGCGTCCCCTGAATCAGTGGCCAACATCGGAAGCTGGGTGAAGGACTCGTCCCACCCGCCGCTTCGCCTCGTCCTGATCGACTCGACGACCGCCGCGGAAATCGTGCAAGGGCTGGAAGGAAGACATCGTTACCTGATCACTCTCGGCGCCGCCTCTCCTGCGATCAGTCCGGACGTGACAGTTGCAACCTCGCTGCGTGCGGATGAACAGGCACGCGATGCCCTGGACACCGGAAAGTCGCCTCAGGAACTGCTGCCCTCAAAGCTCGACAAGCGACGCTACGACGAGGCCGCGATGGTGCGCGACCACGCCAACGGTGTACCCGTCCCCGATTCTCCGCCGGACCTGTCGGATCCGGAGGATAAAGACGCCATCGCGCCATGGGCTCCATCAGCCAATAAAGCATCGCCGTCTCAATCGTCACCGCCAGCTTCACTCCAGGACGCCGTCCTCCAGCGAGCCATTCATCTCTACGAGGCGCTCGTTGCACTGAAGCGCATCCGCGGCACATGATCTCCTTCCCTGAAATCCGAACGCAGGCGGGGGTTCGGAGAGAATTGCCTTTCCGTTCAAATCGTTTTCGTTGACCCAGCTTCGCATGAATTCCGCCGGATACGTCATCATGATCTGCACAGCCAACATCTGCCGCAGTCCGATGGCGGCTGGCCTGCTGGCGCATGCCCTCGCGGCGCAACCCGAGCCACTGCGGTCGATCAAGGTCATTTCAGCAGGAGTATCCTGCCGCGCCGGGGAAACGGTTTCGCCCCATTCCGTTACCGCGATGAAGAAGGTGGGGATCGATATTTCGGAGCACAAGAGTCAGCCGCTGACCCAGGAACTCGTGTCCAATGCCCTGGCGATCTTCGGTATGACCGAGACGCACCGCACCGTCGTCCAGCTCCAGTTTTTCCCCGAACCCGGAACCCTGTTCCTGTTGAGGGAATTCCTGCCCGAGGGAGCCCACCGCGAAATTGCGGATCCCTTTGGCGGACCGCTCTCCGAGTACGAAACGAGCCGGGACGAAATGGTGGAGGCGATCCCTTCCGTCGTGGCGTTTCTCAAGGAGCGGACATCCCGAACCTCCTAGGTTTTTTGGTTTCCGAAGGCAGGGTTTCCTGTCTAGCTGAGCCCTTTTCCCGGGCCGCCTTCAAGGGCCCGTTTGCCGCCGCCTCGCCACTTTTCCAACACCATGCTCAACACCCAGCCTCTCGCAACGGTTGACCCTGAAATCAACGCCGCCATTTCGGCCGAGTTCGCCCGCCAGCAAAGCCACCTGGAGCTGATCGCCTCGGAAAATTATACCTACCCCGCCGTCATGGAGGCGCAGGGCAGCGTCCTCACCAACAAGTACGCGGAGGGCTACCCGGGCAAACGCTGGTATGGCGGCTGCGAACATGTCGACAAGGTCGAGTCACTCGCCATCGAGCGCGCCAAGCGCCTTTTCGGAGCAGAGCACGCCAACGTGCAGCCCCATTCCGGCGCACAGGCCAACTTCGCTGTCTACGCGTCGGTGCTGTCGCCGGGCGACAAGGTTCTCGGCATGAACCTCTCGCACGGTGGTCACCTGACCCATGGCAATCCCGCCAACTTCTCGGGCAAGCTGTATCAGTTTTTCCAATACGGCGTGCGTGAGGACAATGGCCTGATCGACTACGACGAACTCGCCGCCGTCGCCAAGCGCGAGCAGCCGAAAATGATCACCGTCGGGGCCAGCGCCTACTCGCGCACAATCGATTTCGCAGCGATGGGCGAGATCGCCCGAAGCGTGGGTGCCCTGCTGTTCGCCGACATTGCCCACATCGCGGGGCTGATCGCCGGCGGCGTGCATCCCTCGCCCGTCGCCCACGCGGACTTCGTCACCACGACAACCCACAAGACGCTGCGCGGCCCCCGGGGCGGACTGATCCTGTGCAAGGCCGCACATGCGAAGGCGGTCGATTCAGCCGTGTTTCCCGGCGCCCAAGGCGGACCGCTCATGCATGTGATCGCTGCCAAGGCGGTCTGCTTCAACGAATGCCTGAAGCCCGATTTCGCCCGCTACGCCCAGCAGATCGTGAAGAACGCCAAGGCCCTTGCCGCCGCCATGATGGCGAAGGGTTACAAGGTGGTCTCCGGCGGCACCGACAACCATCTCTTCCTCGTAGACCTTCGCCACAACCTCCCGGAGCTCACCGCCAAGAAGGCCCAGGAGACGCTCGATCTGGCGCACATCACGCTAAACAAGAACACCGTGCCGTTCGAAACCCGCTCGCCCTTCCAGGCCTCGGGCATTCGCATCGGAACACCCGCAATGACAACGCGCGGATTGACGGAGCCCGACATGCCCTTGGTCGCCGAAGCCATTGACATCGTCCTGAAGGCAGCGGGCACCCCAAATGAGGCAGCAGCCCTGGCGGATGCCCGCGGACGCGTCGACCTGCTCGCCAAACGCTATCCGCTTCCGTACAAACGGTAGCCAGGCCGCAACGCGACCAGGGCGGCGCCGCTGTCACCCTTCATTTCGAGACCATGACAACACGATCTGCTCTGCTCGCGACCACAACCTCCCTCGCCCTGGCAGCTCAAACGGCAATGGGCGCTCCCGCTGACAATACCGTCATCCCCTTGTGGCCCGAAGGTGTGCCGCAATCCGGCATCAATCTCAAGGTCAAGGCCGGCAGCCCAGCAGCAGTTGATCCCGCCAGGGAGCCCTCTATCACCTACCTCAAGCCCGCGGTCGATCGTGCCAAGGGATCTGCGGTGATCGTCATTCCAGGGGGAGGCTATTCAACCGTCGTGACCGATCGCGAAGGCACGCAGTATGCACGATGGCTGGGCACCTTGGGCATCACGGGATTCGTGCTCAACTACCGGATCAAGGACTACGGCCATCCCGCTCCCCTTCAGGACATCGCACGCGCCGTGCGGCTGGTCCGCTCGCGCGCCGCAGAGTTCGGCGTTCTCCCCGACCGGATCGGTGCCATGGGAAGTTCCGCGGGCGGCCATCTCGCCGCGTGCGCGGGCACGCTCTTTGATCATGCCGATGCCCGAACCGGAGCCGAAATCGACAGCGTAAGCGCCCGGCCGGATTTCCTGATTCTGATGTATCCGGTCATCACCTTCGAGGATCCGGTGGCGCACGCAGGTTCGCGTGTATCGCTCCTCGGCAAGGCGCCGACCCGGAAACTGCTCGAGCTGTTGTCGGTCGAAAAGCAGGTGACCGCACGCACGCCCCCGACGCTTCTGTTTCATGCGCAGGACGACCGGACCGTGCCCGTGGAAAACAGCATCCTTTTCTACCAGGCATTGACTCGCGCCAAGGTGCCCGCGGACATGCACCTCTTTCAGCATGGCGGCCATGGCTTCGCCATGAAACGCGGCTTTGGATCCACATCCGACTGGCCCACTCTCGCGGAGGCGTGGCTCCGGGAACAAGGGGTGATTCCTTCTGATCGGTAGGGGCTGCCCCCAGTCGATCATCGGCAAACTCAGCGTGCAGCAAGCACGCCCGGAATGTAGATTTCGTCCAATCCGGGCAGCGTTGTAATCTTCAGGTCTGAAGCAACCGCCCAGATGTCCCATTGGCCATCGATATAGTTGCGATTGGCAGGGAGCGGACATGCCTGCACAAACAGATACCATTTGCCGCCAATCTGATAGCTGGCGGGTGTGGCCACATGGTACAGGGCGTCGTCGCGATACAATCCCTTCCACTTTGTCTGCAGGACCGTATCCACATCCAACTGTTTCCAGCCGCGATCGGGATGCCTGCTGACCGCAACAACAGGACGCCAGCGCTGGCCCTTCGAAAGGCCAACTTCGATGAAGAGAACGTACGTCTGACCGATTTTCTGCACCTGATGCCACTCGTAGTAGGCATCCGGCGTTGACTCAAAAATCTGCCCCATGCCTCGGGGATCAGCAGTGTTGAAATGCCGCTGCCACGTCTTTCCGTCGGTCGATGTCGCCAAACGCAATCCCGGCAGCGTGCCATCCTTGCCCCTGTAGGAATAGTACATGTACCACACCCAGGTGCCGGGCTTGCTTCCCGGTTCACGCCACACGGCCGATTGTGATACCATCTTCTCGTAAAACGGTGCCGCAGGCTCGGGTGCGAGGATGGGAGCATCCCCGTAGCGTTTGATGGTACCGGCATTTACCGAGGCGTAGCCGTCGCCCACTGGCGTGATGGCCAGACCGATGTGATCCTGAATCCCACCCGTGGTCGCCGAGTAGTAGATGTAGTAGGCATCCTCCTCCGGAACGTGGAGAACCGCGTCGAGCCGCATCGTACGCGCGTCCCAACCGCGCCCGCTGGGGCCAAAGATGGGATTTCCCACGTCCTGATGCCACGTGAAGGGATCCGCAACGTCCGCCCACGCCTTGCCGACCTCACAGAGCACACGGTTCGTCTTCGGCACACCCGAATAGAACATCACGAGTTTGGAAGGATCGCGGGGATTCGGCAGGATGCAGGCCTCCTGGATCTGCTGGGACTGCCATGCTGCATCCGAACGGCTGATAATAATCCTTCCCCTGACTTCGGATGGTGTGGATTGGGGCGAAGAAGCCGCGCACAGACCTTCGCTGGGCAACAAGAACGACGCGGTGCACAGCGCGATGACACGCATGCACCGAGAAACGTGAGAAAGGCGCCGGGCCATCAGGGCACCTCGTACACTTCGATGAGCGCAACACCCTTCACCCCGGCAACCGCCGAGGAGACCTGGGCGGTGTAGGCACCCGGTGCAAGCGTCAGGACGATCGCGGAGTCTTTGCTGCCGAGAGGCAATGCAAACGCTCCCGTCGCTGAAGCCGCCTGCGAATTCACCAGCGCCAGTGCGGAGTCGGCACTCCAGTTGTCGTTCTCACCCAGGAAGGTTTCACCCGTGAAGACCTTGAGCACGGTGTCGGCAAGGAAGCCCTGGACACCATAGTCGCTGAGCGTGGGACCGATGCCGCGGATCAGGACCTTCTTGGGCGCATTGCCCGACACGATGAATCCGCAAATCAGGGTTTCCTCTCCAAACCCGGCCTCATTGCGGACGGAGACATTGATCAATCGCTGGCTCTCCAGCTGGGGATTCGCGCTCGCATCGTAGACTTCCGCGAGCGCAATGCCCGTGCCGCCGCTGATGTGCACCGTGTAGCCGCCGGGATTGAGTGTGAGGAGCAGGGCCGAATCGGCCGAGCCCTCGGCCAGCGGAAATGCTCCCACACGAGCAAACGCCGTCCTCACGTCCGACAGATTGGGCAGGGTCCCCCATCCCGTGTTCTCTCCCACTTTGTTCCCGCCGTTGAAGAGCTGAACGGTGGGCGTTTCAAGAAACCCTTGCACGCCGTACGGCTGCAGACCCGGGCCAATCCCGCGCACCAGGACGGTCTTGGGCGAGGTTCCCGCAATCACAAAGCCGGTGATCAACGGATTCGCCCCTCCATTTGCCTTCGAACGC
Source organism: Verrucomicrobiota bacterium (assembly GCA_014584295.1). Classification (GTDB taxonomy): domain Bacteria; phylum Verrucomicrobiota; class Verrucomicrobiia; order Opitutales; family Opitutaceae; genus UBA6669. The sequence goes on from JACTNC010000063.1 coordinate 173,209, forward strand.
GCGGACACATTGATGAGCCTGTCGTTGGGAGCGATCGATGAACGCACACCGGCAAACGCGATGGCCGGCAGGCTCTGCGGCGCAATCGTGCAGGTTATCGATCCCGTAGCCGCATCCAACTTGCCCTGCACCACCGTGCTCCCCGAGGTGAACGCGAACGTGCCATCCAGCGCCAGTGTCGTCGTGCCGGCTACACGGCTGAGCGGAAGAATGGAAAGCACAAGAACCTGGTTCTGCGGGCCCACCGCCACATACGTGGTTCCCTTCGACGAGCCCAGCGCAGTCAATTGGTAGAATCCCGCATAGGGAGCCTGGGTGCCTTCCGTCGACAACAGCGGCGCATTGAAGGTCTGCCCGATGGGCTCGATGGTGCCGGTGAGCACTCCGTTGGAAATCTGACCCGTGATTGTCAGTGGAATCGGCGTCCCATTGCTGACCTCGACGGTGCGCGTGAACGAGTTGCCTGTCAGCGCAAAATCAACCGCGGTGTTCACCAGTAGGGATGGCGCAAGAATCAGCAATGTGCCCTGGTTGGACGACGTGCGATACGTGGCACCGATATCACCGTTTCGCGTTCCACCGGCGCCACTGAGCACGGTGCCAAAATAGGTCGAGGCGCCGGTCGATGAGACCGCGATCGAAAGCATGACATCGGGGGCAGGAAGATAGGTCGCATTTCCTGCCTGGCTGAGGCGAAGCACAACCGTGCCCGCCGCACCCGTCAGCGTGACCACGTTGCCTGACAGGGTCGCAGGGCCGCTCACCAGATTGATCGACACCGGCAGCCCCGAGGTAGCGGTCGCAACCACCGAGAAGGGTGCCGATGTCGTCAGTTTGTCGCCCGGCGTCACCGCATTGATGGACTGCGCGGCGCGGTTGCTCGATCCGGTCGTGCGGTCGACCAGGACCGCGTTGTAATTGCCATCGCCCACCTGCTGGGCCCGGATTGTGACGAGCGCCCCATCATTGACGGTCAGCAGATTGCCCACAATCGTCGCATTGCCGGAAACAACCGAGAAACTCACGGGCAGCCCGGAACTTGCCGTCGCCGACAGCGCCACCGGTACACCGATCGTGATCGAGGGAAGGTTGAATGTCAGGGTCTGCGAGGCCTTGGCGATGACCAGCGTGCCCGTCGCAGTGCCGCCAAAGTTCGGATCGGCGGAAGTCGCCTGCACCGTATAGGAACCCGCATTGGTCGGGGCTGTCGGGCTGCCGTCATAGGTGAACAGCAAGGCCGAACCGGAGGGCGTGGTCGTCGCGCTGACGGGTTGGGGCTGACCGTTGTAGACGCGACTCAGCCCCTCGAGCACGATCGTAAGCTGCGAAGCGGAAATCGTCAGCGTTCCGTTGATCAGATTCGAGAAAGTGTAGTTGGCAGCCTGCAGCGAGCCGATTTCGACGACGATGGGATAAGTGCCAATGTTGCTCGTGGCCGTCGCCGTCGTCGACAGGATGGGCGCGCCGAACAGCACCGAGGAGGTCTCCCCATTGACAAATCCCGTGATGGATGCGGTCAGCGTCGGCGTCAGCGTGTTGTAGGCGCGTGACTTGTCGTCCGCTTTGACGGTCAGCACCGCCTTGCTCACCGTCAGCGTTCCCGGCGCCATCACAAAGGAATAGTTCGCAGCAGCGAGGGTTCCAATAGTGCTGGTGATTGGAAACGTTCCTACAAAGCTGGCCGTGGTCGCAGTCGTCGTCAGCGCGGGTGCACCGGTGATGCCAGACGTCTCCAGGGTTTCCCCACCGACAAAACCCGTCATTGTTGCCGTGAGTGTCGGATTCTCGGAACCATACGGCCGAGTCTTGTCGTCCGCCTTCACGGTGATCACTGCCTTGATGACCGATAGCGTGAAGGAAGAACTCGAGCTGCGCGCCGGCGTGCCGTCATCCGTCGCCGTCACGACAATCTCCGACGCGCCAATCGCAGCCGTGCCTGAAAAGGAACGCGTCGCCGGATTGAAGGTGATGCCTTCCGGCAGCCCAGAAACCGAGTAGGTAAGCGTCTGGCCCGGGTTGGGATCAACAAACATGCCTGCCGGAATGACGTAGGTAAACGGTGTCTTGTATCCGACCGACTTCGCGGAAATCGCCTGGGCAAGTACGGGTGACTGGTTCGCGGCGACGGCCACACTGGGCCCCGCCCCCGGCGCAACATTGCCCGCGAGATCCGAAGCGGTCCCCGCGGCAATGCTGATTCCAAGGGTACCGGCTCCCTGGATGTTGGTGAGCGTCACGACCCGGGTCGTCAGACCGGTGCCGGAAACCTGCAGCGTCGCCGTGACGCCCCCGGTTGTGTTGAGTGTGACATCCGCAGGACTCAGCGTGACAGAATCCGCACCGGTGTAAGTGATCGTGAAGGAGAGCGGACCGCTGTCGGTGTCGGGTGTCGAAGGTGCACCGATTGCCACAGCGGGCACCGTGTTGTCGACGGTGATCGTCTGCCCGCCGGTAAAACCAGCCACGGCACTGTTTCCGGCGGCGTCTACGATTCCCGTGCCCGAAGACTTGAGATCGACGCGAAGGCTGCCGTCACCGCCAACACCCGTGACATTGACCGTGAATGTTCCGGGGGATGTGGGCACGAGCGAATTCAGGACACCCGTTGCAGTGCCCGTCTTGGTCAGCTCAAAGTCCGTAAGATCAACGCCACTGACCGACTCATTGAACGTGACGGTAAAAGCAACACTCGTGGCATGAGTCGATGCGGGCCCCACTCGATTGGAGCTGACGACTGTCGGCGCAACGCCGTCAATCACCACGGCACTCGTTCCACCGATGCCATTAAGGGTGGGCACCACATCGTTGAGCGCGGCATCACGCAGGGTTGCGCCATTGAGATTGATCGTACCCGACAACAGCAGCCCCGTGGGATCAAGGTCCGTTGTCCCGACAGTGTAACGGAAGAGAAGCGCTGAAGAGCCGGAGCCCGACACATAAATCGCAAACGGTGCGCCTCCGCTGTCGAGCGTGATGGGGAGAAACGGCAGGCCACCCGTGCTGAGGTTGGCGACCTTGTTGAGATTGACCGTGAAATCGAGCGTCGACCCCGCCTTGTAGAGTCCGCTGGAAGGTACGGCAACCGAGGTAACAACCAATGGTATTGCCTCGACGATAATCCCGGCGGTCGGACCAACATTCGACAGGACAAGGCTGCTGTCCTGAAGCGCGCCATTGCGAATCGTGCCTCCATTCAGGTCGATCGAGCCCGCGAGCACAATCCCGTCAGGATCGCTGTCACCCGGCACCGTGACATATCGAAAACGAATGGTCGTCGATCCGCTTCCCGAAAAGTAGGTCGCATAGACCGCGCCCGAGTTCATGGTCACCTGAATGCGCGGCAGGCCCGTGATGTTCACCGGCTCGTTGAAGAAGACAAAAAAATCCAGGTTGGCTCCTCCGGGATAGGCGCCGGCAACAGGCGTATCCACACCCGTGACCGCCGGAGCAGCCACCGCTGCACCGGTGAGCGCGCTGAACGCAATCACACCTGCCATCAACCTGCGGATCCGGACGCCGGCATGGGCGAACGAGCGCGCGCATGTTGCAAGGCTGGTAAGGAAGAAGGCTGGGTTGAGCAACGGTACGGTGGTTTTCATGGGACAAAATTCGATGGGCAAGGAACTGCCGGAACAGGCATCGCATGCCGCACGGCGCCCGCCGTGACATGAACCCCATGAGGGCAGGCCTGGATGCGTATTTCCCGATCCATCGCATCCAAGGCCATTGCCTGGACGACCACGGTCAACCCCAAAAATCCAGCCATTGCCGTGCAATTGTTGAAGTGCGTGCAAACGACCCACTTCGATTCGGAATTGCCTCCTGCAATTAGGGTTTGCCTTCGACGCGCCAGTCCGTCGATTCAACAGCCTCCCGCAATGACTCCCTGCCAGATCGAACTCCTCAACCTGCAGATTGAAACACCCCTGTCCCAGGTCCGTGCCCTCAACCATGAGGATATCCGCACCTTCTCCGAATGGCTGTGCGACCCCGAAGGCTTCCGCCTCAGGCCCGACCAGGTCCGTGTCAAGACCTGGGATCCCATCTTCGGCTACGAGATCCTCGCCCAGTTTTTTGGGGAAAACGGATTCCTTGTCCGCACCGCTGATCGCATGCGCGTGGGGGTCAAGAATGCGCGCTCCGCCGGCGACTGGGAAATCATCCAGCAGCTCTTTGTCCGCTTCCTTCACCAGGAAGCCAATGCCCGCCCGGAAACCATCCGCAATTTTTCGGCAACCGCCCACATCAAGGTCGATGAACCCTACACCGCCTCGGAGTTTCTGCAGCGCTTTGCAGTGGTTCCCGGGATCGAACGTCCCGCCGCATTGAGTTACGTAAAAATCGCCGACTGGGAAAAGGACATCCGCATCGTGATCGAACCGTCAAACATGCTGCCGGGACAGTTGTTCATTTCCTGGGACAGCCAGTTCGGGGCAAATCAGGATTGGGACACGTTTGTACCCGTGCTCATGACGGTGATGGAAAACTCCGCCGCGATTTTCGACCTCCAGATCGCTCCGCTGCGCTGAGTCATTTCGCCCTCGGGAGATGTCTCCCTCCCGCGTAGGCGGAGACCAGACCGACGCGGGTGAATGCCCGCCTGTCACAATCCCGATTGCACGCCCGCAGGAATCTTGGTCTGCTGCCCCGCCGCAATGGATTCCCCGTCCCATTCCGCTCCCGACACCAGCTCCGACGCACTCCCGAGGCCTTCGCTTTCGTTACAAGCGGCCGCTCGCAAGAGCCGAGGTTGAGCCTACGCCCTCAGCCAGAGAAATAGTCACCCCGCCATTGCAACCTTCCCGTGTCGATTTCACCGACAGCCCGATCGCGTTTTTCCAAATTTCTCGCTCCTCTGATCGCTCTGATCGTTGTGGGTCTGCTCGCTCAAATGGGCGCGCTGCAACCGCTGGACCGAACCTGGCACGACTCGCTCCAGCGGCTCTTCGCCTCCCGGGCACCCGCACCCGGGGAAACCGCCTTCGTGCTCGTTGATGAACAGTCGCTGGCAGCCATGGGAAATGAGGCCTATGGCATGCGCTGGCCCTGGCCCCGCAAGGCGTTCGCCGGGCTGTTTGCCGCACTTCACCGCGCAGGTGCCAAGGGCATCGTCGGAGATTTTCTCTTCCTCGAAAATTCAGACGCCACGGAGCAGGACCTTCTGCTCGGTGCCGTCAGCGCGGGCATACCGGGACTGCGCCTGGGCTCGCTGCACAATCGCGTTCCCGTTTTCTGGTCGGACTCTTTTCGAGGCGCCCATCCGTCGCTTTTTAATCCCACCACCCGCTGGGGATCCGTTGAGATCGATCCCGACGCCGATGGTGTGATCAGGACCTACCGCTGGATACACTCGCTGGCATCGTCCGCATCAGGTCCGGATGCCCCCGTGCAGTTGCCCGCCGAGACGCGCCTTCGCTGGCGCGGCACACTCGATCAATTGCGAGCCCGCAAGATCGATGTGTTGCCCGCAGCGCCGTTTGTCGCGGGCGGACTGGAACTTCTCGGCAACGCCCTCGCCAGCGCTCCCGATATGGACCCCGTGCAACTCATGAAGGCCGTTGAGGCGCAACCGCAACCGGCCGGAGAAATCTTCGAGCGCGTCCGCGGAAAGGTGGTTTTTGTCGGAGCAAATGCTGCTGGCACCTTCGACGAAGTGGCCACTCCCCTGCATGCACCGGAGCCCGGAGTCATCGTCCACTGGACCGCCTATGCGAACGCCCGGGATGGCCGGTTCCTCAAGGATGCCCCGCCGAGCCTGGCTACACTCGCGCTCCTTCTCGCCGTTGCCCTGATCGCCTGGTTCGGACGGCCAGGTCGCGGTCTCGTCATCGCCGGACTCGTCGCCGCCACCGCAGTTCTTGTCGCACTCGGCGGAAGCATCGTTGGTTTCCTCTCCGGTCTCTGGATTTCACCCGCATCTCCCGTTGTCGGTGCAACCGCTGCGTTTTCCGCGGTCGCCGTGGCGAGTTTTGCCTTCGAACGCGCCCGAAAGCGTGAGATCCAGGGTTGGTTTGGAGCCTACGTCTCACCCGCGGTCGTGCGGAAACTGATCGCCGATCCCCAGGCACTCGGGCTCGGAGGGGAACGCAGGGAGGTCACCCTTTTCTTCTCCGACCTGGTCGGTTTCACCGCGCTGTCCGAAAGCATGCCGGCAGAAAAACTCGTCCTGATCATCAACCTCTGCCTCGAGGAGCTGAGCAGCGCGGTGTTCGAGCACGGCGGTTATGTCGACAAGTATATCGGGGACGCCGTCATGGCGGTGTTCGGACATCCCGAGGATCTCCCCAATCACGCCGAGGCGGCCTGCCTCGCCGCACTCTCGTGCGGCCGTCGCTTGGAGGCTCTAAACGTCCGACTCAAACGCGACTACGGCGTCCAGCTCAGCCTGCGCATCGGACTAAACACCGGCGAGGCCGTGGTCGGCAACGTGGGCTCCACACGCAAGCGCAACTTCACCGTGCTCGGCGACGCGGTCAACCTCGCCTCGCGGCTGGAAGGGGCGAACAAGGTATTCGATACGCGGATACTGATCGGACCGCTCACGGCTCAGGCGGTCACGCGCAGCATCGTTACACGGCCGGTAGCCCTCCTCCGCGTAAAGGGCAAGACGGAGGCCGTCGCGGTGCACGAACCGCTCTGCCCCGCATCCGGCGCCCCGGCTGCAACGCTCCGGTTTGCCGAACGGTCGATCGCGGGTTTCCGGGCATTCAACGCCGCCGATTTTTCCACCGCAGTCACGGCCTACGAAGAGGCCCTCGAACTTTGTCCGGGCGACAAGGTCTCACTCCGCTATCTGAACGAGGCCCGTACCCTTCTCGCAAAAAGCGTGCCCGCAGGCTGGGAACCGGTTTTAACTCTCGAATCCAAATGAAATCTCACCCTTCCTCACTTCACGCGATCCGGGGCGCGCTCATCTGCCTGACCCTTGCGTCGAGCGCCATCGCGTATGACAAGGGCTCCACCGCCTACGCCAAACGTGCGGAGACCCATCTGCTGGCCGAGCCAAACGCTCTCGCCACCCCCGTCGGCAAGGCCGAATTCGCCGAGGTCCTGAAAGTAATCGAGACCCGCGGACCTTGGCTTCACGTGAAATCCAAACATTCAAGCGGCTGGATCTTCGAGGGAAATGTCGCCGCCACCAAGCCCGTCCATGCCCCCGCCGCCGGACTGACCACCCTCAGCGCTTCCGCCACCAACACAGTCGCCGCGGCACGTCCACTCAGCGACGCCGGATCCGCCTACGCAGGACGGCATGGCGCCGGAAATGCCCGAGATGACCTCGCATGGCTGGAGAAGAACGCGGCCAAGACTACCGGCGCAGACGTCGATGCCTTCCTCAAGGCGGGCAAGAAAGGGGAATACCGCCCATGAAAATCGCGCACTTCCGGACCGTCACCGTGTGGGCCACCCTCCTCCTTGCCTGTTCTCCGCTCGCGCAGGCCGCATTTCCCAACCTTGGGGAACTCGGCGAAAAGATCAAAAAGGCAGGCACCACCGCCGCACAGGCTGGCAAGGTGCTCAAAGGGGCCACCGGCCTCTCGCTCGAGGAGGAACTCGCCGTGGGCGACGCCGTCGCCATCGAGATCGTCAACCGCTTCGGCGGCGTGTGGCGCGACGAAGCCGCAACCCAACGCGTCAATCTCGTCGGCCGCGCCCTCGCCCGGTATGCTGATCGTCAGGATCTGACCTGGACCTTCGGCCTGCTCGACTCCGGCGCCGTCAACGCCTTTTCCGCCCCCGGGGGGCGCGTCTTCATCACGCGCGGACTCTACCAGCGGCTGGACTCCGACGACGAACTCGCCGGCGCGCTCGCGCACGAAATTGAACACATCGACCGACGCCACGCCCTCAAGATCATCGCACGCGGGGAATTTCTGAGCGGCGTCGCCGGACTCGTCGCCGCGCGCAGCAGCGACTTTGCAAAATTCGACGAAGCCATCTCATTGGTGACCTCCCAGATCCTGGAAAAGGGCTTCGACCCAAGCACCGAATTCGATGCGGACAAACAGGGTCGCAACCTTGCCGCCACCACGGGTTTCGCACCAGGCGGCCTGCGCGCAGTCCTTCTCCGGCTTCGGCGCGACAACGGCGGTGCATCCCGTGCGGTCTTTTCAACGCATCCACCGCTCGACGATCGCCTCGAACGCCTGCCAAACGATCCCGAGCCCCCTGCCCCGGCGAAATAGTGCTGACCTGCCCGCAACGGTTGGCAAGCTGGCGCACCGATGATCGATAGCCTCCCCAACCTCCGCGATTCCCTCATCATCGCGGGAGTCGCCCTGGTTTCCTACTTTGCGCTGGTTGCGCTGGCGCAGGTGTTGCGTCGCGCCCGAGGTCTTCGCTTCGGATGGACCTATCACGGTTTCGCGCTTCTCGCAGGGCTGGTCGCCGGGATCCATTTCAGCGGATGGCAGTCGCCCCACCGGGGCACCGCCCTGCAGCAGATCAGCGCCATCGCGCTCCTGCTCGCAGCGTTCCCCCTCGCGCGGATCGTCAACCGCGTCGCCTGGTTCCGCGGTGCCTCCGTTCACCCGGGAAAATCGGTCCATGTTCCCCGCGTGCTTCCGGATGCCACTGCCCTGGCCGTCATCCTGATGACGGTCCTCGTGGTCCTCCAGTTCATCTACAAGGTCCAGGTGCCCGGTCTGCTCGCGGGTTCGGGCGTGATCGCGATCATCCTCGGCCTCGCGATGCAGGATCTGTTGGGAAACCTGATCGCGGGGATCGGGCTCCACTTCGACAAGTCATTCACGCCCGGTGACTGGCTCCAGATCGAGGGCACTCACGCCAAGGTCATCGAACTCTCATGGCGCACCACGCGCCTGATCACGAATGACGACGTCATGATCGACGTCCCCAACAGCAACATCGTCAAGCAGGCCATTCTCAACTTCGAAAAACCCACCCGCAAACACGCCGTCAAACCCCTGATCGGCCTACACTACGATGTGCCACCCGCGCAGGCTCAGCGGGTACTTCAGGAGGCCGCAGCCAGCGTGCCGGGCGTCTGCAGCGATCCTGCCCCCGTCGTCTACCTGAAGGAATTCGCTGACTCCGCCGTCATCTACGAAATCAATGTCTGGATCGAGGATCATGGTCTGATGGACCCCGTGATGAGCGAAGTTCGCGTGCACTGCTGGTACGCCGCCAAACGCGCGGGATTCGAGATTCCCTATCCTCAACTCACGCTCCACCGCGCAGCAGCCCAGGCGTCAGGCGACTCCCTGCACACGACAGCCCTTCAGGCGCTGCGGACCAACCCGGTTTTCAATTTCCTCGATGACAAACAGGCCGGGGAGTTGCTGGCGGCAGGAAAGTCCAAGCTCTTCGCCGCCGCGGAACAACTCGTGCGCCAAGGTGAGGAGGGCGCCTCCATGTTCCTGCTGGTGAAAGGACACGTCGACGTGAGCATTGCGCGTGAAGGTCAGTATGTCACCGTGGCCACGCTGAACGCAGGGGATTGCCTGGGCGAGATGTGCGTGCTCACTGGCGAAAAGAGATCCGCAACGGTTACAGCACGCGACGAAGTTGCCGCAATTGAGATCACGAAGGACGCCCTGGCTCAATTGCTCGCGGCGCATCCCGCACTCCTCAACGGATTGACGGATGTCCTCGTGAAGCGTCAACTCGCCAATGAAAAGCTCGCGATAGGCACCGCCTCGACTGCCAGAATCGACTCCACCCGTACAAGCGTCCTGCGACGCCTGCGCGTATTTTTCCAACTCGGGAGCTGACGCCCGGCGCAACGTCCGCGTTGCCAAGCACGCGGGGCCGCCTACTTGCCGGCCGGGCCATAGCCGGGCTTCGGCTTTCCATTGTCATCAAGCTTTCCGCAGGCCCAGAGCAGACCGCGCGTCACGAGGTCGAGAAACACCGGGTTGCCGACCGTGGAATCCTGGTGACCGAGCGTGGTCGCAAACGTCCGTCCCTTGCCATACGTGTTCACCCAGATGACCGCGTGCTCCTTCTGGGTCTCGACCCCATACGCGCGTGCCAGCGGAATCGCACCGGGCCAGATCTTCTCGTTCTTGTAAAGTTCATCCTGGGGATTCGCCCAATCGGCAGGGAATCCGATCATGACCGGGTGATTCGTGCCGTTGGATTTCACCAGCATGTCGCGTCGCTTCTCGTGACTCCTCGATGTGATGCCGATCACTTTTCTCCACTCATCCGTCTGCGCATTCCTATAGCTGTGGGACGAGCAGTGGATCATCACCGCGGGAAGCCCGGCCTTGTGCGGCGCGGTGATGCGCTCGACGAAGGCAACGTCGTCAACGAAGCCATAGCACTCGTTGTGCAACACAACATCGTAGCCCTTCGCCCAGTCGGGATTCTCGTAGATCGATGCCTTATGCTCCCGGGTGTCGCCCTCTTGCACGATCGTCCACACGACATTCGCCCGGGCGGAAATGCCTTCGGATAGAAGGACCTTCTGGGTATCGTAGGTATGGCAGCAGCCGCCGGTCACCATGAGCGCACGAATGGGTTTCGTCGCCGGTGCCGCAGAAAACGCCAGCGTGCTCAGACCAAACAGGGCAAGGGATAGGATCTTCATCATGGTGCGAATGGGGCAGCATGGGGTCTTACACCTGACGGCTGCAACCCCATCCTTGCTCGACGTTGAGCGCAGGGTGATAGCGCCCCAATCGACGGAAATTCCCGCCCCTCCCGAATCAACCTCCGACGGTTTCCGTCTGGGTAACCGGCATTCTCGCGCGGTCGCAAAAGTTGACTTCCCGGAACCTCGAACAAAGGCTTCCGCTTTCGGTGACCCAACGTTCCACCCCCTCTTGTTTGCCGCAGGGCTGCATCGTGCTGCTTGCCTTGGCAGCCTCATTGACCCTGGGGATACATGTCGGTTTCGCGCAGAAACCGACATCAGCGGACTCGTCCGCCACGACCCGTTCGACATCGCCCACAGCCACGCAGGCGCTCTCACCCGATGAACGCACGCGCATTGAACTTCTCGAATCGTACCAGTTCCTGCGCGAGCAATTGCGCGCCGCGCAAGTGGCGATCGCCAGCAACCGCATCGAGGCCCAGGAGGTCGCGCGCAGGCAGAGCGAGGATCTCAACGCACGCCTCGACGCGCTACGCGCCTCCTTGTCAGTCGTCAACCAGCGCCAGCAGGAGGCGGCAGCACGCGCCGAATATGATCGTTACCACCAGGAACAGGCGGCAAACCGCTCGTACTGGACCCTGCTCTGGATCTCAGGGATCGCCGGCGCGGCGATCCTCCTGACCCTGCTCGTCATGACCCGCATGCAATGGAGGGCCATGAATCGCATTGCCGACACGATCGGTCTGCAGCCGCAACTCCTCGCACATTCAAGTCATTACCTTCAGGATTCCCGCCAGCTTTCCCAACTGGGTGACACCACTGTCATCCAGGCAAACAACCGGCTCGCCACGGCAGTGGAGCGGATTGAACGCCGCGTGAGCGAACTCGAAAGCGCCGCACGCTCTCCAGAACATCGTGTTTGATCACCCCGGAGCGGGACAAGCCGTCGGAAGTTTCGGTAATTCCTAGTCCGGGAAGATCCCGTCAGTCTGGAACCTCAGCGTAATCTCACCCTTGGCAGCCGAAGCCTTTCCGGATTTCTCCGCGGGTGAATACTTCAGGCGCGCAATATACAGCGTGGCCACACGCTCGAGCGCAGGATGAAGCTCCGACAGGCGGGCGATGTCCGTGATCGCTCCTTCACTGTCGAGCGAGAAGGAAAACACCGCTTCAATCGTCCCCCGTTTCAGATCCCGCGGCCACGCCGCAGGCATGAGCACGGGCGACGAATAGATCTGTGGCGGTTTGTCGCCCTTCCCGGCATCGCGCGCGACATCGTAGCGTTCGCGTGACACGTTTACCTCGACCAAATTGTCGCCCCATTTCGGAAGGGATTGCATCAGCACCTCGAAGGGCGGCAGACCGAGATCAAAGGGCACAGGAGCAGCAAATGCGCACGCGGCTCCGCCAGCCGACAACATCAGTGCCGCTGTGCTTCGCAGAAAGGTGGGTCCAAAGGCCATGGCTGAAGGAAATCTTCGACCAGAACCAAATGTCAGTCGCGCCGGAAGTAAAGCGCCGCGCTTGTCTCCGCCCCACAATCCGACCCTTCATCCTTTCGCCTGCAACGGCTTTGCAAGCCGCAGAACTCCCGCCGCACGGGTGAACGTGGCCTCGTCAAATCCCAGGTAGCGCTTCAGCACGGCATCGCGCTCCATGGGATTCGTGATGCGCGCGGCGCTCCGGTATTGCGACCACGACATCATCCGCCCCGCCCATGCCAGCAAACCGCTTACAGGAACAGGGATGTCGCTCCCATGAAGGATTCGCTCCGCAAGCGGAGCAGTCGTCAGCCGGCGCAAGGCCGACGGCCGCAATCGAAACGTCATCCCCGCAAGCGCGCTGTTGTCGCCATACAGGCGGGGAAACCGCTCCACCATCTCTGCAAAGGCATCCAAGTAATCCGTATCCACGAGCATCGTTCCGGTGCCGCAATGCGCGGCGATGCAGGTCACTCCAATTTCAAGCGGGCGCGTAAGCACGCGTGGATTCGCCAGGGTGGCGTCCCTGACCGGCATCGTGCGTTCGCTTCCGGTATGTGCCAACATGGGAAGCCCCACCTCCGCCATGCGCTCGAGAAACCGGGTATGGCGGCGATCGTTCCAGTCAATGCCCTGGACGTTTGGCAGGCACTTGAGCGCAGCCGCCCCTCCCGCAATCGCGCGCTCAAGCTCCTCATGCGCGTCGCGGCGTGCAGGATGGATCGAAACTGCGGCGAGAAACTCCGGATGCTCGGCGGCGAGGCGGAGCACATAGTCGTTCGGCACATAGAACGACGCCAGTTCCGGCAGAGGCGTGCCGTCCTCGCGATGCGGCAGCTCATGCGCAAGGATCAGCGCACGCTGCACGTTGGAGCTTCTCACAAACTCCAGCATCTTCGCGACGTACTGCTGATCAAAGGAAGGCCCCGAAAGGTCCCGGGTGCTGAGCCCCACACTCCGCACGAGAAAGGGTGCACCCAGGCGCGTCAGACCCTTGGGACGATACCAGCATCCGGTTCCGCCCACGCCCGTGCCGACGATGTGAACATGGGCGTCGATTCTCACGCTGGGCGCATCTGCCTGTATCTTGCGCCCTGACACCCCAGGCGCCCGCCCCAGATAGTCCGTCCAACCGTCTCAAGGGGATCGTTGCGTAAGGATTTCATCAAAATGGCTCTGCGCTGCAAATCTGATACTGCCTGTGGCCGCTCTATGACAAGGTCTTCTGTATCGTTCTCCTGCGCATCCGGCATGAAATTCGCTCCCCTTTGTTTTCTCCTCTCCGCATCCGCAATCGCAGCCGGGGCCGCCCAGATTGGCCAGACCTACGACGAGGTCATCGCAAGCCACGGACAGCCCTCCAGCCGCATGGAAAGCGGTTCCATACGCATCCTCAGGTACCCGCGTCAGATCCTCAAACTGCAGGACGGCATTGTGGTCGATATCTCCATTCCTCCGCGTCCGCGCCACAGCGATTCGACACCGACAACGTCCGCCGCGGATGCACCCGCGCGGCTGGGTCACTTGGAAATTGCGGCACTCCGACTGAAACGCGCCCGCGCCGAGGACCGCATTCGCGCGATCGTCAATCAACCCGCCCCCACTCAAGTCCGCACGACACGCATGCGCGTGCAGACGACACACGGTTCCTGGTATCCGGAACCGGCAGGCGCCCCCGACTTCGCCGTGGCCGATGCGCGAGCCACGCAGCAGAAAAACTACGACGGGAAAGGCTACCTCGCGGCCGGTGCTGACCCGGGCACGGTGTATCTCGGCGACGACCTCGAATACAATCCCCTGCTTTCCTACTACTACGCCGATCGCACGATCCCCAAGAAGAAGCTGAGACCCGAAGAGATGGAGGAAATCAACGCCCTCTTCCGCTCCATCGCCGAATGCGACCGCCAATTGAAGTCACCCCCAACCCCTTCAAAAGAAGCCCCATCTTCAGCCGACATTGCCCAGTCCCCGGCCTCACCCGACAAGTCCGCGGCAGCACCTGACAAGTCCCCCGCACCCGCCAGCATCCGCCGCGAACGCACCGCCGACGGCACCTGAGCCCCTCCGCCCGGGAGGGGCACGCTTCGTCGTGACCAAAAACCCCCGCCCGGGAGGGGCGCGCTTCGTCGTGCCCGGTTTGACCTCAGAGCGTAGCGGACGCTTCCAGCTCCCGACTCCGCTCTCGTTCGGAGGGGATGCCAATCCCGTGTCGTGCTCAGCAGCAGCCGCCACCCCAACCGACACGCCCCCGTACAATGCCCGGGGGCACGGTGAGGGCGCAGGTGCGCGCCGCCGGGGAAAGGCAGCCCAGCTTCCGCGCCGATCCTTAGAGCGATTTCAGGTAGGCTACCACATTGGCCACATCCTGAGCGGAGAATCCAAGCTGCTCGGCGCTCAACATCAGCGAACGATTCATCCGCTTCAGGCTCTTGATCCGGTCCTCGGGAATCATCTGTGTCACGCCGCCCGTCGAACGCACGATCACCGGATCGCCTGACGACATTGCGAGGCCCTGGATGATCGTGCCATCCTTCAGCGCAATCTCCACCCCATCGAAGCCATGCGCGATGTCTGCCGAGGGATTGATGATCGATTCGATCAGCACGAGCGTCGACTGCCGCTGCGCCCAGCCCGTCAGATTCGGTGCATAGTCGATGCCCCTGTCCCCAAGCTGATGGCAGAGCATGCAGGCCGAAAAGAGATCGGCTCCCGCCTTGGGATCGCCCTTCAACGCCGCAATCGCAGCCGCATCCGTCAGTTTGCGCGGGCCCGGCTCCGGGACCACGATGCCGGTCAGCGCAATCGTATCCGGATCATAGATACCACGCTCCTTCAACACCGCATCGAGGTGAAACTGCCCCCAGCGGAGATTTCGATAGTTGATGATCCACCACAGCGCCTGCTGCTGCACGCGGCCCTTGCCTTTCGCCGCGAGGTCGATCAGCGCATCGGCTGCCTCCCTCGTCGGTGTGAAACCCAGCGCGGTGACAGCCGCCAAACGCTCCGCCTCTGTCAACGATTCCGCGCGCGCACGTGCCGCAAACTGCGGGGCGGCAGCCTCCGGTGTAAGGCGCCAAACGAGCTTCGCATAGGCGGAAGTCCAGGCAAGTGGATCGCGATTCGTCGCAGTCCGCGCGAGCTCCGAATAGACCTCCGCCTCCTTGCCCATACAACCCGTCCCCCACGCCTCCAGATACGTGCGATCAATTCCGTCAAAACCCGCTGCAAGCTGGAGGAGAATGTCCTTTGACTTGGCAAATGGCACATCGCGCATCGCCAGCGCCACCTCGCGGCGAACCAGCGCCGAGCGATCCTTCGCGAGTGCGGCCGCGTGTTCGAGTCCGCGGGGACCCGAGCGCAGGTTCTTGAACGCCGCTGCGCGGAAGCGTTCGTCCGCATGGTTCAACAGGCCCTCAACCTTCGCCACGCCCTTGGGTCCGAGCTGAGCGAGCAGGCCGATCGCACGCGCCGCGATGTAGGGGTTGCTGTCGCCAAGAAGCCGTGCAACCGGCTCCACGGCTTTGTCACCCGCCTTGAGCAGCGCAAAGAATCCCAGCGAGCGCACATTGACCGCCGGACTCCGCAGCGCCTCGATCCGGCCCTCCATGGTCTTGAGGTCGAAGGTCGGGATGCGCGACTTGAAGCCACGCGGCGCGATGCGATAGATGGCGCCGCTGAGGGTATCGTCGCGATCGGCATGCCCGCCAACGCGCGGGTCGAACCAGTCTGAAACATAGATGGCGCCATCGGGTCCGACTGCGATGTCGGACGGGCGGAAGTAGGTTTGCAGATCGTCGTTCACGACACCGCGAAGGCTGTCGATTCCCGCGAGTTTCCCTTCTCGATTGCTCGTGAGAAAATCAAAGCGTTCGAGCTTGTACCCCGCTCCGTTCAACTCGGGAAAATATCCGAGAATCGTGTTCCGCGCAGCTTCCGCGCTTAGCAGCGCCCCGCGCCACTTCGCACCCAGAGCATCGCCCTCATAGAAAACAATGCCCGTCGGCGCACCGGCGCCATAGACGTCCCCGGATGGCATCGTGCCCGGATCCTCCTGACGCCACTCGGCGGTTGGGACATCCTGGCCGGGCCGGCGATCGGCCGACCAGATGCGCGTGCCGTCACGCGAAAAGAAGCCTGCATTGCCGTACTCGAGCAGATGGGCAGTGCGCGCGGCCGGCGGATCGTCATTGTCGTTCTGAAAGACCTCGCCAAAGGAGGTCACGGTCTGCTCGTAGCTGTTGCGGAAATTGTGGCCGATCACGCGCAGGTCGGTCCCGTCCGGCTTCATGCTCATCGCAAAGCCCCCGACGTAGACATGCCCGTCATCGCTCTTTGCACCGGAAATATCCGGGGTCTTCCATCCATAGATCGGCGTCGCCCCGCTCTTCAGCGGATCATACATGCTGCCTACACGGATCGTGCGTCCAGACCGGTCGGTGACAAAAGCTCCGGCATTGCCCTGGCTGAAATAGTAGCGGCCATCCGGACCGACGGTGAGGGAATGCAGCGCGTGATCATGGTTGTGACCGTTGAAGCCGCTCAGCAGTACCTCTCTCGTATCGTAACGTGGATCGAACTTCAGGTCGCGGTCGACGTCCGTATAGACGATGAGATCGGGCGCGTTGGACACATAGATCTTGTTGTCAACAACCGCGATTCCCAAAGGCGCGATCAGCACGGGCTCCTGGACAAATACCCAGGACTTGTCGGCGCGTCCGTCGCCATCCGTATCCTCGAGAACAACGATGCGGTCTCCCGCCGGATCACGCCCCGTGTGCTTGCGGTAATTCGCACCCTCCGCCACCCAGATGCGCCCCGCCGAATCGATGTCGATATTGGTCGGGTTTCGAAAGAGCGGCGACTTCGCCCAAAGCGTCACCTCAAGGTCGCCCGCCGCATGGAGCAGCTTGACCGGAACCACGGTGGGTTCGGCCGGGGCGGCCGCTGGAACCGCGGATGGCGCGGCGTCGGACACGGGTGCCGGTGTGGATGGAGCGGTGCGTCCCCCCTTCTTCGCGGGTTGAGCGATGGCGATCGATGCGGAAAGGGCGGCAACAAGACTGACAAGTCGGGCGAGGGGCATGGTGAAAAGCCTTCATCAGGGCAAAACCAGCCAACTTCGTCAAAGAGCAATCCCGTGAAAATTCAGCGATTTCCAGGCCGGCAACTTCACGATTCTCAAGTCGTTTCATCCGCAGAATCCGCGGATGGACGCAGATTTCGGCAGCGATCCACAAAGAATGTGATCCTAAGGGTCAGCATCGCTTCCTATGAGCAATCGGGAAGGTTGCCAAAATCTTGGACATAACCTCGCCGACATTTGCCGGTAAACAACCAGGACTGGTCAGGCGCGGATTCTTGGGCGATGCAGTCTAGGATTTGTTTACTGAGTCAATATGGAGGGCCTGACGCAGGCATGATTGCTCCTCAGCTGTCACGTTGCAACGTAGGCACTTCATCAGTCCTTCGTGTCTTCGCGTGGAACCATTTCCCCAAGGCCAAACCGAAGCATGAATGACTCGCGCGAAGCCACGAAGGCACAAAGAAGGAGAACAGGAGGATGTCTTTAGGGGTCCATGGAATTGCCCGGAGGTTGCAGCATGTCATTTTCAAACCGGTCACGTCGATGCGTGACCCTCCCTTGGGGTCAATGACTGGAAGTCACGTCGATGCGTTTTCCTCCGGAATCAGCGAATCTCTGCACGGCTCCCGCGCCGCAACGCCTACTTGCAATGCACTGCACGCGGGCCGAGCGGATGAAAGGACCCTGATTATTTTCATCTCCCTTCTGCCGCATTCTGGCTGGTAGGAATGAATTCGCGGCGCAAATCTTCCCCGGTTCATCCGCACCGGTACCCGTGCGGATGGCGACCATGCTCCCGCATTTCCCCGCGCCCATGATTTCCACTCAGCTGCGCGCAGCGCTGCTGACCCTCACGATTGCCTGCATGCCGATTGCACGCGCCCCTGCGGCACCGCTCCAGTTCAATCGCGACATCCGGCCCATCCTCTCGGAAAACTGCTTTCAGTGTCACGGACAAGACCGCGCCCACCGCGAGGCCAAGCTCCGCCTCGACGAATTTGAAAGCGCCACGCAGGACCGCGACGGATTCTTTGCCATCGTACCCGGCAAACCGGAGCAAAGCGAGATGATCGCACGCATCCTCTCCGACGACGAATCCGAGAGAATGCCCCCCGAGGAGAGCAACAAGCACGTTTCCCCCGCACAGGTCGCACTGCTCAAACAATGGATCTCCGAAGGCGCCGTGTATGAGCGACACTGGGCCTTTATTGCACCCCAGCGCCCGGTCGTCCCCTCAAACCCCGGCACATCCTGGGGTCGTTCGCCCATTGATGCATTTGTCCTCCAGCGCCTCACGCAGGAAAAGCTCACGCCCTCACCCGAGGCCTCACCTGCCACGTGGCTGCGGCGCGTGAGCTTCGACCTCGTGGGTCTGCCTCCAACTCCGCAGGAGCTCGATGCTTTCAGCGCAGATGCCGCACGCCGCGGCGAAACCGCCTACAGCGAGGCCGTCGACCGCCTCATGCGCTCCCCACACTTCGGCGAGCGTCTGGCCATGGACTGGCTCGACGCCGCCCGCTACGCCGACACGCACGGTTTCAACAACGATTCAACACGCACCATGTGGCGCTGGCGCGACTGGGTGATCGAGGCCTTCAATTCCAACAAGCCCTACAACGAATTCATCACGGAGCAACTCGCCGGAGACCTTTTGCCCTCCCCAACACTCGATCAACGCATCGCCACGGGTTTCAACCGCAACCACGTCATCAACAGCGAAGGCGGCATCATCGACGAGGAATACCGGATCGAATATGTCGCCGATCGTATCCGGACCGTCAGTACAGCCTGGCTCGGACTCACCTTCGAATGCGCGCGTTGCCACGACCACAAGTTCGATCCGATCGAGCAGCGCGACTACTACCGCCTGTCCGCGTTCTTCAACAACGTGCCCGAGTGGGGCGAGGATGGCCGCGTCGCCAACGCCGTCCCCATGATCCCCGCCCCCACCCGCGCCCAGCAGGCAACTCTCGCACGGCTGGAAAAGGAGCGTTCCGCCGCATTTGAGGCCGCCGACGCCGCACGCGCCGGATGGACGTGGAATGAATCCCTCCGCACACAAGTCGAACAACTGGCAGCCGCAGCACGCACGGCAACTGATGCCAACAAGTCGATCACGACAATCGAGATCCCGCCCCCCGACGCCAAGATCCAGGCTTCCGTGCTGCCGGGTGCGACCTTCGATTTTACCCACAAGGACGGCCTCTCAATCGCCTTCTGGCTCCGACCAGATGCCGGCAATCCGAAGGACGTCGCCCTTCTTTCAGGCACCAACCATCAGGGCTCCCCGGCCGACACCTCCTTTGGAAACGGACGCGAGATCCGCCTGATCAATGGGGAAATCGAACTCCGCATCGCCGATCGCCTTCCGGTCTACTCCATCACCGTAAGAACCGAAGGCGCGGGGCTGCGTCCCGAGGAGCTTCACCATGTCGCCGTGAGCTATTCCGGCGGCAAGACCGCCGCTGATGTCCGCATGTACGTGGACGGCCGGGAGGTCGCCTGTCGCACGATCTACGACGACCTTCACGGCGGCTACAGCAAACGTGATTTCCTCGTCGCCACGGACAATGCCACCAATGCGGCACGCTTCCTGGGCACGCTTGAAGACCTGCGCAGGGTCGCACCCGCGGCATCGAGCGAAACGATCAGTACGCTCTTCCGCGCCACCGCGCTGCCCCGCGCTCTGGGCGCCATAGATTCGGGCAGCGCAAGGTCCCACGAAACCCGGTGGATCGCGGATGCCCTGCTCGCGGAGGACGCAAAGACTCGCGACACTCTGGCGCGCGAGATTGACGCAACAGAAAGGCTCCTCGCGCTGCGTCGAACCTTTCCCACAACGATGGTCATGGAGGAAATGGACGTCCCCCGGCAGGCCTATCTCCTTATTCGCGGGAACTACGACGCCCATGGCGAAAAGCTCGATGCCGGTGTGCCTGAAAAACTCCTCGCCCCCTGGCCGGAGGGAGCGCCAAGAAACCGCCTGGGCCTCGCGCGCTGGTTCACGCAGCCGAATCACCCGCTTACCGGACGCGTCGTGGTGAACCGCTTCTGGGCACAGCTCTTCGGCACCGGGCTCGTCAAGACGCTTGAGGACTTCGGCTCCCAGAGCGAGTGGCCGAGTCACCCCGAGCTGCTCGACTGGCTCGCGCGCGAATTCGTCGACGGCGGCTGGAACGTCAAGGCCTTCCTCAAGGAGCTGGTGCTGTCGTCCACCTACCGGCAGAGTTCACAGGTAACCGCGGATCTCGTTGCGCGTGATCCCGAGAACCGCCTCCTCGCCCGTGGACCCCGTGTACGCCTTCCGGCTGAATTGATTCGCGACCAGGCGCTCGCCGTATCCGGCCTGCTCGCCGCGCGGATCGGAGGCCCCAGCGTGTTTCCGTACCAGCCAGACGGACTCTACGACTCGATCGTGGTCGGTGCCGCCTACCCCGGTACCAAATGGCTGCTCGGAAGCGGCGAGGATCTGTATCGACGAAGCATCTACACCTTCTGGAAACGCACGATGCCGCATCCGATGATGCTGGCGCTCGACGCGCCCGACCGAGAATTCTGCACGGTCCGCCGTTCGCGCACCAACACCCCGCTGCAAGCGCTGACGCTCTGGAACGAGACCGGCTACGTCGAGGCCGCACGCCGCCTCGCCACCCGCATGATTCGCGAGGGCGGGACTGATGACACCGCGCGCGCCACATTCGCCTTCCATGCCAGCACCGGACGCCGGCCGGACAAGGCCGAACTCACGGTGATTCTGAGAACCTGGGAGAACCTGAGGACGAACTTCGCCGCTCATCCCTCGGACGCCGAAACCTACGTCGCCCACACCGGCGCATCCGCAGTCGACGCAATGATCCCCCCCGTGGAACTCGCGGCTGCAACCAACGTGGCGAGCATGATCCTGTCGCTCGACGAAACCCTGACTAAAGACTGACGACGCATTTCTCCATGTCCTGCTGCAACAACTACGAGCGGATGCATTCGCGCCGCGACTTTCTCTCCAAGGCCGGCCTCGGTCTTGGCGCCGCCGCGCTCGCCCACCTGTTCCGAGGCCAGGCTTTCGCGGGCGCACAGGTGGCATCACCAGGCTCCCATATCGGCGGGCTGCCCGGGTTGCCGCATTTCGCGCCGACTGCCAAACGCGTGATCTGCCTTTTCCAATCGGGAGGACCCTCGCATCTCGATCTCTTCGACGACAAGCCCGTCCTGCGGCAGCGCTTTAACAAGGACCTTCCCGACTCCGTGCGCCAGGGTCAGCGGATCACCGGCATGGTCGCATCCCAGTCGCGCCTGGCCCTTCAGCCGAGCAAGTTCGGATTTCAGGCCGGCGGCAAATCCGGGACACTCTTCAGCGAACTGCTCCCCTATACGCGCGGCATCGCCGATGACATCTGTGTCATCCGCTCGATGTACACGGAAGCGATCAACCACGATCCCGCGATCACCTTTTTCCAGACCGGCAGCCAACTGCCCGGGCGCCCGAGCATGGGGGCGTGGACGGACTACGGTCTCGGTCAGTTGAACGAAAACCTGCCCTCCTATGTCGTTCTGATTTCCGTGAACAAAAAAGGCGCGGGACAGGGTCTGCTCGCGCGGCTCTGGGGCAGCGGCTTCCTGCCGAGCAAGCATCAGGGCGTGCAGTTCCGCAGCTCAGGTGAACCCGTGCTCTACCTTTCGGATACGCCCGGAATCACCCGCGAGCGCCGTCGCATGATGCTCAATGGCGCCGCCGAACTCAACCAGATCCAGTTTGAGCATGCCGGCGATCCCGAGATCGAAACGCGGATCAGCCAGGCGGAAATGGCGTATCGCATGCAGACGAGCGTGCCCGATCTCATGGAGCTCTCCAAGGAGTCGCAGGCCACCTTCGACAGCTATGGCGCCGCGGTACACGAGCCGGGATCCTTTGCGCGCAACTGCCTGATCGCCCGACGACTCGCCGAACGCGGCGTGCGTTTCATCCAGCTCTATCATCGCGACTGGGACCATCACGGTGGACTGCAGGACCGGCTTCCGAGCCTCGCACTGGATGTCGACCAACCGAGCGCCGCGCTCGTAAAGGACCTCAAACAGCGGGGACTGCTCGACGAGACGCTCGTCATCTGGGGCGGAGAATTCGGGCGCACTCCCTATGCGCAGGGCGACGCCTCACACGAAAAGTACGGGCGTGACCACCATGGCAAGGCCTTCAGCATCTGGATGGCAGGCGGTGGTGTGAAACCCGGCATCGTGCACGGCTCAACCGACGACTTCGGATTCAACGTCGCCGACAAACCCGTCCACATTCACGACCTCCAGGCAACCATCCTGCACACGCTCGGGGTCGACCATACCCGGTTGACCTATCGCTTCCAGGGTCGCCAGTACCGCCTCACGGATGTGCACGGCAAGGTCGTGAAGGACATCCTCGCGTAGTTCAAGGTAGGCGCATGCCAGATTTCAGCACCGCTTGTCGTGATCCAATCGCGTGGCGCCGCTTCAGCGCCTCGCGCCGTCACGCGTCCCGGGTTTCGTGGTCTCCATGAAACATCCGATAGAGGGCGGGCAGAACGACGAGTGTGAGCAGGGTTGAACTGATGATGCCGCCGATGACAACGGTCGCAAGGGGCCGCTGAACCTCGGCGCCCGCCCCCGTGGCAATCGCCATGGGCACAAATCCCAGGCTCGCCACAAGCGCGGTCATGAGCACGGGACGCAACCGGGTGAGGCATCCCTCCTCCACCGCCGCGTCGATCGATTTCCCCTCCGCGCGCAATCCCCGGATGAAGGAGATCATCACGAGCCCATTCAGCACAGCCACACCGGAAAGCGCGATGAAGCCAACACCGGCGGATATGGACAGAGGAATTCCCCGAATCCAGAGCGCGGCGATACCTCCCGTGAGCGCGAGCGGCACGCCGGTGAATACCAGGAAGGCATCCCTCGCATTGCCAAAGCTCATGAGGAGCAGACCGAAGATCAACAGCAACGCCACAGGCACGACAACCTGAAGTCGCCTGCTGGCGGAGATGAGCTGCTCAAAGGTCCCGCCGTATTCAAGCCAGTAGCCCGCAGGCACCTTGACCGACGCCTGCACCTTTTCCTGAACCTCCGTGACAAAGCGGGCGAGGTCGCGTCCACGCACATTGGCGGTGACCACCACGCGCCGCTTGCCGTTCTCGCGACTGATCTGGTTTGGGCCCGGCGCGATTTCAATCTGAGCCACCTCGCGCAGGGGAATGTACGAGAGCGTCAGCTCATCGTCCGAAACTCCATGTCCGCCGCCGAGCAGCACGGCAGGCTGCGCACGAATCCGATCATCGTGCAGCCTCGGCAGGGGCACGGGAAGATTTCCAAGCGTCGCAAGATCGGTGCGCAGCTTTTCCGGCAGGCGCACAACAAGGTCGAAGCGTCTGTCCCCTTCAAAAACCTGCCCGACCGCCGTGCCGCCCAGCGCCGTTGACACGAGTTCCTGCACCTCGCCGACCGCGAGACCGTAGCGTGCAATGGCTTCGCGATCGAGGTGCACGGTGAGTATCGGCAGCCCGGTGGTCTGCTCGACCTTCACATCCGCGGCACCGGAGATCCCTCTCAGCACCGTCTCGATTTCCTCACCCACGGCATTCATGACGTCGAGGTCATCGCCGTAGATTTTTACGGCGACATCCGAACGCACCCCTGAAATCAGTTCGTTGAAACGCATCTGGATCGGCTGGGTGATCTCATAGTTGTTGCCGGGAATCTCCTCCAGGGCGGTACCGATCGCGGCAACAAGGTCCGCCTTGCTTCGACGGGGATCAGGCCACTTGTCCCGCGGTTTGAGCATCACGAAGGTGTCGGCAACGCTCGGAGGCATCGGATCGGTCGCGACCTCCGCGGTGCCCAGTTTCGAGAACACCGTGTCCACCTCCGGAAACTGTTTCAGCCTGGCCTCAAGGGGAGCCTGCATCGCGACCGCCTGGGTAAGACTCGTACCCGGAATGCGCATGGCGTGCAGGGCGATGTCGCCCTCATCGAGACTCGGGATGAATTCCCCGCCCATCTTCGAGGCCATCACGCCGGCGAGCGCTACGATCACGATCGCTGCAAGCACCGCCGCGGGACGCACCGACATCACGAAACGCAGAATTGGACGGTAGAGCGACTTCGCGCCGCGCATCGCAAAGTTGTCCTTTTCTGAAACCTTGCCGGTCACAAATATCGCCACAGCCGCCGGGACAAAGGAGACCGAGAGCGCCATGGCGCCGAGCAGCGCGGTGACCACGGTGAACGCCATCGGGTGGAACATCTTCCCCTCGACGCCGGTGAGGGCAAAGATGGGGACGTAAACCACCGTGATGATGAAGACGCCGAAGATCGACGGCTTGATGACCTCGGCGGTCGCCTGCGCGGCGAGAGCGAACCTCTCGGGTCGGGTGAGAAGGCGGCCCAGCCGGTGCTGTTCGTGGCCAAAACGTCGGAGGCAGTTCTCAATGATGATGACCGCGCCATCCACGATGAGTCCGAAGTCGAGCGCGCCGAGGCTCATGAGATTGCCGGAGACCTTGTTGGTCACCATGCCCGTGATCGTGAAAAGCATGGAGAGCGGAATGACCGCCGCCGTGATGAGCGCCGCACGAAAATTCCCGAGGAGGAGAAAGAGAATGACGATGACCAGCAAGGCGCCCTCAACGAGATTCTTCTGAACCGTGGCAATCGTGCGGTCCACCAGAGCCGTGCGGTCGTACACGGTCTTTGCCACAACACCCTCGGGAAGACTGCGATTCACTTCCACCAGCTTCGCGGCAACCCGCGTGGAAACTTCGCGAGAATTCTCGCCAATGAGCATGAACACCGTGCCGAGCACAACCTCTTCGCCGCTCTCCGTGGCGGCACCCGTGCGCAGTTCCTCACCGAGGATCACATCGGCCACATCACGCACACGCACAGGCTGACCGTCACGGCGCGCGACCACGATGCCCTCGATCTCAGGAATGCCACTGACCTGACCCGGCACGCGGATGAGGTACTGCTCGCCGTGGCGTTCGATATAGCCCGCCCCGACATTGGCATTGTTGCGCGCAAGCGCGTCCATCACATCGCGCAACGTGAGGCTGTACGCCATGAGCCGGTCGGGCCGGGGCGTCACATGATACTGTTTCACAAAACCGCCGATCGTATTGACCTCGGTGACGCCCGGCAGGTTGCGGAGCTGCGGACGCACCACCCAGTCCTGGATCTCGCGAAGGTCCGTCGGCGAGTAGGCGCTGCCATCGGGCTTCTTTGCGCCGGTCTTCGCTTCAACCGTGAACATGAAGATCTCACCCAGGCCCGTGGAGATCGGACCCATGCTCGGCTCAAGGCCGGGGGGAAGCTGGGACTTCACCTCCTGGATGCGCTCGTTGACAAGCTGCCGCGCGAAATAGATGTCGGTGCCATCCTTGAAAACAACGGTCACCTGTGAGAGACCGTAACGCGAAAGCGAACGCGTGTAATCGAGATGGGGCAGCCCCGCCATCACGGTTTCGACCGGGAAAGTGACGCGTTGCTCGGCCTCGAGCGGCGAAAAACCGGGGGCCTCCGTGTTGATCTGCACCTGGACATTCGTGATGTCAGGCACGGCGTCGATCGGCAGGTGTCGGTAGTTGTAGACACCTACGGCGCCCATTCCCAGAGTGACAATCAGGATGAGCCAGCGCTGACGGATCGCGAATTGAATGAGTTTTTCCAGCATGGAGGAAGGTGGGTTGAAGGACCTGGTTGGAGATCCGGCGGATGCGCTTGTCCCCGGTTCAGTGTTCGTGCGCGGCACCGGCCTTGCCGATATCCGCCTTGATCAGGTAGCTGTTCTCCGTGACGTAGCGCTCGCCGGCCTTCAGTCCCTTGAGAACCTCCACAAGACCGCCGCTGCGTCGTCCAAGCTCAAGCGGGCGGGCCTGGTACACATCACCATGCTGCGAAAAGACGACTGTGAAGTCGGCCAGCGTCTGCAGCGCGGATTCCCTGACTGCAACGGGCACGGTCTCCTCTGAAAGCGTGACTTCGGCCTTCACATAAAGTCCCGGACGCCAGCGCTGCTCCGAATTTGGGAGGACAACACGGGCGATGAGCGTCTGCGCCTCCGGCGAACTGATCGGGGAAATCCACGATATGTTTCCCCTGGCATCGTCTCCTCCGTCATCGGCATGGATCAGCACCGGCTGACCAATCTTCACGCGGGCCTGGTCTCGCTTCGGCACATTGAGATCGACCCACACTTCCGAAAGGTTGGCTATGGTATAGAGAATGGCGCCATCGCCGACGGTCTCACCCGCATTTGCGTCACGATCCATGATGATGCCGGAAATCGGCGCCTTCACCTCGATCGTTGTCAGCGACTGATTGGTTTCGAGAACCGCGATCGTTTCTCCCGCAGTCACGGTTTCACCGAGCGCCTTGCGGGCCTCGCGGATGAAGCCCCCAAAGCGCGGCACGGCGCGGGCAATCCGGTTGGCGTTCAATCGGATTGCGCCGTAGACAGAGATCGTTTCCTGCATGGTGGCAGGCCCGGCCTCCCCTACTTCAACTCCGCCGCGCTTTGCGGCCTCCCCGGAAATCGTGGTCTGCATCTCCGGAGCGGAAAAGGTCCAGCGGTGCGTGCGGCCTGCGTATTCGGCGACGATCGAATAGTCGAATGAATGGGGCTCGTACACCTCGGCGTTTCCGCGGAGATGATCGCCTTCAGGCAAGAAAGCATGATGGTCGATCGCGCCGCCCGGACGCCGGAGTTCGACACTCAACTTCGCAGCGGAAGGAGACACGGGCTTCCCCGCCTGCGTGAACCACGCGCGAAATTCGGGAGGCACGCCTTCCTCAAAGATCGCGAGTTCGAGCGTGAAATCACCATCCTCGAGCAGGCGCCCGCCGTGAGGACCTTTCCCGCCTTCGTCGGCATGATCGTCGTGGTCACCATGATCACCGTGATCGTGAGCATGGGAATGGCCGTGGCCTCCATGAGCATGGTCCGATGCCGCCGCGTGATCATGGCCACGCTCGACAAGGTAGTAGGCGGCCGCGGCGCCGACAATGAGGACTGCAAGGATGGAAAGAGTCTGTTTCAATTTCATGATGGCAGGTCGGAAAACGAATCAGGGTTTGGAAATGAGGGAGGAAACCGCGCCATAGTTCGCGTCGGTGAGCGCATCGAGCCGCGCCAGCGCAAAGGCATAATCGGCCTCGGCATCCAGAATCTCGCGGCGCAGGGCACTGAGTGCCCGCTGGGCATCGAGTACATCGATGATCGGCAACTGCCCCTGTTCGTAGGCCGACCGGACGATGGAATAGGCTTCCTCCGTCGCAGGGAGGGCCGCGCGACGGAGGTCCTGTGCAACCTTGAAGGCTGAAACCAGGTCCTGCCATGCGGCGGTGAAACCCGCGCGCAGCTCAATCTCAATCGCGCGAACGCCCAGTTCGGCACCCGACAGGTTTTCGCGGGCCGCACGGATGTTGCCCTGGTTGCGATTGCGCACGGGAAGAGGCAACGAAACTCCGGCGACAAATGCAGCGTCCGAGCCTTCCCTCAGAAACCTCACGCCCCCGCCAACGCTCACATCCTGGACAGCCTGGGCCTGCTCAAGGTCAAGCGCGGCGCGACGCCCCGCTGCAAGGCTCCGCTGATGCTCGACCCGAGGATGATCGGCGAGCCGGGCGAACATCGCCTCGCGATCAGGCAGGGCATCCGGCAGGCGCAGTGCACCAGTCACCGCCGGGACATCTGCACCCGTTCCGCCCCAGGTGGCCGCAAGCGCCGTTCGCGCGGCAGCCAGCGCCGCCTCGGCTCGGGCATGTTCGGCCTGGGTGGACGCCAGCGCAGCACGGGCACGTGCGGATTCCGCGGGCGAGGAGGCTCCGGCCCTCACGCGATGATCCACCGCGTCCACGGTCTCGCGGGCCAGTCGCAGAGGCTCGGCTGCGAGCTCGAGTCTTTGCCGCGCCGCCAGCACTTCGAGATAGGCGGTTGCCGTGGCTGCCAGAACCTCCACGCGGCGCACCGCATACTCCTTTGCCGCGGATTCCTTTTCTCGTCCGGCGAGGGCCACACGTTTCTCGCGCTTGTCTCCGCGCTCAAACGTCTGGCTGGCCTGGATGGTGGCCTCGAGCGCGCGCACGCCTTGCACACGCCCCGTGCCCATGAAATTTTCCGCGGTGAATTCGAGCGTTGGATTCGGACGCAGACCCGCCTGCTCCACAAGACCTTCCGCGGCACGCTGCGTGTAGCTGTAGGCTGTGAGCGACGGGTTGTCGGAGGCCGCCCTTGCCAGCGCGTCGGCGAGCGAAAGGACAGGCGCCGTAGCGTCCTGCATCCGACCCGGCACGGGAACGAGCAGGAGCACCACGCATCGAACGAGGTGCGTCTGAAATCGGGAATGAAACGAAGACATGAGAAATAGGGACGAACAAACAAACGTTGATGACAGAGCCCTGAATCGACGCGCGCAGGCGTCGCCAGGCTCAGGAATGGCCGCAGGATTCCATCCGCACCGGGGCGGATGGATCAGACTGCGATGTCAGGTGCCCGCGCGGGCAGCGATGTTCGGCGGACAAACGACCAGGTGCGATGCAGCGCCTGGATTTCGGGGACGTCCCCAACCACAAATTCCGTGGTCTCCCTTTCCCATGCGGTCGGCCTGAGGAAACAGGCGAGGCAGGAGCAGAAATCGGCTATCGGTGCAGGCAGCACACGCAGCGTGCTCGCCCCTTTCGTAAAGGAAAATCCCTCGACGCTGTGGCAGGTGTCCTGCGCACAGGTGCCTTTGCACGAGGAGGAAACATGATCTGCGTGATCCAGCCACTCCACGCCCGCAGCCTCGAGGTTGCAGTGCTGCGTCGCCGGCAGCCAAAGCGCCAGCATGAACAGGGCGATGATGCGGAGAAAGGCGTTCAAGCGGATTCAGCTGCGGGAGACCTTTTCCCCGCCTCCATCAATGACCTTGTCCAACTCGCGTAGCAGTCAGCGCCTGCCCCATTGGGAGAATACGCAGCCCCAGAATCGCTGCTACCTTCAGACGCGCGCGAAATCCTGCCAGACAGAATCGCAAGCGATGTCGGAGGTTGGATGGATAACGCAGGCATCTGGATCTGGCAGGATAATGGTCGCCACACAACGCAAACAGTCACTTTATGTCAAATGGCCTTCGCAACGGCAGCGAGAAAATCAGGCATTCGATCATCGCAAACACCAACAAACCACTATTTTCTATCAGCTTACCCTCATCCCAAACCGGTACAGGGCTGCCCGGAGATCCACTGGTCATACCCTTCAACCTGAAAAGATACCGCGATGCTGAAATGGCTCTGGTAATGGCTGACCGGGCGGCAGCCTTGATTGAGCTTCCAACTCTCCTTCAATCAAAAATCAATGGGATAGAATCGCAGTCTGGATCCCTACACGTACAGGTAAACGTAGACGGCAAATCCGACCGCAATTACGCCGGCGATCGCTGCGATTGACCAGAGGAGACTCCGCTTCCGTGCCGCCATGGCGAGCGTGGCCACAATCACGGCGGTCTGCGCCGCAAGCATGCCGTAGAAGAAACGCTGGCTGCGGATGTGGTGTCGCTCCGCTGCAATATTGCTCTTTCGAACCTGAAGTTCGTAAAGCTCCGCAACGCGCTGGTTGAGTTTGGCCTCCGCGTCGTAGCGCCGCCCATGGAATGAAAGCCGCGCCACGGCAAAATCTCGCCTGGCCGTCGCCGGCGCCGCGACACGGATCAACTCACGCTCAACGGCATCAATCGTCCTGCCGATCGGAGCCGTCAACTCGTCAAGAGCCATCGCCTCTCCCTGCGCTTCCTTCACCGCCTGCGCCAGTATGCCGTCATTAACAGCCACAAGAAGCTTCTGGATCTCACTGTCCGGGCTAGCGTGCTCCACGGCCTTGAGCACCGCGGCGATTTCCGCAGGTGGCACATGGCCGACGGGTACACGGGGCATTCCGTTTTCCTTGAGTACTTCAATCGTTGCCCGACCCTCCGCGCTGTCGAGCACACCTGCATTGGTCCCCAGCGCCTGCCGCAGGCGCGCCTCGTCGAATCCGCCCACCTCGCTCGTGCCCGCAATTGTGTCGACCGTGCTGCGCTGCACGACCCCGCGCAGCTTCTTGCCCTGGAAAAAATTCCATTGGTCTCCCGCCTTCGATTGCTGCTGCGCCGCAAGCGACCGAAGATATTGGGCCCGCGTCATCTCACTCGAAGAAAGCCCTGCGAGCATGGTGGCCACGACGGCCATGACCACCGGAGTGGCACTCAGCACCTTGCCCCAAAGCGTGTGCGGCATGCCCTCTTTCAGGGAGTCTGGTATCGTGGTCTTCATCGCGAGAGTGTCATGATGGCTTGCTGGAGCGAGGGCGAACGGCGAGTTCGATGCAGACGAGGGTTATAGGCTGACTGCCTCCGTTTTCGACGACAACCTCATTCCACCCGTCTCGGATGAGCGAGACGGGGAACCTGAAATCATACGCCATGTTTTCCGGAACGTGGTGCGTCAGCGACCCGCAGGGAAAAAGCAGCCGGTCGTTCGGTGTGTATTCGATCACAGGCCAGCAGCCGTTGACCGACACCGGCAACGCGGTGAATCGTTCGCCGGCCTTCAGGATCACCTGCACGACGAGTTCGAGTTCGCGGTCCTGCGGTTCGGCGCACATGGGCAGTCGAAACGCGTGTAGCCATCCGGCATTAAGCACGATCGGAAGCTGACACGGGATCTCGAAGGGCAATTGCGTGAAAAAGTCTGCCCAGAGTGAGAAGGAATAGTGTTTTGGCCGGCCTCGCAATCCCTCCAGGTCCTGTTTGCCACGTAGAAGTGGGTAGTCTGACGTCAGGCCAGGCAGGCGAGCCTGCTCCGTGCAAAAGAAGTTGAACCACTCGATGCCATCGGCCCCGAGGACGAGTTTGCCCGCGGCGTTCGCATTGAGAAGCTCCGGGCTGCACGAAATGTACCGCATTCTCTGAGTGAGGTTGTACTCCGGCGAGCGCGTCCCCAGAGAGTTTGCACCATCTTCGATCACTCCATAGAGCGCCACGCCATTGCCCACCGCTCGACGCAGCTCGTCGAATGGCATCTCCCAAGCCGTGCACCAGAATCCGGAGGGTCCGATGAAGTCGATCGTGCCTTCACGACAGAGCGTCACGATATCCAGACCAATGCTCCGTATGGTTTCGAGGCGACCGGGGATGCGCATGCCGAGCGGAAAGGGTTTCCCCAATTTGGCTGCGCGTGCCTGCGTCAGTTTCCTGATCCCGCGAAACCAGTCGTTCATCATTTCGATCGTGTCGGCGCTGGCGTTTGGCTCGCAGCAATTCGGATTCCGCAGCCAGTCGAGCTCAAGTCCCTCGATATCGTAATCGTTCACGACCTCCTCGATCTGGTCCATCATCGCGGCGCGCACCTCCGCCTTCTCGAAGTTGAGCGGCGTGCGATAATAGGCGTTCCGGATCGTGGGCGAATAGGAGCCGTGCTTCAGCCGCATCTCCGGGTTCTTCAGGAGCGGATGATTCATGAAGCTGCCTTCGATGTTCTGCGCCCCGTGAAAATCATTCATGCGGATGCTCGCCCACGGCGCCATGCCCGCCTCCCGCGTGGCCTTCGCCGCCTCGGCCAGCCAATCCACACCGGCATCCAGGAGATCCAGATAGTAGTTGTAGAATGCCACTGTCCGGTCGAGGTATCCCTCCACTTCAGCAGGATCCGTGACTCCCGCGCAGATGGCATGGGCGCGGAAAAATTCGCGATCGCCGCGGTGATAGCCATCAAGTATTCCCGGAACCTTGCGGCTCGGATACCAGGCCTTCGAGGCATTCGGATTGATCAGGACCGTATCGACGCCACTTCTTGCGAGTGTGCTGATGTAATTGCGGATCGCCGTGACCTTGAAGGGCCCGCCGACGGGTATCGTCTCCTTCCCTGTGCTGCCCTGTCCCGACTTGAGGATGAAGTCCTCCGATTGATAAACCTCCGGATTGTAGAAAAAGGTGCAGCTATCGGTAGTGAAGAGATTTCGGTGATGCCGCCGAAGGTAGTTGCGGGTCGGAGAGGACCCCATCGGCGATGAAACCGGCGTGGTGCCGCCCCCGGATTTTGAGGCCGCCACGCTCACCCAGGGAGCCGAGGCAAGACCAGCAGCCGCAGTCGAAAGAAAGCGCCGACGCGAAGACTTCATCCCGGCACGCTAACAGCACCGAACACCGAGGAAAGCTCGCAATGGGCTCGGCCGCTTCAGGAATCCCTTGCCGCTACAGACTGCCCTTGATTGAAAAAGTCCACATTGAGCCGTAGATTTCGTGCCAGTAGAGCTCCTTGCCTTCAGGACGATTCTCCAGAAGGCGGTAGGGTGTGTTGAAGATGTTGCGCCCACCCACAGAGAGCGTGATCCGATTACTGACCTTAAAGCTCGCGCCACAGTCGGTCATGATCCGACCTTCACGGTAACGTGTCAGGTTGTTTTGGGTCCAGGGTGTGTCCGGCATCCAGATTGCCCTGACATTGGCGCTGAAGCGATAATTTCCGTAAGAAACACCTGCGCTGATATTGTGCGGCGCCAATCCGCCGCGGCGGACGGACGCATAATTGCGCGTGTAGTTGGTAAAGATGTTGAGACCGCGCAGAACACCCGGCAGAAACGACAGGGCTTGGCTGTACTCGATTTCCATTCCGCGGAATCGGCGGGAACCCTCAATATTGCGCTCCGTGCTTACCGTGTAGCCCACGTACTCATTCGGATCGAAGCCGAGCGCAGCGATGCTCTCAGGGTCCGAAAATTCGAAGGTGCCGCGAAAGTTTTCAATGGTGTTCTGAAACACTCCCACTGACAGCGTACCCACCCGCTCAAAGTAATAGGCAAGCCGGGCAGAGTAGTTCTCCGAACGTTCGGGCAGCAGGGAGGGATTGGGTGCGCTGATCGTCGACGTCAATTCGTTGATTGTCACGGGACCGCTGAGTCGGAAAAGTGAAGGCCGGGAAATGGCTTTGCTGAAGCCAGCTTGTGCGATCAGGTTCTCCGTGATGTCGTACTTGAATCCCACACTCGGGAACCAATCGCGATAGCTGCCCTTGCGCTTGAGTTTGGGGAGCGACTCGAACTGGTATTTCAATCCTTCAATCGTGTTTGCTCGTCCGGTGGAATCGACGGTGAAACCGGCATTGATCACATCGCTCTTGGGGCGCTGATCGAATGCGACAGTTTCCGTCGAAGTCTCCTCCACTCGGATCCCGGGCTGAATCTCCAGTCTCCCAATCTGGCCCTTTGCCATCAGATAGGCCGCATCGACACCTTCAGTAAGATCCCGGATGCTTCCAATGAACGACGTATAGTAGTTCGCCGCGGTGGCTCCCGTGTGCGTAAAGTATTCCGGATGATCCCGGAACAGTTGGGCAATAATTTGCCGACCAGGGCGGACTGGCGCCTTTCCAGAGGTGGAGAAAAGATTCACCCCGATCGTTCCCATGTCGTTCAATGTGGGTGATGCGTATTCTCCCCACGTCGGCGTTTGCGTTCCGGGCGGTCCTACATAGGTGTATACCGCCCAACTGGTGTCGTCGCTGTACTTGGTCTCTTCCGAACGGTGCTTGATGCCAAACTTTAGAAAATCAAGGGGACCGCGCCGCACTTGCCAACGCCCGGAGATTTCTCCCGTGGCAATCTCATTCCGATGGAGTCTCCCGTCGGCGCCGAAGTTTGGGGTCACGTAATTGTTGAGATCTGCCCAGTCCTTTCCTGCCACCTGAGTTATGGTCCATTGGGCTGATGTCGGTGAAGGGCGCTCGCCTCGAAAGACAAGTCCGCTATTCGCTCTTGTCATCGCACCCATGCGGGCAGACACCACCCCACGGGCGAGTGATTCGTAGTCGTTCTTGGCGTGGGAAAAACTGAAACGCCCTTCGAATGAAAGATTGGGTGTCGGCTTGAAGTCGAAACGCGGCGAAAGCGTAGCCGTATTTGTCAATTTGATATTCGCGCTGCCTGCCATCGCTATCTGCGAGTTGCTGGCTGTGGTTGTCGTGAATTCCACCATGGGATCATCACCCAAGACGGATCCTCGCCCGGTGGCCGCAGTATTGTTGGTCGACGTGGCGAAATTGAACTGATTCCCGTCAATCCATCCTTCGAACTGGCTGAAAGTAGAAACCAGCCCGATATTGAATTTCGGTGACGCCTTGAAATCGACGGTGATCGTCTCCGATGTGCGTATGCGCAAGTTGGGAGCGTACACGAACGCAATCTGTTGAGGAACCGCCGGCCGCAGATCGGTCGCGGTTGTTTGACGATTGATGGTGTTCATGACCACACGCCTATTGGAGCTGTACGAGTCGGAACGATTGAAGTTCACGACGACTCCAAGCCTGTTTCCAAAATACTGGTCCGAATACTCAAACATACCGCCACCCCGCATCGGGCGGTGTTTCCCGTCAAAGGGACCATACATTTTCTTCCAATAGAAATCCTCCCCGTTGGCGGTGAGGTTCGCGTGCCAGAGGATCCGGCGTCCTTTGCGATCAAAAGCCCGCTTTGAACGCAGGTTGATCACGCCAGCCGGGGAATCGGCATCAAGATCTGCGCTGAGAGTCTTAAAAACCTCGACTGAATCGACGGCGCTGAATGAGACCGACTCAAAGCCGAACGCGCGGCTGTCGTCAGTGCCGCCGTTGTTCGTGCCTGTTGACAGGCCAAAGGCATCGGCACTCGCCAGTTTGATGCCATCCATGGTGAATCCCACATACCGCGCATCCATACCCCTCATTCGGGGACCACGCGCGTCGTTCTGCACATAGTCAAGATCCACCCCCGGAAGGTACTTCAAGAACTCTCCGACATTCCCCTCAGCGGTGTCGCCAAATACTTCGGATCCAACGACATTGCTGATGTTCATGCTGCGCTTCTGATCCTGGAGCGCCTTGGCATTGCCCTCGCGCTCAGACGTCACTTCAAACGCTGCCATTTTCACTATCCCATCCTTGCCATCCGATCCCAGCGCACGCAGGTCGAAATCGCGGGTTGCGCGCTGGCCAGGAAGCACGCTTACCTGCGCCGACGCCGACTCATAGCCGATGACTTTGACAGCCACGACGACATTCCCCCCGGGAACGCCATCGAGTCTATAAAAGCCCGACGAGTCCGACTCCACCCTGAGATCCGTGCCCACAACGCTGACCTCGGCATTGCGGACATATTCACCGGTAGCTGGCTTGTAGACGCGCCCGGTGATCGTGCCGGTGCCCGTCGACGCAAGAGGGCCGGAAGCCCGGGATGTTGGTTCTGATCCGGACCCCTCCTCTTTGACGGAAAACGCTCCCGTTCTTGCATCTGCAACGGCAATCCTTCCCGTGCCGGCAAGGAGACGTTGCAGCGCCTCGGTCGACGTCATTTTACCCTTTACAGCATTCGTACGGATTCCATCGACAATTCCCGCACTGAAGAGGACCTCGCGGTTTGCCTGTAACGAAAATCGCTTGAGCGAAACCTCGGCGTTGTCCCTTGGAATATCAAAATCAATCAGCCGCGAATCGTTCGCAAACGCTGCGATGCAGGGAAGGATGGCCAAGAGAAACAGCTTGATAATGCAGCCAACAGGCAGGTGCGTCCGGACAGTGCCGGGCGACAAAAGGTGTATGGTCATGAATCTTCACCACGAACTCGACGGCAAAATCCCATATCCCCAAACGCACTTTTTTTTCGCCGCAGGAATAATCTCAGCGCCGCTTGCGAAGATGAATGGTGTTTCCGCGGGTTTCGGCTTCGATTCCAAAGTTCGTTTCCAAAAGCCCGACAAACGCGTTGACGCGGTCAGCCCGGAACAGACCGCTCACTCGCAAGTTGCCGAGATCCTTGTCGTCGATTGCCATTTGCATCTGACCCGGATTACGCTCGTTCATCAGGCCGATCGCCTCCTCCAAAGGAATTCGTGTGAAGTCGATCCTCGGGATGCGCCATGCGAGTTGCTCCGACATTTCTTCCGTGGGCACGGACGCGGCCGCAAGCGCGTGAGTCCCGCCCGGGACGTCAGCGGGAACTACGACCCGGTTGCCGGCATCGACCGTGGCCAGCGCCTCGCCTTGCTCTTGACTGGGCTCCGGTATGCCCGACGCTGGAAGCGACACCGATTTCTCCACGGCCACCCGCCCCTGGGTGACCAGCAGCGCAACGGATTTCTCCGCCAGCTCCACGGAGAATGCGGTGCCCACGGCACGGAATTCGACGCCACCGGCAGTGACGACAAAAGGTTTTGTATCGTGGACGACCTGAAAATGCGCCTCACCGGAAAGCAGCGCAACCGCCCTG
This sequence comes from Verrucomicrobiota bacterium, assembly GCA_014584295.1. GTDB lineage: Bacteria > Verrucomicrobiota > Verrucomicrobiia > Opitutales > Opitutaceae > UBA6669. The sequence continues at coordinate 209,604 of JACTNC010000063.1, forward strand.
GTGGCACCACTAAAATCCACGCGGATCTGCGCGCCGGATCTCAGCTCGGCGATACTCCCATCGGGAAGCGTGAGCGTCTCCGGGACGACGATCGTGATCCGCTGCTCGCGATCCATGGGAGCCCGCGACGTTGACGTCATCCAAAGTGCAGTTGTACTCAAAAGTATGAGACACGCTGCAGCGGCCCATGCATTGCGTCGGATACGGCGCCGCCGGGCACGCGTGGCAAGTTGAGCGAGCACCACTTCAGCGCGCCCATCCTTGAGAGGGCGATCGAGAAGAGCACAGTCGCGCTCAAGGTCGACGAACGCGCTTGCGTGCCGCGCGTCAGCCGCTTTCCACGCTTCCAATTCCGATTGTTCGGCGACGGAAAGCCCCGCACCTCGCCGAAACAGCCACCTGGCCGCGGCCTCGGAAATCTCTTCCGGAAGATTTTTTCGGACCCGGCTCATGCGCACTCCCTTCGGCTGAGGCCCCGCTGGCGCAGGTAATCCGCACAGAGCCGCATGCCCTTCGCCCCTTGGATCTGCACAGTGCCTTCAGCGATGCCGAGTCGGTGGGCAATCTCCTTGAGGGAAAGTCCATGGAGCTTTTGCAGCACGAGGATCTCGCGGCAACGCGGCGGCAGGGATTCAATTGCATCGAGAAGCAATTGTACCTCCTCCTTCCCGCTTGCGGCTTCTGCGGCATCAGGGTTGTTGTCGGCCGCACGCAGACCTACGATTTCAGATGCGGAATCGATCGGCGAAATCGCGGTGCGACGCAGCTTGTCGATAGCCAGATTCCGGGCGACCCGGTATAGAAAACTGCGTGCCGAAGCGAGAGGTTGCAGCATCTGGCGATGCCAGACCCGCAGATACGACTCCTGCACCACATCGTCTACGTCAGCGACCGAGGGAAAAGAGGAGCGCAGGTATTGTTTGAGAGCCGCATCATGCGAATGCACATGCTCAACAAACCATTGCGTCTGCCTTTCGATTTGCAGCGTATCCGAAGTGCTCGGGGTATTCACGGTAGTTCCCAGCCATTGGGATGTGAGGAGTTAAAAATGCGAGCGCATTTTTTGCGGGATCCGGAACCTCAACAGCAAATCTTCGAAATCTCGGAAATCTGCGGATCCCTTCCTCCCGGAAGCTATTCGTACCTCGAAACGGGCACGACAATGCGGGTTGACTTCAACAGACGCGCTCAAAACCGTTTTGCCTCATGGATCCTTGGAGCAACGAACGCTGGAACGACGCCATACGCGCAGTGTTTCGAAGGGCGCTGTTTGATTCCAAATTCAGAGCGTTGGCCCTTACCGATCCTCGGGCTGCACTTTCGCAGGTCGTCGATGAACCGCTCCCGGCAGACATCAAGCTGCGATTTGTCGAGCGACTCGACGAACAGGTGCTCGTGCTTCCCTCAATCATCCAGGGTCAGGGCGACCTTTCCGAAATCGACATCAGTCGCATTCTTTTTCACGCAACCAAGAACCAGTCGATGACCCCGGTCTTTGCTGAGAGCAAACCGACGGCGCCTCAGACGGAAGGCCAATCAGCAACGCAGGGCGCGGATGGGCGCTCCCCCATTTTCCCGCATCCCGCGCCCGGGCAGAGCCGGTAGCTGACGACACGATGCTCACGATTTACGAGTTCAAGCTGGAGGTTTCCTCCCCCTGCCAGAACGACTGCGAACTCTGCGCCCACGCCGATCTCATGCGCCACGTCAAGGGCTTCCAGCTCTCGCTCGAGCAGTTGGACCGTTTCCTTTTCTACACGGAACGCTCGGACTATTTCATCCGGTCTCTCTCGATCCACGGGCCGGGTGAACCGTTTCTCTGGAAACACCTCAACGAAGGGCTGCGTCGGCTGAAGCGCTCGCGCGCCATCGGCTGGATGACCATGGTCACCAACGGTCTGCTGCTCGATCGCATCACCGATGAAGGCATGGACTGCCTCGATCGGCTCTTTGTTTCCGTGTACGCGAACTACAACCGGCACGAATCCCTGGCGCGTTTCCGCGAGCGTTACGGAGCAAAGATCTCGCTCTGGGACGGCACGTATTTCTGGGAACACTCGACCGACCGCACCGCGACCGCTCCCGCAACCGGTGGCTGCAACTGTTTCGGTCCGATGCTGTTCAACGACCACATCTTCCCTTACTGCGGTCCCCCGGTTTTCGGCGCTGCCAAGGCCAAGGGCGTCGATGTCATGCAGATTCCGCACATCGCCGTGCCGCTCGGCATGAACTACATGGCGGGTTACAGGGAAAAGCTGATGGGGCGCATGGACATCTGCCGCTACTGCTGGGCGAATCCAAATTTTGCGGGCCGCTGGAAAACGAACGACACGCGCAAGACCTTTCCCGATACGCCGCCGGACGCCATTCGCCGGGTCATACCGGAGGCGGGTGCGCAGCGGGAGGATGTCTCGCCTGCAATTCGATGAGCAGGTGCTGCAACTGATCTCGACTCGCCGCAACCTGCCCATGGACTCCGCGGATGCGCGTGGCAAGATCCGCATCGAGCCCCTCGGTCCCGCGGGCCAGATGCACCTTGGCCTCCCAAAGCAGTTCAAACGCGGCTGTGAGATTGTCTAGCGGTGTCATTCCCAGCACCTACCGCAGCGACCAGTGCGACGCAAGGTCAGGCACATTTCCTGAATCGCCAGACCGCCCCGCCACGCTACGTTGAGCGCGATGAATCTGCTTGCAACCAACGACGACGGCATCGGCTCAGCCTTCCTGCACGAACTCGTGCGTGCGCTCCGCGCGGAAGGCCACACCCTCTACGTCGTCGCACCCAGAATGGAACAGAGCTGGATCGGCGCCGCCAAGTCCCGGCACCGCGCCGTCACCTCCGCGAAGGTCGATGTCGGACTCGGGTGCGAAACCTGGAGCGTCGATGGAACACCGAGCGACTGCGTCAATATCGGCCTCGCCCATCTGCTGCCCCGCGATCATCGCATCGACGCCGTGGTCTCCGGCATCAATATCGGTCGCAACACATCCCTCGGATTCATCCTCGCAAGTGGAACGATCGGCGGAGCCTGGGAGGGCGCCGTGCACGGCTATCCGGCCATGGCCTTTTCGCAGGAAATGTCACCCGCGCTCTACGAACGCCTTCGTCAAACCTCCGGCCAGCCCGATGCGGAACTGCTCGCGACAGTCCGAATCTCCGCCGCGCGCGCCGCGCAGCTCGTGCCGGAACTTGCCGCTGCGACACCGTCGCGATCGTTCATCGTGCACAACCTCAATTTTCCTCTGGCATGCCGAAAGGACGCCGAGATCATCCGCACCATTCCCGCCCACATCATCGTGCCCGGCCTCTTCAGCCCCGCAGCCGACGACGGTACGCATCGGTTCATCTTTAAGGACGGCACAGATTGCTCTCCGGAGGGACAGCTCACCGATCATCGCGCTATCCAGTCGGGACGCATCAGCCA
>JACTNC010000025.1 GCA_014584295.1 Verrucomicrobiota bacterium
CGAACACAGCCCTGTCACAATGGCGCTGTCGATCGATCGCGATGTGGACGAGGATCGCGAGCAGGACGATGAAGGAGTACGGCGAGTGATAAACGATGATCGATGAACGACGAATGCGAAAGGAGCCGGCGTTGATGTGCGGGGCGCGTGCCCGGGCACGACGATGCGTGCCCCTCCAACGGGAGGAGGCCTGGGGGTTGTTGGGCGCGTGGGACTCGATGAACGACCTATTGGCGATCCAGGTGGTCTTTCAGCATCTGCGCATAGGCGCCTTCGAGAGCATGGGCGAGGGCTGGGCCGTCGCACAGGCTGGACTTGGCGACTTGTTCGCGTTGTTGCGCGCGAAACGCACGACGTTCTTCGACGGTCCGCGCGCGATGCTCGGCTGCGAGCCGAACCGCGATCTCCAAAAATTCTTCCGCCGAGTGGGCGCATCCGTTTGCAAACCCGGCGGCTCTGAGGATCGAGGTCGACATCCGTGACGGCATCGTACCACCGGCGAGGGTTACGACCGGCACTCCCATCCACAGCGCCTCACATGTGGTCGTTCCCCCCGAGTAGGGAAATGTGTCGAGAGCAATGTCGACATTTGCGTAGCTTGCGAGGTGATCCTGGCGACTGCGCACTGCAGGCAACAGGGCCACACGATCCGCAGTTATGCCTCGCTGAACAAACTGCGCGATCAAGCGGTCGCGTGCGTCAGCATCGGCCAGTGATTTCGTTTTCAGCAGGAGCCGCGAGTGAGGAACCCGTTCCAAGACGGACGTCCACAGTTGAACGGTTGCAGGTGTTACTTTGAGAATCTGGTTGAATGACCCGAAGACAATCTCCTCACGATTGGGCGCGACATCTGGTGGTGGAGCGTCTGCCGGAGGCTGATAGGCGAGCCAGCAACGCGGCAAGCGCCACAATTGCTCGACAAACAGATCCCGATAGTCGGTCGTATGAAGCACCTCGTCCGTGATCCAGTAGTCCATTGTCCGCAGTCCGGTCGTGGCAAAGAATCCCAGATAGCAGGCCTGGACAGGCGCGGCACGCAGGGCAAAGATACCGAGTCGATTGCCCGCCGTGTGACCGGCGAGATCGACCAGGACGTCCAATTGATGACTGCGGATGAGAGACGTGGCGGCCTGGTCATTTAGTGTGTAGATCGAGTGCCAGGCCCCCACCCGCGAGCGCAGGCGCTCGGTCACCTCGTCGGGGCGCGGGACATTGGCGTAGCAAAACACCTCGACGCGGCCCGAGTCATGAGCGGCGAGGACCGGCTCGATAAATGTGGCCACGGAATGGCTTCGGAAATCCGGCGAAACGTAGCCGATGCGCAGGCGCCGATTACCTGTCATTGGCCGAACAGTGAGCGGTGTTGGATTAGAGGTTGCTGGTACCTGAAACTGGCGTGCTTCGGCATAGATCTCGCCGGGTGCTTCCTCGGAGCGATAGCCAAGGAGGAAAACCAGATTGCTGCGTGAAATATTCCCATCCGGCTCGAGTTCGATTGCCTTTCGCAGCGCGGCCTCCGCTTCGTCGAAGCGCATCCAGTCTCGAAGCACGTTGGCCAGGTTTGCCCAGGTTTTTGCCCGGCCGGGTGCGATCGAGATGGCTTGACGATAGGCGGCTTCCGCTTCGCTGAGCCTGCCGCGACGATACAGCACGAGGCCAAGATTGTTACAGGTGATCGCGCAGTCGGGTTTGTGCCGCAAGGCGCGGCGGAAACAGGCTTCCGCATCGTCAAGGCGGTCCAGAGAACGTGCCGCTTCGCCGCGATTGGTCCAGACATCCGCCTGTGCCTCATCGGTGCGGAGCGAGGTGTCGAAATGTTCGATTGCCTGCGCATGGGCTCCGTGCTGATGGAGCAGAAGCCCCATCTGCGCGTTGGCGCGGGCATGGGTGGGCGCGGCGGCGAGGAGCTGACGGTAGAGCTTGAACGCTTCCTCATGGCGTCCGGCCTGATGGTCCTGGATCGCTATTCTCAGATTTGCTTCAAACGGTGTCATCACGCCTTGAGTCCCTGATTCCTGACAAGTGCAGCGTCACGCATCGACCGATACGCTTCGGCGAGCTGGCAGGCGAGCCCGTTTGCATCAACAAGTGGGCTCGCTTCCATCGAGGAGCGCAGCGCTCGACGAGAGGCGGAACGATCCTCGCATGAAAGTGCGCGCATGCGCTCCGCGTGCATCCTGCCAAGCTCGACAAAAGCGTTGTCGGAATCGGCAATCCATTCGTTCAGGCCGAGCGCGCGGAGGAATGAGGCGGACATCCTTCCGGGCATCAAATCTCCCAGGCGCGTGAGCACGGGCACGCCCATCCAAAGACTTTCAGCCGTTGTGGTCCCACCACTGAACGGTGTCGTGTCGAGCGCGATGTCGATTTCCTGGTACTGCTGGAGGTGGCTCCTACGATCCAATGTGGTGGCGCGGAGTATCACACGTTGAGGGTCAATCCCTCGACTGGAGAATGCCTTGACGAGGGCCTCCCGTTGAGTGGCTTCTTCAAGCCCGGCCGTCTTCACGATCAGCCGGGAATCCGTGGCCTGCTTCAGGAGCTGTGTCCAAAGATCCAGGGTCCGACTGGAAATTTTCTGACGATTGTTGAAGCTTCCAAACGTCAAACCATTCCCGTCGTCCTGCCTTGAGGGCGGGGGACAATCCACCGGAGCCCGATAGGAAAGCCAGCAGCGAGGCAGGCGCCAGAGTTTCTCGGTGAAGCTCAAATCGAGCGATGCTGCGAGAATGGTTTCGTCGCCGATCCAATAGTCCATTTCAGCGAGGCCGGTGGTTGCATAGTAACCGAGATAACAGGCCTGCACGGGTGCAGCCCGCTGGGCGAAGACCCCGAGGCGATTTCCGCGAGTATGTCCTCCGAGATCCACGAGGATGTCGATGTCGTGGCTGCGGATCAGATTGGCGGCTTCGGAATCGGACAGAGAGTGGATGAAGTGCCAGCGGTCGGCCGGCAACCGTGACTGCAGGCGTTTGGTAACCGCATCTGGCACGGGCACACTGGCGAAAAGGGAGACATCCAAGGACTGGGCAAGGTGGGCTTCCAGGATCGGTTCAAAAAACGAAACGACCGCGTGATCGCGAAAATCCGCGGAGACATAGCCGACCTTCAGTGGCCGCGCCTCACGCGGTGAGGTGAGCGGTGACGATAAAGCGGGGCGTGGGAGTGAGTCGCTCCATGCACGCGCGATCGGGAGCGTTTCGCCTGCTGAAAGTGATCCTGAATATCCGGCCATGGCGAGCAGGCTGCTGACCAGGCCGGGATCCGGATTAGGTCTGCTCAGGATGTGGCGTTGGATTTCCAAGGCTGCGGAAGCGTCCCCATTTTGTGCGAGCGCTTCTGCCAGCACGGCAGTCGCCTCATTGTCGTCGGGAGCAAGAGCAATGGCCCGCTGTGCGCAGGCAAGCCCTTCCGAGGGAAATCGGTCGAGTACTGCACGGGCGAGGGCAATCCATCCTTTCGTGTGTTTCGGATGTTTACTGGTTAGCTTACGAAGGAGGTTTTCCGCTTCCGCACGCCGGCGCAGCGCCATGAGCGCAAGGGAGAGTCCAAGCTGCACTTCCGGATGCTCCGGAGCCACGGTGAGCAACTGGCGAAAGACGGCTTCCGCCTCTTGGGGCCGGCTGCGGTCGATCAACAGTTTTCCAAGGTTGTGCCAGGCTGCGAGTGGGGCGGGTTGGGTAGAGACCGCCTTGCGTAGGATTGTTTCGGCTTCGGCGAACGATTTCTTGCGGCGCAGCAACTCACCAAGCAGACTGAGGAGGCGTGCCTCCTGGGGCGCTCGCCTGAGTCCATCCCGAATCAAGGCCTCGCAGCGGTCATATTCTCCGAGCTCCAGGTGGGCCTGCGATGCGCCTATCGCCGCTTCCAAAGACGTGTCGCCGAGGGAGAAGGCGCGATCGAAGGAATTCGAGGCTTCTCGAAATTGTCCTTGGTCGGCGAGCACGTGCCCAAGATTGCAGTGTGCGCGGGCGAGTGTCGGGTCGCGCGCGAGCACCACGCGATAGGCGCTCTCGGCTTCGGCATGGCGACCCAAGGCGCGCAGTGCGTTGCCCAAGTGAAGGCGCAGATTGATGTGATCGGAATCGATCGAAAGCCCGCGCAGGTAGATCTGCTCCGCTTCGGCGTGACGGCGCAATCCACTCAGGGCGTCGCCCCAGTGCTGAAGGACGGTGGCGTTGCCGGGATTTAGCGAGTCGGCCTTTTCGAGGAAGGGCAGGGCCAGATCGGGACGCCCACGCTGAAGACCGATGATCCCCAACTGATGAAGGACAAACGCATCGTGCGGATGCGTGGACAACCAGGTCCGATAGCCGGACTCGGCCGCATCGAGCCGTCCCTGGCTGTGGTCATTCACGACCTGCTGAAGCTGAGGATCCAACGTCATGGAATCACGCAGCAGGGGAAGCCCCCCCTTTGGAGGGACACGCTTCGTCGTGCCCGGTTTGGGAATGGGTCGATGAATGAATAGGCATTTCTATTCGACATTGGCATGACGACAAAACGGGTTGCGATGCAGACGACGAATGTGAAAGGCCCGGCGCTGTTGTGCGGGGCGCGATCCCGGGCACGACGAAGCGTGCCCCTCCCGGGGAATTTTCCGGGTGAAACGAGTGCCCGGTTTGGGCATCCGAATGACGGTAGCGGGAGCTTCCAGCTCCCAATTTTCGACCCATCGGGACCTGGAAGGTCCCGCCACTCTGCTTTCGGAATTGACGGACCTTTGCCTTGTCACGGCGATACATGCGCGCCCAGCGCCGGGGGAGAGGCGGGATAAATTGGAGGGACGCAGGTATGCGACGTTGCAGAAGCTCCGCGTCAATGGAATCATGAGCATCACCTGCCTGCACCGACTGAGGCGCGCTGTGCAATCATGGCTTCAAAGGCGTTTTCGAGGGCATGCGCGAGATCGTGCGAATCGAACAGGGGACTCCCCGCGGCCTGCGCACGGAGGGTATTGCGACGCGCAAGTTTTTCCGCGGGCGGCAGCGCCCGCCATGCGTTGGCGTGCTCAACCGCACGAGACACGAATTCTGCGGGCGAGGTAGCAATCCAGTCGCGCAGACCGACCGACGTCAGCATCGACGCGGACATGCGTGAGACCATCGTGTTGCCCGCAAGCGTGAGCACGGGCACGCCCATCCAGAGGGAATCACAGGTCGTCGTACCGCCATTGTACGGATAGGGATCGAGGGCTATATCGACTTCGTGGTAGCCGCGAAGGTGTTCCGTCAGCCCGGACGTATGCCCAGCGAAAAGGAGGCGACTCGGATTGATGTCGCGAGCTCGGAATGAAGCGCGCACGCGGTCCTGGGTGCCGGGATCGCCGAGATGGCGCGTTTTCAGGAGGAGCCGAGAATCTGGTATCACTCGCAGGACCGCGCTCCAGAGATCCAGCGTGGATTCGCCGATCTTTGAAAGGTGATTGTAGGAGCCGAAGGTCAGGACCGGTTGCGATGGGATTCCCACATCGGGTGAATTTGCCGGGGGACCGTAGGCAATCCAGCAGCGCGGGAGGCGCCAGAGTTGCTCCACGGCGTGTTCGATGGCGGATTCTGGATGCAGGAGAGGGTCCGTTATCCAGTAGTCCACGGACGGCAGCCCTGTAGTCGCGAAATAGCCGAGGTAGACGGCTTGGAGTGGTGCCGGTTTGTAGCCAAGAATGGAGAGACGCGAATCGCGGGTGTGTCCGTTCAAATCGATCAGGAGGTCGAGATGATGGCTGTGAATGAGCCGGGCAGCATCCTTGTCTGTAAGGCCCGTAACGGGATACCAGTGATCCACGCACGCCTGGATTGCTGTGGTTGTGGCATCGGGCTGCTTGACATTGGAGTAGGCGAAGACTTCGACCCGCGTGCGATTGTGGGCAGAGAAGAGCGCCTCAACAAAGCGTGCGACGGCGTGCTGCTTGAAATCCGCGGAGAGGTATCCCACGCGCAAAGTGCGACCGATAACGTGGATGATGGGTCCGGTGCAGAGCGGCTCCTGGAGGATGGCCTTTCCCCAGGCGAGTGCGTTTGCGAAGTGCTCTTCGCTGGGGGCAAGGGCGCTTGCGGCCTGCGTGAAGAGCAGGTTGCTGAGAAAGCGATGCGTCTGAGGACTGCGTCGGAGTGCCTCCTGATAGCCGCTGCAGGCCAACCCACCGAGTCCCGCCTCTCTATGAACCGAGGCCAGTCCGCTGTGCGTTTCTGCGATGTGGGGGGCAAGTGCGAGAGACTTTCTGTACAAGGTTTCGGCCTCGCTGAGGCGGCCGGTATCCTTGAGACAGGAGGCAAGATTGCTGCAGGCTTCGGCAAAGCGCGGATTGATTTCCAGCGCCTTGCGATAACAGGACTCTGATTCGGGGAGACGTTTCTGATCGCGAAGCAATGCCCCCAACATGTTCCAAGCCTCGGGCATTGCGGGCTGGAGCTTGAGTGCCTCTTGAAGCGCTGCACTTGCCTCCTCGAAACGCGTCTGGGCCCGGAGAACATTGCCAAGGTTGCACCACGCCTTCGGATTGGCAGCATTGAGCTCCAGCGAACGGCGAAGCGCGGCTTCTGCCTCCGGCAGGCGGTCGAGGGACTGTAGAGCTGTACTTAGGTTGCTCCAGAAGGAGGCATTGTTGGGCGCCCGGCTCAACGCTTCACGATAGCATACCTCGGCTTCTGAGTACTGCTGGAGATTGCGCAGGGCTTCCCCGCAGTTGCTCCAGGCGGCAGCCTCGGACGGATCAACCTGCAAGGAGGTACGAATCAGCCGGACCGCCTCTGCATGTTTTCCCACCTGCAACGCCAGTACACCCATCAAATGCAAGGCCGCGGGGTTTTTTGGCTGGAGATCCAGCACTTCGCGGTAGGCGCGTTCGGCTTCCGGCAGGCGACCCTGCTGATGAAAGGCCAGGGCTTGCTGCAAGCGATTGTTGACCTCGGTCTGATTCACACGTTGGAGCGTCAGAGTGTCGGGTAGGGAGGCACAAGGCAAATGGTCTTGGGATTGGCTTGCTATGAGGCGAAATCGCGGACACTCGCTTGCGATCATGACGTTGGAGCGTGCCCGCTACGAAACTGCCCATGCCTTTGCTGAAGCCAGCTCCAAGGTGGAGCATGACGTGGCGGAAAGTCGTGTGCGGGCGGCTCTGGAGTCCGTGCTCCCTGCCTCGATCGGAAGGCGGCAGGAGATTCACAATGAACTTCTGAGACGCTTTCCGGATGAGGCTCCTCCGACAAACTTCTGGCATGCAGCGTCGTCCCAGGCGTTTCGCGATTTCTTTGTCTGGGGACATGATTACGATTGGGGCGCCGGATGTACTCGAAAGGGAGCGATGGGTCCGCGTCACATCGAAATTGGAACCGAGTCCATTGAGCGCGGATTCATTCCCTTTGATCTCCATGGGAAACGAGTTCTCGACATCGGTTGCTGGTCCGGGGGTGACCTGCTCCTGCTGAGGGGCATGGGAGCAGAGGTGGAGGCGATTGAGGAGCATCGTCGATCCGCTGAATCCGCCCTTGGGCTCTGCAAGCTTTTGGGTATACCTGCGGCCATCATGTCTGCCAGCCTCTATTCAGACCGGCAGGACTGGAAGCACCGGTACGATGTCATCTACTGCAGTGGTGTCATTTACCATGTCACGGATCCCGTGCTCTTCCTCCGGATCTGTTTCGCCTACCTCAAGGTCGGTGGGCGGCTGGTGGTGGAAACAAAGGCCCATTCCGGAAGCGCATCTGGTACGGGCGTTTGCGGCTATTCCGGTACACTGGAAAAGGGGTGGAACTGGTTTGCACCCAATGGCGAGGCGCTCGGCCGCTGGCTGGTGGATGCGGGTTTCGATCAGAAGCAGGTTGAGATTTATCATCGCTTCAATGGGCGCCTGCTCGCCTGTGGCGTGAAAAGCGCCACCGGGGCGTTTAAGGAGACGGCAGGATTTTCGCGCCCGGGGAGCTGGCTGGAGGGCGAAGTGTGAGCACCACGGATGCAGCCAGGGCGGAACGCCGTCCGACAAAATTGCACCTTGGGTGCGGGAAGAAGTTCATCCCGGGGTTTTATCATGTCGATGTACTGCCCGCTCCCCACGTCGATTTGGTTTCCCGGGTGGAGCGTCTGCCAACGATCTCGGACAACACGATCGAGCTTATTTATGCCGCGCATGTGCTTGAGCACTTTTCCCGGAAGGAGTACCGCGCCGTGCTTCAGGAATGGTACCGGGTGCTGGCTCCCGCCGGGATATTGCGCCTGGCGGTACCCGACTTTGCTGCTTGTGCGAAACTGTACCATGAGCAAGGACTTCGCGATGGACTCACCGGATTGGTCGGCCTGATTGTGGGCGGTCAGCGCGACGAATACGATTTCCACAAGATGGTGTTCGACGAGCCCTTGTTGACGCGTGAGCTGCGGGCTATCGGATTTCGTGATGTCAGGCGATGGGATTGGCGCACAACCGAACATGCGCGAATTGACGACTATTCGCAGGCCTACCTGCCGCACATGGAGAAGGATACGGGCACGCTGATGAGCCTGAATCTGGAGGCGGTGAAGTAGGTTCGGACCAGTTTGCGGGGGGCAAGGTTTTCCGTTGACCGGGTAGCAGGGCTTGAGCAGGGTCTCAAACCCTTCCGCGCGCCCAACAAGCGTGCGAAGTGCATCTGGAGAGGTGGCAGAGTGGTCTAATGCGCACGCTTGGAAAGCGTGTGTAGGGCAACCTACCGAGGGTTCGAATCCCTCCCTCTCCGCCATGATTCTGCCGTCAAATGGCAAGGCGACATGAGGATGACTTCTGTACGGTATAACCGCAGAGGCTCATTTTTGCTGTAACGTGCGGATGAGTAAAAAGTCACTTGCGCGGGGGGGTGGGGTTTGCAACCCTCAGCAGGTTTTTTCGGGCTAGGGTCAATCTGCAGCGCTCATTAACGCCATGGTATCAACCAACACCGAATTCGCATACAATACCAAGATCGAGGGTGACGTCGTTGTCACCCGGGCGGATGCGGTGATCAACTGGATCCGGTCCAATTCCGTCTGGCCGATGCCCATGGGCTTGGCGTGCTGCGCGATTGAATTGATGGCAACAGCGGCAAGCCGGTTCGACATCGCCCGCTTTGGTGCCGAGGTGTTTCGGTTCTCTCCGCGACAGGCCGACTGCATGATCGTGGCGGGCACCGTGACCTACAAGATGGCGCCTCATCTTCGCCGGATTTACGATCAGATGGCGGCACCAAAATGGGTGATCGCGATGGGTGCCTGTGCGAGTTCGGGCGGGATGTATCGGAGCTATGCGACGCTTCAGGGAGTCGATCGTATTGTCCCGGTCGATGTCTATGTCAGCGGGTGCCCGCCGCGTCCTGAGGCTCTTCTTGACGCCCTTATCAAGCTGCAAACCAAGATGCGCGATGAGCGTTCGGCGAAACGGCTGATGTCGGCCTGAGCCACGGAGTCGCATCGCATTCTGGCCAACTGAATCCATCACAATGCCCGCCCCTGTCGATGTTTCTGCCGTGATCAAGCAGTCGTTTCCACAACTCGTGGAACGTGCGTCTGCGGATCATCCGGCATTCTCCGCTCCTGCTGGGGATGTTCCTGCGGTGCTCGCCTTTCTCCGCGATTCCCATGGGTATGACCTGCTGACGGACCTCACGGCGATCGACAACGGAGAGGATGCCACGCCCCGGTTCACGGTGGTGTATCATGTTTTCTCAACGACAGCTCATACCTACCTTCGCCTCACAGCGGACTGCAGCGATGATCGCAAACCCTCGATCGCCTCGGTTACTTCGCTCTGGCCTGGTGCCGACTGGCACGAGCGCGAGGTGTTCGACATGTTTGGCATCACTTTTGACGGGCATCCCGATATGCGCCGGATCTTGATGTGGGAAGGATATCCCTATCATCCTCTGCGAAAAGAGTTTCCTCTGGCGGGCATTGAAACGCCGCTTCCCGATATTGAGGTTTCAGAAGAGACCGGCACCAAGGTCCTGCCTGCCCCAATGGCGGGTGGTCCCTTTGTCACCAGCAGCGGCGAAATCAACATGGCCAAGGCGGAACCCCGGGCCAAAGACGAGAGCTGGAACGAAAAGAAGGAAAAGCCGCTGTGATGAATCCTGCTTCAAGTCCAGTTGTGAACTCCGGATACAAGACCCATGGCCACTGAATTTGCCTTTCCCGACACAGCAGCCAAGGGATCGACCGCGGCGCAGGAGTTTCAGACGGAAGCGATGTCGCTTTCGATCGGTCCCTCGCACCCGTCCACCCATGGTGTGCTTCGCCTTCAAATGGAGCTGGATGGGGAAACTGTGACCAAGTGCGATCCGATTCTCGGATACCTTCATCGCGGCGACGAGAAGATTGCGGAGAACATGACCTACAATCAGTTCGTGCCCTATACGGACCGATTGGACTACCTTGCTCCGCTGGCCAACAACGTCGCCTATGCGACGGCGGTGGAAAGGCTGGCAAAACTGGAGGTGCCTCCCCGTTGCCAGGCGATCCGGGTGATTGTATCCGAGCTTGCGCGGGTTTCCTCGCATCTTCTTGGCTTGGGCGCCTATGGTATCGATGTCGGTGCCTGGACGGTGTTTCTCTACACGTTCACGGAGCGTGAGAAGTTGTACAAGCTGTTCGAGGAGCTCACGGGGGCGCGCTTCACAACGAGTTACACGCGGATCGGAGGAGTCGCGAGGGATATTCCCGATGGCTGGCTCGATCGCGTGAACGCCTTCTGCGATCAGTTCCTGCCGATTCTCGACGAGATTCTCCAACTGCTCACAAGAAACAAGGTGTTCATGGACCGCACGGTGGGGATCGGTGTGATCACCAAGGAGCAGGCGATTGCCTACGGTCTTACCGGCCCGAACCTGCGTGGTTCGGGCGTTCCCCTCGACCTGCGGAAGGACAAGCCTTACCTGGGCTACGAACAGTATGAGTTCGATGTACCGGTCGGTGTGAGCGGTGATTGTTATGACCGCTATCTGGTGCGGGGTGAGGAGATGAAGCAGTCGATCCGGATCGTAAAGCAGGCGGTCGCGAAGTTTCCGGCAGGCGATTGGTATGCCACGGATGCGAAGAAGATCTTTGCGCCGCCCAAGGCAAAGATCCTGACCAAGATGGAGGAGCTGATTCAGAATTTTATGCTGGTCACCGAGGGCCCGCAGATGCCCGCGGGCGAGGTGTATTTCGAGGCTGAGAATCCCAAGGGAGCGCTTGGCTTCTTTGTGGTCTCGCGGGGTGGGGGTGTTCCGTGGAGATTGAAGATCCGGTCACCGTCGTTCTGCAACCTCTCCATCCTGCCCAAACTGTGCGTCGGCGCCCTGGTGTCGGACGTTGTTTCGATCCTTGGATCCCTGGACTTTGTCATGGGGGAATGCGACCGATGAACGCGCCAACATGCAGGCACAGCCCTTGCGTCAGTCTGATGCCGTGCCATCGGGCCAGTCAGGCGGGCGACTGCCTCTTTTGAAACTTTTCCTGTGAACCTGAAACCTGAAACGCTGGCACGGATAGACGAAGTCATCCCGCATTACGCTACAAAGCGCAGTGCAACGCTTCCCTTGTTGCATCTCATTCAGGAGGACGTCGGCTGGATATCCAAGGAGGCGATCGAGTGGGTTGCGGCGAAACTCGAGCTTCAACCGATCAATGTTTATGAGGTTGTCACGTTTTACCCGATGTTTCGGCAAAAGCCGATTGGCAGGAGGCACATAAAGGTTTGTCGCACGCTGTCCTGCGCGCTCATGGGGGGATACAAGACGTGTGAGACGTTTGAGAAGGAATTTGACACGAAGCGCGGAGAGGTTTCCGCCGACGGTGAAGTCACGGTGGAGTTTGTGGAATGTCTCGCGAGTTGCGGCACCGCGCCGGTTGTCATGATCGACGACGAACTCCACGAGAATGTGGACTCGGCCAAGGCGAAACACCTGTGCGGGCAGATCAAGGCGGAGGCGGCGCAACGCAAGACCTGAGCGCTTTCCTAAGGCAATCACCCGGCATACCATCCACCTGCAATCGTTTCCAGAAATGTCAGCTCCAGAACAACGCCGCATGATCTTCAAGCACATCGATGAGGTGGGTTATACCCCTGATATCGACTGCTATCTGCGACATGGCGGCTATGAGGTCCTCCGGAACGCGGTGACGCGCAAACCCGAGGAGCTGATCGATCAGGTGAAGAAATCCGGACTGCGCGGGCGCGGAGGAGCCGGGTTCCCGTGCGGGGTGAAATGGGGGCTGGTTGACCGAAAGAGTGGCAAGCCGATCTACCTGATCGTCAATGCCGACGAATCGGAGCCGGGTACGTTCAAGGATCGCTACATCATCCATCAGGACCCTCATCAGCTCATCGAGGGCACCATGATTTCGTGCTTCGCGAACAACGTGAAGCAGGCCTACATCTACATCCGCGGTGAGTTTCCGATAGGCGCGCGCATTCTTGAGCAGGCGATTGCCGAGGCACGACGGCACAATTTTGTGGGGCCAAACATCCTTGGGACCGGCTATGGATGCGAAATCTACGTTCATCGCGGTGCGGGAGCCTACATTTGCGGCGAGGAAACCGGCCTTATCGAATCGCTTGAGGGTAAGCGGGCCTATCCCCGCATCAAGCCGCCGTACTTCCCAGCCGTGCTAGGCCTGTACCAGTGTCCGACGATCGTGAACAACGTCGAGACGTTGTGTCACGTGAAGCACATTGTCGAAATGGGAGGTGAAGCCTACTCGAAAATCGGCACACCCAACAATACGGGCACCCGCATCCTGTGCGTATCCGGGCACGTTCGGAAGCCGGGCTACTATGAATTCGAGGTCGGCAAGATCACGCTGGGTCAGTTGCTGTACGATGTCTGTGGTGGTCCGCTTCCTGGTCGCACTTTCAAGGCCATCATCCCGGGCGGTTCCTCGGCCAAGGTGTTGAAGGTTGGCGAGCGCTACAAGGGCAAGCGCAAGGTGGGCGCAGAGATGGTCGATTACGATTGGGGGATTGAGGATGTGCCCATGGACTTTGATTGCCTCGCGATGATTGGTTCCATGGGAGGATCGGGAGGCGTCATTGTCATGGATGACAGCGTCAACATGGTTGAGGCGCTTGCGAACATCAACGCGTTCTACTCGCACGAAAGCTGCGGCCAGTGCACGCCCTGCCGCGAGGGATCGCTGTGGATGAAGAAAATCACGAGCCGAATGGTGCATGAGGAGGCTCGAACAGAGGATGGTGCCCTGCTCAAGAGTGTGGCCGATCAGATAGCAGGCCGCACGATCTGTGCCTTCGGAGAAGCCTGCTCGTGGCCGACCCAGAGTTTCGTCGCCAAGTTTGGCGATGAGTTCAAAGGTTACTCGGAGAACAAGAAGCAGCCCAAGGTTTCGGGCTCCCTGGAGCTCATCTGAACAAGCGATTCATAAAGACCGGAAGCTTTGCCGAAATGATCCAACCTGCCAAACCGGACCTCGTCACTGTCAATATCGACGGCAAGGAGATCGCTGTGCCCAAGGGCACCAATGTGATTGAAGCTGCCCGTCAGGTCGGAGTGGACGTTCCGCACTACTGTTATCATCCGAAGCTCAGTGTGGTGGGCAATTGTCGCATGTGCCTTGTCGAGATGGGCATGCCAGCCGTAGACCCCGTGTCGAAAGCCCCCATCATGGATCCGGTTACGGGCAAGCAGAAGATCAACTGGATCCCGCGTCCCCAGATTGGCTGCGCCACCTATGCGTCTCAAGGCCTGCATATCCGCACTCAGACGCCGCAGATCAAGGACTGTCGCGAAGGGGTCACCGAGTTTCTCCTGATCAATCATCCGCTGGATTGCCCCATTTGCGACAAGGCGGGCGAGTGCATGCTGCAGGAGCAATCGACGGGCTATGGCCGCGGATATTCCCGCTTCATCGAGAACAAGAACGTCAAGCCGAAGCGCACGCTTTTGGGTCCGAGGGTTGTGCTTGATGACGAACGCTGCATCCTGTGTTCGCGCTGCATCCGATTCTGCAAGGAGGTCGCGAAGGATGACGTGCTTGGTTTCATCGACCGTGGAAGCTATTCGACGCTTACCTGCTATCCGGGCAAGGCACTTGAGAACAACTACTCGCTAAACACCGTGGATATTTGTCCGGTGGGCGCACTGACCTCGACGGATTTTCGCTTCAAGATGCGTGTCTGGTTTCTCAAGCAGACCAACAGCATCGATACGGAGTCGTCCGTAGGCGCGAACACGGTTGTCTGGTCGCGCGAAGGCGTGATCCATCGCATCACCCCCCGTCGGAACGACGAGGTCAACGATACCTGGATGGCGGACAGCGGTCGCCTGCTCTACAAGGCTGTTGCCGCTGAGAATCGCCTGGCCAGCAAAGAGACGCTGGATGCGTTGATTGCATCGGCGGCAGATCTCCTGTCGGATGCTGAGGGCGCGATTGCAGTCGTAGGATCTGGCCGAAGCTCGGTTGAGGAACAGTTCCTGACCCGCAAGCTGGCGGATGCGGTGAAGGCCAGGGTTTTCCTGGTGGCTCGGTCGGGAGCGGGTGACGGCATTCTGATTTCCAGCGACCGAAATCCCAATGTGAGGGGTGCGCTGATAACCGGGCTGATTGATAAGCTGCCTTCGGAACGACTCGACACCCTGGCAGGCGGGATCGATTCAGGGGAGATCAAGGCCGTCATATCCGTTGGGGAGGACCTGGTCGCCGCGGGAATCACGCCCGAACAGTTGGGGAAGATTTCAATCGTTCATCTTGGAACCCATGCCAGCTCCACCTCGGATGCGGCCAAGGTGGTTGTTCCTACGCTGACGGTCTTTGAAAAGTCAGGCACGTTCATCAACCAGCAGTTCCGTTTGCAGAAATTCGCCAAGGCCGTCCCTGGAAAGCCGGGCATGCATGATGATCTTGATGCGCTCTCGCGTTTAATAGCGGCCTTGGGTGGCGCAAGTCTGCCGTCGGACTTGCATGAGTTGTGGGATGTGCTGACCAAGGAACTTCCGGCGCTTGCGACAACGACCTATCGTACGCTGCCTGAGACGGGACTTCTGTTGGATGCCACGCCTTGGTCAGGCTTGCGTTTTCCGGAGGGGGAGACCCTGCATTTCAAACCGACTGCGTCCGGAGAAGGAGTGAAGGCCTGAGGCTCTGCGCTCAACACGTACGACGAATGGACTTCCGCTGACTCAATCATGGATCTCTCAATCTACTTCAATCTGCCACTCTGGCTTCGTCTCGCCATCCAAGGGGCGGCCGTGATTGCGGTGCTGTTCCCGATCGCCGCGGCGTGCTCGATGGCTGAGAGGAAGATTTCGGCGTGGATTCAGGGGCGCCCAGGGCCGAACCGGACCGTTCCTCCGTTTCTTGCGGGCATTCCCATCATCGTTCCCATCCTGCAGAATCTCGGGCTCTTTCAACTGGCAGCGGATGGAGGCAAATTTGTATTCAAGGAGGACCCGATACCCGGGCATGTGAACAAGCTCTACTTTGTCCTCGCGCCGATCCTTTCGATGATCCCGGCGCTGACGACAATCTCGGTGGTGCCCTTTGGTGCCTATTTTGACAAGGCGGGGGAGCTTGTGCCAATCATTCTGGCCAACGTGGATGTCGGATTACTCGCCGTATTTGCTGTCGCATCGCTCGGCGTCTACGCGATCATCCTCGCGGGCTGGGCATCCAATTCGAAATACCCCTTCCTGGGCGCAGTGCGTGCATCCGCACAACTCATCTCGTATGAGCTCTCAATGACGCTTTCGGTGCTTCCCGTGTTTCTGTGGGTCAACGTGCCCGGAGGCATGGGGACGCTGAGTCTCTTTGATGTCGTCCAGAGTCAAAGTCAGCCGGGTCTGTGGGGAGGCATGTGGTATGTATTCCTCATGCCGGTCTCAGCCTTTGTTTTCCTGGTGGCTCTGTTTGCCGAAACGAATCGACTTCCCTTCGACATGGCCGAGTGCGAGGCGGATCTTGTCGGAGGATTCCACACGGAATACGGGGCGTTCAAATGGTCCCTGTTCTTTGTCGCCGAATACTGTCATATGATTGTGGGTTCCGCCGTGTTTGTGCTCCTTTTCCTCGGAGGCTGGAATCCATTGCCGTGGATACCGCTGTCGATGGTTTCGGACTGGCTTTCCTTGGGCGACAACCCCGTGCTGCTTGGAGCTCTTGCGACTCTGATCTTCATTGGGAAGGTCTTGTTCTTTATATTCTTCTTCATGTGGGTCCGATGGACTTTGCCGCGTTTTCGCTATGATCAGGTCATGAAGATCGGCTGGCAGAAGCTGCTGCCACTATCGATCGGCAACCTGGTGGTTTACGCCGTCGTGATCGCATTGCTTGAGCGATTCTGACCCATGCATCCGTGTTCACCTGCCTCCTCCGCAACATTCAATTCTCTTTTCCATGGCCATCATTCCTGTAGATCGTAGGCCGCTGTCGTTCGCCGAGCGGACTTATCTTCCGCAGATCATTTCGGGACTCTCGACGACCTGGAAGCGCCTGGTTGCCCCGAAGGTGACCCTTGAATACCCGGAGCAACGCCCGGAGATTCCGGCCAACTACCGCGGAGTGCCGACACTGGTAAAGGATCCGCACGGGCGGGAAAAATGCGTTTCCTGCCAATTGTGCGAATTCGTATGCCCGCCCAAGGCGATCAGGATCACGCCGGGTGACATCCCGGCCGACTCGGAGAATGCGCACGTCGAGAAGGCGCCGAAGGAATTTGAAATCGACATGCTCCGCTGCATTTTCTGCGGCCTTTGCCAGGAGGTTTGTCCCGAGGAGGCGATCTGGCTTCAGAAACAGTATTCGATGACCGGATACACGCGGGCGGAAATGGTGAACGACAAGAAGCGCCTTTACGAACTGGGCGGCACATTGCCGGACGATCATTTCAAGTGGGACCGCAAGAAGGAGGCTGAAGAAGCGGCCGCGCACGGAGGGCATCACTGAGTCCTGATGTTGTAGGCCACAAGGCACACATACCGACATTTCCCATGGCACCGCTCCTGTTCTATCTCCTGTCCGCTCTGGTGCTTGGCACGGCGCTCTTGGTCGTGACGAGCAAGAATGCGGTTAACTCCGCCATGTTTTTCCTGATCAGTCTCCTCGGTACCGCCGGCCTGTTTGTGCTTCTTGACGCATTCCTGCTGGCTGCGGTCCTGGTGCTTGTCTACGCGGGCGCAGTGGTCGCATTGTTTCTTTTCATCATCATGCTGCTGGGGATGAAGGGGGGCGAGAGGCAGCCACTTTCGAATTCCGCGGTGTTGGCGAGCGTGGTTGCCGCAGCCATCCTCGCCATAGGCGTGCTGAGCTTTGTGAAACACGGCCAGATTGCCGCCTCTGTCCCGGATGCTTCGGCG
The DNA here is from genome assembly GCA_014584295.1 of Verrucomicrobiota bacterium. Lineage (GTDB taxonomy): Bacteria > Verrucomicrobiota > Verrucomicrobiia > Opitutales > Opitutaceae > UBA6669. The sequence continues at coordinate 17,289 of JACTNC010000025.1, forward strand.
CCGGCGGCCGGCGCGGTGCTCAAGTTTTATTCGGCGCAGCTTTTCACGACCTATCTACTTCCCGTGCAGGTTGTGGGCTTCCTGTTGTTGATCGCCATGCTTGGCGTCATCGTGCTCAGCAAACGGTTTGAAGACATGGAGAAATCCAAATGAGTGTAACCCTTAACGACTATCTCCTGGTGAGCGTCCTGATGTTTGTCGTCGGCTTTTTTGGGGTGCTCATGCGAAGAAACACGCTGATCGTATACATGTGCCTTGAGCTGATGCTCGTGGCAGCGACCCTAGCACTCGTCGCATTCTCGCGCTACAACCAGACGATGGATGGCAATGTCTTCGTGTTCTTCATACTCACCGTTGCGGCTGCGGAGGTTGCTGTTGGCCTCGCAATCATCGTTGCCCTGTTCCGGCGGCGTCACACGGTGCAGCTCGATGAATTGAATGCGCTCAAGAACTGAAGCGTTCCCCGCGGCCAACGAAAAACCTTTGCTGAATTCCTGACTCCATGGAGCCCTATCATTTTGCGATCGTTGTCCTCTTGGCGCCCCTGGTGTCCGCCGCGTTGATCGCGCTGATGTCGAGAAAACGTGGCGGTGTCGCCACGGTCATATCGGTGCTTGCAGCCGCGGTGGTGGCGGTGGTCGGGCTGAAGTTGACGCTTGGTGGAGAACGGTTCGCCTTGAATGCCTCATGGCTCGATGTCGGCAGTTTCACGCTCTCGATCGGGTTTCTCTTCGATGACCTGTCGGGGCTCATGCTTGCCGTCGTCGGTCTGGTCGGCCTGGCTGTGCACGTCTTCTCAATTGGCTACATGCATGATGATGCAGCGAAGGCGCGTTATTTCGGCGGCCTCTCGCTCTTCATGTTTTCGATGCTGGGCATCGTGTTCGCGAACAATCTCTTCATGATTTTCATCTTCTGGGAGCTGGTTGGATTCAGCTCCTACGTTCTCATCGATCACTATCACGAACGGCAGTCGGCTGCGGAGGCCTCGAAGAAGGCGTTCATATCAAATCGTGTGGGCGATGTAGGGTTCATGCTGGGCATCCTCTGGTGCTATTGGTCGCTCGGGACAGTCAACCTGGCGGAGATCAGCTCGGCAGTGGAAGGCGGCTCGGCGGTGGCGACAGGCATCCCGCTGCTTCTGTTTTGCGGCGCTGTCGGCAAGTCAGCGCAGATCCCGCTGCAGGTGTGGCTTCCCGACGCGATGGAAGGTCCCACTCCGGTTTCGGCATTGATTCACGCTGCAACCATGGTGGCAGCGGGTATCTTTATGTTGTGCCGGATCGAGCCGCTCTTCGTGGCTGCACCGCAGGCGCTCTCGGTGGTGATGTGGGTTGGCACAATCACGGCCCTCTACGCGGCATTCTGTGCAATCGTGCAGAATGACATCAAGAAGGTGCTGGCCTATTCGACGCTGTCACAGCTCGGCTACATGGTTGCAGCCTTTGGCCTTGGCTCCCTTCGTGTCGCGCACGGTGAGGACTCCGTTCATTCGGTTGTTATCGCCGCCGGCGCGGGCGCTGCGATGTTTCATCTTACGACGCATGCCTTTTTCAAGGCGCTGTTATTCCTCGGATCCGGCTCGGTCATTCACGCCTGCCATCATGAACAGAATATTTTTCGGATGGGTGGATTGAGGAAACTGCCTGTCACCTTCTACACGTTCACGCTCGCGGTTCTGGCGATCATCGGCGTGCCTGGTCTGGCCGGTTTCTTTTCGAAGGATGCCATCCTCTATCTGGCGCTCGCGAACAACAAGGCAGTGTTTGTCATCCTGGCCATCACTGCGGTGCTGACTGCGTTTTACATGATTCGGATGTGGAAGCTCGTTTTCCTCGGTGAGCCACGCAGTGACGAAGCCCGGCACGCCCACGAGAGTGGCCCCAGCATGACGGTCCCGCTTGTGGTGCTTGCGATCCTTGCTGTCATCGGCGGCTACGGCGTCGTCTATGGCAAACTGGCCGGTGACTACCTCGCCCTTGTTCCCCATGCACATGGCAGGGAGCATATTGTTGTGTTGGTCACGAGCGTCGCGGTTCTGTTGGTCGGCGCCTTGGCTGCATACCGGTACTATCCGTCAGTGGATCGTGATGCCTTGGCTGCGCGCTCGCCCGGTGTCTTCGCCAGCCTGAAGCTTCTCAACGAGTCGTTCGACGGAATCTACGGCTACTACATTCAGAAGGTTCAGCAGCGATTTGCGATGCTGCTCAACTTCCTTGAACAGATTTTCCTGTCAGGTCTCGCGGTTCGTGGCTTGGCATGGGTGGTGGGGCTTTTCGGGATGGGAGCACGTGCGCTTCACGTGGGCGCTGTGAGTGCTTACGCCTACTGGTTCCTGATCGGACTTGTGTTTCTCTGGGTCTTCGCGGGCGGATGGTTTTGATTTCAATGAAAAGCCGGATGCCACCTATTCGTACCAACTGCATCACGCGATAACATGATGTTAGACCATATGCTCTTGCTCGCCATTGGAGTGCCGCTCGCGGTGGCTGCCTTGATCTTCTCCGGAATGCCCAAGCGGCATTCGGTGAAGCTCGCATACCTGGGCTTTGGTCTTCCTGCCCTGATTGCACTTTATGCATGGGTCTCATTTCCCGGGAATCTGGGCGACCGGTATGCGTTTCTTGCGAGCTATGACACGGGGCTCAGCGCACTGGGGATCAAACTTACGCTGGGTCTGAACGGGATCTCACTGCCGATGTTTGTGCTCGCGGGCGTTGTTGGCCTGGCAGCGGGGCTTTATGCCATCCAGTCCGGAGCGGAGCGACTGAAGATCTATTTGGCGCTGCTTCTCGTGATGCACTCCGGCCTCATGGGAATGTTTGCGAGCGTGGATGTCTTTTTCCTCTATTTTTTCCACGAGCTCGCGTTGATACCCACATTCATCATGGTCGGCATCTGGGGTGGCCGTGATCGCAACTATGCGGCGATGAAGATGACGATCTATCTGACGCTTGGCGCGATGTTGTCGCTGATCGGATTGATTGCCGTCTACGTCCAGAGCGACGCAGGCGGTTTCAGCCTGATCGAACTGCGCCAGACAATACAGACGGCACCGTTTTCCGCCACTGTCCAGAAGTATGGTTTTGGGCTGCTGATGTTTGGCTTCGGCATTCTGGTGTCCCTCTGGCCCTTTCATACGTGGGCGCCGCTGGGTTACGGAGCAGCTCCGAGTTCGGCAGCGATGCTGCACGCCGGCGTGCTCAAGAAATTTGGCCTCTACGGACTGATACAGGTTGCGCTGCCACTGCTGCCACTAGGCGCAATGCATTGGAGCGGCTGGCTGACGGTGCTGGCGCTGGGCAACATCCTTGTGGTGGGTTTTGTGACGATGGCGCAGCGTGACTTGAAACAGGTCATAAGCTATGGATCCGTCATGCACATGGGGTATGCCTTCCTGGGCGTGGCCTGTGTTTCAACGATCGGTGCCGGCGGCGCGATCCTTATGATGCTGGCACACGGATTGTCGGTGGCGCTTTCGTTCCTGCTGGCAACGAGCATCCATCATCGTACGCAGACGTTTGATCTGAATGAAATGGGAGGCCTCGCACAAAAGGCGCCAGTGCTTGCGGCGTATTTTGTTGCGGCGACAATGGCGACCATCGGTCTTCCCGGGATGGCCAACTTCTGGGGCGAACTGACCATCTTTGTAGCGGTCTGGAAATTTTCCCCATGGGCTGCGGTTGGTGCGGTAAGCGGTGTCCTCATTACCGCCATCTTCGCGCTGCGAGCAACGGCCAAGGTGTTTTTTGGGCCACAATCGGATGCGTTGGCGAAGTCCTCAACCTTCGTCCCGATTGTCGATTTGCGCTGGAGCGAACGGGTGCCGGCGTTGATCCTATTGGCGATGTTGCTCCTGGTTGGGTTCTGGCCGAAATCACTTTCGACCCATCTCAATGGCACCTTGGAAGCGATTTACCCCGCTGTGGAATCGCAGCTCGCAGCAGTAGCCCAGAAATGACCTCAGCAAGCCACCGGAATTCGACACGATGAATCTCGACCTTCTGCAAGCTGCTGCCGCTAAAAACGCCTGGGGCGCGATCCTGCCCGAACTTCTATTGGGCTTGCTTGCCCTGTTCCTGCTTATTCTGGAGATCTTGCTTCCCAAGAAACGCCATGGCGCGATACCGGCCATCGCGATTCTCGGCCAGATCGCAATCCTGGTTGGAACGCTTGTGAATCTCCGCTCGGGTTACCTCGGCACTGAAACGTTCGGAGGCCTGCTCCAGCATGACATGCATGGGCAGTTCATGCGGGTCTTCTTCCTGCTCACATCGATTCTAGTAAGCATTCTCGGGGTGCCAAGCCTAGCGAAGCAACAGGTGCCTCGCGTCGAGTTTTTCCATATCGTGATCGTGGTTACGGGCGCGATGATGTTGTTGGTCCAGAGTCATCATTTTGTGATGCTCTTTGTGGCTCTTGAGACAGTGACGATCGGCTTCTATATCCTCGTGAGTTATTTCCGATCGAACCCCTTGTCGCTTGAGGCCGGTTTGAAGTACCTAGTGATGGGTGCGCTGAGTTCGTCGCTTTTGCTATTTGGAATCGTTTTCCTCTACGGCGTGGTTGGAAATCCGGAACTGTCACTTCCGGGCGCGGCGTCAACTGCGATGGATTTCACTTCAATACGCCAATTCCTGGAGGCCCATCCCGACAATTTTCTCGCGAAGGTGGGCATCGTCCTCGTTCTCGCGGGAATTGCATTCAAGATTGGGGCTGTTCCATTCCAAATCTGGATTCCTGATGTCTATCAGGGGGCTCCGACTCCGGTGACTGCACTGCTGGCGGTTGGTTCGAAGGCAGCTGGATTTGCCGTATTGCTTGCCCTTACGGGTGTATTTGCACCATATCGGACCTTGGTGGTGCCAGTCCTTTCAGTAATGGCGGGAGCCACCATTCTTTTTGGAAATCTCGCGGCTCTGACCCAGTACAATGTCAAGAGGCTGATAGGATTGTCCGGAGTGTCACACGCGGGCTACCTGCTTGTGGGTGTTGTTGCCGCCTACCACGATCCGATGGCAGTAGGTGCAGTCTATTTTTACCTTCTGGTGTACCTCATTGCGTCGTTTGCTGTGTTTGGGGTCATGACGTATGTCTGCGGCGAGAATGATGCCGATCAGGAGCTAGAGCACTATGCGGATCTCGCAAAGGCGAATCCATTTCTCGCGGTTGTGCTGGCGATCGGCCTGGGATCCCTGGCAGGGATTCCTCCCCTCGCGGGCTTTATCGGCAAATTGCTTGTCTTCGTCGCAGCCTTTCATGCCGGCCTGTATGTGCTGCTCGGCATAGCCATTGTTGGCGTGGTGATTTCGATCTACTACTACTTCGGCTGGATCAAAGCTGCGGTGTTTCCCTTCTGGAGCGGGAGACGGACTGCTGAAGGAGTTTCCCAAGCATGCCCGCGCCTACAGGTGGGCCTTCTCTTCAAACTTGTGCTTGGAGGACTCACTATTGCGACGGTCATTCTGGGGGTTTACCAGGGCGGACTTATTCCTTGGCTGGCGGCACGATAGTTAAATTTCCAGGCTACGGAGGTCTTTGGCGCCACGGCGGTCTGGGCAATAATTCGGATGACTGCAGGGAGGCTGCTTTTTTTGGCTGACTCCACGCACGGGCCTCCTGTCTGCTGAAGCCGTATGCGAATTACCGGTCTCGCGTTGGTGCCTCCTCCAAGTGCGGCAGACTTGCCCAAGGTTACACCCGAGTTGCTTGCGTCCGTGCTTGCGCGGTATTCGCGGAGCAATGAGGGACTGTCGGCGATCCTCGAAAAGGTTGATGTAAACCAGCCTGATGCATCAATCGATCGAATCCTTAAATTTGTTGACTACGGCCACGCATCAATTGGCGGGCTGACGGGTGGGCTCGCGGTCGCCATTGACGGTGTTTCAATGTGGCTCGCCTACAAGCTGTTTGAGGTGGCCCAGATGGCAGATGGACAGGAGTCATCCACGCGGTACATCACGATGGATGCAGGCAATCTGCCCTCCACAAAAGAACTTGGCATCCCGGACGACCTTGCCACGCGATGGAATGAGGTCATGCAGCGGGCATTTGCGAGCTATCACGTGGAGTATCGCCGACTCGATCAATTGTCGAACGCCGAGCCGCAGCGTGTCAGGCTTCCTTCCGGAGCGACTCCTGCGATGGCCAATCGGATCCGAAAGAACTATGCGCTTGATCGTGCGCGATATTTTATCCCTTTTGCGACTCGGACAAACGTAGGGTTGGTGCAGAGTTCGCGAATGTGGGCGCTTACGGTGCGGCATCTCGATTCTCTCCCGCATGTTGAGGCGAAACGCGCGGCAGCGCTCATTCGGGACGAGTTGATGAAACAGTCCCCGAGGCTGATGAAACACAGCTTCGCGGATGGATCCTATGTCGAGCAGGCGCGTCAGGAATTGCAGACAAGCCTGCGATTGGGGCTTCAGCGGCTTTCAAGCGGTCGACTTGAGGACAAGGTTTGGGTAAGGGTTGATAGGGAGACGCCGCCTTGGTTGACCGAGGATCAATCGGTGGGCGAGGCACTTCGCCACCGCGTGAATCGCTATGGGTGCCAGGGTACGGCCACGCGTCGCATGCGAGTTTCGTTTGCTTGGAACAACCTTGCTCTTGCGGAACTGCGAGACCTCAACCGACACCGTACGGGGAATCGGTATACTCCTTTGATTCAGGCGGGATTCTATCTTCCGCCCGAGATCTCGAAGTCGGAGTATGAGCACTTGCTGGCTGAACAGGTGCAATTGACACGTGAGCTCATGCAGCGCGGTTCACCGGCCTACGTTTATTCGTTGCTCCTGGGCGCGCAGACTCCCTTTGAGCACAGCACCCACGCGGACAAGTTCATCTATGAGGCCGAACTACGCACCGGCATGGGTGCGCACTTTCGATATGCTGAGCACCTTAGTGCAGCGTTGCATGAGTTTTTCAGGCAGGTCCCGGAAGCGCAGCAATGGGTGGTTGAGGGAACAGCCGAGCCTGAGTAAGAGAATTCTACACCCTGACCATGTCCTGGTTCAACAAGCTTGAGAAGCGTCTGGCGCCCTTGGCCGTTCCCCATTTGACACTCTTCTTGGTGGCGGGACAGGCATTCGTTTATGTAACGACAATGCTCGGACTTTTGGATGCGGGGCGTCTGGTTTTCTACCCTGCACTCGTGCTTGGAGGTGATTGGTGGCGGGTGTTTACCTTCGTCATCTATCCCCCGGGAGGGCACTGGTTGTTTGTGGCAGTTGCGCTCTATTTCCTCTACTTCACCGGGAACGCACTCGAACAGGCTTGGGGTACGGTTCGCTACAATCTCTTTCTGTTGGTTGGATTTCTCCTGACGGTGTCGGCCGCATTTGTGACACCCTACACGGCGGCATCCAATCTATTTGTGGGCGGATCCATCTTTCTCGCGTTTGCCCACATGTATCCCAATTTCACAATGTACGTGTTTTTCGTGCTGCCGATCCAGATCAAGTGGCTGGCGCTTGTGGCATGGATTGGCTACGTGTGGCAGTTCGTGGTGGGGGGAGCGGCTCAACGCCTGGCGATCGCAGCCGCCTTGATGAATTTTTTCCTCTTTCTTGGGCGGGACATGTGGATGTCGCTCAAACAGGGAAAGCGGCGACTTCAGAATGAGTCACGGCGCCTGTCCGAGGAGCGGGAGGGCCCGAAAGTTCGCCATCGGTGCATTGTTTGCGGGAAGACGGACCTTACTAACCCGGAGATGGATTTCCGGTACTGCTCGAAATGTGCTGGCGACCAATGCTACTGCCCGGAGCACATTCGGAATCATGAGCATGTTCTGACCGCAAACGATGCCAAGCAGTAGGCGAAAAATTAAATCTGGGCGGTCAAGCGGCTCCGCTTCCGGGAGAGATGAGAGGCGTACTGCCACAAAATCGAACGGCATGTCCGTAGCCCGACAATTAAAAGGAACGATTGCGCTCCCTCCGACAACGCAGCTCGTAACGCTCGATGAATGGCTTACGTTTGCAGAAAACCTTTATGCGGACCTTGGCTTGTCATTGGGCCAGATTTCCGATTCCGCACATGATGAGGCGCTCTATCTTTTCTTGCATGCCTTGGGTTGGCCATTGAATGGGAATGTCTCGTTGTTGGGCAAACGTCTGAGTCCACAACAGCGCATTGCACTTCGAAGCGTGCTGGAACGCAGGGTCGTGCAGAAAATACCAGCAGCCTACATTACCCGCGAGGCTTGGCTGAACGAGCACAGATTCTATGTGGATGAACGGGTGCTGATTCCACGAAGTTACTTCCTCGAGGTGATCCCACACATGCTTGATCGCTGGTTTCCCGAGAACCGGCGAGTGAAGCGAGTTGTGGATGTCTGCACCGGTTCGGGGTGCCTGGCGATTCTTCTGGCACACCATTTTCCTAAGGCTCGCGTTGACGCAATCGACCTTTCGACTGGTGCGCTGGAGGTTGCCGCGATCAATGTCGGCGACCACCGCCTCGGCGAAAGGGTGCGCCTGTTCAAGAGTGATGTCTTTGAGTCGGTGCAAAGACCGAAGGGTGGTTACGACCTGATCATCAGCAATCCGCCCTATGAACCCTCCGCATTGTGCGATCGACTGCCGGACGAGTTCCTGAAGGAGCCGCGTCTTGCTCTTGATGGGGGGAAGGATGGGTTGAGTATCATTCGAAAGTTGATCGCTCAATCTGCGGATCGGCTTTCACCGAATGGCGTGCTGCTTATCGAGGTGGGAGGCCTCAAAGAGGCGATGAACATTGAGTATGCCCATTTGGACCTCGAATGGCTCCCATCGCAGGATGGTGCGAACTGCATTTGCGCCATCGAGGCCAGGCGCCTTTGCTGAGCGGCGCTGAACGAGACTTTGAAATATCGCTACGCGTCCCAGGGGGAAGCGATTCCATTTCTCGTACTATGAGCGCAATTTGATGAGAAGATCTTTGGCTTCGACGGTATCCCCGACCCCCACGTTGAGCTCTGCCACAATGCCGGATACCGGTGCATAGACGGTTGTCTGCATCTTCATCGCCTCCATCATGAGCAGCTTATCGCCCTTGGATACCCGTGCCCCCAACGAGGTGGAGAGGGCGGCAATCAATCCGGGTATGGGTGCGGCAAGCTGCAGAGGATCTGAAAGGTCAGCCTTGGGCCGAGCCTTGCTTTTCACAGCGACTGACTTGTCCGAGACACTCACCTCTCGCGACATTCCGTTAAGGTCGAAATTCAAGGTGCGACGACCGTCCTTGTCGGCATCGCCGACACTCACCAGGCGGATAATCAGGACTTTGCCTTCCTCGATTTCGACATTGATTTCCTCTCCGGGTGTGAGTCCGTAGAAAAACGCGGGCGTTGGAAGGACGCTGACATTGCCGAATTCGCGCTGCTGCTTCAGGAAATCCCCGAAGACCTGAGGATACATCAAGTGCGAGTAAACCTCGTCTGTTGAGAGTTCACGGCGGTATTTTTCGCCGAGCTCCTTGGCGATTCTTGAAAATTCGGCGGCGTCCCTTGCGTAGTCTGCTGCGGCCTTGGGTGCCGCGGCTTGGTCAAGTGCATTCTGATATTTCGCCTTGGCTTCGGTGTATCGTGCTCCACCCAAAATGGCCTTCCAGACCGGTTCTGGCCATCCGCCCTCGGGCCACCCCAAGCCTCCCATGAGCATGTCTATCACGCTTTCTGGAAACGGCATCGAGCCAGGCTCGAGGTTAACCACATCCGCAGGGTTGATTCCGCGAGAGAAAAGAAAGAGTGCCAGGTCGCCTACGACTTTGGACGAAGGAGTCACCTTCACGATATCACCGAAGAGGTCGTTCACCTCGGCGTAGGTTCGGGCAATTTCGGGCCACCGATGGGACATCCCCATAGCGGCCGCCTGTTCCTTCAGGTTCGTGTATTGCCCGCCTGGCATTTCGTGCAGATAGACTTCCGCCGAGCCCGTTCGTGGCGCGGTATCGAAGGGGCGGTAGTACTCGCGCACCTGCTCCCAGTAATCCGAGTAGGCATTGGCTTTCTCGAGATTGAGGCCTGTGTCACGAGGCGTATTCTGAAGTGCAGCCACGATCGAATTGAGGTTGGGCTGTGCCGTGCTGCCGCTCATGGACGCGAGAGCCAGATCGACAATATTCACACCTGCGTCCGCAGCCCGTAGAATCGACGCGGAAGCAATTCCGCTCGTATCATGGGTGTGGAAATGAATTGGAAGCCCAACTTCCTGGCGTAGGGTTCGAACCAGCTTTTCAGCCGCATACGGCCGGCATAGGCCAGCCATATCCTTGATGGCAAGGACATGTGCGCCCATGCGCTCCAGTTCCTTGCCCAAACGAACGTAGTAGGAAAGTGAGAATTTGTCGCGGCGAGGGTCGAGGATGTCACCTGTGTAGCAGATTGCAGCTTCGCAGACCGCATGGGTCGACTGCACTGCTTCCATTGCCGCGCGAAGGTTTGGCAGATAGTTGAGCGAGTCGAATATCCGAAAGATGTCCATTCCAGCCGCTGCGGCGTGACGGACGAAACCAGTTACCACATGGTCGGGATAGTTCGTATATCCGACGGCATTTGCGCCGCGCAGAAGCATTTGAAGGCAGATGTTCGGGACGCGCTTCCGAATTTCACGCAGACGATCCCATGGGTCTTCGTTAAGGAAGCGCATGGCAGTGTCGAACGTTGCCCCGCCCCACATTTCCAGCGAATACAGGTTTGGAAGCGAACGGGCGACACCGTCGGCACATGCCAGCAGGTCGTAGCTTCTCACACGGGTGGCCATCAGCGATTGATGGGCGTCCCTAAAAGTGGTGTCCGTTACAAGAAGAGCGTTTTGCCGCATGGTCCAATCGGCAAAACCCTTGGGCCCTAGTTCGATCAGCTTCTGACGCGTGCCTGGCGGCGGAGGAATCGAATGATCATAGGCAGGGGCAATGGCTGGAGACAGCGGTTTGCCCGGACGAAATCCCTTTGCGTGGGGATTGCCATTGACGATGACATTGCCGAGAAAAGTCAGAAGCTTGGTAGCCCGGTCGCGGCGAGGTTTGAATGAGAAGAGCTCAGGTGTTGTATCGATGAGCGAGGTGGTTGCCTGACCAGATCGAAAGGTCGGATGGGAGACCACATTCTCAAGGAAGGGGATGTTTGTCTTGACTCCGCGAATGCGGAATTCGCTGAGCGCGCGACGAGCGCGGTTTATTGCGATTTCATAGCTCTGGCCGCTGGTGATGGCCTTAACCAGCAGCGAATCGTAGAAAGGAGTGATGACCGCCCCTGCGAATCCCATCGCTCCGTCCAGGCGAACTCCGAAACCACCGGGTGAGCGGTATGCGAGGATGCGACCGTAATCTGGAACAAACTTGTTTTCCGGATCTTCGGTCGTGATGCGGCATTGAATGGCGTAGCCATTGCGTGGGACGTCTCCCTGAAGGGGCATGCCGACCTCGGGCGAATGAAGCGAATGGCCCTGTGCGATGAGTATCTGTGCGCGCACCAGATCGAGCCCGGTGATGACCTCAGTCACCGTGTGTTCGACCTGGATGCGCGGGTTCATCTCGATGAAGAACCATTCGTGCCTGTCCAGATCGTAAAGGAATTCGATCGTGCCTGCATTGTCGTATCTGATTTCTCGGGCCATCCGGGCGGCGGCCTCGCAAAGCTCCCCGATTACATCGGTTGGGAGACCAAAGCTTGGAGCGACCTCTACGACTTTTTGATGGCGTCGCTGAACCGAGCAATCGCGTTCATGAAGATGGATGACGTTTCCGTGCTGATCTCCGAGGATTTGGACCTCAATGTGCTTTGCCCGTGAGATGAATTTCTCCAGGAAAACTGCGGGGTTGCCGAAAGCGCGTTCAGCTTCACCCTGCGCTTCATCGAGCAGGCTATCGAGGTCAGCAGCCCGGTGCACCACCCGCATGCCGCGCCCACCCCCGCCGAATGCAGCCTTGATGATGAGCGGGAAGCCTATTGTTCTTGCGATTGCGAGTGCCTCGGCTCGGTCGGAAACGGGTTCACTGGTGCCAGCGAGTACGGGCACGCCAATTTTTTTTGCCAAGGCCTTGGCTGCAGTCTTGTCGCCCATCATTTCGAGCAGCTCGGGGCGAGGGCCGATGAAGACAATTCCCGCGCGATGGCAGGCTCGTGCGAATTCAGCATTCTCCGAGAGAAACCCGTAGCCTGGATGTATGGCATCGACTGCCTTCTCCTTTGCAGTGGCAACGATGCTTTCAATGTCGAGATATGCGGCAACAGGACCCTTGCCTCTGCCGATGGTGTAGGCTTCGTCTGCCTTGTATCGGTGAATACTGAATCGGTCCTCGTGGGCGAAAACCGCCACGGTGCGCATGCCTAGCTCCGTTCCCGCGCGGAAAATTCTAACCGCAATTTCGCTGCGGTTTGCCGCCATGAGCTTCTTGAACGCTCGTGGCTTGATGTCACTTGGTGCAGTGCTTTGTTGGGCTGGAACAGTCATGTAGCGTCAGAAAGTCCTGACAACTGCGGATGGTCGATGCAATGGCGTTTAAGTGCGGAATGTGCCCATATCTCCTTTGATGAATCAAACCCGCTCAGCAAAAGGGAAGAACAAGCGTTGCCTGGGCGTGTGAGTCTAAGGCAGCTCAATTGGGCTTTTCTCGGTGGACGTGGGCTAGGCGCATTGTCAGCGACATTGGGCAAGGGTAGCCGAGCGCAACGCGTGAAATCACAATTCTTGCGCTCAAAAACATGCGTGCTGACCTGAAGAGCGATGCATCGCTTGACAGCAACTCGAAACATGCGCAAGAAGTCAGAGCCGAAGGTGACCTGTCTGCTGGAGTGCGACTTGGAAATCCACTTCACCCAATGCTGCCAGGCGCCCTAAGCGGAACATTGAACACAAGCGTGGCTGAAAAACCCCTGGTTTTGGTAGTGGACGACGAATACGGCCCCCGGGAGTCGATCGCGTTCACCCTGTCGGCGGATTTTTCTGTGGACACTGCGGAAAGAGCTGCTGAGGCACTGACGAAATTGCGGGCGAAGAGCTATGCGGCGGTGGTGCTCGATATTCGTATGCCCGAAATGGACGGAATACGAGCATTGGAGGAGATACGAAAAATTGATCGTGAGATATCGGTGATCATGCTTACCGGGTACGGCACACTCGCGACTGCACAGCAGGCAATCCTTGGGGGCGCAAATCAGTACCTGCGAAAGCCACCGGACATACATGAGCTGATTTCTGCGGTAAAGAAGAACGCGGCACGTACCATTGAACTGAGGCTACATGCCAAGATGTCCAGGGAGGCACTTGAATTAAACGCTGCTCTTCGCCGTGAAATATCAGAGAAACAACCCCAGGTATGGCAGGCACGCGCCGCAGTAGAACTTGTTCACGACCTCGCAAACCCGCTAACTGTAATGATCGGCTATGCCGGTCTTCTTGTGGAAGAGGCTGAAGACATCGCGAGGCAACAGCCGGAGCGAGCGGAAAAGCTAAAGGGCTACTCCGGCATTGTTGAGAAAGCTGCGGAGTACTGCCATCATCTGGCCGACAATTGGCGGCAAGCCTCGCGAAAAACCACCGAGTTCACCCAACTTGATTTGGTTTCCGTGGTGAAGGAAGTACGCCATGTCATATTTTTTGGTAATAGTGCAATTGATATTACTGGGGACGATCAGGCGTGGATCAAAGGAGCCCGATTTGAATTGGCACGGGTTTTCCAGAACCTTTTCAAGAATGCCCTCGAAGCGAATGCCACTAAGGTTGAGGTTTCGATAAGGACAACGGGAGATAATGTCGAAGTCGCGATCAGCGATAATGGAGGTGGAATGGATACCGAAACCCTGCGCAACGCCCTTCGGGGCGGATTCACTACCAAGACAAATGGCACTGGCTTGGGATTATCAATTTGTCGACATCTCTTGGGAGTCCATGGGGCGACGCTATCTATGGATTCGACCCCATCTCGGGGAACGATCTCGCGTCTCATATTTCCTGCTGCGCCGGAGTGATCTGCGCAGCATGTGCGCCCGGAGAGGAGAATCCGTAGATGAGACGCCGAAGAGTCAAGATTACCGGGATCGGACCAGTGACACCAGCGGGAATTGGGCTACAGGATTTCGCGGTGGGCATCCTAACGGAGGAAAGTCGAGCGGCCGGGATCTTTCGTTTCAGGGAAGATGCCGGCGCATTCATCGGCGCAGAAGTCTCTGATTTCTCAATCAATCGTTATACTAGGGATCCCGTATCAAGGCGAACTCCACGGCACACTCAATTTGCTCTTGCGGCTGCCCAACTCGCGTTAGCAGATGCCAAGATTGACGCGAGCAGTCTTGGCCACTCAAAGTTGATATTGAATATTGGTGCTGCTCTAATGGATTTTGGTACCATTAACAAGTCGGTAGATTTGATATTGAGAAAGGGGCCTGTTAACGGGCTGCCTACATCGATCACATCTGCCTCAGTTGGCTCTATAGCTTGCCAGATCTCCGAGTGTCTGCACTTAAAAAATGTATCTACAATGGCATTCCAAAGCACGTGTTGCTCTGGTTTGGATGCTATCGGGCATGGAGTATATGCAATTCAAAATGGCGAGGCTGATATCGCCATTTGCGGAGGAACAGAAGCACCCTTGTTTTTCCATCCGATGTTGGAGCTAAAGATGGCCGGCTTGTCGCCGGCAAACCCATTTTCTCCACGAGCTCAGTGTCGTCCATTTGATCTATGGAGAACTACGGGAGTAATCGGTGAAGGGGCATGTATGCTCGTGCTCGAACGAGATTGTAGTCCCCGTCCCGCCTATGCATATATCGATGGATACGCATCAGCAAGTGATAGTGCTGGTGAACTATGCAGCGGGCTCCAAAAAGCAATCAATGGTTGCCTCGAGAATGCCTCCATTTTGCCGCGTGAAGTTGAAGCAATCAGTGCGTGGGGGCCAGGTCACCAAGAAATTGACCGGCTCGAAGCTCAGGTACTTAGCAAAGTGTTTGGAAAGGATCTGTCCGCTATTCCTGCCTACTCAATTAAGGGCTGTATTGGAAACCCTCTTGGGGCGGCAGGTGCGATCCAGACTGGTGCTGTTGCTTGTTGTATCCGTGATGAAATTCTCCCGCCGACCGTAAACTGGGAATACAGAGATCCCGATTGCAATCTTAGTTTAAGTAACCAGATACGACGGATCTCATATCAAAATTGTCTCGTAAATTCACATGGTCTATCGGGATCCAACGCATGTCTCTTGATAAGCCAATAGGTGATGAGGCAACGCTTGTCGCAGCTGTCCTTGTCATATTAGTTGGATCTGCTGCCCTCTGGACGAACCCCAAACGCACTCTTAATCGCCTTTTCTTTTCGACATCGATTCATGTTTCGCTCTGGTTGAGTCTCCTTTATATGGCTCTTACCGCAGGTAACGGCCTACCATGGATGCGGGCGTGTTGTTCGGTTGCAGGACTACTGCCGCTTCATTTATTGTTTCTGCGCGAGGCAGTTGTTGGTTCAAGAGGACGGGCGCTGAGAAGGACAATATTGGGTTGGGCTGCCGTGTGTGCAGTCATGTCTATTGTACCGACGACGTTTTTGTTTGTACCTGAACATTCAAGCAAAGAAGACAAGATATTCGGCCTCGGCTACTATCTGTTCATCGCCATGCAGATGGGCGCTTATCTTGAGCTGTGTCGTGGTTCCGTAATTAGGGCGAGAACTTTATCAGGTATCGCACGCATCGAACTGAATATATTATTGCTTGGAGGGTGCATAACAGGCGGCGTGGTAATTATATTAATGCTATGTAGTGTCATTACAGGGGTGCGTGCTCTTATACATGTTCAACCGCTAGTAATACTGCTATTCTATTCCATGACTGTGCTTGCGATAACTACTCATCGCGTGTTTGAACCTAGTTATCTGCTGCAGGCTGCGCTAAGGCGTGTGGCGTTAGTGGCAATAGTGTCCGCGGTTGGGTATATATGTGATCAAGGAATTGGTCTCCTGGTTGGTGAGCCGTTTGGTTTCATAGCTACGACTGGCATTATTCTGCTGATTGCGCAAAAATTGGACAACTCGCTTATCCTAATTTTTGGCTCGAATTCGCAGTTAACGCGAGTCACTAGGCAAGTTTTTGATGCGGCGGAGCAATCCCTAGATATGAGAGAATTGGCATCGAAATATGAGAAAATTATTGAGCAATATTTGGGTGCAACTGTGGTTATGATTGACTATTCTGTTAAGAGTGGGAAGTGTGAATTGGGGAGATTAGGAATTAGAGAGAAGGATCTTGTGGGAATGAGAAGTATGGGTTGGGTAACAGAGGAACGCCTAGAGCGCGAGCGGGCAACTGCTGTTAGCAAGGAGATGAGCACATTGCTTGGAAGAAATGGTGCAAATGCTATCATTTTTGAAAGCGGAAGCACCTTAGACGTTCTAATTGGCCTAGGGGAACGGCCCTCAGGGCGCCCCTATGTATATCACGAAATTAGGGAGGTTATGGATCTTGCTAAGAAGATTGAGGGAGTATTTGCGAGATTATATCTTACCGTTAAAGCACAAAATGCAGAGAGACTGGCAGCCGCTGGTGTATTGGGCGCGGGAGTTGCCCACGAAATTCGGAATCCATTGGTTAGCATAAAGACATTTGTACAGTTGCTGCCCAGTCAATATGGAAATGCGGAATTCAGGGCGCGATTCTTTAGCATAATATCAGATGAGGTCGCTAGAATTGAAGGGCTTACAGAGCAACTCATGAACCTTGCGTCGCCCCGGAAACCCGAAGTGGCGATATATTCTTTGCGGAGAATGATATCAGAAGTTATGCCACTTGTCGAATGCAAGGCAGTCGAGAGGGGCGTGAGCGTTGAATTAGCCTTAATAGACGGTGATGATGATATTGCCGTTGACCCAAATTCGTTCCGGCAGGTTCTAATCAATCTCTGCCAGAATGCGATTCAGGCACAGGAACAAGTGGGGAAGATGGAAAAATGGATTGAAATTTCGACCTCGCGTGGAGACAGGGGAATGCTTTTGATAGTGCGAGACAATGGACCTGGCATCCGTCCGGAGGAGCGGGGTAGATTATTCGAAGTATTTCACACAACAAAGTCTAACGGTTTTGGGCTTGGATTGGCGCTGAGTAGTAGTATCTTGCGGGAGCAGGGTGCTGAGCTAACTGTTGACCCATTCATTGAGGGAGAAGGCGCTGCCTTCAGAGTTCTGTTTCCATGGAAGGCATCTTCGTAATTGTTACTAGGAATGAGGATCTGTTCTCCGCGTGGAGGGCTCAACTTCCGGCGAATCAATTTTGTGACCTTGAGCTTGCAGAGGCATTGGATCCAGAGCGGGGAATTGCCCGCGTGGTAATCGTTGATGCTATTTGCTGGAGTGGAGTTGAATCTAGACTCAAAGACAATATTGTTGTGTGCGTCGGTCAGGCGCATTCGAGGGGATTTGAGGAGGCAAGGTGTGATGGGAGGGTGAGACTTTCTCTTAGCTATGAGGATAGCAGGGTGCATTTAAGGCAATTTGCACCTCTTCTATGCGAGCTTGCTGAGCGGTATACCCAACAGTTGATCCTGAGGGATCGTCTAGAGCACATGAAGCCGATATCCTCCCCTTTCGCGATCAATGGAAAGTTGGAGGTGTCACCGCAAGATCTGAGTGAGTTCTTTGAAGAGCTGATTGAGGATTTGCGATCTAAAGAAAAAATAGCTGTTGAATTTAAGCGGTTCGCAAGGCGAATATTGAAGGCATCTTTTGTGGAATTCATGTTCAGGCACGGATCCACGATTAGGAGTGACATCAGGAATATGGCGATCGCAACTGATGATCCACTTGTGACTTACCTGGGTAGGTATCCGATTCCGCTAGATGGAAAACAGTGGAGTGGCCCTAGCGAGCCTTTAGCGGAGCTAAGTGCTAGAAATTTCTTGGCACTGTGGGGCGCTCGGCTTTGCATACCAATAAATAGCAACGGCATCATTTTCGGTTTAATTGTCTGTGGATTGAAAGAAGATGGACAGCCTTATTCAGCATATGAGCTATCCAGCTTGTACACAATTGGAAAGATATTCTGTAGGACAATGACAATATGTCAGAAGCTAGAAGAGGGTGCTTCATTCCAAGAGCGAATAGCGTTATTGTCCAAGTGTAATCCAAATATGTTGCTGTTATTTAGTGGTGATGGGGTTCCGCGGACCACTCCACCGGCGGTGCGTGCACTAATCGGTCAGTGTAAGAGAGAACGCGGCCCTCGTAACGCCTACCCTACTGAAGATCAGCCTCTAAGAATCTCTGTGGCGTACTTGCCGGATGTTGAAGGAATTTGGGCACAATGGGAGGACTGCAGAAGGGAAATGACTGAACGGGCGAAAGCTAGCAGAGAGGAACGAATGAATATCTTGCGTGATATTGCGCTGACATTGAATCATGAGATTGGGAACTCGCTAACCTCACTTTCGTCAATTTCACAGAGCACGCTAAGTCAAGGGACACCTGATGCCATACAGGACGCATATATTTCCGATCTAAAACGACTAATACGATTGAATGACGAGTTGTCTCAACTTGCATCTATTCTTGAGGAAAATGCGGAAGTGGTCGATATGAGGCATATTTTAGAAGAGTTGAGAGATAGGAATCGCTGCGTGCATTTTGAAATTGGTGAAATACCGATACATTTGAATGTGATTCGCCGCTTGGTAATGTTTGCTCTAGATGAGATATTGGCCGGCGTTCTTATCAACAGAGGAAAGAATCTAATTGATAGCCCGATTACAATAAGACTGCGAGGAGTGGGGTATGAGGCAAGTGAGGTTGCTCTAATATCTATACGGGGAAAGAGCTTGGAGCTAGAGGGTGTCCTCCCGGAACGAAGGCCTGATTCGACACCAAGCCACGGTAGAATTGGGGTTCTGGTTGCGAGAGAAATTATTCGGCTTCACAACGGTTCAATTCATTCTGGCCCGGGGATCGAGTACACAGAGATACTGATCTCATTAAGACAATGGTAGAGAGTTGGCTTGCTTCACGTGCCTTGTGTGAGTTCGCTTGGAGTGAGGAAATTGTGGCTGCGTTGATTTTTGGTTCGCAAATGAGAGGGGATGCAACGCCCCGATCAGATCTTGATATACAGATAGTTGTGAAGAAGAATATATGGGAGAGACCTTTCCTTGGTCTTGGATTTGTATTAAGGCCAGGTGTTCGCTGTTGGTCAGCTAAAGTGATATCAAATGGCGCTTATAAGATTTCTGTGCGCTCGAGATGCGGTGCGATGGATATTGTTCTTCTAAAGTGGCTTAGAATGGAGATTGCTTGTAGTTGTATAAGGGTGGGTTTGCATCGGAGGTCACCGCGGATAGCTGATGCATTAAGACCTTTGGCACATGTTATAGGTCCAGGATACCGCTTGGTTAAGGGGCAGGAGAAATGGGGCCGGTTTTTCGAGAGTATTGTATTGGATCTTGGGGTTCCCAGATTGTCGGATTCTGATATTAGGAAGTTGATGTATGGTGCCTGTAATGATACCTTATGGATGATTGAAAAGTGCCTTAATGGTGAGAGGCAATCGGCTCTTAGATTGTTGCATAGAAATCTGAATGAGATTAACCTATTATTGGCGAATGAGCGCCTGTTAAGGCGGGGCTTACGCGCTGTTTACGATGGAAGAAGAGCAGAGTTAACGCTCTCCGGAGAAGACTTGTTGGCGATCAAGTGGCTCCCGGAGTTGGATTGCTTCGAACTGTTGCAGCTGATTGAGCGCAGTGAGGCGGTGAGGAAGTACTTAGGTAAGGAAATGCTAGTAGATTGAGAGATTGTGGGAGAATCGCGATTTGAATGCTTGGTTAGTCGTTGAACCTAAATGGTCGATCCTGAAGAGTAAGTAGGCGATCCTGAAAAATATGTAAGTAATTGGTTAATATTTACTTGCAATTTTTATGAGGCCTGTCATTTTCCCGGAAACGACCTGTTTAATACAAGAAATCTGGGAAAACGATGAAACCAAAACCTACGGTCCTAATCCCGCAAGGGGAGCTGTTTCGAGTGGAACTTGTGAGCTTGATAGACATAGCACACCCGCTGGTGAAGTTGGCTAGTAGGATTGATTGGAAGGTCTTTGATGAGCAATTGGGTAAGACTTTTGACGCGAGAACCGGAGCCCCGGGGAATAATACAAGGCTGATGGTTGCGCTGCATTATCTGAAATATCAGTACGCTCTTAGCGACGAAGCAGTGGTGAGTCGCTGGGTGGAGAATCCCTATTGGCAGTACTTTAGCGGGAGGCAGTTTTTCGAGCATGAAATGCCGATCGATCCGTCGAGCATGACGCGGTGGCGCAAGCGGCTCGGGGAAGCCGGAGCAGAGACGATGCTCAAGGCGACCATCGATACCGGTGTGGCCATGAAGGCGATCCGTTTGTCTCAGGTTCGTCATGTAAATGTGGATACAACCGTTCAGACCAAGGCCATCCGGTATCCCACGGACTCCCGGCTGTACGACCGCGCCCGGGAGCGCTTGGTGATCCACGCGCGGGAGGCCGGCTTGTGCGTAAAGCAGAGCTATGAGCGAGTCGGCAAGCGCCTGTTGATGAAAGCCAGCCGCTACGCGCACGCTCGCCAGATGAAACGGGCGAAGGCGTGCACTCGCAAGCTACGCACGAATCTGGGTCGCGTGATTCGAGAGGTGGAGCGTCAGGGTGGCCATCCCTCGTTGGATCGAATCCTCGCAGTATGCAAACGCATCCACGCTCAGAAGATTGATGACAAGGACAAGGTCTACAGCGTGCACGAACCGGAGGTGAAGTGCATAGCGAAGGGCAAAGCGGGCAGGAAATATGAGTTTGGCCAGAAGGTAAGCGTCGCGGTGACAAGCAAAGGGGGTTGGGTGCTCGGAGCCTTGTGTATGCCGGGCAATCCCTACGACGGTCACACGCTACAACAACAGATGGAGCAGCTGGAGCGGCTTTGTATCAAAAAACCAGTTCAGAAAACGGTACACGTGGACATGGGGTATCGGGGGCACAACTACCGAGGCGAGCACGTCGTGATTACGGACCGGCGACGCCGAGGAGACATCCCCAAACGTATCTGGCGGTGGATGAAACGTCGGGCCGCGGTCGAACCAACGATTGGACACCTGAAATCCGAACACTCCCTCGAGCGGAATCGGCTCCGTGGCATCCTCGGTGACTCGATCAATGCCATCCTCAGTGCTGCAGCCATGAACTTCCGGAAGCTGATGGGCTTCCTTTTTGCCATTTTTCTAAAGTCACTGGAGGCGCTGCTCTCTGGCGACCGAAGATGCTGCGCGGCGTAAACCGCATTTTTCAGGGTCGACGAGGTACGTTGGAGGTAAGCTTGAGTTTGAACAGGTAGTATGGGCGGTCGCGCTCCTGCTCGTGCCAGCGCATGACCGCAAAGATCCAGAGCAACTGCGACAACGCTTCGCAGAATCGCGTTTCGCCAGGCTGCAACGTCCGCGAGGCTCAACCGAGGGCCGCATTGCCATCGTCAAGCAGCGACAGGGCCGCCGACTGCGCTGCCGTGGATTTGAGCACCGCCACCTCGCCGTCGCGTGGACCGTGCTCGGCCACAATCTCTGGATCATCGCACGACTGCTCACTGATCAACAGAAACTCGCCGAAGCGGCTTGACGCGTATCCATATTTTAATGACATTGATGGCCGCGGGGGGCGTAAGCATCTCCACATCGCGCGAATATTTTCCGGTCGGCCCTCTTTCGCACGAGGCAACGCTGCTTTTACCCAAGCACAGCCCCAGATCACTTGCATGTCATCGATCCCACCGATGCCAATTTACACCTCACTTTGGAAAATGGGCGAATTTGGGACAGGCTCTACCTAAAGTTTGGAGTCAGGTCAGTAGCTCGAACACATCATGGTTTTTCCGCCCAAGGCACTGGGGCCGCGTCAGTGCGTGCTGCACAAAGCCGAGCATCTCGCGTCAGCCTTCGATGCCAAAGACTGCGCGGGAATAGTTCTGAATGCTGAATGGCTGGAGGTCTTCGGCCTTCTCACCGAGACCGATGAAGTGAATCGGCAGCTTGAGTTCTCTCCAGATTCCAACGATCGCGCCACCACGGCTGGTGCCGTCGAGCTTTGTAACAACAAGCCCTGACAATCCGAATGCCTTGTGAAAAACTTTTGCCTGCTCGATCGAATTGCTTCCAAGCGATCCATCGACCACGAGCCAGCTGTGATGGGGCGCAGTGGAGTCATGACGTTGAAGAACGCGTCGGATCTTTGCGAGCTCCTCCATTAGGTTGCTCTTGGTGTGGAGGCGTCCCGCAGTATCGATGACAAGGTAGTCCCGATTGCGGGCCCGCGCGGCTTGCCAGGCATCGAAAGCAACTGCAGCGGCATCTGCACCGGTGTGGCTTGCGACTAATTCCAAATCCAGTCTTTGCGACCAGGTTTTCAGCTGTTCGACGGCGGCTGCACGAAATGTATCACAAGCGGCAAGTGTAACCGTCTTACCCTCCTGCTTCAGTCTCCAGGAAAGCTTGGCGGAGGTAGTTGTTTTTCCCGATCCATTCACACCGATCATCACGATCGTTGTGGGTGGCGAGGAAGCCGGAGTAAGCGTTCCCTCACTTCCAGCGAGCACACGTTCGAGAACGGTAGCTCCGATCCTGGCAGCGTCCTGACCGCGAAGATCCTTGTCCTTCTTGAAAGCCGACTTGATCTCAACGAGAATTTCTTCAGTGGTGGCCACGCCGAAATCCGCGGTATAGAGGGCTTCCTCCAGACTTTCCAAGGATGATGCGTCTATCCTGCGACCCGAGAACAGTCCGAGGGTCCTTTCGGAAATTGACGCAACCGTCTTGGAAAGGCCTTCCTTGAATTTCTTGAATAATCCGAGCATGATTGCCGATATCGGTGGCTGTGAATTGGCGATTGGAATGAGTCAGGATTCTGCCTTGCGTGCATCGCGGCCCAGCTGCCCCTTCATTCGATCGAGAATTCCGTTGATGAAGCGCTTTGCATCGGCATTGGAAAACTCCTTGGACAGATCGATGGCCTCATTGATTGACACGACCGGAGGAATATCCGTGCGAAATTTCATTTCGAATATCGCCAGGCGAAGGATCGTGAGATCGATCTTGGCAATGCGATCGAACTCCCAGTTGTGGGCCAGCGAGCGAATGTAGCCATCGATCTCCGGGAGATGCTGGATTGTGCCGTGAATCAGCTCCTCTCCGAATGCATAGTGTTCTCGCGGCTTGTCCTTGCCCGCAAAGAAGACACGCAAATCGTCGGCCAAGTTGAGTGGAGGGTTCATGCTCCACGCAAAAAGGTATTGAAGCGCGGCAACGCGTCCGTCGCGTCTTTGTGCAAAATGGGCTTTACTCATCGGATGAATGAAAGAACGAAGCAGCCATCGATTGTGAACCGTCACCGCTGAAAACGGCGGCGCAATGCGGCCATTTCAAGTGCCGCATGGGCAAACTCCATACCGCGGTTTATCTTTCCAACGGTCCGCTCTTCAGCTTGATGGAGGTTGTTGGCAACCACCACTCCATTGATCACTGGTTTGCGGGTGAGAATGGAGATCTGCTGAAGCGCATGGGAAACACTTTCCCCCACAAGTTCGTGATGGTTGGTGTCGCCGCCGATGAGCACGCCAAGTGCAAGTACGCAATCCGTGCGGCGTCCGAGGGCGAGTTCGTGTGCGGCATAGGGTATCTCATGTGAACCTGGTACACGCTCAATTCGAATCCGTTCTGCCTTGGTTCCCGCACGGATAAGTTCGGCATGCGCACGTTCCAGCAGCGCATCGACGAGTCTGAGGTTGAAACGTGCGGCCACGATCCCGAACGAGAAGCGGGATGCGTCAATGGAAGGCACCTTTGCGGAATCGAGACTCATGGTGAACCGACAATTGGGCACTTTGGCTTCAAGAGGTGCAAACTAAACCGGATGCAATGGACTGGCTCTTCGAAGGATCGGCTCAAGATGCTGGCTCGCGATGCCAATGATGCCGTCCACCTGCATCGCGACACGGGCCTACATGGTAATTTGTTCAACCAACTCCAGGCCGTAGCCATCAAGCCCGACAACTTTACGTGGATTGTTTGTCATTAGGCGAATGTGTCGCAGCCCAAGCGCGGCCAGAATCTGCGCGCCGATTCCATAGTCACGAAAACTCATCGGCGGATGTGGCTCGTCCGGTTTGGCTGTGAGCCTCTTGACCAAGAGATCACCCGCGTTGGTGGGCTCCATGTAAAGGATGACACCCTTTCCGGCCTTCGCGATCGCCTCAAGCGCGGCTTCGAGGGACCGGTGGCTGTGCATGCCCTTGCAGAGGAAAACATCACTAAGAACATTGGAACTGTGCACCCGGACCAGGGTCGGTTCCGGCCCTGGGGTTCCCATGACGAACGCAAGATGGTGCCGACCATCCAGGCGGCTGCGGAACACGTGGAGGTCAAAATTGCCATAGGTGGAGGGGAAAGGGGCACTGGCCACCTTTTCAACCAATTGATCCCGTCGTGCGCGATGTTCTATGAGCGCGGCGATGGAGATCATCTTGAGGTTGAAGCGATGCTTGAATTCGATCAGCTCAGGCAGGCGTTGGACTGTGCCATCGTCATTGACGAGCTCACAGAGAACCCCACTCGGGTGAAGGCCTGCAAGGATCGAAAGGTCAACGGCAGCCTCGGTATGTCCTGCGCGCTCAAGCACTCCGCCGGATCGGGCCCGGAGGGGAAAAACGTGCCCGGGTTGGACGAGCTGTTCAGGCCGTGAATTTTCGCCGGCGAGGATCAGTATCGTCTGGGTCCGGTCATAGGCGCTGATGCCCGTGGAAATGCCCTCGGCAGCGTCGACACTGACCGTGAAATCCGTGCGATGTGATTCGCGATTGCGGGCAACCATCGGTCCGAGTCCGAGGCGCTTGAGTTGATGCTCAAGCATCGGAACACAAACAATGCCACTGCAGTAGCGTATGAGCATATTGACCGTCTTCGGCGTCGCCTTCGATGCAGCCATGATCAGATCGCCTTCATTTTCACGGTCTTCGTCATCGGTAACGATCACGAGCTTACCCTGAGCGATGTCTTGCACGACGGATTCAACGCTGTCGAAAGTCGATGACGTGGCGGTGAGGCTCATCACCGTAGAATCGGGAACATGCAATACCGTGTCAACCTGCTGCGGTGTGATCCAGCGTGCCGCGTGTGAACCCGATTCTTGCCAGTTTGGGCCACTCCGATTTGATCACCGGTTTCATGCGTTTTCGAATCAGCCACTGTACGCACTATCGTTACGCTGGGACGGCAACGGAATCCTTTATGGAGGCCCGCTTGACACCGGCCAACCATGCGGCGCAAAGGCTGAATGCGAGGAGTTTTGTAACGCATCCAGCGTGCAACATCCACTCCTATACCGATTATTTTGGCAACCAGGTCGAAACCTTCTCGATCATCCAGCGGCACAAAGAGTTGATTTTGGAAAGTAGCAGCGAAGTGGATACGTGCCCTCTTTCTATTCCGGAGCATGCGCTGGGCATGAGCATTTCGGAAGCAGTTCAGATCTATCGAAGCGAAAAGCTCAGGCTTTTCGAGTTTCTGATGCCATCACCGGCAATTGTATTGTCATCGGAGATCCATGCGCTTGCGAACCGGTTGTTCAAGGCGAGGGACCCTCTGGGATCGGCACTGTTGGGGCTCAATTCCTGGATCAAGGAAACCTTTCGGTACGAGCCAGGCGTGACGCGCGTCGACTCGACGCCGCTGGAGTTCTTGAAACTGAAGGCCGGTGTTTGCCAGGATTTCGCGCAATTGATGATTGCAATACTCCGCTCGGCAGAAATTCCTGCGCGCTATGTGACGGGGTATATTGAAACGGAATCGGAGAGGAAGGCATCCGAAGCCAACCGGTCACCCCGACTCATCGGCGCGAGTGAAAGCCACGCATGGGTTGAGGCATACTTGCCTGGCGGTTGCTGGTGGCCGCTTGATCCCACGAACAATTGCATCGTCGAGGAGCGGCATGTGAGGGTTGCTGTTGGCCGGGACTACCTTGACTGTTCACCCACGAGAGGGGTTTTCAAAGGCACGCACACGGAAGATCTCCGTGTGGGTGTTGTCATGCGTCGCATGTGAGTGGGACGAAGGTGCCTGTTGCTGCCGGTATCCAACATGCTCTCAAAGCATGATGAAAAAGGCTCATCGATGGCGAGTCACCCTGGTCTTTGCATCCGATGTGATGCTGCCTTGGATCAGCCTCTGAAATCGATCACATAGGACGCACCCACCGAATCATCTGCGTTCATGAGTGTCAGGTAGACTTTGAAAACGTACGGTGGTTTGACCGGTTTGTTCCCCTTGAGGGTCTTGCCGTCTCCGGAGGGGTTGAGGACAAGGCGCTGCTCGCTGGTACGCAGCGTTGAGTTCCAGCGGGCTGTTGCTCGTACAAAGGGCATGTCGACAGGCTGCTTTTTCGCGTCGTAAAACCCGAGCCGGAAAGTGCCGCCTGCGAGTGAGAGGCTGAGCCAACCGTCTCCATGGGGAACCACGCTGCCTGGAAGCACCGTTTCCGACTCGGGGGGTTCGTGGCTCTTCTCATTGACCTTTGATTTAGAAGACGGTGCCGATTGCGCCAAAATGGGAACAACCATCGTCATGGAGGCGGTCATCAAGAGGGTCTTCAACACGGGGGTACTCAACTTCATAATGGAATAGCTTACCCAGAAATCGACATTGCTCAAGAGTCGCGCCGTCAAGAACGGGTAAAGCTGAAGGATTGGATTGAGGGTATATCCCCAGTGCTTGTTTCCGTAAGACTGGCAGGTCACCCTTAGTCGGATTTGTTTGTCGGGCTGTCAGGCGTCGAGGGGTGTGTGCGATGACGCGAGGCAATAGATCCGGATGCACATTCGGCCTTCAACGCCTTCCATCGTGCCAACCGTTCGGCGATTTTTGCCTCCCAGGCGACTGACTTGGGTGTGTAGATAGCAACGGGCCTTTCCAAATAGTCCTGACCCGAAATATTCTCGGGATAGTCGTGGGAATATCGATAACCTTTGCCATGACCCGCACGCTTGCTCGCCTGACCACCCTTGTCGCGCAATGCGGGTGGCACAGCCTGGACGGGCTCGGTCTTGAGAAGAGCATGGGCCTTGGCCAGCGCGAGCGTTGCCGAATTGCTCTTGGGGGCGCAGGCGAGGTATAGCGTCGCATGTGCAAGCGTCAGTTCCGCCTCAGGAAGCCCGACAAAATCACAAGCGTGATGTGCCGCGACGGCCATCGGCAGGGCCTGTGGGTCGGCCAGACCGACATCTTCGCTGGCGAGGATCACCAGTCGGCGTGCGATGAAGCGGGGATCTTCACCGCCTGCGAGCATCTTTGCGAGCCAGTACATCGCTGCATCCGGATCGGAACCCCGGCAACTCTTGATGAATGCCGAAATGGTGTCGTAATGCTCATCTTCATCCGCGTCATACCGAATACGACGCTCCCGAGCAAAAACCTCGATATCCGTGGAGTCGAGATTTGATCTCTCGGCCAGCCCGAGGACGATCACTTCGAGGGCGTTGAGCGCGCGCCGAAGATCGCCGTCGCAAAGGACCGCGAGTTCGTTGAGCAGCTTGTCATCAGCTGTTACGCCCCGTTCGCCAAGGCCGCGTTCCTTGTCAGTCAATGCAAGACGCAGCACCTGAGCAACAGCGTCCGTGGAGAGCGGTTCCAGGCGAAAAAGATGACTGCGCGATAGCAGCGGGGGATTAATGTAGAAGCCTGGATTGTGGGTGGTGGCCCCGATCAGTCGGACCGATCCTTCCTCGACGTCGGGCAGCAGGAGATCCTGCTGTGACTTGTTGAATCGGTGCAATTCGTCGATGAAAAGCAGGGTCCTGGCCTCGGGTTGCCGCCTGGCCTGCGATAGGATGTCGCGCAGTTCGGCGACATTCGACATGACTGCATTCACGCGAACAAATCGGCTGCGGGTTTCTCGCGCGATTGCCTCCGCGAAACTCGTCTTTCCGCACCCCGGCGGGCCGTAGAAGATGAGTGAACCAAATCGATTGGATGCGACCAGACGCGGCAGAAGGCTTCCAGGCCGGGTGATGTGATCCTGGCCTGAGATTTCGGCGAGCGAGCGCGGTCGCATTCTTGCGGCCAGCGGCTGGTGGGCAAACTCCGGGCTGCCGGTTTGCCGCGGACCGTGGCTAGGCGATGGCTCCGTTGCGAAAAAATCCGTCTGCGAGGGTTCTGGCATCGTAGAGTTCCCAGACAAGAGAACTGAGCGTTGTTGCCTCGCAACTCAAACGAATCCGCCTGTGTTCTGAAAGGACTGTCATTCCTCGTTGGACAAGTTGGGGGCAAAATACCTTAACTGTCGAACATCGCTGGCGATGTCGCGTGAAACTGATGCGGGAGGCCAAGCGAAAGGCGAAAACCGGATCGGCAGATCAACTGTGAACCCCCCGTCGGCGCATCAAGTTTGACACGAATGTGACGATGCCACCATTCCCCCTGGTCCCACGGCGCCATTTGCTTCACCCGATATGAAAATCATCCTTCTGACACTTACTGTCGGGTTGATTTGGGTCAATTTGCTGGGTGCCGGATTGCTCGCATGGCGCATGGTTGGAAACTATGCGATTGGTCGTGTTGCGGGGGTGGTTTTCCCTTGTCTCGCGCTTTTCTTTCTCGAGCACTTTGTTGCGATTGGGGCTTCTCCACCGATCTTGCCGGTGAGCACAGCGCTTTCGTTGTGGTTGATTTGGCGTTACCGGGCTGTGGTGATTGAACACTGGAGCGCGGAGGCGATGTTTGTGGCGGGGTTCCTCTATTGCCTCATGTGGCGATATTCTTTTCCGGACATCGACTTTGAATCAGAGCGCATGCCGAATCTGGCGTTCATTGACGGTTACATGAAGGGCGAGATATTGCCCGCGCCGGACCGCTGGCTCTGGCCCTATCGCGCAGACTTCTATTATTCGTTTCAACACTATTGTGCGGCGTTGCTCGGTCGACTGATGGGCATCGGACCGGGAGAAAGTTACAACCTGGGGTATTGTGTGTTGGTATCGCTGATTGTCGGCGCACTATCGGCAACGGTTGTCTGCCTTTGCCCGTCACGTGTCACGCGCTGGATTTCCGTCGGGGCGCTGATCCTGGGTGGCAGTGGTGCGGCCCTGTGTGTCCGGTTGCTTGTGAATGGCAGCGCGTATTACGGCTCGAGCGTTCGATTTCTAGGTGTCGCAATGGCCGACGGAAAGCTCAATGAGCTTGGGAAATGGGTGGCAGCTGCGATGTCGACACCCGGGGTGCAGCCGCGAGACCTTCCACTCGAGCCGTTGAGTTTTGTCATTGCGCACGGAGATTTCCACCCGCCGCTTGCAGGACATCTCTTGCTCGCGCTTGCCTGCCTGATCATCGTTGTTTTGGAAGCGGACTGTGGAGCAATCGCTCGCAAGCCCCTGCACGCCGTGCTTGCGGCGACTGTCCCCGTCACCCTGATAGCTAATGCGTGGGTCTATCCGCTTCAGGTCCTGCTTGTTGGCGGATGGTTTGTATACCGCGCAATCAGGCGCGAGCGCAGCTGCCTGCTTCCTGGAGCATTGGGTGTGGCAGCAGCGGCGATCCTCGTGTATCCGCATCTTAGAAACTTTGCGTTGGGGACCTCGGCAAAATATGCAGCGATCCGACTAGTTGAATCCGTAGACCACACCCCACTGCTCGGCTGGCTGATGATATTCTGGCCGGTGGCAGGCATTCTTGTTCTTTCCGTCTTGAACAGGGAACGGCGCGGATTTGCTGTGTACCTTCTGATGACTTGGGCGTTGATCCTCGCGGTCACCGAATTCTTGTACAATGATGATCTCTTTGGCGGGCCCTGGAGCCGCTTTAACACGACACTCAAGTGGTGGCCCTGGGCATACGCTGGCATTGTACTGACAGTCGGGTCGCTCAACCTCAGCGCCCCTTCGCGGGTTTGCAGGTACGGGACGATGGTCCTGCTCCTGCCAACCTGTGTGTTTGCGGTCGACCTTGGCAGGCGCTTTATGAACACGGAGCGGCGTTCGATGGGCAATTTGGGCGGCGCGGGATGGACGCAGAAGGATCCTGTCATTGCGGATCTGATTGCGATACTCGGTTCGAGGCCTGATGGCGTGACCGTAGAAAGCGGGCTCGAGATGACAAACACCCCTTCGCCGGCGATCACGCTTTTTGCCCGCAAACAGAGTTTGCTTGGCTGGCCGTGGCATGAGACCACCTGGCGCGGTGACTATCCCGAAATTCGTGAACGGCTAACAGATATCAAAGCCTTCTATTCCGGCACGATGGAAGATCCGCTTGCGTGGCTGTTGAAGAATCAGGTCCGATATATCGTCTGGGTGGTGCGTGACAATGTGTCGGGCAATACGAGATTCCGAGAGATCCGCGAGAGTATCCGATCACGCTATTCTTGGACGCGTGTCGGCGGAGACGATGAGAGGCTATCGGTCGGATTTTTTGAACGCGTGCCAGAGTAGCACGTGTAGCGCGGGGACGACCAGGTTTCGGGCGTTGTATGGAGTGAGTCGAGTGCTGACCCTCCTGAACGATTGGAAACGGAATGCATGTGAGCATTTTGGGTAGGGGGCTACGATAGACTCCAAGAACCAATAGGGGGATTACTGCCCTGATTCTCGGATCGTGTTATTGACTGTAGTGACAGCCCTGTTCCGGGGTGAAAATCCAACTCATGGGCCACGGGAAATCTTCATGATGGGGATGTGAGCGAAGCTCCTTCCACCCGCCAACGCGCACCCTTGCTCTGGCTTCTGATTCCCTGGATGCTCGGCCTTGTTGTCGGCCGGCTTATTCCAGGGCCAATGAATCACAACATGGTGCTGGGAACTGGAATTTTGCTGGCACTGGTTTCCTCGCTGGCCGCCAGTCGACCGGTCCTTTGGGGGGCATTGCTTGCTGCGAGCGCAATGTGCACGGCTGCAAGCTGGAGTCAGATTGTCCGCAATCGCTTGCCGCATTGGGACGGTCGCGCACCGCGGGAGGCCGTGTTGGAAGTCAAGGTCGAGCGCCTTTTTGCCGGTCAGCCCGATCTTCGGAAAGCGGGAGGGCTGGGGCGTATTACGGGGGCGCGACCTCATCTTTCGTCGCTTGTAGGCCAGAAAATTCAGTTTTCGGGGCGAATGCGTTCTGGAGTGCCGCGACCAATGAGGTCATCGGTGATCGAGATAGCGGGACAACTTGAGGTCGTACCGCGGCTGGCTCCACCCGGGACATTTGACGGCTACTTGTCAGGAGCAGGTGTGAACTTCAAGCTGACACGAGCCCGGATTCTCAGCGAGCGCAGCCCTGCGTTGAGCTATTGGAGATGGTGTGACCGGATGCAGCACACTATGTGCGAGCAAGTGGGTGTGGGTCTTGAGTCCCGGCCTGCCTTGGTTGGGGTGTTGCGTGCGGTGCTGCTGGGCAGTAGCGGCGAATTGAGTGCGGAGCAGGACAACTGGTTCACTCAAAGTGGAACCCTGCATCTCTTCTCTGTGAGCGGTCTGCACGTTGGAGTGATCGCGATGGCATTCTCCGGGGTGCTGTCGGCACTTCGTGTACCGGCATGGGCGAGATTCATTGTTATCATAGTCCTGCTCTGGCTCTATGTCGACGTCACTGGGCGCGCTCCGTCGGCCGTGCGCGCATTTCTCATGGTCGCATTGTTTCAGTTCGCGAAAGTGATGAGGTTGCCGCCGAACAACATGTCGATACTGACGTCCACGGCGATGCTGGTGCTGGTCGTCGATCCTATGCAGTTGTTCAGTGCCAGTTTCCAGATGAGCTATGGCATTGTCCTGGCTCTGATTTCATTGGGGCTCCCCATGGCTCGAGCGTGGGAAGATCGACACCCGATGTTTCACGATCGACCCTTGGCGTTGTGGACCTGGAGGCATCGCTTGTTAGACTCGATCCGCAGGGCACTGATCGGGGCGGTGGCGTTGGGACTGGCCACACTGCCGGTCAGTTTGGTAACGGGTGTGCTGATTTTTGGTTTGGCAACACCGGGGGCTTTGTTTGCCAATCTGGTGAGCATTCCGCTCGCTTCGATCGGTTTGATCGCTGGTTTTTGTTCTCTGATGGCATGTGCCTGCGGTGAAAACTTGTTGGGCGTCGTCTTCAACCATGCAGGCGCGCTAGCTTTGGCCGTCGTTGATCATGGTGCCGAAAGGTTTGTTCAAATACCCGGCATTTCGTATGCTGCCCGTTTTCGGACGCCGTCGGCCGGCCATCTCGCACTCTTGATCTTGATTGGATTGTGTCTTGCCGGCCTTCAGACTGGCTGGAACCGCCGCATGGGAGGATTCTGGCTTCCCTTTGTATTTACGGCGTTTGTCATGATCTTACTGGTGACATTTCCCAGCGGATAGGTCAGGTTCCCGTGTGCATGAAAAGCGCCTACGAACTAGCAATGGAACGCCTTGCCAAGACGGATCCCACTGTCGGCCGCCCGCTCACTCATGAGAAGAAGGTCAGGCTTGGCGAGATTGACGCAGTGTACAAAGGGAAGATTGCGGAACGTGAAATCTTCCTGAAGAAGCAGATGGAAGAGGCGCTTTCCGCCGGCAAGTTTGAAGATGCAGAGAAGGTTCGCGTGCAGATGATTTCTGAACGGTCCCGTCTTGAAGAGGAGCGCGAGGATGAGAAAGAGCGGGTCCGCCGGTCGGACTGATATCGCCTCCCGGCAAATTTACCCGGGGCGGGAAGCTTTGCCAAACTGCCAGATGGTGTCGACAAGACTGCGTTGACCGTGACGAATCACGTGGCGTAGGATTGCCGCTTTATGTCCACGCAGCCCGCCACCTCAGACAACCTCATGGAAGCCGTCGTTTCGCTCGCAAAGAGGCGCGGTTTTGTTTTTCAATCTTCGGAGATCTATGGAGGGCTGAATGGTTTCTTCGACTATGGGCCTCTTGGCGTCGAACTGAAGAAAAACATTCGCGATGCTTGGTGGCGTGACATGGTTCAGCGGCGCGATGATGTCGTCGGCATCGAGACTTCAATCATCATGCACCCCAAGGTCTGGCAGGCCTCAGGTCACGTTGAAGGTTTCACCGACCCTTTGGTTGACTGCAAGGCTTCCAAACAGCGATTTCGCGCAGACCAGCTCTTCTTCTCACCGGTAAATGTCGATGGGAAAATTGTCGGGTATGTGTCGGTGCTTGAGAGCGAGCGCACAACCGAGGAACTTCAGCAGGCGGCCGAGCAGTTCAAGCGCAAGCGGGGAATCCAGGGGGAACTTGCTCCGGTGAAGCCGCGCGACATGACGGAATGCAAGCCCGAAGAGATTGCCCTCATCCCCTCACCTGCGACAGGTGAGCCTGGCAGTCTTACTCCGCCGCGCGCATTCAACATGATGTTTGAGACGTATGTCGGTGCATTGCGTGACGCCTCGGCTGTGAGCTATTTGCGTCCGGAAACCGCCCAGGGCATGTTTGTGGATTTCAAGAATGTCGTCGATACGGGGCGCGTGAAACTGCCTTTCGGAATTGCCCAGATCGGCAAATCGTTCCGCAACGAAATCACTCCGCGCAATTTCATATTCCGCTCCCGTGAGTTCGAGCAGATGGAGATGGAGTACTTCATCCACGAGGATGCCGACTGGGCGAAATGTCATGAGGAATGGATTGAATGGTGCCGCCGCTGGCTCATCTCGATCGGACTGCCGGAATCACACCTGTCGCTTTACACTCACCCGAAAGAGAAGCTGTCGTTCTACTCAAAGGGTACTGTCGACATCATGTTTCGGTATCCGTTCGGCGTCCAGGAACTGTGGGGAATCGCTGCGCGTGGGAACTACGATCTCAACCAGCATGCCCAGGCTTCCGGCAAGCCACAGGACATCTTTGACGAAGCTTCCAAGAAAAAATTTGTCCCGCATGTTATTGAGCCGGCCGTCGGTGTTGATCGCATTTTCCTCGCTGTGCTATGTGCAGCCTACGCTGAGGAGGAAGTGAAGGATGAAAAGGGTGCTGTAGAGAAACGCACGGTGTTGCGCCTCAGTCCGAGGATCGCGCCGGTCAAGGTTGCCGTGTTCCCGCTCCTAAAGAACAAGGAAGCATTGGTGGGGCGCGCACGGGAGCTGCACAAGAAGCTGCAGCGCCGCTATGCAGCCTTTTACGACGATGCCGGCGCGATAGGTCGGCGCTATCGTCGCCAGGACGAGATTGGCACTCCCTGGTGCGTGACCATTGACTTCGACACGATTGAAAAGGACGGTACGTTTACCCTGCGCGAGCGCGACTCAATGCAGCAGCGTCGCATTGATGAAGGCGAATTGTTGCGTCTCCTAGACGAAAACGTCTACTGACAAAGCCCGGAATCTTCGTGCGCTGAGGCAGATGCCGAGCAGACATCACCGGCAGTTTATAACGATGAGCAGCGAATCCTCTGGCGTCGCCTGTAGGAAACGTCATCCCTGAACGGCAGCATGCTGCGCTGGAGCGGAAGAATCGTCGCGGGCTACTTTGCCGTTTGGGCGGTGGTCCTGCTGTTCACATCCG
The DNA here is from genome assembly GCA_014584295.1 of Verrucomicrobiota bacterium. Classification (GTDB taxonomy): domain Bacteria; phylum Verrucomicrobiota; class Verrucomicrobiia; order Opitutales; family Opitutaceae; genus UBA6669. Next base: position 51,745 of record JACTNC010000025.1, read on the forward strand.
CCTGCAATCGGCGGAACAGCAAAGTGACGCCTGAGCAACCGATGACCGTTGCGCAGGCAGTGACTCAGACCTCGGATAGCTGCAAAGCGTGTCACGCCGATGTGTACGCAGGATGGGCGCCGACGGATCATGCGTTGGCCAACCGACTGGCGGCCGGTGCCCCGGGAATTGCCGAAGCATTGAAGTCGTTTCCAGAGCAATCCGACAAGGCCGAGGTCGAGCGGTGCGAAATGATTCTTGGCCATCTTCCGCTCTGGCAGCCCCTGTTGAAACGTGAAGGAGGGCGCTATCAGCCTCACGAGCTGGCCTACGATCCGAAGGCGGGGGAGTGGTTCAATGTGTTCGGCAATGAACAGAGACGGCCGGGTGAATGGGGTCACTGGACAGGACGCGGGATGAATTGGAATTCCATGTGTGCGCACTGTCACATGACCGGATTTCGGAAAAAGTACGACAGCGCGGCAGATCAGTATCATTCGACCTGGGTGGAGCAGGGGGTGAGTTGCATTCAATGCCATGGAGCCATGCCTGCAGATCACGGTCATGGTGTTGCTCAGGCAAAGGCCTCCCAGGCTTTGGAGTCTGCAGACGAAACGTTTGCACGGCGCACGCGTGAGATGCATACGTGCGCACCCTGCCATGCGAGAAATGAACCGCTTACTGCGGACTTCAGGCCCGGCGAGAACTATTTTGATCACTATCGTGTGGAATTGCCAGTGAGGCAGGGAGTATTCTATCCGGACGGCCAGCAACGCGATGAGGTGTTCAACTGGACGTCCGTTCTGACGAGCCGTATGGGCCACGCCGGCGTCACGTGCATGGATTGCCACGATCCCCACACCAACAAGACCGTGCTTCCGGTGGCAAACAATGCGCTGTGCATGCAGTGTCATGCTGCGCCTGGACGCGTCATGCCTGCTGGAACCCGGGCGATCCCAGTCGATCCCGTCGCGCACTCCCATCATGCCGAAGGCAGTTCTGGAAATCAGTGCATCAGTTGCCACATGCCGACTACGAACTACATGCAACGTGCTGCGCGGCACGACCATGGCTGGCTCAAACCGGATCCCCTGATGACCCAGGAGCTCGGGATTCCGAATGCCTGCAGCAAATGCCACAGCGACAAGCCGGTTTCATGGGCAATTGAGCGGACCAACCAGTGGTATGGGGGCAAGATGGATTCCCTGCAAAGACGCCGGGCGCGTGCGGTGGATGCCGCACAGAAGGGCGATGCCAAGGCGATGCCCGCGCTTCTGGCCTTGCTGAAGGAAGAACAGGTTCCCGCATGGCGAGCCACCTACCTGGGACTCCTCGCAGATTTCTCCACTCCGCTCCCGGAAGTGATGGCGGCAGCCGAGGCAAGCCTAGCTGCACCGGACCCACTCGAGCGATCGGCCGCAGTTCGGCTGTTGTCCTCACACGATGGAATGCTGCCAAAACTGAGGCCACTCCTTAAAGATCCGGTTCGCCTGGTGAGGTTGGATGCCGCATGGGCACTGTCGCGCGAACTGACCGAAGGATCACCGGAGCGTGCTGAGCTCGATACGATGCTGAAACTGACCATTGACCAGCCCGCAGGTCGTGCGCGATGGGCGCAGGACCTGTCGAATCGCGGCCATCAGGCTGATGCCGAACGCGAGTTGGCCGTGGCAGAAAAATGGGATCCATTTTCCCCGGGGCTCAAAGAGTCCCACGGATTCGTCTTGAATGCCATGGGGCGCAGTCTTGAAGCTGCGGCGCTTTTCTATCGCGCAGCTCAACTGGACCCTGTGGCAAGTGAACCGGCATTCCGGGCGGGACTTGCCTATGCCGAGGCAGGACGCATCGCGGAGGCCGAGACCTCGCTGCGACTGGCGTTACAGCGCAATCCAGGTCTGCATCGGGCATGGTACAATCTTGGGCTATTGCTGGCGGGTGAGGAGCGACTTTCAGATGCGGTCGACGCCCTCAAGCGCGCCGAGGCGCTTTCGCCAACCGAAGTGGATTATCCGTTCGCATTGGCCACTGTCCTGCTCCGCCAAGGCGACCGGTCAGGTGCTGCGGCAGCAGCCAACCGAGTGCTTGCCATTGATCCCCGCCACGCGGGTGCGCGGCAATTGCTCCAACAGCTTCGATAAGTCGTAACTTCTCTCGAACGCTTTTCTCTTTTTAGGCTGAGCTTCGGAATGCATTCTTACAGCATGCGCATCGGTTCGCATCACCTTTCATCGAATTTGTTTCTGTCGCCCCTCGCGGGTTACACGAACCTGCCGATGCGCATGACTTTGCGGTCACTGGGTGGGCTGGGCTGGGCAACGACGGATCTCGTCAATGCGCGCTCCCTCCTTGAGCGCAACCGGGTCGCGCTTCAGCTTGTCGCGACCGCGCCCGGCGACGAGCCGCTGGCTATTCAGTTGTTCGGCTCGGTTCCGGAGGAGATGCGCGACGCGGCGGCAATGTGCGAGTCACTTGGCGCGCAGTCGGTGGACATCAACATGGGGTGCCCGGTCAAGAAGGTCGTAAAGATCGGTGGAGGATCCGCGATGATGACTGAACTCGCGAGAACTGCAGACCTCGTGCGGGGAATGGTGAATGCGGTGAAGATTCCTGTAACCGCAAAAATGAGGCTGGGCTGGGATGAGGACAACCTGACTGCGCCGGACCTGGCGAGAGTGCTTGAGGATGTCGGTGTTGCCGCGATTTTTGTGCATGGTCGAACGCGGGCACAGGGCTTCTCCGGACGCGTAAGCCTTGCGGGCATACGCGCGGTTGTCGAAGCGGTGCGAAACATTCCTGTGATCGGCAATGGAGATGTCACGACCCCGGAAGGTGCGCGTCAGATGCGTGACGAAACGGGATGTGCGGGCATCAGCATTGGCCGCGGCGCCTTTTATGATCCGTGGATCTTCAGGAGGACCTGTCACTATTTTCAAACGGGCGAGTTGCTGCCGGAGCCGACATTTGCTGAGCGCATCCGGGTGATGCGTGAACATTTTGAACGCAACTGCACCTTCTTTGGCGAGGAGCAGGGAGCGCGACTGTTTCGCAAGGTCGCTCCATGGTACTCCAAGCGCTTTGGACCCGCGAAGGATTTCAACCGTCGGATCATCCGCATGGCGTCCCGGGCCGATTTTGAGGCTGCGATTGCGGAGTATATTGCATGGAGAGCACCTTTTTGCGATGCGGACGGCAATTTGCTTCCTCGCTTTGCTCCGGGTCCAATGATACCCTCGTTCATGAAATCAGAAGCAGACACAGAGGCACCAGCCGTTTCTCGGGAGGCGATTCCAGTGCCCAAGGGACCTGTGGAAGTGTGGTAAATCTCATATGCCTGAAAACCTCTCCGTGCCGGTCTCTCATTTCTGGGAATTGATCCTGGGAACATTTCTCGCGCTGTTTCCGATCATCAATCCCTTTGCGGCGACTCCCGTGTTCCTCGCTATCACCGATGGGGACTCAGACAAGCGTCGTGAGCAGCAGGCGCGCATGGGGTGCGTTTATATGATTCTGATTCTTGTGGCATCCCTTGTCGGGGGCACATTCATTATGAATTTTTTTGGCATCTCCATTCCCGGTCTGCGAATTGCCGGCGGATTCCTTGTGGCAGGGATTGGCATGGGAATGGTGTCGCCTCCCAAACCCGGCGCACATGACGATCATGAGCGCAGGGCGGCTCAGGCAAAGGACGACATTTCCTTTTCTCCGCTTGCCATGCCGATGCTCAGCGGCCCGGGTTCGATCGCGGTGACCATCGGCTTTACGTCACTTGCCAAGCACCCTCTCGACTATGTCGCCATCATTCTGGGTATACTTGTCGTAGCGATTGCGAGCTACCTCGTGCTGCGGCTATCCGTACACATCGTACGCTTGATTGGCGTCAATGGCATGAGTGCCATGACAAAGATCATGGGGTTCCTGCTTCTTTGCATCGGCATTCAGTTCATGGTCAATGGCGTCATCGGCATAACGAGCGACTCTGAGCTTCTTTCAGAGTTTCGAAATTCGCTGGGGAAGCCCCGGTAATTGCGCTCAAACGAGAGAGGACTTGAGATCGGGTCGGCAGGACGGCATGCCCCACTTTGAGGTGCCTCCGTAATCCGGTGGCGCCCGCTGCGCGAAGACGCGCTAGTATTTTTTCCGGATTGTTGCGCCCGAAGTATCTCTCAAAATGATTTCGCGTGACCGCGGATCGATACCGTCAAACGTTACGCCGAGCGAGGCATCAAGAAGGGCGCCAGCACGAACTATCCGTCCGTTTATTGACGCGCGTGCAGGATTTCCCTGAAAGACGCCGTTGATTCGAATGGCGTCGGCGAAAGCGACAAAGGAGGCGGAAGTCTCCGGTGAGCTGCTCATTGCTGGAGATGCAGTCGGCCCAGTCGCATGCGAGTCTTCCCGGATAGTTCTTGCAGGCGAGGTTTCTCCGCTGCTCCCGGCGGAGAGGATGTCGTTCATCTCGCCATCTTCGCGGCTGGTGACCTTGCGCGCCGCCTGAATGAGGCGTCCTGCCTGAGATGCCGGCGCAGGCTGCGATTCGGAGCTTGGTTTCGAAGCGGAGACCTTGGAAACGCCCGGCGCATTTCCCGCTGCGGAACGGGGAATTGCAGTCTCTTGCACTATTGATCGGGCGGAGCGGGGGCCGCGGAGGTCTTGAAACGTCTTAAAGGCAAAGAATGCGGCGATACCAAGGCCGATGACTGCAAGGACCGCAACGGCGGAGACACTCAGCTTGAATGCCTTTCTGTCCTGAGGCCGCACCTTTGGAGCCTCGGCAGGTTTTGAGGGCTTCTCTGAAAGATGAATATGGATGGGTTTGGTGGGGGAGGGCTTGAAGATCGGCGACTTAGGCGCGGGGAAAGTCATTGGCTCCGACGCAAGGCCTCCGATCGAGGTATCTCCGGTTGCAAGAAGCGGTGATGCGGCTGTGGGAACCGTCGATTGGTCTGAAGGGGGGCTCGCAACCTCGGCGGGTACCTTAGCATTTTGCGCGCCTGCATCCGGCTGCAGCTGTATCGGCGGCTGCATGCCCGCAAATGCCTGGTTGAGAGAATCGGCGATGGGCGGATCCAAGTCTTGCCCGGTTGGCACCGGTAGCGGCGCCAGTGGTTGCTCCACGACCGATGCCGGGGGCTCTAGCTGAGCTAGGGGCTCTCGCACGTCGGATGCGGTTTCCGGATGGAGCCTGGGTTTGGAGCGGATTCGCAATCCCCTGTCCTCTGATTGCGGAACCTCTGGTACTGGCTCAGTTGAGACTGTCACGGCAGCCGGCGGCGATTCATCTTTTGCCATGGAATCAGGTGCGGCAGCAGGGGTAACACCTGGTCGGGTTCGTGACTTAAGCTTAAGGGGAGGACTCTTTTCCTCGCTCATTGATGGAAGGGTGAAATGGAGCGATTGAAATCGAAACCTAAAAGAAGCGCTCGCGGTTGTTGGATGTGAGCTTTACATTCTTTTTCGTATGAATCGCGTTCTGCTGCTCTTGTTCATCGCCATACCTTCGACTTTCTTAACCCCCGGTTGCATTTTCTCGAAAAAACCGAAGCCGAATCCAGATATTGCGGCGGAGGTAGAGGAAACCTTCAAACAGCGATGGATCGCGCGGCGGATGGGTGAGCTTATCGCTGGGGGTCAGGTCACAGATGGACGCATGGCCAGGGAGCAGGCCGTGAAGGAGTTTGCAGAGAAATACGAGTATACGACGGCTGCAAAGGGATACGGAAAATAGGCTCCTGCGATTGCGAGTCCTTACGGAGAAACGGCTGAGGCCGAGCCAACCGCTCGACTTTGATTGACGCATTCTGGTCGGCTTTGGACTCTGGCAGGCAATGAAGTCTGGCACATCATCCCGGGAGTCGACACGTGGATTGATTGCTGCGCTGGCCTGCTATGTGGTCTGGGGCGTTGTCCCGATATATTGGAAGCAGATGGCGCAGGTGGATCCGATTGAGCTGGTTGCTCACCGTGTGGCGTGGTCTCTCTTCGTTCTAGGGGCTCTGACGGTGTGGTCTGGTGTGGCGTCTGAGGTTCTCGGGGCCTTTCGAGATGGACGGATCATTCAATTCAATCTGATCAGTGGTTTGCTGCTGGCGGCCAACTGGGGAATTTACATCTGGGCGGTGAATGCGGGCCATGTCATCGAATGCAGTCTTGGCTATTTTTTGGTGCCGCTATTCAACGTCGCCCTCGGTCGGCTTGTACTCAAGGAATCGCTTCGGCCGCTTCAAACACTCGCGATCGGAATTGCGGCCGTTGGTGTGGGTGTGCTCGTGCTGAAAGTCGGGCATTTCCCATGGATTGCGCTGGGTCTCGCCTTCACATTTGGATTCTACGGCCTTCTGAGAAAGAAATCCGGCGTCAGTGCCATCGTGGGACTGATGGTAGAAACGTCCCTGATGGCCCCGCTCGCCGCAGGCTGGCTCCTATGGCTCGCATTCAATGGCCGGGGGGCGCTCGGGCATGTCGACCTTGGAACAACTGTGTGGGTCCTGAGCACCGGAATTGTTACTGCGATTCCGCTACTCCTGTTTGCCTATGGGGCGAATCGCCTGCGTTTGACCACATTGGGATTGCTGCAGTATGCGGCGCCGACTCTCCAATTCCTCATCGGTTGGATAGTCTATCGTGAGTCATTCTCGCGAGATCGGGCGAGTGCGTTTGTGCTGATCTGGATTGGGCTGGCATCCTACTCCATGGATGCATGGATTCAGCAGCGACGCCAGCGATCGCTGCTCGCCATGGCAGATGCCCCCGCGTAGGGGTGTGTACCGCTTCTCGTTTCAGATGCGCAATCGGGTCATTTGCCCGATGCCGGGGGGGCTGGTGGATTGATGGCGAGGAGCTCAACCTCAAAAATCAGAGTTGCGCGTCTCGGAATCTTGGGCGGATTTCCCCGTGTTCCATACCCCAATTCAAAAGGGACGATGAACAAACGGCGCTGACCGATCTTGAGAAGCTGCATGCCTTCCTCCCATGCCTCGATGACCTGGCCACGACCGACGCGGAAGGTAAATGGGTGGGCGGGGTCGGTTGCCTGATCAAAGATTGTCCCATCAAGCAGTTTCCCAACATAAACGACTGATACGATGTCGCCTTTTTTCGGTGAAGGTCCGTCGGAGTCCTGCAGGATCATCGTCCGCAGTCCGGTGGATGTTCGTTTTGCGGTCGGCCAGGTCTTTTCCACGATTTCCAGATCCTCGGGCGGCAACTTTTCGCGTTGGGCAAAAACGGCGGCTGGAGCGAGGAGGATGATTGCAAGGAATAAGAATCGAAGGGCGTGCATGGATCAGGTGTCGGGATTTTCTAGAATGGGAAGCAGGTTGATGACAACCCTCGTTCGAAACAGCGCATCAGGGGCGTGCGGCTGCGGCTCTTACAGTGGGGTGCGCGGCAATCCGTTTCATTGCCTGTCGCAGCAAGGATTTTCCAGGCTCCACTCGCGGCCACGGGGATGCACCTGAAGGGTGTGGGAGCGGAATGCAGTCCATGCGTTGACCAAAGGCGTCGATTGAGAAGAGCTTTCCGACTGTTTCACTCAAGGAAAGTAACGGGAGAAATTGGCCGATTGCCATCTTTCCCACGAGAAGAACGAGTCTTGGCTGAAGCAGCGCAAATTCAGCTTCGAGCCAAGGACGGCAATTGGCAATTTCCTCCGCGCTGGGGGCGCGATCGCCTCCTGCCGCCTTCTTACCGGGAAAACAGCGACAAAGCGCAGAAAAGTAGATGCGGCCTCGAGTCTCATCTTCATTCCAACCCAAATGCTCTCCAAACCACTGGAAGAGAGTTTTGCCAGCTGTCCACGCGAACGGCCGATTCAGTTTGGGTTCCCTCTCCCCTGGGGCCTGACCGATGAGGATGATTCCCCGATTGACTGGCCTTCCGACAACTGGCGGAGAGATCATTCGGGGGCAACGTCGGCAGGCCTTGAGTGCCTCCATATGCCTGATAAGCGCAGAGTGATTTGGGTCGGACGGAATAGCACTCATTGCAAACAGGAAATGTGGAGACGCAAAAAAGGCGAAGCGCTGGAGCACTTCGCCTTGCAGTCAAATCGAATGTTACGATTGGAGTCGGGCTTGCCGACCGATCGGTTAGTAGCGACGTTCGCGACGCTCGCTGAAGCCGCGGTCGCGGCCGCCGCCGCCACCGTAGCCGCCACGGTCACGGCCACCACCGCCGCCGAAGCTGCGACCGCCGTTTTCTTCCTTCGGACGGGCTTCATTGACGGTGAGAGGACGGCCACCGAGATCGACGCCGTTGGTTTTTTCTGCAGCGAGTTTCGCTTCTTCGGGCGTGCCCATGGTCACAAAGGCAAAGCCGCGCGGGCGGCCTGTCATTTTGTCCATGGCGACATAAACGTCGGCGACGCTTCCGAATTGGCCGAAGTGCTGGCGGAGGTCGTCTTCAGTCGTCTTGAACGACATATTGCCGACGTACAGTTTGGAGTTGCTCATCTTGATGTTTCGTAGATCACCCCGTCCGCTGCCAGTCCGTTCCCGACCTTCGGGTTTCGAAATCATCCTCCAAGCGTACGCTCGGCTAACGACTCACCAGATACTGTCATCTAACGCTGTTCTCTAACGACAGGCAGCGAGACAAGTCGAAATCTGGGGTGGAATGCAAGCACAGTTTTGACGCTCACTTTTGTAACGCTTTGTCCGTTGGTAATCTACCGGGCGGGGGACTCAATAAATCGTATCGGACGACTTGCAGCGCACCGACTTGTAATTTTCAATATCGCTTGCATGAGCTCAACCCCACGAATCCTTCTCACTGTCCTTAGCGCAATTGTCATGATCTCTTCCGGCACCGCAGCACCGCTCAATGTTGGGGACAATGCCCCTCGCGTATCGGCAACCACCGACGGGGGCAAGACCCTCAATCTTGGTGATATTTACGCGAAATCGCGATATACGCTGGTTTACTTTTATCCGCGCGCTGACACGCCGGGATGCACTGCGCAGGGATGCTCGCTGCGCGATGCCTATACCGAGCTCACTGAAAAGGGTGTCGCGGTGATCGGTGTCAGCAATGACACAATTGAGGCCCAGAAGGCCTTCAAGGAAAAGTATCACCTGCCGTTCACGCTGCTTGCGGACACGGACTTCGCGGTCATCCGCGCGTTTGGACAACAGGGGATCAAGTCGGCAAAGCGCCAAGCGTACCTTGTGCGTGGCGGGAAGGTCGTTTACGCGGATCACACGGGATCCACCACAAAGCAGGCCGCTGATATTCTCGCTTTCATCCAGACGGACAAGAGTTGAGATGTGCCAGTCGTTGCCTGGTAGCAGGTGCGGTATCTGGCGCGACTGAGTTCGTTACTCAGAGTTCGGAATCGTCACCTTCGTGCAGCAACCGGGCGTTGGGGTCGCGCCTTGCTCTGCTTAGCCAACCTGCAATGAGAGGATCAGAATCGATCACCTTGCCCGGCAATGGTGCGGCGAGCAGGTCGATTGCGCGCAATGTTCCATCCGCAGCAGTCACCAAATTCCTGCAGTGAAGGTCGGCGATGAGCCATGTCTTGTCGCCGAGGAAAAAGAGTCTGGGATGATCGCGATGCGCACGGAGGAATCGTGACGGAATGGGTATCAAGCCTTGTGGTTGAAGCGACGACGTGTCCGTGCCATCCTGGAGCCGGGCTCCACAGGCCTGCTTGGCAACAATGATTCCTTCCGGGGTGGCGGCGATGACTTCGGTCGGCATGCCCTGAAGCGCCATGATGAGCAACAGCTTTTCGAACAGCGAGCGATAGCTTCCAAGGCAGGCTTCAGCAATCCAGCTGACTTCGTCATTCCCGCGACTGAAACTGAAGCTTCCACCAATGCGCCCGTTCTCACGGGGCAGGTAGAACTTGTAAATGGATCCGTCCTCCGACTGGAATGCAGTTGCTTCCACACCGCTGCCTATGCGGCGCAGTCGAGGGCTGCCTTCGCCGAACGGATCATCTGAACCGACCGGAAATCCGAAAAGATCCAGTGGACAGAGTGGCAGAAAAATTCGGAGGGCGCCAACAGCATCATCCAGTTCGCGCCACACGCCTCCCGCGGAGGCAAGCAGGCTCAATTCATCGGCGGGGAAGAGGACGAGATCGTCGTCCGGATCCGTTCCGAAGCCAGTGCGCGCCGCTGCCGTGCTGAGGCGAGCGAGCGCTTCCAGTCGTCGCTCGTGATCGTCTTGAAGAGCTGCGTGTTCGACTGCATCGAGGACGTGGGACCCATGGATCCGGGAGGGGTGGCCGGTGAAGGGGTCTTTTTGCATGCGTCGCTCATTTCATCCGCGAGAATTGCGCTCCAGTCGGGCATGGCAAACAGAAGTTGCGAAGATCATCCTTTGAAGTGATCGCCCATTGCCGTGCCGCCACTGCGATCACTCGGCAGCGGTGTCGGCACCTGTTTTTCGTGGGGCAACGCGTGAGACGAGTACCTTGTCGATGCGGTGTCGGTCCATGTCGACCACCTCAATGCGCCATGATTCAAACTGAAAGTAATCGCCTGCTGTTGGAACACGTCCGAATTGTTTCATGACGAATCCGGCCACGGTCTGGAAGCCCGCACCTGCTTCGCCGGGCAGGCTGGATATCGCGAGCAGTGACTTGAATTCGGAATGGGGCAGCGTGCCATCGATCAGCCAGGAGCCATCCTCGCGTTTCCGCACTTGAGGCTGGCTCCGCTGTCCAGGCTCAGGCAGTTCGCCAACAATTGCCGTCAGGACATCGAGAAGGGTGATCAATCCCTCCACCACGCCAAACTCGTCGAGAACGATGGCGACGTGTTTACCCGTCGATTTGAAGCGTTCGAGAAGGTGGATTGCCTTGAGGGTATTTGGGATGGTGAGCGCAGGCTCCACGACGTTTCGTAGACTGGATGGGAGACCAAAGGCAGAGTTGGCCCAGATAGCCTTTACGGTCACGATGCCGATGACATGATCACGGGTGCTTTGGTATACGGGAAACTGCGAGTGTCCACTCGTGACGATTTTTCGCCAATTGTACTCATCGGAATCATCAAGATTGAGAAAAACAATCTTGGGGCGCGGCGTCATCAGTTCGGTTACCGCGAGCTCATCGAGCTCCAGCACACCGGTGACCATCTCCTGTTCGGCCTGGTTGAAGGATCCTGCATTCAGACCTTGTTCAATGAGTGCGCGCACCTCGGCATTGCTGACTCCCGCGGAATCCTGCGGAGGGCGAAATCGCAGCAGCGACAGGATGCCTTCTGCTGCCAGTTCAAGAATCCGGAGAAAGGGTGCCGCCAGCCATGCAAGGGCACGCATGACTCCGGCCAGTAGTGAGGCAACCCGTTCAGGATAGGCCAGGCCGATTCGTTTGGGGACAAGCTCTCCAAATACGAGCATGAAGGAGGTGAGTGCGACGGTGACGACGATTAGTGCGACTGCGTGCGAATGGCGGGCTAGAGCAGGCAGATCGCTCCAAATGTACAGCAACCACTCATTCATTCGTCCAGCCAGCCTCACACCTCCCAGGACGCCCGCGATCATTCCACTGAGCGTCAGCCAGAATTGAACAAGCGAGAGAAAGCGTCGGGGATGATCGAGCAGCACAAGCGCGCGGGCGGCCTGGCGATCTCCCTTGGCGGCTCTCTCCTCCATCCGGGCTTTTTTTGAGGATACAACCGCTGTCTCCGTCATGGACAGCACTCCGTTGGCGGCGACGAGAAGAATGATGACGATGAGTTCGAACGACAAGGCAGTGAGTTGCCGAAGCGGCAGGAAAAGATTTAGACCGTGGGCTGGCGCCGGATCAACCCCATTGCCGACCACCTTCCGACGTGAATTGTGGGCAGGGCTGGCGCGGATTTGCGCGCAGGGAGCGTCCCCCCAATGGCCTAGAAGAGTCTCTGTGGGTACGCACCCGACCCCACGAGCGCTGCGAGCGCTGCTTGAACACGAGCCTTGTCCTCGCGGTGAGTCACACCGAACCATTCAGCCTTGGTGGGAAGAAGCTGTACGGTCGCCCTGCCTTGGGCAATCATGCTGGAAACCGCGGTGGGAAGATAGAACTCGGACTTGGCATCGTTCCCGCTTGTCTGGAGAAAGGCGCGGAACGCGAGGTCAAGCGGGGCGAAAAGCGCGGGCGTAAATCCCCAGCAGTTCATCGACACCTGTTCGTCACCCCTCAGTGCACGACCTGGTCCGACGTCGGTGCGGGCGATCGCCGTGTGCTCGGTGATCGCGGTGAGAAATCCGTCAGTGCCGACCTGACAGAGCCCACGGGACACTGTGCCCGCCTCCGACAATGTCGCGTCCAATCGGTATCCAACCATCGAATACGACTCACTACGGACCGAGGGTCTTGTCGCCAGAAATTTTGCGAGCGCGTTGAATGCGTCGGCGCCATAGAAGTCGTCCGCATTGATGACCGCGAAGTTTTCCTTCAGGGCGTGGCGTGCGCACCAGACCGCATGTCCGGTTCCCCATGGTTTTTCCCTCGATAGGGGGGGCGTGAAGCCTGTCGGTAGATCATCGATCGCCTGATAGACGGTGTCGACGGCCATCTTGCCGGCATAGCGTCCACCGATTTTTTCGCGAAAGGCGGTTTCGAAATCGCGTCGAATGACGAAAACGACACGCTGAAAACCTGCCCGCCAGGCATCGAAGACCGCGTAGTCGAGAAGCGTTTCCCCGGATGGCCCGACTGCCTCAATTTGTTTGAGTCCGCCATAGCGGGAACCTAGACCGGCAGCAAGGACGAGGAGGGCTGGAGGCATGTTCGGTGAAAATCCGATGGAGCCAAAGAATGCAATGCTGCATTTGTGGCCCGCAGCAGGGGACTGTACTGCATACTGCAGCGATTGAACTGGAGGGCAAGAGTGGCCTCTATTTCCCCGTCAATGAGGCGATTAGCTCGCGTGTGCCTGATTCCATGGAGATGCGGGGGAAGTAGCCGAGGTCGCGCTTCGCTGCGGCCATCGAAAACCAATGATCTCGAGCCAGCTCATCGGCAATGAAGCGTGTCATCGGCGGCTCGCCGCGAAGCGGCAGGATGCGCCAGGCAATTTCGCAACCCAGTCCGACCGCTCTCGCCAACGGGAGGCTGATGTGGCGTTCGACGCGTGGGATGTCTAGTGCTCCAAGCAATGCATTGATCCAAGGCCATAATACCACCGGCTCGTTGTTGGTGATGAAGTAGGCGCGACCACTGGCGGCAATGGGATTGGCGTCGAGGGCAGCTTCTGCAGCGAGGTGAGCATCGACCGCGTTTTCAACGTGGACCATGTCAACGCGGTTATCCCCGCCGCCGACAATGCGGAGCCTGCCGCTGCGTGCCCGTGCAAGCAGCCGGGGAATGAGATGGGGATCGCCGACACCCCAGATGAGGTGGGGCCTCAGGGCAATGGTTCTGAGGTCATCGGAATTCGCCGCGAGCACCTCGCGTTCGCCAATTGCCTTGGTCAGCGGATAGGGACTCGGGCAGTGTGTTGTCAGGGGTAGCGACTCATCTGCGGCTGCCAACGGGAGTCCATTGTAGACAACACTTGGAGAACTGGTGTGGATAAGACGGCTGACGCCGTGGATGCGACATCCTTCGATCAGCGCGCGGGTGCCCAATACATTGACGCGGTAGAATTCACGGTAGGGTCCCCAAACACCGACGCGTGCCGCAGTATGAAAAACCGTGCCGACACCTTTGCATGCCGCTTGGATTGCAGCCGGGTCTTCGAGAGAGCCTTGAATGAAGTTGACGCCTCTCTGCACAAGATCAGGCGCCGGTGTGCGGCCAAAGATGGTGATCGATCGCCCTTGAGCGATCAGGCGTTCGACCAGACGCCGTCCCAGGAAGCCCGTGCCTCCCGTCACCAGTGTTCTGGAAATGGGTTTCACAATTGAATGGGATTGTGCCCCAGCAACAAGATGCGCGAATCAAATCCCCGAGGCATACTTGTCCGGCAACGGGGAAAGATTTGATCCTGGGTGCCGGTCCATCAGACCGTGCTGTCGATGGGTTCAACACCCACAACCTTGATTTCAACGGGGCCGATATCCTTGAGTCCGAGATTCTGACCGTAGATATCGGCGATCTCCTGGGTCAGGTACCCTTGGATGGCATCGAGCTTGGCGTCGGGGCGGATTTTCAGCCGCAGCTCCGTGTGGAGCAATTTGCCCTTTCTCGAGACGGATGCGCGAGCGGATGCGATGCCGCGGACCTGTTCGCAACAGGTTTCGATCACCCGATGCAACGCGTGGCGCGAGATCTCGAGCCTGCCGTTCTTGTCTTTCGAAAGCACGAGCGTCCTGGATCCCTGCAGGACAACTACGATCACCAGTAGCGTCAGCAGTATCCAAATGAGCACTGCAAACACGAGCGTGGTGGAGGAGACTTCGATCAAGGACACAGCAGGCTTTTGGCGGATCATCGCCTCCTGCGCAACCTCTGCCTTTTGCCGGCCTGCGACCGGTGAGAGAAGTTTCGGAGGATCAGTCTGTAGCCGGAGCTTCCGGCCAGGCGTCTTCGCCACGATCCTTGCCCTGGACATCGGACGGCAGGCGGACGCCTTCGATGATGACATCGACCTTTGCCACGTCCTTACCGGTCATGGCCATCACCTGCTTACGAACTGCGAGTTGAACGTCGTAAGCGGTCTTCCCGATCTCGGTTCCGTAGACAATGGCGATGCGAAGTTCGATGGAATAGGATTCGTCGCTCGTTTCAGACACGCGGACACCGCGTGCATCAGCTTCGCGTTTCGAGAAAAGTTCGCTGATACCGTCCACCAAGCCACCACCGACCGCTGCGACACCCTTGATCTGAAGCGCTGCCAAGCGAACAATGCTGGCGACCACCGCATGGTTGATCTTGATCTCGCCCAGTTCGGGTTGATCGTCGATGCGGGTAGGTGGAACGAATTCGCTCGCTTGCATTGTCAAATAGAGTGGGAGATTCAGATACAGTTGCAACAAACCGGTTGAGAAAGTGCCGGTTTATCCCCACTTCGGCGGTTTTTCTGCGTTCTTTATGTAAACAGGTCCGTCGGGGTTCTGGCCATGAACTCCTCCATGTAGGCGGTGGTTGCCTTTCCCTCGATGAAAACGGGATCGCTCATGATTGCCTTGTGAAGCGGAATGGTAGTCTTGATGCCGCGGATGAGGTATTCGCTGAGCGATCGGTACATGCGATCGAGCGCGGATTTGCGGTTGGGGCCGTAGGTGATCAGCTTGCCGATCATCGAGTCGTAGTAGGGCGGAATTGAATATCCGCTGTAGACATGGCTGTCGACGCGGACACCGTTTCCACCGGGTGAATAGTACAGGCCTATAGTTCCAGGAGAGGGTGTAAAATTGCGCGCTGGGTCCTCGGCATTAATCCGGCACTCGATGGCATGCCGGTCAAACTTGATGTCGCCCTGGTCAAAATCCAGTTTCAAGCCATCGGCAATCCGCAGTTGCTGTTTGATCAGGTCAATCCCGGTGCATTCCTCGGTAACCGGGTGCTCAACCTGAATGCGGGTGTTCATCTCGATGAAATAGAAGTTTCCCTTTGCATCGACCAGGAACTCAATCGTTCCCGCATTTTCGTAGTCCGCCGCCGCAGCGGCCTTGACCGCGGCTTTTCCCATGGCCTTTCGCAATCCGGGAGTCAGAAACGGCGATGGGGATTCTTCTATGAGCTTCTGATGGCGGCGCTGGACCGAGCAATCACGCTCACCGAGATGCAGTACTTTCCCATGCCCGTCCGCAAGGATCTGGAATTCGATATGCCGCGGTTTTTCGATGTATTTCTCGACGTATACGGCACCGTTTCCGAAGGCCTTTTCAGCCTCGTTTCGAGCAACATGATATTCCTTGGCAAAAGAGACGTCATTGTGTGCGATGCGCATGCCGCGCCCGCCGCCGCCGGCGACTGCCTTGATGATGACCGGATAACCGATCTTGCGTGCAACCTTCACGGCCTCGCCTTCGCTTTCCACGGGTCCATCGGAGCCTGGAACGGTTGGGACACCGGCCTTACGTACGGTGTCCTTGGCGATCGCCTTATCGCCCATCATCCTTATGCTCTTTGACTTAGGGCCGATGAACTTGATATTGCAGGACTCGCATTGCTCCGCGAACTTTGCATTTTCCGACAGGAAACCGTATCCGGGATGGATGGCGTCCACATCTGCAATTTCCGCAGCGCTAATTATGCGATCCGCACGGAGGTAGCTGTCGGCGCTCTTGGGTCCCCCTATGCAAATTGCCTCATCCGCGAGCTGGACGTGGAGGGATTGAACATCGGCTTCCGAGTAAACCGCGAGCGTTTTGATGCCCATTTCGCGGCAGGCGCGCACAATGCGTAGCGCGATTTCTCCACGGTTGGCGATGAGGACCTTCTGAATCATGACGTACGACGGATAATCCGCTCGCCGCTGCTGTTGCGGGCGTTGTTTGACGCCGCACCAAGCGGCGGAGTTAGCGGCTTTTCAAGGAGGTCAGTCCTGTTTGAGCTTGAATAGGCGTTGCCCGTATTCGACCGGTTGGCCGTTTTCGACAAGGATTTCCACGACAGTTCCACGGACTTCCGCTTGGATTTCATTCATGATCTTCATCGCCTCGATGATGCAGACAACGGTTGTTTCCGTGGCTTTGCCCCCTATGTCGATGAAGGCTTTGCTTTCGGGGGATGAAGCTCGATAAAATGTGCCGACCATGGGCGACTTGACATAGACAGCGCCCGTTTCCTCTGCGGCTGGAACGATCGGCGTGACCGGACGGGCAGGATTTTGGGCGGGAGTGACATTTCGAGTTACCTCCACGGGAGATAACTCAAGGTAGGTCGGGGACACTGGCCTTGGGCCCGACACAGGTGAAGTGTCTGCACCCCGCTTGATCTTGATCTTAAATCCTTCCTCCTCGACTTCGAAGGCCGTGAGATCAGAGCGCTTCATTAAGTCGATGACTTGTTTAATTTGTTTTAGGTCCAAGATAGATCCTAGGTTGAGTTGAAGGGACTGAAGTTAGTGTCCGTGTAAGGGGTGGCGTTCAAAAAGAGTATCGAACAAATGTGCAACCCCGGAGTTTTGCGCCAAACGTCTGAATTTTGGCAAAATTACGCCCCAAAATGCCTATTTCTCGTGTGGAATGACCACTTTTTGCCCGAATGTGGTAGGATGGGGGCCATCAGGATCAAATTGAGATTCGATCGGGTGATTTCTCAGATTGGAGCCGAAAGCCGTGGGTTTTGAGTGATTTTCGGCCTTTTAGGAGATTTTATGGCCATCAGTGCAGGAAAATCATGAGGTTGTCGAGCTTTAGGGTATAGTCCCCATCTAATGCCTGTTTCCATTGGTCGGGCGAGATGCGAGGGGCGGAGGACGCCGTAGCCCCAGGCGCAATGCTAGGACTCAAATTTCGCCTGCAAAGGCTACGTGATTCCTTGAAGGATTGCTTTGAATGCTTCTCACTCAGACGGGAGCGCAACGTTGTCTGTTTTTTCTAAGCGGCATGTGTTCCTTCTTATCCCCCTTCTGCGTCCTCTGACCTTATGAATATTCAAGGATCTGCTGCCCAACAAAATACTTACGACGCGATCGTGATCGGCTCTGGAATCAGTGGCGGCTGGGCTGCCAAGGAACTGAGCGAAAAAGGATTGAAGACGCTTGTCCTTGAGCGCGGTCAGGATGTTAAACATGGCGACTATCCGACCGCTATGATGGAGTCTTGGGAATTTCCAGGGCGCACGAAGATTTCCAATGCCGATCTATCCAAGCAGTTGAAACAGAACCGCACGGGATACACGACCCATCCGGGATCGGCCCATTGGTTCGTCAATGATCTCGAGAACCCCTATTCTGAGGATAAACGGTTCGATTGGATGCGGGGGTATCAGGTGGGGGGGCGCTCACTCACCTGGGGGCGCCAATCCTATCGCTGGAGTGACCTCGATTTTGAGGCGAATGCGGTGGATGGGATGTCAATCGACTGGCCCATTCGATATGCTGACATTGCCCCGTGGTACGACTACGTCGAACGGTTTGCAGGCATCAGCGGGAGCAAGGAAGGACTACCCCAGCTGCCGGATGGACAGTTCCTTCCACCGATGGAGCTCAACTGTCTGGAGCGGCAGGTCAAACAGCGCATTGCCAAGGCATTCAACGGTCGGGCCATGATCATTGGGCGCTGCGCAAACCTTACGGTTCCACATAATGGACGCGCCAACTGCCAGTTTCGAGATCGCTGCATTCGGGGATGTCCCTATGGGGCCTATTTCAGCAGCAATGCAGCAACCTTGCCGGCGGCCTATGCGACGGGCAATCTAACCCTTCGTCCGTATTCGATCGTCAACGAAATCATTTACGACAAGGAGAAGAAGCGGGCGAGGGGCGTGCGAATCATTGATGCGCAGACGCATGAGGTGATGGAATTTTATGCAAAGGTGATCTTCTCCTGCGCATCGGCGGTCGCATCGACCTTTATCCTGCTGAATTCAAAATCCGATCGGTTTCCAAACGGTTTGGGCAACGACAGTGGCGAACTCGGTCACAACCTCATGGATCACCACTTCAAGGTTGGGGCCAATGGGGAATCGGACGAGTTTGCGGACATGTTTTATAAAGGCCAGCGACCGAATGGGATCTACATACCGCGCTTCCGCAACCTGGACCGGAAATCCCAACGCAAGGACTATGTCCGTGGCTTCGGTTATCAAGGCCGTGCAAGTCGAACCGACTGGTCCCGGGGGATCCGGGAGCTCAATTATTTTGGGTCTCAGATGAAGGTCGACCTAATCGCACCCGGGCCCTGGCGCTTCGGCATCGGGTCATGGGGTGAATGTCTGCCGTATCACTCGAATCGTATGTACCTTAGCGACAAGGTTCGGGACAAATGGGGACAGCCAACGGTGACATTTGACTGTGAATGGAAGGAGAATGAGTACGCGATGCGCAAGGACATGAAGGCTTCAGCCATTGAGATGCTAGAGGCCGCGGGTCTGAAGAACATCACGCCATTTGACGACCCGCTGGCGCCGGGACTATGCATTCATGAAATGGGGACTGCCCGCATGGGGAGGGATCCCAAGACTTCCATCCTTAACAAGTGGAATCAGGTGCACGCGGTGCCCAATGTCTTTGTTACGGATGGCGCCTGCATGACCTCTGCCTCCTGCGTCAATCCTTCGTTGACCTACATGGCGCTTACCGCGCGCGCCTGTGATCATGCTGTGAGCGAACTCAAGAAACACAACCTCTGAGCTGACCCGACAATGAAAACCGATTCCCCTGTCCAATCTGGATCTGTTACAGAGCTGACTCGCCGTGATGCCATTCGCCGCGCTGCATTGTTGCTCGGTGTTGCGTTTTCGCCGTCGCTGGTGACTCGTGTGGTGCTTGCGCAGGAAGGGTTTCCAGGGCCTGCAAGTTCGACCGGCCTGTCACCGCGTGAACTGGAAACGGCTTCTGCGGTGGTGGAAAGAATCATTCCTCGTACCGATACACCCGGTGCGATCGACGTAGGAGTACCGGCATTCATCAATGCAATGTGCATCGGCTATCTTACGAAGGAAGAGCACGACCTGATTATGGATGGCTTGGTAGAGGTGGAAAAACGTTCCGTGAGTTCCCTGGGTCGGTCGTTTTCCAAACTCGAAGCGGCAGAACAGGATTCCCTTCTGCGTACGATCGCCGATGAACCTCAGGGAAGGATGAACCGCTTTTTCCGGCAGATGCGCGAGTTAACGATCCTTGGGTATTTCACCTCTGAAGAAGTCGGGAAGAATGTGCTTCACTACAATCCGGTGCCGGGGGGCTTTGACGCCTGTGTTCCGATATCGGAGGTCGGGAATGTGAATTGGACTCGATGAGCTAGTTGGACATAAAATGCATCCAACTTGAATTAAAATCGGGTCTCCCGAGGGTTTTTTGCCACAAGTTGGTTTGCACGTCTCATTAGAGGCGATTCGTCCCTGAATTTCTGCTATTCGACTTAATTATTGCACAGTTCATCAGGATTTGTTCACACTTTGGCTCAAATAATGCCCAGGCGATCCTACAGGTCGTTTGGGCTTGTTTGACTAAAAAAACAACAAATACCACATGAACTACCTCCGCATGTCGGGGCTGGTGGCTTGTCGCCCCTATTTGGGATCCGCGAAAGCCCTCAGCCGTAACAGCAAAACACTAGCATCGGCGCTTGTCGCCGTGACCTTGGGCGCTGGAACGCTTGTTCAGGCCCAAGTACAGCCAACCAGCACCACGACCACCACCAACGACCCGTCCAAGACCGAACACGTCAAGATGGAGAAGTTCGAGGTGACAGGTTCTCGCATCAAACGGCTGGATATGGAAACGCCGCAGCCCGTCGTCACGTTTAGTTCCGAAGAGATCAAAATGGGTGGCTTCACCAGTCTGGGCGATTTCGTCCAGAGCCTACCCTTCAATACAGGCTCCACGAATTCGATTGTTCAGACGGCCTCTTTTACCCGGGGCGCTGCGACCGTCAATCCGCGCGGGCTCGGAAGCAACCGCTTCCTCGTGCTGGTTAACGGCCGCCGGTCAGTTGGGTATGCGCTGACAAATTCAAACAACCAATCGGTGTTTGACTTCAATTCGATCCCGCTGGCGGCGATCGATGAGATCACCTATCTCAAGGATGGAGCGTCCGCGATCTACGGCTCGGATGCCGTGACCGGGGTGATGGATATCAAGCTGAAGCGCAACTTCAGCGGACTACGCGTCGATTTGCTGGGAGGCAATACGCTGGGTCACGATACCTTCACCAAGGAAGCCTCTGTCCTGGTTGGTGCCCAGACCGGCAAGACCTCCATTGTCATGGTGGCCAGTTATGTTGGCGCCAATGACAACTTCATCCGGGATTTCGATCGCTCCAAGACGACCGATTATTCCAGCCACGCTCCCAAGGGAACCAACCAGAACAGTTCGGCAAACTGGCCTGCAAATCTCATCCTGAGCGCCGCACAAGCTGCCGCCGCGGGCTTCACCACGGGGTCTGGCACTTATGTCCTTACGGGAGGCCAGCCTACGGCGAACCCGACCAAATCCCAGTTCGCGCGGGCCGCTGCTTTGACGAACTCCAATCGCTATGATTTCGCGCAGACGTACCAGCTTTTCCCCCCGTTCGACTACTATGGCGTCTACACCAATATCAAACATGAGATCAGCGATAGCCTCTACTTCTTTGGTGAGATCATTTACAGCAACAACCAAACGAATTTTTCGTTTACGCCGTCAGTGATTCAGAGCACGCAGAATGCGGGAACCGGACCCACAGGCCTGCTCAATATCCCTGCGACCAACCCCTACAACCCGCTCGGGATTGACATCACGAACTTCCTCTACCGGACAAGCTTTGGCCCGGCCCGCAAGTTCGACACGAAGAGTTCAGCCGTTACCTATCTCATGGGTGTGGGCGGCAACATTGACGACAACTGGAGTTGGGAAATTGGCGCCTCGCTCGGCCGGGGCGATGTCTCGACGACCGCCCGCAACCAGATTCGCGCGGTGGATCTCCAGCGCGCGCTGAATGGCACAACACGCCAGACGGCGCTGAATCCGTTTGGTCCCTCTGACAACCAGAGCCTCGTAGACAGTTTGTTCACGGTTTCCAATTCGGTGTATGCAGCAAAAGCTGAGATGCTCGATGCCACGGTGACGGGAAATCTCTTCGAACTGCCTGGAGGCGATATCGGCGTCGCCATTGGCAGCGAATATCGCAAGGACATGATCCAGCAGGATCCCGATACGTCTGCTTACGTTGGATCGGGTGGTGGTACGCCCTATCGTGGAGACAGGACCATCTTTTCCGCCTATGTGGAAGCGACCTTCCCCATTACCCGTCAGCTCGAGGTTCAGGCGGCAGGGCGGTTCGAGGATTACAGCGATTTCACGACCAAGCCCAAGATCGGTGCCAAGTTCAAGCTGCCGCCGACGAAGATCGTGGATGTTCTCCTGCGCGCTTCATTCTCTCAATCCTTCAAGGCTCCCGACATGGGTCGCTTGTTCACCGCAGCCACTACAGCATTTACATCGACAACCCGTACAGACCCGAAGCGCCCCCAGGATCCTGCCACCCAGCTTCGCATCATCACGTCGGGCAATGCCGACCTCCAACCAGAAGAAGCCAACATCTGGTATGGCGGTGCGGTCTTTGACGTGAAGGCAGTGAAGGGGCTGTCGTTCGCGGTTGACTACTTCAACTTTGAAATCGACGACGTCATCACATCGCCTTCTGACACCACGCTTCTTGCGCGTGAGGACCAGTTCCCCGGCGCCGTTGTCCGCGACAACACCCAAGGCACCCCCGGCCCGATCCTCTATCTCCGCCGCGTTCCCTTCAACGTTGCGAAGCAATGGTACTCGGGCGTCGATTTTGAGGCCAAGTACAACCTTCGCGACACGCGCTGGGGCGATTTCCTCTTCACGCTCAATACGACTCGCACCATCAGCATCAAGTCGAACTCCGGCATCCGCGATGCAAACGGCAACCTGCCCGATGACTTTGAGAATGTTGGCCTGTACAACAATCCCAAGTGGAACGGGACAGCCTCAGCATCCTGGGCCTACAAGGACTACGGTGCTGCAGTGCGCGTGAACTACATTGGAGCCTACTTCAATGACGGCTACACGGTTGATGGCTGGGGAGAGAACGCAGTGACGACCGTCAATGCCCAGTTCTCCTACAAGGGATTCTGGGACACGAAGGCCACCATTGGCGTCAACAATGTGTTCGACAAGGAGCCTCCCTTCAACGGATTCGAATCGTCGAGCTATGACCAGAGCACCTATGGCCGCATCGGCCTTGGTCGATTTGTCTTCCTCCGGCTCGAGAAGGAGTTCTAGTCCGCACTTGCAGTTTGTTTAGAACCAGCAGCCTCGCTACATTTCAGCAGCGGGGCTGTTTTATTTTATGAAGCACTCGTCCTCATTCATCCTCCTGGTCGCCTTGGGAGTATCGTTCATCGGGTCGTCCTTGGCTGCAGAACAGACCGTGCCACCCGAGTTTCCAGTCGCGCATTTTTTCCGGAACCCGGCGATTGTTCAGCTTCGATTTTCACCGAACGGGAAATACATTGCTGCCTTGGTCCCCTATGAGCACCGGTTGAACCTGGTGATCATGGATACTGAGAAGCGCACCAAGAATCTCATCACGGGATTCAAGGATTTCAGCATCTCTTCCTATCGCTGGGCGAACGATGACAGGCTTGTGATGCTGCTGGATGACGACGGAGATGAGGATTTCCTTCCCTTTGCCATTGATCGGGACGGAAAGAACTTCACAAAATTTGACGATACCAAGGCGATTTCGTCGATCCTTCGACGCGATCCAAACAATTCGCGCCGTGTCCTGGTCCTGTCGAATCAGACTCACGCCAATCGGGCGGATCCGTGTTGGCTCGACGTAAAGACGGGGAAAATAACCGTCATTGCTAAAAATCCCGGGCAGGTGAGGACGTGGGTGCTCGATGGGGAAAACGTCCCGCGCTTTGCCATCGAGAGTCGCACCCTGGAGGAAACGATACTCTACCGAGCCAAGGCGGGTGATGACTGGAAACCCTTGGCAACCTTCCAGGACGGCGAGCCAAGGTGGACACCGCTGGCATTCGATAGCGACAATCGCACGGTGTACATCCGTTCAAACGAAGGGCGGAAGACCTATGCCATCTATCGCTATGATACGGTCACTCACAAACGCGGTGAACTGGTATACGCGGATCCCGATGATCGCTATGACATGCGTGGAGTTGTTTCCTTTGAAGATGATCTTGGTCGCAGTCCGATCGTTGGAGTGACCTACACCTCCGATCGCGACAGCATTTATTACTTTGACGAGACGATGATCCGGCGGCAGCGGATCCTTGATCAGTCCATGCCAGATACCATCAACCGACAAATGTCGGTGAGCGGAGAACGGAAACAAATCGTCGTGGTTGCTCGGTCGGAGCGGGAACCGGGCGTCTACTACCTCTTCGACGAGGAACGAAAGAAGATCGATGAACTTGCGGTCACGCGGCCTCACATTGATCCCGCGACGATGGCTCCCATGAAGGCCATACGCTACAAGGCGCGGGATGGTCTCGAGATTGAAGCCATGCTCACCCTCCCTGTCGGGCGAGAGCCTCGCGGCCTACCGCTGGTGATTCACCCCCATGGAGGTCCCTTCGGGATCCGCGATGAGATTGGCTTCAGCCCGGAAGTGCAGCTCTATGCCAACCGCGGCTATGCCGTGCTGCAGCCAAACTATCGGGGCTCGGGGGGGTACGGTGAGTGGTTCGAGCGCCTGGGTTACAGGCAGTGGGGACGCATCATGCAGGATGACTTGAGCGACGCCGTAAAATGGGCTGTGGATACCGGCTTGGCGGATCCCAAGAGGGTGGTGATCGCGGGCGCCAGCTATGGTGGGTATGCGGTCATGGCCGGTCTCGCCTTCACACCCGAGCTCTATTGCGCGGGAGTAAATTATGTGGGTGTTACCGATTTGAAGAGGATCGCATCGCAACGTCGATCGACAGAGGATCGGCGCGCATGGACCAGAACCCGGGTTGGTGACCTCTATGACGATTCAAGCGAACTGGAGGCACGCTCGCCCGTCAATTTTGCGTCGTCAATCCGCGCCCCGGTCATCATGGCTTATGGCCAATCCGACCCGAGGGTGACTCGTGAGCACGGCGACGACATGAAAGTTGCCCTGTCGCGCGCAAAGAAGGACTTCGAGTTTATCATCGAATCCGGCGAGGGCCACGGTTTCAGGAAAGAGGAAAACGCCATTGCGTTCTACACGCAGGTGGACGCCTTTCTCAAGAAGCACGTGCCGCCCGCAGGAGCCAAGTGATTGCCACCGCAAGGTGATGCGCATCGGCATTGCTTCGACGGATGCCGATGTGCCCTTGAACTTGCTGTCCTATCGATTCCCCGATCCGTTACGGAACGACAATCGCTTCGCCGATTTCGACGTTGGCCCGCGCATCGGTGTACACTTGGAGGCCGCTGGTGGTTTCTCCGAGGTAGGGAGTGGCGTTGCGAATCAGTGTTTTCGCCATGGTCGAAAACAACTGCTTAGGCTCCTTTGGTGCCGCCGCGAAGGTAGTCCAGAGCCGTTTGGCTGACTTGCCCTCCTTCTTGAGCTCCGCGTAGTCAAAAGCGTCGATCACGATGATATGAAAGTCGCGAGTCCTTTCGTACTCCGTGAGCGACGCGATGCCCGTGGAGGTACTGTTCATGACTCCTGTGGTCATTGTGCCGCTGCTGGAGCTGCCTCCTGACCGCCCTGCCCCCTTGCCCCACGCGCTTGTGCCGGATTGGTTTTCCCTTGCCGCAGCCAGCGCCTCGTCGTTCCCCCCTGAACGACTCTCCCAGAGCGTGTCACCGCCGAGCGTGTGCAAGCCGCGCCCCTTGGGCCCCGGAACAAGTCCATCCCTCCACGTCAATTGTTCGGTCCGAACGATCGGCTGCCGCCAGGGGCGAATGCCGTAATGCACGCGCAGCACGAGGGACACCTTTTCGGGCTCGCGCATCAGGCCCTGTTCGTCTGCCGCATTGATCAGATTCCGCTTGAGCAAGGCCGGCGTCAGCAGCCTGCAGAGTTCCTCATAGGTGAGATCCGATTCATAAACTTCTCCGGGTAGAAAGATGAAATGCGTGGGAGCCATTACTGGAGTGGCTGTAATGGCGGGTGGATTCACGGCATTCTTTTGCGAAACCCGCCGAATGAGCTCTGCCCGCTCGGTCTTCTGGTAGTTGGCGGATGATACCGACACGGGTGCAGGACCTTTTATGTCCTGGGCAATCGCAGCCAGGGCGCTGCACGCGATGCCAAGGCAGATGAGTTGAGGTTTCATTACGATGAGGGGTGGTCAGTTTCAGTTGATGCTGTTTGCACGGATCTTTTGACAGGCAGAACTGCCAGGCGCACAGGTACACTTCGCATGCCGTATCCAATTTCTCGGGAAGGGACGCTCGAATGCGACCATCCCTCCGCGGCATAAGCGACAGTGGATATGAATTGTGCAGGAGAATCGCGGTGTGGTCTCCAATCAGCGGTACTCCTCACCGGAGGCCGCGTTTACAATCTTGAAGTTCTCTACGTGATAGTTGGGGTCTGCGCGGAAGGCGAGTTTCACGCCGTAGAGTTTTTCCATGCGCACGAGGAGATCGGCGTCTTCGCTGCGCAGGCGCTCGAGGATGCTGGGATGCACCAGGACGCGAAGGCTGTACTCCTTGCCATCGTTGCGCATCTGAATGCGACGCGCGACCGAACCCAGTCGCCGCTGAAGCTCGACCGACATGGTCGTGGCGCTCTTCACGATGCCGCGTCCACGGCAGTAGGGGCAGTCAGTGTAGAGATTGCTCGACAGCGATTCCTGCTGCCGCTGCCGGGTCATCTGGAGGATGCCGAGCTGGGAGATCGGAAGGATGTGGTTCTTCGCCTTGTCCTCGGACATGCACTCAACCATTTTCTCGTAGACGCCGTTGCGGTGGCGCCGCTCCTTCATGTCGATGAAGTCGCAGATGATGAGTCCCCCCAGATTGCGAAGCCGGATCTGGCGGGAAATTTCGACCGCTGCCTCAAGATTGACCGAGTAGATGGTATTTTTTTCGTCGCCTGACCGGTTCTTGTGTGAGCCCGTGTTGACGTCGATCGCAATCAGAGCCTCGGTCTCGTCGATGATGATCTCACCGCCGCTGGGGAGTGTGACCTTGCGGTGGAATGTCTGTTCAATCTGTCGCTCAATATTGAAGCGTTCGAAGATCGGAATGGTGTCCTTGTAGAGCGCAATCTTGGATCGGGAGCGCTTGGAAATGAGGCCGACGAGGTCGGCGGTGCGTTCATAGTCGGCCCGGTTGTCGATGAGCACGCGATCGACCTCCTCGGTCAGGAAATCGCGGACGGTTCGCTCCACAAGATCGGGCTCCTGGTAGAGTCCGGCGGGCGAGCGCTCACTCTGCATCTTTGCCGTGATCTCCTCCCACTTCTTGAGAAGGATATGGAGGTCGCGCACGAAATACCGGGACTTTTTCCCTTCGCCTGCGGTGCGCACGATCACACCCATCCCCTCGGGAATGGTTAGTTCATTGATGAGCTGCTTGAGGCGCTTGCGCTCATGGATGTCCTCGATCTTGCGTGAAATGCCACACCCGTCGGAATACGGCGTGAGGATCAGGTAGCGTCCTGGAATGGAAAGGTTTGTCGTTGTCCGGGGACCTTTTGAGCCGATGGGGCCCTTGGTGACCTGGATGACAATCTCGCTGCCCGGAGGGTACATCTGGGGGATGTCCTTGACCGTGGGTTCAGCGGGGCGGGGCGGAGCGTTCTTCCGCTTGTTGACGCGTACGACCTCGACGGATGAATCCGCGGCCGCCGGCAACATATCCCAATAGTGGAGAAAGGCGTTCTTTGAATAGCCGATATCGACAAATGCGGCCTTCAGTCCGGGGTCGAGGTTCTTGATGCGCCCCTTGAAAATGCCGCCGACCATGCGGTCGTCGGAGTGTCGCTCGATCTCAAATTTCTCAAGCCGTCCGTCGACCAGAAGGGCGACACGTTTTTCGAGCGGCTCGGAATTGATGATCAGCTCACGATAGGAAGTTTTTTGCTTTTGGAAAACGCTCAGGATTTTCTGGAGAAACGGACGTTGTTTGGAGCGTTCCTGTGCATTGGCGCGAAGTTCACGGGAGTCCACCTCAGGGGGTTCAGTGATGGGTGGTGGGTGGGCGAGCTCCGAATCATACTGGGCGGGATCGTCCGCATTGCGGGAATCGTCGGATGGCGTGGAAGCGGGCATGGTGGATGTTGGGCTGTCTGGAAGACGGGGCGCATCCGGTCCAAAGTTGCGGCGCAGGAAATTCCGGCAGAGCGGTCGATATCGCGGAGGGAAGTCACGCTCATGTGAAATCCTTTCGGAAGCGATAGACGCTTTGGACCAGTCCTTGCAGCAAGCAGCAACTGAGCACGAATGAGCCACCGTAGCTGATAAAGGGAAGCGGTATGCCTGTAATGGGCACGAGTCCGATGGTCATCGCGATGTTCACGAACACATGCACCGAAAACAGCACAGTCACGCCGAGGGCGAGGAGCGTGCCAAACCGATCTCGGGCGAGAGCGGCGATGCGAATGCCATTGAACATCATTATCCCAAACAAACTGAGAACCGTGAGGCTTCCCAAAAATCCTTTCTCCTCGGCGATGACCGAGAAGATGAAGTCATTGTGCGCGACCGCAGGCGGCAGGTAACCCAATTGCGCCTGCGTCCCTTGCGTCCAACCCTTGCCTGTCAGACCGCCGCTCCCTACGGAAATGAGCGACTGATTCAGGTTCCACGCATCCTTAGTCCCGGACGGATCAATCACGTCCGGCCGCACAAAGGTAAGGATGCGGTTTCGCTGGTAGTCCTTGAGGGGAATCCAGGTCTTTTTTTCGTACGCGCCCTTCTGCTTATGAAAGTCCAGGTTGTTGGCCTTCATATAGCTTACGTAACCATAGCTATCCCAGGCTACCACGCTCACCAAAAGAAAAAATGCCCCAATCGCGCCCAGGAAGAACCGGGTCGAGAGTTTTGAGACATAGAGCATGGAGAAGACCATCGGGGGGAGCACGATTACCGATTTCAGGTCGGGCTGCAGCATGATAAGGAACATGGGCAATCCCACCGCAAGGGCCAATTTGCCCAAGACGCCAAGGGATTGTTTCACGGTGCCCACTTCCGATCGAATCAGCAGGCTCGCGGTAAAGATGAGAACGGCTGCCTTGGCGGGCTCCGATGGCTGAAAAGCGAAGGAGCCGAAATCCAGCCATCGTTGTGCGCCATAGCGTTCCTGTCCCACGAAAAGGACGAGCACCAATGGCACCAAGCAGCCCAGATAGAACCAATGGCCAATGCTTAGCCAGAGGCGGTAGTCGAGCATGGATACGGCGAGATAGAGCAGCGTACCGGCTGTCAGCCATACGAGCTGGGTGATCCAGTTGTTCTGAGGGGTTGAAAGTTGCGCGCTGTAAATGAACGCGACTCCGATTGCGCTCAGCCCCACCATGGCAAAAGGCGTGAGCAAGTCCCACCGTTCACGGGTGGTGACCTTGAACAGGCCCATCAGGGCTGAGGGTGTCGGCAGATTCACAAACTTCTTCAGGAAACCGCAGATTCTTGGCTCCGCAATCCCGGGATGCGCAAAAAGTCAGATTTGGGGGCAGACATTCCGTCACATCGGGAGAAAGCTTGAGCTTTCAGAGCCTTGCGCCACGGTTTTGATCCTCGTGATTTTGCGCGTCGCCGACTTCGCCGCAATCCTTCCTCCCGAGAGCGGACTGCCGTATGGGCTGCTCGGGGCGTCGATTGTCTTGGGCCTTGCGATCGGTGTATTGCTCGGCTGGCTGGTCACGCGTCAATCCCGCCGACTCGCATCCTGCCAGGCAACGCAGGTCGTCGAGGTCGCGAAACGTGAAGCGCTGGTTGCGGCCCAAGAGGCAAAACAAAAGGCCGAGGCGGAAATTCAGGCTCGTAGGGCAGAAGCCAACCGCGAGTTCGATCGCCGCGAGATTGAAAGCGAAATCAAGTTGCGTGAGATCCGGGCCCATGAGGAATCCCTTGTGCTTCTGGATCGCCAACTTGAGCAGAAACAGGACCGCCTGGGGAGGGAAAGTGCTGCGGTGAAGCAGGCCCGTGACGCCATGCGGCAGCTATCGAGATCCCTCAGAAAGCGCTTGGAGGGGGTTGCCTCCATGGATGCGGAGGAGATCAGGAAACAGCTTCGCGAGGAGGTCCAGCTCGAGTGCCAGGACGAGCTCCGTGCCCTGCGCCGCGAGGTGCTCGAACGCTCCGAGCAGGACGTGGAAAATCAGGCCAAACGAATCCTGATTTCCTCAATGCAGCGGCTGGCGTCGCGTCCCAACAATGACATCACGGCCACGATCGTCCAACTCCCCAACGAGGACATGAAGGGTCGCATCATCGGACGCGAGGGACGAAACATCAAGGTATTCGAGGCGGCCACAGGCGTCACCCTTCTCATCGATGAGTCACCCCAGATGGTGCTGATCTCCTCGTTTGACCCAGTACGGCGGGAAATTGCACGGGTTGCGCTTGAGGCGCTGGTCAAGGACGGACGCATCCACCCGGCAAGCATTGAGGAGTTCGTGAAGCGTGCGCAGGAGGATGTCGGCCAGCAATCTCAGCAGGCGGGAGAGGAGGCCATCCAGCGTCTTGGCATCAATGGCCTCAATCCGGAGGTTGTAAGACTGCTGGGCAAGCTGAAGTATCGTTTCAGCTACACCCAGAACGTGCTCGATCATTCGGTTGAGGTGGGCTTCCTCTGCTCGCTCATAGCGAGCGAAGTCGGGCTGGATCCGAATCTCGCAAAGCGTGCGGGACTGCTGCACGACATTGGAAAGGCGGTTGATGCTGAATATGAAGGCAGCCACGCACACATTGGGGCTGAATTTGTTAAGCGCCATGGAGAGACCCCTGTTGTGGTCAACGCCATCGCCGCCCACCACGAAGAGGTTCCTCCTGAAACCGTGTATGCGGGGCTCGTTATCCTGGCCGATACCGTGTCATCGGTGCGCCCGGGTGCTCGGGCGGAGTCGATGACGAACTATCTGCAGCGGCTCGATCGACTGGAGAAGCTGGCATTGTCCATCGATGGTGTTCAACAGGCCTTTGCCATTCAGGCCGGACGTGAGATCCGCGTCGTGGTGGCACCGCAATATGTCACGGACGAACGAGCCCGCGAACTCGCAAAGACCCTTCGCAATCGCATCGAGGACGAACTCCAGTACCCCAGCACAATCAAGATCACGGTGATCAGGGAATCGCGCTTCATCGAAACGGCCACCTGAGTTTCCGTCTTTCAGCCGACAGGATTTTGGGGCTAGCTGGACCCATGGCAGACCCGACACTTCTCGAAACGTTTCCCAACCCGACGCCCAGGCGCAAGTATGTGATCAAGCATACCCACCACGAGTTCACGTCTGTATGCCCGATGACGGGACATCCGGACTTTGCGGATATCACGGTGCGCTATGTTGCAGATCGGAAGTGCGTGGAGCTCAAGTCACTCAAGCTCTATTTCCACGCCTATCGCAACGAGGGGATTTTCTTCGAAGCCGTGACCAACAAGATCTGCGATGATCTTGGCAGATTGCTGAAGCCGCGGAAACTCAAGATCATTTCCCGATGGAAGGCCCGCGGAGGTTTTACCTCCATTGTAAAGGCAAAGTGGAAACCTGAGAGCCGGCCCAGGAGCCGCAAGCCGGTCCGCAGAGCAACCCGCAAATAGCGCACGTGTCGCGATGGGCACGGGTGCGGCAACATTTCCTGCTGCGTTGCCACCGCGCTGTTCAATGCGCCAACGAGGCAATGCGCGACGTGATGGTCTTGCGTCTACGGGTTCAGTGCAGCGATGAGCTGACGGTGCAGGCTGGGATGAGCGGCCACGGTTGAGTTTGCCGGATAGGGCATGCGCCCCTGCCAGTCCGTAATCTCTCCGCCGGCACCGCGCAGAACGGGCACGAGCGCCGCAATGTCCCAGGGATTCATGATCGGATCGACGGCGATGTCGGCCCATCCGCAGGCGACCAGAAGGTACCCATAGCAATCACCCCAGGTGCGGTAGATCCGCGCACGCCGCGCCACAGCCTCAAACGCAGGGCCGTTCTGATACTTGGCCGGATTCAATGGGTCGCTGGTGAGCAGGGTGGCATCATCAAACGACGCGCACGGCCGGACCTTCACGGGCCTTCCGTTCAACGTGGTGGTTGTTCCGTCGCCGATGAGCATTTGACGCAGCACAGGCTGGTGAATGATTCCGAGCACCGGGCGTCCTTCGTGCAGAAGCGCGATGAGTGTGCCGAAAAGCGGGCAGGCGGTCATGAAGGACTTCGTGCCATCGATCGGATCAAGAACCCAGACCCACTCGGCGTCAGCGCGATCATTGCCGAATTCCTCTCCGATGATGCCGTGTTGCGGGAATGTTTTTGCGATGCGCCCCCGCATGAGCTCTTCGGCGCCGCGGTCCGCCATCGTTACAGGAGAACAATCACGCTTGAGCTCAACTTCGAGTGAGGGATTGGCGAAATAAGGGCGGATGAAATCGCCGCTGGCTTCAGCAAGTTCCAGGGCGAAGTGCCTGAGGGTGTCCGTCAGCATGATCGCAAGAATTCATCGCTTTCGCGTGGAATCGAACTCGTTTTTTGACCAATATGCCTTCATCTCCCCCGTGTTGCGCATGTCATGGACTGACCAACCGATTTTTTTTGTGGATTTTGAAGGCAGCCGCGCCGCGGGAATCCTTGAGTATGGCGTCGCCACAGTGGTTGGCGGACAGGTTACGGAGGTGCGAACCCGCCTTTGCCGTGCCAAGGGGCGGATTTCGCCTGAGGACACGGCCGTGCACGGGTTGACGGAGAGCGTGGTTGAGGGGTCTCCCCCTTTTTCCGACGACTGGGACTACTTTGCGGATCTTCGTGAGCGGGGTCCGTTGGCCGCGCACTATGCCGGCGTGGAAAATTCGCTGCTGAAATCGGTATGGCCGTACCCGCGGGCCTCGACAAATTTCGCGCGTCCCGGCGAGAGGATCATCGACTGGGGGCCATGGGTGGACACGGCTGCGCTCTATCATCAGCTTTATCCTAAGCTCGGGACGGGAAAGCTCGAGAGCCTTGTTGTGGCGACAGGTCGCCAGCATGAGCTTGATACGCTGGCTGCGGCAAATTGTCCGCAGACACGGCGGCGCTATCATGCCGCACTTTATGACGCACTGGCGGGCGCCGTGCTGCTGTGCGCGCTTGCCAGGGACCCCCAGCTTGCGGCGCTTTCGACCACCCAGCTTCTTGCCTTGAGCGCGCTGGATGGCGAAAAGCGTGATACCCTGCGGCAGGGAGAACTCTTCTGACACGCGTACCGTGGATGCGGACTACTGTGAGAAGCGTTCCATCAGCGTCTCAAGTGTAAGTTCCGCCATGGAAATCGCGCGGCAGTCGGCATGGGTGAAATCGTGATGTGCGCTCGAAGGGTTTGGAATGGCGACACACCATAGACCGGCTCTCTTGGCTGCGACTGAACCGGCATGCGAATCCTCGAAGGCGATGGCTTCGCGAGGGCTCAGCCCCAGCCTGCCGACCGCGAGTTGATAGAGGTCAGGGGCCGGTTTAGGCGATGCAACATCCTCGCGACAGGCGATGACTTGGAACCGCTTGAGCAGGCCGATGCGCTCCAGGTGGTTGTTGCAATGCTGGTGGGGAGAATTTGACGCGAGCGCCACCGCCAGTCCCATTTTTCGCGCAAGGTCCATCATGGGTACGACCCCGGGAAGGATCGGCTGGGCAAGCACGCGGATCTGCTTGTAGAAACGCATCTCGCGTTCGAGTTCGCCCCGATCATAGGTACCACCAAATTCCTTCCACGGATCGAATGCAAAATCCGCATGGCCGACCTCGCGGATGAAGAGGTTGCGATCAAACGGTTTTCCATATGCAGAATGCACATCGGAGTAGGCATCGATCAACGGGGTTTCCGTATCAAGGATGAGACCGTCAAAGTCGAAAACCAGGGCGCGAATCATGAAGGGATGAGAGGACGGAGATTGAAGAGGGAATCGATTCCCCGAAGTGTTTGCAAAGTTGAATTCCCATGGGCCTCATGCGTGTGGATGATTTCTCGCGACAGGAGGGCAAAGCGCTGACACGTTTCCCTGCTTGTTCATGTCGAGATCACATCCCCTGTCTTCTGTTTCTTTCCGGAATTTGGCTTCGTTTTCTCAGATTGTTTGCCTGCTGCTTCTTGTGGGCTCGCTGCAGTTACGTTCTGTTGCAGGAACCTCGTGGCCTGTGACGGTAAGTGACGCCTTTGGGCGGTCTGTTACCCTTCAATCGGAGCCGAAGCGCATTATTTCGCTTTCGCCGGCGAACACTGAAATCCTTTTTGCGATCGGCGAGGGCGAACAGGTGGTGGGTGTGACAACGTTCTGCGATTTTCCGGCTGACGCAGCGAGTCGGCCGAAGGTGGGAGGCTTTGCAGGGAGCACGGTCAATCTTGAATCGGTGATAGCGCTTCATCCCGATCTGGTGCTGGCGGGGGACGAACATCACCGGGCGGTCATTGAGTTGCTTTCCAAAAGGGGCATACCCGCACTCAGCATCAAGGCGGCGGATTTCGGAGGCGTCTATGGATCGATCCGTCTCATCGGCCAGGCAACGGGGCGGCTACCGGAGGCCGACACACTTGTGAAATCGATGCAGGCGCGCGTGGAGACCGTTGCAAAACAGGTGGCCAGGATCCGCCCGGTTGACCGTGTCCGGGTCTTTTGGGAGGTCTTCGATGCGCCGCTCATCACCAGCAGTCGAAACAGCTTTATTGGTCAATTGATTGAAATGGCAGGCGGCGTGAATGTGTTTGCAGACATCGATGCGGAATTTCCCCAGGTGAACTCAGAGGCGGTTATTGCTCGCGATCCCCAGGTCATCCTGGGGCCCGAGGTGCCGGGTACTGACACGATGAGCATTGATAGGCTGCGTGCACGCAAGGGATGGGCGGGCATCGATGCGGTGCGTCATGGCAGGGTCTATGCGCTGTCGGGCGATCTGACCTCACGGCCCGGCCCGAGGCTGGTCGACGGCCTAGAGCTGGTTGCAAGGACGCTCTATCCGAAACTGTTTCCATCCTCGACCTCATCGACCTCACCATGAGTGAAAAAGGCGTGGAGGCTCGGAACGAGCAACAGGAGCCTGATGAAGGGGCAGGGATTCGCTTCCCGAGACTGGGGTGGATCGCGCTTCTTGGTATCGGGCTGCTGGCAAGCGTGGCTGCAAGCGTTGCACTGGGCAGTGTTTCAATTTCGCCGAGATCTCTGCTTCGTGCGCTGACGTTCAGCGAGAACGCCAGTCCTGTCCATCTTGCCGTGCTCTGGGATCTGCGGCTACCAAGGGCGGTCCTTGCGGCGCTGGTTGGCGCGGCGCTTGCGAGCGCGGGCGTCGCTTTCCAGGCCTTGTTCCGAAATGCGCTCGCCGATCCTTTTGTAGTGGGAGCCTCCAGTGGTGCTGCGTTGGGAGCGACCCTTGCGCTGACTTTGGGTTTCAGCACGGGCTGGGCCGGGCTGGGCCCACTGCCGCTGGCTGCGTTCTGCGGGGCTATTGGGGCGGTGCTCTGTGCGCTGGCGCTTGCGGAGACGGGATCCAATTCCTCCATGGCCTCACTGCTGCTGGCGGGCACGGCGCTCAGCACGATGCTTTCGGCCATTGTTTCCTTTTTGCTCCTTTGGGCCAACCAACCGTGGTTCCAGGCCTTCAACTGGCTGCTGGGCAGCTTTTCTGGGCGAGACTGGTCGTATGTCCGGTTGGCGGCGCCTTACCTTGCCGTTTGTTATGTCACCCTGCAGCTCATGTCCCGGCCGCTGGATGCTCTCACCGCGGGCGATGACGTGGCCAGGAGTTTGGGGCTTTCGGTGCGTACGGCCCGCCTCGTCATCATCGCCGCTGCGACGATGGCCGCTTCCGTGGCGGTCGCCTTCAGCGGCATCATCGGCTTCGTCGGTCTGATCGCCCCGCATATCGCACGCCTTCTGTTTGGCGCCTCGCACAGGGTGCTTCTGCCTACAAGCGCCCTGCTCGGCGCGATACTCCTGGTATGGGCCGACCTCGCTGCCCGTACGCTGCTTGCCCCTGTCGAAGTGCCGATCGGCATTGTGACTGCTTTCCTCGGTGGACCGTTTTTCCTGTATCTGCTCAAGGCGAAGGGAGGGCGCCTGACATGAGTGTGCGCCTCGAAGCGGTGAATCTGTCATGCGGTTACGGCGGCCCTCCTGTGTTCAAAGGAGTGGATTTCACCGTTCAATCCGGCGAGATCTGTGCGTTGATCGGCCCCAATGGCTCCGGCAAAACGACCCTGTTGCATGCCTTGGATCGACTGGTTCGACCCATGGAGGGAGAGGTGAGGCTTGATGATGTGTCGATCTGGAATTGCGGTCCGCGCGAGGTCGCCGCGCGTGTTGCGCTGGCGCCGCAGCGGGCTGCGACCGCGATCTGGCCGTTGACCGTGCGTGAAACGATTCAACTGGCACGCGCCCCGCACCGTGGCTGGCTGGCTTCGTACACATCCGAGGATGTGAAGGTCGTCATGCATGCCATGGCGCGATTTGGACTGACGAACCTGGCCGGACGATCCATGGCAACGCTTTCGGGTGGCGAAGTAAGACGGGTCCTGCTGGCCCGGGCACTGGCACAGGCTCCGGCGGTGCTCCTCTTGGACGAGCCCCTGACGTATCTGGATCTCCACTACCAGGCGGAAATCCTTACTCTGGTCAGGTCGTTGTCGCGGGAGGAAGGCATTGCCGTCGTCCTCACCCTGCACGACCTCGCCCTTGCCGCACTCTGTGCGGATCGTGTTGTGCTACTCGCCAATGGCAGGATCTGCGGTCAAGGCCCGCCTGGGGAAATCCTCACTCCTGAAGTCCTGACCCCCGTTTACGGTGATGATCTGGAAGTCATCCAACATTCCGGAAAAAGCGTTCCCATCGTGCTGCCGCGCGTACGCGCGCGTTGAGC
This sequence comes from Verrucomicrobiota bacterium, assembly GCA_014584295.1. Taxonomy (GTDB): domain Bacteria; phylum Verrucomicrobiota; class Verrucomicrobiia; order Opitutales; family Opitutaceae; genus UBA6669. The sequence goes on from JACTNC010000025.1 coordinate 88,195, forward strand.
CGGCGCGAGGCACGGGACTACTCAGTGGTATGGCGCACCGCGCGACGTTCGCGCCAGGCGGTGCGCACGGCGTGCAGCACGCCATAGCGGGGGCTGAGAAGCGCGGAGAGCAGAAATCCGGCACCCAGACACATCACTATCGACGGTCCGCTCGAGATGCCGGAATAAAAACTCAGGACAAGACCCGCAGTCGAACCAACCATGCCGGTCAGCATTGCCGCCAGAAGCATCGTGCGGAAGCGATCGCACCAGAGATAGGCGGTTGCCGCGGGCAGCAGGAAAAGTCCTAGTGCGAGAATCACCCCCATTGTTTGCAGCGCAGCAACGAGATTGAGGACCGCCAGACAGAGGAATCCGACGTGAAACCAGCGGACGTGCATTCCCGATGCGCGAGAAAAAACAGGATCGAAGACCTCAAGCACAATACCGCGGCGAAAGAGCAGGAAAAGCAACGAGGTGATACCCGTTGCGATTGCCGTGAGAGCAAGATCTGCGGGTCCAACGCCGAGAATATTGCCGAAGAGAAAATGGAGAAGATCGACGCCCGTTCCAGACCGGCTGACAAGGGCGATGCCTGCGGCGTACGCGACGAGAAAAAATGCCCCGAATGCAGCATCCTCCTTTAGTCGCGTAAGACGGCTCAGCAGGGCGCTGGCGACGGCGATGAGGAGGCCGGTGGCAAGCGCCCCGACAAGCATCGCGAGAACACCGTGTCCGAATAGCAGCCAGGCCACAGCGACACCCGGAAGCAGCGAGTGCGACAAAGCGTCGCCCAGCAAGGCAAGCCTCCGCAGCACAAGGATGCTCCCAAGCAGCGCGCCACTGACGCTCAGGAGCAGCGCCGATGCGAGACCACGCAGCATGAACCCGTGACGAAAAGGCTCCGTCCATTCATCGATCGAGCCAAAGATGTGAAAGGGCGTCATGGCCGGGCGCCCAGCACGGGCATGTGGGAGCGAAAGGCGAGGTCGATGTTGGCATCGCTGAGGGCTTCAGTGGTCGGTCCAGCGGCAATGAGGCGTGTGTCGAGCAGCACTGCGTGCGAGAAGTGCGAGCGGGCAATCGCCAGATCGTGCACTGCAGCGATGACCGTTCGGCCCTGCCCCAGCCAGCGTTGCAGCAAGTGGAGCAGGTCGGCACGGGCGGCGAGGTCCAGGCTGTTGAAAGGCTCATCCAGCAGAAATATGTCCGCCCCTTGTGCGACCGAGCGTGCAAGGAACATGCGCTGCTGCTGACCGCCCGACAGGCGCCGAATCTGCTCGTGCTGGATGGCAATGAGATCCAGTTCGTGCAGGGCATCTTTGACCTTTCTGTTTTCTGTTTCGGTGAAGCGCCTGAAGTATCCGAGGGATGGCCAGCGTCCCTGGGCGACAACCTCCCTGACAGTGATGGGAAAATCCCATTCGACTTCGGCGCGTTGCGGAAGGTAGGCGAGCCGGGGATGGAGGTGACGGGGATGGTGGTCACCGAGCCGGATTTCCCCCTCCGTCAAGGGCAGCCATCCCAGGAGGCTCTTCAGCAGCGTGCTTTTTCCCGCGCCGTTGGGGCCGACCAGTGCGACGAGCCCGCCGCATGGAATTTGCGTGGTGATGTGATCCAGCGCGAGTCTGCGGCCGTAGCGAACAGTCACGTCCTTCAGCCGGAAAATGTCGTGGTGCGCCATTGAAATTGGAGCGATTGTCAGCGCAGGGCGTCTACAATGGTGCGGAGGTTCGTCCGCATCATCAAATCGTAGGTTGCGAATGCCGGATCCGGAGACAGGCCGTCCGCACACAAGGGGGGGGCAAGAGCAGCTCCGGTTTCGCGAACCACTGTCTGGATCAGACGTGAGTTTCCAGAACGCTCGGCAAATACCGCCTTGATGTGATTTCTGCGGACGATGGTTATGATGAAAGCGAGCTGACGCGCGCTGGTGTCGGTTGCCGTGTCGGTCCCAAGGATCGGATAGAGGATGAATCCATGCTCCCGTGCAAGATACCCGAATGCATCGTGCGAGGTTACCAACAGGCGACGATCTAGGGGCAGTCTTGCGACTTCCTGCCTTGCCCATCCCTGCAGGGCACGCAGACGATCGCGATAGGCGTCTGCATTCCTGGAAAACGTGCCGCTCTGTGCGGGACGCCGAAGAATAAACTCCGATTCGACGATTCGCGTGGCTGCAATCATCGGTTCAATGCCCTGCCACCAATGAGGATCAATCTCGCCGTGGTGATGTCGGTTGACCGTAGAGGATTCGGCATGCGCGTGGTCGGCGCAATCAAGCTTGAGATTGTTGGGCAGGCGGTCACCCACGTTCACAATAGTCCCGTCTGGGAGTTCGCGTGCTATGCGGGGCAGGTAGCTTTCGAGTCCGAGTCCACTGGCCAGGACAATCTCAGCCGTCTGAAGGCTGCGGATGTCGGTGGGTGTGGGTTCGTAGACATGCGGATCGACTCCCGGTCGGACCAGCGCCTTGACATCAACGGAATCGCCGCCGATGTCGCGTGCAATCTCGGTCAGCACGCTGTGAAGCGTGACAACGCGCAGGGGCTGGCCGAATCCGCATGTGCCGAAGGCGAGCAGCACAGCACACGCATAGAGGCAGATCCACGTTGAGCGCATCCGGCGGAAGCCTAGGCCTAGTTGCCCGTTGCCATGACAGGCTGGATGGCGATGGGAACATTTTCGAAACTCGTGCCCTGCGATTCGAACCGTGTGAGCGTCCCCGAAATATTCGTCGCTCCCTTCAGCCAGTCAGTGTTGGCCTCGAACTGGGAGGTGTTTCCGACGGTTTCACCTGTGGCAGTGTTTGCAACGGCAGTGAGAATCAAGGTGCGCGGCGGGGAGGGAGTGGTGACACGGATTTCCAGCGAGGGAGCTGCGATGCGGACAAAATTTTCGGCGTGTGCATCGAGCGCGTAGGCGGTTAATTTGCCCACGGCAGCGTCGAGGACAAACTCAACGTTGAACTGGTGGTCACCGAGCGCACAGAGGCTGCCTCCGTGCGGAGCGGTGTGGACATGCGCATGGCCAGCACCGTGATCATGATCGTGGCCGGCATGGTCATGGTTGTGCTGGTGTTTGGAGCAACCTGATAGGGTTGCCATCAGTGCGAGAGCGAATGTGGGCAGAAAGGAAGGAAGTTTCATCAGGTTGGATAGGCTGAGCCGTGCCTTGGCTGCATCTTGTTGTTTGCCGGGTGGCTCGGACTGGCGAACTGGCAGCCTATCAAAGACGTCAAGCGCGCCAATGCCAGATATTTGGAGGCTCCCATGTGGTTTCACAGGTCGGCGTGGATATCGCGCAGATTTGGATTGGCATGTCGACATTCATGGGCTGGGTAACGTGGAAAGTGAAAGCGGATCGTGGGTTGGGCACGGGATGGTTTGGGCGGACCTAAGCGCACGGGAACATTCCCGAACTTTCGATTTGCATCCGCGAGGGACCTCTCTGCAATTCTTCGATTATGACCCCGCAGATTTCCTGCCGTGAACCGTTGGTGTTGGGAGGAAGGATGTTTGCCCTTATGCTGCTTCTGGCTTGTGGGCTTTCGGTGGCTGCGACCCCTGCGCCATCCCGTGTCGACCGTCCGAATATCGTCCTGCTGCTGGCCGATGACATTGGGTACGGGGATCTCGGTAGCTATGGAAACCGGGATATTCCGACACCGAACATCGACTGCCTTGCACGCGAAGGCGTGCGTTTCACCGATGCCTATGTCACCTGCCCCGCGTGCGCACCGAGTCGGCTCAGCCTCATGAGCGGCGCCTATCCCCAGCGTTTCGGTATGACATGGAATGACGATCGAGGCGCGCATAAACTGCCGGATGCCCAGCGCCTCCTACCCGAACTGCTGCGCAGCGGGGGGTACGTCACGGGTCTTGTAGGAAAATGGAACGTCGTTCGTCCGGCGGAAACCGTGTTTGACGAGGTCCACGATTTTATCGAGTGGGAATCCGACTACTGGCCTCAGGCCGACGGTCACTATATCGGCAGCAATGCGAAGACGAATCCCGGATTCCGTTCGAGCAAGACCCAGTATTGGGGACCGGTGCGTGAGGGCGACGAGTACCTCAGCGATCGCCTTGCCCGGAAAGCGGTTGAATTCATCGATCGTCATGCGGACGAGCCGTTTTTTCTTTTTGTGGGTTTCAATGCGGTGCACAGCCCGTGGCAGGGGCGGATCAGGGATCAGAAGCGTTTTGCACACCTGCCCGAGGAGGTGATGAGACTCTATGCATCGATGATCGCCGGCCTTGATGATGGTGTGGGGCGGATCATGGAGGGTCTGCGGAATCGCGGTCTCGAGAAAAACACGCTGGTGATTTTCCTTGGTGACAATGGCCCCGCGATTGGCGGGCCTCGCATCGAAGGATGGAAAGCGAACTGGCCGCAGAGGATCGTCGTGGGATCGACGGGACCACTTCGCGGCGCAAAGACAGAACTTTTCGAAGGAGGAATCCGCGAGCCTTTCATCGTTCGCTGGCCAGCGAGGATTGAGGGAGGACGCGAATATCGTCACCCGGTGATCGCGAACGATGTGCTGCCGACGCTGTGTGCCGCAGGTGGTGTCGATGTACCATCCGGGACTGTTGTCGATGGAGTCGATCTGCTTCCTTTCCTCCAGGTGGAGAGTCCCGCGGAACCGCATGCGACCCTGTATTGGAAAATCAAGTCGTCAGCCGCTTTGCGTCGGGGCGACTGGAAATTGATGATGCTCGCGCCGGACTGGACGCCTCAGCTTTATAATCTCAGGACGGACATCGGCGAGGCGCACGACGTTGCCGGTGAATATCCGAAGCTTGCACATGAGCTCCACGAGGCATGGCTTGCCTGGAACGCGCCCTTGCCTCCGCCGGCGAGGCATTGAGCAGCGTATGCCGGGGTGATCCGGTAGTCGCTCGCGCGGGAGTGCCACCGACAGGTTGGCTCCAGCTCCTGGCGGAGCGCGCTGCTATTTGAACGTGTTCCCGCGCATCGTATTGTTGGAAAGGAAGGTTCGCGATGCCTTCATTTTTGCGCGTGGAAATCTGCAGTTCACGATCACGTTGCCATGGCCGCCCATGAATTTTGCGGTGGCAGTCCTGGCTCCTCCGTCGAACAGGCAATTCTCGATCGTGTTTTCCGAGGGAGGTACGTCTGCGGTCTTGGGTGCATCGTACAACTCCTCCTTCTCGTCCTCGCTGGCCTGCGACTTGTGCTTTCCTTTCGACAGTTTTTTCTGCGTAACCCAATTGTCCTTCCGCTTGTCGGCGTTGGGATTGGTCCCACTTCCCAGTTCAAACACGCTTTTCATTCCAGCGCCTCCGTGAAAGGTGACGCTCTTCAGGGTGTTCCCGTAACAACCGAAGATCGGGTTGTCGACATAGCGTTCGTTGTGGAATTGAACGAATGGTTCGGTCAGGTTCCTGCAGATGACGGTGCCGTTTGAAATCGTGGCTTTTCGGGAGTGAAAATTGATGTTTGCGATCCTTGGTACGGCATCACCGAAATCGATCTCAAAGCCGTCGACCGTGACGTTCCTGTTGTATTGACCGATGGAAATCGCGTCCACCGGCCGGGGATATCCCTCGATCGGTTTGTAGGTCCCATGGATGTTTCGAACGAGCAGATCGTGCGAACCTGTCTTTATTTCCATGCATCTCCACGAAAAATTCCCTGTGATGTTTGTGAAGGTGGAGTGGGCCATGGCATTCATGCCCACGAGTCGAATCCCATCGATCAGCCTGATGTTGTCGATGTGGCACTTGTAGGCGTATTGGCTTCCGGTGACCTGCGATGCATCGATCGTCATGTTTCTGAGAACCACATTCTGGACTCCGCCGAAGTTGATTCCCAGGTGGCTGTCAAAATTTCCGTTGGCGCAGATTTGCACCGCGTCGATATTCTCGTCGAAGGGATACTCGAAGGACAGCCTAGCACCCTCGATCCTTTCAATTCTCGCCATCGTGACGTGATAGGGAAGCGTCACTTTCGAGAGATTCATGCCTCTCCTGACGGCCGACGTGATGAACACGAGTTGACCGAGTTTGAACAATGATTCATCTGCCGGATTCTTTAGGGTGAGGGATCTCTGGCCGATCTTCATCGGTTCTTTCACATCGTAGAAGTCGTATCCGGCGCCATGGTTCTCTTTCTTGTTGAATCCATACGGCGCGTGATCACCAAACAGGAATCCGAAGTTTAGCGACCCTCCCCTGGAGCGGTCATTTCGCAGGCGTCCCTTGTTGTTTCCGTCAACAATCACGTTGTCCTTCATCACAATCGGTGACGTGATGACGTAGTTCCCTTCAGCGAGAACTTCGCCTCGCTCCTCCGACGCCTTGTCGACCGCCTGCTGAAATGCCGCACCGTCGATGGTGATTTTCAGATCCCGAACCTGGGGATATGTCCGCCTGGCCTCCGGCAGGGATCCGAATCTTTCCGACAGATAGTGGATTTTGCCGTCGCCGATTGCGCCGAACGCTTCGGGAGTGAAGGTCTTGCCCGCTGGTTTCAGCTGGGCAACATCGGGAAACTTTTCCGGGGCAGGTGCGGCCCGCAATGAACCGGCTGCAAGCAACAGAAGGATCTGGATGTTCACCAACTGAAAACATGTGCGGAGTTTTTGGCGATGCATGGGGGGATGATGCGATGATTGCGGACGGCATCGGTCGCAGCAGCCTGTGCTTGATATCAAAATAACAGGCGGATGACCTGCCCGGTGATCAGCAAGTGGATGTTATCACTGGTTGATGTGACGACGAAGCCCACGCTCGGGTTACCTGGGGCACCGGGAACTTCCGGAATGCGATTGTCTTTGGGCAGACCCCAACTTCGAGAGGCCGTGCAGTCCACAGGGTCTCCGGCTACTTCTCGATGCCTGCCGTGCGCGCGAAGGCATGATAGTCGAGGGCTGTATTCTGATCGTGTATGATTTTCCAGGCTCCGTCCTGAAGCTGAAAAACGTAAACGAGCCATGTCTCGAAACCCTCAGCAGATTGGTCGGGCTTGTAGGAATAGCGGATCAGCGCCATCGCCATGTCTTCGCCCACGACCTTGTGAACTACCGAGGCTTTCCAGATCCATTTCGGATCCTTGAACCATGTTTCGTGGAGTGCGACCGTTTCGGCAGGGGTCTTGAAAGAGAATCCGTTCTGGACGATCGTGTAGAGCGTATCGCCGGAGGTCAGGTGTGATTTGAATGCGGCGAGGTCGCGGTTGGCGATGGCTTCAAAATGTGCATTCAGCGCGGCGTCGAAATCGGGGTTTTTTGAGGGGCTGGGCATGGATGGAACTTGGAAATGAAGCCTTACGGAGGCGATGCGCCGAACTGACCTCAACGACAATCACACGGATCGCATGAACTGACCTGCGGAGATCGAAAGCGGCTCAGATCGTGTTGGCGTGCTGGCGTGGCGTGCGGGTCAGGGTTGCATCGAAACGCATGGCAATGACGCGAAGCAGCGGTACGCCGCGGGGCGTCACATCAATTCCGCTCTCGTGCAATTGAATCAGACCATCCCTCTCAAGATCCGCGAGTCCGTTCAATTCGGGTGCGAACAGAGTCCTGAAATCCTCGCCGAGGTCCTGCGAGAGTGCGGCATAGTCGATGCGGCGGTCACACATGAGCCTCATGATCACCCGTCGCCGCCTGCGGTCGTCGGTCGTCAGCCTCAAGCCCCGGTCAATGGGCAGTTCCCCGCGATCCAGAGCAGCGCGCCATCCGGAAAGGGTCTTGTGATTCTGACGGTAGGTTTCCTCGGTCGAGGAGATTGCCGAGATCCCGAATCCATAGAGGGATGTGCCTGCCTGGGTGCTGTAGCCCTGGAAATTTCGTTGCAGCGTGCCGTTGCGCAGCGCGATCGCGAGGGAATCGTCCGGCCGGGCGAAGTGGTCCAGGCCAATGTCCACGTAGCCCGCTCCGGTCAATTTTCGGTGGGCGATGGAAAACATGGACCATTTGGCTTCCGAGTTGGGAAGCTGCTGCCGGTCGTCGAAGATTTTCTGGGCGGGCTTCATCCACGGTACATGCGCGTAGCTGAAGAGCGAGAGACGATCCGGCTCGATCTCGAGAATGCGATCGATGGTCTCCGAGAACGAGGCCTGCGTTTGCAGCGGCAGACCGTAGATCAGATCCAGGTTGATCGAGTTGAAACCATTCTCGCGCAGCCATCCGATGGCATCAATGTTCATCTGATGCGGCTGGATGCGGTGCACGGCGACCTGTACCTCGGGATTGATGTCCTGGACGCCGAGCGATGCGCGGTTTGCACCGATCGCCTTCAACGCGATGACGTGATCGCGTGTCAGGCGGCGAGGATCAACCTCGACGCTGAATTCGCAGTCGGGTGAAAACTGAAAGTGGGAATGAATCAGCTCACCGAGCCGGCGGAGCGTGTCAGGCGGAAGAAAAGTCGGGGTGCCTCCGCCAAAATGGACCTGGCTGACCTTGCGCGTGGCATCAATGCGGTCGGCAGTGAGCTTCACCTCCCGTGCAAGGTCATCGACGTAGGTGTCTGCCGCGCCCCGCTGCCGGGTGATGATTGTATTGCAGCCGCAGAACCAGCAAAGCGTTTCGCAGAAAGGCAGGTGAAAGTAGAGGGAGAGCGGACCCTTTGACACGTTGTCATCCCTGATGGCTCCCTCCAGGTCCAGGTCTCGCCAGTTGTTCAGGAACTTGGTGGCCGGCGGATAGGACGTATAGCGCGGGCCGGGCACCGAGTACTTCTGTATCAGGCGGAGATCGAGTTCAGGTGTGGAGGGCGCGACAAACGCAGTCATGGAGGAAGATAACCCTGGTGCATCCCCGCCGCTTCGCAACCGTTGCGTTTGGCTGGGCATGCCTTGTTATCGGGGCGCGACAACGCCGCTGTTTATGCGTTTGCGGCGCGCATGCGCGTATCCGGTGTAGACTATGGCAACGCCACCGGTGAGCGCTGCGGGGAAATAGAGGGTCTGGGGACCAAAGAACGGAAAGAGGAGACTGCCGATCACGCCGCCCAACGCGAATGAACCGATGATTACCGCATAGAGTCGAATACGAATCCAAAGGACCGGGACCCCGCGGATGAAGTGTCCCATTGCTGCGCCGATATCTGTGTACATTCCGGAGAGATGAGTCGTTCGCAGCACCGTGCCACTGTAAGTGCTTGCCATTGAATTCTGGAGTCCACAGGCGACCGAAGCAATGCAGCCTCCGGTGACGCGGTTGGAGTCCATGAGTGCGGATGCTGCGAAGAGAAGCAGACTTTCGATGAAAAGAGCGACACCGTACCGACGTCCGAGACGGAGCACAGCGTCCTGGATGATGAATCCTCCCAAGGCTGAACCGAGTGTGAACGATACCAGGATCAGGGCCAATTCAGCACTTCCGATGTCGTTGCCCTGCGCCAGCGCCTGTGAAAAAAGCGTGGTGGTGCCTGTGACATGAGTGATCGCCTGGTGGGTATAGCTTTGGAGTCCCACCACGTTGACCACTCCCGCGATAACCGCCAGTGACGCGCCACCCCACCAAGCCCAACGTTCCAGTTTATGGATCATGCTTTCTTGAGCGTGTACCCTGGGTATCCTGGCGGCAACGGAAGATGCGCAAGGAGAGATCTCCATTGTGGGCGAAGTGAAGACCCGATGCAGTAGTATGGAATGCGTCTAAGAACTGCAAATGCACGATGCTGCCGGTAGTGTCCGAAGAGTTCAGCAAAAAGGCGGATCATGGTAGGTGGTATGGTGAATCAACCGAAAACCACCCGAAGGAAGGAAAACCATGACCCGCCC
>JACTNC010000054.1 GCA_014584295.1 Verrucomicrobiota bacterium
ATGCCGTCGATCTGGAGCGCAAAGCTGCCCGCGGGGCGTGCCTGGATTTCGATGTTTCGCCCGACAAGTTCGTAGGTGATTGTTTCCTGACCCTCCCAAACCTGGTTGTTGTCGAGACGGAAACGATTGGGCCCCTCCATGGCGACGACCTTGGCTTTGAGCGGAGGATACGATCTCCAGTCACCGCCGCTGAAGGGGAGTCCCATGCGTTCAGCCCAGTTCTGGGAACGCTCTGGCATGGGTGAGATGACGATTGTCTCTTCCTCCGCCTTCTTTCGCGCCTCGGTGATGGCGGGAAGGAGGTTCGAGGTCGTCAGACGCTGATGCCTGATGATGGCCGCATCGATCACGCCAATTTCGTCGGGCGTCAGGCGATCAAGTCCGGCGCGCTTCCATTCCGCCTCGGTCATGACCTCTTTAAGGCCTGGAAAAGGAGCCTGCGCGAACGCCGATGTGGCAATCAGGAGCAACGAAAAGACTGCGAGCGGTAACTTCATGGCGAAATGATCAATGGACCAAAGGCGGTTGATTCTTGTTCCTGGCGGGAGCGCGGTTTCCGTGTAGGGCGTTGTAAAATGAGTCGCCTGGCTTGATAGAGCCGCGTGTGACGATCTCGCCGGTGAAGGCGGACTTGTAGATGCCTGTGAGCAATTCGAGTGTCTTGCGTGCCTCCTCACCTGAAGTGAGAGGCTGGCGGCCGGCATCGCGGCTGGCGACAAAGGCGTTGAGCTGGGCCCCGTGGGTTGAGCCGACGTCGGGCGGGAAACTCTGCCAGGCCTGCATGAGGCCATCGTCCTGGATTGACGGCACCGGGGTCAATTTCCAGTTGTCGCGCGTATAGGCGTAGAGGTGGGTGAGTTCGACCGTGGCGCGCTGGTAGTCCAGGCGCAGGTAGGTTTCCTGTCGGGGACTTAGTGCGCTGTTCACGATCGAAGCGACTGCGCCGTTTGCAAAGGTGACCAGCGCCATCGAGACGTCCTCGACCTCGATTGCGCGGTCGAGAGTGGCAGCGATTGCGCGCACCTCGCGCCAATCGCCGAACAGATGGAGGAGGTGGTCCATGGCATGGATGCCGAGGCCCATCGTCGGCCCGCCGAGTTCGGTGTCCCAGCGGCCACGCCACGGAACCGCGTAGTAGGCGGGATCCCGGTACCAGAGCGTATTGCAGACGCCCACGAGGGGGCGGCCAAGAAGTCCCTGGTCCGCGAGGCGGCGCACATGTGCGGTCGACGAGCCGAAACGCATCTGGAAAATGCACGCGGTGTAACACCCCGTTTTCTTTTCCGCGGCCTGGATGGCATCGAGTTCGGCGAGCGAGCCGCAGAGGGGCTTTTCGCAAAACACCCAAGCCCCCGCCTCCATGGCGGCGACACTCATCGGCATGTGTTGCGAGGGTGGCGTTGCGATCATGACAATGTCGGGCTTCAACTCGCGCAACATCACCTGGTAGTCGGTGTAGGTGTGGGGAAGTTTGTGACGCTTTCCGAAATCGGTCACGCGTGCCAGGTCGATATCGACCGCGGCTTCTAGCACCACACGACCGTGCGTGGATTCAACGGCACGGACGTGTGCATCGCCAATGGAACCGGTGCCGACGAGCGCGGCGCGATAGGTTTTGGTCATGGTTTGAAAATCCACCCTATGCACTTCACGGCAAGAATCATTCTGAAAATTAATGAAAATTGCAGCAAGGGGATTGCCTGTCGCCCTTCGAGGCAGATGCCCCCAAATTGGCGTTTTCGCCTGTGCTGCTGCTGAAATCGGGAGGTGTTCCGTTCCCGGATTGGCCGTAGCGGGAGCTTCCAGCTCCCGACTTCAATCTCCGCTAACCCGCAAGTCCTGCGCCACATCCGGACGGCAGCCATCAAGAACCGGCACAGGAATCGCCGCGTCCTATTTTAGGGTATCAACTCGTGGCATGAACCAATTCCAGTCTACTAATTCCATTTCATCGAAACGTGTGGGTGACGAATCGCATACGCCTACGACAACATCGGGAACCGTCAGTGGTCGAACAGCACGGACGTGAGCGCGCTGAGGGACACTACATCCATAATAGCCGCACGCGTCCCTCAAGTCCTCTTCATCGGCAAGTCAAGCTGTAAGACCTAACCCAAAAGATTGCCGCCCATTCGCTTTGCGCACCCGTCTCCCTCGTACGCGAAACCTCCTCGCCCGATACTCTCCTCTCAAACTATTTTCGTCCACTACCCAAACTGACGAACTCGGGCATGGCATGTAAATCCACCTTTAAACGGCGAGGTGCACAGAACAAGATGACCTTGAAAGCGTTCAAAATGCGTAAGGTTATGAACGCAGAACCGGCTAAAGCCGGGACTCCGTGCCCGCAGCGCGAATTCCTGTTCGGAGTCCCGCCTTCAGGCGGTTCGATTGCCTCAGACAAGGGCGCATGACACCTATTCACCCGTTCCGTGATTCAATCGTCCCTCCGACTAAAGCCGGGACTCCGTGCAGGGTCGCGCGAATTCTTCGTTCGGAGTCCCGCCTTCAGGCGGCACAATTGTGCACGGGAAAGCTCGGTACGAACCGGAGAGATAGGTGACAAATAATCCGGGGTGATAGGTTACACTCTGCGAAGGATAGGGAAGCAAACCGTGGGGCTTGGTCTTACCTCTTAACTTAACGATGAGGAGGGTAAGCCTGAATGTGCCCACGGCGCTGTCGGCGACGGGAGGGTAGTGTCCGAAGAGTTCAGCAAAAAGGCGGATCATGGTAGGTGGTGTGGTGAATCAACCGAAAACCACCCGAAGGAAGGAAAACCATGACCCGCCCG
>JACTNC010000042.1 GCA_014584295.1 Verrucomicrobiota bacterium
CGTCTCGTTCCATGGCCGCGACGCCGCGTGAAGGACGAACCCAGCAAGCGCCCGCTTGAACATGCGGTCGTGAGCAGGATCCAGGTGAATCGACTGGTCAGAGAGATGCAGATAATAGTCGACGTACAACTGCCCGAAGTCAGCCCGTGCAATCAGGACGTTGCGTTTGCGAACAAAATGGGTGCGCACTTCCAGTCCGGGATCTGCAGCATTAACGGGAGACGATTCAGGCATCGATTCCAACGATTGCCTCTGTCGGTACTTTGTCGAATCAAAGCACCGCAATCCCCAATCGATATCCGCAACCCAAGGGTTCACGCCGCCGGGGGCGGTGAATTGCTGTGCGAAACCTGGATGCTTGTCACCGCAAGCTGGATAGCGGGGACCTTCGCCAGTTCCTCGATGAGGCGCATCTCGATGCGATCGCGTAGGCGGGATGCATTGCGGAAATGGGCGACATAAAACAAGGCGAAGATCACGTCATTGCCAGTTATCGCTGAGGTGACCCGGGGCTCGTAGGCCGCATCGGACACTCCGTAGCGCCGACGCATGCGCTGGGATGCTGTGCGCGCCGCCATGAATTCTGATGCGGTCTCTTCGCTCAGTACGCGGAAAAACAGCGGGCCTGCCTTGGCGGCACAATCAAACGAAACCGTCACATTGATCTTTCCCCAGATGTAAGGATGGCCGTGGCTGAAATTGAAGAACTTTGCCTTGAAGATAAAGTTGTTCGGAACGAGGACAACGCGCCCCGTAGGTTCGTCGCACCCCATCCAGCCGTTCACCTCAAGCAACGTTGTCCGTAGAAGCTGGATGTCGATAACGTCTCCGCAGCAGTCCTCCACCTGCAGGCGATCACCTATGCCAAACTTTGAGCCGATCATGATGACCACCCAGCCAAAAGCAGAGGAGCACGCATCCTGCAACGAAATCACCAGGGCCGCGCTTACAATTCCCATTGTCGCCGCAACCATCGACAAATCGTCGAAAAGAAAGCTCGCAATGGCGCCAATCGCCAGGACAACCAGCACGTAACGCGTCAGGCGCCTTGCCAGAAACAGGCTCTCGTTCTTGTAGACGAAGGGAAGCGCAAGCAGAGAGATGACCAGGTACAGACAGACAAACCCGACCAGCGTCAGCGCGGGCCAACGCAGGCGGGCAATATAGGCCCCCATGTCCGCCTTGAACTGATCCTCCGCCACGGCAAGGTTCAGCGTGTCGAGGGAGCGTTGCCGCTCCAGGATTTCCTTGGAACTCTTGAGAGCCTCGACCTGTGCGGTCATGTAGATAAGCCTCTCCGCGATCGCCTTTTTCTGGTTCTTCTGCGCTGCCAGCAGGCGCTCCACTTTGGGATTGCTCGAGAAAAAGCCCGTTTGCTTGTCGAGCAACGCAACCTCCTCGTCGAACTTCGCGAGCTTCTGCTGCCCGAGGGCTAGTGCACTCTCGCTGAGCTGCAGATTCTGATTTACATTGACGAACAGAGGGGAAAGCCGGTCGCCAGTTTTGCGGGCGTCCGTCAGGTAAGTGTAGCTTTCATACAGGGATTTTAGCGTCGGATGCGCGCTGCGTTCGATGGTCTTGATGCGCTCCCGCAGTTGCGCCGCATACCGCGCAAGGTCCACTCCGAGCTCCGCGGACTCACGCTGCAGCGCAAGCGAACGCAGTTCCTCGCCCCGGGTGTAGATCTGTTCGGACAGGTCTGCCTCGCGCACGGTATCCGGCTCCGAACGCGCCTTCATTGCGGCAAGTTGGGACGACAGCGTGTCGCGCGCCTCGGTCACGGCCTTGCGGCGCGTTATCAGGTCGCTCACCTTCTTCTCCGCATCCTCAACCGTCAGATCGATATTGCGCAATTCCTCGCGCAGTTCCCCGAGCGGAGTGGTATAGGTCCTTCTCCCAAGCGCCTTCTGGCGGGTCTCGATCGCCAGCCGATCCTCGAGAATCTTCAGTTCTTCGCGTAACCGCTGAAGCTTGACTTCCAGTTTCGATTTTTCCGATGCGTTCTTTGCGGCCTGGACCACGCCATCCATCGCCTGGACCTGCTCCTTCAACTCGGCGATGCGATCCTCATCGCGCATCTGGGCCGTCGCGATCGAAGTAAACGCAAGGGCAACAACAACACAGACTCTCTTGATGTGCCTGAAAAGGGGGCTGGGGCGGCTCACGCCGCGAAAGCACAACGACAAGTCCATGAAAGGACAAGATCAGACCCGCAGCCTTCGACCGGGGTCACCCGCCCTGAGAACGCTACTTCTTCCGATCGGTCAGATGCCGGGTCAGTGCACGCAGGAAGCTCGTGTCCCCCTCAACCCGCCCCCATGCCGACTCAGCCGCCGCGGAAGCCTCTCGAGCGAGCGTACGTGCACGATCGAGCCCATGCAGCCGAACGTACGTGGCTTTCCCTGACTTCGCATCCTTTCCGGCTGTCTTCCCGATCGTCGCCGTGTCTCCCGTGGCATCCAGAATGTCATCCAGAATCTGAAAGGACAGACCGAGGTGACACCCGGCTTCGCGGATGCTTTCCACTTGGACGGCGCCAGCCCCCCCGATTTGCGCACCCAAGACCAAGGCGGCTTCGATCATCGCAGCGGTCTTGTTCAAATGAATGTACTTCAATCCTTCCTCGGTGACGACACCTTGCTTTTCGGCGCTGAGATCTTCGACCTGCCCCCCGATGAGACGCTCACTGCCCGCTGCCTCTGCCAGCGTGCGCACAAGGGCCGTGGCGAGATCGGGTGTATTCGCATAACATGATGACAACAAAAGAAATGAGTGCGTTAGCAGCGCATCTCCTGAAAGAAGCGCCGTCGCCTCGTCGTAGGCCCGGTGAGCGGTCGGTCGACCCCGTCTAAGGTCATCATTGTCCATGCACGGCAGGTCATCATGGATAAGGGAATACGTGTGCACGCATTCGATCGCCACCGCGGCGGGCAACGGGTCGCATCCTCCCGTCGGATCACAGAGCTCGGCCGCCGCTAGGACGAGGACGGGTCTCAGCCGTTTTCCACCCGCCTGCAGGGTGTAGCGCATCGCCTCGTGCAGCCGGGCCGGCCGCGTGGAAGATGACGGCAGGTAGCGGTCCAATCCCTCCTCCACCTGCGCTACCCATGTGTTGAATTTGGTTGTGAAGTCCATAGACAAGGAGCCACCCTCCTGACACGTTACCCGCCGAAATGCCGACGCTCGATCTCGTTTGCAAACGCCTTTTCAGCGACAAGTCCTGGTTTGTTAAATGCCTTGTCGGAGCAATCTTGATGTTGGTTCCGATCGCGCACTTCTTTGCATTTGGGTATCTTTATGAAATGATTGCCCAGGCTCGCCGGGGCGAATCGTTCTCATGGCCCGCCTGGGACAATTGGCGCCGGCTATTCGCCCAGGGCGTTGCCGCTTTCATCATCTTTGCAGTACTGGCCATCCTGCCCGTCCTGCTCGCATGGATTCTGACATGGCCCCTGCGATGGATGGCCTACGGTGTGATCGTCTATGTGCCGATTATCCCGGCCATCATGGTTGCGGGCCCCCTCACCGCCGCGGGAATCTACCGGTACCAGAAGCGCGAAGACTACCGCGACGCCTTTCGCATATACGTCTTGGGAGCCATGCTGCGCTCCAGTCGCGCTCGCTTCTTCATACCGACACTTGCCTTGGTGGGCTTCCTTGTCGCCGGTTATCCCTTGATGACCTTCACCATCTTTACCGGCCTTGCTGCAAGCTTTACCTACTTCGCCGCGTATTTCCGCTTTGTCGAAGAGTCTCGCAAACCCTCCTCCCGATAGTTTTATAGCAGAATAATTTCATTATGGACCGCAAACAACAGCGCGCACTCCACGGCCCCGGATGGGCGGAAATCATCCTTGGGGTAAGTCTAAGCCTGCTCGCCGGCGTCATCCTCGCCTTCGCCTGGCTGGTCCTCAAGCCCGTTGTCGTCGCAAAGGAACTGTCGGAAACCGCCCCCCCTGGCTCCGTTTTCTACTATCCGGGCGCCACGGGTTCCACCGCCTCACGCGCATGGATGCGCAAACGCCAGATCCTTCTTGAAGGTCAGTCAGGCAGTTTTCTCGTGAGCGAACAGGAGCTCAACGCATGGGCCTCCGATTCGATGAAACCCGCCTCGCCCGAGTCCACCGGCCTGGTTGTTCCTGGGCAGATCAACTTCCGCGTGGCCGACGGCCTGCTGCAGATTGCGACACCCACAACCGTGAATCTACTCGGCATCGCGTTCCCGGTCATCATCCAGACCCGAGGCACCTTCGTGCATCAGTCCGACCTCTTTGCGTTTGAACCACAGGTCCTCTACCTGGGATCGCTTGCGACCCATCGTCTTCCTGGTTTCGCGCAGCGCACGTTTCGATACCTGGCCCAATCGCACCCGTTGCCCCAGGATATCACAGATGCCTGGAAAAAGCTTTCTGCCGTTTCAATCGAGGGGAAGGAACTCCACCTCACCTTGCCCTGACGGCGCAGCCCGGTGCCGAACGCCCCGGCCGACACATACCCAGGGGCTAGACGCTCGCGAGCAGGCGTTTCAGGTCCACGTGATCGAGAACCATCTGTTTGATCACCGGAAACTTGTCCGTGTCCTCGGGAAGCGTTTTCACGGTCATGCCATGAATCTTCGACGTGATCGTGAAACACTCGTCCGCAGCAAGGATCACCGGGATATCCGTCTGTTTCAGCAGCTCCATCAGCGTTGAGTGAGGAGCGATGTCATTCGTGAGCACCAGACCCGCCACCGCGCTCCTGCCCGCCATCCGCCCGCTCAAGAGCGCGGCCAGGATGATGTCGTCGCGGTCGCCCGGTGTGATGATCAGCGTACCGGGCGCAAGATTGTCGATGACACCCTTTGCCGTACCCGCACCGACGATTACGTTCTGAATCCGGTGCAGTGTCTTTGCCGCTGGGGCATTGAGCCACCGCCCCGAAATTTCCTCTGCCACCTGCGAGAGATTGGGCGACGTGAGAAGATTTTGCTTCGGAATGATTCCCAGCAATGGCACTCCAAAACGAGCCAGTCCCTTGCCCGCATATTCTGCCACAATCGGAATCTTGTCCGCCTCCACCTTGTTGAGGATCACACCAACAACCTCGACCCCTTCCCTGTCAAACAGCGCCTTGTTGATCGCGATTTCATCAATCGGTCGTCCGATGCCTCCGGGTGTGATCATCAGCGCCTTGGCATGAAGCAGCTTTGCAACACGCGCGTTCGACAAATCGAAGACGCTGCCCACGCCCGCATGCCCCGTGCCCTCGATGAGCGTAAAATCCTTTTCCCACGAGACGCGGTCAAACGCGCGGCAGATCCGATCCTGCAGTTCCGCGAGCATCGGTTCCGGATCCCTCAGGAAGCGCCGGGTAAAGGTGCCATCCACCGCAACCGGACTCATGCTCTCGATCGGCACGTGCACGTCATAGATCGTGTCAAGCAGGACGGAATCTTCGTCAATCTGGTGTCCTTTCACCGTGACGAATCGCTGGCCGATCGGTTTGATGAACCCCACGCGCGGATAAATTCCCTGCATCGCCGCATACAGACCCAGGCACGTCGTTGTCTTGCCGTCATTCATCCGCGTCGCGGCGACAAACAGCCGTTTTGTCACGGTATTGGTCGGCGCCGTCTGCAGGGGAAGCGCCGGAGCGGTGAATGGATTCCTCATCCCTCCTATCGACGGCATCGCGGGTTGCCCAGTGCGTGCTGGAACCTCAGGTCTGGTGCGTGTTTCAGGTGTCGCCATAGAGAAGTCGCCTATCGATCGCCTGGCAGCCAACGATGGCGGCCGCGCCAAAGACATCGTGGGCACTCGCGCCACGGCTGATTTCCGCCGCCGGCCGGCTGAGGCCCGTGATGATCTGCCCGAACGCATTACCGCCCGCGAGACTCTGCACGAGCTTGAAAGCGATATTGCCGGAATTCAGATCGGGGAAAATCAGGACGTTGGCCCGTCCCGCGACGGGACTCGTGATTCCCTTCATCGCCGCCGCCGCCGCGTCGAGCGCGGCGTCCGCCTGCAACTCTCCGTCAATCTCCATCGAGAGCGATGCCGTCCTGGCCTTGGCGCGGGCCAGCTCCGTCGCTTCCCGCATCTTGACAACCGAGGGATGCTGAGAGGTGCCATGGGACGCCCAACTCAGCATGGCCACGCGAGGAAGACTGTTCGTGAGGTGACGCGCAATCATCGCCGTCGAAATGGCGATGTCCGCAAGCTGCGCAGCCGTCGGCTCCGGGATCACCCCGCAGTCCGCAAGAAAAAGCGTGCCGTCACTCCCCACCTGTTTTTCCTCAAAATCGAGGATCATGAGCGACGACGCCGTCTGCACGTGCTCGAGTTTGGGGATGATCTGGAACATGGGCCGAAGAGCACTCGAGGCACTCACGGTGGCACCTGACACAAGCCCATCCACCTGGCCGGCAACGAGCATCATCGTGGCGAAATAACTCGTGTCCCGCATCAGTGACCTGGCCTCCGCGAGGGTCATGCCCTTCGCCCGTCGAAGACTCTCCAGTTGCGACGCAAACACCTCAAAATCCTCGCTTCTTTCAGGATCAATGATCCGCATCCCCTTCAGGTTAAGGTCGAGCCGCGCCGCGGAATCCTTGATCGCCGTTCGATCTCCGAGCAGGACGGGTGCACCCAGGCGGCGAGTCACCCACTGGCGAGCAGCTTGCAGCACACGAGGGTCATTCCCCTCGGTAAACGCAACGCGCTTGGGATGGCGCTGAATGCGATCAATCAGTGTGGGAAGAAGCGGCATGTCGACGTTTCACGCTGCGTGCCGAAGTTGGAAGCGTCAACGCTTGAGCCATTCGGATGAATTTGCGCAATTTTCACTCCGGAATTGCCAGCCCCCTTCCGCCTTCCGACAACAGATTGTTGTCCAGGAACCTAAAGAACATCAGTCTCGTCTCCGCGTTGACCCTGGTCTCACGCGTGCTGGGGCTGATGCGTGACTCTCTGATTGCCGCGGTGTTCGGGACCTCTGCACTCGCCAGCGCGTTTACGACGGCCTTCACGCTGCCAAACCTGTTTCGCCGCCTGCTGGGCGAAGGCGCGCTGACAGCGGCATTCGTCCCAACCCTGCACGATGAGCTCAACAAGGGGCAGCGAGCAGGTGCCTTTCTGTTGCTGAGCCAGGTCGCCACGTGGCTCCTGGTCATTACCTCAGGCATTGTGCTGCTGTCGACCGGCGCACTCCTCACCGCAACCTATATGGCCCATCAGGGCCACGTCTGGGGGGCTCAGCCAGAAACAGTCGCACGCTGGCTTCAGGCCGCCGAGCTCGCAATCTGGCTCTTCCCCTACCTCGTGCTCGTCTGCCTCGCCGCTGCGCTGGGCGCAGCCCTCCAGACCCTGCAACGCTTTCTCGAACCTGCCCTCTCTCCCATCTGGCTGAACCTGTCCATCCTCGCCCTCCTCGGCGGCGCGGTGGCCTTCGCGTGGGGCGACGGCGATTCCGGTCGCATGCGCTGGCTCTGCGCCGGCGTGCTTGTCGGCGGTACCTTTCAATTGCTGGTGCCCGCCATCGCACTGACGCGCCTGGGATGGCGGCCTCGTTTCGACCTGCGCATGAGTCCTTCAGTGGCCGCGATATCCCGCCTGATGGCTCCCACGATCTTCGGCTCGGCCATCTACCTCGTGAACATGGCCGTCTCGCGCTTCATCGGACTTTCCCTGGACGATGCGTCTGCGACCATTCTCAACCTCGCCTCGCGGCTGATGGAACTTCCGATCGGCCTCTTCGCTGTGGCGGTGACCACCGTGATTTTTCCGCTGATCTCCCGATATGCCGCGCAAGGGGACTGGGCCAATATGGCCGCCGCCTACGGCAAGGGCATGCGCCTCATCCTGATCATGAACATTCCCGCAGCCGCGGGACTGGCCCTTCTGGCAACGCCGATCGTGCGCATCCTCTTCGAACGCGGGGAATTTTCCGCAAGCGATACCGCGCTCACCATGCCGGTCGTCGCAGTCTATGCGCTCGGACTTCCATTCTTCTCCTTCGTCAATCTTCTTCTGCGCGCCTTCTACGCGCAAAAGGACACCGTTACTCCGGTTCATGCCGCGTTCTTCAGTTTTGTCATCAACCTCGTCCTCAGCCTGATCCTGATGCGACGATTCGGAACCGTCGGACTCGCCCTCGCCGGCAACCTCGCGGTCGCGTTTCAGGCCGTTTACCTGCAAGTAAAGCTCTCTCGGCGCCGACATGAACTCCGTTTCGCCCCCCTGGCGCCGGATCTTTTCAAAATCCTCGCAGCCACCGGGCTGATGAGTGCAGCCGTCTTCGGCGCTCACCACCTTTCCCAATCACTCATGTCCTCCCGCACGCTCCACGATCTTCTGCGACTCGGCCTTGTCATCTCCGTCGGCGTGGCGGTCTACGGCATCACTCTTGCATGGATGAAAATCGAGGGCTCGGCCGAATTGATCCGGATCCTCAGGCGCCGAAAGGACGCCTCGCCAGCGGCATGAGCCCGCTGTCGCTTCGCGGGCTCGATCCATGAGACTCAAGGTCGATTGGTTTCTCGGCGGCATGGCTGTCGCCGTGGCGATTGCATGGTTCTTCCCCGATCCCGGAGCGCGGGGCGGATGGCTGTATCCGGAAATCCTTACGAAGGCCGGAATTTCCCTGATCTTTTTTCTTCACGGACTCACGCTCTCATTCGCCGCGCTTAAGGCGGGCACGCTCCGTTGGAAGCTGCACCTCGTCGTGCAGGTGACCACGTTTCTGGTATTTCCGCTCATAGGACTCGCGACGCTCTGGGTCGCTGGCGACACGCTTTCACCGGCATTGAGAACAGGCGTATTCTTTCTGTGCGCCCTGCCCTCGACCGTTTCATCTTCCGTCGCCATGACCGCAGTCGCGCGGGGAAATGTGGCCGGCGCCGTCTTCAATGCCACACTCTCCAGCCTTATCGGGATCTTCCTCACTCCCCTTTGGATAGGCCTTCTGATGTCTACGGGAGGGCAGCGGCTACCCCTGGGACAGGTGATCCTCGACCTGATCATCTGGCTTCTGCTGCCGCTCGTGCTGGGACAGGCCCTTCGGCCCGTCCTCGGCGCGTTTGCCGGGCGACACCGAAAGCACATCAGTCTGGTCGATCGCCTTACGATTCTGCTCCTCGTCTACACCTCATTCTGCGACTCCGTGAAGCAGGGTGTATGGGCGAAACAGGGGTGGCTGATGATCCTCGGCATTGCGGTGGGATCCTGTGCATTGTTCTTCCTGGTCATGAGCCTGGTGAATGCCGTGTCAAAGGCCCTGCATTTCACCGAAGAGGACCGCATCGCGGCCATTTTCTGCGGCTCGAAAAAGACCCTGGCCTCAGGGGTGCCGATGGCGCAGTTGATTTTTGTCGGTCATCCGGGAATCGGCCTCATTCTTCTGCCGATCATGATCTATCACCAGTTGCAGCTCATCATCTGCGCCTCCCTGGCGGGCAGATGGGCCAGGCGACCTGCACCTGAATGATGGGCGCTTCGGGCCTGCTTCCCGCACGCGTCGCCATACCCTGATCAACAGTCAAGGCTGGCAAATCTTCCAAGTCGCAGGGATTCGTTCCATCGTCTTCCCCAAAGATCGAACCTAGATTTACGAGGGCGTCTTCCAGATGAGTTCGATTTCCGACGGGCGCAACACCCGCCACTCCCCTGGCTTCAGCTCGAGCGCACGAAAATCGAGCGATCCAATCGCGGCACGAAAAAGCCTCAGCGTCGGAAGCCCCACGGCGGCGGTCATTCTTCGCACCTGCCGGTTCTTCCCTTCGGTCAGGCGCAGCGTGATCCACGCATCCGGTACGTTCTTTCGCACGCGGATCGGCGGATTGCGCGGCGGCAGGCTCACTTCCTCAGTCCGGAGCAAACGCGCCTCGCACGGAAGCGTCCGATGCCCGGCGATCGACAATCCTCCCGCTGCGAGCCGGGCCAAGGCCTCAGGAGTCGGAACACCCTCCACCTGCGCCCAGTATTCTCGCGAGTGCCCCTGCTCGGGCGAGAGGAGCCGGGCATTGAGCGCCTTCTCATCCGTCAGAAGCAGCAGCCCCTCGGAGTCCGCATCCAGGCGCCCAAGCGGATATGCGCCCTTCGGAAAACCACGCGACGCCAGCGTAGCCCAGCGCGACCCCGGCTCCGGAGTGAACTGGGACAGCATGCCATAGGGCTTGTTGAAAGCGATTACCACGGATCGGTTCTGTTTCGAAGCAAAGGCAACTTTAGACACATGAGACAATCCCCAAACCCGGCAATTGACATCTCTCTCTCCCTGGAGGGGCACGCTTCGTCGTGACCAGTTCAAAACGACCATCTTCTTACAGTGCCGGTCATTGGCTCACTCATTCGCAATGCCAGCACGCTTCATCAGCAGGCTCAGACTGAGGGTGCTTATACTCACGCGCAATCGAATCCGGAGCGTATGCTCGTTGTAAGCTATAGTGGGGCACATGGCTTTAAACAATGTGATGACCCGTTGTGATTAGATTTACATTGCACGATTGTCCAGTTATGAGTAGTTGATCTCCAACTGTTTATGAGTAATGGCTTCAGGTCGGCTTGTATCAAGTTTCGCAAACAGTTCCTCCAAAGCAACTTGCTCAAGAGAGGAATCGCTGACGACTTGGAGAATTTCATACAAGGAGGCCGGAAGGTGCTTTCGCTGCTTGGTGATTGCTATATGAAGGTACGTTTGCCACGTGCTCGCGTTGGCCGTGCCGACTCTCACCGATGAGTCACTACTAACCGCTCGTTTTCAGTCTTCCCATGCACTCAATTCTTCTCTCCGACACGGCATAGTCAAATGTCTAGCCATGACGTCTTTGGCCTCCCCGGCCGGAGCGACCAGCGGGAGCGAAGCCGCTGGCCGAGACGTGAGCCGCAGGCGAACGCGAGAGGGCGCGCCGACCCTCGCGCCGCGCGGGCGCGCGTCAGCGCGACCGGCTGCGCAAGGTTGAGGCGCGCACGGCGCCAGCCGGGCGCAGCGGGGTCCCCGCCGGTCACTCCAGGGCGGGCACGACTCGCGGGCCGGGAGCGCAGCGGACGGACCGCGTGACGTGCCGGCGCGGGTCTTACAGGAGCGCCGCGTTCGTGGCCGATACTTCGGCCACACGCCGCCCCCGGCGGGGCAGGACTCCACCGGACCGCAGGCGCGCAAGCGACGGAGGGAGGAAGCAGACGGCGTGACAGCGGCTCGGCGCTGGCGCGACTTGTGCCGCTTGGATCGGTTCGTTCAGCGCGCAGTCTCTTTCAATAAAGCAACAAGCTCGGGCTGGTCTAAAACCAGCGCCAATAGCGAGGAGTCACCTCCACCAGCAGCGAACAAAACATACTCACAAGCATCACGCTCATCACTAAACCAAGTGGTGACCGTTTCTAGACTGCCCGACGCTTCAATAATGACATCTAACTGATCGTGCATCTGTTCGGCCGTTGGTCCAACGCAGCAAACCTCAATGCAGCCTAACTCAATGAGCGCGCCCATGATTTCATCAGCTAGGCCGCAATCAGCTGCATTGCTTGCCGGTAAGAGCGCCACAAAGGGTCGTGGCAAATCGTAATCAACCGTCTTGGTAAACGGGGCCAGAACAACCTTCCTCCCTGCTGCAAGGCTCAGCGTTTGTATTTCCATATTAGCCTCCGCCATTCTTGAGCTTCTCAATGTTACCCTTAAATGCATCGATCTCTCTCTGCAAATGTCTGATTCGAGCCTCTTGAGCTGCTTTAATAACGGCTTGGGATTGCCCCTCCATTCCAGGCCTGACGGTGGGATTCTTAATAAACTCGGCCAATTTCGCTTCGTGAGCGGCGATCTGCTTTTCGAGAGAACGTATGCCTCGCAGTGCCTGATTGCTAAGTGCCGGTGCGCTCTCTGCGGCAAGAACCTTTGGTGCAGGAGAGCTTGGATTCAGCGTAAGGACCGCGGCATTAGCGACGATCGTGGCTATGCTCGACATTGTATTGAATGGTCCTGCATACCTCTCTGCAAATTCTTGAGCGATCGCTCCAAACAACAATTGATCTTGCGATCCAATCCGTTGGGATGCAGCAAAATAGGCTGAGGCTATTTGTTCTGGCGTGGCATTGTCCCAAGAACTTGAATCTAGCGCCGTGGCCGCGCTCTTGGGCGTCCCGTTGTTGGAATTCTCCCAGTTGCTTTGAGTCAGTTCCTTAAAAGCTCCCGTATCATTGTCCAAGATCTGAATTGGCCCAATCGTTATATTCTCCCTACCCTTGAAACCAGCGCCAACAGTGACACCCGTGGCCAATACAGATTCAAGGCTCAACCGATCAGCCCTTGCCAATTGGTCGCGGCTCACCGGGACATGGGTCGAGGTTCCGTTGCTGTTCATCACTACGATGGTGAACACGGTCGTGTTTCCGCCTACACGCTTCGTTCCAACATAGCCGAAACTCGCACCTGCGTCGGTACCTTCCGGATAGTCTTGATCGGTGTAGTTCCTAAGCAGATTCATGAAGGAATTGTCCGAGATTCCCTTCATGCCGCCGGAGAATCCTCCACTGCCATCGTAATACATCGTGTCCATCCCCAACCGATCCCATCGGTCGACGGGATTGTTTCCGCAGAATGCATACAGGTTGATGCCGCCTTCCTCCGCGATCGGATCGCGGCCGATGAAGCGGCCGTTCCTGGGATCATAGTAGCGTCGTCCGTAGTTCGACCAGCCGGTCTCTGCATCGCGCCACTTGGTCGAGAATCTGAAATCGAACGTGGCTACCGAGGTGTCCAGGATCTCGTCGCGGAGCATTTCGCCGAAGGGCGAGTATTCGAATGCTCCAGCCAGGGCGCCGCTTCCGAGATTGATCAGCGAAGCGATGTTGCCGTTGCCATCATAGCTCGGCATGAAGGCCGTGCTCGTGGTTGAATTCGCAAACTGCAGCAGCGCTCCCACGCCGCCAGCGTCGGCAAGCGAACCGGCGATGTCAACGCCCCACGCATAGGTGCGCTGGAGCTTGTCCAGCGTGGAGCCATTGAGCGCGGAATATTCTGCGATGATGTCCCAGCGATTGTAGATGAAGCGTGCCGAGGACAGTTCAGTCACCGTCACTCCATCGATCACCTGTTTCTGGACGCGGCGTCCGAGGTAATCGTAGGTAAAATTGATGATGCGGTGGGCGATGCCCGCGTTCCTCGCGGCGACGGCGGTTTCGAGGCGGACGAGGCGGTTCTCCGCGTTCCACTGATACTCCCAGAGTCAGTCGGACAGCGTGTTTCCGTCGAGATCGTAGGTCAGGGTCTGCGCCACCGCGGGAATGGCGGCGGCGCGCGAGTCGATCCTCATGACGCTGCTGCCGCCGACCGTCTTGTTGGCATACACCGAAAGCGGACCGGTCCATGGCCCGAGCACATTCGATACGGTCACCTCATCGCTCCAGAAGCGACCCTGGCGACCCGCGGTCACATTGCGCCCCTTGACAGCCACGACGGAGTCCGAGGCCGCCGTGCCGGAGATCGACACCGTGTTGTTCTCCCGGGAAACGTACTGGTTGAGCGCATTGGCCGAATAGTCATCTCTCAACGCGCTCACGCCCGTGCTGTTCGACCACTGACGGTTCCCGATGTTGTCATACGCGTATTCATAACGCCGACCCGGTAGCGGCGCTCCCTGGCTGGCGACATTGGTGCCGAGGTAGGCGATGCCCGCGGTCAGTTCCCCGCGTCCATTGTAGGCAAACTGCCGATACGTGGCGTCGCCATAGTCGGCGAAGGCGGTTCCTTCCTGCAGGGCAGTCGATCGGTACCGGCGCGCGTCATAGGTGTAGGAGAACTTCGTGTAGACCGTGCTGGGCGAGGTGGATTTCGTTTCGATGCTGGTGAGCAGATCGCGGTCTTCCTCATAGGTCCGGGTGACAACAAACGGCTTGTTTTCAACGGCGAGGGTTTCGATCAGATTCGAGTCATCGCGGTAGGAATACCGGTACGTTTGCCACGTGCTCGCGTTGGCCGTGCCGACTCTCACCGATGAGTCACTACTAACCGCTCGTTTTCAGTCTTCCCACGCACTCATTTCTTCTCTCCGACACGGCATAGTCAAATGTCTAGCCATGACGTCTTTGGCCTCCCCCCCGCTCATGCCCTCAAAACTGCGCCTGTGGGACGGCTGTGAAGACGAATAAACCTGAAACCGTGCGACTAAGCCAGCGTTCCCGGTTGCAACCGTTCGCTAGCTCGGAGGCAAGGCGGCGCTGCCGCCAATTCCGTCATTTTACCCACTTGTGCTTTCCCACGGCGGCGCGGTTTTAACGAAGTTCTGATAGGTGGCGGACTGAGTTGGATCTCCCATCTGAATCAGATGCAGGTCGTCGCTTCCGACGAGTTGTATCGTGTGAAAATTGAGGAGGTTGGTAATGCGGAAGTACCATTTCGGAGCATTCGAATTCAACGTCTGATAGTCGATGGGCTGGGCGAACGGATTCCTGGAGTGCAAAACGCTTCCGCAGGTGTTGTAGAGCGTGACGAACTTTTCTTTGCTCAGAAAATCGTCTTTCCGATCCACGAATGACTCCCGGACTCCGGGAATGGCGCTTGCGACTTTGTTGATCGGCTTCGGGTAGAAGTGGGGATTCGCTGCTGCCAAATCTTTAAGAAGCTTTTCCGCGTTCCAGTATGTGTGGATGTTCTCCCGAATCGTTCGGAAAGCGTCGGCGTTGGCCACAAGGGACGCCTGGGCTTGCCTCGAAAAAGTGGACACCAAATTAGGCGGCTTTGATGTTGTTTGATTGATGTTTCTTTTCGAAGGCCACAGGGGAAAGATTCCCGAGCG
>JACTNC010000050.1:0-202831 GCA_014584295.1 Verrucomicrobiota bacterium
GACCAGTCGATTCACCTGGATCCTGCTCACGACCGCATGTTCAAGCGGGCGCTTGCTGGGTTCGTCCTTCACGCGGCGTCGCGGCCATGGAACGAGACGATTGCATGGACAATCAACTTTCAGAAGCCGCTCGTTAACCTGTTTATCACGGGTGACAATCACGACGGAAGCGTCACGGGACGCGTCTTCGACGAAAACGTCAGGGAACTGCCGGAGCCGGTCTTCTATTGCGATGTCGTGCGTGACCGGGAGCCCGCGCGCCGCAGCGCCGTCACGTTCACCGGCGACGACCCGCTTGCCGCGGTGGAGGCATTCTATTCCAAGAGCGAGCAGCGCCGCGGCCGGTTTTTTCAGACCGGGGAAGAGGAATTCTGTCTTGCCGTCGAGCATCCCGATTGCGACACGGACTGGCTCGCCGGACTCAACGCGGAACAGGTGAAATCGCTGGACTCGTCGGAAACACTGTCGCTCCTGGAGCGCAGGATCTTTCGCTGGCATTGCGGGTGCAACCATTCCCGTATGATGGAGGTGCTTGCCCAGCCATTTCGCACGGATCCCGATGGGCTCTTTGCCGGCAATGAGGTGCTCGAGATGCACTGCCCCAGGTGCGGTGCAAGGCACAAGATCACGCGTGAATCCATGGAGGCCTTCGTTGCCAAGGCCGCCGGATGAGCGCGGGATGTGTGAGGGCAGTTGACGTGATTGACCCGCTGATGGGGCGCCGAGTGTAATCCGCTGATGAACGGCTGGACGATTTCCACCTGGGAAGCCGTGGGCTCGATCCTCGGCATCATCGGTGTTATCCTGATGATCCGGCAGCACCTGCTGGCGTGGCCCGTCGGACTGGTGCAGGTCGCGATCTATGCCTGGATCTTTTTCAGCGCGAAGCTCTATTCGGACGCGCTGCTGCAGATCATCTTTTTCGCATTGCTTGTCTATGGATGGTGGCGGTGGTGGAAAGGCGTCGAATCGGAGCATGAGCGCCACGACCTTCCGGTGACGGCGCTCACGACGGGTGGACGGCTCGTGTGTGTGGCGCTTGGCCTGCTGGCAACAGCAGGGTGGGGGGAGTTCATGCGACGTCACACTGACGCCGCCCTGCCTCATTGGGACGCGTTTATCCTGGCCTTCAGCATGATCGCGCAATGGATGCAGGCGCGGAAGAAGATCGAGAACTGGTCTGTCTGGATCGCTGTGAATGCGGTGGCCATAGGTGTCTATTTTTCGAAACACCTCTACTTTACTGCGGTGCTGTACGCGGTGTTTCTCGGACTTGCGGTCGCGGGCCATGTGTCATGGAAGCGACACCCGATGGGAGGCGGATCATGACGATTGCTCCGCTTCGGGTTGCCCTCTTCGGACCGGAGTCAACCGGGAAGTCCCAGCTTGCGGAATCTCTTGCCGCGCATTTCAACGAACCTTGGTCTCCTGAATACGTGCGCGAGTTCTGGGATCGGAATTCCGGAATTGTGACTGCCGCGGACCTGGAGACCATCGCACGCGGGCAGATAGTGAACGAGGAGAAGGCGGTAGCGCGGAGCAGGCGCCTGGTATTCTGCGACACGGAACTCCTCACGAACGTGCTCTGGGCCGATCTGCTTTTTCCGGGCAAGTGTGCGGACTGGGTTAGGAAGGCGGCGGATGCGCGGAGCCGGAAATACGCGATCTACCTGCTCTGCCTCACGGACCTTCCCTTTCAACCGGATCCGCAGCGCTCGTTTCCCGATGAGAAGGACCGTGCCGCCTGCATGCGCCTCTGGCGAAAGACGCTGGAGGAGCGAGGCCTTCGCTACGTGGAGATTGCGGGTGACGGAGCGGCGCGCTTCAAGCGGGCTTGCGCCGCAGTGGAGTCGATCCTGAATGGCGGTTGAACATGGATTCTGCGTACATGGATCGTTTTGGTGGTGTGGCGCGACTGCTCGGAGTGCAGGCGTTGGAACGGCTTTTCCAGTCCCATGTGGCCGTGGTGGGTATTGGAGGGGTGGGCTCGTGGGTGGTGGAAGCACTCGCCCGGAGTGGCGTGGGCAATCTGACGCTGATCGACCTGGACGACGTGTGCATCACCAATACCAATCGCCAACTCCCCGCGCTTGAAACGACTCTTGGTCGCCCGAAGGTCGACGTATTGGCCGACCGGGTGCGTCAAATCAACCCCGCCTGCGGAGTGCATGCGCTCGGAGAATTCTTCACGGCACAATCGGCAGAACGTTTGATGGCGACCCATTTTGATTGTGTGGTCGATGCGATAGACCATCTGGCCAACAAATGCCTTCTTATCGATTCAGCGCGGAGATGCGGTTATCCGGTGGTGACCATTGGAGGCGCGGGTGGAAAGAAGGATGCGGGCCGCATCGAGCGGGGCGATCTGGGGGATGCGTTCAGCGATGAATTGCTCCGTCAGGTGCGCAAGCGCCTGCGCCGCGACCATGGCTTCGCGCCCGGGGAGGCAAAGGGAAAGGCGAAGTTCGGAATTCGCTGCGTGTGGTCGGCTGAGCAGCGTGTCTATCCGCGAGGGGACGGCACCTGCGGACTTGAACCACGGCGCGGCGAGAGCCTGCGCATGGATTGCGCCGATGGATTTGGTGCAGGAGTCTGGGTGACGGGCAGCTTCGGTTTTGCGGCTGCTCAGGAGGCAATCGAACAGGTGCTGACCGGCGGCCCGCGTGGGCAGCATTGAAGACCGGCTGAGGCGGCGAAAACTAGACCCGGAATCGATCGCTTGAGGGGCCGAGGGCGGATCCGAGCGCGCGGCTGAGATCCGCGAGTCGATAGGGTTTGGTCAGATACGCTGCAAAACCCATCGCGAGGAACCGCTCGCGGAGCACGGGATCATCGTAACCCGAGGCGATGATGGCCCTCACCTCCGGGTTAATGAGCATGAGTTCCTGGAAACAGGTGTCGCCGCCCATGCCTCCTGCGACATTGAGGTCGAGGATCACGGCATCATAGGGGCGACCGACATTGAAGTATCGACGGTAGAGCGCAATCGCCTCCTCGCCATTCCGCGCGAGGTCGTAGGTGTAGTCGAGGCTGGTGAGCATGCCCGCGGTGAGTGCGCAGATTGCTGCGTCATCATCCATGAAAAGCACACGACCTGTTCCGAAGCGGAGGGCTGGAGCGGTTGGGACTGGCGCCTCCGAAACAGGAGCGCTCGCAGGGAGGCAAAAGGTGAAGGTTGCACCGGCATCCGGAAGGGAATTCGCCCAAATCTGCCCTCCGTGGCGATGGATGATGGATTGAGCGGTTGCCAGGCCGAGTCCTGTGCGGTTCGAGCGCGTGGTGAAGAATGGCTCAAAGATGCGTTCAAGATCATCCGGGGCGATACCCGAGCCATTGTCCTGCACCTCGATCTGCACGTAGCTACCGGCAGGCAGCGGCGGAACCTCGTTATTCTCGAAGTTCACACGAGATCCGCGCAACCGGATGGTTCCACGAGCCGGATCCTCCTGCAGGGCGTCGATGGCGTTGAGAACAAGATTCTGAACCGCCTGCACGAGTTCCGGGCGCTCCGCATGGATGGAGGGTAGGTCCTCGGGAAATTCGAACTCAATCCGGGCTGGGCATCCTGAGGCAGCAAGCCGTGCGGCATCACGGGCGATTTCCGCGGCGGAGCACAGGGCTTTCCCTGCAGGTGCTTGCTGGCTTGAGAGGGTCAATAGCTGCCTCGAAAGATCGGATGCTTCGAGGCATGCCCTCTCGGCGCTGGCAAGGTGGCTGAGGTCGCGATTTTCCTTCGCCTGCGAGATCGCTCCGAGGATCGTGGTCAATTGGTTGTTGTAGTCGGCGGAGATTCCGTGCGCCAGGCGCGCCAGCGTTTCGAGACGGTTCGTGTGAACCATCTCCTCACGCCGGACGGAAAGTTCGCGCGGGTCACGAACAATGACCACAACCCCGGCGATGCGCCCTTTCGCGTCCCAGATCTGGCGGGCATTCCAGACGATGGGAAGCGGTTCGGTACGCTCGCCAAGGGGAGCCAGCGCATGGTCCTGACAAAGCGCCTGGGGATCCGCAGAAGCGAGCTGGGTGGCCAGGGCCTCGTGTGCTGGTTGGCTGTCCCCGCGCCGAACGAGAGGCAGGACCTCTGTCAGCGTCAGGATGCCATCACCGCGCGCCGTGTGCCCCGTGAGCTGCTCGGCACGCGAGTTCAGGTAAGCGACATTTCCATTCGCGTCGGCGACGATCACGGCTTCGGCGAGGGTGTCGAGCGCGGGTGCGAGAAGGTTGACCGGAGGAAGGGAGCGTCCGATCCGAACCGATGCGGCATCCGCATCGAGGGGAATGGCGAATCCCATGGCGCGCACGAGTTCCTGTTTTCGGGAAAAGTGGCGTGTGATGCCGAGCAGGACGGGGACTGCCAGGCCATCGCGACGTTTCAAGGTGATGCCCTCAAGCACGGGATTGTCCCCTGCGCGGTACTCGGAGAGCCAGGATGAACCCGCCTGTGCCTGCCCGTGAGGCAGAACATCCAG
The DNA here is from genome assembly GCA_014584295.1 of Verrucomicrobiota bacterium. Taxonomy (GTDB): domain Bacteria; phylum Verrucomicrobiota; class Verrucomicrobiia; order Opitutales; family Opitutaceae; genus UBA6669. Next base: position 4,470 of record JACTNC010000050.1, read on the forward strand.
GAGCGGCCAGAGGGGCTCGTGCGGTCGTGCCGGATCGCTCTCAGGCTGGGCGAAGAGGGCGCGCCATCCCGCAGAGAACCAGTGACTTTGTTTCACGAAATCGAGGTCAAATGCACCGATCAGGCCGTGCGATGTCAGGTGACGGAGCCTCTCCTCAGCGCCGAGCGTCTCCTCCTCAAGTTCCTTTCGGTCTGTAATGTCGATCTGGATACCGAGCACACGTTCGAGGCGGGAGTCCGGGCCGAAGCGCTGCAGGCCGATGCCATGCATCCAGATGTAGTGGCCGCGCCGGTGCTGCATGCGGTAGTCGAGCGCAAACGATCGGGAGGATTCGCGACCTGGATTTCGCCCGATGCGATCCGGAGCAGCGGCGGAGTCGTCGGGGTGGAGCAGGTGATGCCAGGTTTCGAAAGTGTTGGGCAGATCCGAATCCTCATAGCCAAGCATCCGTTTCCAGGTCGGCGAGTAGTGGGCATACCCAAGAACAAAATCCAGATCGAAGAATCCCACGGGAGCCTCGGTGACGAGCCAGTTCAGTGCGGACCCAGCAGGCAACGATTCGGTGGCCGTTGATAAGCCGGCAACCGCGGGCGACGGCGCTGGCTCGCTCTGCGGACTGGTCGAGGGCGATTCGTGGGATGCCGATTCAGGGGGCCTATCGCTAACAAGGATCGCAGCGAAGAATCCGGAGTCCTGTCCCGATGCCTCATCCAATGCGACGCTGACAGGGATCGCATCGCCACCTCCATAGGGCTGGGCATGAACCTGCACGGGGCCTCCGCGGGCGGCGGACTGAAGCACCTCCCACTGGGAGTGCCGCCAATCCGGATCGGTCGAAGTGACCTCCCACGCCAGCACGCTTACGAACAAACTGCCTGCGAGAGATTCGCGTGAGGTGCGCCAGAGCGCGGCCGCAGCGGCGTTGGCCGAACGAATGCGACCTTCGGGATCCAGCCACAGCAGTGCGACGGTGGATGCCTGGGAATGCTTGGGTGCCGTTGACTTGGAACTGCCGCTGATCATTCAGGTTGAGTCGGGGATACCGTTGTCTTCCGCGCGGGTTGATCGAATCAAATTGCGACATCAGCGCGCAAGCGCGGCCGTTTGCCTGGCATGCGTGTCGCCTGGCTTTTCCCCATTGAGCCAGCTTTGAACCCGGCCCCTGAGGAAGCGGATGTAGGGCGGCTGATCATTGAGGCAGGGGATGTGTTCGAAGGAGGTTCCACCAGCGGCCAGAAAATCGGCACGACCCTGCTGGGCGATTTCTTCCAGCGTCTCAAGGCAATCAGTCACGAATGCCGGAGTCATGACCAGCATCCGCCTTTTCCCTTCAGCCGCGAGCCGCTTCAACTCATGGTCCGTGTAGGGCATGAGCCAGGGCTCTCCGACAAGGCGTGATTGATAGGATACCGAGTATCGATCCCGCTGGAGCCCCGACCGACTCGCCAACGCCCGTGTGGTCGCAAGGCACTGAGCGCGGTAGCAGGTGGCATGCGCCGGAGAACAGGTGGTGCAGCAGTCCGCCTTGACGAGACAATGCGCCTTGGAGGAATCGGCCTTGCTTAGGTGACGCTCCGGAATGCCGTGATAGGAAAACAGCACGTGATCGTGCGGTTTTTCGAAATAGGAGACGGATACCTCGTGCAGGGCCTCAATATAGTCTGCGTCTGCAAAAAAGGGCTGGACACACTGCACGCGGATATGGGGCGCCTGCGAGGCAATCTCCTCATGAACCCGCACGACCACGGTCTCCCAGGAGGACATCGCGTAGTGTGGGTATTGCGGGAAAAGGAGCAGATCGTTGACTCCGTCGCGGGAAATCCGGGCAATGACGCTTGCGATCGAAGGCTGCCCATAGCGCATCGCCAGATACACCGGGATTTCCGGTCCGAGGGCGGCCGCGAGATCATTCCGAACCTTGTTGGATGTGATGATCAGGGGCGATCCGCCCGGCTGCCAGATCTGTTCATAGGCGTGCGCTGACTTCTTCGGACGGGTACGGAGGATGATGCCATGCAGGATCATTGCGCGCCATGGCTGGGAGGGACGATCAATCACGCGGTCGTCGCCAAGGAATTCGCTCAGGTAACGACGAAGATCGGGAATGGAAGTTGAGTCGGGTGAACCGAGGTTGACGAGCAGGACGGCGCGTGAAGGCATGCGTGCAACCAAAAGGGGCAGGTTTTTGGGATCAGGTCAAACGAGCTTCCCTTGGGAGGAGAAAGCCGTAGCGCTTCCAATGCCAATGGCTGGGATCAACTGCGGAATCCGCCAAATCCTCGGATGCGCGAGATCAGGCTGTGCACGTTCTCCGGGGCAATTCTATCGGTGATCAGCGATCGCGGATAATTCGGTTCAATATCGAGACGAAGTCCATCCTCGGAGCCCGGGCGGACAAAATCCTCGACAAAGTCCATGCCGCCTCGGGGCTTGATCCACCGATAGTAGAGGTCCGGGTTGTCGGACTCGATGACGATTTCCGTCTTGAGGAAGACGTTGCAGTACAGCGTCAGATCGCGAAACGAAAGAAACCACGTGGGTGGGTTCACCAGAACGTCCCGTATGATCAGGGTCATCGTGAGAAAAGCAGCGCGTTCAGCGCCAACAACGGCTCGGAGCCTCAAATACTTGACAGCGAGAAAACGAAAATGACCCAAAAATTAGCCTTTTGCTGGTGCCTTGGCATCGTCATCGCTAGATCTTGACATCCTATCTTGCCAGCATGAGCACCGCACATCCGACTGTCCTACTCATCATTCGCGACGGTTGGGGAAAGAATCCCCATCCGGAGCAAAACGAATTCAATGCCGTTTATCTGGCAAAGAAGGCGGCCGATGATCGGTTGCATGCCAGCTATCCCGGCACGATACTCGCCGCCTCGGGACTCGATGTCGGGCTGCCGGAGGGCGTGATGGGCAACAGCGAAGTGGGGCACGAAAACATCGGAGCCGGGCGGATCGTTGACCAGGAACTGGTGCGCCTGAACAAGCTGTTTTCCGAAAAGCAACTCGCGAGCAATCCCGTCTGGATGAGTTTGGTTCAACGCGTGAAGTCCAGAAATTCGAAGCTGCACCTGATGGGCATTGTGTCTGACGCGGGTGTGCATGGCATGCTCGAACACCTGTATGGCATTCTGAGGCAGTCCAAGGCGGATGGGGTGACCCAGGTCTTTATTCACGCCTTTACCGATGGGCGCGACACGCCGCCGACGAGTGGCAGTGCGTATGTAGAGCAGGTGGAGGCCAAGTGTCGCGAAATCGGCGTGGGCAAGATCGCCTCGGTTTGTGGTCGGTTCTGGGCGATGGACCGCGACAACCGCTGGGATCGCGTGGAAAAGGCCTACCGCATGCTGACCGGTCAGTCGTCGCAGGGCAGCGTTCGATCGGCTGTTGAGGCCGTGCGCGCCTACTACAATCATCCCGCCAGCGAGAATCAGAAGGGTGATGAATTCATACCTGCCACCTGGGTGGCGGATGCTGCTGGCAAGCCGCTGGCTTCCATTGCCGATTGCGACGCGGTGCTGTTCTACAATTACCGGGGCGATCGTCCGCGTGAACTTACCAAGGCATTTGTGCTCGACAAGTTCGATGGCTTTTCACGCGGCGCGAAGCTGGATCTCTACTACGCAACGCTCACGGAATATGAGGCGGGGCTTCCCGTGCACGTGGTTTCACCCAAACCCGCGCCGTTGAAGAATATTCTCGGGCAGGTGGTGTCCGATGCGGGCATTGCCCAGTTCCGCTGTGCGGAGACGGAGAAGAACCCGCACGTCACTTTTTTCTTCAACAACTACCGCAAGGATCCGTTTCCCGGCGAGGTCCGTGCTTGTCCGCCGAGTCCGAAGGTGTCCACGTACGACCTGCAGCCTGAAATGTCGGCGCATGAGGTCACGCGTTTGGCAAAGGAAGCAATTCTTTCGGGCAAGTACGGGCTGATTGTGGTCAACTATGCCAATCCCGACATGGTCGGACACACGGGTTCATTGCCGGCCGCAATCAAGGCAGTTGAGGCGACGGATAGGGGTGTCGGCGAATTGTTGTCCGCTCTCGAAACAATGAACGGTCGTGCCCTGATCTGCGCGGATCACGGCAACTGCGAGCAGATGTGGGACCCCGAGCATAATTTGCCGCACACGGCGCACACGCTGAATCTTGTCGAAGCCTTTGTGGTGGGGCGCGAGTACAAGGTCGGAAAGACGAGACTCCGTGACAGAGGTCGGCTGGCAGATATTGCGCCGACGGTGCTGCAGATGATGGGCCTGCCCAAGCCGGTCGAGATGACAGGGGAGGGGCTAATTCTGAATCCCTGAAGTCAGAGAGAGGACTACTTCGCGGCGCCGCCTGGGGCCTTGGAGAAGGATGAGCGGCGAATGAATGTCTGATCGACCTCGCGCTTGAGCTGCTCTGCTGCGACGGGATCGGTTTCTCGCAATTGCGAGATCTTCTGCCTGGCGTCCTCTAGGTTCTTCACCCGCTCATCCTCCTCCAGCATCATCATCGCGTAGGATTCAGAGCCCATTCCGACAAAGGGAAGGGTGTACTTGTTGAGTGCCTTGGCGGTTTCGGAAAAGTAACGGTTCACCGCGAGCTCTCCCAAGCCCTTTTTCGTGTGGATATCCTTTTCCCGGAATACGGGTGGGCGCGGCTCCCTGACAATGTAGCTTGGCAGGCGAATGATTTCATTGGCCGGATGATCGGCGTCGTTCGGGTCGATCGCCGGCGCAGGTTCCGGATCCTTCTTGGGCGGTTGCGGCACGTTGAACGGGATGCCTGACGAAACCGCGTTGGTTGTTGCTCGGGAAAGTCTGTCGGTGGGACCAGAAACCGTAACCGTGCGGTCGGAATTTCCCTTTTCCGCCTGAGCGGAGGCGGGGAGTACAAAGAGCGGGAAAGCAGCCAGGGCGACAACCAAGGAGGACGTTTTCATGGCAAACACATAGACGGCTCGGACGCGCAAATGTTCATTGCGATAAAAAGTAACACTGACAGGAGTTTCCGCAACACTGCTCAAGGGCGGATCTGCCCTTCACCGTCCATCAGGTATTTGTAGGTGCAAAGCTCTCGCAGGCCCATAGGGCCACGCGCATGCAGGCGATCGGTGCTGATGCCGATCTCCGCACCAAAGCCAAATTCAAAACCGTCGTTAAAACGCGTGCTGGCATTCCAGCCGACGACGGCGCTGTCGACACCGGACTGAAAGAGGCGGGCTTCGGATTCCGACCGGGTGATGATCACGTCGGTGTGGGCGGAGCCATCCCGGTTGATGAGCGCAATGGCCTCGTCCGTTGAGTCGACGATTCGCACGCCGAGAACGAGATCGAGAAATTCAGTCGTGTAATCGGAGGGCGAAGCGGAAGCGAGTGAGACCGTGTCAATGCCAGGTGTGCGCTTCAGGATCTCCAGCGATTTCGGGTCGCAGCGCATCTGCACGCCGCGGGACGCAAGTGCGCGGGCGACACGGGGCAGGAGGGATTCGGCGATGTCGCGATGAACAAGCAATTGCTCGGCGGCATTGCAGACTCCGGGGCGCGAGGTCTTGGCATTCACAAGCACGGTTTCGGAAAGGGAAGCATCGGCGTCCTTGTCGAGGTAGATGAAGCAGACGCCCGTGTAGTGTTTGATGACGGGTATTGAACTGTTCTCGACAACAAAACGAATCAGGCTCTCGCCGCCTCTCGGAATGATGCAGTGGATGTGGGAATCGAGTTTGAGAAGGGTGTTGAGCGCGGAACGGTCGGTCGTAGGGATGAGCTGCAGGGCATCGGCGGGCAGATCCGCTGCGAGCAGGGCCTTCGCCAGCAAGCTCGCGAGCGCAGTGTTGGTGTGAAAGATTTCCTTGCCACCCCGTAGGATCGCAGCGTTTCCCGACTTGAGACAAAGAATGGCGCAGTCAATGGTCACGTTGGGCCGTGCCTCATAGATGATGCCGATGACACCGATGGGAACCCGCACCTTGCGGAATTTCAGGCCATTGGGCCGCGTCCAGGATTCCAGGATCTCCCCGACAGGGTCGGGCAGGGCGGCCACCTGACGAACGGATTCGGCGAGTGCGACAAGACGCGCGGGCGTGAGTGTGAGTCTGTCAATCTGGGGCTTCGAAAGACCGTTGGCCCGTGCCGCGGCAAGATCCTGGGAGTTGGCTTCAAGGATCTTGTCCTGCGCTGCGGGAATCAGGTCGGCAAGGGCCAGCAGCGCCTTGTTCTTTTGTTCCGTCCTTGCAGTCGCAAGGACTAGCGATGCCGCACGGGCGCGCTGTGCAATCGAGGTGACGAGCTGGGCTAGATCTGCGGACATGGACAGCCACAATCAGTCAATACAGGGAAAAGCTCAACCGGATTTCCGGCTCTCGGGGTTTCGGATGCTAACGGGCGGGGTCAACGGCTAGTCAAACATCTCGCCGCGATTGAAGCGCCAGACGCTGATTGCATTGATGACGGCTGCGATGCCTACCAGCACGCCCAGGTAGGGAAGCAGGTCGCGAAAGCTGCAGTTTGCCCAGAGCACCTGAAGGAATCCCTCCATAGCCCAATAGACGATTGTGAGCTTGGAGAGTGACTGAATGAAGTCCGGCATCAGCGATATGGGAAACCAGGCGCCACCGAGCGCACTCATCGTCAGGATCAGGAATGTTGCAATGCCGCTTGCCGCCGCGGGGGATCGCGCAATCGATGCGAGGAGCATGCCGAAAGCCGTGCAGGTTGAGGACGCAGCGAGGCAGATCAGGATCAGGTTGGCGAGATTGCTGGTGATATCGATCCTGAATAGCAACTTTCCAGCGACAAAAAGGGCCGCGAGCTGGACAATGCCCAGTACAGTGCAGAATAGATATTTGCTCCACAGGATGTGCGAGCGCCTGACGGGCGCTGCGAGAATCCGCCTGAATAGTCCCGCCTTTTTTTCCTCGAAAAGTGAGGTGGCCGCACCGCTCACCGAAAAAAGCATGAACATGACGGCCCAACCGCCCACACTGCGCGTCGCAGCGGCGTTCTTCACCTGTTTTCCGGAGACCTGTTCCGAGTCGATCTTTATTATCCGGTCGAAAAAGTCCGCTGGAGCCGTGCCGCCGTCTGGCTTGTCGGCAGAGGACGAAGAAGCTGTCAGTATGTCACCGCGCATCATTTCATCAAAGATTTTTTCGGAATCGGTGTTGAAACTCTGTCCGACAGAGCGGGCGATGCTGCGATAAAAGGATTCGGTGCCCGCGGCCCCGATTGCCTGCGTGGCCCGCTTCCTCAGGGAATCCATCAGGACCGAAGGCGCAGCCATGAAGATGGTCTTTTGTAGAATGCCGTTCACGGTCTGAGTCTCGATGTCGTTCCGCGGATTATTGAGATACTTCACCTTGAGTCCGAACGTGTCGTCGCTCTCGGTATCCGGCGGAAAGATCAGTGCAAAGCGTATCCGGTTTTCGCGAAACAGGGAGCGCACTTTTTCTTCGGTGAGCGGCACATCCGTACCGTTGGCATCCCTGCTCGTGGTTATGAGCCGAAAGGTCTTCTCTTTCTGGAGGGCGGTGATGATTGCGTCTGCAGACTTGGCTCCCGCGGCCTGATTGACGACTGCGAGCGGGATGCCGACGGGTCCGGTGGATTCGCGGTTCACTCCGAAGACATTTCCAAAAATGTAGATAAGAACCGCGGGAACCACGAAGGTCAGCAGCAGCGAAGTGCGGTCCCGCCGGAAGTGTGCAATATCCTTTAGAAAAAGGGTGAGGATCGGATTCATGGCATGGATCAGCTGTCACGCAGCGACTTGCCCGTGAGGTGAAGGAATAGGTCTTCCAGGTCGGGCCGGGTGAGTTGGAAGGAAGAGGTGGGCAACTGGGCGGACTCCGCTTCTCTGAACACGTCGGACAGATGCGTGCTCGCATGAAGCGTAAGAACGTGAGCGTCTGCATCCGAGGTCAGTTCGCCAAAGGAGAGAAGAGGCGCGAGCGAATCGCGGGAGAGGTTTGCGCCCTCGATGCGAAGCGATTCCCTGAAGGGGAGGCGGGTCATCAATTGAGGGAGCGTTCCGATCGCCAGCAGTCTGCCATGGTCGATGATGGCGATTCGCGAGCACAGTTTGGCTGCCTCCTCCATGTAGTGTGTAGAATAGATGACAGCGAGGCCCTCGCTGTTGAGCGTCTGAAGAAATTCGAAGATTGCATTTCGTGACTGCGGATCCACACCGACGGTCGGTTCATCGCAAAGGAGCAGTTTGGGGCGATGAAGCAGCGCTGCGACGATGTTTAGCCGCCGCTGCATGCCGCCGGAGAAAGTCTTCACGTAGTGCCTGCGTCGGTCCTGGAGATGGGCGGTCACCAGGGCCTGATCGATGCGTTCCTGAAGCAGCGCGCCTCGGAGTCCGTAGAGGCGACCGAAGATCCGCAGATTCTCCTCGGCAGTCAGATCCTCGTAGAGTGCGATGGTCTGGGGAACAAATCCGAGTTTGTTGCGGGATCTGAGGTTGTCTGGAGTCAATGCCTGTCCGTCCAGTCTGATGTCGCCGGAGTCCGGTCGGCGCAGTCCGGCGATAAGCGCCATCAGCGTGCTCTTGCCGGCGCCGTTGGGGCCAAGCAGTCCGAAAAATTCGCCAGCCTTCAGTTCAAGGGAAACTCCCTGGAGTGCTGCCACGCTGCCGTAGCTCTTGGTGACATTGTCGATGACAAGCATGAGGGATGGGGTGAGAACTCTTGAGTTCCGTCAAGCCGATGGCGTGGGCGGCTGATTGCCTGACAAACCGTGAACCTGCACCCGGTCCCAATGCGTCGCCGGAATGATAGGTCCCATGTGGCGGACCGTTTCGGCCCCAAGATGCGAGGCGAGTGCACCGCTTTTCTGGAGCGGCCAGTTGTGCAGGTAGCCGTACAGGAAACCGGCCGCCCACGCATCGCCTGCCCCATTCGTGTCGACGACGTTGTGCACGCGCACGGGCGCGATGCGCTCGATGGATCCATTCTGTGCGAGCCATGCACCGTCGGCGCCCACCTTGACGGCAGCCAGCACTCCGAAGGCACCGAGTTCCCGGGCGAGATCCTCATAGGTCGCAGTCGTGCGCGAAGGGAACAGGGCCCGAATTTCGTCCTCGTTGGCAAAAACCACATCGATGCCGCGCTTGAACTGGGAAAAAAGCCAGTCGCGGGTTGCGCCGACGACCTCAAACGAGGACAAATCAAAGCTGACCGAAGCCCCGGCCTCCCGGGCCGCGGCGAGCGCACGCTCCGCGAGGGCACGATTGAAGGCGAGATAGCCTTCTATGTGAGCATGTCTGCAATCGGCAAAGTCAGCCGGATGCACCTCATCGGGCGAAAGCGTCATGGCTGCGCCGAGATCGGTGCGCAGTGTGCGTTGCGCATCGGGTGTCACCATCGCGAGGCAGCGCGCATTGGCCTGGTCGCCGTGCTTGAAGCGGGAGGCGTCGACTCCTACGCCTTCGAATTCGGCGCGGTAGCGGCGTGCGATGTCGTCGTTGCCTAGCTTGCCGAGAAATGTCGTGCGCAGTCCGAGCCTGCTCGCGTTGAACGTGACATTTGCTGCGGAGCCTCCCGTGGACAGTGCGGGAGTCGAGGGCAGCCTGCGGAGGATCTCCTGCATTTCCTCCTGGTTCACGAGCAGCATGCCTCCCTTGTCGCCAGCGACCTTGGTGAGAAAGTCTTCGGGGATCGGTGCGAGCAGGTCCATGATGGGTGAACCGACACCGATGAGATCAAAATGAGGCTTGGACGGACCAGGCGATTGCATTACCGCCAGCGTGGCTGGCAAGATGCCGGATGGGCAAGCGGCGAATGTGGCTGGCATTTGGCTCGCAGATTGGGGTCACATTCGCTTTATCGCCCCCATGACCTGGATCGTGGGCAAGCTGGATACGCTTTCGGCATACCCGCGCTGGTTTGTTGTTCCCTGCCTGATCCTGGCGGGTTTGGGCATCCTCTGGTTTCTGGCCAAGGTTTTGAAATGGAGCCTATGGCTCCTTGTTGCCGTGGTAATGATCGGAATAGGGGCACTATTGATATTTGGATGGATGGGGTAGGGAAGGATGCGCTATGAGCGGGGTGATGTACACGTGTCCGGTCAGAGTGAGGCTTCCAGCCATAGATTTCCGGGCTTTTTCTTGCTCCAATTGCTTTCGCCCGGTTAACCCATTGTGATGAAGTATGTCTTCGTGACAGGAGGGGTGGTATCTTCGTTGGGCAAGGGCCTGACTGCCGCGGCGCTGGGCGCCCTGCTCGAAATGCGTGGATTGACGGTCCGCATTCAGAAGTTCGACCCGTATCTCAACGTCGATCCGGGAACGATGAGTCCCTTTCAGCATGGCGAGGTCTATGTCCTTGAGGACGGCGCAGAAACTGACCTTGATCTGGGGCACTACGAACGATTCACGAGCGGCAAGCTTTCTCGCCTGAACAATCTGACTTCAGGCCAGGTGTATGAGAGCGTCATTCAGAAAGAGCGTCGCGGTGACTATCTTGGAAAAACCGTGCAGGTGATTCCCCATGTGACCAATGAGATCAAGGAGCGGATCTACGCTGGAGGGAAAGACGTCGATGTGCTGATCACGGAGATCGGCGGGACGACGGGCGACATCGAAGGTTTGCCGTTTCTTGAGGCGATGAGGCAGTTCGCTCTCGAAGTGGGCGCCAATGACACGATCTTCATCCATGTCACGCTGGTCCCGTATTTGAAGGCAGCCGGGGAATTGAAGACCAAGCCCACGCAGCAGTCGGTTGCGAAGTTGCGCGAGATCGGTATCCAGCCCGATGTGCTCGTTTGCCGTTGCGACCATCCCCTCGACAACTCGTTGAGGGACAAACTTTCGATGTTCTGCAATGTGCCGGTCAAGGCGGTCATCGAGTGCCGTGACGTCCCTCATTCGATCTATGAACTGCCACTCGCATTGCAGCAGGAGGGAATGGACGATCTGGTCCTTGATCTCTTCGGGCTGAAGATTCCGCCTCCAAAGAAAAATGTCTGGGAGGAGATCGTTCGGCGTGTGGTTCACCCTGCCCATGAAGTCCGCATTGGGGTGGTCGGGAAATACATCGAGCTCCAGGATGCCTACAAGTCGGTTTACGAATCCCTCGCCCATGCCGGGATCGCGAACAACTGCCGTGTCACTGTCGTGAGGATCGATGCAGAGGACCTGGAGAAGAAGGGCGGCCTTGCCCAACTGAAGGACTTGGACGGCATCCTGGTTCCGGGAGGTTTTGGGGATCGAGGAACGGAAGGCAAGATTGCGGCAGCGAAGTATGCGCGGGTGAACAAGGTTCCCTATTATGGCCTATGCCTGGGACTGCAGATCGCAGTCATCGAGTATGCCCGAAATGTGCTCAAGCTCGCTGAGGCAAATTCGACGGAGTTCGATGAAAAGGCCCTGCATCCGGTGATCAACATGATGGAGGAGCAGAAGAAGATCATCGACAAGGGAGCGACCATGCGCCTCGGCTCGTATGAATGTGCGTTGACTCCGGGAACCCTTGCGCACAAGGCCTACGGAAAGGCCTCCGTGCGCGAGCGCCACCGCCATCGCTATGAGGTGAACAATGCCTACGTCGGTCAGCTTCAGCGGGCGGGACTCATTGTCAGTGGAATCAATCCGCGACGCAATCTTGTCGAAATCGTCGAAATCGAGAAGCATCCGTGGTTTGTCGGTGTTCAGTTCCATCCGGAATTCCAGTCCAAGCCGAGCGCGCCGCATCCCCTGTTCGCGGCATTCATTGGCGCGGCGCTTAAGGGAAGGAAGAAACGCAGCACCGCCCATCGGCGGAAGTGACGCCCCATGCTCTTTGATTCCGAGCGTCTGCTCCTGATCGCGGGTCCCTGCTCGCTGGAAAACGAATCGGTATGCCGTGCCGTTGCGGAGGCCCTCGTGCGCCTGCGGGGGGCTCACCCTGAGTTAAACATCGTTTTCAAGGGATCCTTCGACAAGGCCAACCGCACATCGCTTGGGGGCGAGCGAGGCACGGGCATTGAGGAGGGCTTGAGGCTCCTGGCTTTGATGCGCAGCGATTACGGGTTCCCGGTGATCACCGACGTGCATGAGTCCCATCAGGTGACCCAGGTTGCCGCTGTGTGTGATGTCGTGCAGATCCCTGCGTTTCTTTGCCGGCAGACCGATCTCCTTCTCGCGGCGGCGCGAACAGGGCGTGTGGTCAATGTCAAGAAGGGCCAGTTTCTGTCACCGCAGGAAATGGTCCATGTGGTGGGCAAGCTGAAGGAGGGGGGCGCGAAGGAAATCTGGCAGACGGAACGCGGGACAACCTTCGGTTATCAGAATCTTGTCGTGGACATGAGAGCCTTTGGCATCCTGAAGCGAAATGGATATCCGGTGATTTTTGATGCCACGCACGCCGTGCAGTTGCCGGGTGCGGGGGGCGGGAAGAGCAGTGGACAGCGCGAGTTTGTACCTCCGCTTGCCCGTGCGGCGTTGGCGGCGGGCGCGGATGGACTTTTCATCGAAACCCATCCCGATCCTGACAGGGCGATCAGCGATGGGCCCAACATGATTCAGGTCAATGAATTGGCGGATTTGATCTCGCGCTGCATCGCGGTTTGGCGCACCGTTCGAGCCTAGAACGACAGGCAGTCGGCGCCTTTGATCACCGGAATTGACCGGTACGCCAGTTCAGCCACGTTACCACACTACAGCGCGCATGGAAACATTCCTCATCGATGTACCGATGCCCTCCATGGGGGCCACCGTCAGCGAGCTAACTGTCATCGACATCAAGGTGACTCCGGGTGTGGCAATCACCAAGGGTGAAAAGATCGCGGAGCTGGAGAGCGACAAATCCGTCTTCGAGTATGAGGCGCCGTGCGATGGGCATATTGTTGCGGTCCGCTGCAGGGCGGGCGACATCGTTCCGAGCAATGGTCCCTTTCTGCGCATTTCCACGTCGGACGTTGCGATGAAGCACCTCGAGGTGCCGCCGGGACAGGCGGTACCCGAGCAGGTGGCCGCATCGAAGCCATCTTCGGTCGTGCAGCCGAAGGCTTCGAACTCTGTACCAACATCATCCGATGCAGTGAAAGCAAGCGCCGCGGCTCAGCCATCCGTGATTCCGCCACACGCACGGCCCATGTCGCCTACACCTCATGCAAGCGGACTGCTGTGGACTCCCCGTGCTTTGAAGCTGCTGCAGGAGGCCGGACTTAGCCCCGACGCGGTGAGCGGCGTTCCGGCCACGGGGCCTGGGGGACGCATCTCAGGCGATGATGTTGCGCGCTATCTGGAGCAGCATGCGGGTGCCCGTGCCTCAAGCCCTTCAGCCATCGCGGATGCCACGTCTTCCTGTTCGACTGAGACGGTTCGTATTGCGGGTGTGGGGTATGCGGTTCCTCAGAATGTCCGCCCGACGAGTGAAATTTTGCGGGCCTTTCCCGATCGCACCGAAGAGGAAATGCTCAAGCTTACAGGTATCAAAGAGAGGCGCTATGCCTCTGGCGATGAAACCGCAACCAGTCTTGCGGCCACGGCGGTGAGGCGGGCGTTGGCGCAGGCTGGAATGTCGGTAGAGCAGATCGATGGGATCATTTTGGCGACGATTATTCCCGATCAGCCCGTACCTGCAATGGCCTCGGCGTTGGCCCTGCATTTGGGCATACCCAAGGCACTCGCTTTTGATCTGAACGCAGCCTGCTCGGGGTGGCTCTATGCCCTGGAGGTTGGGCGTTCCTTCATTCGCGGGGGCACGGCGCACAACATCATCGTGGTGACGGCCGAATTGCTTTCCCGGATCACCAATCCGAAGGACCACGAAACGGCATTTCTGTTTGGTGATGGGGCCGGCGCCGCGATACTCACGGACTCACCCGGTGGACACCGGCTGCATCGCATGGCTCTTTCCGGGGATGCGACCCAGTTTGCCGCCATCCAGAGGCGTGGCGGTGGAGCGACGCGTCCCTTCCTCGCGCCTGGCGGAGCTGACCAGGCGGATTTCTATCTCCAGATGAATGGCGCCTTGGTCTTCAAGAGTGCCGTGGTAGGGTTCGCGGATCAGATCGAAGCCACGCTCAAGCGTCACAATCTTGCGCCCGAGGATATCGCATGGGTTGTGCCGCATCAGGCGAACGAGCGGATTCTGCGGGCCGTCAGCAAACGAATTGGAATCCCTTTCGAGAAAGTCGTCATGACGATCTCGCGGTACGGGAACACGAGCGGAGCATCGGTTTCAATGGCGCTCGGGTGGGCGGCTCAGGAAGGGATCTTCCAGCCGGGTGACCGGATCATCTTCTGCAGCGTGGGTGCGGGGCTGACCTTTGCGGGTGGCCTGCTGGTCTGGTAGCGCCTTTGGATAGCTGCCCTCCACAAGGAGAAACTTGTGTTGGATGGCGGATAAGGTGCCTGACCTTGGCATTGCTGGGCGAGAATTGCGTAAACCGCTCTTGGCGGGCTGCGTGGAACTACGTGTCGCGATGCTTTACGCGGTTTTTACCGAAATTGCCGAAGTTGTCGGAAAGGGTGACAACACGGCGACCAGCAGTGGGTCAGGATTGGAGAGGGTAATTCTTCTTACGCCTGTTAAGCAATTCTTCAACTATATAGTCATGAGTCTGTTGCAAGAATATTTTCAGTCAAGAGACAAGGAAAAGGCAATATGGCATTGGTAACGCTACTGGCAGGGCAGACAGCAGCACCAACTTCACCTTAGCAAAATGACCATCTCTCGATTTCATGTCTCACGGATCTTCGCGACAATCGCCGGCACGGCGGTGCTCGCTTCCAGTGCGGTGGCGGCAACCCTGACGATCTCGACCAATGCCAGCTCAAACGGCAATGGCTTGGGTGGGGGGTCGTATACCATCAGTGGCTCCGGCTTGGACACTTCAGCCTATGCGCCCATCAGCCTTGTGGGGGGGGCTGGCACGTTTGAGTCGTTCTGCCTAGAGTACACGGAGTACTTCAGTCCCGGTTCGACTTACAACTACACGGTCGCCAATGCCGCAGTGGCCGGCGCGGGTGGTGCTGTAGGCGGCCAGGATCCGGTTTCGCTGGGAACAGCGTGGCTCTATTCGCAATTCGCCAACGGCACACTCAGTGGCTTTGACTACGGTGCAGGCCGTAAGACTTCGAACAATTTCCTGCAACTCGCATTCTGGTTCTTCGAGGACGAAACCCCGAGCATCTCCGGCTATGGCTCCGGATATGGATTCGGAGACGGGAATGCCTTTCTTGATGCCGCAGTGACCTTCTTCGGATCTGAGGCCGCCGCAAAGGCCGACGCCAATGGCGCCTATGGCGTGCAGGTGCTCAACCTCACCGATAAGAACGGTAACAACAAGCAGTCCCAGCTCTATGTTTCAGTTCCTGATACCGGCTCCACAATGGCGCTCCTGGGGCTCGCCATGGCGGGCCTTGCCGGAGTTCAGCGCCTAAGCAGGCGCCGCCGTTAAGAATTCTTGTCCAGCCATTTGTTTTCATATGCCGGAGGGCGACCTGCAGAGGTCGCCCTCCTCGTTTTTGAGGCAGCCTCAGACCGTCTGCTGAAGTTCATGGGCGAGAATCCCGACCGCCACGGTGGCAGCGGTCTCGCAACGAAGGACAAGCGGTCCAAGGGTCACTGCCTTGAAACCCGCCGCAGTTGCGGCACTCAGCTCACCGGGACTGAAATCTCCTTCGGGTCCAATCAGCCAAATTGCGCTTCTTGGCATGCTGCCGTGGCAATTCCTAAATTCGGCGAGGACGGATTTCAGCGAACGTGCGCCGGGATGCAGGGACGCCACAAGAGCGACATGAAACTCGGGTTGTCGGTGAAGAAACTCGGGAAGCGATTCGATTGGGGCGATCGTGGGCAGCCAAGGATTCCCGCATTGTTTCGCAGCTTCGAGCGCCGTGACCCGCCATCGCTCGGATTTGCGATCCCGTCGATCGGCGTCCAACTGGACCTGGCTGCGTTCGCTGAGGAGCGGGAATATGCGCCGCACGCCCAACTCGGTTGCTTTCTCCACGATGGTATCCATGAGCGCTCCCTTTGGCAGCGACTGGGCGAGCGAAATATCAAATGGCAATGGCAATGCGGTTCGCGTTGAGCGGACAAAGAGCCTGGCAGCACGCTTGTCCGGTTTGACGAGTTCGGTGTCCCATTCGTGTCCCTCCCCGTCAAATGCCACAACCGTTGCACCCTGGAGTGCCCGGTTAACCACAACGAGATGATGCGACTCCTCCGGTGAAAGGATGATTTCAGAAGGCAGACCTCTGCCGGGCGGGCAATGAACGCGATAATCGGACATGGGCGAAAATCGAGCGTGAGAAGGCAGACTGCGCAGGCAAGCGACGAGTAAGACTCCTGATCTCGGAGCCCTCCCTTGAAAACAGTGAAGGCGTCGGGAGCTTGCGCGCCCGACGCCTTCGCCGACTAAAACAACAACATGAACAAAACAGAAAGAACGGGCAGAGCAGGAAGCACCACCGCAGCGAAAGACGCGGCATTCCAAGTTTCGTTCAATATGCGCATAAAAATTCATCGTCTAACCCGATCGCGCAATTCGGAGCTACGGATGTGCAAGTGCCTGAGGAGTTTGCCCGAACTTTGCTACACGTTCTTGGGAAGGTATACCAAGGTGCTCGTTGCGTGAGGCTCGAGGTTGCGTCGTGGAGGTTTTCGCGCTTTTGTCGGCGGTTTTCCATGTCGGTACTTTGCGCGTTGCACCGCCAGAAGCATGTCGGGATCTGTCCGCCCGCACGAGGCGCGGTGATTGATCAGCTGACGCGCGCCCATCCGTCGACCGTTTGGGTCGTCCTTGTTTCGGATGTCAGAACAGCCGAGCAATGTGTTGACGACATGGGACTTTTTCACCGCGGGAGTGGAGATCCGCGCGGCCTGGAAGTGCTCCTTTTTCCCGAATCGATGCCGGATGCGCGAGAAATGCGAGAGGCGTTTGCAGCATCTGCCGATCGACAAACCGTACTCTCCCGACTGCGTGCACTGTGTTTGCCGGGGGCGAACACTTCATCGGAAGGCGCCTCGAGTCTGATGGTTGTAACGACGCCAGCAGCGTTAGCACAGCCTGTTCCGGCATTGGAGGCGTTTGCAAAACGCGAGCTGAGGCTCGTTCGAGGTCAGACGCAGCCATTCCAATCGCTGCTCGAGACGCTTCGATCACTCGACTATGACTGTGAGGCGGTGTGTGAGTCGCCAGGCCACTATGCCATTCGCGGTGGCATCATCGATGTCTATCCCATCACCGCGACGGAGCCGTATCGACTCGATTTCTTCGGCGACGAGATTGAGGAAATTCGGGCATTTGATCCCGTGACGCAACGTTCTGGGGCAAGCGTCGCGTCAATCACGGTATCGGCATCGCCGAGGTTGCAGATGGCAACGTCGAGCGTTGGCCTTGCGGATTATCTTCCCCGATCCAGCCACCTGGTTCTGATTGAACCCGCAAGAGTCGAGGAGGATTTGAACGCGTTGGCTCGGGACTCGGGTTTCCCGCTGAACCAGCTCTTCGAGCGCTGCACGGGGCTTTTCGGACTGAGTGAATTGGATGAGGCGTCGGCCTTGCTGGACGGAGATGGCGTGGAGGAGGTGACCTGGGACACGGATAGCCTGAGTCACCATCGTTCCTACCCGGCCGATTCGTTGGTTGCCCAGGAACGATTGCAGGGCGAAGCGGATGCGAGACGGGATTTCCTCACGACCCTGGCGGGATGGCAGATGCTTGGATACGGCCTGGTATTTGTCGTATCCAAGGCGGGAGAGGAGCAACGCGCGCGGGAGATTTTTGTGGAGGAGGGGATGGAGTGGAAGCTTCAGCCGCTGTGGCTCCATGGAGGTTTGAATGAGGGGTTCCGCGTCACGTTTCGTGCTGCGTCCCCCGGGAATACGGGTTCCGGCAACAAGTCTGGCGAGCGGCTTGCCTGGGTAAAGGGCGCGGGGAAACGAGGCCTCGTTGTAGTGACGGAAACCGAACTTTTCGGTCGGCAGCGCGCGAGGCGGGCGGGTGGGTCGAAACGGGCGCTCGTGCATCGCGCCCAAGTCGATCAGTTGCTCGACTTCTCCGAACTTGTTGAGGGTGACTTCGTTGTGCATCTCCAGCACGGCATTGCGGTCTATCGAGGGCTGGCAAGGATCGATACGGCCCAAGGCATGCGCGAAGTGATTTCGCTGGAGTTTGACGATCGTGTGACGCTTCACGTGCCACTCCAGGAATCTCACTTGATCAGCCGCTATGTCGGATTGTCGAAGACCCGTCCGCAGCTCGGTAGGGTGGGGTCAGGCCGCTGGGAAAAGACACGGCAATCGGCGGAGAGGGCGACACTTGATCTCGCGGCGGAACTTCTGCGCATACAGGCAGCGCGTGAGGCCCAGTCCGGCCATGCCTTCCCTCCGGATACTTCGTGGCAAAAGGAGTTTGAGTCCTCATTTCCCCATTCCGAAACACGCGATCAATTGAAGGCTATTGAGGAGACAAAGGCGGACATGGAGAAGACCCGTCCGATGGACAGGCTCATTTGCGGCGATGTCGGTTTTGGAAAGACGGAGGTAGCCTTGCGTGCAGCATTCAAGGCGGTGCAGGGTGGCCGCCAGGTGGCGGTACTCGTACCGACCACCGTCCTCGCGCAACAACACCTCAACACGTTTCGTGAGCGCATGGCGGGATATCCCATCGCCGTCGAAATGATCAGCCGGTTCCGCACGCGGGCGGAAATCGCGAAAGTTGTGGCGGCGACTGCCGCGGGCCAGGTGGATATCCTGGTCGGCACACATCGTCTCCTTCAACGGGATGTTGTATTCAAGGATCTTGGACTCGTGGTGATTGACGAAGAGCAGCGATTCGGCGTGCGCCACAAGGAGCGCTTCAAGGCGATGCGCTCAACGGTTGATGTGCTTTCAATGAGCGCGACGCCGATTCCCCGGACACTGTACATGGCGATGACCGGTGCGCGAGACATCAGCGTCATCGAGACTGCACCCACCAACCGCCATCCCATTCAGACCATCGTCAAGACCTACGACGAAAAGCTTGTCGTCGAGGCCGTCCGCCACGAGATCCGGCGAGGTGGGCAGGTTTTCTACCTTCACAATCGGGTTCAGACGATTGATCTCGTGGCTCAGCAACTTCGCAGCCTAATGCCTGATCTGACCATTGGTGTCGGCCATGGGCAGATGGACTCCGACGAACTGGAGGAACTCATGACGGAGTTCGTCGCAGGCCGGTACCAGGTGCTTGTCTGCACGACGATCATTGAGAGCGGTCTCGACATTCCGAACTGCAATACGATCATCATTGAAGGAGCAGATCGCTTTGGATTGTCGCAACTCTACCAATTGCGCGGGCGAGTGGGGCGCTTCAAACATCAGGCCTATGCTTATCTGCTGCTTCACCGCCACACCCGCCTGCTGGAGATTGCCCGCCAACGACTGAACGCCCTTCGCACGCACAATCAACTCGGAGCGGGTTTCCGCATCGCGATGCGTGACCTTGAACTGCGCGGGGCGGGAAACCTGCTGGGCTCCGAACAGAGCGGTCACATTGTGGGCGTGGGTTTTGAGCTCTATTGCCAGTTGCTGCGCCAATCCGTTGCGCGGCTTCGAGGGGACAAGCATGCGGCCTCGATTCGCGCGAGCGTCAAGCTGGACTTCGTCTTCGTTGGAGAAGGGGAGCCGTCCACAGGCGATGGCAAGCCGACCCGAGGGCACGGAGCGGGCTACTCTGCCGTCAAGCAGGCAGAGCACGATGCGGATGGCGCGGTCCCAGTGGATTTCATCCAGGCCCGGATACCCGTCGCCTACCTTTCCGAGACCCGCTTGCGAATCGATTTCTATCGCAAGCTGGCGTTGGCTGAAGGTCCGGAACAATTGAAGCGCATTGAAAGCGAACTGCGGGATCGCTTTGGCAAGTATGGTGAGGAGGTCAAGGCGCTCCTGCTGGTGACCGAGATCCGCATTTGCGCGGAACAAAAGGGAATTGTCTCCGTCGAAACGGAATCGACGCGTTTGAAGTGTCTCCGAGCGAACGGTCGCCGGGATGATTTTGTCATGCTCGGCGCCCGCTTTCCGCGATTGACCGCTTCGAAACCGCTTCTACGTTTGAGGGAAATAGCCACATTCCTGAACAATCTGCCAAAACCCGAATGACCGATCCTCGCCGTACTCAAAAATCCTGTTGGCTCCGATCTGCATGCGTGGCCATCCTTTCGAGCATCCCCCTGTCTGTTCCCGGGCAAACTGCCCCGACTGACGGAAGGGATGACTATCAATTCGCAAACGGCATTGCGGCGATCGTCGAGGGCAAGATTATCACGGTGGAAGATATCCGCCGTGATATTGCGCCCCTGGTTCCGGAAATCCGTCGTGATTCCAAGAATGAGCAGGAGTTCAACCAGAAGCTTGAGGCGGCTCAGGACGAAATCATCCAGGGTATCATTGATCGTGAACTGATCGTGAAGGAGTTTCGCAAGGACGAGAAGAAGCGCATTCCGGAGAGCTACGTGGACAACGAGGTCGCCGAGACGCAGATCACTCAGTTCGAAGGGGACCGCTCCAAATTCCTCGCGTACCTGCGCGGACGTGGCCAGACGCTTCGCGACTATCGCCGGGAGGTGGAGGAAAACATTATCTTTGGGTACATGCGCCAGCAGCAGCGCAAGTCGCAGAGCACGGTCAGCCCGGTGAAAATCGAGACCTTCTACAACGAGAACAAGGATCGCTTTTTCCAGGAGGACCAGGCCCACATGCGCCTGATCCAGTTTACACGCAAACAGGGTCAGACAGACGCCGATCTTCGCGCGATGGCGCAGGCTGCGCTGGATCGTATCCACAGTGGGGAGAAGTTTGAGGATGTCGCCCGTGACGTATCACAGGAATCGCGACGTGCAAAAGGCGGCGATTGGGATTGGCAGAAACGCTCGGACCTGCGGCCGGAATTCAGCGACCCGCTGTTTAAACTCAAGAAGGGCGAAACCAGCGACATTATCGTTACCCCGGAAGGCGCGTTTCTGCTCCACGTCGATGACCGCAAGTACGCCGGAATTCAACCGATCGACGAAGTACGCGATCAGATAGAGCGGATCCTGATTCAGCAAAGCGCCCGAACTTCACAGGAGCGCTGGCTGGAGCGTCTGCGACGCAACGGATACGTGAAACATTTCTAGGCTGAACATTGCGCCCCAGTGATCTGGGGCCTGCTGCACCGGGTGTGGCGCGATCAGTGGAGTCATGGCGAGAGGCGCGATCTTGCCTCCTCAATCGTAACGCCGTGGATTTCGATCAGTTTTTGACGAGATTTCTCCCCTTGGAGAATTGCAACCTGTCGTTGCGATAGGCCGAGTTTGTCAGCCAGAAACCGGCACAGCGCTTCATTGGCGCGGCCATCCAGGGCCGGGGCTCGCAGCTTCACCTTGAGTGACTCGGCCAACCATCCTGCGATCTCATCGCGGCTCGCATTTGGCACGACCCGGATGGAAAGGCGGCAGGCGGGCGATGGCATTCTGGAAAAGGGATTTACGCCAACGCCTCCCGCAGGGCGGCAATGATGTGTTCGGATGGCTCACAGCCGACAGATAGTCGCATCAGATCCGGCGCGAGGCCGTTGTCATTCAGAACCCTTCTTCCTTCGTTCGTGTTCACGAGATCATAGTGAGCCAGGTAGATGAATGGACAGATCAGCGTTGTCTTCATGCCGAAACTTGGACCCTTCGGAAGCCGTAGCCTGTCGTAAAACTCAGCAAAATCTCCCCCGACGGTGAAGCTTAGAACGCTACCCAGTGAGTCCTGCCCCCTCGCAAGGTTCATGTAGTTGCGGCGGGACTCCTCCTTGAACGTCCAGTAGAGGGAGGTGATCCGCGGATGGCCTTCAAGGAACCGGATGATCTCCGCGGCATTGTGGTTTGTCGCCTCCACGACTGCCGCGGTGTCGCCAACCTGGGCCGCAAGCCGGTGGAGATCCCTCGGGTAGATCGGTTCAAGTTCGGCAGCAATCGATCGCCGAAGTTCGCCGGCATCGGTCGTCAAAGGGTTCACGATTGCGGCGCCGAAAAGGACATCCCCTTCGCTGGCTGCGTATTTTGTCAGCGAATTCACAACTACATCCGCATGCGGCAGGACATTGATATTGAGCGGCGATGCGATCGTGGGATCGACCACCAGGCAGGCACCGGCCGATTTGCAAAGCTGGTGAACTGTGGGGAGATCAGGGGTCTGAATGAGCGGATTGGTGGGGACTTCAGTAATGATTCCTGCAATTGATCCACCCTTTTCGGCAAACAGCCTGCGCAGTCCATCAAGATCAAACACGTCACCGTGAAAGTGATAATTTTGCGGCCCTCCGCTGAACTTCTGGAGGATGGCAATCGTATCGAGATACAACCAACCGAGTTGGATCCAGAGTCTGCGTCCTCGGGTGGCTTGGATTCTTGAGATCCCGTGGTAGGCCGCCCAGATCGCATTCATGCCGCTGTTGGCAAGGAATATGTCGGCGTCGCCTGCAGGGGCGAACGCGCCACGAAGGTACTGGCGAACTCTGGCCTCGGCTCCCTCGGTTTGAATTGATTCCGGCTCGGCGGAGGGCTTCTCGCGGACTCGAATCAGATAGTCCTCCGCCGCGCGGCTGGAGGGAAGCGCGCCGGCATGCTGCAACCAGGTCTTCGCGCGGGCGAAGGTGTCCGGGTTCGATGGAAAGGCGACACCCTGCAGGCCGTTGTCTGAAATGATCCGGCAGGTGACCGGCGCCAGCCATTGGCTCAACTGATGGGCCGCGCGCTGCGAAGCGGTCAGCCAGAGTTGATGGTCATTCAACTGATGTATCCTGAGGAGATGGGAGGCGGCCTGCCGCAGGAGCGGATGCTGGACGAATCGTGGATAGCCGGAGGTCATCCGGCTGGTTATCTCGGGGTCCTTTTCCTCATAGCCGATCACTGCCCGCATGGTCGGCAGACTGCAGGAAACACCGTGCAAGCTGTCTGGAATGCGCTGGCCGAGCGGTAGAGGTGTGAAGGACATGCAATGAGAGGATCGAGTTTCGCCGTTCCCGGCACTGCATGGCAACTCTCGATGCGTCGGCGAGATCACGCGACAATGCATCGCAACATTGCTCTCGCGCAGGGGGGCAACGAAATGGCATGGTTGGTCAAATGAAGAAAAAGAGACCTGTTCTCCCTCCAAGCCCTGTTCAAACGTGGTCCGTTCAAAGCGACCGCGTGGACGCCTCGATCATCGATATCGGCGGCATGCTTGCACCGGTCAGGTTTCGCCTGCCAGACGGAAGGGCGGTTTCGCCACTCGCGGTCGCTCCGTGGACAGGGGAGGAACTTCCGGAAGGACTGCCTCCCCTGCTCAAAAACCTGCGGGGTGATTTTTTCTGCGCACCGTTTGGAGGGAACGGCACGCCGTATCGTGGCGAGAGACACCCGCCGCACGGGGAGACGGCCAATCATCGCTGGACGCTCGACGCCACAACGCATGCCGGGGATGCCATAACGCTGCACGCCCACATGAGGACTGGCATCCGAAAGGGGCGGATCGACAAGCGCGTTACGCTTCGGAAGGGACAAACCGCAGTGTACTGCGAACATGTGTTGCAGGGCTATTCCGGGCGAATGGCTATTGGAACACATCCGTGCGTACAGTTTCCCGACAAGGAAGGGGCGGCACGCATTTCAGTCGCGGGCTGGCGGTGGGGCCAGGTATTGCCTGTGGAATTTGAAAGCCCGGCGTTGAAGGGGTATTCGAGCCTCAGGCAAGGGGCAAAATTTCGATCGCTAGGCAAGGTGCCCTTGGCGCGGGGCGGATACACGGACCTGTCGACCTACCCCGCGCGTCGCGGTTTTGAGGATCTGGTGATGCTGATCGGAGATGGCAAGGCGCCGTTTGGGTGGAGCGCAGTGACATTCCCTGGCGAGCGCTATGTGCTCCTTCAATTGAAGAATCCGAAGGTGCTTCGCCACACGATTCTATGGCTATCGAATGGTGGCCGTCACTACGCACCCTGGAATGGTCGCCACATAAACGTGCTGGGTGTGGAGGAGGTCACGTCCTACTTTCACCTCGGTTTGGCTGAATCCGCGCGGGCGAATTCCCTGTCGAAGGTGGGTATTCCAACATCGGTGATGCTATCGCCAAGGACACCGCTGCGCGTTGCAACCATCCTTGCGGTCGTGCCGATTCCCGCTGGATTCGACATAGTCGAAAGCGTTCATGCCTTGCGAGGCGGGGTGGAGGTGCGTTCTGCATCGGGAAAACGCGCCCGGACCGCCTTGGACCTTGCCTTTGTCACCGGGCGTTGAGGTGCCTTGAACAGCTATTGGTGTTGGGGCAAATTGCGTTTTTGACGAAACTGCTCCTCTGTGCAGACTCCCAACTGACATGAATTCCCGCCCTTTGAAGTCGCTCGTAGTTTCCGCCGTCGCGGTGTGCGCGCCGGCTGTTTTCCTTCAGGCAGCCCTGTTTCCATCGCAGACGCTTATGGATCACACGCTTTGCTGCGGCACGAGTATCAAGGCGGCCCTTCATCCTTTGAATGATCCTCCGGCGCGGTCCGCCTTGGCATTTGCAGTTGTTGCTGTCGCTGATTCGAGCGCGAGCGCGGCAACGGCGGCTGCCGCCTCGGCTCCGTCCGCAAAGCCTGAGATCGAGCAGGAAGGTGACTACCTGAAGATCGGCTTCGACCGGCTTTCCAGCTATACCTTCAAGGTGCCTGAGTTCGATCCAGAAGCGAATCCAAACGTGGCGCCGCCCACGGGTGAGGAACAGATACCGGGTTGGCTAAAATCATTGAACGGACGCAAGGCAAAGGTCACGGGTTTCATGCTTCCGACCAAGTTGGAAAACAGCCTCGTAACCGAGTTCCTCCTGCTCAGTGATCCCATGATGTGCTGTTATGGAGCGGTTCCGGAGATGAACCAGTGGATTGTCGTCAGGATGAAGAAGGGCGGGGTGAAACCCATCCAGGATGTGCCGGTTTCATTCTACGGCGACCTCAAGATCGGCGCGATGTTTGAAAACGGATACATGACGGGGATCTATCTGCTGGACTGCGAGAAAATGGGTGAGGTCCAGGAGTAGCGGGTTGAATTTCGACTCCGCCGGTGTCGGAGAAATGCCTGCAGCCCTGATCGTCGCGGTCCCGGCGCGGGAAGTTATCGCGAAATATCCCGCTGAGTCAGGACCTTGAATCCCTGCTGATTCAATGATTGCGCGGCCACATCAGCATCTTCGACATTCAGCGCAAGTGCGGCGCGCTCGCCCGGGCGTTTGATGAAGGAGTAGACATAGTGGATGTTGATTTCAGCCATGAGCAGCGCCTTCAGCACCGAAGCGAGGTCGCCTTCGTCGTTGATTTCGACGGCAAGCACATCACTTTCCCCGAAAGGGAAATCGTTATTGATCATCAGCTCGCGCGCCTTGTCTGGATCATCGAGAATCAGACGCACGATCGCGCTGTCAGTGGTATCCAGGACGGTCAGCGCGACCACGTGAACCTGATTGGAACGCAGCAGGGCGATGAGGTCGTGCAAACGCCCTACACGATTCTCTGCGAAAACTGAGAACTGTTTGACCGGGTCGCTTGTCGTTGAAGTCGTGACATCCATGGCGTAGGTTAGGTAGACTGTTCGAGTCGAACGGAGCGGTCAATCCAAGGCATACCGTGTGGATTCAGGGGAATGCGAATCTGGCTGTGGGTCGCCGGCGCATGATCTGAGCGGTATTGATTTTTGTTCAGTCCCATATTCGACGGCCTGCAAAAGGAAAGGCGTGGGCTTTCCGGTTTGCGGGTGTGGATAAGGTGCTTTAGGGAATGGGGCATGAAACGCGATGTTACCCGACCCATAAGTTCAAATCCGAATCTGCTGAAATGGGTGGCCAAGATGGCCGAGTTGACCCAGCCAGCTGCCATTCACTGGGTGGATGGATCAAAGGAGGAGAATGAACTGCTATGTGCCGAGATGGTCGATAAGGGCACTTTTACCAGGCTGAATCAGTCGCTCTGGCCAGGGTGCTACTATGCCCGCTCGGATGCGAGTGATGTCGCACGCGTGGAGGATCGGACGTTCATTTGTTCGCTGTCAAAGGACACTGCGGGCCCTACCAACAACTGGGAGGATCCCTTCGAAATGCGCAAGAAGCTGAAAAGACTCTTTGCAGGGTCGATGCGGGGAAGAACCATGTACGTGCTGCCTTTCAGCATGGGACCGGTGGGCTCACCCATGGCACAGATTGGGGTGCAGCTCACGGATTCGCCCTACGTTGTCGTCAACATGCGCATTATGGCACGCATCGGCCTGCCTGTCTTCAAGGAGATAGACAAGGCCGAGAAGCGGGTGGTGCCCTGCATGCATTCTGTCGGGGCGCCGTTGAGTCCTGGGCAAAAGGATGTGCCCTGGCCCTGCAATCCCGAAAAGTACATCGTGCATTTTCCGGAAACCCGCGAAATCTGGTCGTACGGCTCAGGGTACGGTGGCAACGCGCTGCTGGGGAAGAAGTGTTTTGCGCTTCGCATCGCTTCAAATCTGGCGCGCGACGAGGGCTGGATGGCGGAGCACATGCTGATCCTGGGAGTGGAAAACCCGCAGGGAGAGAAGACCTATGTTGCGGCGGCGTTTCCCAGTGCGTGTGGAAAGACCAACTTTGCCATGATGATCCCGCCTCCGGCTTTCGAAGGCTGGAAAGTGTGGACCGTCGGCGATGACATCGCATGGATCAAGCCCGATGAACATGGGCGGCTCCACGCCATCAATCCGGAAGCGGGTTTCTTCGGAGTGGCTCCGGGCACCTCGGTGAAGACGAATCCGAATGCCATGGCCGCTCTGGCGAGAAACACGATCTTCACCAATGTTGCACTGACGCCCGATGGAGGAGTCTGGTGGGAAGGCATGACGGACACCCCTCCGGCCGAGTGCCTCGACTGGCAGGGCAGGCGATGGACGCCGGAAATCGGGCGGACCACCGGTGCCAAGGCGGCCCATCCCAACGCACGGTTCACCGCGCCTGCCTCGCAATGCCCGACCATCGATCCGGACTGGGAAAAGCCCACGGGCGTGCCGATCAAGGCATTCATCTTCGGTGGACGCCGGGCGACAACGATGCCGCTCGTCTATCAGGCGTTCAATTGGAGCGCGGGAGTGTACACGGGAGCAACGATGGGATCGGAAATGACCGCGGCTGCCGCCGGGACAGTCGGCAAGGTGCGGCGCGATCCATTCGCCATGCTTCCCTTCTGCGGATACCATATGGGCGACTATTTCCGTCACTGGATCAAGATGCAGCGCTCTCTGAGCGAGACGCCGCGTATTTTCCATGTGAACTGGTTTCGGAAGGACGCAAACGGGAAGTTCATCTGGCCCGGATTTGGCGAGAACATGCGCGTACTGAAATGGATCATCGATCGGGCGCGTGGTCGCACCGTGGGCAAGGAGACGCCGATAGGCTGGCAGCCGCGTTATGAGGATATCGATTGGAATGGCCTTGATTTTCCGAAGGAGAAGTTCGAGGAGCTTCAGGCTGTGGATCGGACCGCTTGGCGTGCAGAGATCATTGGTCACGAAGAGCTCTTCATCGATCTTCACGATCACCTTCCCAAGGAGCTGATCTACGAACGCGAGCTGCTGATCTGCCGCATGTAGGCGGCACTGTCCTTGGAGCATTCGCTGATCGATGAGATCATCCCCACCGGCTGATCGCCGTGGAGGACCGTCAATTTCTGTCCGTATTCACACCTTGCCCCTGCGTGCCTCGAGTTGAGCGCGGATGTCCATCGCCTTTGCCTGGGTGATGGGAAATTTGGAAAGTGCAGCAAGGCCGACAATCAGTCCGACGATGGGAACTGCAGCGAGCAGCAGTCGAATTGTCAGCATCGTGCCAGGTGGCTGGTTCGCACCGAGGCTCTTGTCGAATCCGACCCAGTCCAGAACCGAGGTCGAGACAAGCGCACCGAGAGCCATGCCCACCTTCATCACCCACGAGCCGCAGGAGGCAAAGGCACCTTCGCGACGCTTTCCGGTTTGCAGTTCGTCGTAGTCGATCACGTCGGCGCCGATGGACGCGATCATCATCCAGAAACCCGCACTGCAGAATGAGATGAGCCCGGAGGCAAGGATCTGCAGCCACTTTACATGCGGCGTATAGAGCCACCAGGTCGAGGCAAACACCGCAATTCCGGTCAGGAATACATACATCATGCTTTGGCGCTTCCCCATCCGGCGCGATACGGCCGCGAATACGGGAACGCCGAGCAGCCCGACGACCATGTAGGCGAGGCCCATCTTGAAATTGTACGTGTTGCCCTCGGACTGATTGCCCGCGCTCACATAGAACACCGTCAATGTAGCGCCGAGTGCGTTGACCATGCTAAGGCCCATTTGATAGGCGACTTGTATGACGAGTTGGATACGAAACGGCCGACACGAAAAGGTCCTGCCAATGGTCTCGAGGAAGGGAGTCCTTTCGCTGTTTGCCGCAATCAAGGTGTTGTAGTAGCGTTCGCGGACCAGCGCGGTGCAAGAAAGACCCGCGACGATGATGATGGCACCGGCAATTGTAAGAAACACCTGCGAGCCGAGAAGGATGTTGGGCTGAATTCCGTCGGGCGCATCCTTCCACGCGTCGACGGTCGTGAAGAGAGATTTCAAGCGCGAGAGCGCATTCTCGGGTGTGGCTCCGACCCACGCGTTTCGAGTGAAAAACAGGCCGGAAAAAAACAGACCCGCCTCCGGTAACTTTTGGATCACATTCTTGTAGGAGAATAGAGACGTGCGCTCATGGTAGTCCGGCGTGAGTTCATTGCCCAGGCTTTGGTAGGGCATGTTGAAACAGCTCACCATCGGTAGGTAGAGCGCGGAGGAGATCAGCATGAACCAAAGGTAGTTCGAGATGCCGAACGTATCACCCCAGCCCGTTGTAACGGCTACCAGGAAGGGAAGCCCGATGCCTGCCAGCACGGAACCGGCATACATGAAGGGTCGACGGCGCCCGATGCGCGTGCGGGCGTTGTCCGAGAGCCATCCAAATAGCGGATCTGAAAAGGCATCTATTGCACGGTTCAGAAAAAGGGCGATACCCACCAAGGTGGGCGCAATGCCCATGTGAAAGACAAACACCTGGAGCGCAATATTGGGATAGAGCCAATGTCCCCACATGTCGATGAACGTCCCCAGACCGTAGCCGACCTTCTGCCTTACAGGCACTCGATCGGCGGGAGCGATGACGTACTCCTTGTTGATATTCCGGGCTGACGGGCCGAACAATGAAGGCATGTTTTTGGGGGAGAGGGGAGGGGTCCAAGTCTTGGGAGCTCTGCGCCCAAGCGACAAATTGAATGCCATGCTAACAGGTTCGCAGCGGTCGGACGATAATTTCCCAAGGCCTGTTGTTTAGATTCTTTGTCCCATCTCCAGCGAGCCTGTTGTCGCAACATACTCGCCACAACTTGCTTGATCACGCAGATGCAGGGCGCATCTTGCGCAATGATGGTGCCCAGGATCCTGCTGGTTTTTTTCACGCGCTTCGAGGAAAGCGCGCTCATGCTTGACGGCATTGCGCGGTACGTCCGGCTGCACAACGCATGGGACATGTTCCTCGATGACCAGGCTCACGCGGAGTCCAAACCAAAGTGGCTGGGGCAAAACAAGTGGAACGGTGTCATCAGTCGTCATGCCACGCCCGGTTTTGTGGCCCGCTGCCTCAAGCTGGGAATCCCGTTGGTCGATCTGAACGACACACCTCCCATCGCTGGAGTGCCAAAGATCCGCCCTGATAACAGGGCCATCGGTCACCTGGGTGCGGAGCACCTCTTGGAACGCGGGCACAGGTACTTTGCGTTTTGCGGATTTCGAAACGAGGGATGGGCGTGTGAACGGAGGGACGGGTTTGTTGAGGCGATTGACCTCGCAGGACACAGTGTCCTCCTCTACGATGTCGATTATCCCGGAAAGCTCACCCCGATTTGGGATGCAAGACAGACGCGTGCGCTGACAAGATGGCTCCTTTCATTGCCAAAACCCATTGGGGTAATGGCGTGCAATGATTTGCGGGCGCTTCAGGTTACCCACGCAGCCAAGGCCGCCGGGTTGCTTGTGCCGGAAGAGGTCGCGGTGCTTGGCGCCAACAATGACAGGCGCCGATGCGAACTTGCCTCGCCGCCGCTCTCCAGCATCGCATCGAATGCCGAGCAATCCGGCTATCGGGCTGCGGAGACCCTCTCCCGTCTCATTGCAGGCGAAAAAATTGAGACGATGGATGCCCGCATTGATCCCATCGGTGTGACCACACGCCTCTCGACCGACATCCTGGCGATTGAGGACCGGCATGTCGCCGGCGCGCTCAGCCTCATTCGGCAACAGGCCTGTCGGGGGCTCACGGTTGATGGAGTGCTTAAGCAAGTCTCCGCTTCTCGAAGCCAGTTGGAAAAGCGTTTCCGTCGCTGTTTCGGACGTTCGCCGCAAGTGGAGATCCGACGCACGCAGGTCGCAAAAATCAAGGAGCTCCTCTTTGAAACGGACTACCCGCTCAAGGTCATTGCCGATATGGCCGGCTTTGAACACATCGCCTACATGAGTGTGGTCTTCAAGCGGTTTACCGGGATGTCTCCCGGCGCCTATCGCAATCACATGCGGCTCAAGACAGTCACTTCGAACTGAGTAATTGTCCGACCGGATTTGTCGGCAAAGTATCTAAAGCACGGACGGCTCGATCAAATCGACGTCGCGACGTAAGCATGGCAGGATGCGGGGGTCAGCCACGGCACATCATGCCACTTGCGTACAATTTCCTCCTGTCCTTCCCAACAGGATCGGCTCGCGGATTTGCAAAGATTGATCCTCAATATGAAACTGTCCATCAAGGCCCCGCCCCTTCCCAACATTCCCTGGCAACCGCGAGCATCCGAAAACGATGATCTTGTGTGGCGCTTCGACCGCAATCCCGTCATTGGACGCCGTCCGCTTCCACGTGTAACCGGTATCTACAATAGTGCTGTTGTGCCGTTCAAGAATGGGTTTGCCGGGGTTTTCCGCACCGAAGGCATGGATCGCATGCCGCACCTTCACGTTGGACATAGTGCGGATGGCATCAAGTGGACGTTCAATCCCAAGCGCATAGACTTTATCAACAAGGACCCGGAAGTTACGCGTCACGAATACGCCTATGATCCGCGCGTGACACCCATCGACGGCATCCACTATGTCACCTGGTGCAACGGGTACCATGGTCCGACCATAGGTGTTGCCACGACGAAGGATTTCAAGAAGTTCCATCAGCTCGAAAACGCCTTTCTCCCGTACAATCGCAACGGGGTCCTTTTCCCGCGCAGGATCAACGGAAAATTTGCGATGCTCTCGCGCCCCAGCGATACCGGCCACACGCCTTTCGGCGACATCTTCTACAGTGAATCGCCCGACATGACCTATTGGGGCAGGCACCGGCATGTCATGAGCAAAGGGGGCGAATGGTGGCAGGGGACCAAGATTGGCGCAGGCCCTTCGCCCATTGAAACGAGCGAGGGGTGGCTGCTCTTTTACCACGGTGTCATTACGACCTGCAATGGCTTTATCTATTCGATGGGTGCGGCGCTGCTCGATCTGGATCGCCCATGGATACTCAGGGCGCGCATGAAGGAGGCCATCCTCACTGCTGAAGCCCCCTATGAATTGGCCGGGCTCGTGCCGGGCGTGTGTTTTCCGGTCGGCTGCCTTTGCGATGCTCCCACGGGGCGAGTGGCAATTTATTACGGTGCCGCAGATACCGTTTCGGCGCTTTGTTTCTGTGACGCCAACGAGATTGTTGAAAACATACTTGCCGCGGGCGCATGAGGTTGCCGACGAGGCTCATTCAGGCGCCACCATGATGAAGGGGGTGCGTGGTCGCCCTTGGGGCTGGGCCTTGAAAAGATTGTCAACGGCAGGGCCATGCTTCAGATCCCAGATAAGTCTTCCCAGTCATCCGTGCTCCTCACAAGCAGATCGAACGCCTGCTCATCATCCTTCGCTCCAGGCGAATCTCACGCCATCCGTCGAGATTCCGGGTGGCGAGAGGAATCATGTCTCCATCAAAGCCATGGATCTGCCGAACGACGTGCTCTTGTCGATATGCCGATCTGCACCGCTTTCACCCAATGCGTTTTGAGGATAAGCTGACCCCGAAGAATCCATCGTCCCCGGTTGCCCTTCCCCTGTCATGAACCGAAAAGAATTCCTTAAAGTTACCGCGAGCATCGCGGCTACACCAACACTCGTTCGGGCTGCCGTGTCCGAAAGCACCGAAGCCACAGGTGCCGCTCCAAACTCATATGTCCGGACCTCAGGCCCGGAAATCTGGAGCGTGCCGCCGCCCGTCCGAGAAAATCCTGTCAACACCCCGTTGCCACCGTCGTTTACCGACGGGGAAGGGTGGACGCTTGCTCTTCTTCCCGACACGCAGATCTATTCGATCGAATATCAGGATGTGTATCCGCGTCAGACTGCCTGGCTGGCGGCAAACCGGGAGCGTCTCAATCTCTGTTTTGTTGCGCATGAGGGCGACATTGTCCACGGCAACACCCATCCGGAATGGCTCGTCGCAAAGAACGCACACGACATCCTGTTCAAGCACGGCATCCCCTTCAGTCTTTCCACAGGAAACCATGACTTGGGTAACTGGGGAGATGCATCAAGCCGTCAAACGTTGCTCAACGACTATGTGACGGAACGCCACTATCGGAATAGCGCGCGTTTCGGTCTTTACGAAAGGCAAAGACTCGAGAACAGCTGGCATCGCTTCAAGACTCCCGGTGGGGAGAAACTTCTGGTCTCGCTGGAATTCGGCCCACGCAATGGCGTTCTTGAATGGGCTAACACAATTGTGTCGGAGAACGCATCGATTGATGCGATTGTTGTAACGCACGCCTACCTGTATTCAGACGGAACGCGCTATGACTGGCCGAAGTTCGGTCGTGCGCAGAAATGGAATCCGCACGGGTATCCGCTTGCTGCGGGCGGCGACGTCAATGATGGACAGGAAATCTGGGACAAATTCATCTCCCGCCATGCCAACATCCGTATGGTCCTGAGCGGCCACGTCCTCAACAACGGCACCGGACACCTTGCGAGCAACGGAAAAGACGGGCGCACCGTTCACCAGATTCTCGCAAACTATCAAGGTGGAGTTAAACCGGATCGTGGCTTCGGTGGTGGAGGATTCATGCGCCTCGTACGCTTCAATGAGCGTGCAAAGACTGCGGAAATTAAGACCTACTCGCCGTGGTATGATCGCTGGATCACCGCACCCGAGCACGATTTTACACTGAATCTATGAGGGGTCTGACGAAGCCCATTCAATTTTTCGGGCTGCTTTTCACGGCATTGCTGCTTCGCGCCGATTTCATTGAGTTTGCCGTTGTACTGTCAGATGATGGTGCGAGTGCCGAAGCCCCGCTGCTGCGAGATATTCGCGCACAAGTTCTCGCGCCGGACGGCACGGCGGCCACATACCCCGCGTTCTATCATGAGGGGGCCGAGTGGAAGATCCGCGTGCGCCCGACACTTCTTGGGAGATGGAAACTTGAGGATGTTCTCGAGTACCGCGACGACGGGATCGATCGAGGCAAAGCCGTGGGGTATATTCCAAAAGGCCCGGAATCTCTCACAGTAACCCGCGAAAATCTTTCCAGGATTGCCGATGTTGTCGGAATCAATCCGCGTGACGCCCGCGGTTTCGCCTTCTCGGATGGGAGGCCTTACTATCCATTCGGAATGAATGTGGGCTGGAGCAGCGACGGGTTGTCGTGGCCTCGGATATTTGCTGAAATGGAGGGCGCCGGGCTGAATTGGACGCGGATATGGATGGCCCATTGGGATATGATGAACCTGGACTGGCTGCCGCAGCACGCGGGGCGTCCTTCCCCGAAGCCTGGGAATGTTGATCGGGAACCCGCGGAAAACTGGGACAGGGTTGTTGCCCTTGCAGAAAAACACGGAGTGCATCTCCAGGTCGTGCTGCAGCACCATGGCCAGTACAGCCTCACCAACAATTCAAATTGGGACCTCAACCCGTGGAGCAGTGCCAACGGAGGGTTTCTCGGCACACCCACGGAATTTTTCACCTCTCCCGAGGCGGTACGTTACACAAAGGCGAAATATCGCTACATCATTGCACGCTACGGTCACTCGCCCGCCATTCTTGCATGGGAACTTTTCAATGAGGTTCAGTGGACCGAGCCCGCAACGCAGGGGCGCGACGACCTTGTGGGAGCGTGGCATGCCGAAATGGCAGCGTACATCCGTACCCACGACGTTTACGAGCATCTCGTCACAACGAGCCACGACGACCTGCGGAGTTCGGTGTACGCCCGGATGGATTTTCTCCAGCCGCACCTCTACGCCGTCAACATGCAGGCCCACGCGCGCCGCTTCTCCCGCGTGCCTGTGATGCCGGTGCGGCCAATTTTTTACGGTGAAATTGGCGAGGATCATATCCTTGCAACGGAAGCGCAGAAATCCTCGGGTGAGGCCCTCGTCCCTCTCATATGGCCATCCCTCTTTGCGGGAGGGGGTGCCTATCCCGGCCAGACTTGGTCGTGGGAAAAACTGCTCGGCACACCTCGCCTCAATGAGATGCGTTCCATCAGTGAATACATCGCCGCTTCTCGATTGCCCGAGCGGAATTCATCGATGATCGCGTTTACTCCCGAGGTTGTCAGCAGCGCAACGGTTCCACGCATCGTAAGTGCAGGCCACTCCTGGGCTGTAACTGCGGCGACCTCAATCAGTATTCCTGATGATGGACGTGAGGACGTCGCCCTCGCTGACATACCACGTTACTTTACGGCGGATCCTCGTTTCCTGGCACTGGGCCTGCGCCGCACATTCGATATCACCTTCAACAAGACATCGGGTGCCGACAAGGCTGTGGTCATTGAGCTCACCGACCTGGGTTACGAAGGTGGGTCGATGCGGATCTCCATCGATGGAAGAAGCGTCCATGAAATCAATTGGGATCAGCGGCCCGCGTCCCAGGTGCTGCTGCCGCAACGGATTTCTCTCTTCGCTCCGGCGGGGCAGCACACGCTCACGCTTGAAAATACGGGAGATCCGTCAACCGGGCGTGTTGGCACGTTCCGTCTGGGTACCATTGATCTCGCAGGGACACAGCCTGCATTGGCGGCCTGCGGTTTGCGGACGACCGATTCGCAAACTGTGCTCCTATATCTCTGGCACCGTACAAATGTTTTTTCTGAAAGCACCCAGGGATTGTCGGGGGTGTCAGGAGAAATTATCTTGGAAAACATTCCGGAGGGAACCTGGCGTGCGACCTGGTGGAATATGTCCGAGGGAGGTGCTGCTTCTATCGATTCACTCATCCACCGCGGGGGAACCCTCCGTCTGAAGACCCCTGGGGTAGGACGTCACGCCGCGGTCATTCTTGAAAGGATTCGATGATGCGATCGCCTTCATTCCTGCTTGCACTGGTGCTCTTGGCTACTCCGACCATTCGCGCAGTGGATTCTTCGTCGGACGGTACGCTGCGATTTGCCATCATCTGTGACCGGACGGGAGGCATGCGCCCTGGCGTATTTGAGCGTGCCGTAGAGAAAATCAATTCGCTCGATCCGGAATTTGTCATGTCGGTTGGTGACCTTATCGATGGCTACACGGATTCACCCGCCGTTTGGACTGCCCAGTGGGATGAGCTCGATGCAATCATCAAGAACTTCAAGGCACCCTTCCATGCCGTGGTTGGCAACCATGACATCAGCAATCCGAAGATGCGTGAGGCCTGGGTGCAGCGCCGCGGGGCCACTCACTACGCCTTTGTAAGGAAAAATGCACTTTTTCTTGTGCTAGATAGTGAGGACATTGAAGGAGGCGGTTTTGGCGCTGAACAGATTGCCTTTGCGCGAAATGCCCTTTCGAAGCACTCGGAGGTGCGTTGGACATTTGTATTTTTTCACCGACCCTTGTGGCTGCAGAATGGAAGCAGCTTCGATCAAGTGGCAGAGTCGCTGCAGGGGAGAAGCTACACGGTCTTTACCGGACACCTCCACCATTACATCAGTGCAAGACGTCGTGGCATGGAGCACTATGTGCTCGCAACATCGGGCGGCGAC
Organism: Verrucomicrobiota bacterium; assembly: GCA_014584295.1. Classification (GTDB taxonomy): domain Bacteria; phylum Verrucomicrobiota; class Verrucomicrobiia; order Opitutales; family Opitutaceae; genus UBA6669. The sequence goes on from JACTNC010000050.1 coordinate 40,462, forward strand.
AGCGGCCTACGCGGCGAGGGTGTGGGAGAGTTTGACCATGTCACTACGGTAACACTCAGGCCTGGCGGGCGGCCCGAGATATTGAATCACGCAGTAGATGGTGCGCGAACAATGCCTCCGGGCGTACTCACCGAACAGTTTGAAGGTCGCGCCGCCAGCCTTCGAAACGGAAGTTGGCTGGAAGTTGCCCCGGTCCTGCTTGGGTCAGAAGACTTTTCGCGGCTTGAAATCCCGGTGACATTGAGGAATCCCGAGCCCTCTCCGCTGAAGGTGACAGGTGCCCTCGTTGCTCAGGCAGGGCTTCAATTCAAGCCGGAAACGATCAGCGCGACCGTGCTCCCTGGGGAGTCCAGGACAATACCAATAGTCGCGCTTTCAAGTCGCTCAGAGGTTCCGAAGCAGGACAAGGGGAAAGCGGTCACAGCGCAGTTGCCGTTACCGAACGCCCAATATCACGGTGGCCAGTCTGCGCATGCGATCAATGAATCTGGCCCGGCCATCAGGCTGACGGGGTCCTACGACATGCAATCCGGTCCGGTCTCGATATCGGCAAGCCGGCCCATCATGATTGACTGGGAACATCGGGTGCCGCTCGCAACGGGCCCGGTTACCTTTCCTGGCCCATTGAATGTCAAGGAATGGCCGCCCGCACTATTCACGAGAGTCACTCGTCCCCTGTATATCAAGGAGAGCTGGGACTGGCATGGTCCGGAGGATGGTGTCTTTTCCTTTGCCGTGCAGCGTCACGGAAATCTGCTGCATATCGCAGTCATAACGGAGGATGACAGGGTGGTTACCGCCGCGAATGCCAAAGGGCTTCAGGACAGAATCATTGTTGTCCTGCGCACATCTGGGGCGACGGCGACCCTGGAGGCGACTGTCGGAGAACGATCAGGAAATGCATGCTGTGAGCTTCGGGAGAAGAGTGTCGGAATGATGGCGCAATTTGCCCTGAAGTTGTCTCCGGAAGAATCGACCTTTCACCTTAACATTGGATGGGTGGATGTCGATCGTCCCGAGAACGCCAAGCCGTCGGTGTTGTGGTGGCGCCCGCCGACACTCTCCGGTTTTGGGCAGTTTTCGATCAACGATTAGCGCCTTCGGGCACCACGGGCATGCTGCTGTGGAGGTGACTTCCGACATCGAAAGCGAGTCCGCACCCGGAGGGCTCAGCAGGCAACAAATCTAAACTAGTGCACGGGCAAACTCATTTAGGTCTTATCCACTTTTTGATATTTTTTGGGCCAAGATTCTGCACAACCCCGGAACCCCCGAGCGCACCGCACTCGTGTGAAGTTACCGACACCCATCCCAGCAAAATGAAAATCCCAACGAATCGCATGCGTGCGCAAATGATCGCAACGATGCTCATTTCCATCACCAGCGCCTATGCCCAGCAGGTTGCTGCGCCGACTGCACCGTCGGCCGGCGAGAAGCCGACGTCAAGCGCCAGAAGCCGCGCGACTTCGGACCTGGAAGGGGATCTCATCGTGATGACACCCTTCGTGGTTTCGAGTGACAAGGACAATGGTTATGCTGCTGTGGACACGCTCGCCGGTACGCGCCTGCGGACGGACCTGAAGGACGTGGGCGCTGCCATTGGTGTGATCACATCGCAATTCATGGAGGACACGGCATCGGTCAATGCGAAGGATGTGCTCGTGTACGCGACGAATACGGAGGTGGGTGGAATTGGCGGCAACACGTCCGGTGTGACGCTTACAGCTACCGCCTCGAACAACTCGGGGATATTCGACCAACCCAGCCAGGCAACGAGGGTTAGGGGTGTTTCTTCGGCAGATCTCATGCGCGACTTTTTTGCGACAAGTATCCCGATGGACACCTACAACACGGAACGCGTGGACATTTCCCGCGGCGCTAACGCCATCCTGTTCGGATTGGGCTCTCCGGCGGGAATCATCAACAATCAGCTCAAGACTGCGGATCCCCGGAAAGCAAAGAATCGTGTACAGGCAACCGTTGGCAGCTTTGACTCCTATCGTGGTGTCTTTGACTTCAATCAGCCGATAGTCGACAAGGAACTTGCCGTGCGTGTCGTAGGTCTGGTCGACAAACGCAACTATCAGCAGAGGCCCGCATACGAGAAGGACCGTCGACTCTTTGCCACGGCGAACTGGGAAAAGGCGCTTTTCCGGAATGCGTTTACCCAAATCCAAATCAGCTATGAGAAGGGCAAACAGAACTCCAATCGTCCGCGCGTCACACCTCCGCAGGATGGTCTTACCATGTGGTTTGACCCCGCAGCCCTTAACAAGTGGTCGTATGAGGGGGCCACAAGCAACGCGGTTCGCACGAATGCAGCGCTCTACCCCGCCTATCTCACGTGGCCTGGGCGTTGGATGAATGCAGGCACGCTTGGCTCAATCTTTGAGGATCCAGGCTCCAATGCACAGGCACTTTCGAGAGTCGCAGGCTACAAGAACGCAGCCGGAGTCGACCTGAACGTCTGGGGGCCCACATCCTGGGCCAGTGCTGGAGCCTTCAACAACTTCATCGGAAACCAACGGTTTTTTGCTGCAAACGGGCTGCCATCCACGACGGTTCCCCTGACCGGTCTCTGGCGTCAGCAGGAGATCCTGGACTCTTCCGTCTTCGATTTCTACAATCAACTCCTTGACGGCCCGAACAAATGGGAAAGGGCGGAATTTGACGCCTTCAACGCGGTCCTGAGGCAAACATTCTTTAGGAACAAGCTTGGCATGGAGGTTGCCTATGACCGCCAGAATTTTGATCGCGCGAGTTTCCAGCCCTTTTTCTCGGAAGGTGCAACAATCCTGGTGGACATGATGCAGCGCAATTTCGACGGCAGCACCAATGCGAATTACGGGCGCCCTTATGTTGCTTCGGATTCCGGCGGAAATGAAGGGGAAAATGACAAGGATTCCTGGCGGGCTACGGCTTTTGGAGAACTCGATTTTCGACAAAACACAAGGTGGACCCGTCACCTCGGGCGCCACATTTTTACTGGTCTTATCAGTGGTCAGAGGGATGAATCCTTCACGCGGGGATTTGGCGGATACGCCTATGACTTTGCCGACCTCAACCCCTATCTCACAACTCCGCTTGCCACCTATGCGGGTTACGGAGTGGTACGGTACCTGGACAGTTCCATTGCAAACCTTTCTTCACCTGCTGGCGCTCATATCGGCAACCTAAAGGCCGTTCAGAATCCGGCGCGCAACGCCAGCAGCCAATATTGGGATGCCAAGAACAACCGGTGGGTGACGATTACGCCCACCCTATACAACTATATCGATAATATCGACAAGCTGTACAATAGCGCAGCCAAGACAAAGAGTGATACGAAAAGCTGGGCCTTCATCTGGCAGTCGTACCTGCTGAATGACAAGCTTGTCGGCATGATGGGTTGGCGTCATGATCAATATAAGCAGTACAATTCCGGCGCGGCCATCAAGGCGCCGACCGGCCAGGTGCTCCCCTATGATCCTTCCTGGGTATTGCCCTCCACAACAAGCATTCCGGTCTTTGAAAAGACCACGCTTAGCTGGAGTGTGGTTGGGCATACTCCGGATTTTGCGAAAAAGTGGCTGCCGCGAGGGGTGGATCTCAGCGTATATTACAATCGTTCAGGGAACTTCAAGCCATCCGGTGTCGGTGCCGACCCCTACGGAAATGTGTTTGATCCGCCCGAGGGAACGACACGCGATGCCGGCGTTCGCCTGTCGTTGATGGACAACAAGCTCAGCGTTCGCATCAACAAATACAAGACTGCGATGCAGAACGACACGACCTGGGTCGTAAACGACTATTGGTACGGCAATGATTTCACACGGTTCCTGAATGGTCTGAGGCAATCCAATACGCCGGAATGGATCATCAACAAGTGGTTTGGCTTTCAACCCAGCGATTCGCGTTATCTCCAGCCGCGAGCCAGTTGGACCTCACAGCCCACGACCTTGAATCCGTCCCTGACGACGGCAGAAGCGACTGCACGTACGGCCTGGTTCAATGCCCGGACCCCAGAGGAATGGCTTGCCAATCCGCTGGTAGATCAGGCGCTCGTCAAGGCATGGGCTATTTCTCAAAATGCGAGCAAGAGCTGGGTGGCGGGAACGCGCCCTCCCAACATCCGGAATATCGCGGATATAGTCTCCACCGGCTGGGAAGGAGAGGTCACGTATAACCCGACAAAGAGCTGGCGTATGATCCTCAATGTCGCAAAACAGGAGGCGAACCGAAGCAATGTTGGCAGCGACATGGCTGAATTTGTCGCCAAAAACCTGCCACTCTGGACCGACGGCAATGGAGTCATAGCCAAAAACATGCGGGAGGTCGATGGCTTTGAAGATGTCACTCACTTTGGTAATTTCAGCACAACGCTGGGCACCCAGGGCATGAGAAACATTTACATCCCCTATCTGGGTTTTGCCGCAAGTGAGAGCACCAATGTGAACGAACTCCGCAAGTGGCGCGCAAATTTTGTCACGAACTATGAATTCCAGCAGGCGCGTCTCAAGGGGTTCTCCATTGGCGGCGCCGTCCGCTGGCAGGACAAGATTTGCATTGGGTACCATCCGAAGATGGTGACCACTTCAATCGGGAATGTTTGGGTTGTTGATCGTGACAAGCCCATTTACGGTCCGAGTGAAACGAACTATGACGCATGGTTCCGTTACGGACGCAAGATCCAGCGAGGCAAATTCTATTGGTCGGTGCAGCTCAATATTCGTGATATCTTTGGAAGCAAAGCGCTGATTCCGGTGGCGACACAACCGGACGGCACAATTGCGTCCGCACGCATCCCTCAGCCGAATCGCTGGTCGCTCACGAATTCAATCGACTTCTAGTCTGAAGCTCGAACCCGGCGAGTTTTGCATGTCAGAACGGGGTGAGGTTTTCATGCCGGCCCCGTTTACCAATGTACGTCAACTGCTTGCCTTGATCATTGCGTTGGCAATGGCGGGTCTCGCCTCAAGCGAGGCAAGCGGTCGATTTTCCAACCATTCCCAAGACCCATCATTTCGGGAAAGTCGTCCTGCCTCACCCGTTTCCGATACGGCTTTAGAAAGTGCCGAAAAGCGAGGCGCAAAACGGATCGGCCCTGAGGCGCACTCAAACGAAGCGCTACAGGCTCATCGAAGGCGTGTGTTGGATTGGCTGATACCGGTTTCGAAAGTGAAGGAGGAATCGCATGCACAGCTGTCGGTTCCATCAGACGGCCTGGTGCGATTTCTTCGGTTTGGAAATCATCGCTACGCGCCCGGGAAAATCATCACCCCGGATGATCATGATGTGCCGATCCAATCCCTGCCTACACAATCGGTGTTGGTGGCGCCGTTCCAGCAGCTCTGGATCGACACGGTGCAACTGCCACCGGATCTCGTGGCGCGATGGTCGGAGGTCAAATTCAAGGTGATCGAGGATCGGGATGCATTTTGGAATCAAGTGATCGTTGCCAGTCCAGATTCCATTGGAAATCTGCCGGGATACACGCTTCACGAGACGGGTACTTTCGGCAGCGCTTTGTCCGCCGCAATCCGCGGAATCGACCTAAGTGATGCGGAGGTCGCGGCGCAACGGGCGCGTCTCGACGATCCCATAATTCCCGAGGGTGTTTCGCACGAAATCTCATGGGACGATCTGGAGAAGGCGGCATGGCCGTTGGATTTTCAGAAGATTCTACTCGCGAGTCCCAATGATGCAGCACCTGGTTTTGCGTGGCAGAATGGCCAGTGGATTACCACGTGGCGAACCCGAGACCCGCGACTTGCGGGTGACACAAAGGAAGACCACTGGTTTGCACCGGCGCTTCTTGTTGGCGCTACGCTTATTCGTCCTGCGCCTCTATCTGCGCGCCCATCATTCTTGAAAACGCCCGAAGGGCGCACGTTGCCGCAAGTTTCCTTCGAATGGACCCTTGGAGAGGCTACGGTGCGCCAAACGCTTTTTTCTCATCGGGATGAGCCTTCCGGCGGTTCCCGAATTTTTGTGCGCTTCGAAATAAGCAATGCGCCATCAGACGCGCGCCTCGCGCTGGGCATCGGCATTCGTCCAAATTGTCACCATTGGGACAACAGCAAACATCCCCGGACGCCGGTGCCATTCTTTTCGATGGAACCGGTGGTCAGAAGAGTCGATCGCGCGGTCTTCGATGCCGACGGTAGTCTGCTCCTTGCGTCCGCCCAGCCATTCACCCTTGAACCACTGGGCCCCCTTGAGAAGCTTCTCGTTTTCGTGCTACCCCCGGATGGGCGAGTTGAAATCACGACGCCGCAGGCAGCGGATTTTCCTCGATCCTCAGCCGCGAAGGGTTCCTTTTCCGCTGCTGAGGCATCATTTATTTCCTATTGGACACGGGCTCTTGCGCATGGTGCGCAGGTTCGGCTACCCGACTCCCAATGGATGGAACGGATTGATATATGGCGCAGCCAGGTGGAATCGATTACGCGGGTTGATTACGCGCAGGAGGATGAACCGGAAGCGGAACGGCTGAGCTATGGTGCCTACTTCTATCAGTATTATTTCGGCATAGAGGAAGGGTGGCCCGCGCTCGGACTGGCCAAGTGGGGGTGCTTCGACGAGGCTCAGCGACAGGCGGAAATCATGCTCCGCTCCGATAACCTGAAGAAGTCGAATGTTCATCACCAGTCCCGCAATGGAGTGGCGCCCTTTGTCGCAGCGACTGTTGCGCGCCTGTCCCGCGATCGCACGTGGCTGGCGCGCGTTGCGCCGTCAATGCTTGAATGCGCGCGGTGGACCGAGCGTGTGCGTCATCCTCCCGATGATGCTCGGCCGGGGAGGTTGCGCGGTTTGCTTTCTCCCCACATTTATGGGGGTGACGTGCGGGACCCAGCTACGAGCCTATATGCAAGCGCCGCATGCTGGAAGGGACTCGATGCCACGGCGAAGATCTTTCGCGAACTGGGGTCAGGAGAGCTTGCACTGGAGGGGGAAAGGCTCGCACGACAGGCGGATGAATTCCGAGAGCGCATCGCCATCGCATTCGAGGAGGCTACTGTCAGGGACACGATACCGGCATTCGTCCCGTTCGCCATCTCGATCCCTTCGATGGGCGGCAGGAATGAAGGTCCGCATCCTGAGATCACCGCGACGCGCTATGGCAACTATTGGAACCTCTTCGCTCCGTCATTTCTCGAATTGGGATTTTCGGATCCGAAGAGTCCAGGTGAACCGTCACGATCCATTTTCAACTACGCCGCGAGGCACGGGGGCCAATGGGGCGGGCTTCCTCGCTTTTACTCCGGCATGGATGCCGCCTACATGTGCGGCTACGTGGGCTGGTTGATCGATGAGGCCGTACGCGACCCCGAGCGTCGACATCAGGCGCTCGCGAGTCTGCAGTCCTTCATGCTTCATGGTTCCAGCCGGAACGGACATACCATACCGGAGGTTGTGGGGCTGTTTCCTCACCGATTGCAACGAGCAGCGTTTGAAAGGCTTACCCGTGAAGCTCCGTGGAGCTTCGGAATGTACGATGCCGACCGCTATCTCGACGGACAGCTGTCGTTTAGCGAGCCACTTGGATCAGTTGCGGGTGCGGCACTTTCGCTCATGCGCAATGCAATCGTCATTGAAAGCGATGACGGAATTATGCTCTTCCCGGTCGCGCCATCGGCATGGTTTGCCGAGGGCAAGGAGATTGAATTGCTCGAGATGCCGACGTCCTATGGCATTTTGAGTCTCAAGATGCGTTCGCGCATCTTGAGCGAAAGAGCTGTCGTCATCGACTACGTGTTCAAGCCTCACAGGTCAGGTGAGAGAATCCGGATGTCAGCACGCATTTCTCCGCCTGGGGAGGCGATGAAGGAGGTAACTGTTATCGCCGCGGACCGGGGCGTCATCGTGACAAATTTTTGAGGGGCTCAAGAGGCGGCCATTCTCGCGCCAAAGGAACCGCTAAACGGAGCTGAACGGTCAAGGGGTCCAACGGGCTCCAGGAAGGGCCCGGAGCTGCCTCTCCAAGGAACGAAAGCCAGCAGACTATCTCGATGAGTCATTCTTTTCGTCGATGGGAACCATACGGACTATGAGGGTTTCATATGCGAGTCGGCGCTGGTAGCTTGATTCGGTCTCCAGGCGATCCTTTGCTTGAATGATTTCGATGCGGGCCACGCGCTGGCAGAGGGTTTTCAGGAGGGTGCGCACCATCAGTCTTGCATGCGCTGCGCCAAGGCAAAGATGAGTTCCAAACCCAAACGCAACATGGGGATTCGGCCGCCGATCTAGCCGGACACTTTCAGGGTCGTCAAAAACCTCGGGATCATAATTGGCTGCGGCAAAATTCAATGAAACGAATTGTCCCGCCTGCACCTCAATGCCATGCAGGTTCACATTGCGGGTACATTTCCGGGTAAGGTGGGTTGACGGCGAAAGGACTCTGAAAAACTCCTCGCTGGCACCAATGATCCGCTTCGGATCCGCCCGCAGAAACTCAAAATCAGAGCTGGTTTTGGCAAGGTGGCCGATCACACCCGAGATCGAATTGATGATCGTGTCCCGCCCTCCCGCAAAAACGATGCTGCAGAACCCGAGCATTTCCTCCCGTGTGAGCTTCCGGCCGCGGAATGTCGCCCGGGTGAGCGCACTGAAAAAATCGTCCGAAGGCTTTTCGGCGCCCCGTTCGAGAAGGCTGGCGGCATAGGCCTCCATCGCTGCTCCCTTGGAGGTGCCATCACCCTCGCGAAAGACATGGACCCCCCATTTGATCCAGGTTTCAGCCTCGGATTGTGGCACGTTCATCAGGTATGCGAGGCCGTGTGACTGTAGTGGAATGGCGAACTCCCTCACGATTTCGATAGTCTCCCGCTTGAGCGCAGCCTGCACATGTGCCTCCACGAGCCCCTCGATCTGTGCGATTACGTCGGGAAGCTTCGCGCGGTTGAAATAGGGCTCCATGATTGCCCTGTAGTCCAGTTGATCAGGAGGATCGATCTCAAGAGGCAGTTGACGGACGGTACGCACGTCCTCTTCGGTGGGAATGGGAATCTTGAACGGTGCATCGGAGCTAAACGTTTCCCAGTCGCGCGCGGCGTTGCGTACATCACCATGACGGAGCAGGATTGGCATGACGTCGCCGTGAAAGTCATTGAGCAGGATCCCGTCCTTGTGTCGGGGCTCCCGGAATGGATCAGGGTGGTGATTGTGGAATGGGCAGGGCATGGGTGGAGTTCTCCGGAAGATTGAGGGGAAGAGAGATATTTGTTTTCGAGAAATCCAATCGGTGCAATCGGATCACTCGGATTTTGCGAGCGTGGTTGATCCTCGGATGAAGGTGCCCTCGACCATGACGATTCGAGGCACCGCTGGAATGCCGCGTTCATTGTGCCTCATTTGGGAGATCAGCAGGTCCACCGCCGCTGCACCGACCTTGCGCGAATTCTGATTGATGCCCGTTATCCCTTGCATGTCGGGACTCAGATCCACGTTGGCTAGACCGACGTCGCGCGGTGTGCGCACACCCATGCGTGTCAGCCATCCGGCTGCGTCCCTGCCGATTGTGATAAGGCAGTCCGGGCGGCTTTTCCTGAACCACTCCTCGAATGTCGCCTTGCTCCATTTTTCCGGAAGAAATGGGGCGAGTTGGCGTGTTGGCTTTGCCCGAAGACTCTGTCCTGTCAGGAACGCGGCACGCCAATGGTGATTGACGCGCTCATCCTGTGAGCGCGGCATGGCCAGTCCGATCCTCGAATAGCCGAAGTCCGAGAGGGAAAGAAACAGAAGCATCATCGACTGGTACTGGTGGTTGCACGCGCGGTTGAGCGCCGGGCGCGAGAGCGAGTAGCCGAGTTCTACGGAAGAGGCGTAGTCCCAGCAGAACCCGTCAAAAATGGGTTCGTGGCCGGGCAGAGGAGCAACAATGACGCCTTCAATGCCGCGGTTGCGAATGATTTCGCTGAGCCGCCGATCAGTCATGCCTGGCTCGCGCAGCCAATGCTCCTCAAGGACATATCCGCATTCGCGCGCGCGACCATGCGCTCCCTCGAAGTACAGCCATTGGGTTGACTCCTTTCTCCAGTCGAAGCGATTTTCATAGGCCGTGAGGTATGCGATCTTGCTTGGAACGCCCTTCTGTTTCTTGGCACGGATCACCTCCATGAATCTGATCAGATCGGGGTCGGGCTGGTAGCCCAGTTTGTTGGCAATTGCCTTGATCCTCGAACGCGTCGTCTCAGGGAGGGAACGATCGTCACGCAGAGCGAGGGAGACCGTCATGCGGCTGACCTCCGCTGCCTCCGCAATATCCTTGAGGGTGATTCGCCGGAACGGAGTCATTTCGCGGGGTCCTAAGAATTTAATTGAGCGTGCTGGACTCGAACGCATGACATCGGTGTCCCTAACAGGCTCAATGTGTTCATGGAGCCACGATTTCGTACCGTGCAGCCATTCCGGCGCGGATGTGGTCATTGACGTGGCAGTGGTACATCCAGATGCCGGGATTGTCGGCGAGCATTTCGGCAACTTTCATGCTGGCTGGAAGCAGTTCAACGACATCCGTTCGATGACCATCCTGCAGGACGGTATTGCCGTGCCAATGGGGTGTATGGAGATCCTTCTCGCCTCCGAGCGCGACAAGGTACCAGCGGACGTGTTCACCGACCTTCATGCGTGGCATAGGGAGGTTGCCATAAATGAAGCCGTTGATCGTATGAAACTGATTCGCGTCGGCTTCCTCCTCGGCTTCATCAGTTTCCCCCTCGGCATCCGGAGTGCCTGGCGCAAGGAGCACCGCGGTGTTTTTTCCTGCGAGGCGACTTTGAGCCTCGTCGAAGATGTCGTACAGTGTGACAAATTCGCGGTCCACCTCCTTCGGCGTTCCATCCGGGCGTGCGGAACCATGTCGTGAAACGATCATCACACCCACGAGCCCCGAATTGGTATCGCGAGGTGCGTCGACGTGCGAATGATAGAGCCAGGCGATGGAACTTGGATCGTTTGGACCGGGCCCGGCGCGCTCTGGAATGCTCCAATGGTAGGTGCATGTACCTCGAGGAAGCACATAGTCATCGGTCTTGTAGGCACCGAGTGTGCCGTCCGGATAACCCGCACCCTCGCTCGCCTTGTCATAAAATGCACCGTGTGCGTGCAGGCTGACAGAGAATTCCAGGTTGTTCTTGAGGGTTATCTGGATCTGATCTCCAACCTCCGCCCGGATGAGCGGACCGAGGATCCCCAGATGCTTCCATTCCGCCGGGCGTGCCTTTGGTTGGGTGAATGTGGAGTCAGTATACTCGAGAAAGACTGCCTTTCGAAAAACCGGGGGCAGTTCCCTGGGGCCTCTGGAAAGCCATGTGGCAGCGTCGGCGCAGCATTGCATATCGGCAAGCACGTTGCCTGCGGGTGCATAGTTCCATTCGACTTCCTCCGCAGCGACAAAGTACGTGCGGACCCTTGCCGCTGCAGGGAATGCTCCGAGAACCAGCGCAAGCGAAACGCCTGCAAGTGCCCGACCCCGATCCATGACCGCCAGCATCTTCATTTGTCCGCACCAGCCATCTGAAGCCGGTGAATTTTCGCCGTATGGACGACCTTCCCGGTGTAGTCGATGAAACTTCCCACAAACTCATCCGGCGTGATCCTGACGTTCAGAAACCCTCCGGTGTCTCCAAGGCTGAAAACGGTTCGAGCATCACGGCTTGTCGGGCGTGTTTGGGAGCCCGCGCCGGAAGTAAAGTAGTGGATCTTGCCGACCTTCAGATGCTGCATGTCATGCTCATGACCGTTCAGGTAGATCTGGACACCATATTTCTCCAGCAACGGCTGGATCACCCTTACGAGCGCGGCGGTATCACCGTGTTTGCTGCTTGAGTAGATCGGGTGATGTGCGCACACGATCTTCCATTGGGCAGCCGATGTCCTCAGCGCTTCCTCGAGCCACGCGGTTTGCGCGGCGGTATCCTGACGGACCGCATCGCCAAATTTTGATTCTTGGGCGGAATCCCGGGAAACCGTGTAAGGTGTGGAATCGATGACAAAGAACTGAACGGTATTCGCTTCATCAATCCGTCGGATGACGGCGTAGTAGCGCGCGGGCATTTTCCAGCGCGGGCTGAAGAGAGTGTAAGCCACCTGAGCCTCCGGGTTCTTGTGGTAGTCGTGGTTGCCCAGAGCGACGTACCACGGTATCTGAAGCGATGGCGCGGTGTAGATATCCTCAAATGAGGTTGTCCATTGGCGAGATTCGACACTGTCCACACCGTCGCTGTAGAAGTTGTCGCCGAGAACGATCACAAATTGCGCATGGTTCGCTGCGGCCGCCCTGCCCATCTGCTCTGCGACGGGAAGCTGAAACGCCTTGCCATCTCGGCCCCAGTCTCCGAATGCCAGGAAGCGCACGCTGCCATCCGGAGGTGTGACCTGGGCAAAGCCTCGAACGCAAAGGAGGCAGGCAAGAATCAAGAGGAGTGTCGCATGCATTCCGCAGGCATGCATCTGGATGTGTCGTTGTTTCATGGGTAGAGTCCGGTTTGAAGCGAAGCGGATGTGATCGCCTCCTGCATGAATGGCTTTCAATGCGACCGCGAGGATGATTGCTGCTGCCATGTGGCTCCCCTGATCGGTGTGACACACGGTTTCCAAGCGAAGAGCAGTGCGCTCACCATGGGCCATTTGCCTCCTCACCTAAGAATCTCGCCCTCTTGCCCAGACGAATTGTCGGCCATCGGACCCACTTGAAGCGGGTACCAGGAGTCCCCAGGCTGCAATGCGCCGATGTCGGGCAATGCGGGATCGCTCTTTTCATGGGATCGGGCTGCTCCACGCAAGGGGCTGTGTTTCTCAAGACGAAATTCGGTACTCAAGCCAATCGATGCCAGTGTGGGGAAATGGTGGCCTCCGTGCTCGGCAGGAATATCTCCAGGGCCAGGCAAGCCGGGTGTTGCCGGTACAACGGCGTTGTCCGCAAATTCAAAGTGTCCGGAGTGGAAGCGGGGTTTGCTGGGATCCGTGCTCACCAGGTAGTCCGTCGCCAAGGGACGATTTCCAGACGTGCCTGGCAAATCTAGCTTTCTCTGTTGCAAAGCGTTCGTCATCTGTAAATACGGAAGGGGCGATTTTTCTGCAACTCAATCGTACCCTGCGGTGTTCTGCGCATGAACGATGAACCCACAGTGCAACCTTCCCCCGCGGAGCTGAAGCCGGCACCCGACTTCACCACATTCATGCGCGCCTACCAGGACATGGTCTATTCGACTGCGGTGCGGCTTACCGGCAATGATGCCCAGGCGGAGGACATTTCCCAGGAGGTGTTTCTCAAGGCCTTTCACCATTTCGACATGCTCCAGACCAGTCCCTCGGCGGGTGGCTGGCTCAAGACTGTGGCGACGAATCTTTCAATCAACCATCTGCAGCGCTACCGTCGCCGCTGGAAGTTTTTCTCTGAATTTGCAAAGCCCGACGACAATGACGATTCGCCCGCGGTGGAGTTTCCCGCGGCAGACTCCGATGTGCTTGCATCGCTGACACAGGAGGATCGCCGGCAATGGCTCGAGCAGGCCCTTGCCAAGCTGCCCGAGCATCAGCGCGTGCCGCTGGTGCTTTTCCACTTTGAAGACCTGCCGTACGACGAGATTGCCAGACGGCTGAAGGTGTCCCTCTCGAAAGTGAAGACTGATATTCTCCGCGCTCGCGCGGCGCTCGCCCAGATCCTTGTCCGGAGCGGGACGACCCATGAATCCGCAGATCAGACCCTCGCATGAACTCTCCAGAACAAAAGAATCCGTGGGAAGACGCGCTTGATTCCGCCTTGAAGAGTCTGCCTCCCCGCAGCGCGCCCGCGGCGCTTGAGGCGCGCGTGCTCGCAGCCATTGCCGCCCGGCAGGCGAAGCCTTGGTGGCGGAAGGGCTTTGCCTTCTGGCCGCCTGCAATGCGATTGGTCTTCTTGATTGTTACAGCCACACTTGCGGTAGGCACCGCCTGGGTTCTGCTACGAAACGCTGGCAGCTCTCCCGTGGCGGCAATCGGCGATACGTTGGGCGCTGCGTTCCGGTGGTGGGGCCAGGCGCGATCCCTGGCGGGCGACCTGCTTCGGCTTGCGGCTGATTCACTTTCCCCCGCCGCGCAACTCTGGCTTCTGACGGGCATCGGTCTGATCGCGCTGTGCTATGCGACGCTGATTGGAACCGGCGCAGCCCTCTACCGCATCTTCATGCGTCCGCAATGAATGCGCGATGCGACTCAATTCAACCCTGCTTCAATTTTGAATCATGAACTCCTTTTTTCGCAGATTCGTACTTGGATTTCCGGGACTCATTGCCTTGCTGCTCTGCCTCTCCGCCTACTCCCAGGAAAACATCAATGCTCCGTCCACGCCGGAGCCTGCCTCTAATCCCGAGGCCGTCCTCGCTGAACCGTCGCCTGCCCCCGCGGAACAGGTCGATGCGCAATCGACGGCCACACCTGAGTCTTCGGCTCCCCGGGGCCGCCAGGGCCGGAACACCGATGTCGTCCTGGCCTTCAATCGTGATGCCTTTCATGGTGCCGGCGGGGGCACGGCTGAAGCGGTTGTTGCTATCGGTGGCTCCTGCCGCGTGGAGGGTAATGTCAGAGAAGCAGTCGTCGCGATACTCGGCGATGCCAAGGTCGATGGGGAGGTCGGCACCTCCGTGGTCGCCGTGATCGGAAATGTCTATATCAACAGCAAGACCGAGACTGCTGTGGCGGTTTTTGGCGGCGTGGAACTCGGCCCCAAAGCCGTTGTGGATGAGGTCGTGTCGATTGGGGGCCCTGTCATTCGCCATCCTGGCTCTCAGGTGCTCGGCACTATCAACGAGATGAGCATCGTGTCGAATATTCCGGACTACACGGGTTTCCGCGCATGGGTTCGCAAGTGCTTTTTCCTGGGGCGTCCGCTTGGAATCGGTGCCAATCTTGGATGGGCCTGGAGCATGGCCGGCATCTTTCTGGCGGTCTATGCCCTGTTCTCCGTGATTTTCCCCCGTGGAGTTGAGCGCTGTATCGAAACATTGGATACGCGACCTGGCCGCAGTTTTTTTGCCGCGATCATCAGCCTGATCCTGATGCCGGTCGTTGCGGCTGTACTGTCGCTCACGATCGTCGGCTTCTTCCTGGCGATTGCGCTGATCGTTTTCGCGATTGTTTTTGGAAAGGCGGCTGTATTCGGCTGGATTGGACGCCGGATGATGCGTGGCCTCGGGCTCACAAACCTGAAGTCGGCAACCGTTCTCGCTGTTCTGACGGGTGGTGTTCTCGCCACGGCAATCTACCTGGTGCCGGTGGTCGGCATGATGGTCTGGATACTGCTGCTGGTCCTTGCCCATGGGGTTGGCGTGTACACCCTTCTGCTTAGCCTGCGGAGGCCGCGACCGGCTGGGCCCGCTGCTCCAGCGGAGAAGCTCCCCATGGAAATGCCTCCTGGCCGGACCGCTGCTTCGACTGCCGGATATGCGGATAGTTCGAGGGTTGGGACGGACGCAGCCATGGGGCTCGTGGCATCCGCGGTTTCAGGTGAAGGAGTATTGGAGTCGGAGGGCGGGGGACATGTCGTGGCATCTGCCGAACCATCCCCTGCAGCTGCGCGGGCAACAGCCACGCCATTGCCTGAATGGACGGGCTACGAACGAGCGGGTTTCTGGATTCGTGTGGCGGCGCTTGCTATCGACGTCATGCTGATCGGATCGATTGCGGTATTGATGTCGATGGGACCGTTGTTCCTCCTTGCTCTTGCCACCTACGGTGCGGTGATGTGGAAGCTGAAAGGCTCAACCATCGGCGGCATCGTGTGTGGGCTCAAGGTAGTCAGGACGAACGATGCTCCATTGGACTGGACGGTGGCTGTTGTCCGTGCACTCGGCTGCTTTCTGTCGCTCCTAGTTGCGGGACTTGGATTCATCTGGGTGGCATTCGACGATGAGAAGCAGGGCTGGCACGACAAGATCGCAGGGACCTTGGTTGTGAGGGTTCCGAGTGGTGTCTCGCTCGTATAGGCTCATGCCCCTTAGGGTGATGAACCGCTTTGCCATGGCGCCAGAAGGGCTAGCTCGAATCTTAGCCCTCGTTCAGATCTACCTTCGTTTCGGTCGGTTCTGTTTGTCCAACAACACGACGACAGGCTTGTGCCGCCCTGCCTCATTCTCCTCGAACTCGGCGTAGGCGGCGATGATGAGTTCATCCCCTGGCTGCACGAGGCGCGCAGCCGCGCCGTTGACCATGATGGCGCCGCGCTTGCGTCCTGCGATGACATACGTGGCGAAACGCTGCCCGTTGGTGACGTTGTAAATCTCCACACGTTCGTTCAGAAGAAAGCCCGCGGCGCGGCGCAATTCAGGGGCGATGGCGATCGATCCCTCATAATCGAGGTCGGCGGCCGTCACGGTCGCCCGGTGCAGCTTGGACTTGAGCAGGGTGAGACGCATGGAGTGTATCACTCGCCGGTATTCCGATTCATGAACTCGGCATGCTTCAGTCCGAAAAGCACGAGTTCAGGCACGACCTCGTCAAACAGACGCTCTGACTCAAACATCCGGGCGAAGCCCCCCGTGCCCATGACATGTGGACGCGTACCGTTGAATGCTTCGATCATCAGCACCGAGATCAGATTGTGGATGGCGCCGACATGACCATGATAGAGCCCCGCCTGGATGCTTTCGACGGTACTGCGACCGACCGCTCCTTCTGGGCGCGCGATTTCAACCGGGGGCAGGCGCGCGGTGCGACTTGAAAGGACCTCGGCCGAAATGCCGAGGCCGGGAAGGATGGCGCCGCCGAGGTAGTCGCCGCGGCCGGTAACCACATCAAAGGTCGTGGCCGTGCCGCAGTCGACGACGAGGCAGTTTTCGCCGGGGCGGCGCAACGTTGCTCCGATGGCGTTGGCGACGCGATCCGCGCCGACTTCGGCAGGATTGCGGTACTTGATCTTCAAGCCGGTCTTAACACCTGCCTGAAGAACGAACGGTTCGCAATTGAAGTATTTCACGCAGGCCGCTCGAAGCGGGTAGGCCACGGGTGGCACAACAGAACAGATGGCAATGTGTTTCACACCCGCAGGATCAACACTGTTCTCGCGCAGCACCGTGCGCAGGAAAAGGCCGATTTCATCGGACGAGCCTATGGGGTGGGTGGACTTGCGGAACTGCACGCGCAGGGTTTCGCCGTCGAATACGCCGCCGTGGATCTGGGAATTGCCGACATCAAGGGTTAGTAGCATAGGAAAGCAGGGTCGAGGACGTGAGGAGACGCACGAGTTCCGAGGCGAGCGTGCCGCGATCGGAGCAGTGGGCGGCGACCGAGCCGTCGCGCAGGTGAATATTTGCCGGAAACCTGCCGTCGGCGCACCGGGCAGCGACGTCATTGTGCACGACAAAATCCGCACCGGAGTGGGCGAGGAGTGTGCTAACCGCCTCGGCTGTTTGGTCAGGCCCCGCACCGCAGGTGAGCTTGAATGCGACGAGGGTGAAAGGAGCACGACTCCATGCGCGCAGGCTGTCCACGAGACGCGGATTGGGACTCAGCCTGATGATCGGAGTGCCACCCGATGGCAATTTTTCGGCAGGCACGGATGGCGGGTCTGTGCCCATGGAAATCGAATCCACGCGGTAGTCGCTGACTGCCGCAGCATGAATCACAGCATCGAACGAATTGCTCGCGAGCAGGCGGCGCAGAGCTGCCTCCAGATCGGAGAAGGTGACAAAAGTCTCTTCGGGACAGGCGCAATCCGTTGAGACCGCAGATTTCGCTCGTAGGAGCAGGACTTCGTGACCCGCACGGGAGAGATGGTCGGCGATGATGGCCCCGGTTGCTCCAGTACTGGTGTTGGTCAGCACGCGAACGCCGTCCACGGGTTCCGAGGTACCTCCTGCGGTGATGAGCACGCGGAGTTTGCGGGAAGGATTTGCCAGCGCCGCCTCGGTGGCGGCGACAATCGCCTCGGGTTCCGCAAGCCGACCTTCGCCAATCTCGCCACAGGCCGAGCGGCCGTCGGCAGGTGCAATGAAGCGCGCTCCCCAGTCCCGTAGCTTTTGTACCGATGCGACTGTCGCCGGGTGTGTCCACATCGCGGGATTCATCGCGGGCGCCATCAGCCACGGTTTGGTCTGATCGTGAGCGAGAAACATTGCTCCGGGCAGATCATCTGCGAGCCCTGCCGCGAGACGATTCAAGGTGTTCGCCGTTGCAGGGCAAACGAGCACGGCATCGGCCCATCGCGTGAGTTGGATGTGTTCCAGCGCCGAACCTGCGGCAAAGGTATCGCTCAGCACGGGCGAACCGGCCAGGCCTTCCAGTGTTGCGGCGCCGATGAAATGCAGGGCGGAGGGTGTCGCCACGCAGCGCACGATATGGCCGCGCTGGACGAGGCGCGACACCACGTCGCAGCCTTTGTAGGCGGCAATGGAGCCCGTGAGGATGACGAGCAGGTTGGAGCCTACGTTTGACAAGGGGAACGACCCGGTCGAGCCCGACGCTGAATTGACGGTTGGTCTCATGCCAGCAGTTCCTCCCGTGCTGGAAATCGCGCGGCACGGACATCGCGGGCGTAGTCGTTGAGCGCGGCCAGAATCTCGCTGCGTCCGTCCAGATAGCGTCGCGCGAAGCGCGGACGGAAGTTGGCGTCGAGTCCCAGCAGATCGTTGAGAACGAGCACCTGCCCGGAAGTGCCTGCACCCGCTCCGATGCCGATCGTGGGGATGGACAGCGCAGCTGTGGTTTCGGAGGCCAATGCTGCGGGCACACATTCGAGCACGAGGGCGAAGGCGCCTAATTCCTCGAGGCTTCGGGCGTCAGCCAGCAAGCGCGCCGCATCTGCCTGGGAACGCGCTTGCAGACGATGGCCACCGAGTTGGTTGACCGACTGTGGCATAAGTCCGAGGTGGCCCATCACGGGGATGCCGCTGCCGATCAGATGCGCGATCACGTCCTCGTGGCCCCTTGTGCCTTCGAGTTTTACCGCCGTCGCGCCCGCCTGCATGAGCGCCCCCGCTGCCCGCACAGCGACCTCACGCCCCTGGCGAAAACTCAGGAACGGCAGATCCGCCACGATCACGCTGTTGGGCGCGCCACGCCGAACCGCGGCAGTATGGAGCACCATCATTTCGAGCGTGGCATGCACGGTGGACGGCAACCCATGGACGACCATGGCGGCACTGTCGCCCACCAGGATTGCATCGGCCTCGGAAGCAGCCACGATGCGCGCCATCGGTGCGTCGTAGGCCGTGACCATGACGATGGGCTGCCGTTCGTGGCGCGCCCGTTTGAAATCAAGGATGCTTTTCATTCCACCCCGGCAGTTGTCCGTGAACGGAAACCCTGCGGGTGGCGGAGGCTGGACGGGAGTGCTTGTCGCATGGCGATCAGGCCTGGAGAGAATCGCAGATGGTGGTTGAACTATGCAGTCCGGTCGCGCACGAGTTCGCGCCAGACACCTACAAGGGTTGCCGCCAAGCCGGACGGTGCAACGCAATTTTTTCCTCCGAGAACCCGGCAGCGCTGGCGGAAACAACGGCACCGGCTTGAACCTTCAGTACTCTTGCAAAACACTCCCGCGCATGAATTCACGTGCGGTCGGATCTATTCTTCAAAACAGCGCTTGACTCACTTCCTGCCGACCCTACGTTTCGCGCTCTTTTCCCATTCGGGGTGGTAGCTCAGCTGGTTAGAGCGTCTGCCTGTCACGCAGAAGGCCGCGGGTTCGAGTCCCGTCCATCCCGCCACTTAACGGGTCTATAGGGGTCTATATCAAATTTTGGGGACCAGGGCATGGATTTAGGGGTTGGGATTGAGGGTTAGGAGCACTGGGCAAGAACGCGCAGGCGGTAGTTGAGGAAGGAGCGGAAGCCATAGGCTTTGCTCTGGATGAGGTTCATTTTGCGATGGAAGCCTTCGGTGATGCCATTGTTGCGGGAAAAGCGCCACATGCGGACGATTTCCTCGCGCCATTGATGGAGGGAGCGACCGAGGGTGGCAGCCTGATCTTGTGGGAACCCGCAGGCAGCCGAAGGCCTGCCGAGCCTGTTTCATCGCCGAGCCGGCCGACGACCCGCTCCCGCTTGACGTCCGCTATCAGTCAGAAAATCTGATTGGGTATGGAAACGACCCTGACTGACTTTCAGCGGAATTTCAGTGCCGTGCGTGCCGCCGCTGACCGGGGCGAAACCATCAAGGTGAAGTCGGGAGAGACGATGTATGTCTTCGCCCGCGACACCGGCAAGCCGGAGCGCCCGTTCGCCGACTTGGAACACCTGTTCGGGGTGGTGCGCCGTCTGCAACGTTCAGAAAGCACGCATGAAACCATCCGAAATCGCCTTAAAGCGCGTCGTGCTGGTTGATACCGGCCCGCTGGTGGCTGCCATTGACGCGGGCGATCCGCATCACCGATGGGCGAAGTCCACGCTGCCCAAGCTGACGGGGCGGCTGCTCACCTGCGAAGCGGTGGCGGCGGAAGCCGCGCATCTGCTCGACAGCGAACCGGCGGCGCTCGCTTCCTTGCATGGGTTTTTGGAACGAATGGAGATTGTGCCGGTGCTTCGTGAGGAACTGGCCGGAGTCTTTGGGCGGATCAAACGCTACGCGCCACGCATGGATTTGGCGGATGGCTGTTTACTCGCCCTCGCGACTCGCGATTCGAACGCGGTGGTGCTCACCACGGACACGCGCGATTTCGCCGCCTACCGGATTCCGTTCGCCTCACCGGAAGGCTTGTTTGCGAATCCTTGGTGAAGTAGACCGCGGTCGTTGGACAGCGGATCGGGTAGGTTTAGTTTTGGGAGATAAGGGCGCTTGGGGTACGTTGGCCGACTCCAAGGACAGGAGCGTAGAGATTGCCACAGGAGCCGGCCCGGCACCAGATACTTCTCGTCGATCAGCCGCCGATGCTCGGCGGTCTCCTGCTCGAGGTGATGGTAGCAGCACGCCCGCGGCAAACCGAGGAACCCGCAATGCCGGGCATTTGGCAATGCGGGACATTCGGGTTCAATCCTGCGGCGACGCTCCTCAACGCTCGGCACTGGCGCTTGGTCTGGGCCCGTCTGGTGAGGAGGCTGCGGGTCAGCAGATGCCTGCGGTTTCCCCCTTCGAGAATTGCAACGGCCTCTCATTGTTGTGACCGGGCCGTTGTCTGTCGCACTCGCTGGTGACCGTCACGGATGTGGCGGCCACCCGGCGACGCCAAGGGGCAGGCTAGGAAGCGCTGCTTGAACGCCTATACTTGGCGATTTGCGTTTCGGAAGTCCTGTTCAGGTTACTTCCTCGACGCTGGCTCCAGGAGCATTGGTTTTCACGGATGCGATTCCGTTCTCCATTGCTGCTGTACCGGAATAGAGTTCACTCTTTCCGATGGTCTGACCGTTCGCGGCTTTGAGGGTAAAATACGGCTGGTTGTTGGTTGCGGTCTTGCGCTCGAAATTGGTATCGACCTGCGAATTCTTGCGGACTGATTCGATTCCGTTCAGTGCCGCATCCTTTGTCGTGTAGGATTCGCTGGTAAGGATGACCTGCCCATTTGCCGCCTTCAGATTGAAGACAAACTGACCATTCTTGGATGTTTTGAGTTCGTATTTTGATGCCATAGGAGTCTGGGGGTGAATTGCTAATAACACGGAAAAGTTGGGCAACGTTGCCGCATGTTTCAAAAAGAATCGTTCGGTTAACATGATCGGCATGGCCGTGTGCCCCGAGCAAGGCTCTTCACCCTTACCGGTGAGAGCCCAAACTTGGGTCTACATAGAACGGACCGATATTCCGAGAGCATGGGTGCATTCCACGCGAGCCGGATCTCTCCAAAGACGGCTGCGCGGAAGATTCGATCACATATGCAGCCAGGAGTGAGCAAAGCAGAACCAGCGCCTTCGTGCCGATCACCCAGGTCCGGAGCCCTGCACTCAACCCTTCTGGCTCTATTCCTCTCCGTCGTGCATAGCTGAACTTCTCGGATGGCTTGGGAGACCCTGGCGCACATCAGCGTCGAATCTACAATTGCCGAGAGTTCTTGCTGAGGAGACTCAATGCTTCGGCATGGCGTGCGCATTGGCGAAAAGTATGCAGTCCTTGTAAAGGGAAGGGATTGCATCCACGCCTGTAACGATGATGTTCCGATCACACCGTCGGAGGAGTAGGTGGCGTGTCTTGGCTTGTAGGGCTGCTGCACCTACAAGAAACGTGAAGAGAAAGCCGGAGACAAGGCAGCGATAGACGCGATTGCGCCCAACCCTAGCCAATTCCGGTGGCAATATCCAACCGTCGAGGAATTTTCCGTCAAACAACGGCGCTGTGAGGGGAAAGGCATATTCTTCCTCACCGAAAGTGGTATCCGTCACAAGCCCAGGCTAAAACCCGGGCATGCCGCCTCTGCCCTGCATGGCCTGCATCTGGCGCATCATTTTCTTCGAGCCGCCTCCCTTGAACATCTTCATCATCTTCTGCATCTGCTGAAACTGTTTCAGGAGCTGGTTGACTTCGACGACCTTCACGCCGGCGCCGTTTGCAATGCGGAGGCGGCGGTTGCCGTTCAGGATCTCCGGCTTGCGGCGCTCCTGAAGCGTCATCGAATGGATGATCGCCTCGGTGCGGGCCATGCTCTTTTCCGCATCGGCGTCGATCTTCACGCCGCTCATGCCGGGCATCATTTTCATGATGCTCTCCATCGAGCCTAGCTTCTTGATCTGCTGCATCTGGGCGAGGAAGTCCTCGAGGGTGAAGTCGGCCTTGCGGAGCTTTTCCGCCATCTTCTCCGCCTCCTTCTGGTCAATGGTTTCCTGGGCCCGCTCCACGAGGGAGACGACGTCGCCCATTCCCAGGATGCGTGAGGCCAGCCGATCGGGATAGAAGATGTCGAAGTCCGCCGGCTTCTCCCCGGTACCGATGAACTTGATGGGCACTCCCGTGATCGCCTTGATCGACAGCGCGGCACCGCCCCGGGCATCACCATCGAGTTTGGTCAGGATCAGGCCTGTGAGTTTGAGCGCCTCGTGGAATGCCTTGGCGACATTTACGGCCTCCTGACCCAGCGCACCGTCGGCAACGAGGAGGATTTCGTCGGGCTCGACGCGCGCGGACAGGCGCTTCACCTCCTCGATCAGTTCGAGATCGATCTGGAGCCTTCCTGCTGTGTCGAAGATGACGCAGTCCGCCGCCGCCTGGCGGGCAGTGTTGAGGGCGGCGGTCCCGATCGCGGAGACATCCCGCGAGGTGCGGTCGCAGTAGAACCCGATCTCCTCCTGCTTCGCGAGGATTTCGAGCTGGTCGATGGCAGCGGGGCGGTGGATGTCGCAGGCGGCAACCCACGGACGGTAGCCGCGCTTCTTGAGCAACTTCGCCAGTTTTACCGTGGACGTGGTCTTTCCCGAACCGTGAAGGCCGACTATCATTATCTTGAGCGGCCGGGCTCCGGACAGGGCCGTCGTTCCTTCGCCGAGCAGGGAGACGAGTTCGTCGTGGATGATCTTGACGATCTGCTGTCCTGGGGTGACGCCTGCAAGCACCTGCTGGCCGAGGCATTTTGCCTGCACGCGCTCGACGAACTCGCGGGCCACCTTGAAATGAACGTCGGCTCCCAGCAGGGCGGTGCGCACTTCCTTGAGCGCTTCCGCCATGTTTTCCTCGCTGAGTTTGCCGACGCCGCGGAGATTGCGGAGGGCGTGAGAGAGCTTTTCCGTGAGTGACTCAAACATGGGAAGCGGGAAGAGTGGACGAACAGGGGTGCCGGAATCGACGCTAAACTCTCGTCCAGGGGGGCAGGAGGATCACTGCCAAAGGCCCCATTGGAAACTTCAATCTGTCAATTTCCGCGTTCCTCTCTACTGTGGAGAATCCTTTTGCCATGATTTTACCGAAGACCAACCGTCTTACCAACGACCAACTCGCAGAGATCACCCGGATTGTTGAGGCATTTGGGTGCCGTATTCAGCCGATTGTCGGGGCGGTTCGCACCATCTATGCGATCGTTGGTGATGAGCGCGACGATCTGATGATCACCCGACTGGAGGGACTCAGTTATGTCGAACGCATCGACAAGATCCAATCGCCGTTCAAGCTGATGGATAAACGATCCGACCTGGCGTCACACACGATTCAGCTCGGTGGGGTGAAGCTCGGGGAGGAACTGCTCGTCGTGGCAGGCCAGTGCACGATTGATCCCAAGAACCCGACTCTTCTCTATGAAACGGCCGCCGCAGTGAAGGAGGCGGGCGCCCACGTGCTTCGGGGCGGAGTCTGGAAACCGCGGACCAATCCCTATGCGTTCCAGGGCGATTCCAAATCGCTAGACATCCTGATGGAGGCTCATCGCCGAACAGGCCTGCCGGTCGATGCGGAGGTGATGGATGATAAGCAGCTGAAGCTCGCCCTCGATGCCGGTGTGCACATGCTCCAGGTGGGGGCCCGCAATGCGCTTAACTACTCGCTGCTGCGCGCCATCGGTAAGGCAGTGTCTGACAGGTCGACCGTGGTGCTGCTGAAACGCAGTCTGCACATGGGGCCGATCAATGAGTTTCTATCCGCCGCCGAATACATAGCCTCGTTCGGTAATCCCAATATCCTGCTGTGCCCACGTGGCACGGCACCGACGCTCGACGGATACCGGAATCACCCCGACGAGAGCATCACCCCGCTTCTCAAGGAGCGAACCTGGGCTCCCGTCGTGGTCGATCCCTCGCATTCGGTGGGCAAGGCCGTCTATGTGCCCGCATGCGCGCTGGCAGCGGTTGCGTATGGGGCGGATGGACTCTGCATCGAGGCCCATGTGGAACCAACCAAGGGAATTGGTGATGATCCCAAGCAAGCGATCACTCCCGACGTGCTGGCCGAAACGATCAGTCAGGCCCGGCAGCTTTGGACGCTGACGCATGCAACGCGTGTCGCTGCCCGTTCATGACCCGCGCGGGCAGATCGCTCCTACGCGACGCCCGATGGCGTGTGTAAGCGGGCGGAATCCGATCACAGCAAACTGAGCTGGGAATCGTCTTCAACGGTGACCGTGATCTTTTTTCTCGGCCGAGCTTTCGGCGCTGCGGCCGGAAGCTCGACGTTGGAATCGTCGGACTCGAGCTTTGAGAGGATGGTTTTCGCGCGTTCGATGACACTCAGGGGCAGGCCCGCGAGGCGGGCCACCTGGATGCCGTAGCTGCGGTCTGCGGCTCCCGAGACCACCCGCCGGAGGAACACGATGTCATCATTCCATTCCTTTACGGCGACCGACAGATTGCGAAGGCGGGCGAGGCTCTTGGCGAGCTGGGTGAGTTCCTGGTAGTGGGTGGCAAACAAGGTGCGTGGGCCGGTTGATTCGTCGCGATGCAGGTGCTCGACGACCGCCCAGGCAATGGACAGCCCGTCATAGGTGGAGGTGCCTCGGCCGATTTCATCGAGGATGATCAGGGAACGGGCCGATGCGTTGTTGAGGATGTTCGCGGTCTCGTTCATCTCGACCATGAATGTCGAATTGCCTCGGGCGAGATCGTCACTCGCTCCCACACGCGAAAAAATTCGGTCAACCAGCCCGATCCGGCAGCGGGTGGCGGGAACCCACGAGCCGATCTGCGCAAGCAGCGTGATCAGTGCGACCTGGCGGATGTAGGTCGACTTGCCGGCCATGTTCGGGCCAGTGATCAAAGCGATCTGAACCTCATCGCACGAGAGCAGTGTATCGTTGGGCACGAAACCCGATCCACCGGAAAGGAAGGCATTGGCCGGATCCTTGAGGATCTGCTCAACGACCGGATGGCGGCCATCCGTGATCTCCAGTTGCGAACCCTCATCCAGATCGGGACGACAGTAGTTCCATTCGCGGGCGAGCAGCGCCCAGCCGGCCAGAACATCGATTTCGGCGAGCAGGTCCGCCGTCTGGGCCAGCGCAGCGGATACCTCGAGCACGGCGGTAACCAGCACCGCGAAGATTTCCTTCTCGCGGCTGAGGGCGTTTTCCTCCGCGTGAAAGATCTCCTTCTCCTTTTGCTTGAGGGCGTCGGTGATGTAACGTTCGCCGTTCGCCGTCGTCTGCTTGCGCACGTAGTCTGCGGGGACGAGATGGAGGTTGGCCTTTGTGACCTCGATGTAGTAGCCGAAGACGGAGTTGAAGCGGACCTTGAGGCTGCGGATACCGGTGCGCTCCTGCTCGCTTGCTTCGAGATCCGAAAGCCACGTCTTGTTTCCGGAGGTCAGCGCGCGGAGCCGGTCGAGTTCTTCATCGTATCCGTCGCGGATATAACCTCCGTCGGCGACGTCCGCCGGCATGTCGTCCGCAAGCGATGCCGAGAGCAGTTCGCGGAGAGGCTCAAATTCGGGTAACCGTGGGGCGAGGCTTGCGGGTGCTCCGCCACATGCGGAAAGAGACGCACGGAGCGCGGGCAACTGCATGAGCGTTTCCCGGATGCCCAGGAGTTCACGCGGATTTCTCAGACGATTCTGCAGCCGGCCGAGAATTCGCGGCACATCCCGGACTTGGGCTAGCAGGTCGCGGATCGCGCCAAGCGCAGCAGCGTGCGCTTGAAATTGTCCCACCAAGTCCTGGCGTCGCCGCAGTTCGGCGAGATCGAGGGGCGGTGACGCAAGCCAGCGCTCGAGCAAGCGCGCGCCCGGCGCAGTGGTGGTGCGATTGATGGCGTGCACCAGTGAACCCTCGCGAGTACCTCGGATCGACTGGAATATCTCGAGATTGCGAAGGGTTGCCGGATCCAGGAGAAGCGTGCGCTCGCTGCGATATTCCTGGAGGACACGGAGATTCTCGGGTCGAGCGCACAGGTTGTCCGCGACATACTGAACCAGTGCCCCGGCGGGTCCCAGCCCGCGATGATCGCGGGAGATGCCGAAACCCTCCAGATTGAGCACCTTCAAGGCGTCGAAGATGGCGGGCAGCGCGCTGCTCAGCTCGAATTGATACGGAGGCAATTCCGTGCAGAGCCTTGCTGAGCAGAACGTGTGGAGTGCGTGGGCAGCCGTCTCCTGGTGAGCGGCATTTTTCCATCGTTCCAGTTCGCTCTCGGCCAGGACCAGTTCGGCCGGTTCGATGGCTGCTAGGACCGGAAGCAGGTTTTCGGGGCGTTCGTCCGTCGCCAGTTTGAATTCACCCGTGGACAGATCCATCCACGCGGCGTGGAGACCGCCTTTGTCAAGCTGGAGGGCAGCGACGTAGTGATTGTGATGAGCGTCGAGCTGGGTGGGGGAGAGGGTGGTTCCTGGAGTGAGAATGCGCGACAGGCTGCGCCTGACAAGCTTGCCCGGTTTGGCAGGCTCCGCCTGGTCACAGATCGCGACCTTTTTTCCATGGGCGAGCAGCTTGTTGACGTACGTGTCGAGCGCGTGGGCGGGAATCCCGGCCATCGGATGGTCGATGCGCTTGGTCAGCGTGAGCCCGAGCAGCTTGGAGGCAACGACCGCATCGTCGAAGAACAGCTCGAAAAAGTCCCCCAGTCGAAAGAGCAGTAACGTGTCGCGCGGCAGGCCGCGCTTCACCTCGAAGTACTGCTGCATCATGGGCGTCATTTTCTCGGACTCGCTCGACATGGGGAAACGTTGTTCCAACTCCCCGGTGGAACGCACTAAAAAACGCGAACAGGATGATCTGATTGAAAACGAACCACTGAGCCGCGATGTGCGTCTCGGGATGCAGCGCGGAGGCCGGTCCGCTCAGGGGAAAAGGCCGCGGCTCTGCTTGGCTTCGGCGACACGCTGGATCCCGAGGGTGAGAGCGGCCAGGCGACGGCTGAACTTGAATTTGCGCTTCTGGTACTCGACGGATTGCCTTGCCTTGTCGAGGATGGCAAACAGCTTGCCGATAACCTCGTCCCGCGACCAATAGAAGTTCTGAAGGTTCTGCAGCCATTCGAAGTAGGAAACGATCACGCCACCGGAGTTGCAGAGCACGTCGGGGATCACCTCGATATCGCCGCGCTTCTCAATCACGCGATCAGCCTGGTTTGTGGTCGGCCCGTTGGCGGCTTCGGCAAGAATCCGGCATTGCAGGCGCGGGGCATTCTCGTGGGTAATCACGCGCTCAAGTGCCGCGGGCACGAGCACGGTGCATTTTGTGGTCAGAAGCTGCTCGTTGGTGATTTCCTCGCCGCCATCGAAGTCCCTGAGCACCTTGCTGAATTTCACATATTCTACCGCCTTCTTCACATTGATGCCCCCGGCATTGTGAAATGCCCCCGTGAGATCGGAGATGGCCACGACCTTGATTCCGTACGCATCGAGAGCCAGCGCGGTTTCGGAACCCACGTTTCCGAAACCCTGGATGGCAACGGTCGCCTCCTTGATGGGAATGTTGAGGTCCGCGAGATACGACTTGATGAGATAGGCCACGCCGGCGCCGGTCGCCTCGCGGCGACCCTGTGAACCGCCGAGCGAGATCGGTTTGCCAGTGACGATTGCGGATTCAAGCCGCCCCACGTGGTTGGAGTAGGTGTCGAGCATCCAACCCATGATCTTCTCATTGGTGCCGACATCGGGCGCGGGAACGTCGATATGAGGGCCGATGAAGGGAATGAGCTCCTGCATGTAGCGGCGTGCAAGGCGCTCCAATTCCCCCTCGGAGAGTTTGCTGGGATCTACGATCACTCCGCCCTTTGCGCCGCCATAAGGAATGCCGGCGAGTGAACACTTCCAGCTCATCCACATGGCCAGGGCGGCCACCTCGCCGATCGTGACATCGGGATGAAAACGGATGCCTCCTTTGGACGGACCCGTGGAGAGATTGTGCTGAACTCGGTAACCCTCGAAAATGGTCACGCTGCCGTTGTCGCGCCTCACCGGCAGGGAAACCGCCATGCAGCGCCGAGGCCATTTTGTCCGGTCCCGGATGGATTCCGGAAGATTGATGGCATCGGCGGCCTGGTCAAACTGACGGCACGCCATCCGGAAGACATCGGAGTCGTAAAGGGGAGATACAATGGCTTTGGACATGACGTTTTTGAAAAGGTGCGTCGAAAACGGTGCGAATGACGGTCGTGGATTGCGGCACGACGGGCACCCGGGATATCAATCGGCAAATTCAGGAATCGCAATCCCCCACTTTTCAATGCCGACGCTTCCTTGCTGGCGACCTCGCATTGAAGGCGATTGAAAATCCCAACCCGGACCCTTCACAGTAGGAAGAATGGCATCACTCCTGGCAAAACTTGGCGCATGGCTGCTGCAGAAACTGGCGGTGGTGATCCTCATCGTTGTACTTGGACTGGCCGCCTATGCGGTTTACCTCTTCGTCCGGGACCAACAGGCCTCCAAGGATGGAAAGTCAGAACTGGTGACAGCATTGCAAGGAGAGCGTGAGCGGTTGCTGACGCTGAAGGCGGACATCGAATCGCGCATTGCTTCGCTGGAGGCGGAAGCCGCCCTGCAAAAGGACAGAATTCAGCGGGCTGAGAAAATCCTTCGGATGCTGGGAGAACTCTCCAGTTGGTGGGAGCGGTTGTTCGGAAATTCAGAACAACAGCGCATCAATGCCGAGCAGGCCAAGAAGGTGGAGGCGTTGAAGAAGGAGGCAACGGGCAAACTCCCGGAGATCGAACGTTTGCTGACACATACCACTTGGGAAAAGGAAGGCGTGATGCTCTCCCTCGACCGCATCCAGCGACAACTGATCACTGCCGAATCGACGGAGACGGCAGGCACCCGCTATTTGAAGGCGGCATGGGATGCCAGCAAGGGGTACATCCTGTTGGCGCTCGCGGCCTATCTTTTTGGTCCCACGCTCTGGAAGCTCGCCATGTATTACGCGATTGCCCCCCTCGTCTCCGCCGGCAAGCCGCTGCGTTTCGCATCCGAACCAGGTCTCAATCCCGAGGTCGGTGCGAGCCATGTATCGGTGGATTCCGTGCTTTGGCCCGGTGAGCGCCTGAGGGTCAAGGAGAAATACCTTCAGGCGAGCGATGAAGGGCTCACCCGCAAGACCCGATTCCTGCTGGATTGGAGCATCCCCTTTACCAGCCTGGCCTGTGGATTGGCGGAGTTGGTGGAGATGCAAAATGCCACCGCCGGGGCGGCGTATCGCGTGACCTTCTCCAATGCCAAGGATCCTCACATTGAACTCGCGGTGGTGCAGGTGCCGGTGGGTGGATCGTTGATTCTCCGTCCAAGCTACCTTGCCGGAGTAATCAATCCCGCCGGCGAACGCCTGCAGATCCTGCGGCGCTGGGTTGTCTGGAGATGGCTGTCGTGGATCACGCTGCAGTTTCGTTTCTTTGAGTTCGTGGGTCCCTGCCGTTTGATCGTTGCGGGCACGCGCGGTGTGCGTGCAGAACTTCTTGCTCAGCCCGATGGTCAGCCTCGGGCGGCACGACGGACCAATCAGGATGCGACCATCGCGTTCACACCGAATCTGTCCTATCGCCCGATCCGCGCGGAAACCTTCTGGGGGTACTATCGCGAGATGAACCCGCTGTTTGATGATCTGTTCTCCGGCTCGGGAGTTTTCATCTGCCAGGAAACTGCCCGATCCGGTCCAGCCGAAACGGCGGGGAAGTTCTGGTCGTCGGTGTGGA
Organism: Verrucomicrobiota bacterium; assembly: GCA_014584295.1. Taxonomy (GTDB): domain Bacteria; phylum Verrucomicrobiota; class Verrucomicrobiia; order Opitutales; family Opitutaceae; genus UBA6669. The sequence continues at coordinate 70,881 of JACTNC010000050.1, forward strand.
ACGGGCTGCTCAAGGTTTTTGGGATGTAGGCAGTGAATCCACCAGAGCGTTCCGATTTGGAAACTTTTTCTGCAGATAGGGGGCGGTTGGACTCTTTTTGCAGCCCAGCAGGCCCTTCAGAGGTCCTTGGTAGATCAGTTCACCGCCGGTTGGACCGCCGTTGGGGCCGAGTTCGACGATCCAGTCTGCTTCTGCCAGCAGGTCGAGGTGGTGTTCGATGACAACCACGGTATGCCCTTGATCGACAAGTGCGTGCAGAACGCTGATGAGCCGTTCGCAATCGCTCAGGTGCAGACCGATGGTGGGCTCTTCGAGAAGGTAGAGATTGCGGGGTTGAATGCCCCGACTGCGTTCCTTGTAGCTCGCGAGACCGTGCGATAGCTCCGTCACGAGTTTCAGTCGCTGCGCCTCGCCACCTGACAGGGTGGGCGAACTCTGTCCCAAGGTAAGATAACCGAGACCACAATCGACCATCAGTTTGCAGACCTGCGAGAGTTGCGAATGAAAATCGAAGAACGCGGCGGCCTCATCGAAAGTGAGGCGCAGGAGGTCACCGATGCTCTTTCCTTTCCAGGTGATGTCGGACATTTCCGCGCTGTAGCGAAGTCCCCGGCAGTCGTCGCACGGCAGGTAGGTATCCGGCATGAAGGCCATCTCCATCTTGATGCGGCCACCGCCTTCACAGGTGGGACAGCGTCCACCGGCCGTGTTGAAGGAGAATCGTCCGGGACCGTAGCCGCGCATTTTCGATTCGGGCAACGAGGCGAAGAATTGCCGGATGAGGTCGAATATCCCCAGGTAGGTTGCTGGAGTCGATCGTGGAGTCTTCCCGATGGGAGACTGATCCACTTCGATAACGGAGCGGAAGGCATTGCCTCCGGAAAGTTCCTCAAAGGGTGGAATTGCGGGGTCTGGCTTTCCATTCTTGAGCGGAGCCTGGCCTGCGTCGAACTGCGTTTTCTTGACGAACTCCCGGCCGGAAAGTCGGGAGCGATCGGCCGTGATGGCGTACTTGACGGCAAGGTGGAGCAGGTCGCGGAACAGACTGGACTTGCCCGCTCCGCTGGGACCCGCGACCATCACGAGTCGGGCCGGAGGGATCGCGAGGTCGAAACCCTTCAGATTGCGGAAGCGGGCCCCCGTCATCTGCAGCCAGCCGGCGCGGCGCCTGCTGGTGGTGATTTCTCGATAGGAGCCGCGCGAAGGATGGGCTATGCCGCGGGCGAGAAACAGGCCCGTGAGCGAACGCCCGCTGCGCTTGATTTCTGCAGGTGTGCCGTTGGCGAGGAGTTCACCACCGTGGACGCCTGCAGCAGGGCCGAGGTCGATGATGCGGTCGGCCCGTTCCATCAGCTCGTCATCATGTTCGACCACGAGCAGGGAATTTCCCTTTTCCTTCAGACTTAAGAGGGTCTCGATGAGGCGCTCGTTATCACGCGCATGCAGGCCAATGCTGGGTTCGTCGAGCACGTATAGCACCCCGGCCAGATTTGTACCCAATTGCGCGGCCAAACGGATGCGCTGGGCTTCGCCTCCGGAAAGGGTGTCCGTGGGACGATCCAGCGAAAGATATCCCAGACCGACGTGATCAAGAAAGCGCAGGCGCTCTTCGATCTGGGGAACGATATCTTGCGTTATCAGATCCCCGCGCGCATCGAGATCTAGGTCGCGCAGTGAGGCCAGCAGCTCGGAGGGAGTCGAGCGCAGCAAGGCGGGCAACGAGAGGGGCTTCTTTCCACGGCGCAGGTGCAGTTTCACAGCTCGCGCCACGCGGTTCAGGCGCTCGCCATGACAGTCGGGACAAGGAGTGCCTTCGGAAGAAACGTCGTCCTCGGTCTCAATGCCGAAGAGGCGGAGCCGGGCCGCAGGATCGTCTGACGCCGCCTCCTTTTCCTCATCGTCAGCGGAAAGCATCCAGGGGAATACACGTCCATGTCCACGACAGGTGGGACACCATCCACGCGGAGAGTTGTGTGAAAAATGTTTCGGATCCAACTCAGGAAAGCTCTCGCCGGTTTCGATGTCGGTCCTTGTGGTGGAGAACCAGGACAGGATCTCTCCGGCGGGTGTCGCGAGAAAGCAGGAGCCCTTCCCGAGTTGAAGAGCTTCTTCCAGGCATTCGCCGATCGATTTGGGCTGGCGCTGAACCGAGCGGGTGCGTCCCTTTGATTTTATCGGCGCCGGCGTCGCGGAGCGGGAAGATCGGGATGCAGCGTCCTTGAGATCGCCCACAACGACTTCGATATCATGCTCCTTGTAGCGATCGAGTTTTTGGAATGCTGCGGCGCGAATGATGCGCCCATCCACCCGCATGAGTTCGAAACCATGCTCGACTATCCAGGTGGCGATCGGCTGGTGATGGCCCTTGCGTCCCCGAATGAGGGGAGCGCAAAGGTAGAGATGTTTGGCGCGTCGTGCCCTGGGTGTTGCGGTGACCCGTGTCAGGAGGCGTTTCAGTTGTCCCACGGACAGGGGTTCGACGGGCTTGTCTGAGTCGGGATGATGTTGCACGCCCAGCCGGGCATACAGGAGCCTCAGGTATTGGGCGACTTCAGTGATCGTGGCCACCGTGGATTTGCGCGATCCGCGAGTGACGCGCTGCTCGATCGCGACGGTCGGAGGGATTCCGGTCAGGCGATCAATGTCGGGGCGCGGCAACTGTTCGACGAACTGCCGGGCGTAGGGAGACATCGCCTCCATGAAACGGCGCTGTCCCTCGGCAAACACGATGTCGAACGCGAGCGTGGATTTTCCCGAACCCGAGACACCGGTCACCACCGTCAATTCACGATGAGGCAGCGAGAGGGAGAGATTCTTCAGGTTGTTTTCACGGGCACCGAGCAGGGTGAGGACATGCGATTCGGCAGCACCGTTGGTGGAGGACTTGGCTGCGTAGGAGCCAGGAGATTCGGCGGCGAGGAGATGCGCATGCGTGGGGAGTCCTTCGGGTCCTTCCAGTGCTTCAGCGAGAAAGCGGGCAGTCGCAGTATTCACCCGCGCGGCATCCTCGGGAGTGCCAGCGAACACTATGCGGCCACCGAGCGCCCCGGCATCCGGACCGACCTCAATGATCCAGTCCGCGGACTTGAGCACATCGAGATTGTGTTCGATCACAACAACGCTGTGTCCCCGGTCGACCAGCGCCTGCAGAACGCCCAGCAGGCGGACAACATCGTGGCGATGCAGTCCCGTGGTGGGTTCATCGAGGAGCAGCAGGGCATGCGAGGGTGTGTCCGAGGCGAACACGCCCAGGTAGCGCACGAGTTTGAGTCGCTGAGCCTCGCCGCCGCTGAGGGTGTTGAGCGGCTGTCCGAGCGTGAGATAGTCCAGCCCCACCGACGCCAGGGCGGAGAGGCGCCGCTTGATTTCCGGCTCATCCTTGAAAATCGACAAGGAATCCGCGACGGTAGACGTCAAAAGATCGGCGACCGATTTGTCGTTCCATTCGATGGCAAGCACCTCGGGCTTGAAGCGCTTTCCCTCGCAGATCGGGCAGGGCACAAAGACATCCGAGAGGAACTGCATTTCAACGCGCTCATATCCCAGGCCCTGGCAATGGTCGCAGCGTCCGTCGCCGCTGTTGAAGGAAAAGCTCGAGGAGGAAAAGCCGCGCTCCCGTGCCGCAGGCACCTGGGCGAAACGTTCGCGGATCAGCTCCCATGCCTCGGTATAAAGCGCCGGATTTGAGCGCGGTGTGCGCGACAACGGGGATTGATCAATCAAGACCACCTCGGAGAAATCCAGATCGCAGATAATTTCACCAATTTGCGCGGGGTCCTCCGTCAATTGATGGGATCGGTTGCGCAGGCCCTGGTAAATTGCATGATCCAGCAGGGTGGATTTGCCCGATCCGGAGACGCCACTCAGGCAGACAAGCCGTTGGAGCGGGATCGCGACATCCACCGCGTTGAGATTGTGCTTCGTCACACGCTTCAGACACAGGTGTGGCTGTGCGGGAGAAACGGCGCGACGTTGCGTGGGTAGGCCAACTTGCCGACGTCCGGAAAGGTAGGCGCCGGTCAGGGTGGCCTGCGATTGCAGCAGAGCTTCGAGGGATCCTTGAAAGACGACGTTTCCGCCGCGTCTGCCGGGCTCTGGGCCGATTTCAATCACGTGATCCGCCGCGCGGATCATGGACTCGTCGTGCTCGACGACGATCACCGTGTTGCCGGCGTCGGTGAGGTTGCGGACGATCGAAATCAGCCGATCGATGTCCCTCGGATGCAGGCCCACGCTGGGTTCGTCGAGGACAAAGAGGGTGTCCACAAGGGAGGTGCCCAGGCAGGACGTGAGATTGACGCGCTGCACCTCGCCGCCGGAGAGAGTCTTGGAGGGACGATCAAGCGTGAGATAGCCGAGACCGACCTGGTTGAGGTAGCTCAAGCGTGTGAGAATGGATTCGTACGCGATGGCCGCACTGTGCGCACTGCCGTTGGCATCGGCAGCCGGACGCGCAGCCTGCAGGCGCGCGTGAAGATCGTTCACCGGCAGCGCATAGAGATCGGGCAGGGTGAGACCCTGCCATTTCCAGCACAGTGATTCAGGTTGCAGGCGGGTGCCTCCGCACGCGGGGCAGGGATTGTAGGCGCGATAGCGGGAGAGAAACACGCGCACGTGCATCTTGTAGGTGTTCTTTTCAAGCCATCGGAAGAATCCGCGTACGCCGTACCAGGCCTTCGGCCACTCCTTGCCGTTTTCGCCGTAACCTTCCTCTCCATCGATGACGAAGCGCCGCTGCTCGTCGGTCAGTTGAGAAAACGGCACATGCGTGGGAATCTTTTTCTTCCGGGCGACGCGCACCAAGTCCTCCTTTGAGGCACCATAGACCTCGCCCTCCCAGCACTTGATGGCGCCCTCGTCGATGGAGAGATTGCCGTCGGGAATGGCCAGGCGGTAGTCGATCTCAATGACGCGTCCAAAGCCGCGGCACTGGGGACAGGCTCCGAGCGGAGAGTTGAAGGAAAACAGAGCGGGAGACGCTGCGCGGAAGGTGCGCCCGGTCGACGGCGAGTGGAGTCCGCGCGAATAGTGGCCCACCTCGGCCAGCGATTCGCCATCGAACAGCCGAACCTGGCCCTGTCCGAAATGCATCGCCGTCTCGACCGCTTCAAGAAAACGCACCTTGTTTTCGCCCGCCACGACGAGCCGGTCCTGGGCGACGATGATCATCTCCTGCTTCCTGATTGGCGCCTGATCCTTCAGCAGATCCTCGATGCGGTGAACCGAACCCGTAGGATGAGCGGAAGCGGCGAAGTCGCCGGCCAGAACACGCACATAGGCCTGGCCCTTGAGGTTGGTAAGGATCTCCTCCCAGGAGAGGTTCGACGGTTTGCGGACAGCAAATCCGACGATCACGGTCCTGCCGCGCTGGGCGACCGCGGTTTTCTCCCAGATTGATTGCGGCGTATCGTCCTCCACCTTTTCACCGCTGACCGGATCGAAGCATTCGGCCACGTGGCTGAACCATACTTTGAAGTAATCGGTCAGCTCCGTCATGGTTCCCACGGTGGAGCGCGAGGTCTTGACGGTATTGCTCTGCTTGATCGCGATCGACGGGCGGACATTTTCAATCGCGTCGACCTTGGGCTTGTCGAGAAGATCGAGAAACTGCCGCGTGTAAGCGCTGAATGTCTCCACGTATCGGCGTTGGCCCTCGGCATGCAGGGTGTCGAAAACGAGGGATGACTTGCCCGCGCCGCTCAGTCCCGTGACTACGATGTACTTTCCCAGTGGCAGATCCAGGTCGAAACCCTTGAGGTTGTTCTGTCGCACTCCGCGGAGGCGGATGCACTCCGGACGGGAGGAGACGGATCGAGTCGAATCGGAACGGACTGCTGGAAAAACGGAATCCACAAGATCACGAAGGCAATGCTCGCGAAAAACACAACTGCGCGCACACTTCGGGCGCGTGGACTTCAGGGAGAAAGTGCTCAGGAGGGACCGCGAGCACGGGCCGTTGTCAGCGTGAGGGTCGCGCCTGCCGACTCAATCGCCTTGACCATCGTCGGTCCTGGACGGGTGTCGGTCACCACGGTGAATCGTCGGTCGAAGGCAGCGGTCAGGGCAAGCGCCTTGCGTCCGAACTTGGTGTGATCCAGCGCAAACATGCTGTGTTCGGCAGCGGCAATCATCCGGCGCTGGGCTGCAACGATGTGGGCGTTGTGATTCCAGACTCCGGCTTCAGTGATTCCCGCGCCGCCGAGGATCGCCAGATCGGCGTGGATCTGTTCAAGTGATTGCTCGCAAAGGGGGCCGACGAGCACGCCGAGGCGGCTGTACACAATTCCTCCCGTGACAATCGTTTCGACGGTTCCGACGTCGCCGAACAGTCCCGCAATGGGTAGCGAATTGGTGATGACCTGCAGGCGTTTGCCGGTCAGCAGGCGGGCGACCGCGTAGGTGGATGTTCCGCCATCAAGGATCACCGTCATGCCCGGCTGCACGCGCTCCGCGATCGCCGAGGCGATCGCAAATTTCTCCGCAGCCATGCGCTCGTCCCGAGCGATAAAATCGTATTCGCGTGCGATTTCATCTGTCTCAACGAGCGATGCACCGCCGTGGTGTCGCCGCAGCAGTCCCTTCTCCTCCAGTTCGTCAAGTGCGCGTCGCACGGTGGAGAGCGAAATCGAAAACTGGCGCGCGAGCGTATGGAGGTCCGCATAGCGGTGTTCGCGAATATGTTTCTCGATCAGGTCTAGGCGCTGCTTGTTTGTCATCGGGAGGAAGCGGGGGTGCGGAGGCGAGCAAACAATTCGAGGTAGGCAGTGGTCTGGCGCTGCGGCGAAAAGTGCGCGAGAGCGTGGGATCGAACCCGACGCGATTCTGTTTTCAGTGCCTCACGATCCGTGATGAAGCGTGACACCTGTGCAAGAAAGGCGTCACGGTTGTCGCGTGGCACCACGATTCCGCCGCATTCGTGCACGCCCGTCACCTCGTATGCAATCGACGGCACGCCGTGCGCGTGCGCCTCGATCAGAAAATTTGAAAGCGATTCGCTGGTCGAAGCCAGCACGGCGACGTCCGCGGCGCGATAGAGCGCGGCCGGATTCTCCTGAAACCCAAAAAACCGGATGCGTTGCGACAGTCCCTTTCGAGCAGCTAATTCCTCGCATTGCCTGCGTGTCGCGCCTTCGCCGACAAACCAGAGCTGCCATGAAGCCTCCCGCGGGAGCCTGCTTGCGATCTCAATCAATTCCCGTTGGTTTTTCTCGGGGCGGAACATGCCCACACATAGCAGCACAAGGGAATCCGCGCCGACGCCCTCGCGAAGGGCAATCGCGGGTCCCGCAACTTCAGTCGCCAACGCCTCATGTGCCTCGGGCGGAAAGACGAGGGCATTGTGGATCACGCTTGTCCGCCCCTCAGCGATGCCATGCTCGGATACCAGGATGCGGCGCGACTCCTCGCTGTTGGCGACGACATGGGCCACACGCCTCAGCGATCTACGGAAAAGCCAAGGCAGGGACTTTCCGGTTCGCAGAGTTGCAATGACCCGCGCTCGGGGGATTGCCGCGGCGAGTCGTTCCCCGTAGCAGTTTGCCATGCGCCCCATGCACAGGATTACATGGGGTTCCCACGCGCGTGCGGTGTGGGTCAAGCGGGGTGCAAACCAGTCCCACCCAAGATCCCGTGATTGCAGGATGATCCGCTCAACACGAGTTGATGGCATCGAATCGAGCGCGCCTCCGGGCCGGAAAGTCAATAATGCAACCCCATGACCCGCTTCTGAGAAAGCGTTGGCCAGAAGGCAGCTCTGGCGCTCGGTCCCTCCATTGCGGAGAAAATCCTGCAGGATAAGGATTTTCAATCGACGGCCGCCCGCTCTCGAAACATCGTCCGACCGTGACGATGTATCCGTTGATCTTGCTGCTGTTTCGCTGGGCCGTGCTGGCATTGGGAGTCGTTCTCGCCGCGGAGATTGTGCCGGGAATCGATTATGACACGAACCGGACCTTGATCGCGGTCGTGGTGCTGCTGAGTCTGCTGAATACGCTGATCAAGCCGTTGCTGGTTCTGTTCACGCTGCCGTTCATCATGATGACGATGGGATTGGGAGTGGTGCTGATCAACGCGTTGTTATTCCTCTTTGTGGGCCGTATCATCAATGGTTTTCATGTGGCGGGTTTCTGGTCGGCCTTGGGCGGAGCAGTCATCGTCAGTTTGACCCATGTGATTGTCGCCCTGTTTTCACAGGGCCGCGGGCCCCGACCGCCGAGGGGACAGGGGCGCGGGGGTGGACGGAAGACGGCGGATTCGGACGTCATCGACGTCTGACCAGTTTCAACTTGCCGGGTTTCCCGGCGAGAGAGAACGTTTCACCATGGCTGAAACTACGGAATACGACCTGATTGTGATCGGTGGCGGGCCCGCAGGCTATGCGGGGGCGATTCGCGCCGGCCAACTTGGCAAGAAAGTCGCCTGCATCGAACTCGAGCGTGCAGGAGGCACATGCCTCAACTGGGGCTGCATTCCAACCAAGGCCCTGCTCAAGAGCGCCGAATTGTACCAGAAAATGAAGAAGGCCGAGATCTACGGCCTTGGCGCCAAGGAGGTCTCGTTTGATTTTGCCAAGGTCATGGAGCGTTCGCGGAGCGTATCGGCGCAAATGGCGAAAGGCGTTGAGTTTCTGTTTCGCAAGAACAAGGTCGACTACATCGTCGGCAAGGCACAGGTCAGCGCCCCGGGCCTGGTGTCCGTTACCGAGGGCGAGCAGAAGGGAAAATTCTTCAAGACAAAGAACATCCTCCTCGCCACCGGCTGTCGGATGCGCCGGATTCCCGGCATCGATTACAATGCCCGAAATGTGCTGACCTCGCGCGAGGCGCTCGCCTCCACCACGCTTCCCAAGTCGGTCATCATCGTGGGCGCCGGGGCGATCGGGATCGAGTTTGCCTATTTCTACAATGCGTTCGGTTCCGCCGTGACCGTCGTCGAAATGCTTCCCCAAGTCCTTCCGGTGGAGGATGAGGAGGTTTCCAAGGCACTGCAGCGTTCCCTGGAAAAACAAGGGATTTCCTTCCGGCTGGGAGCGACCTGCGACAACTACCGAATTTCCGACAACACCGTAAAGGTGACGGTCACCCAGGGAGGCAAGTCCGAGGAACTGGAGGCCAATGCGCTCCTGTCCGCGATCGGTGTGGTCCCCAATCTCGACGGAGCTCTCGCACCGAACGTGAAGCTGGACCTCGATCGCAACTACCTCAAGGTTGGCGATGATTACCAGACCAACGTGAAAGGCATCTATGGTGCCGGCGACATCATCGGACCTCCTTGGCTGGCGCATGTTGCCACGTTTGAGGCCGTGAATGCCGTCAACGGCATGTTTGGTCACAGCAAACCGAAACGCGTGAAGAATTTTCCCGGCTGCACCTACTGCCAGCCCCAGGTTGCCAGCACGGGGCTCACGGAAAAGGCGGCCAAGGAGAAGAAACTCGATTACAAGATCGGCAAGTTCCCCTTTACGGCATCGGGCAAAGCCGTTGCTTCCGCGGAAAGCGAAGGCTTCGTCAAGGTCATCAGCGATGCAAAGACTGGGGAAATTTATGGCGCGCACATTCTCGGCAGCGAAGCAACCGAGCTCATTGCCGAGTACGGACTCGCGATGGATCTCGAAGCCACCGTCGAGGAAATCCATCACACGATTCACGCCCATCCGACCCTGAGCGAAGCCATCATGGAGGCCGCCGCGGCGACGACCGGCGAAGCAATCCATATCTGACCGCGGCGTGTTTTGTATAGGAAAACTGGGTGCTCGGTTCCCTGACTCCGCACTCACCGTGAAGACCACAGTGAGTGCAGAGTGAGAGAGCCCCGTTCAGCGATACTGGGATTCTGGAAATGACTCTCGCAAGTGGGCGAGGTTCTGCCTATATCTTGGGCATGATGCGCAATAATCTCGCCCCTTTCGGCTGGAGTCTGCCTCAACGAGTCCGCCTGATCCTTGCATTGGCTACGGCCATGATTGTGTCAGGTGTAGCTGCGTTCGCCGCTCCTGCAAAAAACATCCTCTTTATTGTTGTTGACGATCTCAACACGGTGCTCGGCTGTTACGGGGATCCGCTGGCGAAGACGCCAAACATCGACCGGCTTGCGGCCCGTGGCGTGCGCTTCAATCAGGCCTCGTGTCAGTATCCGCTTTGCAATCCCAGTCGCGTCTCCTTCCTCAGCGGGCGGCGCCCTGAATCGACCGGCGTCTATATCCTCGCCACGTCGGCGCGCAAGGCAATGCCGGATGCGGTCATGCTGCCCCAGTTCTTCCGGCAGCACGGCTACTTTACTGTCGGCGCGGGAAAGATCTTCCACACCGCGCAGGTGAACGATCCTGCATCCTGGGATCGCTATGCTGATGGCAACGGCGATGATCCCCAGGAACAGCAGGCGATCAAGGACCGGTATGGCAAGGGAGACGGTCGGCCGGCCTGGACAATCCTGGACGGCGATGGAACCAGGACGCGCGATGGCATCACCGCATCGACGATCGGTGGATTGCTTGCGGACAGAAAAGCCGACGCGCGACCGTTCTTTTTTGCCGCGGGCTTTCACAAGCCCCATCTGCCATGGACAGCACCCCGGCGCTTCTTTGACATCCATCGTGAAAAGGATTTCGAAAAAGGACCCGAGCAGGCGATGAAGGGAATTCCGTCCATCGCGTTGCAGACCGAGCTCACCGGATTTTCGCAGCCCGATTCACCGGCGGGAGCCCGTCGGGCCTACTATGCCTGCGTCTCCTTCATGGATCACCAGGTCGGGATGCTGCTGGATGAGCTGGATCGCCAGGATCTGTGGAAGAACACGATCGTGGTGTTTTTCAGCGATCACGGTTTTCATCTGGGAGATCATGGCGGACTTTGGGCTAAACTCAGCGCGTTCAATGCCTCGATCCGCGTGCCGCTGATCATCGCCGGTCCGGGGGTGCCTGCGGGTCGGACGGTCGAAGATCCTGTTGAGCTGATCGACGTGTATCCCACACTTGTCGCAATGGCGGGACTTCAGCCGCCACAGGGGCTGGACGGGCGTTCGCTGATGGATCGCTGGCAGGGCGCCCCGCGTGAAGCTCATCCGGCCTACAGTCTGGTTTTTCATTACGACGTCGCCCATAACACGGATGTCATGGGGCGCTCGGTCATCATGGGAGCCTCCCGCTACACGACGTGGGATAATGGAGCCCAGGGCCGTGAGTTCTACAACTGGTCGACCGATCCCGGTGAGTACGTCAATCGCGTCGATGATCCGGCGGCGCATGACTCGGTCATGCGGGGAGAGGCTCTCTTGAAGAGGATTCCCGAGCCAAAACCCGGTCCTTCTCAGCGCCCCCGCGCCTTGCTGCCTCCCAAGGGTAAAAAATAGACGCGTTGCCCGCTCTCAATCCCGCAGCCGACGGCCTGCGCGGGCGGACGCCTTGTTCCAGAGTGTCGGGTGAATCGCAGCCCTCGGTAAAAGAAGGCAGGGCAGAGTGGATTCCCATGCTTGACAGATACTGATCAACTGATCAGTAGTGATCATGTGAGCAGTAAATTGACCGAGACACAGGAGGCGATCCTTGCCTTCATGGTGAGCCACCAGGCGGAGAAGAGCCGCCCCCCTTCGCTCCGTGAGATTGCGGAGGAGTTCGGTTACGCGAGTTCCAATGCGGCACGCAGTCATGTGCTGGCGCTGGTCCGCAAGGGCTGTGTCACCGACACCGGCGACGGGCGCAGCTATGCGGCAAAGGTGAAGGAGTTGCAGGGGCAGCTCTTCACCGTGCCGGTGTACGGCGTGATACCGGCGGGACTTCCCGCCGACAATGCGGCTGAGGCGGACGAAACGGTGCGCATAGATCCGGCCGCATTCCGGCTGCGATCCCTGCGCGGGGTCTTCGCCCTGCATGTGCGCGGCGATTCGATGGTCGACGCCCAGATTGCCGATGGCGACATCGCCCTCCTCCGCAAGGAGGAAGCCCGACCCGGCCAGATCGTCGCTGCCCTGATCGACGGAGCCTCCACGCTCAAGCGCCTCGTCCGCGATGGCAGGCGCACCTACCTGCGGGCGGAGAACCCGCGCTACCGCGATCTCATTCCCGCCGAGAGCCTGTTGATCCAGGGCGTCCTCGTCGGGGTGGTCGGGCGCGGCAAACGATGAATCCTCCGTCCGCCACGCCATCATGCTTGCCGGTTCCGACAGGGTCGTGGCCTTGCGCCGTCTGCTCGACGAGCGTTTTCCGTCTGCGCGTCGCCACGACAGCCGGAGGATTCCCACGGGAGTTCCCGCCGTCGATGACGCCCTCGGGGGCGGCCTGCAGACCGGCTCCCTGACGGAGTTTGTTTCAGAGCATCCCAGCGCGGGCTGCCAACTGAGTCTTGCCGCCCTGCTTGCCTCCACGCGAGCCAACCGGCAGCGCGTGGCACTGGTCGACGCCGCCCAGTCCTTCGACATCGAGGGATTCGACGATGCTGCAGTCGCACATGTCGTCTGGGTGCGTTGCGAATCGCTCGATGCCTGCTGGCGTGCGGCGGATCTCGTTGCGCGCGACCCCAACTACGCGGTCACCGTGATCGATGTCCGCGGATTTCCCGAGCGGATGCTGCTGCGTGTGCGCGATTCCATCTGGGCACGACTCCAGCGCGCCTGCGAACAGGCAGGGACGACGCTGCTAGTCCAGACCCCAACGGCCTTGGTTCCAAACGCCGCGAGACGGCTGGCTTTCTCCCTTCCGTTGCCGGCGGACGCACTGACAAGAGGACGCGCGGAACTAATTGCGATGCTTCCGGTGGAACTCAAGCGTCAGCGTTACCGTGCCCGGGAGCACGCGGGATGATGTTCGCGGTCCTTCAGATTCCGGATTTTTCGCTGCATTCCCTGCTGCGGTTCAATCCTGCTCTCCGCGGCGAGCCCGTGGCCGTGCTTGAAGGGGAAGGTCGGCGGGCACGCATCGCCCATCGGAGCATTGAGGCTGCTCGCATTACCCCCGGGATGACGGCGGCCCAGGCCCTCGCCGAATGTGCGGCGCTGCAATTGTTGTGTCCTTCGCTTGCCGGAGAGCGCGAAGCGGGAGCGCTGCTCCTGACGGCGGGCTGGTCACTGGCACCGCGGGTAGAGGCCACCGCCAGTGGCTGCGTCACCGTCGATCTCACTGGCGTGGACCTGCAGCACCTGCGTCAGCGAATCCCGGCATTGCGTGCCGGCATGCTCGCCGAAGGGCTGCCCTTGGAGGTGGGTGTCGGCCCAACCCCGCTGATCGCCTGGTATGCGGCGCAGCAGGCCGGGCCGGAGTCGGAGCGCTGGGTGGATGACAGCCGCGCGTTCCTCAAACCCCTGCCGATCGAGTGGCTGGATCCCATGGAAGGGGAGCGACAACTCCTTCAGGATCTGGGGCTGCGAACTTTTGGTGCGATCACGGCGTTTCCGCGGGCGGCCTTTGCCAGCCGTCTCGGCGTCCGGGGCGACGAACTCTGGGCCAAGGCAGCCGGAGAGTATGTCAGGCCGATCCAGCCTGCGCCGCATCCGGTGCGTCACCGCGCGGAAATGGATCTGGAGGAGCCCGTTGAAACCCTCGAACCCCTGCTGTTCGTGCTGCGCCGTTTCTGCGAGCGCCTGGCGTTCGAGGTGGGACAATTTGGCGGCGGTACGTCGCGGCTCACCCTCACCCTCAGGCTGGACAACGAGAAGGAATGGACACGCGACTTCGATCTGCCCGAAGCGACCGCGCGTGCGGAGCTGCTTTTTTCAGTCCTGGAGAATCATCTCGCGTCGTTGCACACGGACTCACCGATTATCGGTGTTGAACTTGAGGCCTTTCCGGCGCGTCGGTCCCGGGTGCAGGAAGGGCTTTTCGACACCGGACTCAGGGATGCCGCGATGTTTTATGCAACCCTCGGCCGGCTTGCAGCAGTGGCGGGTAGCGGAAACGTCGGCACGCCGCGTCGCTCGAACAGTCACCGTCCCGATTCCTTCTGCCTCGTCCCGCCCTCTGCCACAGTGCCGGAGCAGCCCGCGCGGGCCGCCCCGCCGGCAGCCGGCCCGATGCTGCGCCGCCTGCGGCCGCCGCAGGCGGCGACGGTGGAGCTCACGGACGCGCGGCCGAGCTTCCTCATTTCCCCGCTGGTGCAGGGCGAGGTCACTGTTCTCCGACGTCCGGTCTGGATCAGTGGGGACTGGTGGGCTGCGGCATGGGCCCGGGAAGAATGGGACGTTCGCATCGGCCTCAGCCTCTACCGGCTGCTTCATGAGCCGGAGGGCTGGTTCATCGAGGGGATCTATGATTGATGGCCTACGTCGAACTGCATGCACGATCGGCGTTCAGCTTCCTTCGCGGAGCCTCGAGCCCGGAGGAACTCGTCAGCGCCTGCGCAGATTCCCAGGTGGCCGCGGTGGCCCTGTGTGAACGCAATGGTGTCTATTCGGCCGTGCGCGCACACATGGCCGGGAAGGAGATGGGCGTGCGTGCGATTGTCGGTTCGGAGGTCGTGATGGAGGATGACAGTGTCGTGCCGGTGCTCGTCGAAAATCAGACGGGTTATCGCAACCTTTGCCGGCTGCTTACGCGCGCCAAGCTCCGCTCTGCAAAGGGGGAGGGAGCCTCGACTTGGGAGGAACTGGAAAGCCATGCGGAGGGGCTCGTGGCGCTCACGGGTGATGAGGAGGGACCGGTTCGCCGCGCCTGGCGTCGCGGCGATCCCGCTGGTGCCGAAGAAGCGGTGCGCAAACTCCTGCGCATTTTTCCGGGCCGTGTTCACATGGAACTCCAGCGTCATCGGCTTCGCAATGAAGACATCGAGGAAGCCGTGCTGATCGGGCTGGCGCGCAGGTTCGGCCTGCCGCTGCTCGCCACCAATGGGGTTGTCTATCACGTGAAGGAAAATCGCCGCGTCGCCGATGCATTCACGTGCCTGCGCGAAGGCCGCACCCTCGACACGGCAGGCCGCCTGCTGGAATCCAATGCCGAGCGCTGCATCAAGTCACCGTCGCAGATGGAGGCGCTGTTTGCGGATCTGCCCGAGGCCATCCATGCGACATCCCACCTGGCCGAGCGCCTCACATTCGGACTTCAGGAACTGGGCTATCGTTTCCCGGATTTTCCGGTGCCACCAGGTGAAAGCGTCGATTCGCATCTGAGGAACCTGACCTATCTTGGCGCGCGCGAACGCTATTCATTGATTGGAGCGGAGGTTCGCCGGCAGCTCGACAGGGAACTGGCGGTCATCGGAAGGCTGGGTTTCGCGGGGTATTTTCTCGCCGTATGGGACATCTGCTGCTTCTGCCGCGAGCAGGGCATTCTTGTGCAGGGGCGCGGATCTGCCGCGAATTCGGCGGTGTGTTATTCGCTTGGCATCACGGCCGTGGACCCCATCGGTCAGAAACTTCTGTTTGAGCGGTTTCTCTCGGAGGAGCGCACCGGATGGCCGGACATCGACCTTGATCTTCCCTCGCGCGAACGGCGCGAAAGCGTGATCCAGGAAGTCTACCGACGCTATCCCGGACGCGCGGCGATGACCGCCAACGTCATCACCTATTCGGGGCGCAACACCCTGCGTGAAATGGGCAAGGTGCTCGGATTTTCCGAGGATGTGCTCGACCGCTACACCTCGCTCTATTCGGGGGGCGACTATCCGGAAACCGTTGATTTCATCGAACAACTCAAGCTCGCCGGCATCTCGAAGGCCCACCCCAGAACCGCGCACCTGATCGATCTTGTCCGACGTGTGCGATCGCTGCCGCGGCATCTGGGACAGCATTCCGGCGGCATGGTCCTCTGCGCCGGCCGCCTCGATGACGTTGTGCCTCTCGAGAATGCGACGATGGAGAACCGCACGGTGATCGAGTGGGACAAGACCGATTGCGAAGAGATGGGGATCGTTAAGGTCGATCTACTCGGACTCGGCATGATGAAGGCCGTCGAGGAAACGCTTACACTCTGCCGGCAACGTGGCCGCCCGGTCGATCTTGCCTGCATGCCAAAGGATGACGCGTCCACCTATGACATGCTTTGCAGGGCCGACAGCATCGGGCTTTTTCAAGTCGAGTCGCGCGCACAGATGGCCACCCTTCCACGCTTTAGACCGCGCACCTTCTACGACCTTGCGCTGCAGGTTGCGATCATCCGCCCTGGGCCGATCCAGGGAGATGCGATTCACCCGCTGATCGAGCGGCGCACTCAGCGTCAACCCGTGACCTACTGGGATCCCCGTCTCGAACCGATCCTCGAGCGTACCTATGGAGTGGTGCTCTTCCAAGAGCAGCTTCTTCGTATTGCAATGGAACTCGCAAATTTTTCCGCAGGAGAAGCGGACGAGCTCCGGCGCTCCATCGACTTCAAGCGGAATCAGGAACGCATGAAGAAGATGCAGGAAAAGCTTCGCGGCAGGTTGCTGGAAAATCGCACGAGCACCGACGCGACCGACCGCATCCTGAAGGCGCTCGGTTCGTTTGCGCTGTATTCGTTTCCCGAGTCACACGCATTGTCCTTCGCGCTGATCGCCTATGCCTCCGCCTATCTGAAGATGCACCGCGCCGTGGAGTTCTATGCGGCGCTCCTGAATGCCCAGCCCATGGGATTCTACGCACCTGCTACGCTGGTTCAGGATGCCCGTCGACACGGCATCAACGTGCGGCCGATCTGTGTCGAGAAATCGCAGGGTGGGGCGAGCGTCGAGTCGGACACGGCATTCAGGATCGGACTACGTTCGCTGGCCGGACTGCGTGCAACAAGCGTTGACGCTATCCTGCGCGCACGCGCGGAGCGACCGTTTGAATCCCTCGGCGATTTTGTCCAGCGTACCAATGTGAACCCCCGGGAATGCCATGCGCTCGCTTCATCCGGCGCGCTCAATGCCCTCGCCGGAAGCAGGCGACAGGCCCTCTGGGAAACCGCAGCCGCTGATCTGGCGTGCGATCTGTTTGCCGGCGTAAAATTCTCTGATACCTCCGCAGAACTGCTCACGCCGATGCCGGTTCTCGAGCGGATCAAGGCCGACTTCGCCGCCATGTCACTCACCACGGGAGATCATCCGATGAAATACATCCGACCACGGTTTCCTGATCTGTGGCGCGCGGATGAACTGGTTCTGGGCAAGGACGGTGCTCGCATCCGCATTGGCGGGTCCGTGATCTGTCGGCAGCGGCCTAGCACTGCCAAGGGCGTTGTATTCCTGTCGCTCGAAGACGAATCCGGCGTCGCCAACGCCATCGTTTCCTCCACCCTGTTTGAGCGTGAGCGCCTAGTCATCACCCAGAATCCGGCTCTGATCATCGAAGGCAGGATCCAGCAGCGGCAGGGAGTGATCCATGTGAAGGCGGAGACGGTTCGAGCGCTGCGTTGCGATGACCTGCCGGAGCAGGCGAGTCATGATTTTCACTGAGCGATGAAATTGCCCGCACGGAAGACCTCGATCCGCCAGGCAACGACGAGATTGTCCGCGGGACAATCAGTACCTCAGGGCTTCTCATCGAATACTGCCATTCCGGATCGAAATTTTCTGGTTCATGCCCAGTTTGATGACTTCGTCCAAGGGGCCTGAGACGTTCACCTCAAAATCAATCCGGTCAACCGCCGAAGCAACCGCAGGCCGCGCCGAGATCCGCACGGTTGCGCTGCGTCCCAGCGCGTCACCCTCAGGATGCACTTCGGCGCTGAGCGTCTCCACCTGGAGGCTCATCAGCCCCATCTCGATCTGTCGCAGGGTTTCATAGGCGGGGTTCCGCGGTGAAAACCATTTCTGCAATGGCCCTGTCCACGAGGGCAGGAGCGTGAGGCGTTCTGGTGTGTGAGCAGTCAGGAATCCGGGCTGTGGAGTAAAGCGGATCTCCACCGACTCCGGGCGCTCTATTTGGAATCTGCCGTTGCCCAGCCTGAATCCTTCTCCAGGCTTCCAGCCAATACGGATCTCACCGCTCACGCGTCCCCTGGCCTCGGCGATGACGTCGGGCAGCAGGGCGCTGATCTCCTTCAGGTTGAGATTGGATAGGTGAACCGCTGCACTGGCGTCGCCCGAAAGGATCGCCTCCAGAGGGAGGCTTTCGTCGCGCAAGTCGACCGTGCCACCGAGCACATCCACGCGAGCGGTCTTGATATGAATTTCGCGATTTTCCGTGACCGCGAAATCCACGTGCCCCATGCGGGCGGCGATTCCGCTGAAGTTGGCTTCGGTGAACGTGAGCGAAGGGAATCCGGTTGAACGAAACGGAACGGGCCCCTCGAACTCTCCAGAAAAATCGATCCCTGTAACATGAAGACCTCGGGATTCGCTGGCCAGGGTGGCATTCGACAGGCGCACGTCGACACGGCCATTCACGTTTCCGCGGATCAGTGTTCCGCTGCCTTGTCCGCGAAGTTCACCTGTCATTGTCAAGTCACCCAGCGTATCCCGGAATTCGGGTAGGTTGGCCAGTGAGGAAAGCCAGGTTTGGAGTGGAAGGGTTGCCGAATCCAGGGTCCAGCGTCCCATTCCCGGAGTAGTGCCCAATTTCAGTTGACCCTGTAATGATAGACCTGATCCTTCAACGTATCCCTCGAGGATGCGTTCCTTCGAGGCGGAGGAGGGAAATCTTACCGCCGCTTTCCACTGAAGTTTCGGCAATCCTTTGAATTGGATTACGCCGTTTGCGTCCGTCGCAAGGTCGCGGGTTTTCGAAGCCGCATAAACCGGAATTCCTCCGAGGATCAGGAATACAGCGAGAAGATGTGTGATGGAGGTCAGTGGCGGTAGAGGTTTGCAAGCGTGAATGGGATTCAAACTTGCATCAAGCGCACGTCGAACGGGGCGACAAATTGCAGGTTTGGCAAAATTTGATCTGTCGCAGCGCGACAATTCGGTTAGATCGGTCCCATGAATCGCGTGCCCCCTCCCATACTTGGTATGATTGTCGCCGCGCTGCTGTTCCTTACGCAGCGCGCCTGGTCGGGGAGTGCCTCGGCCTTGGGGTTTGATGAATCGCGCCTGCATCGGCTGGATGCGGTGATTGACGAAAGCATTGCGCAGAAGAGGCTCGCGGGAGGGGTGATCTACATCGCGCGTGATGGTCAGATCGCGCAATTAAAGGCCTACGGCATGCAGGACATTGAGAAGGGGAAACCGATGCCGGTGGACGCCATTTTTCGGATCGCTTCGATGAGCAAGGCGGTGACGTCCGTGGCGGCAATGATCCTCTACGAGGAGGGCAAGTTTATGCTGCACGATCCGATTTCCAGGTTCATTCCAGGGTTCAAGAACTCGGTGGTTGCGGTACCGGCTCCAGAGGATGGAAGTTCCCGCGGCAGGAAATTTGTCACGGTACCCGCGAAGCGCGGCATCCAGATCCGGGATCTGCTGACCCATACCGCTGGCCTAACCTATGGTACAGGGCTTGCGGCTGATTTGTACAAGGAGGCAGGATTGTCCGGTTGGTATTTCGCGAACAAGAACGAGACGATCGGCGAGGCCGTCGATCGCCTGGCGAAGCTTCCGCTCCACGGACAGCCGGGTGAATCTTGGCAATATGGATATTCCTCGGATGTGCTTGGTCGCCTCGTGGAAGTGGCGTCGGGCATGCCGCTCGACCGCTTTGTGAAGGAGCGGATCACCGATCCGCTCCGCATGGCCGACACCTGCTTCTTCCTCCCTGTGGAGAAGGCGGATCGCCTCGCACCTGTCTATGGAATTAAGGATGGAGTGCTCACCCTCCAGGAGACTTCGGAAACCAGCGACTACATCCATGGTCCGCGCAAGTGCTTCTCGGGTGGTGCGGGGCTCCTCTCAACCATCTCAGACTACGGCCGATTTCTGCAGATGCTGCTCAATGGAGGGGAACTCGATGGTGCCCGCATCCTTGGTCCCAAGACCGTTGAGCTCATGCACGCGAATCACACTGGAAAGAAATATGAGCGCGACACGAGTGCGTTCGGATTGGGATTTTGGGTAAATGACGACTTGGGCTATTACGGCGAGCTTGGAACGGAGGGATCCTACGGCTGGGGCAGCGCTTATTTTCCCCAGTACCTGATCGATCCAAAGGAGCGGATGGTCGCGATCTTCATGACCCAACTGATGCCTGCGGGCGGTCTCGATCTGAACCAGAAGTTCAAGGTGCTGACCTATCAAGCCCTCATCAGGTGACCAGCAGGCGAAGCAGGATCCGTCAGTGATTGCGGATTTCCTGCCGGGCCTTTTCAGGCAGGCTCAGGAACAGTTCCTCGACTCTTGTCCTTGCCCAGGGAGTTTGGCGAAGGAAGGTGAGGCTAGACTTGATCGTCGGATTGAACTGGAAGCAGCGAATCGGCACGGAATCCGCCATCCGGCGCCAGCCAAGATTCCGCTCAAGCACTACGAGAACCTGTTTGAGCGTCACTCCATGCAGGGGATCCTTTGGGTGCGACCGAGAGGGCGTATTGTCAGCAGGGTGACTATTCATGCGTAAGAATACGTACCAAATGCCAGGCCAAATACCCGTGGCAGGCGTTTGAAAACGATGGCACTTTGTGTGATGGTTCGGGTCATAAGAGAAGTAACCCCTTGATCCCATGAAAAGCCATCAGGTTATCACTGGATTCGCAATCGCGACGTCCGTGATTGCATTCGCGGTCGCCGACCCTGGCAACGCACCGGCACCGGCGGCTCCGGATTCTGTCATGGCTCCTGACGACGATCGCGATGCGCCTGGCGTGTCGCTTTCGGAGAAGGACCTCGATGAGCTGCTGGCTCCGCTGGCACTCTATCCGGATCCCCTCATTGCCATCATTCTGCCCGCGGCTACGGCGCCTTCAGACATCGTTCTTGCTTCCCGATACCTGGCTTCACATCCGAAGGCCACGGCCTTCGATGACCAGCCTTGGGAGGATGCCGTTCGCAGTCTCGCACGCTATCCTGAAGTCATCAAATGGATGGATGAAAATCTGGGATGGACGAAGCTACTGGGTGAAGCGTTTCTGCGTCAGCCGGTGGATGTCATGAACGGGATTCAGCGCCTTCGCGCGAAGGCCCGTGCTTCAGGGGCGCTGGCCAGCAACAGCCAGCAGACCGTTGTGGAGGAGTCGGATGTCATCCGCATTGTACCCACTCAAACCGATGTTATCTTTGTCCCGCGATACGATCCCTTTGCGGTCTATATGGGATACTCCTATGCGTGGCGTGGCCCGTTGATCAGTTTCGGCTTCGGGTTTCCGCTTGGCTATTGGGCGGCATATGATTGTGACTGGCACAGACGCCGAGTTTGCGTCGTCGGTAGAGACTACAGGGTCCTCGTTTGGAATCACTGCCGGACCGGAAGAATCCGACTCCATGACTACCGTGCTGACCACCGGCACTCCGGACATTGGAGCGTGTGGCACTCCAGAAGTATTCCGGCCGTCGCAGGCGCGTACCGCCACCCGCAGACAAGCAGCTATGCAAGGTGGGATTACTCCAGCCAAAGAGCCGGAGCCCCGCCTTCATACTCCCATACATGGAATTCATCAAACGGGATGATCAGGGCGCAGGAGCCTCGCTCCGCTGTCGACGGGTCTTCACGAGTCTCACGGCAACCGGGATATGAGCATGGCAGGGTATCAAGAGATCTGCATCAGAACCGGACGCTGCCTCTTGCCTCGCCGGCACAAACAGGCAGCAGCCTGGGACGATCGCAGATGCCTAGGCCGGGCGACGCCAACTTCATGGGACCTGTGACAACACAGGACCGGCAGCGTGCGCAATCGAGCGCTGGCTACCGGCGCACCGTTGCCCCGGCACCTCCGCAATCCGTCCGCAATTCAGCTACGGAGCGCTCATCCTATCCGACCCGGATAGAATCGCCTCCGACATTCCGGCGTGAAAGCAATTCACCTCCGGCCCAGGCCCGAGCCTATTCGGGAAGATCTGTCTCGATTGATCGGCCCACCGTACAGCACGTCGACTGACGAGCATTGCGCGAAATACAATGCTTCCAATGCAAGACCTCAGGTTCAGGACCTAGTCTTTTTCGGGCCAGTGCTTGAGGAAGTCGATCTGCGCATCACAATCGGTAATTCCCGGACGCTCCGGATCGATGAGAAAACGGAGCGGATAGGCGGGCGTGATTTCGAGAATGGTGACCCGAGTTAGGTCGAGCGAAAAAATCGCCCGCCATGCGCCACAGCCGATTTCAAATCCGCCGGAGCGCCTTTTTTTGATTCGTCGTGACCGGTGCGGCGAGGGATCGCGGCCCAGCAATTCGCACATGCGGTCGGAGAAATCTACGTTCCAGTTCGATCTCAGCCAATCCCTTTGTTTGCGAGCCAGCGGCGCCCAATGAATCGTGAATTGCGGTGAGGCGCGCTCGACACTTTCCACTTCCTCCCACCAGCCCGACTTTTCAGCAGGGAAGGCATCATAGGCCGGGAGATAGGGTTTGATATCGAGAATGGGGGTGCCATCCACCAGGTCACAGGGGCCAACGTGAAGTGTCAGCCTGGACACATCAATCAGCTGGACGGCGGAGATGCCGATGGGATTCGGGCGATGGGGCGATCGGGTGGCAAACACACCGCGCCTTACGGCAGGTCCCCTCGGAGGAAGCACCATGGGTCGCCAATTCGGGTTGCGATGAAACCACCACACCAGCCAGATTCTGGAGAAGCCATTCAGATCCCGAAGCGCTCCCTCAAACCGCGAATCCTTGCGGAGTTCGATCCGATTTATCTCAGCGATAGATTCCCTTGGTTGATGGAGCGCGTGAAACTTCAGCGTCTTCCCAGTCCGCAGCCAGCCGATGGGCTGTACGGAAAGTGCGGGAGGTGGATCTTCCATGAATGTCGGACTCGCCAAACGATGCGCGATGACGTTGCAACCTTGCTGGAAATGAGCAATCCTTTGCGCATTTCCTCTGCCACGCGCTACCGTCCGCTGGCCGAGGTACAGCCAATGACGGGACCCATTCCAAAACAAATACCATGAGTAATACGTATGTTCCCATGATACCCTGCAATGTCGCAGGACCTCTCGGCGTGCTTCACCTGCCGCGTCTCTGGCTCAAGGTCTCGCTCGAGGCCAGGGGCAAGATTGCTCCAGGCTATCCAGGAATCGGCAAGGGCTTCGATTCGATGGTGATTGCAGGCCTCGGTCTTACCCCCGAGGCTGTGAAGAAGTTCATCACCGACAAACGGCCGACTTACGGGGAGTTCGAAACATGGATAAAGGCTCAACCGGGAGTGAAACTGGATCGTGCCTCCATCTACAAATTGAACCAATCCATATTGGGCTATCATCATCGCGACGAGGTACGTGCAGAGATTCTCAAGACTGCGGGTTATCCGGATGATGGATCGGTCCAGGGATCGGCTGTTGAGCTCAATGCGCTTGACGACTGGGCGGCATTCCACGCCAGCGTTTTGAAATAGTTGCCGAATTTCGGCACAGCCCTGACATTGTTTCCGTTTTCCGCCGTGGTGCTCCCGCGCCGCGGCTTTTTTTGCGTCAATGCGCTCCGAGAAAGCGCCGGGCTATCCTTGACCACCCCGGAGCGTTGGAGAACATCGCTTTTCAACCATGCTCACGCTCCGCGGGTCGTCAGCCCTCTCCACCTTTCGCCGTCAGAAGCTGCTCCAGGATTTTGCGGCTGTCGGCATTTCAATCCGTGATGTCAGCGCACGCTATGTCCACCTGGTGGCGCTTCATGAAGGTGAAGGTGCACTGTCCGAGGCCGAAAGTGCCACCCTAGAGCAGTTGCTTGCCTATGGTCCGCGTGAACAGCCGCTCCCAATACAGGGTGAAGAGCGGGTTGTAGGCCCAAGACCAGGAACACTATCGCCTTGGTCCTCAAAAGCTACCGACATCGCGCACATCTGTGGCCTTGCTAAGATCAAGCGCATCGAGCGCGTAATACTCTATTCCTTCGCATTTGAATCCACCTCTCATTCGAGCGCGAAAGACCGATTCAACGAAGAGGCTGCATCGCTCATACACGACCGTATGACTCAGACGTTATTTCCGTCGCTTGATGCTTGTGCAGTTCTCTTCAAGCAGGAGTTGCCGAGACCGTCCGCACGCATTCCCGTGCTTGCGGAAGGCCGGAATGCCCTGGAGTCCGCCAATCATGCGCTCGGACTCGCTCTCGCTGATGATGAAATCGCCTACCTTGTGCAGGCGTTCCGCTCATTGGGCCGCGATCCCTCCGACGTCGAACTGATGATGTTTGCGCAGGCCAATTCGGAGCACTGTCGCCACAAGATTTTCAACGCAAGCTGGGAGATCGACGACGTCGCGATGAACGAGTCGCTTTTTCAGATGATCAAGAATACGCATCGGCTGCATTCCGAAGGTATCCTCTCGGCGTACCGCGACAATGCCGCGGTTCTGGAGGGCAGCAAGGGCGGGAGATTTTTTGTCGATCCCGGAACCGGCGCCTACCGGGCGATTGAGGAAGAGATTCATCTGCTCTGCAAGGTCGAGACCCACAATCACCCGACGGCGATATCCCCGTTTCCTGGTGCGGCAACCGGTTCCGGTGGTGAGATTCGGGACGAAGGGGCCACAGGACGCGGATCCAAGCCCAAGGCCGGGCTCACCGGCTTCACGGTATCCAATCTTAAACTACCCGGTGCCCGGCAGCCTTGGGAAAGCGACCACGGCAAGCCGGTCAAGATCGCCTCGGCCCTTGAGATCATGATCGAAGGACCTCTGGGTGCCGCGGCATTCAACAATGAATTCGGACGTCCCGCCATCTGCGGATATTTTCGCACGTTTGAGATGGAAGCTCCGGGAGCGAATGGCCCGCAACTGAGGGGATACCACAAACCGATCATGCTTGCGGGTGGCCTTGGCAACATCCGACGCGAGCATGTGCAAAAAGGAAGGATCCAGCCTGGGGACGCTCTGATCGTGCTGGGGGGACCCGCCATGCTGATTGGACTGGGTGGTGGTGCGGCGAGTTCACTGGCGAGCGGGGCAGGGCAGGAGGATTTGGATTTTGCCAGTGTGCAACGCGACAACGCCGAGATGCAGCGCCGGTGTCAGGAGGTCATTGATCGGTGCTGGGCACTGGGTGAAAGGAATCCGATCTCGTTCATACACGATGTCGGGGCGGGCGGCATTTCGAATGCGTTGCCCGAACTCGTGAATGACGGCGGGCGTGGAGGTCACTTTCAATTGCGCGATGTGCCGAACGACGAGCCTGGCATGAGCCCCCTCGAGATCTGGTGCAATGAAGCCCAGGAAAGGTACGTTCTGGCTGTTCCCGAGGAGCATCTCGCAGTGTTCGAGAATTTGTGCCGTCGTGAGCGTTGTCCCTTTGCCGTCGTTGGTCGTGCCACGGAACGCAAGCAACTCGTGCTTGAAGACTCTCACTTCAAGGACACCCCGATCGACATGCCGCTTGAAGTGCTGCTTGGAAAGCCTCCTCGAATGCACAGGCGCGACCGTTCACTTGAGCCAAAATTGATGCCGCTGGTGATGTCCGGGATCACCTTTGCCGAGGCCTTGCGCAGGGTCGTCTCCCACCCGGCAGTGGCCGACAAGACGTTTCTCATTTCCATTGGGGATCGATCTGTCACGGGGCTTGTCGCTCGCGACCAAATGGTGGGCCCCTGGCAGGTGCCCGTTGCGGACTGCGGTGTAACGGCGGCGACCTTTGATTCCTTTGCTGGAGAGGCCATGGCTGTCGGGGAACGCACACCGGTCGCGCTCAACCACGCGGCCGCATCCGCGCGCCTCGCCGTGGCGGAGGCGCTCACCAATATCGCTGCAGCCTCGATCTCAGACATTGGCAGGGTCTGTCTCTCGGCAAACTGGATGGCTGCACCCGCACTTCCGGGCGAAGGCACCGCTTTGTACGAAGCTGTGAAGGCGGTGGGCATGGAACTTTGTCCGCGGCTCGGCATCACGATCCCCGTAGGCAAGGACTCGATGAGCATGAGCACGGTGTGGAAGGATGGTTCAGCGCAGAAACGCATGACCGCTCCGGTTTCGCTGATCGTCTCTGCATTTGCTCCATGTCGTGATATCCGCCGCACGCTGACACCCCAATTGCGTCAAGCGTCGGATATATCGCGGGATGGAATCGAAGTCGGGGAAACGGTACTTGTCCTGATCGACCTCGGCCGTGGAAAGAACCGGCTCGGTGGATCCATTTTTGCTCAGGTTTTCTCGCAACTCGGCGAAGCTCCGCCTGACGTCGATTCAGCGGACGATCTCAAGGGCCTTTGGAATGCGATACAGTCGCTTAATGAATCGGGTCTGATTCTTGCCTACCACGATCGATCGGATGGGGGGCTCGTGATTGCACTCCTCGAAATGGCATTTGCGGGTCACGTGGGCGTTGACCTTCTGCTTGGCAACGAAGCCAGGGAGCTGTCTTCAAGGTTTCCCAACCTCTTTTCGGAAGAAATTGGCGCGGTGGTGCAGATCAGGCGCGGCGATCTCGATCGGGTCATGGCAGTCCTCAGCAGTTTGGGACTCGGAGAATGCGCGCGAGTCATCGGCCGATTGAATGCGACGCACTCGTTGCGCGTGATTGGCGGGGAGACCGTGCTCTTTGAGCAGCCACTCAAGGATCTCCGCGCGCAGTGGTCGGATGTGACGCACCGCATCGCCACGCTGCGGGACAACCCGCAATGTGCGCATGCAGAGCATGAAGGCCGCGTTGATCCGGACGACCCCGGCATATCTCCAAAAATTACGTTTCCGTACCCATTCCGATCGAGTCCGCCATCTGCACGGAAGGGCGCTAAGCGTCCGTCAATCGCGATTCTCAGGGAGCAAGGGGTCAATGGCCAGTTGGAGATGGCTGCCGCATTCGATCGTGCAGGATTTGAGTGTGTTGATGTCCACATGACCGACATTCTCAGTGGAAGGCGTACGCTCAGGGAGTTCCGCGGATTGGCCGCCTGTGGCGGCTTCAGTTATGGAGATGTATTGGGTGCTGGTCAGGGGTGGGCAAAGAGCATCCTGTTCAATCCCCGGGCACGTGCAGAGTTTGCAGAATTCTTTTCCCGCGACGACAGCTTTGCGCTGGGCGTTTGCAATGGCTGTCAGATGATGAGCAATTTACGAAGCATCATTCCTGGCTCGGAACACTGGCCACGTTTTGTGCAAAACCTCTCAGAGCGCTTCGAGGCCCGTTTTGTTTCCCTCAAGATTGAACCCAGCCCGAGTATCCTCTTCAATGGCATGGAGGGTTCGATATTGCCCGTGGCGGCCTCCCACGGGGAGGGATTCGCCGAATTTTCAGACGCAGTGGCGGCTGAAACATGCAGCAAGTCAGGTTACGTCGCCGCACGTTATGTCGATAATCGTCATCGGGTGACGGAGGTCTACCCGCTGAATCCCAACGGCTCACCGCGCGGTATCACGGCCCTGACGACAAGAAACGGGCGTGTCACAATCATGATGCCTCACCCGGAGCGCGTTCACCGGACTTCATCGATGAGTTGGCATCCCGCGGGGTGGGAGGACGACAGCCCGTGGATGAAACTCTTTTACAACGCCCGGGCGTGGGTTGGCTGATAACGACGCTCCGCGCCAGTGTTGTTCGCTGGCTTCGCCCCGACCTCGTGGGCGACAATGTCAATCACGTCGCCCGAACCACTGTTACGCATGTCGCGCTGGTGTCGGCCGAGCCCCTCGTTGGAGATGCCACTGCGGCCGAATCGCCTTCTTGCGGACGCAAGGACTGCCATTGACGCAAGGACGACGGATCCGATTAGGGCCGCAGTGAGGGCGAGAGCCCCGACCACGATGGCAATGATCATCTGCAGGAAGCGCATGGATTGGAAGACACGGGAGGGAGGGAGAGGTTGCGCAAAATTGCGAGCCGTGCAAGCGCCGCCCTTTTTCGCCCATCCCGGGGGGCGCTGCAAATCGTGAAACGAAGGGTTGCGATGGCGCCGGCCTCGAGCTACTTTTTCCCAAGATCTCCGCACCTTCGTCAATACAGCCAAAGGTGCAGGCCTCTCTGGGGTTTTCGGCAGCTGTGTCCGAGTTGAAATCCCAGGGTGGGCCTCATCAAGGCGGACCGGAGACGGAACCCCTTTGTCCAAATCCTCGACCTGATTCCAAGCCTGATCACTCAAGCCTTTCTTACCCGCCGTCCAATCATGAATGTCGAAAACACACACCACGGAAAGATCCTGACCCATGGCAGGGGAATTGGCGGAATTTCATCGTCGGAAATCGAGCGACGCGCGGAGGAGATTGCACTGATTGAAGGAAAGGTGGGCGGCGCATCTCAGGAAACGCTTCGTTTGGCGAAGGATGAACTGAGTGGCGCGGGCTTGCAGGGAGTCTCGGAAGATGACGAGACAAGCACAATTTCCATCAACCGCGATCCCGGTGATCCGGTTTCGGTGCATGGGCGCCAGATTCCGATGCTGTCAGACGATGACGAACAGGAGACGGTTGAACGGCTCGCCATTGAAGGGGTGGAGGAAGCGCAGCACGAACAGATGCTCGCAGATCGGCTCCGCAATCGCGGATACTCCAGTTAGCCGGGAAAGGCCCCTGCTGAAGAGTCATCAATGGCGGGTCTCTGTCGGCCCGTCTGATGTCGTTCGCAAATCACCGTCACCGAGTTTTCTCCGGAAGAGGGCGACGCCCATGCCAAGTGATACGTGCGCCAGTTCCGGGTCGTAACGGTAACCTTCGTCGCGCAAGAAGGCATGCGCACCGTTGAACTCATGCCAGGTGAAGTGGACGCCTGCAGCAGCAAGTGCCGAGTAGATCCGCGTGCGCCCCTCTGCGGGAACATGCGGATCCTGGCGTCCGAAGATCATGAGGAGCTCTCCCTTGATTTCACCCACACGATCGAGCGAATTGTCGTTCATTCCCTTTCCAAGTCCGCGTTTGTGGATATCTGTTGCATAGAAACAAACCGCGGCATCAACCTCCGGATTCATGGCAGCCCGGAACGAAAGATGTCCGCCAATGCAGATGCCAATCGAACCCAGCTTTCCGTTCACGCGTTCGCTGGACTTCAGATAGGATAGGACGGCACGAGCATCCGAATCATAGCTCGCAAGTTCCTTCGTTGTCTTGAGGGCATTTCCCTTGTCAGCGCCGGCCTGGTCGTATGCGAGCACGGTGCCCGCGGGAAGGAACTCATGGTAGATCTCGGGAACAGCGACGACAAATCCATGCCCGGCAAAAAAAGCCGCAGTTCTGCGAATGGGTGCAGTGACCTGAAAGATCTCGGAAAAGAGAACGAGTCCCGGATAGCGCCCAGGCGCCGTCGGACCATAGACATAGGTACGCATTGGGCCTGTCGCTGTAGGGAGATCAACGGACAGAGGTTCGGAGACTGTCATGGTTGGAAAAAGTTTTCAGAATCAAGTGAACCAGTAGCCTGTTGAAAAGGCGACTGTTGAAAAGGCGAGAAATGCGGTGCTCAGAATCGTGAACGGCAGCTCAAGAGAAGGGCGTCTGTCCACCCACGCAGCGATTATGATGTAGAAAGGGACAATCACGCTCAGGTATCGGGGCATTGCCTCGAGCAGGCCGGTGGACGTGTACAGGAGGATATAGGCGATGCACATGACGAGGTAGGCCAACCGCATTCTAAGCCAGAAGCCGATACCGACCAGCAGCAGAGCAACCAGCAACGCGCCGCAGAACCAGACAAGATACACGACCGGCAACGACGCGACATTCTCATGCGCAAACGTTTCCCAGAAGGGCATCAGCCGGCGTCCCCAGTGAACTTCAGCCTGGCGGTAAACCAGAGGGTCGCCAAACTTGACAGCCATGTATGCCATATAGGTAAGCGTGCCCGCCGCAGGCATGCCGACGCAGGCCAGCCTTATCCAGCTTCCCGGCTTGCGCGGCGAAAATTCCGTGCGTTCCTGAGCAAGGAATTCGACCGCGAGTGGAATAACGAGCAGAAGACCCACGCTGCGTGTCAGGGCCGCGGCATATCCTGCCAATCCCGCAACCCACCAGCGACGCATCCGAGCTCCGTACAGGCTTGCTGCGACAAAGAGAATGAATGCGCCCTCAGAATAAACCGTCGAAAAGAAAAAGCTTACGGGGCCGAACAGGAAAAAGCGCACCGCGAGATCTGCGGTACGTTCAGAGCAGTCCATTCTTGCAAGATGCCAGATCAGCATTGCAGCCGAGAATGTGCAGATGTTTGAGACCAGCATCCCTCCGTGCGTTAGCGACATGAACCCCAATGAACCCACATGCATCAAGAGGGGATAGAGGGGGAAAAAGACCACACTGCTCTGCCCGTCGGGCAGGAATTCGTAACCGTGACGCGCAAGCTCTAGATACCAGTTTGAGTCCCACCTGACAAAAGGAGCGAGAAGTCCTCCCTTTGCCTGTTCCGGTGAGACCAAGATTATTCCTGTACTGAGGAACCCAATCGCGAGTATCAGGACGCGGCTGAATACAAAGGCGCATAGCGTGCGTCGCATTCCAGGCAAAGAGAGAATTTTTCCGACGATCATGGCGGTGTCGAGTGGACCGGAAATTCAGGAGTGGTAGGAGCAATGAGCCTGCGAGGGTAAGTTGTTCAGGAAACCTCCAGGCTCAGGGCAGAACGATAGACTGAAAGATAGGCCGGAACGATCTGCTGAGAGGAGAATCTGGCTGACGCACGGTTCCTTGCGTTGTCGCCCAGCCTCCGGCGCTCTCGCGGGTCGGCAATCAGACGTTCAATGGCGCGAGCGAGACCTTGGGCGTCACCGAATGGTCGCAAAATGCCCGTTTCTCCATTCTCTATCACCTCAGGGATTCCTCCGGCCGCAGTGCTCACCGTTGGGCAGCCGAAGGTCATTCCCTCAAGGATGCTCAGGCAGAAGCTTTCATACTCCGAGGTGATCAGGCCAATATCGGCCGCTGCAAAATAGTCCTCTATCGTTGTCACGTTTTCGAGAATGATCACTCGGTCCTGCAGCTTCAGCCTGGCTATCTCGTCGAGGAGTGGCTGAGTGTCGCCACCGGCGACAACAAGGAGTTTGAAGGACTCCCTTGGGCGGATGCGCGAAACGACATCCGCCAGCAGATCGATGCGTTTCACCCGTCTAAGATTCGAGACATGTATCAGAAGCGCTTCGTCCTCCCTTATTCCCAGTTCGCTTCGCACCTCCATGCGTGAGCGACTCGGAACGCCCGGTGAGAAAAAATTGGGCACCACGCTGATATCGTGGCCGGGTTCTATCAGCCTCGCTGTTTCCTCCTTCAGGAATTCAGACACGGTCGTGATGGCATCGGAATGCACAAGGGCATGACGGATGACGGGCTTGTATGCCGGATCTCTGCCCAACAGCATGGTGTCGGTGCCATGCAAGGTAGCGACCACCTTAGGCCTTAAGTCGTCCGGCAGAAATTCCCGTGCAAGCACCGCGGCCGTTGCGTGGGGCACGGCATAATGTGCATGAAGGATATCGAGTCGGTTGGACCGGCAGACGGCGGCCATTCTGACAGCGAGCGGAAGCGTGTAATCGGAAAGATTGAAGATCCCGTATCCATGCATCTGCACGGGATGAAACGTGATACCTGGATCATCAGCCGGCAGCCTGACTGGACGATCGTAGCTGAAAAAGTGCACCTCATGTCCCCGTCTGGCGAGTTCCAGGCCCAGCGATGTGGCAAGAATCCCGCTTCCACCGACTGATGGAAAACAGGAAATGCCAATGCGGAGCTTCGTTTCCGTGCGCAAGGTGCAGATTGCGAGTTCGATTTAAAATTGCCGCGCACCCCGCCCGAGCTGACCCAGTGACTTCACGACGATCGGATCCGCAGGATAGAGTGCCTGTGCGTACTCGACGCCGGCGCGAAGCCCGAGCAGCCGTGCCCTGGTGAGCTGGAGTTCGACATAGCGGCGCGTGCGCGATTGCGATTCATGAGCGGCCATGGCCTCTTTCCAGAGTGCGACAGCTCCGGAATCCGCCAGATCATACCAGACCGCGTTTGCCTCTGCGGGTTCCCCCTCGGGACCCACCGCATAGTGCCAGAGTTGATCGATTGCGTGCGCAGGAAGGTCGCGCAATTCCGCCACGCCTCCGTAACGGGCAAGCCGGGCGCCATCGCGCACGAGCGAGCCCAGCACCGCGTGGTCCGGATGCTGACCGCTCTTTGCAGTGGGACAAAGCACCCATTGCGGTGCTATACGTCGAATGGTCCGCGCGACTGTGAGAGTGGATTCAATCGACCGTTGGAAGTGTGAATCGCCCCCAAGGGAGATGAATTCGATTGTCGCGCCGAGGATGGAAGCACTGTGCATCGCCTCTTGGCGGCGCTGCGCAGGTGTACCGAAGGTTGCCGATTCCCCCTCAGAGCAGACGACCAAATGCACCTTCGTCCCCGCGCGGGTCTCGTTGGCAATGATGCCTCCTGCGCCGAACTCAATGTCGTCCGGATGTGCGCCGAAGGCGAGCAGGACTCGTGGATCAGTGGGGGTAGTCGACATAGGCTTCGTCCGAGTTTTCAATGAAATCGCGATTCACGAAGATGATCTCAGGTGCGTCCGCCTTGTTGAGGTAGGCCTGTTCTCCTGCGCCTGAAACATAGTGGGTGCAGTGAAGGACCGACTGCATCCAACGCAGGCGGGTATCACGGGTGGGGGAGACCTGACGCTTGGTCCATGAGGCCGAGGGCAACGCCAGGAACGAAGCACCACCTTCATGCAAGACAAGCGATCCGTTGCGTGCCCGCGCCCTCACTGTTTCGCCTTCGAACGAAACGTCGACATAACAGTCGTCTATGTCACATGCGGCCTCGCGCACTGCCGGATCGCTCGAATGGATGATTTCGATGTCTTTCAACAGACCCATCGAGTGCATCTGGCCCAGGCAGAATGCGCCGACTGTGGTAGCGGTATTCGATCGAAACGCGTTGACTGCGGGCGCGGACACATAGGCCGGGAGCTGTCGCGCAGTCTGCTGCTTCCAATCTTCAGGAATGCGCTTCAAATGGAGCGGAGTGTACTTCCTTTGAATCTTGTTTTCGAAGGCGAAATTCAGCCAGTGCAATTCGCCAGTCTTCCGATTGCGCAGCCCGGTCTGTGTTTCGCGGGGATCATGATCACTGTCGTGATAGAAAAAGACGATGCGGCCACCAATTTCTTCCCGCAGCCGTCGGGCCGTTACTATCTTCGCGTAGAGAAATCGTCGCGGAAAGAAACCACAGGGCTGCTGCCCAAATGCGATGACCGGGGCCGTGCTCATGAGGTTGTCGGCGAAAACCGTGTCGGCTTTGAAGGGCGAATGAAGCTTTGGATGATGACACTCAGCAGCACGCACCCGCCACAGCCGATAAGGTTGTACCACAGGTATCCGATCGAGAGGTTCGCATAACAAATGAGCACACCCGCCTGGGCGATGACCGCCCCCCAAAACACGGCATTGCCCCGAACCCCACGCAGGAAAAATGCCACCAGGAACAATCCGAGGATGGTCCCGTAAAACAGGGATCCCAGAATGTTGATTGCCTCGACAAGGTTTTCGACGACATTGGCGAACAACGCAAAAAGGATGCCCACGACTCCCCATCCGGCGGTTGCAATCTTCGAGACCAGCAGGGACTGTTGATCGGAGCTCTTGGGGTTGATTACGTGATGGTAGATGTCGATTGATGTCGTTGTTCCCAGTGCACTCATCTCGGCTGAAAGGGACGAAAGCGCCGCCGCAAAAATGACGGCGATGAGGAGTCCGACAAGACCAACGGGCAGTTGCTCGAGGATAAAGGTGATGAAGACATAGTCGGAATCCTTGGTTTTTACCGCCGGATCCCGCTGTACCAGAGCGGCCTTGGCTTCCGCACGTACATTCTGAGCCGCTGCATGGGCGGTGCGGATATCATTGAGTTTGCGTTCCGTGGCGGCTGCATCGTTTCGAGACCGGGCATCGAGCCAGGAGCGGATTGCGGCTCGTTTTGCATCCATCTTCTCAGCGTAGGCCGCTTCGTAGGTGCGCAGGTAGGCTCCACCCTCTGCATTTACATGCCTTTCCCATGTGGAGTGATCAAAGAATACGGGAGCTGGCGCGAATTGATAGAAGACAAACAGCATCACGCCCAGCAGCAGGATGAAAAACTGCATCGGGATCTTCATCACTGCATTGAACATCAACCCAAGCCTGCTTTCACGAACGGATGTTCCCGAAAGGTACCGCTGCACCTGAGATTGGTCCGTACCAAAATAGGAAAGGGAAAGGAATATTCCGCCGAAAACTCCGGACCAGATCGTATAACGTTGGTTGATGTCGGTGGAATAGACGACCGCGTTGAGCTTGTCGAAACCCGCGGCCAGGGCAAGTGCATCGCCTGCGGACACCTCAGCTGGCAGTTTTAGAAAGAGGATCACAAAGGCCGTCACCATCCCGACAAAGATGACTGCCATCTGGTACTTCTGGGTGATGTTGACCGCGTCATTCCCTCCGACCGCTGTGTAGATGATGGTGAGAATCCCAGTACCCAGAATCGTCAGGTCCAGATCCCATCCCATGACGGTGGATAGAACGATTGCTGGAGCGTAGATTGTGATCCCTGATGCAAAGCCACGCTGAAGCAGGAAGAGCGATGCACCCAGCAGGCGGGTTTTTCCGTCAAATCGTTTTCCCAGATACTCGTAGGCCGTAAAGACGCCACTGCTCCGGTAGAGTGGCAGAAAAATGGCGGCCACAATGATCAGGGCGAATGGCAGACCGAAATAGTTCTGAACAAATCCCATTCCGCTCTCGAATCCCTGCCCGGGAGTGGAAAGAAAAGTGACCGCGCTCGCCTGGGTCGCCATGACCGAAAGACCTATCGTGCCCCATCCCACATCCTTCTGACCGCTCACGTAGCCTTCCAGCGTTGCCCTGTTTCTAGAGCGCCAGACACCATAGGCCGCAATGCCCAGCATCGAGGCAACCAGCACGAGATAGTCGAGCGGCCTCATCGGGCAATCAAGGGCAGGATGCTAAGGAAGGCGACAATCAGAACGAATACGCCGACCACAAAAAGGTAGACCGCAGGCCAGGATGGGAACCCGGGAACTCCAGGCTTCTCGTCGGATGCGTTCGGAGACATTGAGTCTGTCATGCGGGAAAAGGTGGAACTGATTCTACTTTCCAAGTGAAAGCAGATTGGCGAAGAGGCGATAGGCACCGGGAACGCCTGCGGGAAGCTCACGAAAGAACGATAGGCCCGTGTAAATGTACCACCCCTTGCCGTGTTTCGCCACAAGCAATGCGCCCTGGCGCTGCGGTTCTCCCTGATCCGCACATGACAGAAGCGGCGTGAATCGATCATCCCAACGACCCGGGAAATACAGCCCGCGCTCCTGGACCCATTGCTCGAAGTCCTCAGGCACGATCCTGTTGGGTCCGATAATCGCCGGATGATCCTTGGCCAGGATTGTCACCGGGGCGGTCTCGTCGACGACGCGCTCGCGTGAAAGCGTGAGGGGGTAGGGGGCAAAGCGGGTCGATTTGAGGTCCGCGGTTGTGTTGTACTGGACAATTACCGTCCCCCCCTGCTTTGCGTAATCAAACAGGGCCTCAAGAGACGGGTCGATGTCCGCGCGCGTGTTGAACGCCCGAACTCCCAACACCACGCTGTCGAAGGCGCGCAGGCGATCGACCGTGAGATCGCCACTTCCCAGAATCGTCACGTCGCAACTCATCCGACGGATTCCATCGGCAACAAGATCGCCTGCGCCCGGGAGGTATCCCACGGACTTTCCCTTGATTTTGAGATTCAGGCAGACGAGTTTGGCCTTGGCCGCTGGTTGCAGAAGCTGCGCGGGAATGTGATCGTATCGAATGTCGATCCGGCTTGTGCGGATAACCGCACCGTTGACCGTTGCACGGACGCCGAGCGTCGCTGTCGCGGGCTCCCGCGGCGCCACAATAGTGAATGGAATCCGCGCGCGCGCGCCACGATCCTTGAGATCGAATGTTTGGGATGGAGACTTTGCCGTCCATCCGGAAGGCGTCTCGATATCGACGCGCCCGGCTGTGCCAGCGCGTGTGGCTTCGACCTCCACCCAGACGCTCTTTGACTCACCAGGAGAAAAGAGCTCCAGGTCCTGTGGAAAATAGAGCGTTACCGGTGGGACGACCTGAACCAGGCGCCGAATCTCCCCACGAATCGGGTCGTCTATCACCTCTACAACGGAATCCGCAGCAGTGAGCATCTTCCCGTTGATTTCAAAAACGTGCTCGATGGGCAGCACCGGCTTGTTTTCGGGCGTGCCGATCAGCCGGACATTCTCGACTCGAAACATTCCTTCGTCGCCGTGTTCCCTGAGCCAATAGGGCGTGCTCGGAGGAGCATCTTCAGCAATGGTAGTCGAGGCTGTCTGCTCCGAGAAACGTCCTGGAGAAAGGATCTGGCCCGGGGCGATTGAGACGCCGTCTCCTGCGATCCGGCTTTGTACCCACCTTACTTTCAAGTTTGGTGCGAGGTCACGTACGAGGACTCGAAATCTCAGATCGACTTTCTCGCCAGGCATGAGCTCAGCGCGCGGCGTTGTCGTCTCGGTGAACATGCCGAGACAGGCAAATATCACCCTGTCAAGCTGAGCCAGTTTGTCTGCCAGGATGGCAGGGTTCTCCGGATAGTCCGCATGTAGGATCTGCTCCCGCAAATCAAGGAGAGCCGGCACACTGGCAGACGGCTTTCCAGGATTGAAGGCATCCAGGATCGCAAGGGTCGCACGGCCTATTCGCTCTCCTCCAGGAATGCGTGACCAGGATGTCTCGATTCCATCAAAGATGTCATGGTTGGCTGGCTTGCCTGCCACAACCGTGAAGGAGTCCGATCCAGAGGCACGGTTTGCCACGCTCCCGAATCCCTGGCTCTTGTGCTGGGTCCTGCTCCGCGCTGCAATTTCACCGAACGATTCTCCAAGGAAGGCATTGTAGGCCCCTGAATCCACCTGAAGGGCAACAGCACTAGTCTCCCGATTGCCGCTGCGCATTCCTGCGGAAAATGAATTCCAAAGCACACGGGTTGGCTGCCAGGCCTGCAATCCATCCAGAGCAAGTTGCTCAGGGAAGGCCTCAGGGTCCCCCGCCATTGAAAATGCTTCCACTGCGAGAATTGCAGACGCTGTGTGGTGACCGTGAGTCGTACCCGGCTCAGTTGAAAAGCGCGTGACAATCACATCCGGGCGAAATCGACGGATGACCCGGACGACATCGGATAGCACAGCTGTCCTGTCCCAGATCCGGAATGTTTCATCAGGTGTCTTGGAAAATCCGAAATCATTCGCCCGAGTGAAGAACTGAACTGCTCCATCGATACGACGTGCCGCCAACAGTTCCTGTGTTCGGATCACGCCGAGTTGATCGCGCAATTCTGACCCCAGAAGGTTCTGTCCGCCGTCCCCACGGGTCAGAGATAGGTAGCCAGTTGCATAGCCGCGGCCTTTGGCAAAATAGGACAAGAGCCGTGTGTTCTCGTCGTCCGGATGCGCGGCAACATATAGCA
Organism: Verrucomicrobiota bacterium; assembly: GCA_014584295.1. Lineage (GTDB taxonomy): Bacteria > Verrucomicrobiota > Verrucomicrobiia > Opitutales > Opitutaceae > UBA6669. The sequence goes on from JACTNC010000050.1 coordinate 108,188, forward strand.
CGCGTCCAAGCTGGAGGAACGAGTGAAGCTCCTGGAGAATCGCCCCGGATCCAAGCGAGGCCGGAGCGGGGTGCTTTTCAGCGCCGGCGGGTTCGATCGCGTTCAGACTTGCGAATGCCATCACGAGAAGTGCAAAGGTTGCTGTCAGAATCTTGGAGGAAAACATCGGCTGAAAGTTCTGCGTGGGTGACGGTCCAGGAATTGAATCGTGAACGGAGAAGGATTTAACGTGATATGCTTCGCGAGCATCCATGCAACTTGAGCAGAAAGATAAGACGAGGATGGAATCTCCGGTGGAGGCCGATTTTTCTGGGAAAAGCTTGTAACCCTACATTCCCCGGAGACGTCAGAGACGGCTCCGTTTCATGCAGGACATCAAACGGGACCCTTCGGCGATTGGGCGTCTCGCGTCATGCCGCCGCATCAATCGAACGCCGCCGGGCGAACAACAGGAAAGGCCGAGTCGCCGACCACGGGATGATCACCTGTGACCGCGCGCCCGATGGCCTGTGCCGTGACAGGGGGAGCCGTCTGGCCGTTTGTCCACTTGCTCTCAATCAGGATCAATTTTGGCCGGTCGGGTATGCCACGCTCATGCCGAAGGAGCTGTCCAGCGAGCAGATCGAGTGCGGCGGCACCAATCCCCTCTGCATCCTGCAGAATTCCTGCCGTTGTTCCATCCGGACGTTCGACATCAAGGTCCGCATAGGAAACATCATCCGGCACCCTGCGTCCGCTCGTTTTGAGCCACGGAACTATGCGATTGTCAGAGCCAATGACAGCGTCGAGATTGCAGCGGTCGACCCATTCAAGGAATGCACCTTCCTCGAGTTCGGCAGGCCGGTGGACGGCGGACAACTGTCCGCGTCCATCATTCAACATTTGAAGCATGTAGCCGGCAGTCCACAAACCCGTGACGCGGCGGTCCTGATCTCGCGCAAGGGCCAACCCGATTTTGCGGTGACCTCCCACAGCAAGCGCCGTGACAGCAGTTCGCGCCGAAGCCACATGATTGTCGCTTGCCCTGTGCAGGTGCGGGGCGGTGAGGGTATAGGCTATCGCCACAGCGGAGAATTGGCTCCAGTCGAGGGCCAGCGAATTCGGCGCAGGCAGGGGGGCAATCATCACTCCGCTAATGCCGCGGGCGGAGACGATGTCGCTCAGGCGAGTGGCATGGCCATCGGCGTCTCCAAGCCAGAAATGATCAAGATGATAGCCGGCAGCCGTGGCTCGCGCGCATGCGCCTTCGTAGGCGCGCCGAAAGAAGGGGATCCGTTTCCATCCGTCGCGTCTGGGGTGCGCGGTGATCCAGGCAAGGGTGACCCGGTCGGTAACGGGCTGGCCAGCGCGGATGGCGCTCATGGCCTCGGCCAAGAGTGGATTCGGTTTCCAGCCAAGGGCGAGAGCGAGTTTTTGAATGCGGGTGCGCGTCGGAGCAGGTATGCGGGGATGATTGCGAAGCGCCATCGAAACAGCAGCGACGGAGACCTCCGCACGTTGTGCGATCGAACGTAGTGAGGGACCGGATGCGTGGCGTCGCATGCAGGAGGAGCAAATGCTAGAAGGACGGTTCCGTGCCGCCCCGAAGGGAGATCATGATGTCGGAATCAACGTTAAGCAACACGCATCGCTTAACGTCAAGCGCGGCTCAGGCCGATGGAAGCGCAACGTCACCCTTTCGGGCGGCAAAGTGCTTCCGGATCACTTCACCTATCTCCTGAAGCTTTACGGGCTTGGAGACATAGTCGTCCATGCCTGCATTCAGGCAGGCTTCGCGGTCCCCCTGCAACGCATTGGCTGTGAGTGCAACGATCGTTGGCTGCCGAGATTTCGGAAACATTGCCCGAATTTTCTTTGATGCCTCAAAGCCATCCATTTCCGGCATCTGGAGATCCATGAATACAAGTTCGTAAGGTTGGCGCTCAAGTGCGGCAAGCGCCTCCAGTCCATTTGCCGCCGTCGCTGCACGATAGCCGAGCCGTTCCAGAAATCTCAGTGCGACCTTTTGATTCACGGGGTTGTCTTCAACAACGAGCACGCTGAGGGGGATTTCGCTTGCAAGGCAATGTGGGGCTGCAGCCGGAACGCTCTCAACTGCGGGTTTGCGATTTGACGCCATGATTGCAGCCAGCGCCCGGAGCAGAGATTGCGTCTTGAGAGGCTTGGCCGCCGTGGCGACCGTCGCGTGGGTATGAAAATGTCCGGAATTCTTGCCAATCGGCATAAGCAGTACGGTGGGTAGGCCCAGCGTTGCCAGTTGTGAGGCAAAGGATTCACCTTGCGCCGAAGAAAGGAGACCGAAGTCGACGATCACAGCAGCAGGTTTCGCTTTCGCAATGGATGCCGCTGCTGCCTCGATGGATTCAGCGATATCCGGAACCGCCTCGCCAGCGCGGAGGAGGCGAGCAAGGCGCTGAAGTGTACGCGAGTCGTCGTCGACGCAGAGCACTTTTTGGTATGCCAGTTCCCTGGGCACCGAGAGCTGGAGGACATCCGGAACCTGGGATAGCGCGTCGATTGGGATTATGAACGAGAAAACAGATCCGCGATTGAGTTCACTTTCAACAGTGATCGTTCCACCCATGAGTGAAGTGAGACGCTGACAGATTGCCAGACCCAGTCCGGTGCCTCCATATTTTCTGGTCGTCGAGGAGTCCACCTGGCTGAATGGCTTGAAGAGCCGGTCAACTCTTTCCGGTGGTATGCCGATTCCCGTGTCGTGGACCGAGAATCGCACCCATGTGCGGTTCGGATCATGCGATGCGCTGGCAGGCGGTGCGACGATCGCAACCTCCACCGCAACCGTCCCAGCGGGGGTGAACTTGACAGCATTATTGACGAGGTTGACAAGAATCTGGCGAAGGCGGGTCGCATCTCCGGAAATCCAATCCGGAACGCCCTCGTGAATGAGGTAGGTCAATTCGACGTTTCTGACCGCGGCCGCCATCGCGAAGAGATCGAATGCCTCCTCAATGCAGGCCTGCAGGTCGACCGGCTGCTGTTCGAGCTCCATCTTGCCTGACTCGATCTTCGAGAAATCAAGGATGTCGTTGATGATGGTAAGAAGGGCCTCGCCCGACGATCGTATGGTCGCGACGTAGTCGGCCTGCTCCGGAGAAAGTGGAGTTTCGAGCAGCAGGCTGGTCATCCCGATCACACCGTTCATCGGCGTGCGGATCTCGTGCGACATCGAAGCCAGGAATTCACTCTTGGCACGCGACGCATCGTCGGCTTCCGCCTTTGCCTTGCGCAGGGCATTCTCGGTGGCAACGCGGCCCGTGATATCCGCCTCGATGGCGATGAAGTTTTCGAGCACGCCTTGTTCATTCCTGACCGGCTGGATTTCCAGATGTACGTGGTACTTGCGTCCCGATTTGGAGTAGTTGACGAGATCGGTAGAAATGCCCTCGCCGCGTTCCATCGCAGATCTCACGCGCCGCACGACACGGGGATCGCTTTCTGGTCCCATCATGAAGAACTGGGGGCCGCGCCCGACAACCTCGGCGAGGGTGTATTCCATGACGCGCAGGAATGATTCATTCACCCACTCAATGGTGCCGTCCGGCTTGGCAATAATGACAAGATTGTCGGTTCGCGAAGCGACGAGGGAGAGCTTGCGCGCTGCAGACTGGCTTTCGCGGAGCGCGTGCTCGCTCGCCTTGAGGGAAGTGATATCTTGAATAGTGCCAACAATGCGCGTGGGAACACCAGGCTGGCCATTGGCAGTGAATCCTCGTGAGCGGGCGTATACCCAGCGCCACGAGCCGTCGGCAACTCGGATTCGGTACTCCGGATCGATGAAGTTTCGTTCACCGCGGAGGTGCAGGTTCCACGCATCCCTGTAACGCTCGAGGTCGTCCGGATGAACCAGCGACTCCCAAACTTCATTTGTCATGGGAGCCGAGGATGGATCGAGACCGACGATCGACCAGATGCCGGGGCTGTAATAGACACGGTTTGTTGCGAGCTGCCACTCGAAAATTCCAAGCAGCGTGGAGTCCAGTGCCAGGCGAAGGCGTTCGTCCGATACCTTCAGCATACCTTCAACCCGCCGTCTTTCGTCGTTCTCGGCCAACAGCCGCCTGTTCGATTGTTCGGCTGCCCTCAGACCCGAACGGGCAGCCCTGGCAAGGTGCACTGAAAGGCCGAGAAGGAAGCTGATGCCGATTCCGGCGATCAGCGCCAGTTCCGGCAGATAGCGCCGGTTCGAGCGTAGAAGTGCAAGAGTAGGGGAGAGTTCAATGCGAACACGTCGGTCGTGGACGGTGAATGTCTTCACAATGGCCTCATCCTGAATCCCGGTCGCATCGTCGACCGCGGGGTAGACCCTTATGCCGTCTATCAGGACGGAACAATGGTAGCGTCCTGCGAGCTTCATCTTCATGTCGATAGCGCCGAAAAAGCGGCGGTAGGTAAATTCGGCACCGACGTATCCGACAACTCGGTTCTCGTTCAGGAGTGGAGCGAAGATGACAAACCCGAGCCCCATTCCTGGGATTTCGAGCGTACGGGATACCGCCGCAGTAAGTGTGTTCTCAGCGATATTGAGCGTCTCGCGTCGCACAGCCTCCTGATCATAGGTAACTCCCAGAGAGCCCTCGTTACCGCGGAGCGGAAAGATCCGGACAGGATTGCGTGTTGCGTCGAGCAGGACGATCGAGTGCGCCCCCGGCGAATCTGCAAGATGCGCCGCGGCATCGGCGTCGCGCACTGCGGGTGCTAGGTCTGAATCTGCTCCCCAGCGCCGCCCCAATCGGGCAAACGCCCCCGCCTGCCTGTCTAGTTCAAGGTCCGTTGCGCTTGCGAATCCATTGAGCTGAAACTCCGTGTTGGTGCGGCCATATTCGATATCACGAGTCCTCAGCCCCGAGGCAAAGATGAGAGTAAGCGCCATCGAACCGGCGATTACCGGCAACGGAATCCATGCCGGAGCACCAGGCCTAACTTTCGAGGCCTCCCTCCAGGCAAATACCATGCTCGTTGCCCCGAGTCCAAGGAGCGAGGCCGCGCTTATGGGTGCGAGTTCCGGCGAGGTTCCCCAAACATAGATTGGTGGGAGATTCAACAGATATCCAACCGTCGTTGCAAATCCAACTGCCAGCGACACGGTTCCCATCAAGGCAAGCGCGGGTGTGCGGTAACGCGGACGTTTCCGTTTGGCCAGCCATGCAATGAGTACTCCCCCTGCCAGGAATCCAAAGGCAAGCATCAGCGGGAATCGCACCTCTGTCGTATTTTCGATGCTTTGCGGATTCTGTACAATCTCCCGGCCGAGAGCGCTGGACTGACGAACGACAAACTCCCAGACGGCCAATCCTCCAAATGCAGCAGGCACAAGTGCAGCCCATGCGGCGGCGCGAAGACCGAGGTAGTATCCGAGTAAAGCAGCGCCAAAAAATATCAGACCCGAGCCCGACTTAATCCTTACGTGGAAATCTCCCCCATGGAGTGCAGCTGGCAATTCGGGGATTGATGACCACCCCGACAATATCGCCACCCCCAGGACAATCAGCGCTACCGCTGAAATTGCGGATAGGCGCCGAAGCCACTGGATTTGAGGGAGCGTGGGAAGGGATGCCATCAGAGGACTGTGCTAATCAATTTATAGCGTCACATCATGGGGATTGCTGAGGGAATGAGCAGCCCGCGTTGACTTGATCCCATTGAACACCCGATCCACGGACCCAGCTAGTATAGAGCAAGTCAATAGCAACCAGCACATTTATCGGATATTATTCCATGGAATCCAACGAATTCCTGAAGCCTCGGGCCTTATCGGTTTCGAGGCATTCACGCAATCTCTTTTCAGCATACACTATTTTTCTGGCGGAAGAGGTGAGTCTGGCGGCGATGACTCTTCGCCGCGCAGGGCGCGTAGCAAACTCGAGGGACCATAGACAAAGCTCCAGTTGGGATTGTCGAGTCGGCCAGTGAGCTTGAACTCGAGGACTTGGGAAAGCGGTGAGAGAACGAGCCCCACAGCATTGCTGAGAATAAAATTGTCCTGCCCGAAGGGAAACAGTTTTGCTTTCACATCGAGCGCACTTCTGTCGAGCAGGTAGTCACCCTTTGCATCGATGAGGGCACGGGGACCTGTCACCCGAATTTGGGAAAAATCGAGTCTTGGCCCTTGGATCGTGAAGTTTGCCTGCAATGCATCGAGCTTGAGCGTGGTGAAGTTGAACAGCGTCCGTTTGAGAACCTGCGACAGGACACCGAACAGGTTGATCTCAGCCAGGTCTGCGCCGGTGAGCTGCGCATTTCCCTGTCCTTGATAGCTCAAAAGGTTGTCGAATATCCCGTCTGCAGATATGGCGACATCAATGCGGCCGGCAGCAATCTGTTTTTGGAGTTTGCTCTCCTTCGGAATATCACGTTTGGCGCGCTTCGCGCTGAATTCTTCAAGTGTTCGTATCGCATCACCAAGTCCTGCATTCTTCACCCGGAGATCAAAGCCAAGGCGTCGGCTGCCTTCCTTCCCGCTGAGGTGGAATCGTCCCTCTGCTGTTCCTTTTGCGAACCCGGTGGCAAATGGATCCAGCACAATGTCGTCATCCTTGATGGTTCCGCTCACTGAAACGTCTTCAAGGGGAAACTCGTAGTAGCTTCCAGCACCTGCCGCATAGAAAGCGAGGCTCACATCTCTGTGCTCCCCCTTAGGACCACCTGGGCCGTCGAGGTGGCCGTGCAGCTTGAGTTGCGGAGGGTGCGAAAAGGAAAATGGCTCCACAATGCCCAATCCCTCGATCCCGATCACGCGTGCTGCATCGGCAAGATTGACATTCGACGTCGCATCGAATTCCAGTCTTGACCAAAGCTTCTTCTCCCAATTCACGGCGCGCGCAAATTTGCCATAAGCAGTTCGATCGCCCTGATTCACACGAAAATAGAGCGCGTCATAGAAGTGTGGACGCACCAGGAGCCGCGTTCGCGCCTGATCAAACCAGATTCCATGAATGGCGGTCGGTCCGTTTTCGACTGCGACAAACACCGACAAGTCCGCATTGCGTCCCCAGCGTCCTTGGATGTCGACGGAAGCTGAGGGCACCGATTTTGTGAAATCAAAGTTCTCCCAGAAGGTCGGCCACCAGTCATGAAACCATCCACTGATACCCTCGGGGCGGAGCTGGCCGTCAAGCAGGAAGCGGAAATCCATGGTGTCCGTATCCATCCAATAACTCCCCTTGGCGATGCTGGGACCTTGTTTCAGAATGATGTCGTCGAAGCGCAACGAGGTGCCAGCCAGTTCAAACGTGGCACTTGCCTGATCCAGAGCGACCTTGTGCGCGATCACCGAGTCTGTGGATATCCGCCCATGGCATCGCTGCAGTTTCCAACCTTTGTCCAGGGCAATCTCCGCAAGCAGCCGCGGGTTGGAAGTTAGGGTCAGTTCCTTCTCAAGCGAGCGTTTGAGGATGCCGCCAGCCCATTCAACAATCTGTGGAGACACCCTCGCGTCCAGGCGCAGGTCAACATGTCCCTTGTTCGTATCCAGCGATCGAATATCCACCCTCCATGGCTCGCCGCCGATCCTAGCGGTGATCGACGTGTCCAGGCTGGGAAACTTGGTCTCTAGCCCAACCGCGTCCGCCGACCAAGGGGCAGCGGCGAGCTTCGCAATGCGCGCTTTGAGAGCAAGGGGAGTAAGCCCGGTGAAGTTTCGATCGAGCTTCGCGACCAGCAGAGCATCCGTGTCGTGGGCGAATCTGCCCTCCACATCCTGAACGCGATCCGCTGCGCAGGCGATCTGGATATCCTTCGCTCCATCGCCTCCTATTGGAATGAGCGTTTGCACCGTCAGGCCTTCCAGCGAGGCAGAGCCTCCGACTGAGCGGGTCCAGTTTTCCGGGATACGAAAATGGCTTGAGGTAAAATCAACCTCCGCCGTGCCGAAAAGGCCTTTGGTCAAACCATCCCGGAGTACGACATTCAAGCGCGCATCGTCGAAGTGCTCAAGCCACGCCAAGGAGGGCTGAACCTGGCGCATCTGTCTCAGGTAAATCTGGATGCCGTCCCTCCAGAGATCGTCAATACCCGTTCGCTGGAGGCTCCGAGGTTTGCGCGGAAGATTTAGCTTACCGTGAGTCGCAATCGCGAGGTTTCCGAACTGTGCATAAAATCCGGAAATCGTAAGTGTCGACCCCTCGGAGGACAGGTGCAACGAGATGTCCCTGAAGGTTTGCTCCGCACGCCCCGTTGGGGAATGCATCGAGGGAAGCCACAGTGTCGCGCCTTCGACTTCGACCTCCAAAGGTTCAAAACGCCCGACGGAAAGCCAGCGCGGATCAAACCGTACGAATACCGATGCTGCATCCAGCAACGGCTCCGCGAGGGTGGGGTGCAGGATTCTCAGATCTCTCACCCATATGCGGCCACTTGTATCAAGGACAGTCGGTCCAAAGCTTCCGCGAATCCCGATGCGGGCCAGTCGGATCTCAATCTGTGAACGCGCCCAGGCCGGAAGTGCCAGTTCCCTGCTCGTCGCGATGGTTCCCTGAATTAAGATGAGCACCACAAGTGCGAGCCAGAAGGTCCAAAGCAGTGCCGTGGACAGGCAGGTCGTGCAATACCATGTCGTAACCCGAAGGAGTTTCAGGACGCGTTTCACGATATGCCGATTGTACCCGTTCGTTCAAGGGCCTGCCGGTTTCGCTCGGCTGGCCGATTGGAGTCGTTTCGTGTCTGCCTCAGGGAGCACCCGCCTTGGTTGCCGCCGGTGGGACTGGAAGCGGTCCGGGATCGCGCGGTCCGTAGGTGAGTGCCCAGAGAGCATCCAGCAGGGGTTGTTCCACTTCGAATACAACGCCGCCAAAGTCGGATGTTCCCGCCAATTGGGTTCCGCCGCCCGTCCTTTCACTGAGGAATATCGTCGATTCCTCGGTCTTTGCGCCAGCCCCGCTGAACGCAAGAGTCAGGTCCAACCGATAGCTCCAGGGTTTTTCTACACCGTCGAGCAGAACCGTCGGCTGAAACGTGTCCACGACGATGCTCTTGGCGCGCAGGACCCGCAGATGCTGGATCAGCGACTCCGCCGCGGTACGCTCTGCATTGGGGAGTGTCGCCAGAACGTCAGTCCATGTCTCCGTTACGCTCAGTTTCTTGGCGAAGATGACCGAGCCGTCCAATCTGCTGAGCGACAGCCCGGTGATCGACGCGCCTGCCGGAAGTTCACGCAGGCGCTTTTCTCGGTAGATCCGTGCCTCAACCGGTGTCTGATTCAGGATGCTGCCATCTACAAGGTAAACGTAGTCCTGTTTGTCCAGGCGCGCATAGTAGAGACCCTGCGTGCCGCTCTCGATTCCGATCTGCAGGACAATGAGCCCCGGAACTGCTGCGGATTCGCCCGATGACGGTGTGGCCTTCGCGAGCGAAACCGAGATCTCCCGCAGGGGCCGACTGAAACCCCAGTTCTCAAGATCGGCAGCGCTCGGTGCGTCGCTCAGGAATTTTTTTGCATCGAGAAACGCGAGTTGCTGGATGAGCCGATCAACGGTGGCCGTGTCCGCTGGAAGCGTTTGTACTCCGCCACCCGAAGTCAGCGGGCGTACCACCTGCCACGCGCCGGGCGCCTCTCCGCCGGATTCTGCGGGACTTGTGTCGAGCCGTTGGAGCGTGAGCTCCGGGCGATTGCCTGCGCGCAAGCCAATCGACGTGATCGTTCGGCCGTCAAGATCCAGAATACGCCGCTCCCGCAACTCCTCCTGGGAGTCCCGAAGCGTCGCGAGTAGCGCCCTTGGTACGGACGTTGTGAAAATCGCCGCCCTGTCCTCGAGTTTCGCATAGGTCAGAACATCGCCTCCGGAGGACGGCGAAGGCCCGTTGCCTTCTACGGTTACGGCAGCCCCAAGGAGAAGAGTTTCCCGACGGTTGATTCCTTCGAGTGTAACACGAAGCATTGGATTGGCGAGGCCGGTGCGCGCAAGATCAAGCGTTGCCTGCGGAAGAAACGTGGCTGCGGTGAGTCCGTTGAGCTGGCTGATGGCAAGTTCGGTGCGGTCCTTGCTCGCCCGCGTGCGAATCGGGGTTTCAAAAAGCCAACGGTTTCCTTCGTGCCGAAGACGGACCCGAAGAGTGCTTGCGGCGGCAACCTGCAGGCTGAGCGAACGAACTTCATAGTGGGGGATCGAGAAGAGCTTGTCCCGCCGCAACTGGTCGACGGAGAGTCGCAGGCTGTCCAGGAGCGTCCGCCTCACAACCAGCACGCGATCGCCGTCAGGCGAGAGGATGTAGAGGCGATTCCCCCCCTTGGTCTCGGCACCCACTTTGAGGACAATCGGTGGGGTCACTGAAGGGCCTGGGGTACCGGTTGCTGTTCCGGGAGTCAGCGTCAGAATGAGTGAAGGCTTGTCCAAGCCGTAGTCCGCGAGCGTCAGACCGCTCTTCTGCAGATCTTCCCGGCTGAAACTCGCTTCACGCTCGAGCAATTGAAGCTCATTGAGGATCGTGCGGATGGCGTGTTCGGCGACTGGCCATTCCATCGGTGCAGTCAGGTACCAACCGTCCGGGCGCAATTCCATGCGTATCGGCTCTGCATCTCCGATAATTTCAATCTTCTGAATATTCGCCGCCTGAGGTCCGAGCACGAGGCGCCGTGAATGCTCTCGGGTCGCTTCACTTATTGAAGGACGAAGAAAATAGAAGATGAACAGAAAGAGCGCAGCATTGAGGAAGATGAGAACCAGCGTGACTTTTGTGCGCATGGGAGTGAATCAAGCTAACGGCGGCGGGTCCAAAAGACAATCAGGCCCAGCAATGCCGCAGCACCGGGCACGCCAAGCAGGAGACTATAGCGCAGGCGCGAGAGCTCCGTTTGGGTGAGGGAGAGTTGCAGCCGGGTGATGGGTTGTGCAGGGACATTCAGCTGGGCATCACGATCGACGCACCAGTTGATTGCATTGAGCAGCACGGTCAAATTCCCCTGGGATTCGATGCGGTCGTTGGCGATGAAATCGGCGCAGCCAAAAACAACGATGCGTCCGCCTCGCACGCTGAAAGGCAGATTGGACTCCTTGGGAGGTGCGACCCGTTCTGAGGACGATGCGACCACGATGGGACCCGGCAGGTCGACTCCAGGGTCGTTTCTGGGAGTGATGTTCAACCTATAGCTCCGTTCTCCCCAGGCACTTGCAGCGGTCTGCACAAGAGGCACCACTTGAAGGCCCGCATCAGGTGTGCGCCCTGGGTCTGGGCGTGCAGGTCGCGCCGTGCCGAAGCGAACTGGCAGGCCATTGGAATGCAGCGAGGCAGTGATCGGACTATCCTTGTTGAGTCCGCGCATGATCAGGTCTCCTTCCTCGTTCTGGCCGTCGGGGCCGTCATCGAAGATCCGGACGTCGTCCGCAAGGATGCCCCATTCATCGAGGAGTCGGTCCAATCCATGGTTTGCACCGGGTCCAATCAGGACAATCAAACGGCCCGCATCGGTCGACATCCATGTTCGGAGCAGATTTACTTCGGGTGCCCCATATCGTGCGATGGGGCCAGGGATGATCACCAGCGCGTCCCGGGGTATCGTGCGAACTTGCGCGAGGTCCATGCCTTCGAGGTCGAAATTGCGCAGCCGCAGGCTGTCTCTCAGCAAGGAAAGCCCACGAGTCCGTTCAACATCGTCGGGATGCATTTCACCATGACCCAGGAGAAAAATGATCTTCTTCCGCTCCGGATTGGCGACGCTGAGGATCGCCGCGGTCAACGCCTGCTCTGCCTGGAAGGCGGTCTTTTTTCGATTTTCAATTTTATAGAGTTCTTCAAGCCCAACCACGCGGCGGCGATCTCCGCTTCTTACAAGAACCGTGTTTGGCCCGACTTCAATCTGCTCCGCGTCCCGGCGTCGCTGATAGATGTCGAGAAACTTCACCGTGATCCTGCCATCGTAGCCTCTTGATGCATCCAGATTTCCCTCGGTTTGGTAGACATACTCCTTAAGAATGCCGGCAAGATCACGGGCAGCCTGAGCAATCTCCTCATTCTCGTCGTCGTCGGAAAGCGTAACAATGATCTCGACGGGTGCCCTCAGGCTGGTCAGGTAGGAGATGGTTTCGGGCGACAGCGAATGACGGCGAAACTGGGTAAGATCGTAGCGCGTGAAATAATGCGGTGCGATGTAGTTGAGGCCGGCAAACAAGGTCGTAAAAAGAACTGCCTGTAGGATCAGATTGATGAGGCGGATCCAGCGGGCGGCACGAAAACTTTCGGCTAGACTCATGATGCTCAGCCTTGCAGGAGCTTGGCCTCAACGCCGAGAATGCTGAAGATCAGCGTGAGTATCGTGCCGCTTAGATAAAAGATGACCTGCCGCGTGTCGACGACGCCGCGACTGAAGTCGTCGAGGTGTTCAAAGACCTGCGCGTAGCCAACGGCCGCCTTGACGGGTCGCATGATCTCAAGGTCGATCACCGCCATCGTTTCAAGGAAATTGAGCCCCACAATCAGGCCGAACAGCAGGGTGAACGACAGGATGGCGGCAACGGCAACATTGCGGGATAGCGAACTCGCAAACACGCCAATCGCGACGAACAACAAACCCGAAATGGCTATGAAAAGATAGCCTCCCACCAACGGACCTGGATCAATGAATCGGTCCCCGGCAAACCGGTACAGAACGTAGAAAAACCCCCCGGTGGACGCCCAGAGCGCAAGATAGAGAAGATATGCCGAGCCAAACTTTGCCAGCACGACCTCTGTTGTTGTGACGGGAGTGGTCAACAGGGTTTCTAGCGTGCCCAGCCTGCGTTCCTCCGCAAAGCACTTCATCGTTAGCAGGGGCACCATGAAAAAGACGGGGATAAAGAAGAAGCGAAAGAAGATCGTCGCGGGCGACTGTTCCTGGCCCGCGCCTCCATAGCCTTCAAGCATGCCGGTGAAAAAGAAGCCCATCACCGCAAGGAAAAGGACTGCAGCAATGTACGTGCCCGGATTGACAAGCAACATCCGGGTCTCGTGGTTGAGTATCGTGAAGTAGTGTCGCATCGATGGAGGCAGTCGCGGCGGTTCTCAGCGCTGGGGCGGTGAATCGACAATGTCCCAACTGCGCTTTGTTGCGGCAAGGAAGACATCCTCAAGGCTTGGATGAGAATGGGTAAACGAGCGGAGCCGGATGCCGGGCTGAGCCGCAAGGACGCGAATGATTGATTCTCCCTGATCCGCTTCCTGCCGGGTTGTCAGGAAAACCTTTCGAAATCCATCGGAAGATTCGGCACGCGAAGCGTCACCCGAGTGTTCGCCCGGGGAGGATTCAATCTGCAAGGTTGGGTCGATCAGCTTAAGTGAGCCTGCAAGCAAAGCGCTGTCTCCGGCATACTCAACAAGGTAGCGTGTGCGACCAAGGAACTCGCGGCGAAGCTCGGAAGGAGTGCCTTGGGCAACCAACTGACCGCGGTTGATAATCAGGACACGGTCACATGTCATTTCAATCTCGGGCAGGATGTGTGATGAAATGATGACAGTCATGCGTCCTCTCAGACTCGCGATGAGGTCGCGAACGATGAGGATCTGGTGCGGATCAAGCCCGATTGTTGGCTCATCCATGATGATCACCGGCGGCTCCGCAAGAATCGCCTCGGCAATACCCACGCGCTGCCGGTTGCCCTTGGAGAGCTGTCCGAGGATGCGGTGGCGCACGCGAGTAAGGTCGCAACGTTCGAGGACTTCATCGAGGCGGGGGCCCAGCCGACTCCTGGGGATTTCCTTCAGTCTTCCACGATAGTAAAGATACTCGGAGACCCGCATGTCTTCCGGCAACGGATTGTTCTCGGGCATGTATCCAACGATGCGCTTCACCTCTTCTGCACGGGTTGCAACCGGAATGCCGCAGACCCTGACGGTGCCGGAGGTTGCAGGAATATAGCCCGTCAGGATGCGCATGGTTGTCGACTTTCCTGCACCGTTGGGCCCCAGAAAACCGATGATTTCTCCGCGGTCCACGTTGAAGCTGATCTTGTTTACCGCAGTGATGCCCCGGTAGGTTTTTACCAGGTCGGATACTTCGAAGGCAGGTGCGGAAGGAGTGTCAGTCATGGTTTGTGACAATCTTCAATCAGAACCGAGGCAGAGGCGCCATCGCATGGGGGCGCTGACATTGCCATCCGAGTGTAGCCGAGAAAATTTTGGGTCTCCTTCATCCTCCTTGGAGAGCCCGGTCCTGTGCTTCGGTTTCCCCGGTAGTTCACCATGCTCCCAGAAGCGGAGCGACCGCGAGCGAGTGGTGGACATTTTTGCAAACCGTATGATGCCATGAAGGGATATTTCCCATCGTTCACTGGCTGGGTAGCCGACGCAAGTCTCGCCTTGCGCGGTGCAATCACCTGAAAATTGCCCCACGGACCTGTCACGCGTTGGTCGGTGGACTCAGCGTGACCTCTCCCGCCCGCAGTCGTTCAATCCCACCTTGGTCAGTCCGCAGGAGTAGTGCTCCTTCGTCATCTATTCCAGATGCTATTCCACTCAACTGCCTTCCACCGAGCGATGCATGGATACGCTGCCCCCTCAGGATATCATGACGATTCCACATGTCGGCAAGCACACCGAGAGGGAGGCCTTCGACAAATTTTTCGTAGGCAAGCAATATTCGGCCAATCACCGCTGCGGTGAACTTGTTGACGTCAACCGGTGCGGCCGCCTGGGCTTCAAGCGATGTCGCAAGCGCCCGAAGAGGCTCCGGCCACCCTCCGGGAGGAGTTCGCAAATTGAGCCCCAATCCAAAGACGAGGTCACGGATTTCGTCGGCGTCGAGTCGCGCCTCGGTAAGCATGCCACCAGCTTTGAGTCCTCCAAAATAGATGTCGTTTGGCCACTTCAATCCCGGCGAAATGCGGCAAAAATTGGCGATCAGTTCGCAGAGGTTTGCCCCCATCCAGAGTGTGAATGTTGGCATCCGGTGGGTTGCCACCTTCGGTCGGAACGCGAAAGATAGGTACAGGTTTCCGTTTGGCTCGGACAGCCATTGACGCCCGAGACGCCCGCGTCCCTGAGTCTGCTCACGGGCGATGATGACAAACGGCGCCGACCTGCCGCCTGCAAGTTCCCTCGCGGCTTCGTCATTGGTTGAATCGACCGAATCGAGGACGGTCAGCGTTAGCGTCCGGTTGCGAAGCGGAAGGTAGGCGCGCACGAGTGCGGCATCGAGGCGGTCCGGCTTGGAGATGAGCCGATACCCTCTCGCACGCACCGCTTCGAAAATGTAGCCCTGCGCGCGCAGGTTTTCCATGTGCTGCCAGATCGCCACCCGGCTGATGCCGAGCTTCTTTGCGAGCGCCGATCCAGAGATGTAGTCACCCTCGAACATCAGCAATTCGCGGAGAATATAGGATTCAAGGGAGTCCATTGCTTATGTCTTCCAATCGAGTCCGATGTCCGTCCAGGCGCTGCGGTGGACCAGTGCACCGGTGGAAACGAAATCAAGTCCGAGACCCGCGAGCCGTGGGAGGGCCTTGAGCGTGATGCCACCGCTTGCTTCGGTAAACGTGCGACCGCGGATGAGCCTGAGGGCCATCTTCAGGCGGGGGAGGTTGAAATTATCAAGTAGGATCACATCCGCACCTGCATCAATAACAGCCGGTATCTGCTCCAGCGTATCGACCTCCACTTCAACCGGCAGTTCCGGCGCATTGTTTTTCGCTCTGCTTACGGCTGCCGCAAGCTGACGGCCGGGCAAATCCTTCGCGCCAAGGGATTCACTTCCGGTTCGGAACCCGAGCAGAGCGAGGTGATTGTCCTTGAGCATGACCCGATCAAAGAGCCCCAAGCGATGGTTCCAGCCGCCGCCACAGGCGACGGCATACTTTTCAAGCATGCGAAACGCAGGCGTCGTCTTGCGGGTATCAAGCAGCCGCGTGCGGCCCGATCCCAGCGCCTCAGCATAGCGCCGAGTCTGAGTGGCGACCCCGGAAAGCCGCTGGAGAAAGTTCAGCACGGTTCGTTCCGCTGAAAGCAGGATCCTCGGATCTCCTGCGAGCGTTGCCAGGACCTGCCTTGGCAAAACGACAGCACCATCCTTCACCCGTAATTGCACGGTGGCACGTCCTCCGTACGCGGAAAGGATGAGAGGCACCAAGGGCAGGCCGCAGGCGATCATCTCCTGACGTGCCACAATATCCGCGGCCGCAGCGGGGGGATTTCCACCGATGCTCGCGGTCGACGCATCGCCCTGCCTTGAGGGAGGTTGACGCAACCCGAGTCCGTTCAGGTCCTCATCGCGGGCAATTTCAACGAGTCTGCGCAGATAGGCCTTGTCGAGCTCTTCCCAGCTCAGGCGTCGGACCAAGTGCTCAATAACTGCAGGCATTCAGGAAGACCAATACCGCCGGCATGTTTTTTCAAGCCACTCTCTCGCAAACGCACACCTGCATGCGCCGCTTGCGCACATCACCCAGGACTCTTTGCTTTTGCTCAGGTCCCATGAACAGCGAAGACTTGAAGCGCATACCTACCATCGACCACCTGAGCCTGCCCCTCCAGGCGCTCTGGCATGATGCTGCAGGCAATTGGACGCGGGCACATGAACTGTGCCAATCTGCGGGAAGCCGCGAGGGTGACTGGGTTCACGCCTACCTGCACCGGAAGGAAGGCGACATCTCCAATGCCCGTTATTGGTATTCCCGGTCCGGCCGCCCGTCCCCATTGCCCGACACATCTTTGTCTGAAGAATGGGCTGCCATCGCGGAGACCTTGCTTGAGGCCGACCAGGCTGAATGAGTTGAAGCAAGAGTGGCCATCGCCGGGAACATACATTTCATGCGCAGTACGAACAGCGGGCAATGGCGGACATTGACGGCCCAACTACCCGCGGGCAGGGTGGTGGTGTGAGCGACTCGACGCGTACCTTCCCATCAGCGCCCTTATTGCGCTGGTTGTCGACCCATACAGGGTTTCCCGCGCGAAGGCTTCCGCCGTCAACGGAGGTACTGATTTTCCTTGCGTATGCGGCAGCCGGCGAATCCGCGCGACTCGATTCAACTCCTTCAAGTTTTGGCTTCCAGCGTCGCGAGGGAAACAAGGAAGCGGCCATGCGTGCGCACGCGTTGCGCCGTTCACGTGTGCATTTCAAATGTGACAATAGCGCAAAGGTGTGACGCACGATGTCTTCCTCGCCATATCCGAAACTGATCGAGAAACTCAAACGCAGCCATCTGTTGGGGACGGTCTCTGGTCTGCTTGGCTGGGATGAACAGGTCAATCTCCCGACCGACAGCTCGGACCAGCGTGCAGAGCAAATGGCTCTGCTGGCTGAACTCGGGCATTCGGCCGCTGCAGACCCCGAAATCGGAGCCCTGCTTCAGGAGCTCGAAAGCAGCCGGGCCGTGCTTGACGGGGATCAGCAAACGGTCGTCCGTCATGCGAGACGTGACTACGATCGCGTTACGCGACTTCCCGCAACCTTTGTTTCGGAGCGCGCACGTCTGAACAGCAATGCCTACCACGCCTGGGCGCGGGCTCGAGCCGAGAATGATTTCCCAGCGTTTGCGCCATTTCTGGAAAAGCACCTCGAGATGGCACGTCGTGAGGCAGAGTACCTGGGGTGGGGCGACCGACCGTACGACTACGCCCTGGACAAACATGATCCGGGGACGACCTGCGATGTCATTACCACGCTGTTTTCAGAATTGAAGGCAGGATTGATTCCCCTGGTCGCGGAGATTCTGTCGTCCCCCCACAAGTCTCCAAGCGGTCTCTTTCGCGGGTTTCCGATCGAGGAGCAAAGACGCTTTCTTCGGGAGGTCACCGAACGCCTGGGCTTCAACTACCGCCGCGGGCGTTTGGACGTATCGCTTCATCCCTTCTGCGAAGGGGCCGGGGCCGATGTTCGAATGACAACGCGTTTCAATGAGGATGAACCACTGGATGCGCTTTTCAGTTCGATTCATGAAACGGGACACGGGCTCTATGAGCAGGGCCTGCCGCTGTCGGACCAGGGCACCCCTCTTGGGCAGGCAATCGGGATGGCCGTGCATGAGTCGCAGAGTCGTCTGTGGGAGAATCAGGTTTCCCGCAGCCGTGCCTTCTGGACATTTTTTGAGCCTCGCTTTCGAGCCCATTTTCCAACGCAGACCCAGTCGCTCTCCAGCGACCAGTTGTATCGGGCGATCAACGCGGTCGAGCCCACCCTGATTCGCGTCGACGCGGACGAAGTTACCTACAACCTTCACATCCTGCTGCGATTTGAAATTGAGCAGAGCCTTTTTCGCGGCGATGTGACAGTCAGAGACCTGCCGTTCGCCTGGAACGAGCGCTCTGCCAGAATCCTCGGAATGTCGCCTCCCACCGACTCGAAAGGCGTGCTGCAGGATGTCCACTGGAGCGGCGGCATGTTTGGATATTTCCCCAGTTACTGCCTTGGGAACATGATCGCAGCGCAACTGTGGTACAAGGCCAATGCCGACCTGCCCGGACTAGAGGCGGACTTCGCCTCAGGAAACTTTGGCCGCCTGCTGGGATGGCTGCGCCGCGCCATCCATTCGCAAGGTCGCCGCTTCGACACCCTCGGCATCGTAAGGCATGTGACCGGCGAAGATCTCTCGCCCCGCTATTTGTTGCGGTACCTGCGCGAACGATATTCCCCGCTGTACCTCATGGGGGATAGGAAAAATGAAGTGTGAAACGTTGAAGGGCGGAGGCAGAAGGCAGAGGTCGGAGATCGGAGGTCAGAAATGAGCCCTCGACCTGGAAACTCCGATATTGAGCCTCCTATCATGCTTCACCCGAGCGGACGGCCCCGACCTCTGTCCGCTGAAATCCGACTTGTGACCACTGATTTCTCGTTTCTGCCTTACGCCACATGGGACTGACAGACACTCACGCCCACCTGGAGTCGTTCACCCGCCGCGGTGAACTTCCTGCTACTCTTGGCCGCGCGCGCGAAGCGGGCCTTGAGCGAATCATCACGATCGGAACCTCCACGGATGACTGGGAGCTTTACCGAACCCTGGCTGAGTCCACACGCGACTTTGTTGCCTACACCGTGGGGCTGCATCCGTGTTCGGTCGAGGAAGATTGGCCGGAGCAGGTGGCGCAGATTGAAACATTCTGGGCCGACGGCAGCCGGCCGCGTCCCGTGGCCCTCGGTGAGACCGGACTTGATCGGTTTCACCTGCCGAAGGATTCAGTGGCTGCGGATCGCATTTTTTCCAATCAACGCGCGGCTTTTGCCGAGTGCCTCAGGCTGGCGAGGGCTCTTTCGACTCCAGTCGTCGTGCACTCACGCGGTGCCTTCAAGGAATGTGTCGAGATGATTGATGCCAGTGGTGTGGATTGGACAAGGGTGGTCTTTCATTGCTTCGTTGAAGGGCCTGAGGAAATTGAGTCCCTGATTGAGCGCGGAGGGCGTGGTTCCTTCACAGGAGTGCTGACCTACAAGAACGCAGAAAACGTCCGGGCTGCGCTTAAGCGACAGGGTCGTGACAAACTGATGCTAGAAACAGACGCCCCGTATCTTGCACCCGTTCCCCATCGCGGAAAGCCCAACGAACCCGCCCACCTCATCCACACCGCTGGAATGGCAGCCGACGTTTTGGGATTGTCCCTTGACGAACTCGCGCGGCAAACGACCCAAAACGCAAAGGATTTCTTTGGAAGTTAGACCCTCATCAACATCCGCGTTCTCAAAAATCTGCAGACAAACCGCGCACCGCAGCTACGGTAGCGAGATTGAATGGTAGGGAGGGTCAAATTACACGCCCTGTACCACCCTAACGCGTCAAGCCTCGTCGAACTTTCGATTAAAAAGTGAGTCCAGCTCGGCCAGCATTTGGGAAGCATCATCCCCAGTGACGATAAACTTCACTTTGGACCCCTTGCCGGCGGCCAGCATCATCAAGCCCATGATGCTCTTGCCATTGACCTGCTCTTCGTCCTTTTCGACAAAGACGTCGGCCTTGAACTTGTTTGTGACCCGGACGATCATGGCCGCAGGACGTGCATGAATGCCCATCTTGTTCTGCACAACCAGCTCCTTTGTGATTGGATGAACGGGTGCTGACGGGTCGATTTTGTCCATGCGTGTACCCCTGCAAACCTTGAGACAAGCGCCCGGCTTGCAACCCAAAATCTCCCGGCCACGATTCGAGACATGTCTGGCCTAGCGATCATTGTCCCCTGCCGTCTCGAATCGACGCGATTTCCCCGCAAGCTTCTTCATCCGATTCGTGGCAAGGCGCTCCTGCAGTGGGTGGCAGAACGGCTTGCGGCCGTGGCGCCCGAATTTCCGCTCCATTTCGCCATTGATGACCCCTTGCTCGCCGCGCCCCTCAAGGAAGGCGGTTTTTCAACGATCATGACAAGCGCCTCGCATGCCAGCGGCACGGACCGCATCGCCGAGGCAAATCGAAAGATCGGCGCACGTTTTGTCGTCAATGTTCAGGCCGATGAGCCACTTGTGGCCCGCAAGCACATCCTTGCCTTGGCAGAGGCCATTCAAGCCGATGCTCCGATGGCGACTCTTGCCACCCGCTTTACGAATGCCGCAGATTTCCGAAATCCCAATCAGGTAAAGGTCGTTCTTTCCGAGACTTCCAGGCGCGCCCTGTATTTCTCGCGCTCATGCATCCCGTTTGCCCGGGATCGCGCGGGCAGTGTGGATGATGAGTGGATTGGAGTGAATGCCTGTTATCGTCACTTGGGCATGTATGCCTACCAAGGCGACCTCTTGGAGCAATTTGCTTCCCTCCCGCAAGGTAAACTGGAGCAAATTGAGAAATTGGAACAACTTCGTGTACTTGAGAATGGATTCCCCATTGCCTGCGAATTGACCGAGGATCCGACCATTGGTGTCGATGTTCCCGATGACGCCTACCGATTTGAGCAGTGGTTGGAACGTAATAACCAGTAGGTTGCAGCAGCAGGTCTATTTGCTGCGGGAACCTTGATCGATTCTTTTCAGGCAGCCCCCTGCGGTGCCGATGGTTAGGGAGATTCGCGCCTCTAAACCTATCATCACCATGACCATTGATGCTCCCGTTCTGCCCCAAGTCACCAAGCTGTGGAAAAAGTCCGTTCGTGAAGAGAAGCTACGGAAGGGAGTTCTGATCGTCG
Organism: Verrucomicrobiota bacterium; assembly: GCA_014584295.1. Classification (GTDB taxonomy): domain Bacteria; phylum Verrucomicrobiota; class Verrucomicrobiia; order Opitutales; family Opitutaceae; genus UBA6669. The sequence continues at coordinate 129,212 of JACTNC010000050.1, forward strand.
ATGACGAGCCCGCCTTCTGCGATATGATCGCTGAGGTTATCTCGGCGATCGGATACAGGACGTGGAAGGTCCATTCGGCCGAAGCGGCGATGGATGCATGGGCCAAGGATGGCGGAGAAATCGGACTCGCCTTGGTCGATGTCGTAATGCCCGCGGTGGATGGACTCACGTTGATCGCCGAATTGCGCCGCCGGGATCCGAGGATCCAGATGGTGCTTGCGAGCGGACGCCTCGACGAGGACACGCGCTGGCTCGCAAGCGAAAGCGGATGCCTCTTCGTTTCGAAACCCTTCGAAGTCTCCGAGCTCACCGAGTTGATCGAGGAACTCCTCGGATCACTTTCGTCCTCGACGGACTGATTCACCGCGCCTGGCTCCATGGACGAGAACTTTCTTCTCACACTCGAAGTCCTGAAGTACAGTCCTGAGGTCAGGACGGGTGTATCGGATCGTGGTGTTGTAGCGCTCAAGAATACATCGAGCGGCACGTACCTGTGCGTGAATGAAGCCCAACGCGTCACGCTGGAGGCGTTTAGAACTCCGCAGACGGTTCCACAAATGCTCGGGCGCGCCATACTCACACGCACCTGTCTCGAACTGGGGGAGTTTTATGAATTGATCCTGAAGGCTCACCGCGCGGGCATCCTCATCAGCGACAGCAAGCCGACGTTTATGCCGGCGCCCAAGCCATCTGCGCGATGGCCAAAGTTGCCATGGCAGGTTGCAATCATTGTTTCGGCAATATCCGGCATCAGTTTCCTCGCATCGATCGTCGTCACACCTCTGACCCTGCCTGCCGGGATTTCTGATCTGCTCATCGGCTGGGCAGTCTGGGGGGCTGCGTTGTCGCTGGGATACCTTCTTGGAGCATCGGTCCTGCATCATGCGGGAGGCAGGTTCCCTCCACCGCGAGGAAAAGTTTTCCGACCTGTTCCCCATGTTTATGTGGAGTTGATGGATTCCATCCTTCAGCCGCAACGCGTTCGTTCAGGGATCGAGCTGATTTGTGTTGCGCCACTGGTTGCCACGGCGGCGGCTGCGTGTGCGTATCAGCAGACTTGGGCGGCCCTGCCCATGGCTGGAGCCATAGTCGCGCTAAATCCATGGTATGGTCCCATGGCGCGCTGGCGGCGCCTCTTGTCGAGCCATCTCCGCATCGACACCGATCGCGATTTTCTATTTTCCAGCAACCTCCAGCCGAAAAGGATGATCCGGTCATTCCGTCGACATCTCGATGGCAACGCCTTGATCGCGCTTCTGGCTATGAGCCTGGTCTGGCTCGCGATTACGACCCATGTCATCTACCAGGCGCTGGACGTGCGTGCCCTGGAGCTCCTTGCCAATTCCTGGTACTGGGAGCGTATGGGTATCATCTCCGGCGGGCTGGTCGGACTCTTTGTCCTGGGCATTCTTGGCTGGGTCCTTTCCACAATCACCAAGCGCCGGGGTGCGCGGTTGATCAACGATGTCCGTCATCAATCGCGACGCTGGAAGGTACTGCCTTCAGGACGACTCGCACAGGCGGAGACGCTGAAGGCGATGTCAAGGAGCCCGCTCTTCCGCACTTTGCCCATGCAGAAGCAACTTGAGATCACCCGAAAGTTTGTACTCAAGCGCTACAATCCCTGGCGGATACTGTCCGCCCCGAACGAAGAGAAGGAAATCGGCCTGATCGTGAGGGGGAGCGCAGCCGCTACCCGCCGAAATGCAGCGGGGCGCGCCGGCAGGGTACAGCCTCTTTCAGAGGGAGATATCTTCGGAGCCCACAGCCTGGTTGATCCGGATGGTTTGCCTGTGGAGGTAAGGAGCCGCACGCCCGTGCTTGCGCTGACACTCCCCGCCAAGGTCTTTCAGGACCGCATCGTCCAGAATCTGGGAGTTCTTCGGGTCCATTCACTCGCGCATATCTGCTCGTTTCTTCGATCATTGCCCTTGTGCGCCGGCTGGCAGCTTGCATCCGTCATCCGCCTAAGCGACATCGCTCGAATGCGTAGATATGAGAAAGGGGAGCGCATTGTGCAGTACGCAGAGGATCCACGGATCTTTCACATCATCTGGGAAGGTCGGGTGCAGCGAGTATCCCATGGGCAGGTCATCGAGCAGTTTGACGAGGGAGACGCGTTTGGTGATACGGAGCTTCTGCAGAACAGTGCGGCCGGTGCTGATGCCATTGCCGTCGAAGAGACGCGCTGCCTTTGCGTGACACGCGTGGACTTCATACGCTTCGTCACTCACAACCATCGCGTAGCACTCTCGTTTGAGTCCCGTTCAAGTCGGCGGTTGGGCAGGCCTGTGTTTCCGCTGCAGGCGTCGTTCGATATTCAATAGCCTCAAAAGAGGCGGCAGTACCGCTATCGCGCGTGGATGCGGGGAAGCTTGGGCAGAAAAACCGTGAGCAGGCCGAGCAGAGGAAGAAACGCGCAGGCGCGGAATACGAACTGAATGCTCGTATGATCTGCCAGGCTGCCGAGGAGCGCTGACCCGATGCCGGCCATGCCAAAGGCGAGACCAAAGAACAGGCCGGAAATGAGCCCCACCTTTCCGGGAACCAGTTCCTGAGCATAGACAATGATCGCCGAGAAGGCCGATGCAAGAACCAGGCCGATCAGCATGCTGAGCAGGACCGTGGCATGCAGACCCACATGCGGGAGCAGAAGCGTGAATGGAGCGACTCCGAGAATCGAAATCCAAATGACTATCTTGCGACCGATCCGATCGCCCACTGGGCCGCCGATGATTGTCCCGGCAGCCACTGCAAACAGAAATAGAAAAAGCAGGAGCTGTGCACTCGATGGCTGCACATGAAACTTGTCGATGAGATAGAACGTAAAGTAACTCGTGAGACTCGTGAGATAAATGTACTTTGAGAATATGAGACAGATCAGCACGAGCAAGGCACGCAACGTGACGCCGCGACTAAAGGGCATCGATGCCGGGGACACACGTCGAACACCTGGTGAATGCAAGGATTGAAGGTGAGCCCTGTACCAGCCTCCCACACGAACAAGAATCACGATCGCAATGACCGCAAGCGGCGCAAACCAGAGCGTATGTGTCTGTCCTCCTGACATCACGAGCACCGCGGCAAGGAGAGGACCGAGGGAACTGCCCAGGTTGCCGCCGACCTGGAATACGGATTGTGCCAGTCCATGACGTCCCCCCGATGCAAGTCGGGCAAGGCGCGATGCCTCTGGGTGAAAAACCGCGGATCCGAACCCGATGAGGACCGAACTGACGAGCACAAACGCATAATTCGGGGCACTGGAGAGGCATACGATTCCGAGAAGCGTTATGGCCATGCCAATGCCCAAGGAAAACGGCAGCGGCCTGCGATCCGTCAGGGTCCCGACCAGCGGTTGCAGGAGTGAAGCGGTGCCCTGAAAGGCAAGCGTAATGAGCCCGACCTGCGTGAAGCTCAGCGAAAAAGCATGCTTCAGCATGGGATAGATCGCGGGCAGCATGCCCTGGATCGTGTCGTTCAGGAGGTGTGAAACGCTGAGCGCCGCAAGGATGCCAGTCGCGGTGGAGTCCGCGGAAACGGTGCCGACTGCAGGCGCAAGAGTGACTCTGGACATATTCTCTTCGATAGAGGAAATTGCCTGTCCCGCAAATGCTTCATCTCCGAATCGGAGCACTGCCTGTGCTGCCTTTCGCTTGTGTCATCCAGATTGCCAGGAGCATCATCCCCAGGCTTGCAAGCAGCCTGAGCGGATCGGTTCGTTCATGAAAAAACACCAGCGAGCAGAGAATGCCCAGGGGGATTTTGAGATTGTTGAACACGCTGAGCAGTCCCGCATTCACTTGGGTTGCACCCAAGTTCCACAGGAAGAACCCCAGTCCGGACGCAATCGCACCGAGGTAAAGGAGCACGAGCGACTGCGGCAGTGTCGGCGTGAAATCAGACCACGAAGACGTGACAAGGGTGATCAATCCCGCGATGACACTCGCGCCTGCGGCAAGCCAGGCAAACACCTGGTGGTCTTTGATGCCATCGGGGAATCTTCGCCGCAATCGGCGGTAGAAAAGCTGTCCCGCTGCGAAGCAAAGGTTTGACCCTTGAACGAGAAAGAAACCAAACGTCAGGCTGGCTCCGTCTGCCCGGTGCCAGGTGACGACGGCACCGCCCGCAATTGCAAGTGCGCCTCCTGCGAGGAAACGCAATTGGACGCGTTTCTCAAAGAGTGCATCAAGCAATGCCAGGTAAAATGGCGTGAGAATGGTGAAGAGCGCGATTTCATGGGCCTGCAGATACCTGTAGGCGTGAAGATACAGGACGTACATTAGCCCAAATTGAAGGGCTCCGATTGCAACGAGGCGCGCGACAAGCCTGACGCCCACTCCTCTCAGCTTGAGAAAGGGAAGAAACACCGCCGTCGCTATGGCCATGCGCAGAAATGCAACAATGACAGGATCGATTCCGCTCAGTCGGCCCTTGATCAGTCCGAAGGAAAATGCCCAGATGAACGAGACGATCAGCAGCCAGATCATGTCTGACGCGGTCAAACGCGGAAGATGGCGCCCAGTTTCTTTCCAAGCAGGATGGTCATTCCGACAATCGTGATTCCAAGGAAGGCCATCGCCCAGACGCCGAGCGCGCTTGCAATGAACTTTCCGTCACCGAGAAGTTGCAGAAGTTCAAGGATTGCCTTCGTGATCGGATAAAACGCCTGCTTCTGGGCGAGGATGAGGGAATCGCTTACCTCGAGCATCGCGAACGCAAATGCCAGCATGCCGCCCGCGATCAGGTTCGCCATGATCAATGGCAAGGTGACCTTGCGCAGAGCACGCAGGGGCGAGGCCCCCATGTTCTGAGCTGCCTCCTCGAGGGTTTCGCTCGTCTGTTGGAAACCTGCCGCTGCCGATCGCACGACGTAGGGAAGTCGTCTCACGGAATAGGCGATGATCAACAAGATGGTCGGATCACGGGTCGGATTTAGGAAGGAGAACAGCCTTCCGTCCTGGGACATCGCCAGGTACCCGAAGGCAAGAACAAGCCCCGGAACAGCCAGAGGAAGCATCGATAGGAAATCGAGCACCTGTCGACCGGCAACCTTCGAGCGAACGACGACGTAGGCTATAGCGATGCCCAAGATGACATCGAGGACTGTCGAAATGCTCGCGAATTTGAGGCTGTTTGCGATTGCCGGAACTGTGAGATCATGTCCGAGCGCGATCCTGAAGTTCTCCAGCGTGAGTCGGCGCGGCAGAACACTTGCGTACCAGTCATCCGAAAACGCGACGAGGACCACGCCGAGGTGAGGCAATATGGCGAGAAAGGTGATGCCGGCAAAGGCGGAGGTGCACAACCACGCCCCGACGGCCCCTGGTCGGCGCGGGCCGCTGCTGGTGGTCGCCTTAGCCATCATGGCATGGTTCTGTCGGCCAAAGATTCCCTTTCCCAAGGCGTACAACAGTGTCGTCGAGACGAGCATCGCTGCCACGAGAGCGTAGGGAAACGGATTTCCTCCGATGTCCTTCAAACCATAAAAAATCTGCACGCTTGTGAGACGCGCATAGTCAAATACCAAGGGCGTTCCAAGTTCGGTGAATGCCCAGATGAAAACGATCGTTCCGCCTGCAAACAGTCCGGACTTAATCAGAGGCAGTGTGATCAACCGAAACCGTCGGAATCCCGTGCAACCAAGGTTCTCTGCAGCCTCCTCCATTGCCGGATCGATGTTTGCCAGTGCAGCCACACAGTTTAGGTAGAGAATGGGGTAGAGGGTTAGCGCATTGACAACCGCGATGCCTCCGAACTGATGCAGGGCAAACCAGTCATAGGTCCATCCCTCCGGGCGAAGGCCGAGCGCCACGAGCAGAGAGTTGAATGCGCCGTATTGACCAAAGATCTGTTTGATGCCGATCGCTCCAACGAATGGCGGCAGAATCATCGGGATCAAGACCAGCGAGCTGAGAGCGGATTTTCCCGGGAACACAAAGCGGTCGCTGATGAACGCCAGCGGGACCGCAATCAACAGAGCGAGGCCGGTGGTGAGACACGCCAGCAGAAAGGAATTTACGAGCCCTTCACGATAGAGCGGATCGGCGAGGAGCGCGACAAAGTAGGCAAAGGTCAATTTGCCATCCGCGTCGACAAACCCGCCTTTCAGGATCTGCAGGATCGGCCACAGAAAGAAAGCTGCAAAAAAAAGCGCCGTAACAAGAAAGACAATGCGCGCGGCCGATTTGGACATGCAGGGTGAGAGTGGGAGCGAGAAATCCAAGAGGGCAAGATTTGGATCTGAAAGGGATTAAAATTAGGTAACGCTAACATTTTTTGCTTGCGGTAACTGTTCCCTGGGGTTGCATTCAGTCATGCTCCTGAAACGATCTCACCCTGGCCTGAAGTGCACTGCACTCCTGCTCATCCTCAACGGGGCTGCCTTGGCATCGCCGCTCCGCATAGTTACGACAACGACGATGATCACGGATCTCGTCAGGCAGATCGGAGGGGAAGCTGCAACGGTGACGGGCCTGATGGGACCGGGTGTTGATCCGCATCTTTACAAGGCGCGCGCCTCGGACGTCATTGAACTCCAGAAGGCTGATGTCATTTTCTACAATGGCCTGATGCTCGAGGGAAAGATGTCCGAGCTGTTTGAGCGACTCGAGAAGCACAAGCCCGTGGTGCCGGTAACCCGCGAAATCCCTAGGGAGAGCTTGCTACATCCACCAAAATTCGAGGGCCATCCTGATCCTCACGTCTGGTTCGATGTATCTCTTTGGATCCAATGCATCCGGCCGGTCGTGGAAACGCTGGCGACAAATGACCCCGCGCACAAAATGCAATTCGAGGCCCGAGGGATCGCGCTGCGACGCTCCCTTGAGGCGCTTCACCTCTGGTCGCTGGCCAAGTCCAGGGAACTGCCCGAGGAACGTCGCATCCTTGTCACCAGTCACGATGCCTACAACTACTTTGGCCGCGCCTATGGATTCAAGGTGATCGGCCTCCAGGGAATTTCCACCGTCAGCGAAGCCGCCTTGTCGGACATGACAAAACTCGTCGATTTCATCCGATCCCACCGCGTCAAGGCGATTTTCGTCGAATCCAGCGTGCCTCACGCAACCATTGAGCGAGTCTCACGGGATGCAGGGGTGAGGATCGGCGGGGAGTTGTTCTCCGATGCAATGGGAACACCGGGTGCCATCGAAAACGGCTATGACCTCGGGACCTACGAAGGCATGATCAAGCATAACCTAACGACGATTGTCGACTCTCTCAAGTGAACCGATTCTTATTTCAGAATCCGCGTCATCTCTTCCATCCCTTTGCCCTCTTCGCAGTGATGATGTGCCCATGCAAAATCGAAGCTGCGCGTGAATTCAGCACGGATCGTCCTGATGCGACTGAGAGTCCCTTCACTCTCGAACGCGGACACATGCAACTCGAAGCGAGCGCGGCAAGCTGGCTTCGGGAGAGACACGCTTCCGGGGGGGGCGGCACACGCGTGGAAATCTGGAATCTGCTGCCTTTTAACCTGCGCCTGGGGCTGACACCGCGGTGGGAGTTGCAGGTGGTGGTTGACGGACATCTCGACGTGAAGGTTGAGGATCGTCCGCTGGGCATTCGCGTACGGCAACGCGGGATGGGGGATACCACGCTGCGGGTAAAGTGCAATTTCTGGGGAAACGATGGAGGCGAAACAGCGTTTGGTGTGATGCCCTTCATCAAGCTGCCCACCGCGTCAGATGCGCTCGGCAATGATTCCGTCGAGGGAGGCATCATCTTTCCCTTTGCGATGAAACTGGGGAGCGAATTGAGCCTCGGGGCAATGACGGAACTGGACCTGGCGCGCAACGAACGCGACAGCTACGATACGATCTGGATCAATACGGTCACGGTTGGTCGGGATCTCACGGACAAGCTCGGCGCGTTTGTAGAACTTACCCTTGAGACGGGGGGTGGCAAACCGGCCATGGGTTTCAATACCGGACTGACTTTCATGGTTAACGAGGACCTGCAGCTCGATGCGGGCGTGGCCATCGGTTTGACCCGACCGGCGCCCGACCTGGTGGTGACCCTGGGTTTCTCACAACGTTTCTGATTGATCATGAGCGATCCCTACGCACCGCTGGAAATACACGACCTGACTGTCGCCTACCACAAGAAGCCCGTCCTGTGGGGAGTCGATCTCGTCATTGAGCCCGGACGCCTCATCGGGATCGTGGGACCCAATGGGGCAGGCAAGTCGACGCTCATCAAGGCCTGCATGGGGCTGCTGCCGCTGCAAAGCGGTTGGGTGAAGTTCTTCGGGGAATCGTTTCACAAGATGGCGCGACGGGTGGGGTACGTGCCGCAACGGGAATCGGTGGATTGGGACTTTCCAGTCAACGTGATGGACGTGGTTCTGATGGGAAGATACGGACGCCTCGGAGTCCTGCGTCGCCCCAGCAAGGCTGACCGAAGTGTTGCCCGCGCCTGCCTGGAAAAAGTCCATCTTTTGCCGTATGCGAACCGACAGATTGCAAATCTGTCGGGCGGTCAGCAGCAGCGTGTCTTCCTTGCGCGCGCGCTTGCCCAGGAGGCGGACATCTACTTCATGGACGAGCCTTTCGCGGGCGTGGACGCAGCCACCGAAGCGGCCATCATCGCCGTGCTGCGCGAGCTTCGCGACATGGGAAAAACACTGCTTGTCGTCCACCACGACCTTCCAACGGCCCGCCAGTATTTTGACGATCTGCTCCTTCTCAACATGAACGTTGTCGCATTTGGAAAAACGGCGGACGTCTTCACCGCAGAACTTCTACAGAAGACCTATGGCGGCCGCCTGACCATTCTCAGTGAAGTCGCGCAGGCGCTCGGCGCGCATGGAGCGTCACGGTGACCTGTGCATCCCCATCTGATGAACCGCCAGCCATGAGTCGAACAGCGTCGAGAGCTCTTCTGATTCTGCTTCTTGCCGCGGCGACATCTCCGGTTGAAGCCGCAGGTGTGCGTGAATTTGTCAGCTCGGACTGGAGCACCCAGATCGTACGCTTTTTCACGCTGCAGGACGCATCAGTACGATTCGCGCTCATCGGATCGGTGTTGCTGGGATTGAGCTGCGGTCTCTTGGGAAGCTTCATCGTGGTGCGCAAGATGGCATTGATGGGCGACGCACTGTCTCACGCGGTTCTACCCGGTGTTGCGATAGGATTCCTCTGGAACATGACCAAGGATCCCCTTGCGATCCTCATCGGTGCGACAATTGCGGGACTGCTGGGTACATTCCTTGTTTCGGCGATCTCGCGTACAACCCGCCTCAAGGAGGACGCAGCGCTCGGTCTCGTGCTCGCGACATTTTTTGCGATTGGAATCTGTCTTGTCACAATGATTCAGCGTCTGCCGACCGGCAACAAAAGCGGGCTGGACAAGTTTCTCTTCGGGCAGGCTGCGGCACTTAGTGCCGAAGACATCACATTGATGGCAATCGTTACCTCCATTGCCGTCGTCATGGTCGTCGCTTTCTACAAGGAGCTGCTCGCTTCCAGTTTCGATCCTGGCTTCTCCCGATCGATCGGTTTGCCGACGCGATGGATACATCACGGGCTCATGCTGCTGCTGACCGCGTCGGTCGTCATTGCGCTTCAGGCCGTCGGCGTGGTGCTGGTGTCGGCCATGCTGATCACACCCGCATCTGCGGCCTACCTGCTCACGGACCGGCTTCACCGCCTGGTCGTGATGGCGGCGGCCTTCGGCGTGGGTGCCGGCATGGCTGGTGCATTTCTGTCCTTTGTCGGTCCCAGTCTTCCGACCGGACCGCTCATGGTGATCGGCGCGAGTGCGTTGTTCTCAGCGGCTTTTCTTTTCGGCCCGAGGCATGGTGTGGTCGCCCGATGGTTGTTGCGACGAAGAGGCGCCGCGCGCACCCAACGCGAGAACACGCTCAAATCGATGTTTCACGTCATGGAGGCGACCCAATTTCGCACGGAAGGGGTCACTCTCCACGACTTGGCAATCCGGCGTCGTGAAACGATCGATGATGCCCAGCGTCTGGGGCGGGATCTCGTTCGCCATGGACTGGCGACGCTTTCGGGGGATGCGCTCTATTTCACGCCCTCCGGGCGCAAGAGGGCAGGGGAGATTGTGCGTAATCACCGCCTGTGGGAACTCTACCTGACACAATCGGCAAACATCGCCGCTGACCATGTGCACGAGGATGCCGAGAAGATCGAGCACATCCTTGGAGAATCGGTCGTGCGCGATCTTGAGAGGCGTTTGGGCTATGCAACGTTTGATCCCCATGGCAGGGCGATCCCCAGTGCGCGGACGATTCACGGCGGCGACGCGCGGCGCGAGGGCGGCAACGGATCAGGAAAATGAATGCCATGATCCCTGCCTTCGATCCCCATGCGGTGCTCGTTGCGCCGTGGACGGAGAATCTTTCCCTCTTTGGATGGATTGCAGCCATGGGCTTCGCCGTGACCAGTGCCTGCGGCCTTGTGGGAAATTACCTGATGTTGCGGCGCATGGCGCTGATGGGCGATGCGGTCAGCCACAGTGTGCTGCCCGGTCTCGTAGCGGCGTTTCTTGTCACAAGCAGCCGTGGAACCCTTCCCATGTTTGCCGGCGCCCTCGCAGCAGGTGTTTTCACGACGATAGCCATTGAGAGCATTCACAAGCTGACCCGCGTGAAGCAGGATGCCGCCATCGGCATTACGTTCTCAACGTTGTTTGCTATCGGCGTGGTCATGACCAGCCTCTACGCCGCTCAGGTGGATCTCGATGCAGACTGTGTCCTCTATGGCGAAATCGCCTTTGTTCCCCTTGAGCCAATGGTCAGCGTGGGTGGCGTTGTTCTGGGCCCTGTTCCGTTTGTCCGAATGGCGGCAGTGCTGCTGATGGTCGGGCTCCTGATTGTCGCATTCTACAAGGAACTGCTCGTCAGCGCATTTGACCCCGGACTCGCGCGATCGCTGGGGACAAATCCGACTCTGATGCACTATGGTTTGATGGCAGCGCTCTCCGTGGTTGTTGTCAGCGCTTTTGAATCGGTTGGTGCCATTCTTGTGGTGGCCATGCTGATCCTTCCTGGCGCAACGGCATCGCTGCTTTCCACGCGCCTTTCGAGAGTCCATCTGCTGTCGCTTGTCCACGCAGCCATAAGCTCATGGCTCGGGGTGACGCTTGGAGTATGGCTGGATTGCTCGATCGCCGCCGCAATGGTCGTCGCAGGAGCGCTGTTGTTTGCATTGGTCTGGATTGTCAGTCCAAGCGAAGGGCTGATTGCGCGCTGGCGGCGGCGACGGAGGGCTGTGCTGCCGTCTGCATTGAGCGACGACTCCAATCCCGTTCCTGAAGCGAAATGATTTTCCGGAGAAGCAAGGCTGTGCTTCGCAGTTCGAAATGTGAGCGGCGCTTTCAGACCTAGTCGACGAGCCGCACCGCGTCGGCCCTGCTCTTGCACGTCGGACAAGGGGCTCCCGGTACGTAGCCCGCGTGGGACTGCTCAGCAACCGTGATCGGCGTTTGGCACCGAGAACATAGGATCGAACCGGTTCCCTCCAAGGCCGCATTCAGCCCGACGCGCTGATCGAAGACGAAACACTCGCCCTCATAGTGAGCTGTTCCGCATTCCTCGAAATATCTTAGAATACCGCCATCGAGCTGGAATACGTTTCGAAATCCCTCGCGCTCCATGAATGGACCGGCCTTCTCGCAGCGTATTCCTCCCGTGCAGAACATCACGATAGGACGCGATTTCCAATCGCCAGGAAGTTTTCGCACGGCCGCTGGAAATTCGCGAAAATGGTCGATGCCCGCCGGCACGGCTCCCTTGAACGTGCCGGAGTGAATCTCATAGTCGTTTCGCGTATCCAGAAGGGTGACGTCGCGTCCTTCATCGAGCCATTCCTTCAGTTCGTGAGGGGAAAGCTTTGGCGATGTACGCGCTGCGGGATCCACGCCATCAATGCCGAAGGCGATAATCTCCCGCTTTACCTTCACCCGCATATGTTCGTACGGCCGATTCGCGCAGATGCTGCGGCGTGCGCTCAGTCCGCCGAGACCTGGGATGGAATGCAACTTGCCCATCAAAGCTTCACAGGCGGTCGGACTCCCAGCGACGTAGAAATTCACCCCTTCCTCACTGAGAAGGATCGTGCCACAAAGCTCCTTTTCGCGGCAAAACGCAAGCAGGTCAGTTTTCAATTCCTGCAAGCCGGTTAGCCGGGTGAATCGGTATCCGGCAAAATGAAGAATAGCGTCCATGGAAAAGAAAAGAGATCCTGACACTTAAGCACAACGATCGCCAAGCGAACATACGAGCCGGCATCAATAGCTCCACGAATAGCCCAGGGTGACGCCAACCGCATCGATCCCGGGATTGGGTTTCGTCTGTCCCCCGTTCGACATGTGTTGAAAGAGAATGCCCACACTCATCCGGCGACCCGGCGCAACGACGTGCTCGATTCCGGCACGTGCAAACCAGTGCAGCGTGAAATCCTGCCCCTGTCCTCCCTTGACTCCTCGCGAATCCAGAAGACCAAGTCCGCCACCGGCGCCACCCGTTATGCCCCAGCGTTCGCGATGATCCCAAAGTTCAATTGAGGGAGAACCGCCAAGTGCAATGTAGTGGGATTCGGGACCTTGATCGATCCACGTCGCTTGAAATGTTAGGCGATGTCGGAAACGCAGCCGAAACGAGTTTCCCACATCACACCCCCAAGCTTCCTTGGATCTCCAAGAAAGTTGGGTCGGGAATAGTCGATACGAAAGTGGCGTGCCTGATCCCACCTGCCAGATCGTCCCGATCTCCAGATCCACAGAAGATTGTTCTGCGGCAAGGGAGGCATTCTCCGCTACGCAGTTGCCCTCGTGAAGGAGGCCCATGAGGCAGATTAGAATCATCACCCGGCGACAAGAGGTATGCATGCGTACCCAGTTCGATTTTACGTAGCCTCAGCCCTGCCAGCTCAAGCGAAAGGTGTCACACTCAAATCCAGGAAATCGAAACGTTGCTTCGAAGAATGCCAGGGACCAGCCTGTCTCCGGATTTCCGTTCAGCAATTGATCCACTCGAATCCACAATGCTCTTCTCGACTGACGTACTTAGTGCTCACCTGAATGATCCCGACTGGGTCGTTTTCGACTGTCGGCATGATCTTGCCGATACAGGCAAGGGCGAACGGGTCTACGGTGAAGGACACATACCGGGCTCATTCCTTGCGAGGGTTGACGGGGATCTTTCAGGGAAAAAAGGGGAAAGGGGAGGGCGTCATCCGCTGCCCGATAGATCCGCTTTTCTTGGGTTTCTTGCGCGCTGTGGCGTGACCCAGGCTTCGACAATCGTGGCATACGATGACGCAGGCGGCTTTTTTGCAGGGCGCCTTTGGTGGATGATGTCCCGCTGGTTGGGGCACAGGAATGTTGGACTTCTTGATGGCGGAATCACCAAGTGGAAGGCAGAGGGTCGAAATATTACCACCGTTGCACCATCCCCAAGAGTCGTCATTCCCATGACGAACGAGGCTGATTTCCGAGCGACGGCATCGGCGGATGAGTTGATGTCACACCTGAGCGATCGGAAACTGCTGGTCGTTGACGCGCGCTCCGGCGACCGCTATCGCGGAGAAGTTGAGCCTATCGATCGTGTGGCCGGGCACATCCCTGGTGCGCTCAACCGCTTTTTCAAAGCAAATCTCAATGCGGACATGACCTTAAAACCGCGCGAAGTTCTAAAGCAGGAATTTGAATTGTTGATCAAACCGCGTCCGCCAACATCGGTGGTTCACCATTGCGGCTCGGGTATCACCTCGTGTGTGAACCTCTTCGCCATGGAGTACTCTGGATTATCGGGTTCGCGACTCTACGTGGGCTCATGGAGTGACTGGGTAGCTGATCCTTCGCGCCCAATTGCTATTGGCGATTCCCCCACCAGAGGAAAAGAATGACGAGCGCAGCAATCCCGAGTGCGGCGAGAGCAATCTTGATCCAGCTCTTCGGGTACTCGCCTGCAATGGAACCCGTGTAGCCGTTGATCACGCACTGGAAACTTCTCCCATGAAAATCATAACTCACCATCCAGATTGGCACGAGGATGTGCTTGAATGTCTGGGCTGAATAGGCGGAGCGGACATTGAGGTCGCGATGCGTGTCGCCCGGGACCTGCGAGGCACACAGACTCACTGTCTTTGATTCCATTTTGGCCCTGGCAGCTTGAGCCGCACTGGGCAGATCAATTTGATAGCGCTCGACGACCCAGCCAGAGATGAAACTGGGATTGTAGGGGACAAGTTCTTTCGTGGGAAACGGCTCCACGCCGTGAACGAGTTCAGGGTGAACGCCGCGCGATGCCGAAACAAGTTCATCGTCAAAAAAATGATCTAGTGCACCGGAAGAGGGATACCATCGCACCTTGCGTACCTGACGCGTTTGGCGTTGTCCTTTCGCATCCGTGTACGACTCCGTTTCGTAGTAATAATCTCCGGACATCGCTGTCCAATCGGCATGAACCTGTGCGTCAAACGTCCAATACGGAATGTAGAGTCCCTTGACCGTGTCAGTCATTGCGCCACGCTTGAGCCGGTTTGGAGCAAACCATCGTGAGCCATACCATTTCCGTATCGAATCCCTCACCTGCGTTTCACTGAGTTTGAGGGGGAGCAGGCTCTCCGGCCGGAACGATTCCTTGATCTCCTCGTAGGGAATCAGCGAGGCGGAGCCGCAGAAATCGCAGCGTTGTCCCACGTTCTTCTCATCAAAAACTGATATCGCCTGGCACGACTGACATTTCACCTGGATCTTCTTTGCCTGCCATCCCCGGGCCGAATCGGGAATGCTGCGCAGCGCCTGCACGAGTTCGTGCTCGACTATGGCCTCCGGCGTCTGACTGAACCCGGTAAGTTCAACCGTTGCCGGAGAAACCGTTCCGCAAAAACTGCAGACGAGGGCCTTCTTTGCAGGGTTCCAGGTGGCTTCTGCGCCACACGACGGACAGGAAAACTTCGAACGGGCAACGGCGTCCATGCGGAATACGGATGCCGCCTGCTCAACTGTTCATGAACTCGGTCAGCGAGGTCCGGGTGATACGCCAGGTCGAACCGATCTTTTTCCCTTTGAGCGAGCCCTTCTCGAGTTCTGCGAGCACATCGGCTTCAGAAACTCCAAGGGCCTGCGCCGCTTGTGCCGGACCAAGGAGGTCCATTGCAGCCGGGGGCTGCGCTGCGCCGACGGCTACGGGCGGACCGCCCGCGGGCGGTGTTCCTTGCGGCCCAAACATGCCGCCTGGCTGGTTCATCATCTGCTGGGCCATACCGAAGCCCATGGCGAGCTCAGCCGCGGTGCCGGCCGGGCCGCCGCCGCCGCCAGCGCCCATGCCTTCGGCCATCTTGAATTTGATGTAGTCGTTCAGGTTTCCAATTGCTGCCATGCTTGAGCGCTTGTCGATGGCCTGCTCGACTTCCGGAGGAACCGACACGTTTTCTATGATGAAGCTGCCCAGTTCCAGCCCGTACTTCTCCTTCAACGTCGGATTGATCAGCGGGAGCAGGGCCTCACCCAGTTCGCCATAGCGCGAAGCGATGTCGAGTGCCGGCACCTTCGAACTTGCGAGGGCATCGGTGAAAACACTCACGAGCCTCGACCGCATCGTGTCGGCAAATTCATCGAGGCGGAAATGATGATCCGTGCCTGCGACCTCCTTCAGAAACGTCGGCACATCGGAGATGCGAAAATCATAGGTGCCAAACGCGCGAACACGAACGATCCCAAAATCCGCGTCGCGAAGCATGACAGGATTGGATGTACCCCATTTGTTCCCGGTGAACAGGCGGGTATTGACAAAATAGACGTCCGCCTTGAAGGGGCTCTCAAATCCATATTTCCATCCCTTCAGTGTCGATAGGATCGGGATATTGTCTGTGGTAAGCGTGTGCTTTCCGGGTCCAAAGGTGTCGCCAAACTGCCCCAGGTAGACGAATTGGACAGTCTGCGATTCTCGCACGATGAGTTGAGCGCCGCGCTTGATTTCCTTGTCCTCATCGGGGAAACGCCAGGACAAGGTATCGCGGGAGTCGTCCTCCCACTGGATGATTTCAATGAACTGTGATTTGAGATAGTCGAGAAGTCCCATGATTGAAGCTAAGTGTGTCTTGAGAAAAAACACGCGAAAGCGATCGAGGTTGCGAATAAGAAATGCAAGGGCTTCATGCGTGAAATTTGCAGCTCGGCTCTGAAAGGCTCTTGCTTAGCCTTCCGTTCAATCCGTTCATTACCTTCCATTACTCATTCGCATGACGTCACCTGTCACCGATCTCATACCACACCGTCCTCCATTCTTGTTCGTCGACGACATTGTGTCGGAATCACCCGATGGCCTCGTTGCCCGCCGAACCTGGCGGGCTGATGAGGATTTCTATCGCGGGCACTATCCCGGCGCGCCCATCACCCCGGGTGTTCTTCTTTGCGAGGCGGTTTTCCAGGCGGGCGCGGTCTTTCTTTCCCGGCAGGCATCGGCGCAAAAAACCGAGTTGGGGGCAGGTGTGCCGCTTCTGGCAAAAATCAATGACGTCCGCTTTCGAAACCCGGTCTTTCCGGGTGACACCGTTCTGATCGAGGTCAAGCGAAAGGATGTCATGGGCGGATTCACGATGATGTCAGGTGCCGTCCGGAAACCGGACAACACGCGTATCCTCACTGTCGAATTCGCTGTTGCGTGGAAACCCCCATCCGGAAGCAAGGATGTGGCATCGCAGGCATCGTGATCCGCAGTATCATGGCCGATTATCTAGCACTTGCCGGAAAAACCATCGTCGTCACCGGTGTCGCCAATCGCAAGAGCGTCGCCTGGTTTGTCGGAAGGGCGTTGGAAGAGCAGGGAGCGAAGGTAATCTACAGCGTTCGCTCGGAGGCGCGTCGCTCCTCCTTGCAGGGACTGCTGAAGGACCGGCCTGTGTTCGTCTGTGACGTGGCGCAGGAAGGAGCTGCGGAGCGCTTGGCAGGAGATCTCTCCGCCGCAGGCATTACACTCATCCATGGCCTGGTTCACTCAATCGCCTTCGCGAACTACTCCGATGGATTCAAGACCTTTCAGGAAACCAAACGGGGTGATTTTCTCGAAGCCACAGCCATCTCTTCATTTTCACTGGTTGAGCTGGCGCGCGCCCTGAAGCCGTTGATGGATCCCGCTGCGTCGGTCGTGTCGATCGGGATTTCTTCCTTGTTGGTGACGCCTGACAACTACGGCTACATGGGACCGATCAAAGCGGCCTTGGAGTCCACATCGCGTTTCCTGGCGAAGTCCTTCAGCGCAGACAGCGAGATCCGGTTCAATGTTGTAGGTGCCGGGCCACTC
The DNA here is from genome assembly GCA_014584295.1 of Verrucomicrobiota bacterium. Classification (GTDB taxonomy): domain Bacteria; phylum Verrucomicrobiota; class Verrucomicrobiia; order Opitutales; family Opitutaceae; genus UBA6669. The sequence goes on from JACTNC010000050.1 coordinate 146,484, forward strand.
AAGACGAGTGCATCGGCAGGCATTCCCGGGTATCTCGAGAGCTACCTCTACGCGGAGAAACTCACATTTCGGAAACGCGCGCTCGCCACTGAAGAGGTCGCCAATGCCGTGCTCTTCCTTCTCAGTCCTCGCAGCAGCGGCATGAATGGCACCACGCTGGTGGTCGACGCCGGTCTGGGGTCGAATGCCTTTGATGCGGATATCATCCGGCTGGCGATGCGGCCGGAAAACAAGTAGCGGCGCGCGGTACGATGCGTTTCGATCACACTTGCATTGAATCCCTGGCGACCGCGCTGCCGACGGAGGTCTTGAGCTCCGATGAAATCGAGCGGCGCCTCCAGCCGCTCTATCGGCGACTCAATCTGCCGGAGGGCCGGCTCGAGTTGATGACGGGCATCCGCGAGCGCCGGGTGTGGGCGCGAGGCACGCTGCCGTCCGACGCCAGTGCCCAGGCTGGGCGTGCAGCGCTGGCACGCTCGGGTGTGCGGCCGGAGCAGATCGACCTGTTCATTCATAGCGCGGTGTGTCGCGACATGCTGGAGCCCGCCACTGCCGCTTTTGCCCACCGCAAGATTGGTCTGCCGTCGCACGCCCAGATCTTTGACCTGTCCAACGCATGCCTGGGATTTCTCAATGCGCTCACCGTGGCCGGGAGCATGATAGAGGCGGGGCAGATCCGCTGCGCGCTGGTGGTGGCCGGTGAGAACGGCCGTCCGCTGGTGGAGCAGACCTTGGCGACGCTGCTCGAAAAGCCGCTGACGCGAAACGAGATCAAGCCGTATTTCGCCAATCTGACAATCGGATCGGGCGCCGTCGCCGCCGTCGTATGCCACCGCTCCTTGCTGGTCGGCGGGCGCCAGCCTCACCGCCTGGTGGGAGGGGTGGCCCGGGCTGCCACCGCGCATAGCGACCTGTGCAAGGGTGACACCCATGGGGCGGATGCGCTGGCCATGCAGACGGATTCGGAGCGACTGCTGGACGCAGGCGTGGCGCTGGCCAAGGAAACTTGGGACGAATTCTGCTGCGTTGTGGACGGCAGTGCCGCAAGTTTTGCACGCTACATTTGCCATCAGGTCGGCAACACCCATCGCCGACGTCTCTATGAGACCTTGGGACTGGATCTGGCCAAGGATTTTTCGACCTTCGAAAACCTCGGCAACATGGGCTCGGTTTCATTGCCCGCAACCCTCGCGGCCGCCATCGAAGCCGGAGAAGTCAAGCCGGGGCAGCGGGTGGCGCTGCTGGGAATTGGCAGCGGACTGAACTGTCTCATGCTCGCGCTCGAATGGTGACGCCCGATATGCTTCCGCCGGCGGTGCGCGAGTTGTATCCATTCACGCCGGCCGTGTTTACGACGCCACGAGGCGCGCGCATGAGCTACCTCGACGAAGGGCCACGACGCGACGAGGCGGTAGTCATGCTGCACGGCAATCCCACGTGGTCATTTTTCTATCGTAATGCCGTGCTGGCGCTTCGGTCGCGTCACCGCTGCCTGGTGCCGGATCACATCGGCATGGGCCTGTCGGACAAGCCCGAGACATATCCGTACACCCTTGCCACGCGCATCGCCGACGTGGAGGCACTGGTATCCTCGCTGGGGTTAAAAAAAATCCACCTAATCGTGCACGACTGGGGCGGCGCAATCGGTTTCGGGCTCGCGGTGAAGGATCCCGCTCGCATCGGACGCATCACGATCCTGAATACGGCCGCGTTCCGTTCGAAACGCATCCCCGGCCGCATCGCGCTGTGTCGTTCACGGCCATTCGGCACATGGATCGTGCGCGGATTGAACGGATTCGCAGGCCCGGCAGCGACCATGGCCATGCACACTCGGTGCCTGAGCGCAGCTGAAAGGCAAGGGTACCTCTTCCCGTATGAATCCTGGGCCAACCGCGTGGCCGTGGATGCCTTCATCAAAGACATACCCCTGGAGCCGGAGCACATTTCCTATCCCACGCTCCAGACGATTGAAGCGGGCCTTACCCAGTTTCGGGCTCACGCGGTGAATATTGTCTGGGGTGGAAAGGATTTCTGTTTCAACCGGTACTTTTTGGAAGAGTGGAGAGTCTTCCTACCGCAAGCCGCGGTGACGCTGCTGCCCAACGTCGGGCACTACGTCCTTGATGACGGCAGAGACGAGCCAGCCATCCACTCGCTGCTGGACGGGCTATAGGGGGATTGCTGGGCCCATCAATATTAAACATAATGTTTATTGTGCGAATGTCAGGGGTGCGAGTTTTAATTCCAACAGCATAACCCCCGGACTCTGGACATTCATTCGCGCATTGTCTCCATCCGAGAACTGCCTGTTTACCGCGCCGGTCCCCAGCGCTTCGTGAACGGATAGTAGATCCACAAAGGGCGTCCGACAACGTCACGGCTTGGTACAAAGCCCCAATAGCGGCCGTCGAGGCTGTTCCTTGAATTGTCCCCAAGGGCAAAGAAACTGTTCTCCGGAACCGTCAAAACTTTTCCCAACGCAAGCTCACCGTACGGAAGGTAACCTGCATAGAGACCTTGCTTCTCATTGTTTTGCAGAAAGGCCTTTGCGCCTTCTATCGGCTTTCCGTTGCGCATCAGAATCCCCGTACGTTCGGCACCCGGCCTGGCTCCATTCGCAGAACTGCCGCTATTACCTAGGGTGCCTTCACGAATTTCTATTGTGTCACCCGGTCTGCCAACGAGTCGTTTGATATAGTATTGGTCACCATGGGTGTCTCGGATTCCGGGAATGTTTCCAGTGCGAAAGACAAATCCGCTGCCTATCGGAGGCTGGATGAAATGATAGCTCATCCGGTCGACGAAGAGTTGATCACCGGTCAGGATATCGAACGAGAGGATGCGCTCCCCCTTTTCCACCGACTTCCCCGTCCTGAAGAAGCGAAGGTTCTGAGGACGTCCGGCGATGCTCACCGTTCTAATCTGCGATTGCCCCCGCGCATTCAGTTTCTCAAGGGCCACCTCAAGGCTGGTTTCCTCGGGGAAAAACGCCTCGCGAAGCGCCCAGTCGAAATCGAAATCAAGCGGTACGGTGAAGGACACCGGCACGCCTCCGACGAACAGCGTGTACTCCTTGAGCTTCGTGGGTAGAATGAGCCAGCTGCGCCCATTGACGACACGATTGGAAATGATGCCCCGCCCTTCACCGCCACCGTAGGTAAACTCGATCTCTCCAGCGGCAGGAGCGTCGATCCGCCGCGAACGCGCTCCAAAGGCCAGAAATCGAAACGCTCGCTGCGCGATGTTGGGTTCATCCGCAGCCTGGCGGAACACCTCCGGCGTCATGCCAAAGTAGCTCGGCCACATGGAGTTTGTCGGAATCTTGAAGGGCTGGATGAGGTAGGCGCGTATTCCCAGGATCAGGATCGCGGCGACCAGGAAGAATTCCACGTTCTCCACGAACGAGGATTTTGGGTAGATCTTTCCACCGTACTTGCGCAGAGTCTCTTCCAGGGACTCAAGGCTCAGTTTGAGCCGAGAAGGGTCACCCTTCCTTTCCTTGAGCAACGCACGCACACCGGCCGCTTTCGCCTGAAGCTCCGCGACGTGTGCCGGTTCCATGACATCGCGCCTGAAATTGTAGACCTTGTCCGCGAGTTCCAGCCAGTTGCCGGCAAGCGTGCGCAGTTTCTTTTCCTGGGAAGCGAATAGGCCAAACACGGGAGGAGATGCGATGATGAATGAGAGACGGGAGATCCGGGTCAGTTCTTGAGAACCTGGATGAAGGCATCCGGAGGAATCGAGACTCGTCCGATCTGCTTCATCTTCTTCTTACCTTCCTTCTGTTTGTCGAGCAGCTTGCGCTTTCGGGAGATATCTCCGCCATAACATTTCGCGGTGACGTCCTTTCGCAGTTCACGGACGTTGTCGCGGGCAATGATCTTGCCGCCAATGGCGGCCTGCACCGCAACCTTGAACATCTGCGGGGGAATGATTTCCGCCAGCTTCTCGCACAACTGCCGCCCCTTGCCTTCGGCCTTTTCCCGGTGCACGATGCTCGCGAAGGCATCGACGGGATCGCCATTGATGAGGATCTCCATCTTCACAAGATCGCTCGCGCGGTATTCACCGAGTTCATAGTCCATTGAGCCGTAGCCGTGGGTGATGCTCTTCAGACGGTCGTTGAAGTCGACGAGAATTTCGTTCAGCGGAAGAATGCACGTCAGCATCACTCTGTGCGCATCCAGCGTATCGGTATGATCGCAAATGCCACGTTTTTCCATCACCAGCGCCAGGATGTCGCCAAGATTTTCATTTGGGATGTGAATCGCGGCCCTGATTGTGGGTTCACGAATTTCCGTGATCGTCCCTGGGTCAGGAAGATTGATCGGGTTGTCGACCTCCAGAATATCCCCGCCGTGCTTAACCACCTGGTAGACCACGCTGGGATAGGTCGAGATGATTTCCACGTCGTGTTCACGCCGGATGCGTTCTTGCGTGATCTCCATGTGGAGCAGCCCCAGAAAACCACAGCGGAAACCAAAGCCAAGGGCCACGGAACTCTCTGACTGATAGACAAACGCGGCGTCATTGAGTCGAAAGCGCCCGAGCGCGGCCTTCAGTTTTTCGTAGTCGGAGCTGTCGAGCGGATAGAGACCACAGAATACCATCGGACGGACTTCCTTATAGCCAGGCAGCATTTCACCGGCGGGTTGACGTGCCAGCGTGATGGTATCGCCGATCTTGATGTCCGCGGTATCCTTGATGGTCGAAACGACATAACCGACATCACCCGCATCCAAGGCATCGGTCTTGGACATCTTTGGCTTGAAGACGCCGACTTCCTTCACTTCCGACCGTTGGTCGGTGCTCATCAATTTCATCATGTCCCCGGCTTTGATCGAACCTGAGAACACACGCGTGTAAGCAATCACGCCGCGGTACGAATCATAAAGCGAATCAAAGACCAGTGCACGCACCTGAGGATAGGACGCCCAGCGAGGCGGAGGAATCCGTGTGACAACAGCTTCGAGGATTTCCTCAATGCCGATACCGGACTTTCCACTCGCGAGGATGGCCTCTTCAGCAGGGATCGTGAGGATATCCTCGAGCTGCTTCATGCAGAGCTCAAGATTGGCGCTTGGCAGATCGATCTTGTTGATTACCGGAATGATCTTCAGCCCCTGACCAACCGCGAGATGGGCATTGGCAACCGTCTGAGCCTCGACGCCCTGGGCGGCATCGATCAGAAGAAGAACGCCCTCACACGCCGCAAGCGAGCGCGACACCTCGTAGGAAAAGTCGACGTGACCGGGCGTGTCCATGAGGTTCAGCTTGTAGAGCTGGCCGTCCTTGGCCCTGTACGACATGGTGACCGGGTGGCTCTTGATCGTGATTCCGCGCTCCTTCTCAAGGTCCATGGAATCGAGATGCTGCTCGGTCAAGACCCGCTGCTGCACGGTGTTGGTGTATTCCAGCAAGCGGTCGGACAGCGTCGTCTTGCCATGATCGACGTGTGCGATGATGCAGAAATTGCGGGTGAACGGGACGTCCACGGTTGGCGATGATTCGTGTTGGCTCAAAATAAGGTGTCGCTGAAAGCTGCGTCGCAAACCGTGTCAGGCCAGGGCTAGGTCGGAAAATTCCGAAAAGGATTTCACCTGCCAGGTTTTTTCCGTGCGGCGGGCAAGGCCGGCCAGCACCCCTCCGGGGCCAAGCTCCCAGAACTGCGTGACCCCCGCGCCCGCGGCTGCACGCATACAATCCTCCCAAAGCACCGGTGATACGACCTGGCTTACTAGAGCATCCTTGATCGACCCAGGATCGCGGATGGCCTTTCCTGTTGTGTTCGTGAAAACTGTCAATCTGGGAGCTGCAAACGGGATGGGATCCAGAAACGCAGCAAATGCCGAACGGGCGGGTTCCATCAGGCGGGAATGATAGGCGCCTGCTACATTTAGGGCCATAACCCGTTTCCATCCACGCTCTTTGCATGCGGCAATCGCCGATTCGATTTTCGATTTCTCTCCGGAAACAATGATCTGGCCCGGGGCATTGAAATTTGCCGCCTCAATATCGAACTCGCGGCAGAGATCGGCCACCCGGGCACGATCCTCACCGATCACGGCCGCCATGCCTCCGGTCGTTTTCTCACAGGCAGCCTGCATCAGGCGTCCCCGCTCGGCGACGATTCGGAGCCCCGTTGCAAAATCGAAAACGCCAGCCGCGGTGCACGCGGTCACCTCACCCAAGGAGAGTCCCAATGCGGCGATCGGCTCATCGGCCGCGACGCGTCCGGCTTCGCGCAGCGCTGCCAGTAGTGCCAGCCCATGAACAAACAGCGCCGGCTGGCAGATTTTTGTTTCGGTAAGTTCCCCCTCCGGTCCCTCGAAACTGACTTGCGTCAATTTCCATCCCAGCGTGTGGTCTGCCTCGTCGTAAAGCGCACGCGCAGTGGCAGACGCTTCGTAAAGCGTCCGGCCCATTCCAACTTTCTGGGCTCCCTGCCCTGCAAAGAGAATTGCGATGGCCATGGCGATGAAACCCTCAAGAAAACCGGCTGCGCGTTGAAAATCCAAGTCCTAAAAGCATACGCAAACATGGGTTGCTTGCATTTGCGGCGATACGGCGCGGCGCAGCTTCATTCCGTAGCCGGTGTGAAAAAACCGCTTGCGTTTGTTTCCCGAAGATTGATTTTCCACGGATTCAGTTGGATGCGGGCTCGTAGCTCAGTTGGCAGAGCGCCTCAATGGCATTGAGGAGGTCGTCAGTTCGAATCTGATCGGGTCCACCAGCTTTTTCTCTCCCGCAATCGAAGGAACGGGACCTGATGCCGGGACTCAAGAATCCCAATACTTGAGCACAACTAATCCTCTTCCCTCATGCTCAAGCGGAAACTAAAGGTTCCGCCCTTGCCGTTCGGAGGAGGACCAAGGTTTGGGATGGCATTGAAGGCATCCAGCACAGCATGGTCAAAATCGCTGCTTCCGCTCCCTGCAAGGATTCGGGTTCCGGTGATCACGCCTCCTGACGAAATGCTGAATTGGAGTTCAACGGAAAGCAGGGCGCTGAAATTTGCCTCGGTCATCGCCTGTCGGATGCGCGCAACGATCATCGAGATATAGGCTGACATCATATCGGCATCGGCACGTTCCTGAGCTGTGCCACCCGCGCCCTCCTTTGTGGAGCTTCTCGCTGCACCCTCCATCCCTTTGCGTACACCGTCAGCAACCGAGGGTATCCTTGCATTGATCGCGGATTTCGATGCTGGGGATTTTGCCGCCTTGTTGGCCTTGTCGAATTCGGCCTTGGTCATCTGTGCGCGCTTCGCCTCCGCCTCCTTTCGATCGCGTTCGGCCTGCAGTTTGGCCTCTCTCGCCAAGTCTGCCTTGAACTTTTTCTCGATGTTCGCCTTTCGCTTCTCGGACAGTCGTACGATATTCTTTGTGAAATCCACGGGTTTTGGCTCAACCTTGGGCGGCGCCTTTGCGGTCTCAACTGGCTTTAGGGGTGTCGGATCAGGCGGCGGCTTGGTTACAGCTGGCAATGCCTCAGGCTCGGGCTGCCGGACGGGAGTGACAATTGGCGGCAATGCAACTTGCTCCATCCCGGTTGCGCCAGGTTCACCGGCCGCCGGGGCCTGGGTTGCAGAGTAGTTGGTGCCCTCACCGCCCACCAAAGTGAAAATCTTGGGGCCGTCATCGGCATTCTTTCTTAGAATGTGAGCCGCGAGCAGGATCAGCAGCACGGCCAAGGTGTGAATCCCAAGCGATGCTGCGAAGGCGCTGGGCGATCGTGCGGTCATGGCGGCAGGCGGATGCGTCACTCCTCTGACTGGGTGTCTATCCAGAACTTGAGCAGATTTGCCTGTTTCAGCAAATCCATGACACGCACCACTTGCTGAAACTGGAGACTGAGATCCGCCCTTAACCGGATAACCGGCCGGCGTGCCTCGGGCTCGGCCCCGAGCGCCATGAGTCGCTTCGAGAGTTCGTCGTAGGAAACCGGTGTGCTGCCGAGGTAGAATCGCCCCTGCTTGTCGACGACGACGACTTGGAAGCGCTGGTTCTTGTCAACAGGCGCCTGCGGACTCTTCGACTCGAAGGGCAGATTCACAGGCATTGACTGTTCCGGCTGCATGAGCGGCGCGGTCATCATGAAAATCAGGAGGAGCACGAATGCGAGATCCACCAGGTTCGTAACGTTCAAATCGGCCAGCGGATGAGAGGCTCGCTGTCGCCTGAAAGTGCGGGCCATGGTTACTTGGATTCCAATTCGATTCGATCGGCCAGGGAACTGGCAAAGTTCTCGAGTTCGGTGATTAGCCGACGCGTCGTGGATAGGAGGAAGTTGTAGCCGAATACGGAAGGAATAGCGACAACCAGGCCGGCAATCGTGGTGAGCAGCGCGGCAGAGACTCCTGGCGCCAGGTTTTGAATGCTCGCCGTCTGAGCACCCGAGGAAGCAATGGAATCAAACGCCTCCATCACCCCCCATACAGTCCCAAGCAACCCGAGAAACGGGGCACCCGAGACGATTGTGGCCAGAAAAATCATCGAGGCCTCGTAGCGTAGTGTCTGCCTGGCAATCGCGCGCTGAAGCGCGTTCTCCGTGTGCTCTAGCCGGGCGTGGCTTGAATCGCCTCCCTTTTCCTTCAGGATCGATGCTGCCCGCCAGTAGGACTCAACGGCATCGGCAAAGAGATCCGCATAGGGAATGGAACGCTTGTTACGATACGACTCAGGGAGATCAAGGAGTGTGCGCTCATCGCGGAGCCTTTGCTCAAAGGCGAGATTGTAGGCTCGCAACTGGCGGAGTTCATTGCGCTTCCCGAGCATGACAGCCCAGGCGATCATGCTCGAAACGGCGAGCCCCACGGTAAGAATTTGTCCGACGATATCACAGCGCAGGAAGACGTCGACTAGGTTGGCGGCGGCAAGAACAGGGAAAGTCATCGCTTGTGTCCCGAGAATTGTGGGTGGCGGTCATCTGAGGGAGTCCACCCCGGCTGTTCAATGGCAAATCCGATGGATCGAGATTCTGATTGCCGATGCCGGATACGCACCGTTCGCTGGAGGGACTTTTCAATCCTATCCGTGCGACGGCTTTCCAAAGCTCCTCGCCATCGCACCTTACCCGGCCCAATTTCATTCCCATGCCCTCGAAACAAGATCGTTCCGGCAAGCTCATTTCCTTCGAAGGTTCCGAAGGAAGTGGAAAATCAACCCAGATTGCCCGTCTGGCTTCGCGACTTCAGTCCCTGTCGAGAGACGTGGTAACGGTCCGCGAGCCCGGAGGGACCGAGATCGGAGAACAGATTCGCACGATCATCGTTCACAACTCCAAAGGGGAGGAAATGTGCGCCGAAACCGAACTGCTGCTATTTGCCGCCGCCCGGGCGCAGCTTGTCCGGGAAGTGATTGCGCCTGCGCTGATCAGGAAAACCATCGTGCTGAGCGACCGGTTCCTGGATTCCTCCACCGTCTACCAGGGTGTGGCCCGTAACCTTTCCATGGACCCGGTGAATCAGATCAATCTTTTCGCCGTGGGCAGTGTCATGCCGGACATTACGATCGTCCTAGATGTGCCACCTGAGGTCAGTCTTGCGCGAATCCGTAGGCGTGCCTCTGACCTGCCGGACCGCATGGAGCGCGAAAACATCGACTTCTACACAAAGGTGCGCGAGGGATATCTGGTTCTCGCAAAAGGACTGCCCGAGCGCTTCATCGTGATCGACGGAACTCAGTCCGAGGATGTGATCGAGAAGAAGATCTGGGCCTCGATCAAGGATCGCCTGGATTGATCGACGCCACAACTCTGCCCGCAGCGGAAAGTACACGCACCTCGTTCTCTTTGGCCTCCGCGTCTTGCAAACCATGAGTTCAGACAGGTTTCCCTCGTCATGGGATAAGGCTCTGGCTGGCTCCCCTGCGCTCACCGTCATTGACCGGGCGATTGAGCAAAAACGTCTTTCACACAGCCTTCTTCTGACAGGAGACGACTTTCCGACACTGGAGAAAATTGCTCTAGGAATCGCAGATCGACTTCTGAACGAAAAGTCCTCGTCGACGCATTTTGTGCCTGATCAGCACCCGGATTGTTTTCAGCTGCGCCCTGCGGGCAAGGCGCGTATCATTTCTGCAGATGCAACCCGCGACCTGATTGGCAAGGTTCAGGTGTCTGCCAATGTTTCGCTCCACAAGGTCGCTATACTCCATGAGGCCGATCGCATGAATCCGGCCGCAGCAAACATTTTTCTCAAAACGTTGGAGGAGCCACCCGCCAACACCACGCTCCTTCTCCTGACGCGCCGCCCCTACGCACTCCTTCCAACGATTCGCAGTCGTGTACTGCACTTCCGCTTTCCCATGGCCGCCGAGGTCTTCTCCCCTGCCGGATGGGAGGCATGGATCGGTGACTATCGAACATGGCTGGACGCCCTTTCCGCAGGAAACACGGTGGACAGAAAGTCCGCAGCCGAGTCCGTTTTCATGCTCTACGGGCTGACCGCACGTTTTTCCACGATCCTCGAATCTGCATCGGCGGAGGAATGGAAACGGGTGAAGGAAAATCTACCGCAAGACCTCGACGATGATGAACAGGATGCCATCGAAACAGGCATAACGAACGGCCTTCGCACGCGACTGTTTGCAGCGGTTGCCTGGGCCACGCGCGATTTCGCACTTTCCCGCCTGACGGCGGGTGACGACGGCGTTCGTCGCCAGATCGTTGCAGCCGTTGACCGGCTCGAACACGTGAGCGGACTTCTCCGCGTCAACCTTAACGAATCAGCAGCTCTCGAACAATTTCTCCTAAGCAGCCTGCGCATCTGGTCGCGAAGATAATGGCGACAAAAGAAGCTCCGCGGAGGGAATTGAGTGCTTTCAATTCTTCGCAGTTTGGAGCCTGCGTGTATTGCTGATGCTTTTCCCTGCGAGAGGTTTCCGCTGCGCCGCACTATGGAGTTTTTGAGCCTGCGAGTTCGAGAAAGGTTTTCACGAATTGCTCCCGGCTCTCCATGTGCGGATTGTGTCCGGCGTCAGGCAGGCTCGTAAGTGTGGCGTGGGGGAAGTGCCGCCTGATCTTCTCTTCGTCCGTCGGTAGGACGTAACGTGATTTTCCACCGAGGATAAAATGCGTCGGGCCGCCGAAGCGGTCACCTTCTGTCAACGAATCCCGTTCAATCAAGGGAAGCGCATCGGTAAGCGCTGGCAAATTGACCATCCACCTCCACCCACCCGCCTCTGTTCGGTCCAGGTTCGTAGCCAGAAACTTCCGCATGCTCCAATCGGGCACTCGTCCCTCGAAGCGCAACTCGGCCTCACCGCGTGACTGGAGGGTTGCAAGATCGAGTTCGTTCATCGCCGCGAATTCGGCACGATGAGCTTGGGAAAGATAGTTTCTTGGCGCGATATCAACAACGAACAGCCGCTCCACTCGATCAGGATGGCGACATGCCAGCAACATGGCGACCTTTCCGCCCAGGCTGTGCCCCAAGAGGGTGGTCCTGGCAATGCCTTCGCGATCGAGCCATCCAAGCACATCGTCCATCATTGCCCCAAATCCACAGTCATCGGCATGAGGCGATGCACCATGATTTCGAAGATCCAGAGCTCGTGCATGGAAGCGAGCTGCAAGGTCGCGTCCTACTGTCTGCCAGTTGCGCGACGACCCTAGCAGCCCGTGCAGGATCACCAGAGGTGGGTTGCCGGCGGCGCCAAAATCGCGATGTGCCAGAACAATCATACGTTCGTGACAGCGCTGAAATTCATCTGACCGCTTCTTTCACTGGAGCCACTCTCCTCACCGCGACACTTGAAGTTTTCCGAGCAGCGCGGGCAATTCCCCGAGCGAGTTGATGAAATGATGTGCCTCGCGGGCCACCCGCTCGCGCCGCAGGTAACGCCCAAATCCAACAAAACAATCTACAAAGGGTTTCGACTCAAGGTCGCTGACTCCATCCCCCACCGCGGCAATCAGCGCGGGATGCAATTCCTTCTTGAGCCTCTCTACGATCGCTGGCTTTCCCCCCGAACGTGTCGTAGGAAACATCGAGTCGTAACCCGCATAATTGCCCTGGTTGTCAAAGCGCAGGTCGACCGCTTCGATGCGGGCGATTCCCAGAAATTCTGCCAGCGGGCGGATGCACTGGCGGAATCCACCGCTGACAATGATTGGTGTCCATCCGCTGTCACGCACACGCTTCAACGTTTCCACGGCCGTGGGTTCCACGGTTTCGAGGTAACGCTGGCCAACCGCCTTCACGTCCTGAAGACGAGGCTGGATAATCTCAAGGCGGCGACCAAACACCGCCTCAACGGGGATCCGACCCTCCATGGCGTCGTGCGTCATCGCTTCGACCATCCTGAAAACCGCCTCCCCGCGCACGCGACCGAGTTCGTCGATGCCTTCGATCGCAGAAAGCGTGCTGTCACAATCCAGAAGGAGAAGGCGCGGTTGCATAAATGGGAAGGATGCCGATGAAAAAGCCCTCCGTTTCGGGGAGGGCTTGAAAATTCTGCGGTGTCGCCGACGCCTATTTCTTGCCGGTGCCTCGCTTGAACTTGTGCGTGAACTTCTCGACGCGGCCGGCGGTGTCTACCAGGCGCTTTTCACCCGTGTAGGCCGGATGGGAGTCCATCGTCACATCGCGAACGATGATATGGTACTCCGTGCCATCGATCTTCTCCTTGCGGGAGGATTTCATGGTGGACTTGGTGAGGAAGCGCTTTCCCGTACCGATATCGAGGAAGCATACATTGTTGAGAGTGGGATGACCTTCAGCTTTCATGGCACAAATGGCAGGTTATGCGGTGGCGGTGCAGTTCTCAGCCTTGGCGAGCCTTGTAGCGCGGCTCAACCTTGTTGATCACATAGATCTTGCCGCGACGGCGGACGACCTGGCACGCCGGGTGACGCTTCTTCGCTGATTTGATAGAGGAAACGACTTTCATAAAAGGGTTTAACACACCGTTCCTTGCGATCCGTGTCAACTGGATTGTCTGAGAGGGAGCGGGTCAGTTTGAAAGTACGTTACACGAAAGAGTTACCGGCAGGCCCCTATGGGAATATTTTCTTTCAGAGATTGGGGATGACGCGGCCGTTTTCATCGCGAGGAAGTGAATCCTTGTGGACTATGTGGCGATGTGAGCAAAATTGGCACGTTACGTTTGGCTTCACTCGAACGTCTCCACCCGCAATGCATCCCTGACTTCACAAAGTCCGCCCATGGGCAGCCGGGCCAAAGGAATTTTAGCTTTTGCCATGAGAAAATACCTGTTCCTCCTCCTGTTCCCCTGTTTCAGCCATGCGGCTGACAATCACGCCAAGAACGTGATCCTGTTTCTCGGAGATGCCGGCGGCATTCCCGTGCTCAACGCCGCGGGCATTTACGAAAATGACCGCCCCCAAAGCCTCTTCATCCAGCACATGCCTTACATCGCATTGTCGGATACATCGTCGCTTGACGCGTGGGTGACAGATTCTGCTGCTGGGATGACGGCCTTGGTCACGGGCCACAAAACCAACAATGGCTGGTTGTCGATGCTGCCCGGCGAGGCGGGTCGCAATGGGCGTCAGTTAAAAACAATCCTTGAGTACGCCGAGGAGCGCGGGCTGTCCACGGGGGTCGTAACGAACATGCCCATCTGGGACGCAACCCCTGCAGCGTGCTATGCGCATGTCGATTCGCGCAAAAAGACGGCTGAGATTTTCGATCAGGCGTTGCATCCGCGCTTTGGAGATGGCCCCGATTTTCTTGTGGGGAAGGACTGGAAGAAGCTGGCGGCAGCCACGGAACAGGCCGGCTGGAACCTCAAGGAAGGACTGGGCAAGGCAGGCTACCGTGTGTTTGAGAATCCCGCGGATATCACGGCTGATGCGACTCGAGCCGCTGCCATTTATGATGGGGCCGATTTCGATCCTGAGCCCGTCGTGACTCGGATCATGCAATCGCTTTCACGCAATCAAAAGGGATTTTTCCTGATGGTCGAGTGGGACATGCACACCAAGGCCACGCTCGTCGGCATCAAGCGCGCAATCGTCATGGATCACCTCATCCGCAAGGTTGCAGCCGAGGCGCCTGCCGACACGCTTATCATTTTTGCAGCGGACCACTCGTTTAATTTCCGCCTTGTCAAGGCGAGCAAGGGGCAACCCTTTGCTCCGCAGCTAGAGGCCGATCTCGCAAAGAAACACCGGGGTCCCCTCGAAAAGCCGGTTGTCGCTGTTGGCACCGAGCACTCAGGTGAGGAAATCCTCGTTGCAGCCCAAGGCCCTGGTGCCGAACGCCTCCACGGGTTCATCCCAAACACCCGCATCTTCGATATCATGATGCAGGCCTACGGTTGGAATCAAACCCCTTGAGCCCTACACCTGACACCCATCCGACCATCAAGGTATCAATCCCCAGAGCCGCATCACCAGGCCTCCCCCAAGGAGCACAACGAGAATTGAAGTGAGGGTCAGTGGAAGTGACACCTTGAGCATCTCCCCAAGCGTAAATTCACCCCGCGCGTAGGCCATTGCGTTCGGGGGTGTGCTCACTGGGAGCGGCATGGTGAGTGAGGCAACCAATGCAACACTCATTGCTGCCTGGGTCGGGGCGATGGCGCCGCTGGCAGCGATCGCCATTCCAATCGGGATGAAGAGATTGGCCGCAGCCGTATTGGACATGAAGGTACCGACTAGTGCAGATGCGCCCAGCAGAAAGCTTAGCCAGAACAATTCGCCCTCCCCTTCCGGCAACCATTGAACGACCGCGCGGTCAAATCCGGTCAAAAGCATTCCTGCGCCCAATGCGATCCCTCCGGCGACCAGGATCAGCACATCCCAATTGATGTCGCGCAGGTCTTTCACTCCGAAGATTCCCAATGCAGCGAGAGCGATGACCGGGAACAATGCTGAAACGGACGGCGGCAAACCATGCCAGCGGTCCGTTGCCCAAAGCAATACCGTTGCCAGAAAAACAAGCACGACCAACACGCCCTTCGGTTCAAGCCTATCGTGACCTGAGCCGAGCTTCAGTTCCTGAGTAGCGGGTGGAAATACGCGCAGGAGAAGCATCCATGCCAATCCGATGCACAAGAGGGCCAGCGGTACGGCGATCCCCATCCAACCAAGGAAACTAACTGAAATGCCCGCCTTCTGAAGGAATCCGACAGCCACGGCATTCGGCGGCGAGGCAATCGGAGTGCACAGCCCACTCAAGTTGGCTGAAAAGGCGACTCCGAGGATGAGTGCCTTGCGAAAGGGTTCCTCGCGAGGCAATCCGGCCATGGCGGGCGTCAGCAACGCGAGCATCATCGCGGCAGTCGCTGTATTGCTCATCCACATTCCAAAGGTCAGTGTGACAAGCATTACACCGAGGAGCACTTTCGAAGGCTGTGTTCCAAATGGATTGAGCAGCCAGCCCGAAACCACGCGATCCACACCCTCCTTCACTGCAGCTCCGGCGAGCACAAATCCGCCGAAAAAGAGTATCAGGGCGGGATCGGCTGCCACGCCGATGATCTCACGGTACGAGGGAGAAGTTCCAGCGGCAAAACCCAAACCTGGCCAGCCTCCCGGATTGGCGAGTACAATTGTTTCAAGTACGATGACTATCAACGCCGTGGCGAAGAGGGGGACCGCCTGTGTTGTCCAAAGACCCGCAGCCAAGACGAAGATCCCCGACATGAACGCAATTTCCCTTGGCACACCGGTCCGCCCTGCTCCCACCGCAACAAGCACAGCAAGCAACGTGGAGAATACGAACCCCGCGGCCGCCCAAAGAGTACGGCGCCCTTCAGATTTGCCTGGAAATGTCGGCCCCATCAAAAAAGGGGGTTCAAGGCTCGTCTGCCCGGCTCAAACGCACGGACCCTGAGGAATTGGGCGCTACCCCACATGCAAAGGGAGAAAGCATGTCTACCGCGAGAATGCACCCTCAAGAGGTGGAAGCGAGCAGCCATGCAGCGCTCAGTCGAAAATTGGACCATGGTGTCCAGTTGGTAGCGGCTTGCCCGGTGTCAGCAATCGGAAAGCGGACTGGCGCTTCTCCCGGCTGGACAACACTTGCCGACCAGACTCTCCGCAACTCCAGAGTGCCTTCATGCAGGATGGTGTTCTCGGCATGAGTCTGCGCCGCGTCGAGATCGCCCGGCCTCTTGCTGCCAATGTCTTGAAGCGGCGTTGTTGATTTCAGCAAAAATTATTGTCGTCAGCTGCCCCATGATTCGCAGATGGTTTCCCTTCGGACTTTCCGAATCGACATACACGCGAGTGGATGTTCGCCACTCGGCTTCCGCTTTCAATCACGGAGAGATACGCACTTCAGAAATCCAGTTACACTTCACATGTCCACAATCACCGACTTCCTTGCCCTCGTCAAAGCACGTGATCCGCATCAGCCTGAATTTCATCAGGCGGTCGAGGAAGTCGCACACACGCTGATTCCCTTTATTGAGCAGACTCCACGCTATCGCGGAAAGGCCCTTCTTGAACGCCTGGTGGAGCCGGAGAGGATCATTCAATTCCGTGTGAGCTGGGTCGACGATCGTGGACGAGTTCAAGTCAACCGAGGTTTTCGGGTCCAGATGAACAGCGCCATCGGTCCCTACAAGGGCGGTATCCGCTTTCATCCATCGGTCAACCTGGGGGTGCTGAAATTTCTCGCATTCGAGCAGACACTCAAGAACTCGCTCACCACATTGCCGATGGGCGGTGGAAAGGGAGGATCGGATTTTGACCCCAAGGGTCGAAGCGATGAAGAGGTGATGCGCTTTTGCCAGGCCTTCATGAGCGAGCTCTATCGGCATGTAGGCGCGGATACTGACGTGCCTGCTGGGGACATCGGCGTGGGCGGTCGCGAGGTCGGCTACATGTACGGCTATTACAAGAAGTTGGCCAACCATGTCACCTCCACATTTACAGGCAAGGGCCTCAGCTACGGTGGAAGCCTCATTCGTCCGGAAGCGACTGGTTACGGTTGCGTCTATTTTGCCCAGGCGATGCTGAAGCAGCAAAAGCGAGTAATTGATGGCATGACGGTGACGATCTCCGGCTCGGGGAATGTGTCCCAGTACGCAGCCGAAAAATGCATGGAAGTCGGGGCCAAAGTCATTTCCCTCTCTGACTCCGGTGGCACGGTGCATATTCCCAAAGGGCTTACTGAAGAACAACTCACCTGGGTCATGGAACTGAAGAATGTGCGCCGCGGACGTATTGAGGAGTTTGCGAAGGCCCATTCCCTCCCCTATTTTCCTGGCGGGCGCCCGTGGCACCTTCCCTGCAACGTCGCCCTGCCCTGCGCGACGCAGAATGAACTCAATGGGGAGGATGCGCGCACCCTGCTTTCGAACGGCTGTATTTGCGTTGCAGAGGGAGCGAACATGCCGTCAACGCCCGAGGCGGTTGAGCTGTTCCTCAAGGCTCGCATTCTCTATGGGCCAGGCAAGGCAGCCAACGCTGGCGGGGTGGCCACGAGCGGTCTCGAAATGAGCCAGAATGCCCTGCGACTCTCGTGGCCCGCCGCGGAAGTCGACAGTCGGCTCCATGCGATCATGCAGGCGATTCATCATGTCTGCGTCGATCACGGCGCCGAGGACGATGGCTTTGTCAACTATGTCAAGGGCGCAAACATTGGCGGCTTCGTAAAAGTGGCAGATGCCATGCTCGAGCAGGGCATCATCTGATTGCCACCCGCAACGAGTGCGGCGATCGCTTTCAAAACGATGGCCCGCTCGAGGCGGCCGTTGACGACCTATCAGTTGACACTTGGGTCGTCGGGCTCGTCGGCCAGTATCCGCCATTCCGGGTCTAGCGCGGAGAGCAGCCCTCGCCATAGCTCCTCGTTCGCTTCGAGTTCCAGCAAATTGGGTCCAATGGGTGCCACGACCCAGCTCTCTTGATCAAGTTCACCCTCCAATTGACCGCCACTCCAGCCTGAGTACCCGAGGAATGCCCGCAATTCCATCCCGCCCATGGTGCGCAGATGTTCGGCTTTCTCCGCGTCGATGCCAAAATAAAGGCGAAATCCCTCACCCTCCGGCTGGATCTGCCAAGCGCAGAGTATGACCTGATCCTTCTGTACCGGCCCCCCCGAATACACGGGAACGTCTGCAAGCGAACTCAGGGCAAATGCCGTGTTGAGCGAACCCAGGGTGCGACCTAGCGGACGATTCATCACGACGCCCATGGCACCTTCACTCGTATGCGACGAAAGCAGAATCACGGTGCGACGAAAGCTGGGGTCGCGTAGCCGGGGATGTGCAAGCAGAAGGGAGCCGGCCAATTCCTTTTCCGAGATCGAGTCCTTTGCGCCTGGTCGCATGGTTGGCAGAATGCTCCTCAATGATGTTCAGCGGCTCAGAGCTGCGCTTGATTGAATGTCTGAATCTCCTGCCTGCGAGCCAGAAAGCTGCGTGATCTTCAGTCCGGCCTCGGACAAAAGCGGTCCCACTAGTGGATCATTGTGATAGTCGGCTCGGTACTTCACTTCGGCAAGCCCCGCAGATGCCATGATCTTTGCGCAATTGATGCAGGGGAAATGGGTCACGTATGCCGTGCACCCTTCGACACTGATGCCGCGTCGGGCAGCGTCAGCGATCGCGTTCTGTTCTGCATGAACGGTTGCCTGCTCATGACCGTCCCTGACTCGCGAACAATGGGGCGCACCGGGCAGAAACCCATTGTACCCCGCAGCTACAATGCGGTTTTTTCTATCGCCGCCACTGACAATGACACATCCAACATGAAGGCGCTCACAGGGTGATCGTGTAGAAAGCAGGACAGCCGTGGCCATGAAATAGTCATCCCATGTCGGACGTCCTTGGAAGCGGGAAGCAGCATGGGCGATCAGGTCCACCGGGCCGGTCAGGTCTGGAATTGGGTTGTCCATCAATCCCGCAGGAAATCCGCCTGAGCTGACGTTGCAAGCCGGCTCGCAGCGGTGCCGTATTCAAGCATTTGAGCTTGTTCGGCCGGGGAATTGAGTGCGCTCCAAGTCCACTTTGCCTTCGCCTTTCTGTGAGGCGCGCGGTAGGCATGGGCATGATTCCGTTAAAATCCGTCGTCTCCTTTTGTGACGAGCGCACCCGCATGACAGCGTTCAAGGACGCACCGGGGGCGTTCAATGGATTGCAGGTCGCGAACAAGGGCCGGGTAACAAAGGTCGGAGCCGCTGTGGATGCGGGTCTCGAGCCATTTCGAACTGCGGTCCAAAAGGGAGTTGATTTCCTCATTGTGCATCACGGGCTTTTTTGGGACATGCCGCGTCCCCTTGTTGGCCCAATGTATTCACGAATTCACGCATTGCTCCTGGGAAATTGTGCACTCTACTCGAATCATCTGCCTCTTGATGCGCATCCTGAAATTGGAAACAATGCCTTGCTTGCCCGACAGATTGGGGTCGTGCCGGACAGACCGTTTCTGATTCGCGATGGCGAGGCCATTGGCTGTGCCGGGAGATACGGAAATGAGCGCTCGGCACTTCTCAATGAACTTCGAAGCCACTATGCCCGTGTGATACCGATCGAATACGGATCTTCCACGCCATCGGCAATCGCCTTTTGCAGTGGCAGTGGAAACAGCGCCGTTCCCGAAATGATCCGGGAGGGAATCGACACGCTTGTAACCGGGGAACTTCGGGAGGAATGGTTTTCAATTGCCCAGGAAAACGGCCTCAATATCTACCTTTGCGGCCACTACGCCACCGAAGTTCATGGCGTGCGCGCACTCGCGGCCGAGGTAGCTTCCAGGTTTGGTGTCCCCTGGGAATTCATCTCCACCGGGAATCCGCTGTGAGATCGTGTCTCTTTGAAACAAAGGGTTGCTCCTCGCAGCTAAATGCGGATTTCCTGCTACCTGCACGATGAAAACCATCGCCATCCTCAACGGCCCGAATCTCGACCGCTTGGGCAAGCGTGAGCCTGATGTTTACGGCCGAACGACGCTGGCGGACCTTGAAGCGGCGCTGCGCGCTGAGTTCTCCACCAAGGTAACCCTTGAGTTCTTTCAATCCAACCATGAGGGAGCCATCATCGATCGGATATCAACCTGGGCTGATGGGCGCATTGCGGGACTCGTGATCAATCCCGGTGGACTGACCCACACGAGTGTGGCGCTGCGGGATTCTCTCCTCGGCTCGGGGCTCACCGTCGTCGAGGTTCACATTTCAAATGTCTATCGACGTGAGGACTTCAGGCAGCGTTCTCTCACGGCACCCGCCTCCGTCGGCGTCATCACTGGCTTGGGGATCGAAGGCTATTTCGCAGCGGTGCGCTACCTCTTGAGTCGCTGACCGGGTTTCCCGATTTCAGCCGTGCAGTTCCAGAATCAACTGCGGCCAGAGGAGATGAACGAGGTGCAACAGCCCGCAGGTCAACAGTGCGGCAGCGAGATCATCCATGACCACCCCCCAGCCGCTTGGGAGAGATTGAAGGCGTCGGATACCGAAGGGTTTGAGGATGTCAAAAAACCTAAACACCATGAACCCTCCAAGGATGATTGCCCAAGGCTCCACAATCGCGTGGATGCGCGTCCACCCAATGAAACAGAGGGGCATTGCGACGAATTCATCGAGAATGACCTCGCCAGGATCGTGCTCATCAAGCCGCACCTCCGCCTCACCGCAAAGGTATACCGCAAGAATAATGGATACAAAATTGACCGCGATGGCCTGGACAGTCCCAAGCTTGTCGACGAAGAAGTAGAAGTAGGCCAAGCCTAGGGCAGATCCCCAGGTTCCGGGCGCGAGCTTGATGAGGCCAACGGGTCCAAGCCGGGCAAAGCCGAGGACCAGCCACTTGGGCAGCGCACCCATCCATCGGGGAGATTGCGGTCTGAGAATCACCGAAATTCTGTGTTTTTAGCCATCTATATCACTGAACACGACCTTTCGGTACTTCATCACATAGCGAAATCCGGACCAGACAGCCAATGTGGTGCCAAGGATGAATCCGATGAGGCCGATCTTGGATACGACTTCAGCAAAGTCGGCAAAATCATAGGAAAAAAGGTGCGCCCAATCACGCTCCGCCATGGGAGCCCCCAACAGACATCCCAGCGCTATCAGCTGTGTAAGCGTCTTCGTCTTGCCTCCGCGATCCGCGGAGACAATGACCCCTTTCGAGGCCGCAACCATTCTCATCCCTGTAATCAGAAACTCTCGACATAGCGTGATGAGCGCTAGAACCAAGGGAATCTCATCCTTGTCGACAAAGGCTACCACGAGGCCCACCACCATGATTTTGTCCGATAGGGCATCCATCAGCTTCCCAAAGGTGGACACCATATTGCCCTTGCGAGCCAGATAACCATCGTACCAGTCGCCGACCGCAGAAATAATGAACAGCCAGAATGCGATCGATGCCGCACCAAGAAAGTCACAATACATCAGCCCAACAATGACAAACATCGCAGGAATGCGTGACAACGTGATGATATTGGGCAGATTCATCTCGGTAGGTTCACCGGAAGACATCCGGCTGCTGCCCTGATTGCAAGGGCAACCTCCTGTCCTCGTCTCAAGTTTTCCATCCTTGGATATTCTGACCGCGCCGATTCACCGCATCACCTCCCCAATACCCTTCATCCCATCCTTCCCCAATGCGCCATTGCATATATCCCGGGACCTTTGATCCCATCACCTATGGTCACTTGGACGTGCTCGGACGCGCGGCAAGACTTTTCGAACGAGTGACCGTCGCCGTCGCAGACAATCCTGGCAAGAATCCCCTATTCAGCGTGGAGAAGCGTCTCGATCTTCTCCGCTCCAACGTTGCGCGGTTCGACAATGTCACCGTCACCTCCTTCGGGGGGCTGCTTGTGGATTTTGCACTTGCGCAAAAGGCGGATGCCATCATCCGCGGGCTTCGGGCACTTTCGGATTTTGAGTTTGAGTTCAATATGGCCCTGATGAACAGACATTTGAAAAGCGAGATTGAAACTCTTTTTGTCATGCCAAATGAACAGTTCAGCTACTGCAGCTCGACCCTGGTAAAACAGGTGGCGCGGTATGGGGGCGATGTTTCCCACTTCGTCCCACCTAACGTGGCAGCTTCGCTGCGAGAGGCTTTCCAGCCTGGGTAAATTCGTTTCTCGTAAGGAATCAGCACAAATATTCTAGCGGGACGTAACCAAACCCGGGACCGCTTCGTCTCAACTGCGTTCAGGCTGGAAAACGGCATGTAGAGGCGCTGTGTTGCCGGGCTCCGTCGCCCTTCATGACTATTTCCCTTCATCATTCGATCAATTTTTCAGATTCGATCTGTAGCTCGATTTAGCCCGCTTTACTTTTGCCGGAACCTACTCATCCCTCAACCCATGGCGAAATCACGCAGCTTAGGCGGAATTCTCTTTGTCATTCTCCTGATCGGGGGAATCAGCGCAGGCGGTTACTACTTTTGGAAGGAGAACGCGAGCCGTCCGCCTGATGTCGCAACGGTCGTCGTCACGCGGGGCGAAATCATCCAGGCGGTGACCTCTACGGGTGACGTGCAGCCCGTGGTCACCACCGATGTAAGTTCTCAGATCTCGGGGCAGATCATCGAAGTGGCAGTAGACTACAATTCCAAGGTGAAGAAGGGCGATGTTCTCGCCCGGCTTGACACAGCAACCTACGACTCACGTCTTCGCCAGGCGCAGGCCCAACTCGCAAACACCCGCGCGAACTACACGCTGGCGAAGCTGAATTTCGAACGGACGAAACAACTCTTTGAACGTAGTCTGGTTTCACAGCAGGATCTCGATCAGGCCGAGGCTCAGATCCAACAGGCCGACGCACAGCTTCAGATCCAATCAGCCGCAGTTGAGAATGCCAAGACCGACCTGTCTCGATGCACCATTTATGCGCCGATCGATGGGATCGTCATCGACCGCATCGCAGAGGTCGGCAAGACAGTCGCCGCAAGCCTCAATGCTCCCACGCTCTTCACGATCGTTAATGATCTTACCAAGATGCAGATCAAGGCCGCAGTCGCGGAAGCCGACATCGGCACCATCGAACTGGGCCAGGATGTCAACTTCACGGTCGATGCATTTCCCAATCACCAGTTTCACGGCAAGGTTGTGCAATTGCGAAATCTTCCCACGACAGCACAAAATGTGGTCACCTACGCCACGATAATCGAGGTTCGCAATGACGATCTGAAGCTGAAGCCCGGCATGACTGCCACCGTGGCAATCATTGTGGCCCGGCGGCCCGATGCGTTGCGCGTTCCGAACGCCGCCCTCCGCGCACGCATCCCCGAGGAATTCATCGCGGCAGCAGCATCCGCTGCTAGCCCTGCCGCAGGTAAAGCGGAAGGTGGCGACCGTGCACGCACCGGCGGCGAGAAGTCATCTGCATCATCGAAGGGTGGAGGCGGACGCGACCAGATGCGGCAGCTGATGGCAGATGCAGGCGTGGATTTCCGAAGCGGCCCTCCTTCCCCTGACGCGTTGGCGCGACTTCAGGCACTGGCCAAGGAGCGTGGCATCGAACTGCCGGAACGGTTCGGCAACCGAGGCAGCGGGAAAACCGCACAGGCGGTCGTCCGAACGGTATACAAGTTTGCAGGATCCTCTGAAAACCCAAAGGCAGAGCCGGTTTCCATTCGGGTGGGTATTACCGATGGCGCATTTACGGAAGTCCTCAGCGGACTCGCGGAGAACGATCGCCTGGTTACGAGCATCACACGCGGCGGAGCCGTGCCGGTCAGCACCAGCCGACCAACCAGCAATCCTTTCAGTGGCAGTCGTGGACGGCACTTCTAAGCGACCGGCTCCTGGCATGAAAGCCGTCGTTCAACTCGATAACATCCACAAGACCTACTCCAACGGCGAGGTGGAGGTCCACGCCGTACGGGGCATCAACCTGACCATCGAGTCAGGTGAGTTTGTTGCCATCATGGGCGCTTCCGGCTCGGGCAAGTCCACATTGATGAACGTGCTCGGATGCCTCGATCGGCCCAGCAAGGGGCGCTATCTGCTGGATGGGGTTGATACCTCCGATCTGGATCGCAACGAACGAGCCGACCTTCGGAATCAAAAATTGGGTTTTGTTTTCCAAGGGTTCAACTTGCTGGCTCGCACCACCGCACTCGAGAACGTCGAGTTGCCGATGCTTTACAATCCGAGCCGAATCCCGTCCCGCGAGAAGCGAAAGCGGGCTCTGGATGCGCTGGAAATTGTCGGTCTCGCCGAACGTGCCGATCATCTTCCCAATCAGCTCTCCGGCGGCCAGCAGCAACGCGTCGCAATAGCACGGGCATTGGTCAACAATCCCCAGATCCTCCTCGCTGATGAACCTACGGGTAACCTCGACTCGAAAACCTCGGTGGAGGTCATGGGTGTCTTTCAGAAGCTCAACGAGCGCGGCATCACGATCGTCATGGTTACTCACGAGTTGGACATCGCAAAGTACTGCAAGAGGAACCTGATTGTACGCGACGGATTGCTCGTTCGCGACGAGTTGGTGCAGGATCGTTCATTCTCCGACCGAGAACTACAGAGGATCCGCGAAGAGGAAGCAGCAGCCAAATTGACTCAATCAGCCTGATCTTGCAGCCATGAGAATCACCGCAACCTCCGTTATTGCCCTCAGGGCGCTGCGTCGCAACAAGCTCCGATCGATCCTCACGGCGCTCGGAATCATCATTGGTGTCGGCGCCGTGATCGCCACCGTCAGCATCGGCAATGGCGCAAAGAACCAGGTTGAATCGCAGATCGCAAGCCTCGGCCAAAACGTCATCACGGTTTTTCCCGGATCGACCAACACAGGAGGCACACGCGGGGGATTTGGCGCGGCAAGCACCCTGACGATCGACGATGCCGAAGCAATCGAACGTGAGATCCTCGGTGTTGTGGCCGTAAGCGCCGAGGTGCGCGACCGTCAACAGATCCTGGCCAACGGGCTCAATTGGAACACAACCGTCATGGGCGAATCCCCCGGCTACCTCAGTGTGCGTGCCTGGGATTTGGCACAGGGAAACATGTTTACCGATGCCGATATGCGCAGCACGGCAAAGGTGGCAATCATCGGTCAGACAGTCGCCACGGAGCTTTATCCCGATGTTGATCCAGTCGGACAGACCATTCGCATCCGCAATCTTCCTTTCAAGGTACTCGGTGTGCTGAAACCCAAGGGCTTCAGCTTCTTTGGCTCGGACCAGGATGACGTCGTGATCGTACCAACCACGAGCGCCATGCGCCGTGTCGCACGACGCCAATACCTGAGTTCGATCCTCATTCAGGCGCAATCGCCGGAAATGATGTCGCGCATCCAACAGGACGTTGCCGACCTCCTTCAACAGCGCCGTGGCGATCGCGAACCCGACTTCACCGTCCGCAATCAACTCGAGCTTGCGGAAGCGGCGACAGCCACTTCGAAAACGATGACCGTGCTTCTGGGATCGATTGCAGGTGTGTCGCTGATCGTAGGCGGCATCGGCATCATGAACATCATGCTCGTGAGTGTGACGGAACGCACGCGGGAGATCGGCATACGCCTTGCGATCGGGGCGCATGACAGGGACGTACGCATCCAATTCTTGATTGAAGCCATGATCCTCAGCATGCTTGGCGGCATCTTCGGAGTTTTGATTGGCATAGGTGCATCCCAGGTCGTCTCGAGCCAGACAGGCATGCCCGTGCTGATCTCGACCGCCTCAGTCACAGGTGCGGTTGCCTTCTCCGCATTCGTCGGAATCGTCTTCGGATTTTATCCTGCCCACAAAGCCGCAAAGCTGGATCCAATCGACGCCCTGCGATTCGAATAGGGACCACCGATTTTGCAGATTCAGGCGATCATGTGCTAGAGCGATGCGCATGGTCGAGTGGTGCCCGGCTTTGCATGTCCTTTTTGGCAACCGCTGGAACCACGCGCGTTCGATCCTCCGGGCGCCAGCCAAATGTACTGAAGCCTCCTGCGATCAGGCTTGCAGGCCTGAGCTGCTGATTGACCGAAAAGCTTCCTCAGGCCTCGATGCCCAGCTTTTCGAGGATGCGGTGCAGGTCGTCGTTGCCTGAGTAGGTGATGACGATCCGACCTTTCTTTGGAGAGTGCTTCAGTGCGACCCTGGCACCGAGCTTGGAGACAAGCTTTTTTTCAATGCTGGCAATGGCCTCCGCTTCCATGGGAGCGACCCCGCGACCCTTGCCCACGTGGGGCGTGGTCGCGGCTGAGGTCTTCCGTCCCTGCACCCATTGTTCGGTGGCCCGAACGCTCAGCCCCTCCTCAATCACCCTTCGCGCAAGGATAGCGCGCTGCGCAGGATCCTCGACGCCAAGCAGTACCTTGGCATGCCCGACCGTATAAAGCCCCTTGCCCAGGTACCCCTGCAATTCCGCATCCAGCGAAAGCAGCCGAAGAGAATTTGCGACCGCTGCCCGGCTCTTTCCGACCCGCTCTGCTGCGGCCTCCTGTGTCAGATCAAAATCCCTGATCAGACTCGCAAATCCATAGGCCTCTTCAATCGGGTTCAGTCCTTCGCGCTGGAGATTCTCAATGAGCCCCAGCGTCGCAGAAGATGCATTGCTGGCGTCAACGAGCCTCGCCGGGATCGTCTTGATCTTCAAAAGCTGAAATGCCCGCCAGCGCCGCTCACCCGCGATCAATTGAAACTTCTCTCCCTTCTTCCGGACCACGATCGGTTGAAGCAGGCCCTCATTCCGGATGCTCTCGGCGAGTTCCTCCAATTGCGCCGGCGCGATCTCTCTTCGGAACTGATAGGGGCTCGGTTCAACGAGGGATACATTGATCTCCTGAAACCCCGGCACCCCTGTCGCAGTCGTTGTCCCCGTGGATGTCGCCATAGCCGGCGTTGCCGGATTTCCCAAATGCGATTTGCTTTCTGTGGATTTGGGCGCGGCGGAGGCAATCAGTCCGCCAAGCCCCCGGCCCAAACGCGATTTTGATACAGCCATGGTGATTATTTTCCCCCCGGAATGAACAAGACCTGTCCTGGTATGATGGTGGACGCTTCCGAAAGATTGTTTGCCGCAAGAATGTCCTGAAGCCGAGAGCCCGTCTTTCGCGCGATCAACGAAAGCGTGTCCCCTTTTTGAACCGTATAGCTGATCCCCTTTGTCGTCGCGTCCACCGTTCGCGGTGGTGCCGTGATGCGGGTGCCCTGAGCCCTGTTTACCGCAGCAATTGCCTGATCGGTCTGTTGGGCGAGCTGCTCAATCCTGCGATTGATGAGTTCCGTGGATTCGACCTTTGCTGCCGCCACCATCGCCTTCACAGAACGGTTGATATCAGCGAGCATTTCATTCATCTGGGCCACGGTGACTAACTCCCGGGCTGCGCCATCCGCCTGCTGCCGGAGTTCACCGTTTTCGCGCTCGAGTTGCTCGACTCTTAGCATGAGTTCCCCGACGCGCTGACTAAGCAGTCGCACGTCCTCACGAAGATTGGCGAACTCAACGTTCGACTGCCCCCATGCGGGGATCAACCCGAGAATCAGAAGGACTATGAGGGATCGCATGAGGGGGAGACTGGCGAACGCAGACTGAAAAACAAGGGAGCTTTTGGCGATTCAGGGTGAAGCCGGTCGAAACGGAAACGGCCGCGAAGAGACCATGGCGGGCATGGAATACGATGGTACAACCAGACCGATCGCAATCGGAAAGCCGCGAAGGAATTCTCCTGCCGGCAACATCCTTCCCCCCGGTCGTTGCAGCCTCAGGAGCCGAACAACTCCCTCACCAGCCGCGATGCGCAATCCCACATCATCCGCACCGAGGACCGTGCCAGGAGTCTCGGAATGGGCCAATTCACTCGTCGCGTCCGCGAGCCCCACCTTGATGATCACTCCCCCAATCTCCACGGTGCATCCGGGCCACGGGAACAAGCCACGAATCCGTGCCGCGATTTCCATCCCGTGCCGCGTAAAGTCCAGGCGACCATCGTCCTTTGCGAGGCGCCGACAGTATGAAGCGGCAGCGTGATCCTGCTCGACGAACTCCAAGGTTCCGTCGGCCAGCCGCGGTAGTGATGCGCCCAGCAAGGGACCACACACGGAGGCCAGTTTGGCCTCAACCTCGACTGCTGTATCCAGCGCTTCAATGCGAACCTTCGCCATTCGCGCCACCGGTCCAGCATCCAGCGCACGTACGATGCGCATGAGCGAAACTCCAGTTTCCTTGTCCCCCTGGCAGATCGCAGACTGTATGGGAGATGCGCCTCGATAGCGCGGGAGAAGAGAGGCATGCAGGTTCAATGTCCCCAATCTTGGCGTCGCTATGAAGTCGTCCTTCAGAATGTGGCCATACGCCATTACCAGCGATACATCAGCATTGAGCGCCTGCAGCTGGACCCTTGCCTCCGTATCAAGCCTTTCAGGCTGAAAGACCGGAATCGATCGCTGAAGTGCCCATTGTTTGACCGCGTTGGGTGCAGGTTTCTGTCCCCGCCCCGAGGCTCGGTCCGGTTGCGTAAATACTCCGACGATCCGACCGATGCCGCGACCATTTCGCTCAAGCCAATCCAATCCCGGCAGCGCAATGACGTCCGATCCGAGAAAAACGATTCGAAGGGTATCAGCCACGGCGTCAGAAATCGGAGCGATTCAGTCGGAGTCCCACCTGCCAAGAAACGGTGTCAAATGAAACCATCCAGCTCAGCCCTCTTTGCTTGCTAGTCTTCGAGTGTTTCATGCTGCGGAAGCTTTTCGAGGGCCTTGTGTCGGTTCCGAGGACTGCGGCGGGGCGCCTTGCTGTCTTCCCGCTGGTTGGCTGGATTCACCGGCTGGCGCGGCTCCCTCTCCTTGCCCACCAAATCAAAAAGGATGGGGCATCCCTTGAGTGCGAACGCGTCGACAATTCCTGCCTCGAGGTAGCGACGGTAACTTTCGGTCAGCTTTTCCTCGCGATTGCAGAACAGACGAATTCGAAACGGACGATTCCCCGTCTGCGTGGCATAGTAGATCCGAAAACGTCGTCCGCCGATCGCGGGCGGAGGATTTCGCTCGGCAAGGTATGCAAGAACCTCGTTCAACTTTGCGGTTGGCAGCTTGCGATCAAGTTCGCGATGGAGCCGAACTGCAGAGTTGAGCATGCGGTCAACCTCGTATCCGCTGACGGCGGACACGAACACCAGCGGGGATCCCGGAGTGAAGAACAGCCTCTCGAAGACCGCCCGTTCATACTTCTCCCGATAGTCGCGCTCGCTTTCGAAGCCCTGGATCCCCTGCGATTCCTTGAATGCGCTGTGCACCAGATCCCATTTGTTGACCACCACGACGATGGGTTTGTGTTCCTTGACCGCCTCGCCTGCGATGGCCTTGTCCTGCTGGGTCACCCCATCCATGGCATCAAGCACGATGAACACCACATCGGTATCCTTGATCGCATCCAGTGATCGAAGCCTCGAAAAGTATTCCACCGGAGACGACAGTTTGGTTTGCGCCCGGATTCCGGCGGTATCAATCAGGCGGAAGGGATGCAGTTTGCCATCCCGGCCCTTGAACTGAAACGGGATCTCCACGGCGTCTCGCGTTGTTCCAGGAACAGCGCTGACGATCAGGCGATCGCTCTTCAACAGCCGGTTGCTCAGGGATGACTTTCCCACATTCGGTCGACCGATGAAACACACGCACAACGGATCCGAAGCGGTTCGACCGGCCTGTTCTTCCTCGCCCGATACCGGTCCCAGCCGCTGTAGGATTGCCTCGCGAAGCGCATCCTCTCCCCTCCCGTGTTCAGCCGATACAAAGATGGGGTCCCCCAGCCCGAGTCGATGAGCCTGCCCGATTTCAATCTTTTCCTCACCGAAATCAGCCTTATTGACCGTCAGGACCACCGGTTTGCGCGTCTTCCTCAATCGCTGCGCGATGGCTTCGTCGAGCCCGGTAACCCCTTCAAGCCCGTCGATCAGGAAGAGGATCACGTCCGCGGCTTCGATGGCGAAATCAACCTGTTGTTCGGAGGCTGAGACGAGTTGGCGGGGTGTTTCGCCGCCCTTCAATCCCAGTCCACCGGTATCAAGGAGCGTAAAATCACCATCAGCAATTCGCGCACTGATGACATCACGAGTCACCCCCGGCTGATCGTGCACAATCGATATGCGCTTGCGCGCCAAGCGATTGAAAAGCCGACTTTTGCCGACGTTGGGTCGGCCGACAATGGCAACGGTTCGAGACATGCAGTGCTTCGAGTAGGCCGGATACCGGAAAAAAGGCCAGCCTTCAACACCCGGTGTACAGCGCGTTGCAGATGGAACGCGCCTAGCCTGAAAATGCATCGCATATTTTCATCGGAGCATTCCTTGATTCCCGCCATATCCCATGACTCCCTTGAATTCCACCTGAGATGCGGTATCCGGCAACTCCGCTGGCCCAGCTGCCAACTATGTCCACCTTTTGCTACCCTCGCGTGCCGCAAGTCAGAATCTATTGTGCCATCGGATTGATTCTCTTTGCTGCGCTGCTCGTCAAAGTCAGTAGCGCCGAAGTGAGGGTCACGGAGTCAAATGTCGTGGTCGAGCTATCGTTCGAGTCCACTGTGCGGTATGGAGATCCGTTCAATGAAGTGTCGCTCGACGTCGTATTTGCCGATCCCACTGAGAAAGAACTGCGTGTACCCGCATTCTGGGCGGGCGGTTCGCATTGGAAGGTGCGGTATGCGTCACCGCTGGTCGGGCGCCATCGTTTCAGGACAGTGTCGTCTGATACAAGAAACACGGGCCTTCATGGCTTGACGGGTGAAATCGAAGTGAGGCCCTATGGCGGTACCAATCCGCTTTACCGTCACGGTCCCTTGCGCGTCGCATCCACGCGGCGTTTCCTGGAACATCAGGATGGCACCCCCTTTTTCTGGTTGGGTGATACGTGGTGGATGGGACTCTGCCACCGGCTGCGTTTTCCGGAGGATTTCGCGCTCCTCGCCACCGATCGAAAGAACAAGGGATTCAATGTCGTCCAGATCGTCGCCGGGCTCTATCCCGACATGCCTCCCTTTGATCCGCGTGGCGCCAACGAGGCAGGATTTCCCTGGGAGGCAGCCTATGCCCGCATTCGCCCGGAGTATTTTGATGCCGCTGACAAACGGATCCAGTACCTCGTCGAACAGGGATTCGCTCCGTGCATCGTGGGAGCCTGGGGGTACTTCATGCCTTGGATGGGCGTCGATAAACTCACTCAACATTGGCGTTACCTCATCGCGCGGTACGGGGCGCTTCCAGTCGTCTGGTGTGTCGCGGGTGAGGCCAACCTCCCGTGGTACCTGGCGCCCAATTTTCCGTCGGACGATCGTTCCCAGGTGAAAGAGTGGACCAAGGTGGCTCGAGCGGTGCGAGGCATGGATCCATTCCATCGCCTGCTTACCATTCACCCGACCGGAATTGGACGATTGAGTGCGCGGAATGCCACGGAGGATGTCACTCTGCTCGACATTGACATGCTGCAGACACCCCATGGGCAGCGAGGCGCTGTTGCGCCGACAGTCAACACGGTTCGTCAATCCTATGCAGACAGCCCGATGCTACCCGTCATCAATGGCGAACCCGCCTACGAAATGCTGAGCGATACACTCCCAACGGAATGGTCGAGGCGAATGTTCTGGCTCTGCATGATGAACGGTGCCGCCGGGCACACCTATGGCGCCAATGGAATCTGGCAGGTCAACCGGAAGGGCAAACCTCACGGTCCCTCACCCAATCAACCCGCCAACTCCACCGGTTACGGAATCATTTCCTGGGATGAAGCCATGAACCTGCCGGGTTCGAGTCAGATGGCTTATGGTCGCAGGTTGTTCGAGCGCTACCGCTGGCAGGACTTTCGACCTCATCCCGAATGGGCTGAATTCGCGGACAAGTCGCCCTTCGATTTTGGTAAATCAGACTGGATCTGGAGCAGGAAAGGTACACCCCAATCCTTGGCCCGCGATGGCAAGCGCTGGTTTCGGCGAACGTTCGAACTTCCGGAAAACAAGCCCGTGAAGTTTGCGCAGCTGTATGTCGCAGCCAGCGGGTCATTCGCCACCCGAATCAACAAACGCTCCGGAGGATCCGGCGAGGGCGCGGCCCTTTGCACGACGTTCTATAACCTTGCCCACTTGCTGCAACCTGGCCGCAACGTTCTGGCTGTCTCAGCCACGACACCATCCTCGACTGACAGGAATCCAGCCGGGTTGATCGTGCGGCTTGACCTCACTTATGCCGACGGAACAACCGAGATTGTGTCGTCCGATGACACGTGGGTTTCACACGCCATCGAGTCCAAGGATTGGGACACCGTCACGTTCGACGACAGCGCATGGCCTGCCATTGAAAGAGTTGCAGTCTATGGCGACGCCCCGTGGGGAAGAATCGCCCGGCCCAACAGCAATGACATATTCGGTCCACAGAGCACCGGTTTGACGGATGGCGTGAGGCTGACCTATGTACCGGCCATCGCACCCATTCGTTTGAAGGGGCTTCCAGCCGACGCCATGCTACAGGTAGCCTATTTCGATCCTGTCACCGGTCGGGACCAAGCCCTCGGCGAAATGACTGCCGACGCCTCAGGAACTGCGATCGTTCCGCCGCTTCCCCATGCGGGTGGGAGCGACTGGGTCCTGGTTTGGAACTTGAAACACTAGTAGTCAGTAAGCTGGCGCAAGGGCGCCCTTTATCCTGCATCCGACTCGGTGTTCGCAACCCAGTGTCGGGAGGCATCTCTCGGTGGAACAAACACTTGATTTCGCCTGAAGACACCGAACACTTGGAGTCTAACTCTCCTACAGCGTTTCCCGTGAGCAAAAAATCGACCGTACTTGCAGACAAGAATGATGCCGCTGGCGCAGCAGACCCCGGACGGCACCGGAATGCTCCGATCAACAAGCAACTTACGGCGGAGCAAAAGATCGAGCTCTACCGGCAGATCGTGCGCATCCGGCGCTTTGAGGAACGCAGCCTTCGATCCTATCTGAAAAAGCAGATTGGTGGATTCCTGCATCTCTACATCGGCCAGGAGGCTCTTGCGGTCGGATGTTGCTCGCTGATGGGCAAGAACGATCACATCATCACGGCGTACCGTGATCATGGTCACGCCATCGCAGTCGGCATGGATACGCGTGCGCTCATGGCAGAGCTTTACGGCAAGATCACCGGGTGTTCCAAGGGCAAGGGCGGTTCCATGCACTATTTTGATCCCTCAAAAAACTATTGGGGGGGGCACGGTATCGTTGGCGGACAGATCCCGCTCGGAACCGGACTGGCCTACGCAATAAAATACAAGGGACTAAAGGGCGCCGCAATGGCTTTCATGGGAGATGGAGCGGTCAACCAGGGTGCCGTGCACGAATCCTACAATCTAGCCGCGCTCTGGGATCTTCCAGTCATTTTCGTCATCGAAAACAACGGCTACTCGATGGGCACGAGCCAGACACGCTCGTCAGCGGGCGATCTCGCACGGCGCGCGGAGGGATATCACATGGCATGGACAAGCTGCGATGGCTATGACCTGTACGAGGTGCGTTCCGTAATGAACGAGTACCTTGTCCGCGCCCGGGAGGAATCAAAGCCCGCCGTCGTCGAGATCAGAACCTATCGCTATCGCGGACACTCCGTCGCAGACCCCGACAAGACCTATCGCGACAAGGCAGAAATCGAGGAATACCAGCGCACCAAGGATCCCATCACCCACAATCAGAATCAATTCCTTGCGGAAGGTGTTCTGACCGAAGCATTGATCGAATCTATCGATGCCGATGCCCGTGCCGAAGCAGACGCAGCCGCAGACTTTGCCGAGGCGAGTCCCTTCCCCACGGTCGATGACATCCAAAAGGATGTCTATTGGGAGGTCGACAATCCCGACAAACGAACTTCTGAAGGGCGACTGTTTTTTGAGTAGTCGGATATTTCGGAGCCAACCTCATTTTTCCATTCTTACCGTGCCTGTCATCACATACCGCGAAGCTCTCCGCCACGCTCTCTCAGAGGAACTTGATCGTGACCCCAACGTCGTCATTTTGGGCGAGGAAGTAGCCCAATTTAACGGCGCTTACAAGGTCACCGAAACCCTCCTGGCCAAGTATGGCCCAAAGCGTATTGTGGATACTCCTATCAGCGAGGCCGGTTTTATCGGCATGGGAATCGGAGCCTCTATGCTGGGGGTCCGACCTGTGATGGAGCTGATGTTCTGGTCCTTCTACTCCGTTGCGTTCGACCAGATTCTGAACAATGCCGCGAACGTCCGCTATATGTCCGGCGGCCAGATCAACTGTCCGATCGTCATTCGCGGCCCCGCGAACGGCGGAACCAATGTCGGTGCGACTCACTCGCACACTCCAGAAAACGTCCTCGCCAATCATCCAGGCGTGAAGGTGGTGGTCCCCTCGACACCGTACGATGCCAAGGGGCTCCTCAAATCTGCGATCCGCGACAACGACCCGGTCTTTTTCCTTGAGAACACCATGCTCTACGGAGACAAGGGCGAGGTTCCTGAGGAGGAGTATCTTATTCCTCTCGGTAAGGCTGACATCAAGCGCGAGGGCACCGATCTTTCAATCATCACGTACGGTCGTTCAGCCATGCAATCGCTGGCTGCCGCCGAATTATTGGAGAAGGAATACGACATTTCCGCAGAAGTCGTCGACCTACGGTCGATCCGCCCCCTGGACATCGAAACCGTACTCGCGTCGGTTTCCCGAACGCATCGGGTACTCATCGTCGAAGAACAGAAGCCGTTTGCCAGCGTCGGATCACAACTCGCATTCATGATTCAGCGCGAAGCCTTCGATGAGTTGGATGGTCCCATACACCGCCTCGCGACTGTGGATGCCCCTGCAATCTACAGTCCGCCGGTGGAGATCGAGCAGCTTCCGAATCCCCAGCGAATTCTAAAGGCCGCGCTTGCGGCAGTAGCCTGAAAGGTCCATTGCCCTCCCGGCGCGATTCCACTTCAACAGACACCCTTTCTCCGAACCATCCGACCATGGCACAAATCATCGAGATGCCCAAACTCAGCGACACCATGACGGTGGGTACGCTGGTCAAGTGGCTGAAGAACGAAGGCGATGCCGTGAAAAACGGCACGATGTTGGCGGAGGTGGAAACCGACAAGGCCACCATGGAGCTGGAGTGCTTCTTTGATGGCACTCTTCTGAAGATCCTCGCTCCGGCGGGTTCGCAGGTTGAAATCGGTGCGCCACTCTGTGCGATTGGCAAACCGGGAGAGAAGTGGGAGCTCCCTGCCGGCAAGCCGGCTCCCAAGGCAGATGTTGCTGGATCTGCCAAATCGACAGCGCAAACTGTGGATGAGAAATCACCTGCTCCCTCAATCGCTCCTGCCAAGGAATCCCCTGCCCCAGCACCTTCATCCTCCGCAACTGTCGCGCCTTTGCCATCAGTAGCCTCGGAAGGCCAGCGCATCCGCATTTCCCCGCTCGCGAAGAAGCTGGCGGCGGAAAAGGGAATGGATCCCGCAAGCATCACCGGTTCGGGTCCAGGTGGACGCATTGTTCGGGCGGATGTTCTCGCCGCCGAAAAGTCGGGCCCGGTCAAGGGTGGTACGGGAGGTGGTGGCAAGAGCGGCGCGGGACTTGCCTCGACGCTTTCCTCCAAGGGTCCGATCCAAGACGAACGTGCAGTACCCGTCTCCACCATGCGCGGCGTCATCGCCAAACGCCTTCTGGAATCAAAGACGCAGATTCCTCATTTCTACCTGGATGTCGAAGTCGATGCCGCTCCGTTGCTCGACCTTCGACTCCAGCTCAACAGCGCGCTCGAAAAGGAGGGCGTCAAACTTTCGGTCAACGATTTCATCCTAAAGGCTTCGGCAGAGGCATTGCGCCGTGTGCCTGCAGTGAATGCCTCGTGGGAACAGACACAGATCCGGTATTTCGGTGCAGCCCATGTTTCCTTCGCCGTGGCTATTGATGACGGGCTCATCACTCCGGTTGTCCGCGATTCGCACCTGAAATCCATTTTTGCCATCAGTGCCGAAGCCAAGACCCTCGGCAAACTTGCCAAGGAAAAGAAGCTCAAACCCGACCAGTTTACAGGTGGCACCTTCTGCGTCAGCAACCTGGGGATGATGGGCATCGACAGGTTCTCGGCTATCATCAATCCGCCCAATGCCGCCATCCTAGCCGTCGGCACCACAGTCAAGAAGCCTGTGGTCGAGGAAGATCGCATCGTGATCGGACAGCGCCTGACACTGACGCTCTCCTGCGACCATCGGGTGGTTGATGGTGCGGTCGGTGCACAATTCCTCGCCGCACTTCGCGAGCTTCTGGAAAAGCCGGCACTGCTTCTCATCTGATTTTGCGAGGATTGCGGGGTCCGAAACACCAAGGGCGCAGGCTGGCCCTCTTCCATCCAGCCTCTTGCCAAGCCTCAATGCCGTGCCGCTCGCTTTGCGGCCGCCATTGAACGACGGGCGATGCTGAAAGCACCACTCGCATTCACCCGAGCGCTGCCGGGGCCAAAACGAAGCCGCTCCAACTGCGCTCTCGCATTTGTCACCTGTGGATGATTGCGCACTGACGGTGGCGCCGACCGGATCCTTTGAAGCCAGCGAGAGGCCTCCTTGCGCACAGGGTCCCCACCGTTGAGGGAGCGCCAGAAAAACAGGACGCGCCATGCCCAGGAACGACGAGCAGCCGAAACCAACCACAACGCGAGCGATGCGGCCACCAGCAGCAGACTGTGGATCACCAGCCTGCGTGTACTCCATGGTCGGAGAAGCCAGTCCCGGACGCTATCAAAGCCTTTGATGGAAATATGCCCCAGCCAGGCGACAGCGCGATCGATTCCCCGCAGGGTGCCGGCGGCAATCTCTTCCTGGGATTGTTGATCAAAACTGATGACCCTGCGGAACCAGAAGACCCTCAGTCCGTCCAACCTTGCCCTCCAGCTTTCATCGACAACCCGTTCAGCAATTTCCGCCGCAGCGGTTGCCTTGTCCGGTTCTCCCACCGCCGCAGCGGTTCCCGGTGTCGGATCAACCCGAATCCAGGCATCCCTTCCATTCCAAATCTCACACCAGGCATGAGCGTGGGTGTGACGAACAATCAGGCTGTTGCTGAATGCATTCCAGTCGCCTCCTTTGAATCCCGTGATGATGCGAACCGGGTGCCCCGCTGCGTTTGCCAACAGCGCAAAGCTCCCCGCAAAATATTCGCAGTGGCCGGGAGTGTCCGACTGAAGCCAACGAATCAATGGGTCACCGCTTCCGGGAGGCAGAGTGGATTGCAACGAATACGAGTGTCCCGCCCAGAGCCAATCGCACACGCGTCGCGCAAACTCCTCCGCTGTCAGGCTGGCCTCACCCGTTGCCACGCGAACCATGCTGCGCAGGATGCGATCCGATTCTACATCGACCCTCATTCGCATAAATCCGGGTCCATGACCGCCCTTTTCTCCGCGCGCGGCGAAGGCGGGATCGCGCAGGACCGCATTCATCTGATGATTGTAGATCCTGTACCCAATGAGCTCCGACGGCTCGGATTTCAGTTCGATCAGGCGCAGCGGACGATTGAACGAAAAGGAAACCGGCCGGCTGAAAACAATCTGACCAAACGCCCCGCCCAAAGGCAAATGACGGCTCACTCCCGGTTCAAAGAAGATGCTCCACACACCGTCGTGCTCGTTTGCCGATCGCAACCATCCCCGTGCGCTCTGAACCTGGTCGTGGGCAGATTCCAAGAGCTGCCTGTTCAGCTCTGCTGACGTCTTGAATCCATTCTCAGAATACTCGTCCAGAACAACCATGCGCCAGTAGGGCACGCCCGGCAGGAGCGAAGGATCGCTCACATCCACCGTCATGGCAATGCTGTCATCCTCCTGAATATCGGTGACGTCACCAAATGTGACGGTGTCAGAGAATCCCGTCCGCGTCTTCTTGCTGATGAGGTTATCCAGCAGAAAGTTGGCTCCGACTTCAAAGCGCGGAATCGCAAAAAACAGCAGACAGGATGCACCCATAAGGCCTCCAAACAACAGGGCGCCGAGCAGAAAGATACGCCAATCCAGCACGCTGCATGTTCGGCGCAGCAAGCGTGGCCAATTCACGGAAGAGGCCCATAGGGGAACCGATCGAGTCGCCACGTCCCGGGCGGATCGCGCCGAATCGGATTCGCTATCAACGTCCGTTCCAGCGGAATCGATGATCGTCGAGAGGAGCAGCACTCCCAGTGCGGTCAGGGCGAACAGGAGAATCTGTACAACGAACAGCGGAGAACCGGCGTACACGCCTGATGCGATCACAAGAAGCAAACCAAGCACAATAAGTTGAAGATCGTCTCGCTTGCGTCTATACGCAATCAGGCGAAGGAAGATCAGTATCAACTCAACCCTTACCAGGGTGGGAAACGGCTGCCGGTGTGTATAGAAATCGAAAAGAAAGTAGACGACCAGCGCGGGAAATGTGAGACGGTGAATAATCTGCGGAATGCGTGCAGGTATCGATGGCCAGAGGATCACCACAGGTGCAGTCAGAAAAATTGTGGTTACCCAAAATCGGGCGTCGATCGTCAGCTGGCACACGCTCCACGC
The DNA here is from genome assembly GCA_014584295.1 of Verrucomicrobiota bacterium. Lineage (GTDB taxonomy): Bacteria > Verrucomicrobiota > Verrucomicrobiia > Opitutales > Opitutaceae > UBA6669. The sequence continues at coordinate 184,861 of JACTNC010000050.1, forward strand.
TGAGATCACCGCAAGCAGTGACCCGAGGAACCATTTGATTTGCCGCAGCTCGTCGGTTTTAAGTTGAGGCCGCTTTCTGACCATCGAGATAGGCTGCTACCCCGCTGAGCCCGTCGGGTGCAAAGGTAAGCAGGTTTCTTTGCAGTTTTACACGGCATGTCACCGGTGTCGTAGAGATTGACCCCGCATCATCTGGGATTCGCACGTGCACAGGTCGCAACACGGCAAGTTCATCCAGAAACGCTTCAACGTCCCCCAATCGACGCACTCGACGCACAGAACCATCGGCGACACAGACCGAATTTAGTCTCCCCTCACGAAAGAGGTCCTCTGCAAGGGATCCGGCAAGACTTAACAGGTCTTCGAACTGCTGTGGCCTGAACCAGCGATCAGCAGCCGGATCCACCCAGATAGAAAACCCTTCGGGCCTCTCCGCGGAAAATTGTCTTACGAGCAGCTGCCCGGCCCTGGCGCTCGCCTTCCAGTGAATCAAGCGGTAGGAATCTCCCCGGACGTAGGCACGCAGCCCGTAAAGATCGCCTCCATGCCCCTGCCTGGACAGGGTGCGCCCCTGCGGTGAATGTGTGCGGGACAGAACCGGGAAGCTTCGATATCTTGCCGGTCGCGGCCACACGATGACAGCGCGCTTCAGGCCGCCGCGGAAGCGTTTCTTCAGAAACCCAAACGGAAACAGCGAGACCACGCTGGAGATCTCCACCGGAACAGCTCCTCTCTGCTCCGGTTTCCAGATCCACTCTATTCGGGACCGGGCGCCACCGGGCTCCAGCCTTTCCCGGAGTGAAATGACCTTCCGAACTGGAGCATGCTCACCAGCCCGCAGTTGGAATGACAGTCCGTAGCTTGGCAATATGCGCTTTCGGTTGCGCACCTCCAGGAGCACCAGCGTTTCGACGCCCACTCGCAAGGCCGGCTCGATACGCAGTCGCCAGGAGACCCTGGCCATGTTCAGTGACGAAAGTACGCCGCTCAGCAACAGACAGGACAGCAGCAGCGACAGGGCTATGAACAGGATGTTGTTGGCGGTGTTGTAAGCCGCAAATCCGATGACCAGCGAAAGCACGATCAGCACGATCCCCGAAAACGAAGGTGACACGCGCTGGTCACGAGGTGGCAGAATCAGACGCAAAAGGATCCGCTTCCACGAGTACCGCGGTGCGCCCAGACCGGTCGAATCAGGCCCATGCCACACCCTGCCCTCCCGCCGGGCATTCGCCATCTCGCGAATGCTCGGTGAGGAGCTGATCGGTGGTGAGCTGATGGCTTGCATCATGAACTGGCTGTTTCTGCAGCCGCAGTAGCGCCCCGTGATGATCAGTGCTACCGCTTTAGGCCGGAAGTGGCAGGGTTGCCAGGATGCGCTTGAGAATGGCCGTAACCGCACGCCGTTCCTCGAGCGCATCGCTCGATTGACGTCCAAGCGCGAGACGGTGAGCAAGTACGGGCAGCACAAGGGCAACCACATCTTCAGGCAGCACAAAATCGCGACCCAGAATCAACGCACGTGACTGGGCTGCGGCCTTCAACCCGAGACCTCCGCGCACACTGATGCCTGCCTTGATTTCCGTCTCCATGCGGGTGGCCGCAACAATCCTCAGGAGGTAGTCGAGTACGCTTTCCTCGACGAACACCTGCGCCGCCAGAGTCTGGAGCTGCAGGATTTCCTCCCGCGAAACCACGCGGTTCAAACGGATGTCGTCGTATGAGCCTCGTGCCGCTCGAAGTATCTCCAGTTCATCCGCCGGCTGGGGATACCCCATGTGAATCCGCATAAGAAACCGATCCATCTGGCTTTCCGGCAGCGGAAATGTCCCCTCATAGTCGACTGGATTCTGTGTCGCGAAAACCATGAAGGGGGAACCTACGGCATGCGTTTCCCCATCGACGGTTACCCGGGCACGATCCATTACCTCGAGAAGCGCTGACTGTGTTTTCGGTGTCGCCCGGTTGATCTCATCCGCAAGGACCACATTCGCAAAAACCGGGCCTGGTCTGAAGACAAACCCCCTTACCGAATCATCATAGATCGCCACACCTGTCACATCCCCGGGCAGCAGGTCGCTTGTGAACTGTATGCGCGAAAAATCCCCGTCCATCGACTTTGCGAGCGAATAGGCCAGCGTCGTCTTGCCAAGGCCGGGAAGGTCTTCGATCAGGAGATGGCCCCCTGCAACCAGGCAGGTCAGCACATGCTGGATGACATCGTCCTTTCCCTTGATAGTGAGCCGCATGTTGGTGCGAATCCGCTCAATGGAGGTTCTCGCTTCCGAAACAGCGGCAGGGGAAAGGAAATCACTCATGGGAAATACGCTGGAATTGGCGTGCGTCAGGTCAACGAACAGGTGTCCGAAGGGATCCCGCGGGAGAAGACTTTACGTTCTCTTCGCAATATGGACCTTGGGATGACGAGGATGCTCGCGAAACGCACGATTCAGGAAAGAAGTTCGATCAGCCGGGTGAAGATGCGGTTTACTTTCTGCTGGTTGTCCTTCACGAGATTTCTGAAGGCCTCAAAATCGATGGATGTGCCCTCCAGTCCGTTGGCATAGTTGTCAATGATGCCGAGGCTATTGTATCGGATGCCGACCTCGGAGCAGAGGTCCGCTTCATGCGCCGCGGTCATGCCCACGACATCCCCCCAGTGACGAAGGATCGCAATTTCTGCTTTTGTTTCGAAACGGGGACCGCGCATCTGGACGTAGACTTTTTCCAGCTCAAAGACAAACTCCGGCGACAGCGCAGAGGTGATCATCGGAATCAATGTGTTGGATATTCCCGGAGCACCTCCCTTCAGCTCGCCGTCAAAAAATGTCTGCGGGGGGCTCTGCAGATTCACGTAGTCGCTGCAGGACACCAAGGTCCCTGGTGGCAATTCACGCTTGAGTGAACCCACGGAATTGAAGGAAACGACATCCTCAAACCCCAGGTCGGCCAAAGCCCGAATGTTTGCGCGGTAATTGATCGAGTGTGGCGGAAGCGGAACACCATAGCCATGGCGATTGATCAGGACCTGATTCCCATGAGACTTGTAAGTAACGATTCCGTAGGGAGTCTTGATGCTTCGCACGTCCCATTTCTCAAAAAGCGTCGAGTTTACGATGCTGGTTCCACTGATAAACGCGACTTTCACTCCGAGATGCAATCAGCGGGTGCAAGGTCGGTCAACGCCTGCGGGTTGGGTAATTACCCGGCAGGCCACGCGTCGGAAATTACGTAAGATGAATTCATTCTGAGGCGCTGCAGGCTGTCCCTCGTCGACTGGGTTCAGTGGGCTCCAATGAGCCCGATTGCAGCAAGCATCAGTATCGCACCGATAAATCGATTTCGTAGCAGCGTGGGCGGCAGCACCTGCTCTTCATTGCCAAACCAATGGCCGATAAGCCAGACCGCCACGACACTCCAAAGCCCACGGGAGGAGTAAACGATGTTTACGGCAGTTGCATCGCCATAGACCGCCAGCGCGTAGGCTACGCTGGCAGCCTGCACCGCGAGCAGGACAGCACCCGGAGCCAGCCATGGCCAAGCGGCTCTTGGAACCGACCTTAACGGCGCCTGAAACCGGTGAATGATGCCGAGCGAGTAAATTGCCAGGCTTCCAAACATCATCGGCAAATAGATTCCGGCTCCCCATGCTGGAGCCCACTTCTGAACCAGCACATCCGTCAATGCATAAGCCGCTGCAGCCAGTGATCCCCAAACGACGGTCGCTCCGACCCGGCGATGGGGAATACCCTTGGATCCAAGATTCAGCAGGACAATGGCCAACGTGCTCAAACCGGCTGCGATCCACCATTTGAGCGGAACAGGATCCGCCAGGAGTACCGCACTGAACAGGGCTACCAGCATGATCTTGAGGCCAAGGACCGGCGTGGCTATGGATACATCGCCTTCTATCGCGAGAAATGTGGCAATTTGACCAATAAAAAAAAGGAACCCGGTTAGCACGGGTTGCCAAAGCATCCCTGCAGGCTGACCGGGTCCGCCTAGAAGAAGCAGCGGAGCAAAGCACACGGCCATTGCCCAATTGGAAACGAAGGTGGTTCGCCAGAGGCCGACGCCAAACGCGGACGCCCGCTTCACAAGGAGAACGGCAAAGACATAGGCGAAGCTGCTTGCCAGCGGAAAGAGGAGATGAAGCGGAGGATTCACGGCACAAGCAAACCCCCGCCCAGCCGCACTTGTTGCCAGCCGGAAAGGGCGATTCGGGAAATCAAAGGTAGGACTCGATCAGTTTCTCGAATTTTGCCTCATCGGAAACGGCGCCAATCTTGCTGTGGCGAATGCGTCCCTCCCGATCCACCACAAAGGTCGTGGGCATGAGCTCCACCTTGTAGGCGGTTGTGACCTCCTCATCTCCCATCACAATCGGATAGGTGATTCCCATCGAGTCGACGAACTTCCTAACCACCCCTGGCCCTTGGGCATCCAATGAAATGCCAACGATCACGAGCCCGCGATCAGCAAGCTTCTTGTACAGATTCACGTAGAACGGCATCTCCGCCCTACAGGGCGGGCACCAGGTTGCCCAAAAGTCCACAATCACGACTTTCCCTTTGAACTGGGAGAGCGCGACCTCCCTGCCGGCAAGGTCCTTCAACCGCCACTCAGGAGCGGGCAAAAACGCCTCTTCCCCAGCCTTCTCCGTTGGCGCCTTACCTCGATCCCTGCATCCCGGAATGGTGCTCAGGATGCACGCGAAAGCTGACAGGCAGGCCAAGGTGCGGAGACGGAAAAGTAAATGCATGGTCGTCGACTGTTAATTCCAATTTCCAGACGCCGTCAAATGGTCGCTGGAAAAGCTGCCATTCATTGATCCCGCGTCTCGGGCAAATCCATGCCAAGCGTTTCCACAAACTTCTTCATGGCCGGAGTGAGCACCCGCCCCTTTCGATAGAGAATGGCAAGAGGACGCGTGAATTCCTTCTCCTTGAACTTAAGGACCGCAAGCGTGCCCTGCTTGCTTTCCTGGAGAACGGTCGCCTGGGGAACAATCGCAATTCCATGATCGATCTCGACCGCCCGCTTCACTGTCTCAATATTGTCAAATTCCATGACAGGCTCGATTTCGAGTTTGTTGTCCCTGAAGATCTGATCCACCGCTTTGCGGGTGGGAATATCCGGATCGAAGCCAATAAATTTTTGGGAGGCGAGATCCGACAGCTGAATATCCGTCGCCTGCCGTGCTAGCGGGTGATTCGGATGGGCAATGACAACCAATTTGTCGTTCCTGAAAGGAATGGCTTCAATCTGGCGCTGGCGGATGGGAAAGGCCACGAGTCCGAAATCGACCGAATTGTGAAGGATATCCTCGTATACCAGGTTTGACCGACGGTATTCCACCCGCACATTCACGGATGGGAAATCGTTCAGAAACCGTTTGATGTACGGGGGAAGCTCATGCAGCCCAATCGAATAAATGGTGGAGATGCGTATTACACCGCTGATAACCTTCTTCATCTCCTGCAGTTCGGAATTGAGCTTGTCGTAGGTGTGCAGCAGTTCCTTTGCAGACTCATATACACGCTGGCCTTCCCGGGTAAGCTGGAATTGTTTCTGGCTGCGATCGATGAGCAACGCCTTGAAATGCCGCTCCATCGCTCGGGCCTGCTGACTGACCGCGGATTGCGTAATGCCATTGATCTTAGCCGACTTCGAAAAGCTCTTGGTTTCTACTAAATCGGCGAAAATCTTGAAATTATCTATCTGCATGGTGATACGGGAACGTCGTACGCTATAATTTTACCTTATCCAAGCGCAACCCATTAAATCTCCTTTTTGATGCATCTTTCCTATGACGACTTCTGCGCAGCGGCCGATCGAGTGATTTCCCGCATTTTCGAAGCATGCCGACAGAGCGGACGCAATGCCTGTGAGGTCAGCCTGCTGGCGGTAACCAAGACGCATCCGGTCATGGCAGCGCATTATGCGGCACGTTTTGGGCTCAAGAGCGTGGGTGAGAACCGGGTGCAGGAAGCGTGCGAGAAGATTCCGCTCGGCCCCTCGGGCTTGCGCTGGGAACTCATCGGGCACCTGCAGTCAAACAAGGCGAGGCTGGCGGCAAAATGGTTTGACCGGATTCAGAGTGTGGACAGCGAAAAGTTGATCCTCGCCTTGCAGAAGGAAGCGGCGCTGATCGGAAAAACGCTTCCGATTCTGCTCCAGATCAATGCAGGCAACGACCCGGCCAAGTTCGGCGCTGATCCTCAGGAGGCTCCAAGGCTCATGGAATGCGCCCGGATCCAGCCCAATCTCCAGGTTGAAGGACTCATGACGATCGCTCCGCTCAGTGATGACCCTGATATCGCCAGACGGACGTTCTCTAGACTACGCGAGATTCGTGATGAGCTTCGTACCGAATCCGGGCTCCCTCTTGCTGAATTGTCGATGGGAATGAGTTCCGACATGGACATTGCAATTGCCGAAGGAAGCACTCAGGTGCGCGTCGGTTCGGCATTGTTTGGTGCACGCGAAGCAAAGTAGGGCAACGACTTCCCTCCACGGATTCCTTTGCTGTTGGCATGCGCGTGGAAAAGACCTTTCTTCAGCCTGTGCCCGCCCCCTCCTTTGATCCCAAAGAGAAAGATGCGCTGCTGGCGTTGATCGACGATCCTTCGCCGGCGACACGCAAGGCGTTGATCGCCCATTTCTCTTCGCAATCGCTCGCGGCAGGGCAGTTGCTCAAGGAAGTAGCAGGAAGTGCAAATCGAATCCTGGCAACCCACGCGCGATGGTACCTAAACGAGCTCAAGATCAGGGATCCGATCGAAGAATTTCGCGTATTCGTCCGTTCATTGAGCTACGAACTGGAGACGGGAGCGCTGATGATGGGTCGGACGGTCTATCCGGATATCGATGTGGCTGAAGCGTGCCGACAGCTTGATGAAATCGCCTCGCGATGCCGCGAACTTATCACTGAGCCGTCAAGCGCACGGGAGAAATGCCGCGTCATAAATCGCGTGCTTTTTCACGAGTTCGGATTCCATGCAAATCTTGAGCACTATTCGGATCCGGAGAACAGCTTCCTTCATCGGGTGCTGATTCGCCGCAAGGGCATACCTATCTCCCTTTGCACGGTCTACCTGCTGGTCGCCCAACGGCTTGGATTCTCGTTGGAGCCCGTCGGCCTGCCCAGCCATTTCGTGATTGGCTGCTTTCTCGATGAAAAGCCCTTTTTCGTCGACGCATTCGACGGAGGCACGTTCCGCAATGCACCGGAAATGGTGCTTCGCTTCAAGCTTTACGGTCAGCCTACTCACGCGAGCCAACTCGCACCCACTCCCGTTCGGGAGGTCCTTTGTCGCACCTGCCGCAATTTGATCAATCACTACACGGCGTCGGGATCTCTCGAGCATGCCAAGCTCTTCGCATCATTTGTGGAGGATTTCGAGAACACGCACGCCCGACACTCGACCTGACGACGTCGGCCAGGGCCCCTTGGGTCGCTTCTGCGAACCCGAAATTTTCAGGAATTGAATTGGAATGAGTTCTCTGGAACTCCTCCTGTAACCAATTCATGGCAACGAACGCAGTACTTACGCTCGACGATCTCGACACCTGGCAGTGTGAGGGAACCAGTCTCGCAGTCCTTGGGCACCCCATCAGACACTCGATAAGCCCTGCAATGCACAACGCCGCACTGGAGGAAATGGCCCGTCTTAATTCACGTTTTTCCAACTGGAAGTATGTGAAGTTCGATGTCCCCCCGGAGCACCTTTCCCAAGCCATGGATCGACTGCATGCCAAGGGCTTCTTCGGATTGAATCTTACCGTTCCCCACAAGGTGCTGGCATTTTCCCGCGTGGATTGCATCGATCCTGCCGCCTTACCGATCGGAGCTGTCAATACGCTCAAACGTGAGCCCCAAGGTTGGAGGGGCTTCAATACCGATGGCTATGGTTTGCGCATGGCAGTACGCGAAACGCTGAATATTGAACTCGCGGATTCGCATGTCATACTTGTAGGAGCAGGCGGAGCTGCACGGGGTGCCGCCGTGGAGTGCCTTCAGAACAAATGCCGCTCCCTTTGGATAGGCAATCGTTCCGCCGAAAATCTAGACCGATTGATTGCGGATCTCCGTGGCCTTTCGGCCAGCATTCCGGTTCATGGATTCAGCACGGAGTCCACCCCCTCGGGCATCCCGTCAAACGCACTGCTGATAAACGCCACAAGCGCGGGGCTGCGTCCGGATGACCCGCTGCCGATTGCTCTCACGGTTCTTCCAAAACCTGCCGGCGTCTATGACATGATTTACAACCCGGCTGAGACTCCCCTCTTGCGCATCGCTCGCAGCCTGCAGGTTCCTGCGGCCAATGGACTGTCGATGCTGATCCATCAAGGCGTTCGCGCACTGGAGATCTGGTCCGATGCCTCGGTGCCAGTCGCCGCGATGCGCGAGGCGGCAACGAGGGCGATGCAACGGTGACACCGATTTGACTTCAGGCGACCTCACGTTCGAAATGCTCGCATCCATGCTTTCAGCGTACGCCGACCTTGTCGCCGAGTTTCCCGCATTTTTTTCCATACTTTCAGGGGTCCTTGGCGCGGTCGTCGGCAGTTTCCTCAATGTCGTCATTTACCGAGTTCCAGCCGGGAAATCTATCGTAAGGCCCCCGTCCCAGTGCGCCTGTGGGAAATTCATCGCCTGGTATGACAATATTCCGGTGTTCAGTTGGTTTATTCTCCGAGGCAGGGCCCGTTGCTGCGGACGTCCCTATTCGTTCCGCTATCCCTTTGTCGAAATACTGGTCGCGGGCCTGTTTCTGTGGAGCTGGCTGGTTTTTCCACCTGCAAAAGCCGTTGTCGGCTGGGTATTTCTCAGCGGACTCGTCTGCGCCACGTTCATCGATCTGGACCATCTTATCATTCCTGATGCATTTACAATCGGCGGCGCAGTAGTCGGCATGTTGTTATCACTCGGCGTACCTGCTCTCCATGGTTTCCAGGGTCCCGATGCTCTCGCCAACCTGATTCAGGCGGGAAGTGAATCCCTGCTGGGCATCCTGATCGGTTCCGGCATGATTTTGTGGATAGCGCTGCTTGCCGAGGTCGTGCTGAAGAAAGAGGCGATGGGATTCGGCGACGTAAAATTCATGGGGGCCATCGGCGCATTCTGCGGCTGGCAGGGCACCCTCTTCAGCCTATTCGGTGGAGCGATGGTTGGTACCCTCTGGTTTCTCCTCTCGCTCGTTTGGAAACTGATTGCCGGACCAAAACGAAACATCGCTCCACCGGCAGAAACCCCAGACGGAAAGCCCGCGGAGATTGGCCTGGGTGTTCATGTCCCGTTTGGTCCGATGCTGGCCATCGCCGCAGCCATCTATTTCCTCTTCGCTCATACTTGGTTCGATCGCTACCTGTCGGAATTCGCGCACATTTTTCGGGCGATCGCCGCACCGTGACAGAGAGTCATCGCCGTGGCTACCCGCCTCGATATCAGGATGGACTTGTGCGAGGCGAAACGCCTGCGGCCATGGCATCGCTCCTAGGCGGATTTGCTTTCTTTCGGCGCGATACGGGACACCTCGCTCGCAGCAACTGCAATCCGGGGCGCTCCACTCCGTCGGGCGTGGCCCGAACCAAACCGTATTGAAACGCTCGGGTGACCAAGTCTCCCTTGTGCTGGATTCCCAGTTTGCGGTGCAGCCTCTTGCGATAGCTGTGCACGGACTGCTCTGAAAGATCCAGCATTGACGCTGCTACTCCGTCGCTGCAGCCATCCCCCAGAATGGCAAAAAGGTACATTTCCATGGGCGTGAGATGTCGAAGGATCGCAATTGAAGGCGAACTGCCGCGCAGCATCGGCTGGAGGTTGGCGCTCCAATAAGTTTGCCCAGCCGCAACTCGGCGTAGGGCCTGTCTTAAACAGGCCATGTCATCCGTGGTTGTATCGATTGCTCCCCTCGCCCCAAGTGAGCGCAAGGTCTGCACGATCAGATAGTCGCATCGCGTCGTAACGAACAGCATTCTTTGGTGGGGACATCTCTGCTTGAGTGCAGCCAATGCTGAAAATGCATCCTCACCCGGTAGACTTGCTGAAATGACCAACAAATCCGCCGGCTCATGCGTTAGCTTGCTTCGCAGTTCTTGAATTGAGGCCGCACCTTCGAGGATGGCATTTGGGAACTCAGTTTCCAACGCATCTCCCAGAATTTCGAGAAGCACACGATCCTGATGGACGGTGACGATTCGCCCCATGTCGCCATGGCTCAGATTGACGACAGACGATGGTCTTGGTTTGGTACAATACCTTGCCGCGGTGACGAGACCGCTGTTTCCCGGCATCTCGCCGAAAGGGGGACAATTCAAGGGGGACTCATTGGAGTGGGGTTCCGTGATCATGGTATGACCTCGCACCATGATGCATGCTAAATGCATTAAAAGGCTAAATTGCTCAATTTTCCAATCTTCCCGTCAGAAGAGGGAATGTAGGAAATCCTTAATCTGAATCCAATACTTCGTAACAATCATGGCGCCGAACCAACCAATCAAAACGCCGATGATGAATTGCTTATAGGTGAATTTCATGAGTGAGGTGGAGGCGAACAGGCCGTCGACTCCCGCACGACGTGTTCGCCTCCTTCAGGTTTGGATGCTAGTCCTCAAACGCGTACGCCAACGCGTCAAAGAACGCGAAAGTAGCCGCAAATGGACCAAAGTAGATGTGTTCCAGAACCGACTTCGCATACGCGCCGACAAACTGGCCAGCATCAACATAGGCAGGGTCGCCACCCCCACCTGAAACTACGGAGAGCTCGTCTTGATGGAGAATGTTCATCGTCGTTTCCTCCTTAGGAGTTGTTCCAGCCATCAACAACTGCCTCCTTGAATTCTCCCCAGTGCTGATAGATGTCCTTGCCGATGTAGGCGGCAGCTCCGAAGAGTGCCAAGACGATGGCCGCTCCCGCCGTCAACGGCTCCCCTCCGGTCACCCGCGATGCTTCCTCCTGTGTCAGTGTTTTCATGGTTTTCATCAATGGGATGCGAGGGGTTCGAGATTTTTGATTTCAACGCGAAATCCTAAGCCTCCCCGACGCACCCTCTTGGGATTGGAAGTTAGAAGAGCTCATCCTAAAGCCCGAAAATAACCCGGATTAGGGCGATCCGGATCCCATTCTTGGGGCAAGCCGCACCTGGCAAACGATTCGGCTTTGCTCTCTGCCGACACCTTGCCAAGCCTCGGGCACGCCTATGAGTTTCCCGTCGGGGTCCATCCCCTCTCCCGAACCCGCAGTCAAACAGCGCACTGAAATCTTCGGGCACCCCCGTGGCCTTGCTGTTTTGTTCCTTACGGAAATGTGGGAGCGTTTCAGCTATTACGGCATGCGTGCGCTCCTAGTCCTATACATGGTCGAATCGGTGGCCCGCGGAGGCATGGGTTTCGAGACACGACACGCAACGTCCATCTATGGAACCTACACGATGAGCGTGTATCTGCTGACCATCCTAGGCGGATTCATTGCCGACAATTTCATCGGCGCCCGCAAGGCTGTCCTTTGGGGTGGAGTCATCATCGCCTGCGGACACTTCTCCATGGCATTCCCGTCCACTCCCAGCTTCTTTGCCGGCTTGACCCTGATCGCGTTGGGCACCGGTCTCCTGAAACCCAATATCTCCACAATGGTCGGAAGTCTCTATTCAGCGGATGACGAACGCCGCGATGCAGGCTTCTCGATCTTCTACATGGGTATAAATATTGGCGCTTTCGCAGCTCCACTGGTCACAGGCTATCTCGCACAAGGCAGCGGATGGAAAAGCATCCTCGCATCCTGGGGAATCTCGCCTCAATCGTCGTGGCATTGGGGTTTTGCGGCGGCTGGGGTTGGCATGACCTTTGGGCTCCTTGTCTACCTCAAGCGCCTTGACTGGCTGGCTCATGTCGGCAGCCGCCCTGCTCATTCTGCCAGCGAGCCACGCCCTTGGGGCAAGCTTGTGCTCGTTGCAATCGGATCATTTGCGCTCATCGCCCTCATGCGAATAAGCGATGAGCATCCCAGCCTCGTCTGGTTCCTCTTTGCCATCCAGGTGGCTGCGGTTGTATTTTTCGCCTTCCGTCCGAGCCAAGATAGCAAGCGCATCGCGGCCATCCTGATTTTCTTCATCGCGGCTGAGATCTTCTGGGCCTTGTTCGAACAGACGGGATCCTCAATCAGCCTTTTTGCCGACCGACTCACGCGCAACGAGCTTTCTGGTCACAATTTCCCCTCCTCCTGGTGGCAATCCGTCAACTCGATCTGGGTCATCATCCTTGCGCCGCTCTTTGCCTACCTGTGGCTGCGACTCGGATCGCGGCAGGCGTCAAGCCCGCTAAAATTTGCGCTGGGCATCTTCTTTGTTGGCCTGTCTTTCCTCTGGATGGTCCCTGCTGCAAAACTGACCGCAGAAGGAAAGGTCTCCCCTATCTGGCTCCTCGTGCTCTTTTTCCTTCAGACAGTGGGCGAGATGCTGCTAAGCCCCGTTGGCCTGAGCACCATGACCAAGCTCGCACCGCAGAAATTGATGGGGCTTGTGATGGGCATCTGGTTTCTTGCCGCCGCCTTGGGCAATAAACTTGCCGGTGTACTCGCTGGAAACTTCACCTCGACGAATCCTGAGAGACTCGCGGATTTCTTCCTTCACCAGGCCCTCTTCGTTGGCGCGGCGACCCTCGTGATGCTCGCTCTCGTTCCGTGGACCAAACGCCTGATGGGAGGAGTTCGCTGACATGGCTTCCCGAGCCTGGTTCTCAACGTTTGTCTATTGCGAACCGCTTCAATCCCGCGGGATCAGGCGACTGAACCTTGATCTCGCCGAGGAGTGTCGCCAACTCAGAGAATTCGACCATGCCGGAAGAAAATGGTCGGCAAAGAACTATCCCGGTGGCTACACAAGCTACGCCTCAATGAACACCCTGCATCGTTTCTCCAGTTCGTTCGAGGGCCTGGAAAAGAAGCTCACCCGGCACGTGATGACTTTCGCCCGCGAACTCGACATGGATCTCCGGGGACGCTCGGTTGCGATGACAGACTGCTGGGTGAACATCATGCCACCCACGGCGGCACATTCGATGCACCTCCATCCACTGTCATTTATCAGCGGAACGTATTACGTGGTCACCCCTCCATCCTGCCCGGGCCTGAAATTTGAAGATCCCCGCCTCTCACGACTGATGGCTGCACCACCGAAGCGCACGGACGCAAGCGACGCGAACAGGACATACATCACCTATCCCGCAGAAGCAGGCAATGTGATCCTTTTCGAAAGCTGGCTCCGGCATGAGGTCTCGCAGAACAACTCGCAGTCCGAACGCATCAGCATCAGTTTCAATTTTGCGTGGTCCTGAATCTATTCCAACGTCGCAGCGAGGACGATCGATAGCGACGCCATGGAAAACAAGGTGCTCATGACAATGGAACTCGCGGCAACATTCTCATCGCCCCCCAGTTCCCTGACCATCGTATAGGACGCTGCAGCGGTTGGACTGGCCATCAGGATAAGCACCACACGCATCTCGGGGGTTCCGAGGCCAATCAGCCATCCAACTCCGTATCCGATGAGCGGTGACACGGCAGTCTTGAATAGGGCCGCACAAACAGCAATCCGACGGTTCCCGCGAAAAGGTGTGTTCACAAGCGCACCCCCAATGCAAATCAATGCAAGCGGCACCGCCATGCGAGAAACGAGCTCAATACTTCGGCTGACAGGCACCCAGACGGAGATGTTCAGCAAATAGGCCACCGCGCCAGCCACACTCGCGACGACAATTGGATTGCGCGCAATTTCCTTCGCCACCATTCGCGATACACCGTCTGCGCCACGATGGCGGCTCAACAGGAGCAGTGACACGGAAAGCCCGTTGTAGACGACCAGCAGCGGCGCAAGAGTAAGTATCGCGGCCGTGACAGGCAGACCCGGTGTCGTCAGGATCACTGGCAGGCCAACGAACACAAGATTGCCGCGGAACGCAGACTGCGCCCATGTCCCTTCCACTCCTTGTTTCACACCGATGGCCCGCGCTGTCACCCAGGAGATGCCCGCCGACAGGAGTGTCCCCACAACCAGAGTCAAGAGGAGCCCCCCCACTGCCACAGTGGAGTGATCCGCCTTTATCAGGCTGATGACAATGAGTGAGGGCAATCCAACCCAGTAGGTCAGCTTGTTCGCTCCACTTAGAAACCCGGCACCAAAGAATCCTGTGCGCTGGAGGGCTGATCCCAATGCTATGAGCAGGAAGATCGGAGCAAGAATGGTGAAGATTTCCACGGGTACGGTTATCAGCCCTGATCCTCCAGAACATCAGGCCCGCCAATGATTGGGTGAATAAAACAGGGGGCCTCCAAGGCGTTTTCGCCAGAACACATACGGCCACCACGCCAGGCCATAAAGCCGCTCGTCCTTCTTTCCTGGCAAGAGCCGCCCGAAACGACTGCCCGATTCATCCCTATAATATCGGAGTGCCTGCTCCCACCAATTGCGCCCGCAGTACCCGAGGTGATGAAGCTCCATCCGGCGAATCTCCCGGAAAATCGCCTGTCGCTGCCGTTGCGTCTTGGTATCCGGATGCTCGCGCGACTCAGCCAGAATCCGAGGAATATGGAGAAAACGAGCTCCGAGGATCGCCAGGCGCAGCCAGAACTCATAGTCGAACGTGTTGTCATAGATCGGATCAAACCATCCCCATCTCTCATGCACCGACCGCCTCCAGAATGCCGCAGGTTGACAGATGAAACAGTGCTGAACCAGGACATCAAAATCGAACGGTACCGTCGGATACGGACGCGTCCGGATTCCCTTCGTATCAATGAACGAGGCATCGCCGTAAACCACGTCGACTTCAGGATGGTCCCCAAAGACCTTCTCCACCGCCGCAAGAGAACCGGGAACGAGGACGTCATCGCTATTAAGGTACCCGCAGATCTCGCCGTGTGTCTCCCGAAGGCCCGCATTGATTGCCGTTACTTGTCCACCATCCGATCCACTGCGCCATCGAAGCCCGTCCCCGTACTCCTGCAGAATTCGAAGGGATCCATCGGTCGATCCGCCGTCGAGGACCAGGTAGTCGATTGAAACCCCCGCCTGGGCACGAACACTCTCAATTGCAGCGCGCAGGAAGGCAGCCTGGTTGAGCGAAGGTGTGACCAGTGAAAAGCTTGGCATGCGCGCGGTCAGGGACAATGCCCGACTCTCGCGAAT
The DNA here is from genome assembly GCA_014584295.1 of Verrucomicrobiota bacterium. Taxonomy (GTDB): domain Bacteria; phylum Verrucomicrobiota; class Verrucomicrobiia; order Opitutales; family Opitutaceae; genus UBA6669. Next base: position 200,047 of record JACTNC010000050.1, read on the forward strand.
TCGCCGACAAAAAAATCTCCGCCTCCTCTTTGGGGGCGGAGATTTTCGTACAAATTGGCCCTCAGATTACGCTGATTGCAGGAAGCCCATCTGCGAAACCTGCGCAATCACGACGTTGATTCGCGGAATCAGGATTGTCTTCAGCTGTGCGGCATCGGTGACATTCTTTCCACCTTCCTGAACGCTGAACAAGCCGGCTTTCACCTTATCGGCCATCGCATCGGCGATCTGGTCGACATCGCGCGTGCCGTCGATAAGGGATACGACGTGGCGCGCAAAGGCATCCATCCGGATCGAGACATGCCGGAGATTGGTGACATGGCGTGGCTCATTGAGCGCCTGATAGCGGGCAAATGCCGTGGCCTTCAACTTGCCCTCGTTCTTGAGCGTTGTGAGTGGATGCGGTGTCGCGACGATTTCAACAAGACCGCGGCTGTAGAGCAGCAGCAACTGTTGGGCGATGACGGCCTCTTCGCGCGCCTCGTGGCCCGCTTCACGAACGGCTGAACCGCCTTGGTTCAGACGACCGCGAACTCCAGCCATCAGTTCGCCGAATGAAATGTGATTCAAGCCCGCTTGATGCAGGGTGACTACGATGGCCTTTACCAGCGCACTGTCAGACGTGAAGGTCACACCGGAAGCCAGGCGGAACTCTTCCTTCTGACCTGCCTGAAGGTTGACGTCCTCCTTGGTTGGGCGTGCAAGTGCTCCAAACGAGAACTCCTTTAGAATACCGGCATCAACTGTCCGGTTGACCTTGGTATCCCGCTTTACAAGGAGCGTCATGCGGAACATGCGGTTGCGCAGGAAATCCATGTACTGCTCCATTGCGATGATGTTGCGGCCGACTTTCTGCAACGTTTCCTGAACCTGCTGAGGGAAATTGGAAGCCAACATCGAGCTGAGCTCGGGCTCACCAAGGTACTGAAGATTGTGCTTTGCAGCCGTCTCGACAAAATCGTGGAAATAGAATGCGCGGTTCTCCTCTTCAAGGAAGTCATGGCGAAGGTAGCCATCCGCCCAACCCTGCATCGAGTTGAGCTCATTCTTGAGGAACTGTCCGTAGGGATTGTTCTCAGTTGGAACGGAATCCGCGAGGAACTTCACCAGCGCGCGGGATTGGCCAATGCGCTGCTGGACGTCCGTGAATTGCTGCGTGTGGAAGAGCATCATGTCACGGATCATGCCGCGCATGTGCCAGCCAGGGAGCGCATTGTAGCTGATGTAGGCTACGCCATTGTCCGTCAGAGTCGTGCTGCAGATATCGAGAATTTTATTGCGGACGTCCTCGGGGACCCAACTGAAGATCCCGTGGACGATGATGAAGTCGAACTTCTTGCCCTCGGCGTCGAAATCGAGAATGTTTTTGTTCTGGAGCGTAATGTTCTTCAGGCCGACCTCGGTAATGGCTTTCTGGCCACGCTCAACTTGGCGTGCAGAAAGATCGACACCCACAAACGTGCTATCGGGGTACAATTGCGCAAATGGAATGATATTTGCACCATCCGCACATCCCAACTCCAAGACATTGCAATTGTCTGGCTTGGCGGGACTCATACCAAACAAACGGGCGATAGTGGCCAGTTTGATGGGGTGCGTCTGCGGGAAGGAGGAACTTGGGTAAGGGACTTCGTCGTAAGTGTTAATGGACATTCCCGCAAATGTCCCAGAACACCGTGCAGAGCGCCAGCAAAAATCTCTGCACTCTCCTAACTCAGCAAAATACAAAAACTTAGCTAACGCAAACTCGAACTATCCGGGAGTCAGTTTACTCATCCTTTCGGATGGCAAACGCCGCGACTAACATCGTCAATCCAGCTGCTGAATCAGAGCGTTGCCGCCTTCACCTTTTCGGTCTGAGCGGCACGGAATTCCTCCAAAGCCTTCCCAATCTCGGGGTCCATTCCGGCAAGGATGGACGCCGCAAAGAGCGCCGCATTGATCGCGCCAGCCTTCCCAATGGCAAATGTGGCCACCGGCACACCACCGGGCATTTGCACGATCGAATACAGCGAATCGATGCCCTTTAGGGTTGCACTTTCAATCGGCACGCCGAGAACCGGCAGTGTCGTGAGCGAGGCCGTCATCCCAGGCAAGTGTGCGGCACCACCCGCCCCCGCGATAATGACTTTAAGTCCACGTTTCCCCGCAGTCTTCGCATAGTCGAACATCACTTCCGGCGTGCGGTGGGCACTCACAACTCGTTTTTCAAAGGGAATCCCCAGTTGATTCAAAATCAGCGCTGCATGCTCCATCGTCGCCCAGTCCGATGTGCTGCCCATGATGATGCCAACGCTCGGTGAAGTGCTTGTCATGCCGTTAGATTCATCCAGGAATTCAGCCATTGCCAACGCCTAAGTCTGACGTCTGCCACATTGAGCTCCGGCATACAAACAAGAGCAAGAGCACCGGCACCTTGCCCTGATCAATGCCATTTTATTTGGACAATACCGCCATCTTGTTAGGACTTTCCGACGGCATCTCCAAACAAAAAACCCGCTTTTCACTGGGAGAAAGCGGGTTCTAGAAAAATGGAGCGGGCGAAGAGACTCGAACTCTCGACGTCCACCTTGGCAAGGTGGTGCTCTACCAACTGAGCTACGCCCGCGAGAGAGGTGCGAAGAGATACGGTGACCCAACCATCGTCAACTGCTTTTTTGAAATCGGTGCGGACGACACTAACGTGCTAGGTGTCTGTGACATCCAACTCAGGCCACTGCGAGAGTTTCCGGTGGAGGGTGCGTCGGCTGACGCCCATGAGTTTGGCGGCCTTTGTGCGATTGCC
>JACTNC010000050.1:202898-244736 GCA_014584295.1 Verrucomicrobiota bacterium
CCCGGCTTGCCATGGCGTACCCGGTATCCCGGCATTCGGCACTCCGGTGGGGCCCGATGACGAGACTATCGAACCGCCGCTGCTCATTGCAGTCCCACTTTCCCCTGCCTGCAAGGTTGCGGGCGCGGCACCGCGGAACTTGGGCTCAAGATCGTACTCCGTCACCTTGCCGGCATGATGAAGCACCACCATGTTCTCCGCAAAATTTCTGAGCTCACGAATATTGCCCGGCCAGGAATACGATTGGAGATGACGCATTGCCCCAGGTTCTATCGTGAGGGGCGCGAATCCGTTTTCCTGCGCATAATGCTTCAGGTAGTGCGAGAGAAGCAGTGGAATGTCCTGCTGACGCTCGCGCAAAGGGGGAAGCGAAATGCGTACGACGTTGAGGCGGAAAAACAGATCCTCGCGAAACTTTCCTTCGCGCACCATCGCCTCGAGCGAACGATTGGTAGCCGCAACGAGGCGGACATCGAGCTCGAGCGGTTTATTGCCCCCCACGCGCTCAACTGTCTTCGTCTCGAGAAAGCGCAGCAGTTTTACCTGTGTGCTCTGTGAGATCTCCCCGATCTCATCGAGAAAAAGTGTGCCGCCATCCGCGGCCTCGAAACGCCCGATGCGCCGCTCGGTTGCGCCGGTGAAGGCGCCTCGTTCATGTCCAAAAATCTCGCTTTCAAGCAGGCTCTCCGAAAGCGCGGCGCAATGCACTGCAACAAAAGGGGCTCTCGCACGCGGGCTCATCTGATGGATTGCTTGCGCGATCAGCTCCTTGCCGGTGCCGCTTTCCCCCTCAATCAGGATGGTCGCACGCGAAGGCGCGACCAGGCGCACGCGGCTGATCACGCTCTCAAGCGCAGGCGAGTTGCCCACGATTCCCTCGACGTTGAACTTTTCGTCCAGGCGTTCGTGCAGTTGCTTGACCTCGACCTCGAGCGTCTTGCTCTTCAGCGCGCGCTGCACAAGGATCTCCAAGCGCTCGATATTCACGGGCTTGGTCAGAAAGTCGACTGCACCACGCTTCATCGCCTCCACCGCCGTATCGATGTTGCCGTATGCGGTCATCATGATCACAGCGGGCTTGTTCGGCACTGACAATGCCTTGTCGATCACCTTCATCCCACTCTTCCCCGGCATGCGCAGATCGGTCAGGATCACGTCAAACTCCTGGGCGTCCATCAGGTTGAACGCCTCATCCGCGTTGCTTGCCACGGCTACGTCGTAATGATCCTCAAGCGCCTGCTGGAGGCCCTCGCGGGTGTGCTTTTCATCATCAACGATCAAGACACTTGGCACCATGTTGACGGGGTGAGTTTTCCGTACCGGAGAAAGCGGTCAAGCGTGTTGGAAAAAATTGGCGCAATCGGAGAGCAGAGACGCGTTCCGAGATCGCACCATCAGATCAGGTCAGCATGCGCACCCGCCTGTCTTTCCGCGGGAACTGCAGCGCCACGACCGTTCCAACACCCTCCTTGCTCTCAAGCCCTACCTGTCCCCCGTGCTCACGCAGGATCCTTTGAACGATCATGAGACCCAGGCCATGTCCGCTCGGCTTGGTTGTCTGGTAGGGCTGAAACAGTTTGACCAGGTCCTCCTGTTTGATCCCGCTTCCCGTGTCGGCAAAGCGGATATGGACAAAATCGTCGTCGGCTCGCACGGCGATGCGTAGATGACCACCCGGTGCCATCGCCTCCATGGCGTTCTTCGTGATGTTGAAGAAGACCTGCTTGATCTGATTCCGATCCGCCATTACGGGCGGGAGCGTCTCCGGTATGTCGACCTCCACTTGGATGCCACGATCCGCAAGCTCATTGTGCTGGAATCGCAGGACGTCTGAGAGGATGTCAGACAAATCCGTTTCCGCCAGATCGGGTGCCCGCGGACGGATCGCCTCCAGGAAATTGGCAATGATCCCATCCAGTCTCTGCACTTCGGAACGGCACACGACCACTGATTCTGCCAAGGCCTCGGTCTCCTTGTCCTTTGCCGATCTCAGTTTCCGAATGCGCCGCTCCATCAGCTGCAGGTGAATGGTGAGTGAATTCAGAGGATTTCCCAACTCGTGGGCAACGCTCGCTGCAAGAAGCAGGATCGACGAGGTGCGTTCGTTCTCTATGCGCTGTTCAGTGGTCTCCTTGTCGCGTGTCACATCACTGAGGATCACTGCAAAGCGTCGCCCGCCACCGCTCGATTTGATTTCGGACTTGAAAGGCACCATGTACAGGCGGACCGTTCGCGGAGAGGGATAAGTGAGCTCAAACTCACGCGCCATGACGGGAAGGACAGCGTCATCATCCAGCGTGGCACCGAGCGATGGACGCAGTCCCGGCACGAGACGCCAGAGCAGCTTTCCAGCAAGATCGTCATCGGCACCCAACCCTATCAGGCGCTGGGCGGATGCGTTCGCGTAGACGATCGTACCTTCCGTGTCGATCACCAGAATACCTTCCTGCAGGGTGTTGAATATGTCCTCAAACAAGCCTCGCTCGCGCGCCAGGCGCTGCACGAGATTCGTCAGATTCACCGTGTCGAGCTGGTCAAGACGCCCCAGGACACGGTCAAGCGAGGTACTTCGTTTGGTCGCCATGGAAGGAGAAATTTCGGGTGCAGTCTGACGATGCAATACATTCCCCCGGAATCCATCGCAAATGCAGGGTTCTGCCATCCGGCGGCGGGACACTCCATCAATGCCTCGACCGGACGCACATCCCACGCGGGATTCACCCTGCCTGGCAGTCGCATGCCTAGCCGGATTGATGGTCGTCGAGAAAATCCATCTGGGAGGGGTCTGTCTTCTTGGCCAGCAGCTTCCTGAGGAACATCTCCCTGTGCTGAGTGCACCGGCCAAGCCTAAGCACGGCTTCGCAATGCTCTTCTGTGCCGTATCCCTTGTGCTGGGCAAATCCGTAGCCTGGATGGGTATTTTCCATGGCAATCATGAGTCTGTCGCGCACGACTTTGGCGACAATCGACGCCATGGCGATGCTGAGTGAGCGAGCATCCCCATTCACAATCGCGGTGTGGGGATAGGGAAAATAGCGCAGAGCCAACCCGTCGATGAGTATTCGAGCCGACACTTGAGGTTTGTAGCCTGCCACTTCCTCCGGGGTTGAGAACAGGTCCGGCTCCGTCACCTTCTGAAATGCTCCCGGCGGATAGATGCCTTCGAGCGCCCGCCGCATGGCCAGCTTGGTCGCACCGAGGATATTGAACTGATCGATTTCCGCGACATCAGCCGAGCCGTAGTTCACATGGATTTTCCCCTGTGCAACCAGATCTTCAAACTCCATCCACAGCGCCTCTCTCACCTCCGGCGTGAGCTGCTTGGAATCATTGATCCGGCGCGCGTTCGCCTCTGACCACCGGCTGTTGAGAAAATCCCGCGTCACTAGTACGGCGGCTGCCACCACCGGACCCGCAAGCGCCCCCCGCCCCGCTTCATCAACACCAATGAGCTCCGCCACCCCCTCCAGGTGCTTAAGATCAAACGCTCGCAGTTGACGCCGCTTCGCCATAAACCGGCAATTCCATCAAACGCTTTCGAGATTCACCATTCCATTCTTGCCTTGGGCTCGGGCAGCGGCAGCTCATCGAGTTTGCCCGCCGCCTTGACGACATCGTAGGCAGTACGGAAATGCAATTTCGCGAAATCTCCCAGCGCCCGCACTCCAAAGCGTTCGATGATGCGTGCCGCCTGATCATTTACCTTTGAACTCGCTCCCTTCTGAAGCTTCTCGCCGAATCGTTGGGACAGCCGGTTCATCTCGCGCACATAGACGGCACGCGCCACGATCGATGCCGCCGCAACAACAGGGTCCTCCTCAGCCTTTGTCCGCATCCTGAGCTCGAAGCCTTTCAGACCCTTGCGAGCCAGTTCACGCTGGACCAGGGGTTGTTTAGAAAACTGGTCGAGCAGTCCCCAAGGCACTGAACGCTCCCCAAGCGCCTGCATCAGGGCTGTTCCGTGGAGCCAGGCAAGGAGTGAATTCAAGTTGGCCCTCGGCCGGGACATGAGTTCGTTGTATTTCGGCATGCTGCAATAACAGGTTTTGACCACGGCCCCATGCGTGCCCCGGATCATTTCGTCCATCTTGAGAATCTGGCCCTCCGAAATCCTCTTTGAATCCTGCACCCCCGCCTTGCGCCAGGCATGGATCATCGCCGGTTGGGCGATCACGGTGGCTGCAATGACCGGCCCAAAAAAATCCCCTTTGCCGCTCTCATCCATGCCGGCGTGAGCCTCGAACCAATCCGGATGCAGAACCTCGTCATACCCCAGTTTCGGAGCAAGTGTCACTTCCGGCTCCAAGGTCATCGTGACAAATTCCTCCGTCCCTTTGCCGGCAATGACGACCTTGCCGCTTTCATAGGCCGTTACATTGCAGTCCCGGCCGCGAAATGCATAGCGTGCATAGGCAACATCGAACGGTTCCCATGCCCGTTTCACCAGTATGGACTTGAGCGTCCCCATCTGTGCGTCGTCCAGCTTCACAGTATGGGACGAAATCTTTTTCTTCGATTCGTCGGAAGAATTTGCGGCGTCGCTGCGTGACTTGGGCATAGTGGGTTAAACCATGATCGAAAGCCAAATGGCACGAAAAATGAATCCTCATCTGGACGGAAGGGTACTCTTGCCGACACTCGCACTCCGAATTCATCAGGTAGCTTCAGGCCATTGAATTGAAATTTTGATCCCATTGTTTGGAATTTCCTCCTGCGCCAAGCCTTTGCTTGGCTCTCCGTGCTCGTGCCCACGACACCTGAATCACATTTATTGAAACGCAGGATGGACCTCCAAGCCAGCCTGCTCCGATGGTACCGCAGTAACCGGCGTCCGCTGCCCTGGCGGCTTGCTCCCTCCGTTTATCGAACGGTCGTCAGTGAATTCATGCTCCAGCAGACGCAGGTAAAAACAGTGCTGCCTTACTTCGAGCGCTGGCAGTCGAGATTCCCCGATTTTGAATCGCTCGCGTCGGCCGGTGAAGCCGATGTTCTCAAACATTGGGAGGGCCTTGGCTATTACTCTCGCGCTCGGAATCTTCACCGGCTGGCAAAGGCAATCGTTGCCAGTCCTGCCGTACCCAGGACAGCGAGGGATTGGCGCGAACTTCCTGGCGTCGGGCCCTATACTGCTGCTGCGATCGCAAGCATCGCATTTGGCGAGCCGGAAGCCTGTGTGGACGGGAACGTGGTGCGCATCCTATCGAGACTGACCGCCGATACGACCCGTCACAGAGATGGAGCAACCGCTGCGAAGTATTTCACGCCGCTGGCCTCTCTCCTGCTGTCGCCTGCTTCTGCCGGAGATCACAATCAAGCAATGATGGAACTCGGCGCCACGATCTGCCATCGCAGGAATCCTCTCTGCCGATGCTGTCCGCTTGTCCAATGGTGCGCAGCCGCTAAGTCCGGCTCTCCGGTGGATTTTCCAAGATTGCAGCCGACGGGGATCGAGCACCACTCAGTCACACGAGCCTGGGTAGTCAAGGATGGCGCCCTGCTGCTGCACCGTTCCCCACCGAGCGCACGCCGCCTGGCAAATCTTTATGAACTTCCGTCGGCAATTCACCTCGAACTCGATGAACAGTCATTTGATTCCCGTGACCTGCTCGCAAAAAAGAAACGCGGCATCACGCGCTACCTGATCACCGAATCGATCTATCGGGTCGCCCCTCCAGGAAGACTGTGCCTTGGCGACGCGCTTGTCTGGATAAGTTTCGACGATCTTCAGTCCATCACGCTCTCGGGTCCCCATCGCCGATGGATAACGGAACTCCTGGCCAAGGAGGCTTCAGATCAGCGCAATAGGATCCTTCCGTCCAAGTGACGGCGGATTCAGCACGCAATGGCGACAGTGTAGTCGACCCAATGCCTCCTCTTTGCCAGTAATCTTGCCATCGGACGGATTGGGATGGCTTTTTCGAAAAAGCTGCGCTTCCGGATGCCAAGTTGTCGAAGTACCTTGTAACGCACGATATCGCCCAGCCCAGGCAGCCATCTCGGATATTCCATCTCAAATCTGCTTCGCGCCAGGGCGATCTTGATGGAAACGTAGTTGAAATAGCTCACATGAATATCAGGACAAAGCGTCGGCCATTCGGTGAGCGTGTTTGGGGCACCAGCAGTATTTGACGTGAGGAAAAAGAGAACACCGCCAGGCCTAAGCAAAGAGCGAATGCGAAAGAGTTCGCTCACTGGATCGGGGTGTCGTTCGAGCACGTTGAGCGAGGTCGCAAAATCGAATGTGCCCGCATGCTGTTCGAGTTCTGACTCGCACAGGATCGGCAGCCCTTTCCCGCGCGCACGTTCTGCTGGCGCCCCCGTGTCGTAGCCCATCACCTGGAAACGGCCTTTTGCCTTCGCAAAGCCAACCAACCCTCCGGAGCCGCAGCCATAGTCGATCCATTTTCCGCCATTGGGAAAAAAGTGCCGCGCAACCCGCTCCACGCCACGCCATTCGTAGTGGCTAACTGTACCGTCGCTTTCGCACGCTTCACCCACGAATTTTTCAGAATCGTCATCTCCATCGACCACAGAACCAGCGACTGCCTGTGAGACGCCTTGATCGGTGCATGGATCGTTGACGAACAGGAAGCCGCAAACAATACAGCGCTGGAGGTGAAAGTCGCGTCCGGTCCGTCGCCCAATGACCTTTCCAGCTGGCTCGGTTGTGCATTCACAGACCATGCAGGGGAAAGGACGTTGCGACCGGAAATGTACCGGCCAACTCGCCCGTTCGAACAGTTCTTCAATCTCTTTGATTTGAATCACGTGCTGCATTCCTGCGATTGATAGGAACCCTTGATCAACCAACTCCCGAGTGCAATTCCTTCCCTCGCAAATCTGCATGTTGGCCTTTCCAAAGCGAGATCGCATGTCGCTTTCCAGCCAATGGAACAAGGGGCTCTTTCACTCTGGCAGACAGCGTTAAAACTTGAGGGCAGTTGCCCCTAGGGACATTCGTCCGACCGTTTGCACCAACAGTGGGTTCCAGCAGGAATTTCCGTGACCCTGCAGCCGGGCTCCGCATCGTCGATTCTTCCAACCTTATGGATTTTGCCCTCGACGAGCCTGTGCTCCTTGCCGTCAACGTTCTCGAAATTCTACTTCTGATTGCAGGCTGCATCATCCTCCATCGCTGGTACCTCGGATCCAAGTCCCAGATTCTCAAGTTCAAGCGATTGGATGCCTGGACAATCTCGCTGAGCAATTTTCTGACCCGCGCCTTGTTTGCGCTGCTTGGGGGACTTTCGCTCCAGTTTCTAGCCCAATCGCTCGAACAGCGTTTTCGGGGAAGCCTGGATGCTGACATCTGGCTCGTGGTCTATAACCTTGCGTTTCAACTCGGACTGCTCGGCGGCGTGGGCATGGGAATCGTGTACTCCAAGGCCAGGGGAAAGAACAACGCTCTCAGTAATCCGCCCGTTTCACTGGAGAGTCCTCCGACACCGGTGGCTCCGTTTCAGGGAGTCGCGCTTACATCCGGCCTGATGGCGTTCCTTGCGGCACTGCCGTTGGTGGCGCTGTCCGCCTGGATCTGGACCACGATCCTCCGCGCTGCCGGCGTCAACACCAGGCAGCAGGAACTGGTTGACATGCTGGCGCGTACGGACTCTCCGCTCCTCGTCTCGACCATGACGACGCTCGCAATTGTCTTTGCCCCGATAGTCGAGGAGCTTGTTTTTCGCGCGGGAGTATTCCGGTACCTGCGCAGTCGCCTGCCAGGCATTTCGGCCTACCTCGTTTCGGCGATCTTCTTTTCCGCTCTTCACGCGAATGCGGCGGCGTTTGTTCCGCTCGTGGTATTTGGTGTTGTCCTTGCCTTTGTCTATGAACGCACCGGGCGGCTCACAATCTGCATTTTCGCACATGCCCTGTTCAATCTGCACACCCTTGTCATCCTCCTGGTTTCACTGAAGGAGCAAACTCCGGCAGCCCCCCTGTCATGAACCCCTTCACTCGAATCCCTGCAGCGTCGATTGCTTCCCTCGGGGAACGTCGGGTGATTGCCGCAATACGCGGATGGCTTGGGCCTGCCAGTCCGCGCAGTCCCTTCGGCCTGGGTGATGACTGTGCTGTCGTGCCGCAGTCAAAGGGCCTTCAGCTCGTTACCGTCGATCCGGTCATCTATGGGCAGCATTTTGACGACGACGTTTCGCCCGCGGCCGCCGGAGCGAAGCTCTTTAAGCGAAATCTCAGCGACATTGCTGCCATGGGAGGCATCCCCCGGGTCGCAGTTGTCGCTCTTGCGATCGATCCATCTGTCAGCATCCGGTGGCTGGAGTTGTTCTACCGGGGCATTGCCCGTGTGAGCCGCACCTACGGTGTTCCGATTGTCGGAGGCGATCTTGCCCAGATTTCCGGCGGAATCGCGGCTACACTCACGCTCCTTGGTGCCGCGAGTCCGCGAAATCAGCGCATCCTTACACGGAGCGGTGCCCGCGCGGGCGACTGGATCTGTGTCACCGGCAGCCTGGGCGGAAGCCGCAGATCCCATCATTGGCGTTTCACTCCTCGTCTCCAGGAAGGAGAATGGCTCGCCGGCAGACCGGAGGTCGTCGCCATGATGGATGTCAGCGATGGCCTTGCAAAGGATCTCTGTTTGCTCACGCCACCAGGTGCAATTGCCAGAATCAACCCTCGCGAAATTCCACTCAGCCGAGCCGCATGCCTTGCATCCCGATCCAGCGGTCGCTCTCCCATGGCTCACGCACTGGGAGACGGCGAGGACTATGAACTGGCTTTTGTGATTCGCAATACAACCGACTTTCCAGCGTTTTCCGCGGCATGGAAACGCAAGTTTCCCCGCGTATGCCTGAGCCAGATCGGGCGCTTCTTTAAGCGATCCCTCGTTTCAAGCGTACCCGCGGATTGGATTGATGCGGAGAGTTACGGTGGATTCGAACACCTCAAACCGGTTTTGCGTGACCGGCAGCGTCGGCCCTGAGGGGAAGCAGGCCTCATGTCGAAATTGGACAATCCCCTGATTGCAGAACTTGAAGCGGGTGTGATCACGCGGAGCCCCGGCGAGATGCAGGCTCGGGCCGAGGCTTTGGCGCGAATTCTCCCACCGGACTGCACCCTTGCGCTTCACGGCGATCTGGGCGTGGGAAAGACGACGTTCGTCAAGGGACTCGCCCAAGGCTTTGGTATCAGGGAATCCATTACAAGTCCGACATTCACGCTATTCTCCATCCACAAGGGACCCTCGCGGACCCTCGTGCATCTCGACGCCTACCGGCTCGAGGATGACCGCCAGGCGGAAGCCCTGATGCTGGAGGATTTTCTGGTGTCCCCTTGGTGCCTCGCGGTTGAATGGCCGGAACGCATCCCAAGCTGGATTCCACCCGACGCCATACACGTCGAACTCAGCATTCTTCCGGATGAGGCCCACAGCCTTCGCATTCGTCGAAGCGACACCTAGAAATCGCCTCTGCTGACGGTTTGATTCTCGATCAATTTCCGATCTGGGGTGAATGACGCACGCGTATGGTAAACTGGCGCAGGCCGGGCTGGCTCGAGACAAATCGAACGGCCTCCGTTGAGTTCTGCCTGAGTGACAGCGTCTGCCAAGCGGTCTCGTCAAGCGTGGCGAAACCCGCCGAGTCCTTAAATGCCGTGCTCAGTTGCACGGCCATTGGCATCTTGCTTCGATTGTGAACATTGACGACCACCTGAAGCCGACCATCCGCCAAGGTTGAATGCTGGATCCCAGTGCTGGTGACCGCCGCTTGCAGTTCCGGATCCAGATATTGGAGTTTTTCTGTCTGCTCGAGCGTGTACTTGGACGAATTGAGTGTCACGCCTGTCGTATCCACTGTTCTGCATCCTGCCGCCAGCAAAAGGACCAGGGCAAATACAAGTGCGCTCCGATGAAAGAATTCATGGGCAACATTCAGAAATGTGCGTTGCATATGGCCGTTCGGCCGCATTCCGGGCGCAGACATGGTGTAGGTGCAGGTAAACAATTAGGACTCCGAATCCCGAAAAAGTTCCATGAGGTCATCTTCCTCCATCGGCAAACGCGCCGCGTTTCGTCGAATTCTGCAGAATTTCACAGATCGTAATACAATTCAATCACAGCACTCATGTCGCATCACGGATGAGCCCGCTGCAACAATGCAGTCTGGCGAAGCGCCTCATAGCAGGCAATCCCTGCCGCGGTGCTAAGGTTGAGGGAGCGAAGCGCGGGATTGGCGTGTGGAATGTACACCCGAGATTCGGCCCCAATCTCAGCGTGAAGCCAGTCTGGGGCGCCAGAGCCTTCATTCCCAAAAACGAGGCCATCTTCATCCGCAAACGCAGCATCCCAAAACCAGCGGGATGCCTTTGTCGTGAAGAGCCAGAGACGCCGCGGAGCCTTTGCGCTCTTTCGAAAATCCTGCCAGTCAGCATGCTCATGGACGTCCAAGGATCGCCAATAGTCCATGCCGGCGCGACGAAGGTTTCGATCGTTGATGACATAACCCAACGGATGAATCAGATGCAGCCGGGATTGCGTCAATGCACACATCCTCCCGATGTTGCCGGTATTCTGGGGAATTTCAGGCTGGAAAAGGACAATGTGAATCATCGTGACCGTCAGATTCGCATACAGGCAGGGCCCGCCCTAAAACGCCAGCCCGAGTGAATATCATGTCACTTCTTTCCTTCATGAATCGAGGGCCACACATGCTGGGCAACCGTTAGGGTATTCCATGCACCAAGGAAGGAGCCCGGTGATCCGACCAAGGATCTCGCAGTCTGTTCGGTGCCAGACCACACGTCGGATCACGCGGGCGCCTTACCTGTCGTGTATCGGCCATTTCCCTACAGACTTGAGGATGCTGGCCCATCCCTTCAAGGCCCCTAGGCACCCGCCCCCCATTGAAGCCTGCAAAAAATCTCAAAAAACACGATTGAGGATTGAAGCCACGCGCGACGTGCACACGATGTCGGGAAACCCCAGAAATCCCAATGGACACGCCAATATCTGCATTATTGGAGCGAAAGGGCTCCTTCGTCTATTCCGTCCCCTCATCCGTCAGTGTCTCGGCAGCCGTTGAAGAAATGAACAAGTGCCGCGTGGGGGCGATAATCATCATCGACGGCGGTCACCTCGTTGGCATGTTCACCGAGCGTGACGTGCTCCGCCGTGTGGTCGGTGCCAGGCTCGATCCCCTCAATACCCGGGTTTCCGAGGTCATGACATCATCCGTTTACACAATTCCCCCGAACGCGTCGATTGAAGAAGCCATGGACATGTTCACGCAAAAGCGCTGCCGACACCTGCCCGTGGTGCTCGACGGCCGCCTGCTGGGTGTTGTTTCCATCGGTGACATCACGCGATGGATGACAGATCAGCACCGTGCTGAAGCGGAACACCTCAAGAACTACATCTCCGGAAGCGTGATGAGCTGAACGATACGTCCCTTTCCGTCTTCAGGACACGTCCTGCCATACGATCTTCCGCGGACCCGCTCTCGCCTCCCTGTCTTGGGAGGCGATTTTTTTCGCGATCAATTCGCCTGCAGGCCTCAGCTTTCCTTGACTGGATCACCTTTTCAAAATTCAGACAGTACGAAAAATGAATGCTCTGCAATGAGGTACCGCGAAGCTTAGTCTGGTCCCTCAGCCCCCCTTCAGCTCTACATGGCACGCACCCTCCTCCTTCGCACGCTCTTCCTCGGCCTTCTGTTTCTTGGAACTCTCCGTTCCGAATCGGAGCACGTCCTGAAATTTCTCTTTCTAGGTGACAGCGGACATCATCAGTCCGCGCTCCGGCTTCGGACGATTGCGCCGACGATGCTGAGTCGGGGCATCGAGTTGGTGTACACCGAGGACGTCACCGATCTGGCCCCGTCCATTCTCAAACGATACGACGGCCTCCTGATCTATGCGAATATCGACCAGATCACGAAGTCCCAGGAGAACGCCTTGCTCAACTACGTCGAAGGAGGTGGTGGTTTGTTCGCCCTGCACTGCGCATCCTACTGCTTCCGAAACTCGGATCGCTACGTGGATCTTGTCGGAGCCCAGTTCAAGTCTCACAAGACGGGTGTCGTTCGCACCCGCATCGTCGCACCGGACAATCCTGTCATGCTCGGCTTCAAGGGATTCGAGAGCTGGGACGAAACCTACGTTCACATCCGGCACAACGACCGGAATCGCACTGTGCTTGAGCAGCGCGAGAATGAGCCCTGGACATGGATTCGAACACAGGGAAAGGGCCGGATCTTCTACACAGCCTGGGGTCACGATGACCGCACCTGGTCCAACCCCGGATTTCAGGATCTGGTCGAACGAGGCCTTCGCTACATTGCCGGTGAAAAGCTCCCCGAGGCACTCGCCCGGCGTCCTGGAGTGCCTCCCCTCGAATTGGTCGAACAAAAGGGCATTCCCTACTACCTGCCCGGGCAGCGTTCATTCGGAGACGCCAGTTGGCCGCTCATGCAGAAGCCTCTTTCTCCCGAGGCATCCATGAAGCACCTGATTGTACCCGCTGGGTTTGAGGTGCAGCTCGTCGCAAGCGAACCGCAAATCCGCAAGCCGATCGTCATGAACTGGGACGAGCGCGGACGGCTTTGGATCGCCGAGACTCTGGACTATCCAAATCGTGTGCTTGCTCCAGGTGAAGCAGGGCGTGATCAGATCCTGATCTGCGAGGATACCAACCACGACGGACGGATGGATAAGTTCACGGTGTTTGCAGACGGACTCAATATCCCCACAGGCTTCACCTTTGCAAATGGCGGCATCGTCCTGGTGCAAGCTCCCAACACACTCTTTCTCAAGGATACCGACGGCGATGGAAAGGCCGACGTGAAGGAGATTCTCTTCAGTGGGTGGGGGCGCAAGGACACCCATGCCGGTCCGAACAACCTTGTCTACGGATTCGACAACTGGATCTGGGGCGTACTCGGATATTCCGGCTTCGACGGCAGTGTGGGCGGCGAAGGCTTCAAGTTTACCCAAGGCATTTATCGATTCACTCCAGACGGGCGTCACTTCGATTATTTGCGCACAACCAACAACAACACTTGGGGGCTGGGATTCAATGAGGCAGGAATTGCGTTTGCATCGACCGCCAACAACAACCCCAGTGTCTATCCCTCCATCCCCAATCGTTACTACACCCAGGCGGGACTCCCCACCAAGGTCTTGGGCAGCATCTCCAACACGGCTCGCTTCCTGCCCGTGACCAAACGCGTGCGCCAGGTCGACGTGCACTGGGGCTATACCGCTGCGGCAGGGCACGCGTTCTACACCGCTCGCGCCTACCCAAAGGAATACTGGAATCGCATTGCCTTCGTTGCCGAGCCCACCGGACATCTCATCGGCCAGTTCATCATCGAACCCTCACAGGCGAATTTTCGAGCGCACAATCCAAACAACCTGATCGCAAGCGATGACGAATGGTTTGCTCCCATCATGGCGGAGGTAGGACCCGATGGTGCGGTCTGGATCATCGACTGGTACAACTACATTGTTCAGCACAATCCCACTCCTCGCGGCTTCACCGTCGGTTTGGGCAATGCCTACGAAAACGATCTCCGCGACAAGCGCTACGGGCGCATCTACCGCATCGTATGGAAGGGAGACGGCGCGTCGGAAGCACAAACCGGACAGCTGCCATTCACGCTCGCCGGAGCATCTGTGGAAAAGCTCGTGGCCACCCTCGCAAACGACAATCTTCTTTGGCGGAAACACGCCCAGCGGCTGCTGGTGGAGCGAAATCGCAAGGATGTTGTGCCTCTCCTGCTCAAGCTCGTAAGCAATCCCTCGGTTGACGAAATCGGACTGAATGTCGGAGCGATTCATGCACTTTGGACACTTCACGGGCTCGGTGCAATCGATGCGCTGCCGAATGTTCAGGACGCGGTGAAAGTCGCATTGGAACACCCCTCAGCGTCGGTGCGGCAGACCGCTGCAAGAGTCCTGCCGCATACCGCGGGAACCGTCGCAGCCATCCTCAAGGCAAACCTTCTTAACGATCGCGATCCGCAGGTCCGTCTGGCCGCACTCCTCTCCCTTGCCTCCGGACCCTCCTCTTCCGAAGCCGGAAAGGCCCTTTTCGCGATGCTCAATCATCCCGATCTCAAGCTGGATCAATGGACCGTGGACGGTGCGAAGATTGCTGCCTCCACCCATCGCGCATCGTTCCTTGCTAGCGCATCAACCGCGCAGGTGGCTTCCGCACGCGCATACGCCGCGGGTTCTGGAAATCCCACGACAACCCTCGATACGTTTGAGAATGCCGGGCTCGGAAAGCCGAGCCAATGGACGGTTGCCGTCTCGTCCGGGACCGGCAGCGCGGAGATAGTCGATGTCGGTAGAGGCAGCGATCGGAGCCTTCTGATGAATGGTACCGGCGAGGGTGCCGAAATCCAGGTGACCCGCCGCCTGGCAGTGAAGCCGAACAATCGATACGAGTTGTCCGCCTATCTCCAGACGGACAACGTCGTTCCAAAGCCCGGCGCCCTCGGAGTCTTTGTATCCATTCCAGAAATACAGCAGCCGCGCGCGGCCATCAGCACAGGCATGAAGGAAACCAACAAGTGGGGACGCATCCGTCTGATGTTCGATACCGGTGACCTCAGCGAAGTCACCCTCGCCTGGACAATGGGCGGAGGGGCAAAGGTAACAGGCCTGGCATGGATCGACGATCTGACTCTGACCGACCTCGGGCCGTCCGATGAAACGATAGCTGACCCGATCGTCCCCGTTCTCGCCCATCTGCTCGAACAGGGCGGGAAGCGGCCCGAAGACAATGATGCCGAGGCGAACAGCGGTACGATTGTACTGAAGTTGGGTGTGATTCCGGATGTCATGAAATACGATCAGGCCGAGATCACGATCAAGGCCGGGGAAAAGGCTCGCCTTGTCCTCATCAACAACGACCACATGCAGCACAACGCAATCGTGGTTCTACCGGGTCGTGTCGACGCAGTCGGTGCTCTGGCCGATGCCATGTTGACGGATTCCCAGGCGCTCTCACGAAGCTACATTCCCGAGAGCCCCGATGTGCTTTTTGCAGTACCGCTCGTCAATCCCGGCGAATCGGTCGGCGTCAATTTCACGGCCCCCTCATCGCCCGGCCGCTATCCGATCATCTGCACGTTTCCCGGACATTGGCGCATGATGCAGAGCGTACTCGTCGTGAAGTAGCGCGCGTTTTTTGCCTCGGAAAGTCGGGGCTTTTGCTTATCGCCAAGGGTGCACTCGGACGTGCTCCCTCATGCCAAGAATATCACACATCGCCAACCTCTGGTCACTGGTCGGTTACCCCTCCACACGAAAGGAATGGTCCATCGACCGGAAAATCAGGTCCATTGCGGATGCTGGTTTCGACGGAATTACCGCTGCCCTTACACCTGAACACCGCCGTGCCGCCGAAAAGCATGGGCTCAAGGATCTGCTGGGCTTCATTTCCACGAGCGATCCCGACACATTTGAGCGAATGCTTCGTGAGCAGAAGGAGGGCGGCGCGGTGCACATCAACGTCCAGCTTGACGATCATGATACGCCTCCGGCCGAGGCGACGCGGCATTGGATCCAGCTTGAACGTCTCGCGGAGAAAATCGGCGGCCTCGTACCGTCACTGGAGGTCCATCGCGACTGCTGCACCGAAACTCCGGAAAAGACCTACGAAATTGCTGAGCGTTATTACAAGGCCACCGGCAATCTGCTTCGCCTCAATTTTGATTTTTCTCATTTTGCCGTGGTCAAGCACTTGAATCCGGACAACTACGCTGAGCGACTGCTGGACCATCCGGATCTTGTGCAGTACTCAGATCAGTCGCACTGTCGTCCATTCAACGGGCACCACTGCCAGGTGCCCGTCTTGAACAAGGGGGCGCTGACGCCAGAGGTCAGGAGTTACCTGAAGTTCGTTGGTGCGCTCTTCCGATGCTGGAAGAATGCTCCGAGGAACCGCGATCGCACCTTGTACGTATGCCCGGAGATGGGCCCATACAACGCCAATGGCGGAGGCTACAATATCACAGCCCTGCCATCCGCATGGCTGGACGCCATACGGCTTCGGCAGGAACTTGCGAAAGTCTGGAGGGCTTCCTGAGCGAAGGACCGATACACTCCATTTGGCCGTGGCTGGTACTCTCCATGTCCTGACAGGACCCACCGCAGTTGGAAAAACAGAGTGGGCCCTGCGCTGGGCCGAGGCTCACAATGCGGAAATTGTTTCCTGTGATTCCCTGCTTTTCTACCGGGGAATGGACATCGGCACGGCCAAGCCAACCCGTGAAGAACTGGCGCGTGTCCCTCATCATCTGATCGATGTCTGCGACGTAGCCGACGGCATCAGCGTCGTCGATTATGCACAACGCGCGAAGATTGCCGTTTGTGAGATCATTTCCAGAAAACGTCAGGTTCTCGTGACGGGCGGCAGTGGCTTTTACCTAAAATGCTTCTTCGGACCCGTTGCCGACGATATTCCGGTGGAGCCCGTCTTGCGGGCGGAACTGGAATCGAAACTCCTGCGGGAGGGGCTGACTTCTCTCGTAGCTGCACTTGAAAGGCTCAATCCCGATGGGCTCGAATCGCTCGACACCGCCAACCCACGCCGGGTTCTTAGGGCTCTCGAACGCTGCATGGCCTCGGGCCGAACTCTCTCCGAACTTGCTGCGGCGTTCGCACGGATGCCGGGTCCTTTCTCCGGATGGAAACTCCGTCTGGCCAGGCTGGACCTGCCTCCGGAAAGGCTCAATGCACGCATTGACGCACGCGTGAAGCAGATGATGGATCGCGGACTCGTGGCTGAGGTGACAGCGCTTCGACGACAGGGACTGGAGGCAAATCCGAGCGCCGCGCGGGCAATCGGCTATCGTGAAACCTTGGAAATGCTTGATGGTCGTCTGCCCGCAGAGAGCCTGGCTTCGGAGATCGCCCAGAACACGAGGAGGCTCGTAAAAAAACAGCGCACCTGGTTCCGGACACAATTGCCAGATCACCCGGTATTCCTTGCGGATAAGCTCAAGCTCAACGACCTTTTTGCTCAGGCGTAAGCCAACTGCTCAGTCCCCGTGGAATTTCCATGCTGGGGACGCCCGATCGAACGGTCAGCGGATTTGATCGATATTGATCTTAAATCGTGAAAGTGACGTGCCTTCGAGCCGCTCCAGTTCTGCTTGGGCGATCCGAAGCGAAACCTTTGCCTGGAGTTCATTCACCCGCGCCGATTCTAGGTCATCCTGAGCCTCGAGCACCCGGCGGCTAGTCGTCAGGCCGGCCTTGAGGCGTTCCCGTTCGAGATCGTATTGTTTCGCACTGAGCTCAGTGGCCAGACCGGAGATCGTGACACTTTCCTTGTTCGTCTGCACGGCGCGCACTGCCGTTCGCACCTGAGCCATAAGAGTCTGATCGAGCTGTCGGTACCGCACCTCTTCGCGATGGATGTTGCCCTGCGCGATCCGATAGCGGGCCTTCTCCTCGCGAAATCCCCAAGGCATGCGAAAGGTCAGATCGACCTGCCAATCATAGCCATCGCGATTCCAAACATTGGTGGCTGCATCCTCGTAGGACGCTTCCCGACTTGTCAGCCCCACTGCGCCTCCGAGATCGAGGGTCGGAAGGCGGTTACGTTTGGCCACTTTCGCGTCGATCTCATACTGTCGGACCGAGGCCTCCAGTGAGGCCAGTGAGGGGTCATTCTCCCTCGCCAGTTTGTAAGAGGAGTCAAAGTTTGCGTCAGGCACTCCGTAGGCCGGGAAAGCGACGGGCCCCAAAGCCTGCCCCAGTTCGAACTGGCCGATCAGCTGCAGCAACGCGTCCTCACGATTGCTCACCGTCTGCTGGGTGAGAAGGACATTGCGGCGCGCGTTCGCAACCCCCACCTGGGCCGTCAGAATATCAAGCTCGATTGCGCTCCCGACCTGGCGCCGAATCTCATTCTCCTCCACCAGCTGCTGGGCAAGTTGCAGGCTCAAATCCTTAACCGCACGATCACCCCGGGCGTAGACAAGATTGAAATATGCCTGTTCAACATCACGAACCAGGTCCAGCACACTACCCTTCAAATCAAAATTGGAGCGATCCACGCCGATTTCAGCACGACGGATGGCAGCACGATTGTATTCTGTGCCGGCCCCGCGGAGCAGGGGCTGACGGATCGAGAAGCTCACATCGCCATTATAGGCCGGGTTCAGAAACGTATTTTGGGAACTTTTCCCGCGATCAAGCGAAGTGCTGGCATTGATCGTGGCGCCGGTGCCCAGCGTCCTGCTCACTCCCGCCCGCAGGCTGTCGGTGTCGTTGCGAGAGCCACCTGTTGTTACTCCGTCGACTGTCGTCACCGCATCAGGACGCTGCAGCACGCTGCGGCTGCCGACCACCTGGAGCTCTGAATCAAAGGCAGCCTCTGCCACGATCACGTTCTCCTTAGCCTGGCTGGTCGTGATGCGCTGCACCTCCAAGGCAAAGTTTTTCGCAAGCGCACGGCCAATGCACTCTTCAAGCGTCAACTCCGGCAGGGATGGTGCTGACCCGGCTGGTGGTGGCTGCGATCCCGGCGCCTCCGATGAAGTCCCCTGCGCCAAAATCGCCGGTGAAAGGCTGAAAACAAGACCAATGGACAGGACCGGGAGAAGTCGGCGAATCATGCAGTGTAACGGAAATGAGAATGCAATGTGAACACGGGCGCGACAGGAAAGTTTCGCCCATTTTAGGTCATTGAACACCGGGACGACATTCGAGGTGAATGTCGGCAGCTCGCTCTTATGACGATGCTACCTTCGCCCGGGTTTCAACAATCACCACCAAATTTCAGAGAGCACACCCATCCAATGGCACCCCTCACCCATTCATTGGACAGGATACCGCCAGCTAAGGATTGATCGGAGCAGACTTTGCGAGTTCCTGTTCAACCAGCGCTGAAAGCTGGCTGCTGGCCGCCGAAGCAGCCAGATACTGGCCCAATTGCGCGCGCGTCTCCGAATATCGGGGATTGGAATCATCAACAACAGGAGCCTTGCGATCGACGACCTGAACAATTGTGCCCTTAGGTCCGGAGATGATCATTTCGGACAATGCCCCTTTCTGCAAATTCTGGATCGAACCTAGAAGAGACTGATCGACGTCCTTTGCAGGTTCCCGGGCTGTAAACGCGGGAAGGAGCTTCGATTCAAACTTGAGCCCTTTGGAGCTTGCAGCTGCCACCGCTGCTTCAAAGGAATCTCCAGCCTTGAGACGTGTCTCAATGAGCGCGCGGGCAGCGTGCCCGGCCTCGACGAAACGCTTGCGCTTTTCATTTTCGGTAAAGTCGGACGTTACGCGAGCTCGTACCTCCGCCAATTCCGGCTTCCGTGCGGGGACGAGTTCCTCCCAGAGGAGCACCGCACTCCCGCTCGGCGTTGCCACCGCGTCGGAATAGTAACGGCTGTCATTCAACTTGAAGGCAGCTTCTCCCACTTCCGGCGAAGAGGCAAGTTCGGCGGGCACCGCGTCACGGCTGAAGGGGGGGATGCTCCGCACCGTCAAATTACGCTCCTTGAGGAAGGCAGTAACGTTTGCGCGCGAAATCTTCCCTTCGTAGAGGGCCAGAGTCAGATTGCTTGCAGCCTGGGCGGCCAGATGTTGCACACGCTCCTGGGTCAGGGCTGCGAGCACCTGCGGTCTCACCGCGGCAAAATCAGCATCCGGTGCCGCGCCCGCCGGGGGAGTGACCACCGGTTTGCCATCCGCCCCGGTGGCTGCCGGTTTGGGAAAACGAGCCGGATTGGCATCATAGTAGGCGCGAACGTCGGCGTCCTTGATATTCACCTGCGAGAGAAATGAGGACGACGGAAAATCGACTGCGCCCACCCGCACCTGCGGCGGAATCTCGTAGCGGAACGAATTCTCTTCAAAGTATTTCTTCAGGTCCGCGTCGGTCGGCGCAATGTTCGGCGCATATGCGGCGTAATCCGTGGTCGCAATGGCAAGCGTCCAAGACGTGTCGCTCAGAGCGAGTTCGGCCTTCACATCGCCGGGAAGGACATAGCCTGGCCCCGCCAAGAGCTTTTGCACTTTCTCGTAACGAAAGTCATCCATAAGCACGCGGGACACATCTCCTTCACCTGCTCCGGGATTCAGCTTCAGACGATCCCGGAAGGCTGCGTAGCGGGCGGCGTCAAATTCTCCATTTTGGCCCATGAAGGCGCCCCGCGTCTTCACAAAGGCCTCAAGTTCTGAAGGAGTCGGACCGGGGATCCGCATCCTGTTCGCAAGCACCAAGGCGGCATGGCGATGCAGCGCAAACTGCTCGAGACGATCACCGCTCAGCGCCGGATATCCCACCTGCAGGTAGACGCTGAGCTGCGCGTCTCCAATGACGCGGGCAACGTCGTCCTGATTCCCGAGATTGATGTCGAAAAATGGCCGGTTCATCGCCTTTTGGCCGGCGTTGCCGATGCCAGGGGAGGCTCCGATCGTAAAGACGAAGGCGACAATCGTGAGTCCCAGCAGGACCAGGAAAATCAGGCGGAAGTGATGCTGGAACGTTTTCTGGATCCAAGAAATCATGGAATGAAACCGCCAAGGCTAGATTCACAACCTGATGTGTCAACCGTCGGATACAGCCCGGAATCTGCCGCCCCATGAACCGCATCCCAGCCGAAAGAGGAACACAGATTCCTCAAAGGCTCAGGGTACTTGCTTAACGCGCCGGGGTGCCCGATTGGGCAATATCGAAGGGATGCTTCTCAAAGAGCTCCTCCAGCGGGGTTTCGAAGAGTGTACTCGAAAGCGCGTTGCCCAGCTCGGCATCATAGAGCGCAAGCAGGGGATCGGGCTGGGTCAGCGTGATGGACACTGGAGTTTCCCCGAGTTCATCATCACTTCGTTTGAAATCCTTTAGGGTGATGTAACGAAGTGGTCGCGCCGGTTGGAATCGAAAATCGGCACCAGTATCAACCTCCTGAGATGGTACCGGCGATACGAGGCGGATCTGCACCAGGCGATTGAGACACTCGTTCAGGATTTGAGTCGGCACCTTGAGCTTTTCGCTTAACTGCGTCGCCGTGCATGGCTCCATGCAGGCCTCAAAACGGCGACCGATGGACAGCAGGACGATCAAAGTCAGGCGTTCCCGAAGCGATTCAGAGAGGCTGTTCCATGCAGCCTGGCTGTTTCGGAAATGTGCATTCTGGACGGCATAACTCACGGTGCCACCCAGCAGTACAAACAACCAGAAAATGTACAGTCCCAGCATGAGCACCGGCACGATACTCAAGGATCCGTACAGGCTGCGCGTCAGCAGCACGCGTTTCAGATAGAGCGCCGCCAGAAAATTGTTCATAAGGATGAGCAGCGCGACGACAAGTGCTCCAACCAGGGCAGCACTCCACAGGACCCTCGTGTTGGGAATGGTTCGGTAGAAAATCGTCAGCATGCCGGTCAGAAGGGCGGCAGACCCCACCGGCAGCAGCAATTTCAGCAAAGTCTGAATCTCATGGCGAAACGGGAGTTTCTCCGCGAACGTGCTGACGAGCGCGCCCGCGGACAAACCTGTCGCGGCCGTAAAAAACAGCACGGCGCCAAGCGTGAGGATGGTCCAATAGAAAACGAGCCTGAGCAGCCACGAACGCCCCCGCCTCACCCCCCAAATCTCATTGAACGCAGTCTCGATTGAAGTGAAGAGCTGCAGTACGATGACCACAAGCATGAGCCCACCAAATGCCCCGAGTGCGCCCCGGCTTGAACTTGCCACAAACCCGTTGACGATCTCGATCAACTCCGGATTCAACTGAGGCGCCTCGTTGGGATCCGCAGCCGTTCCTGCTTGTTTCGCACGCTCTGCCGCCGCCATGTGTTCGTATTGGACCAGTTGCGGTGCAACATAGCCCACGAGACGATGCACCGTATTGGCGACCAGATTGGGGTCGTTCTTGTCGAGAGCAAAGCCCGCCACCATCACCGCGATCGCCACCAGCGGGCCAATGCCCAGGAGCGAGCTGAAGCTCAGCGCCGCGGCCCGGCTCGCCGCGTTGGTCTTTGTCAGGCCAGAATAGGTGATCGACACGACGCGCAGAAACGCAAAAAGGCGCCCGCGCGCCGAGCGGTCGTTCAGGTATTGCACCTGCCAGATGTTGATGTGCAGCAGGCGCAGGAGCGCGGACCATCGGGATGCCAGCCTCACCATGGCATCCCTCCTCTAGGCAAGCATAAAGTACGCAAAACCCGCCATCCCAGTAAAACCTGCAGCGATTGCCACCGCGAGGGGCACGTAGGACACAAAAATGGTGCAGAAGTACATCCCCACGGATGCCACGGCCAGAGCGACCATCGGCACGACGTCGCCCTGTGACCATAATATGAAGCCAATGAACCCGAGACCAAAAACGATCCGGAATCGAATGAGCGAATACAGGCTCACCATCTGAAGCACGAGCATCACGGCAAAGAAGAGATCGATGGCTCCAAGAATCGCGAAGGGCTGCGCAAGCAAAGCCTGGAAATCCTTTTCGATCAGGAGGTCGATTGACGGGCGCGATAGAACCAGAGAAGCCGCGCTCGAGAGCAGGAGCACGATCAACGCCCACATGCCGATGCGGGCCGCACGAAGCTGGGTCTCAATCGGATCCGAGCGCTCCCGCGTATCGGCGGTCTTTCCCTCCGCAGCCAGCAGCATGTCGTCGACCGTGATGGGAGTCGCCGATTTGTCGCTGCTTCCCACTCCCGGAAGATCCTTCGGCTTCATGCGCAGGCGCTTTTTTTCGGGGAAAAGTGCCGCAAGCACCTCGGCATTGGAATCGATTGTCGCCCATTGCTCGGTCGACGCATCGTAATAGAGGGTCGCCGGAGAAACCTGACCGGCTTCGGCAAGCGAGGTCAATTGCTCCAAGGTAAAGGGACCTCGCGCGTCGGTTTCGGTCGCGGCACGGATATAAAACTCCTGCGTGGCCATCGGTTTGCTCAAAATGCTGCGAACACGGAAGGCCTGCGGCAAGGCTCTTTTGAAACGAATCGATTCACCTTTGCATCCCCGAGTGAGGTGGATACCTCATGCAACTACATGCGCTGGAGCGTCTGGAGTCCAAGAAGGTGCAATCCCTCCTCGAGAACAAGTAGAGTCCGGGCGCAAAGCAGCACCCTGCGGGCACGAACTGCCGCGTCGTCGACAATCACTTTGTCAACGGTGTAAAAGGCACTGAAGGCCCCGGCCAGTTCGTAAAGATAGCCACAGAGATAGTGTGGCCGCAATTGTTGGGTGGTGAGCTCAAGGATACTTGCGAATCCGATCAACTTGCGGGCCAATGCGAGTTCAGCCTCTGTCTCGGGTGCCGTTGCTTCCACACTCGCGCCCACCCCGAAAGGATCCAGGTCGAGCTTTCGAAAGATCGAGCGGATGCGCGTTACCGCATACAGGAGATAGGGCGCCGTATTGCCTTCAAAGGACAGGATTTTGTCCCAGGAGAAAACATAGTCGCTGCTCCGATTTTGGGAGAGATCGGCATAGCGCACGGCGCCGATACCCACGGCCGCGGCGATTTCGCGACGATCCTCCTCCGGCAAGTCGGGTGACTTGTCCGATACGAGCCGATAGGCGCGTTCCACCGCCTCGGAAAGCAACGATGCCAGCTTGATCGGATCACCGGAGCGGGTCTTGATCGCCTTCCCATCCTCGCCAAGGATCGAGCCAAAGGACACGTGCTGAAACTGGGGCAAGGGTCTCTTCGTTGCCGCGAACCATTTCTGCGTCGTCAGCCAGAGCTGCTCAAAGTGATCCGCCTGACGGGCGTCGGTGAGAATCGCGATCGCATCCGCTTTGAAGTGCTCAACCCGATACAGCATCGTCGCCAGATCGGTGGAGGCATAATTTGCCGCGCCATCGGATTTGCGAATGATGAAAGGCTGTTCCTTGAAGCGGGGATGCTCCGGGTGGAACACAACCAGGGCGCCTTCCGACATCGTGGCGAGACCTGCCCGCGTCAATTCCTCGTACACTTGGGCAAGCCGATCGTTGTAGAAGCTCTCACCGAGCTGATAGTCGAAATGAATACCGAGTTTTCGGTAGATTTCCTCGAACGCCCCCGAACTGATTGCGGTGATTTTTTCCCAAAGCACCCGGTTCTCGGTGTCTCCCGACTGAAGCTTGACGAGTTCGGCCCGGACAGCCTCCAATGTCGCAGGATCCTCCTTTGCAGCGGCATCCGCCGCCTTGTAAATCCGCTCCAACTCTTCAAGGGGGTCGTTCTTCAGGGCTTCGTCATTGCGCAGGTGCTTGTACCCCCAAATCAACTTTCCGAACTGCGTGCCCCAATCGCCAATGTGATTGTCACGAATCACTTCCGCCCCGCAAAACGCCAGCAACCGGCAGATGGCCTCGCCGATGACCATGCCACGGATATGCCCGACATGCAGTTGTTTGGCGGTGTTGGGTGAGCTAAAATCCACCACATAGCGTTGCCCATGATAGATTCTTGAAGCGCCCTGCCGCAACTGCCCGGCGGTTGAATAGTCGCGCAGCCAAGAGAGGAGCAATTCCGGTTTCAACCGAACATTGATAAAACCCGGCCCGGCGATGGATACGTCAAATTGCTTCCTAAACTCGGCCGGCAGTTGTTGGGTGAGTTTCTCGGCCAACGCGCGGGGATTCGCCTTCACTGATTTTGCATACCCAAGAACTCCATTGACTTGGAAATCGCCGTGACGTGGATCCGCGGTGCGGATCTCGGGATTGAAGGTGCTCTCGAGCCCCGCGGACTTCGCGGCGGACAGAAAGGCTTCGTTAAGATCGGCGGAGACCTGGAAAGAGGCATGCATCAATTCCACCACACAAATCCAACCCGATGCGGCAAGCGAGATCTCCCCATGTCGATCGGCTTTCTCCGCGCAAAACCACGGCATCACGAGCCGTTTTGGCTCGACAATACAGCTAGGAATGGTTGGCTCGTAAACTTTTCCGGCTCACGGGCCGCGACGAGTTATTCACACCGCACAATGACGAAACGCAACATCCCTCCTCGGAGGTTTATCAAGCCAAGCTTTGAATTCCTGATCGAAAAAAAACGAGACGGCGGAGAATTCACCAAGGATGAGGTCCGCTACCTCATAGACAGTACCCTTGATGGTGAGATGCCCCAGCACCAACTCGCCGCACTGGCGATGGCGATCTATTTTCAGGGAATGTCCGCCCAGGAAACCGCGGATCTGACGGAAGAGATGATGCTTTCAGGCGAGGTGATCGACCTCTCCGGTATTGCGAAACCAAAGATCGACAAGTTTGCGACCGGTGGAATCGGCGACAAGACCTCATTGGTTCTTGTCCCACTCGCAATGGCCGCGGGCGTCGTGGTTCCCATGATGTGCGGTGTCGAACACGACTACGTGATCAACACCTTGGACAAGCTCGCCTCCATCCCGGGCTTCAAGGCGCACCTGTCCAACGAACAGTTTGTCGGCCAGCTCGCCCGCATCAATGGCGCGATCATTGCACAGTCCGAGGACCTCGCACCCGCCGACGCCAAGCTCTACGAACTTCGCAAGGAGACGGGCACAATTCCAAGTCTCCCACTCATCACGGGTTCCGTCCTTTCCAAGAAACTTGCCGAAGGTTCGGAGGGGCTCGTCATCGACGTGAAATGGGGCAATGGATCCTTCATCAAGGATCTGGAGCAGGCCAAACAGCTCGCGCGCTCCATGACGCGCGTGGGACGTTCCATGAAGCGCCGCTGCGTCGCGCTGGTCACCGACATGAACCAGCCTCTCGGCGATTCGGTCGGCACCGCGTTGGAAATCAAGGAGGCCATCCAGCTCCTGAAAGGCGGCGGCCCTGAGGACATCAAGGAACTCGTGCTCAAGCTCGGCATGGAAATTGTACGCCTCGCAGGCGTCGCGGGTTCAACTCTCTCTGCTAAACAAACCGTCGAGCGTCACCTGACCGATGGCAGCGCCCTCGAAAAGCTCAAGGAACTCGTCAAGGCGCAGGGAGGCGACACGACCTACATCGATCATCCCGAAAAGTTCACGCAGGCCCGGCACATCCGCAAGCTGCCGGCTCCGAAGCGGGGATATGTTCACACGATCAACGCGGCGATGATTGCGCACGGTGTTCACATTCTCGGTGCGGGCAAGAGCGCGGCGGGCGACAAGATCGATTACGCCGTCGGCGTATCTGAAATCCGCAAGGTCGGCACCCAGGTAAAGCAGGGCGAACCGCTCATGATGATTCACTACAACGACGAATCCAAGCTCGAGCAGGCCCTCAACTACTTCAAGGACGCCTACCGTCTCGCCCCCAAGCGCCCCACCCCGCCTCCTCTGGTGGTGGAACGGGTGGCCTGATCCCGTCTGTCTTTTCAGCTTACGCTTCAAAAAAAGCCGACCTTTGCAGGTCGGCTTTTTCCTGGATTGGGCCCGGGATCGGTTGTGTCGAGCCAGCTTCTGCCGCTAACACCAGCAGGAGCTGCTGATTCGCGCCGCTCTTCCTTCCCGGTTGTCTGGATTCAGGCGCGCCCCAGATAGCTCCCGTCCGCCGTGCTGACGCGGATGACTTCGCCTTCCTTGATGAAGAGCGGTACCTGCACGACTAGCCCGGTTTCGAGCTTTGCAGGTTTCTGGACGTTGCTGGCGGTATCGCCCTTAACTCCCTCGGCACTCTCTACGATCTTGAGATTCACAGCGGAGGGGAGGTCCACCGAGAGAGGTTTTTCGTCAACAAAGAGGACATCTACCTTGCCTCCCGCTGTCAGGTAATTCTTCACGTCGCCCAAGGTCCCCTCGCTCAGTTCAATCTGATCAAAGCTCTCCGGGTCAATAAACGCATAGGTATCGCGATCCGCGTAGCTGAATTCCAGTGACCGGCGATCAGTGGGCAGCACCTCAATGGTATCCGTCGATGCAAATCGCTGGTCGAGCGCCTTACCGTAACGGAGGTTCCTCATCTTGATCTGCACAAATGCGCGCAGGTTGCCGGGAGTCCGGTGCTGGGTTTCCATGACGAGGTGAGGCTCGCCGTTGAATTTGATGACTTGGCCTTTGCGGATATCGTTGGCTGCGGGCATGGGCTTGGATGAATCGAGTTAAAAGGGTATCGAAATACCCTCCGTTCAGTACACATGTCAAGGATTCCACTTGGCAGGGCTGGCCCGGCCAGCCCGCCGGAACGTGTACAAGCGACAAGGCATAGACCCCCTGTCGGCCATGCTCCGCGCTTGCGCTTTCCAAGGTCACTTCGTCACTCTTGCAACCTCCTCTATGAAACAACGCACGCTCGCGCGCGCCGTCTCCGTTACAGGTACCGGTTTGCATTCCGGTTCACCGGTGCAGCTCACCTTCAAGCCTGCACCTGCGAACCACGGTCTGGTTTTTCGGCGCACCGATCTGCACGGCAGCCCCGAGATCCGGCCACGCATCGAACTCGTGGGCGACCTCGTGCGCAACACGACGGTCCAGGAAGGACACGCCAAGATCAACCTTGTGGAGCACGTGCTCAGCGCTCTGCACGGCTGCGGCATCGACAATGTCGTGATCGAAATGAACGCCGCAGAGCCTCCCATCCTCGACGGCTCCGCACGCCCCTTCGTCAATCTCATCATGGAGGGCGAGCCGGTCGAACAGGACAAGGAACGGGTCTACTATCGCCTCGATGCCCCACTCTCCGTCATCAAGGGCAATCGCTCCATTGTCGCCCTGCCTCACGACGGCCTCAAGATCACCTGTACCTCTACAGACGATCGCGGCTACCACACGCAGCATCTCTCGATCGAAATCGATCCGGAAACCTATATCGCGCAAATCGCAGGAGCACGGACGTTCACCATCTACGAGGATATCGAGGAACTCCTCAAGCTCGGGAAGATCCGCGGCGGCAGCCTCGACGCCGCCATTGTCATCAAGGGCGGAACGATCCTTTCCAAGGAGCCCCTGCGATTCAAGGACGAGTTTGTCCGCCACAAGATCCTCGATATCATCGGTGACATCGTGCTCCTGGGCATGCCGTTGAAGGCGCACCTTGTCGCCACTTGCCCCGGGCACCAGCTCAACGCCGAGCTCACGCGGGCCCTCTTCGAGCGCATGCAGCAGGCCGCCAAGCCTTCCGGGAAAAAGAAGGCTGGCACAGCCTCTTCGGTCAGCCCGACGGAAACAGCCTTGGACATCCGCCGCCTGCTTGAGGCGCTTCCGCACCGCTACCCGTTTTTTCTGATCGACCGCGTCACCGAGTTCCGTGGCGACGACGAACTCGTTGCAATCAAGAATGTGACGATCAACGAACCCTTTTTCCAAGGTCACTTCCCCGGCAATCCCGTCATGCCGGGTGTGCTCCAGCTCGAGTCCATGGCCCAGGCTGCCGGTGTGCTGATGTTGCGGCGCTCAACTAGCGACGGTCGCACGGCGTTTTTCATGAGCGCAGACCGGGTGAAATTCCGCAAGCCCGTGAGGCCGGGCGACCGCATCACCATCGTTGCCAGGCTGACCAAGACCCGGGGCGACAGGTTTGCGACTGCCGAATGCAGCTGCACGGTCGATGGCATGCTGGTATCCTCGGCCGAGCTCATGTTTGCACTCGTCGACCACGAGGAAGAATCCTGAATCATGGCTTCTCACATTCATCCCTCGGCTTTGGTCGATCCCACGGCCCAATTGGGTGTGGATGTCGAGATCGGCGCATTCGCGTTTGTCGGGGCAGGCGTGGTCATTGGCGATCGCTGCAGGCTCCATCACCACGCGTCGGTTGAAGGGGTCACCACAATCGGTGCCGACTGCGAACTCTTCCCATTCGTCAGCATCGGAGCCAGAACCCAGGATCTCAAGTTCAAGGGAGGTTCTCCCGGCGTCAGGATCGGATCACGCAATATTATCCGTGAATACGTTTCGGTCCACGCCGCGACGGATGACGGAAATTTCACCGTGATTGGAGATGACAACGCGATTCTCGCTTACAGCCACGTCGCTCACGATTGCCGGCTCGCCAATAACATTGTGATGAGCAATTCGATCTCACTTGCCGGCCATGTCACCGTCGAGGACCACGTCACCTTCGGGGGAGTGTCCGGTGTCCACCAATTTTGCAGGATCGGCGCCTATGCGATGGTCAGCGCCTACGCCAAGGTCGTCCAGGATGTGGCACCGTTTTTTATCGCGGATGGTCAGCCCGCCGTGCACCGGGCGTTCAACAAGGTGGGACTCGAGCGAAAGGGCTTCACGCCCGAGCAGATCGAACGCGTCAAACAGGTTTTTCGTACCCTTTTTCGCGACGGCCTCAATCGCACCCAGGCCCTTGAAAAACTCGCGCAGCATCCGTCCGCCGGCAGCGACGAGTTCCAGCGCATGATTGCGTTCGCACGGGACAGCGAGCGAGGCCTGGCTCCTGGCCCGGGAACCTGAAGCCAGTTAGGGAGGGCGGTTGTGCCGATCGCCTACGACTTCTTTTTGTACACCGTGGCGGGATCGAAAAGCCGCTCCGCGGTGAATTCCAGGGAGAAGTCACCCTTTGTCGCTGCGGCCTCGATATCGGTCAGGCGACGATAGAAGCAGCTCTTGTATCCGTTGTGGCATGACGCATTGGCTGCACCGGTCTGATCGACACGGATGAGCAGAACGTCCTGATCGCAATCCGTGCGGAGTTCCCGGACAAGCTGCACATTGCCGGACTCTTCACCCTTCACCCAGAGCTTCTGCCGCGAACGGCTCCAGTACGTGGCCTTGCGCGTCCGGAGCGTGTGCAGGAGCGACTCGGCGTTCATGTAGGCAAACATCAGGACCTCTCCGGTCGAGGCATCCTGGGTGATGCAGGGAATCAGGCCGTCAGCGCCAAATTTCGGCTGAAACTGCCTGCCAAGTTCAATTTCAGCAGTGGTGGTTCGTGAAGGAAGGGACATGGTAAATTCAACAAGGGAGACTGGCGATCAGGGGGAAACCCCGTCTGGCGGATGGCGTGGGATGCGCCGGGTCAGCGAGGTCCGAAACAGGCGGGACGGACTTGCGTCCTAAGGATGTCGGTCAGCCAGATCGCGCAACAATTCGTAGCTGTAAAGTCCGGTACGGTGCCCGTCGCTGAACTCAAAACGCAGGGCGTAATTGCCGATCTGCTCCCAGGCGAGAACGCTCACGTCGTCGAAACGCTTCGGTCCACCACCCCCGTATTGGTTGCCGAAAATATCCCGTTCCCCCTGGGTTTCCGCACTGGGAGAGGCTGCGCGCAACCGCGCACCGGACAGGAAGGACTCCTTTCCGTCGTTCCAGCGGATGGCGACTTCAGTTCCGACCAGTTGAATGTCGACCGGTGTGTGCATGTCCCAGACGGTCAGGCAATCAATCCGCGCGCCCAGTGCCCAGAAAATAATTCCCCTGCCAGACTTTGGCGATCTGGGGCGCGCCACGAGGTTAATGCTTGAATCCCCATGTTACTCTCGAAATCGCGTATCCCGGTGCCTTGATACGAACCTCGCGCAGCAGCATTGCAGCCGGACTGTATTCTCGTTCACATCGGAAGGGCTGACCGACATGGGAAACCTATTCTACACCGAGTTCGACACCGCGACCTGGGGATCTGCGCGGAAGCCTGACTATCGCACGCTGTTCCAGATCGACCGAGATCGCATCATCCATGCCCATGCCTTTCGCAAGCTCCAGTCCAAGACCCAGGTTTTCCTCTCGGGCGAATACGACTTCTATCGCACCCGGCTGACGCACTCCATGGAGGTGGCGCAGATCGGCAGGTCCATCTGCAACTACCTGCGCACCCGCGGCGATCCTTTCAGCGAAGAGATGTTCATCGACGCCGACCTCGTCGAGGCCGTGTGCCTCGCTCACGATCTCGGACATCCTCCCTTCGGTCATTCAGGAGAACGCACGCTCCAGGAGCTCATGATCCCTTGGGGTGGATTCGAGG
Organism: Verrucomicrobiota bacterium; assembly: GCA_014584295.1. GTDB lineage: Bacteria > Verrucomicrobiota > Verrucomicrobiia > Opitutales > Opitutaceae > UBA6669. The sequence continues at coordinate 233,704 of JACTNC010000050.1, forward strand.
GCAATGCCCAGACCCTGCATCTGTTGACGGATACGCTCTATCAGGACAGCACTGGAGTGCGGGGCATGCAGCCCACACGCGCGCTGCTCGACGGTGTCCTGAAGTACAAAAAGCTCTTCGGTGAATTCTCCCCTCCCCCTGAGCGCCACTTTCTCTACGATTCTCAGGAGGCGGTCCGCTCCTTTGTCTTTGCGGGAAGGCCGGTGCCCGCAGCGCTGCAACAGGGCCACTCGTTGAATGAATTCAAGAGCGTCGAATGTCAGATCATGGATTGGGCTGACGACGCCGCCTATTCGCTGAACGACATCGTGGACGGCGTGAAAGCCGGCTTCCTCACGATTGATCGCATTGAGCGATGGGCCTCCGAAATCGGCATCGGCGCCGAGGAGCAGAACTGGATCGATACCCTGCTCGCGGCGATCCGTTCCGACCGGCTCGAGTTTACCTTTTCGCAGAAGATCGGCACCTTCATCACAGGGTGCCGACTGAAACAAAGACTGTGCTTCCTGTCGGACCTGACCAGCCGCTACCGTTTCGAACTCGTCGTGACGGACTCGGCACAGCGTGAGGCGACGTTCTACAAGCGCCTGGCCAACGACATCATTTTCGAAAGCCCCCAGCTTCAGCAGATGGAACACAAGGCACGCCGCGTGCTGATCGACCTATGGGAATCGGCCTGGTCCAACTACGTCGACCGAGGACGCCGCACCATTCGCATCCTGCCCCCGCAGGTCGGCAAACTCATCGAAGCCGCCACAGACCACGCAGCCAAGGCCCGCCAGATCTGCGACTGGCTCGCCGGGCTCACGGATGGAATGATCGTGCGCACGTACCGTCGCCTCTTCGACGCCGAGTTCGGCAGCATCCGCGACCTGAGTTGAAGCTCAGGCAGCCGCAGGGCCCCGGGTTTCTGCGTCCGCTGTTCCAAGCCAGGCCCAGCGGCCATAGACACCGAGAGCGGAAAGGCAGAGATCGCGCCAAGAATAGCTGACACGCTGTCTGGTTCCCACTCCGTTTGCAATGCACGCGGCCTCCGCACGGTTTTACCCGTCTCGGAAGTGGCGGCCGCGAAGAATTGAGTGACAACCGTTACTCACCGGCGCCAATTGCACTCATCGAGGATTGCCCATCCGCCAGAGGTAATCCATCCGGTTTCAGCGCGGAACGCAGAAAAATGCATGAGTGCAAGCCTTACGACCTGACCCGTTTTGACTTCCTCTCACCCGTTTTGGCTTCCTCGATCAGTTCTTGCGGATAGGCACGGTGGCGAAGGATACCGCGCGTGAGCAGCGCACCCGTCGCTTCAACGCGTCCTAAAACGCGAGTTCACCTCGGGCGACCGCCTGCTCGATCATCGCCGTGGAAAACTCCCAGATTGCCGGTGCCCCTTCTTTGATGTGCGCATTGCGGGCTAGCACACGATCGCGGGTGACTCCGTGACGATTCCAGGCCGCACCTTGGGTGCGCACGTTGAGCAGCATCGGTTGAAAACGATCCACCGCGGTGGCAAACTTGGCCTCCGGCGTGGCCTTCGCTTCAAACTCTTCCCACAAGGCGCGCATCTCTACACCTTGATCCCCCGGCAGCAAACCGAAGATGCGGTCTGCCGCGCGCGCTTCCCGCTCGTGCTGATCCGCCATGCGCGCCGTGTCGTACGCAAAGGTGTCGCCCGCATCGATCTCCACCAGATCATGGATGATCAGCATCTTCAGCACCCTCAGGATATCCAGACCTGGCTCAGCCGCATGTTCCGCAAGCACCACGGCGATCAGGCAAAGGTGCCACGAGTGTTCGGCATCATTCTCCGCACGCCTGCTCCCGATCAACTGGGTCTGACGAAAAATTTCCTTCAGCTTGTCAACCTCGACGATGAATTGGACCTGCCGGACGAGCCTTGATTCTTCCATGCCTCTCCCTGCCGCATTTGCCTGAAAACGGCGAGCGCGATTCCCCAAGGGCGGAGGGTTTCTCGACAAGCTCACCCCACCCTCCGAGCAACATGCAGCATCGTCCTGCTACCCGCAGCCTCGAGCCTTCGCCCCGACCAGCATCAATCTTCCAACCGGATTGAATCTTCCAGCAAATCGCAATAAATACTCCGGATTGAACCTTTTCCTTGCTAGGAACCGTCCAGACAGGATTCGCTTGTGAGCTTTTGCCTGTATGAAAATCCTAGTCGCCGACAAGATATCACCCAAGGGAGTCGCCTACCTGCGCCAGCAGCCGGGCTTCGAAGTGATCGAGGCGTACGGGTCCTCTCCGGAAAAGATTCTGGAACTGGTCCGCGATGTCCATGCGATCGCGGTGCGCTCTGAAACCAAGATTACCGCCGCTGTCATTGCCGCGGCGCCAAATCTCAAGGTTGTGGGCCGAGCAGGCGTCGGCGTGGACAATGTCGATGTCGAAGCCGCAACCGAACGCGGTGTGATCGTCATGAACACGCCATCAGGCAATACCGTTGCGACCGCGGAATTGACGTTCACCCACCTTCTGTGCGGTGCGCGTCCCGTGCCTCAGGCGGCGGCCTCGATGAAGGCCGGCCAGTGGGATCGCAAGAGTTTCAGCGGCATCGAACTTTTCAAGAAGACCCTCGGCATCGTGGGACTCGGTCGCATTGGCGGCGAGGTCGCCAAGCGCGCCCAGGGCTTCGGCATGCGGGTGCTTGCCTATGATCCCTACCTTGCGCCCAGCCGCGCAAAGGCCATGCAGGTAGAGCCCGCCTCGCTCGACGAATTGCTCGCGCAGTCGGACTACATCACGGTGCACATGCCGCTGACCGATGACACCCACTACATGATCGACGAGGCCGCCTTCGAAAAGGCGAAGAAGGGCCTGCGAATCTTCAATTGCGCGCGCGGCGGCATCATCAAGGAAAGCGCCCTCATCGCGGCCTTGAAGTCGGGAAAGGTCGCCGCCGCGGGTCTCGACGTTTTCGAGGACGAACCGCTAGCGAAGGACAGCGAACTCCGGCAGATGTCCAATGTCGTGCTGACTCCCCACCTCGGAGCCTCCACGGCCGAGGCACAGGAAAGTGTCGGTATTGAAGTCGCCGAGCAAATTGCCGACGTGCTCCGCGGTGGAATCATTCGCAATGCCGTGAATATGCCGTCGATCGATGCCGCAGCGGTCAAGGTGCTCGGACCCTACCTCGATCTCGGCGCCAAGCTCGGCACCCTTGTTCAGCAGATCGCCCCTGCCCAAGTCGCCTCGCTTCGCATTACCTACTGGGGCCGGGTACTCGATCTGGACACGAATTCGATCACGCGCGCGATTGAGCGCGGTTACCTGCGGCGCATCAGCGGCGACAGCGTCAATTTCGTCAATGCTCCCGTTGTTCTCGAGCGCCTCGGCGTCAGATGTGAAGTCCTGACGTCCACAGAGAACATCGACTACACGGAACTTCTGGGGGTCGAGGCAATTGCGGCCGACGGCACGATCCGATCCGTTACCGGCACGCTTTTCACCAAGGCCGCAAAACCCCGCATCGTCGCGATCAATGGATGCGAGGTCGAGGTGGAGGCATCCGGCAAGCTCCTGATGATCGAGAACAAGGATCAGCCGGGAATGATCGGATATATCGGCACGCTTCTGGGCAGGGACGGCGTCAACATCGCCAACATGTCCCTTAGCCGCCAGACCCCAGGACAGAACGCGCTGATCGTGATCAATCTCGACAGCGAGCCGAGCGAGGCGGTGCGAAAGGAATTGAAGGGCAACGCCAACATCGCTCTCGCGAAGTACGTCGAGCTCTGACCACTCTTCCAGGCATCGTTACATGCTGCTTCCCGTGCTCATCTCTGGAATTGTCGGATACGGTCTCGGCGCGCTCGCGTTCGGGTACTGGGTCAGCCGCGCCTACGGCATCGACATTTTCCAGCACGGGAGCAAGAACCCCGGCGCCACCAACGTGCGCCGCGTCCTCGGCAGCAAGGCCGGGAATCTGGTGTTCCTCCTTGATGCCCTCAAGGGAGCCGCGGCAGCGGGCTGGCCGCTCGTGGCGGGCCGTGGACTGGGCAGCTCCCTGTTTGCCCCTCATGCCCTCGAGTCCGCAGTCGCGGGCCTCGCGGGCGCGCTCATCGGGCACAGTTTTTCCTGTTTCACTCACATGCGCGGAGGCAAGGGCGTCGCGACTTCCGTCGGGGGATTCGCAGTGCTCTTTCCCGTCGCCCTCGTTGTCGGGATCGCTGTGTGGACGCTGGTGTTCTACACGACACGCTACGTTTCCCTGGCTTCCATGCTCGCCGGCCTCTCGCTGCCGACAACGGCCCTTGTGCTGCACGCTCCCACGATTCTGCTTTCACTGACAAGTGCCGTCGCGGTTTTTGTCATCATTCGCCACCGGACAAATCTTGTGCGACTGTTCAAGGGCACGGAATCACGATTCGTTCGAAAGCCCCGTGGCGGCTGAAGCCGCCACGCACGCCTTTCTCAAACCCGCCTGCATACCTGCAACCTTTCATGTCCACTCGCACATTTCGAATCGGCATCTGCGGACTCGGCACCGTCGGCCAGGGGGTCTGGAAGCACCTCTCGGCAAACCGCAACGAACTGGGAGCGCGACTCGGCGCGCGGCTCGAACTCGCCAAGGCCTCCGTTCGCGATCTCAAGAAGGCGCGCAGTGTCACGGTGCCGCCTTCAAGACTGGTCACGGATCCGATGGAAATCGCAACAGACCCCTCCATCGACATCGTCTGCGAGCTGATCGGTGGCACGACCCTTGCCCGCCAAATCACGCTCACTGCGCTCAAGCTCGGCAAGGTCGTTGTTTCGGCAAACAAGGCGCTGCTCTGCGAACACGGCCAGGCCATTTTCAATGCCGCGCGAAAAGGCGGGGGCCATTTCTTTTTCGAGGCATCCGTCGCCGGAGGCATCCCGATCATCAAGGCCATCCGCGAGGGACTCGTCGCCAACCGGTTTTCACTCATCTGCGGGATCCTCAATGGCACCTGCAACTATATCCTCACGCGCATGGCCGCGGAAGGTGCGGGCTATCCGGAGATTCTCACGGACGCCAAACGGCTGGGCTATGCCGAGGCTGATGAATCGCTCGATGTCGAGGGATGGGACACCGCCCACAAGGCCGCCATCCTCGCCTATCTCGCCCACGGCACCTGGGTAAAGACGCCCCAGATGATCGTCGAGGGCATCACGCACATCACCCAGGCGGACCTGAAGCACGCCGCGACGCTCGGCTACGGGATCAAACTGCTCGCGATCATCAGCCGCGATTTCGAAAACAACGAACTCTTCGTTCGCGTTCACCCGACGCTCGTCCCGCGCGATCGCGTGCTGGCAAATGTGAACGGTGTCTTCAATGGCATCGCGGTCGTGGGTGACGTCGTCGGCACGACCACCTACATCGGGCGTGGCGCCGGCCAGGATGCCACAGCCAGCTCCGTCATCAGCGACATCGCGGACGCAGTCGCCCTGCTCAACACGGGTCGCAGGCTGAGTCCCCAGGAAACACCTCACGCCGCAAGCGAACTCAACCGCCCGCCCCTGCCCGCGGTGAAGATCGCACCGCTCGAACGCATCGGCGGAAGGTACTACCTCCGCACCACCGTGAAGGACCGCCCCGGCGTGCTCGCGCAGATCGCCACGGTGATGGCCAAACATGCGGTCAGCATTGAAAGCGTCATACAAACAACAGCCGACCGTCCCGGCGCCGCCTCGCTGATTCTCACCACGCACGAGAGTAACGAAAAGGCCATGCGATCCACGCTCGCGGCAGTCGCGCGTCTGAAAAGCGTGCTGGAAAAACCGCTGCTCCTCCGAATCGCAGACTTCTCCGAATAATCTCACACATCCCTTCCGTCCAACGTATCATCCATGGCCCGAATTGTCCAAAAGTATGGCGGCACCTCCGTCGGTGACGTCGAACGCATCAAGAAGGTAGCCGAACGCGTCAAGGCGTCGCGCGACGACGGCAACGAACTCGTAGTCGTGGTTTCCGCCCGCGCAGGCGTCACCAACGAACTGATCGCCCGGGCAAAAGCCCTGACGCCGACCCCAGCCGACCGGGAACTGGACCAACTGCTTGCCGTCGGCGAACAGGAGACAATCGCGCTCACCGCCATCGCACTGCACGGCGTTGGAGTGGATGCCGTGAGCTACACCGGCGCGCAGGCGGGAATCTTCACCGACAAGGTGCACACCAAGGCGAAGATCCGGACGATCAATCCGCAGTCGGTCGAGAAGGATCTCAAGGCCGGCCGCGTGGTCATCGTTGCGGGCTTCCAGGGAATCAACGACGATGGCCAGGTGACAACGCTCGGACGCGGTGGTTCCGATCTCACCGCAATCGCACTCGCAGCCGCGCTCAAGGCCGACAAGTGCGAGATCTACACCGACGTCGACGGCGTCTACACCGCCGACCCGCGCGTTGTGAAATCCGCGCGCAAGATAGAGGAAATCTCCTATGACGAAATGCTCGAACTCGCTTCCAGCGGCAGCAAGGTCATGCAGTCGCGCAGTGTGGAATTTGCCAAGAAGTTCGGTGTCGTTTTTGAAGTCCGCTCCTCCTTTAACCACAACCCGGGTACCATCGTGAAAGAAGAAGTCGCTTATATGGAACGTGTCGTTGTTCGCGGCGTGGCCGTCGACAAGGACCAAGCCAAGGTCGTCGTCAGCAACATCCTGGACAAGCCGGGATCCGCGGCGCGAGTTTTCCGCGCACTCGCGGATGCCTCTGTTCTGGTCGACATGATTGTCCAGAACATCGGACGCCAGGGCGTCGCCAACCTCACCTTCACGGTTCCGCGCACCGACACGCAAAAGGCGCAGCGTGCGCTCGAGCCCATTTTGGCGGACATAGGAGGTGGCAACGTCACGATCCTCGACAATATTGCAAAGCTCTCCGTCGTGGGCGTCGGAATGAAGACTCACAGCGGCGTCGCCGCCACGCTCTTTCAGTCGCTCGCCGATGCAGGAATCAACATCGAGCTGATCAGCACGTCGGAGATCAAGATCTCGGTCGTCATCGATCAAGCCCGCGCCGACGACGCCGCGCGCGTGGCCCACACCGCATTCGGTCTCGACAACCGCTGATCCGCTGCCGTGGGCGCTGCGCTCCCTGCGCCGCCCGTGCCTCGTCCTTCGGCGTCTTCCACCGTGCGCTACGTCTCCACACGCGGACAAGCTCCTTCCCTCGGCTTCAGTGACGCGGTCGCCACCGGCCTTGCACCGGATGGCGGTCTCTTCGTGCCGGAATCCCTGCCGCAATTCACTGCGGCTGACATCAGGGTGTGGTCGAAACTCGACTACCCTGCCCTCTGTTTCGAGTTCCTGCGCCATTTCGCCACAGATATTCCGGAGGGAACGTTGCGTTCGCTCATCAGTCGGAGCTATTCGAAGTTCACCCATCCCGACATCGCTCCGCTCGCACGGCTGAATGACGAGTTGTTCGTTCTCGAGCTCTTCCACGGCCCGACCCTGGCCTTCAAGGATTTCGCCCTCCAGTTGCTGGGTAACCTGTACGAGCAGCAATGTCGCGACCGCGGGCAAAGCATCAACGTGCTGGGGGCGACCTCGGGCGACACTGGATCCGCGGCGATTCACGGCCTGCTCGGCAAGCCTGGCACCGCGATATTCATCCTCTATCCGGAGGGGCGAACTTCCCCGCTTCAGGAGCGCCAGATGGCCTGCACCGGAGCCACCAACGTGCACGCCATCGCGATCCAAGGCACCTTCGACGACGCCCAGGCCATCGTGAAGGAACTGCTGGGCGACCAGGGGTTCAGACTTCGCCACCGCCTTTCCGCGGTCAATTCCATCAACCTCGCCCGGATTCTCGCCCAATGCGTTTACTATCTCCACGCATGGCTCAGACTCCCGGCCCTCGTGCAGGCAGAGGCGGAGTTTGTGGTTCCTACCGGCAACTTCGGCAATGTTCTCGCCGGTTGGATGTTGCAAAAGATGGGAGTTCCCCTGCGCGGGTTTCGGGTCGCGACGAACCAGAACGACATCCTTTACCGCCTGTTCACCACCGGTGATTACAAAGTCACCGATGTGTCACCGAGCCTTGCGCCGTCGATGGACATCCAGGTCTCATCGAACTTCGAACGCTTCCTCTACTACCAGGCGGGCCGAAATTCCACCCGTGTTCGAGAAATCATGCAAGCCTTCAAGACTTCGGGACATCATCGGTTCGAGAACTTTGATCGCGATACGTTCACCGCTTCGCGTTGCACCGACACCGAAATTGCGCAGATCATCCGGGACGTGTATCAGCGTTTCAACTACATCGTTGATCCCCACACCGCGTGTGGCTTCAAGGATATCGCTACGGATCGTCCGAGCGTTGTGCTCTCCACTGCGAGCCCCGCGAAGTTTCCTGAAACCATCCGCTCCGCGATCGGCATCGAGGCGACGCACCCGAGCCTGGAGGTTCTGAAATCGCGTCCGCTTGTGAAAACCCTTCTTCCCGCCGACACCGCCCAGGTCCGGGCATTTGTCGACCGCCACGCCGTGTAGGCTCAGCGGCATCCGCACATCGGGAGCAATCCAAGGCAGACAGCATCACGACTGTGGACGGAGCCGCAGTAGCCTTTCCTTCCAATCCATGCGCGCCGTCATACAACGTGTTTCCTCCGCCCGAGTCACGGTCGATGGTCGCACAACCGGCGAGATTTCCCGGGGAGGTCTGCTGATCCTTCTAGGCGTCGGCCCACGGGACACTGAATCCGACGGAGAATGGCTGGCCCGGAAGATCGCCTCCCTGCGCATTTTCCCCGATGCGGCCGGGCAGATGAATTGCTCCGTGTGCGATGTGAACGGTGGCCTGCTCGTCGTGAGCCAGTTCACGCTCTATGCCAACACCCGTAAGGGAACCCGTCCGTCCTTCAACGACGCCGCCCCACCAGCCCTCGGGCGAAAACTCTACGACACCTTTTTGGCCCAGCTATCCCAAGCAGCATCCCGCCCCGTGGCCTGCGGCGAGTTTGGCGCCCACATGGAAGTCTCCCTGATCAATGATGGCCCCGTCACCCTCTGGATCGACACGGAGCGGAAGGGCTGAGAAATGATTGCCTGTGGCAAGGGCAGCTTGGCGGGTCGCAAGGTCTTGGAACATCGAACGATTGTTCGGGAGTGTATCTGCTGACATGCTCCCGGAAAACTGGACGGGAAAGGTCACGCAGATCGCGCAAGGAAAGTGAACACGATTCCGATGAGATGGCGAAAGGGCCGGCGCTGGGATGCGCTGGGCGGTCTCGGGAACGACGAAGCGTATCCCTTCAGGTTGTGGCGATATCAATCGGCTGTTCGCAATTGGCTGGTTTCTTGGGGCGGAAATGCCTCGGGCCTTCCGGGTATTCATCCGGGAGAGCGGAATCCAGAAATGACGCCAAATCATGCAGGTTGGCTCTTGTGGAGCGATTCCCTATTCTGTGTCCATCACTGGATCTGTGGATAAAATGGGTTGGAATTGAGTGTTGATCCTGAAGTGGACAGTTGTGTCGGTCAAGTTCAGCAAAAGCGGATCGGTGGTGCGATGGATTGGTGAGATAAAAAGATTTATGGGGAGGGTTTAAGGGAGGGGGCTGCGCCGATTGGTGAGATAAAAAGATTTATGGGGAGGGTTTAAGGGAGGGGGCTGCGCCCCATAAGCGTTAACTTAAGTAAGAGATAAAGCGGCCAACTTGACCTGGCCTGCGAGGGCGGTGATCAGCAAGTTTCGAGGAGATTCGTCGTCCATGGCGAAGTAAGTGACGCAAGGAAAGAGGACAAGTAAACGTCGCAAGAAGTGAATCGCGGACCTCCAAAAAACACCGCCAAGCGCTGGGATCATCAGAGAGCATATCCCCATGGGAAAAAAAAACGACCGCAGCGCAGGATTCTATCGATGAGCAGGGCTGAAAGAATTTTGCCTTGCAGCCACGCACGACAGGAATCGGGGTCGGTTTTGGGGACATGGCCAAACGCGAGGAGGCTCTTGAGGCGTTTGAAGGCAAGCTCAACTTGCCACCGGCAGCGGTATATCTCTAGGATGGTTTTGGTGGAGTAATCGGTTGAGGGCAATGTCGTGAGCACAAGTATATACCCAGCGAGCTCTAGCGTTTCAGGCAGGATGGTCTGATAGCCATTGCGGCTATTCTTCCGCTTTGCCTTTTTTCGGGCTCGCTCGGCATTGATCTCACTCTTACGGACAGCGCATAATCTGGCGGGATAGCGATGTCCTTTCCACTCGAAGCTCACCTGCCACTCGCCGCATCTGTGTGCCTTCAGCCGGCGCAGGCAAGACAGCAAGTCAAACTCCCCGCCGTCACTCCTGGAAAGCGGGAATGTTTGTATGTTGATGCGCACGACTACATCTGCACCGCTGGCTAATATGCAGGCTACTCCTTGACGATTGGCGTAGCCGCGATCGGCAAGGACAACGTCTTCACTTTTTACCTGCAAACGTGTGAAAGACTCGCCTCCGTGCGCGTCTGTTACCTCAAAGAAATCGCATGCCAGTTCTGGAAGGCGAAGGCTGTAATGAACTCGCCAACTGGTGCCGGTCGGACCTGGCTCAACAATGTCCGTAGCATCCATGATGCGCCAACGGCGACCAGAACCACCCACCTGGGTCAACTTCGTCGATGCTTCCTCCACCATCTGCGCAGTGAGATGTCTCAGCCACGGCTCGGCTGCACGCAGACGCTTGAACAAGGCTACCGCACTCACTTTGGCGAGCCCCAATTCCGCAGCACGCATCGCCGTCTGCTTCAGCGACAAACCTCCGCCTGTGTGCATCAGCAGCAATTGCAGCAGAACTTCTTCGTTCCTTATCTCTCGAGCGCGTCGCAACGCACCCAACTCACCCGCACTCTGTTTCCAGTCCGCTGGCAAAAAACTCCGCACGATTCCCCATGACTCTGATGAAAGGTCGTAACTCATACCTGCGATCATCGCAGAATTGAGCCTTCGTAATCAATTTTTAAGTTAACGCTTATGGGCTGCGCCCCCTCCCTTTCATGGATTGAGCAGAGGGGTGGTGGGGATGCGGTCAGCCTCCCCGGTTTCAGGCGGCTTTGGGTTGAGGGGAGGCGTTT
>JACTNC010000015.1 GCA_014584295.1 Verrucomicrobiota bacterium
GCCCCTCCCAGTTGGTTTGTATTTATATCCGGATCGTATCCGTTTAATCTGTGGTCAAACCGGTTCGTAGATTCGAGGATCAATCCATTTAACCACAGAATGCACGGAATCCAAGCCTCAAGCCATTTTAACCACAGATTGCACAGATGAATACCGGATATGATATAAGAACCAAACATCTAATCTCCGACCTCTTCCTCTCGCCCTCCCAACGGTCCCAATCTGCGCACTTTGCCAAAGTATCCAGAATTTCTGTTTTCCCGGTCTGCTCCTCCACTCCCACCGGAGATGGCCGATAGATAGTGATCCGGGACTGCTGAACCCATCACTTCCAACGATTTCATGAAAAAAACCATCCACGTCGGCGTTGTTGGCCTTGGCTACTGGGGCCCGAATCTGGTCCGCAACTTCCGTTCGCTTCCCGACTGCAGCCTGAAGGTCATGTGCGATCTGAAGGACGAGCGTCTCGCTCACCTGAAGACACTCTACCCGGAGGTCGAAGGTGAAAAGAGCTTTGAGAAACTCATCGCTCGGCCGGATATCGATGCCGTCGTGATCGCCACGGCCGTGCGTTTTCACTTTCCGATGGCCAAGGCAGCCCTGCTTGCGGGCAAACACACGCTGATCGAGAAACCCATGGCTGCGTCAACCGCAGAGTGCGAGGAACTGATCGACATCGCGCGCCAGAAGGGACTCATCCTCATGGTGGGACATACATTCCTCTATTCAGCGCCGGTCAGGAAGATCAAGGAGATCATCGATAATGGCGATGTCGGTGAATTGCGCTACATTTCGGCCCGTCGTCTCAATCTCGGTCTCTTCCAGAAGGACATCAATGTTGCCTGGGATCTCGCACCCCATGACATCTCGATCATCCTGCATATCATGCGCGAACTGCCGCAGAGCGTAAACTGCCGCGGCGCTGCGCACATCACGAAGGGCATTGAGGATGTCACGTCGATGAGCCTGCAGTTCTCCAAGGAGCGGTCGGCGATCATCCACAGCAGTTGGCATGACCCGCGCAAGGTCCGCGAGATGACCATCGTTGGCAGCAAGCGAATGATCGTGTACGACGACATTGCGCCGCAGGAGAAGATCAAGGTCTTTGATGCGCGCGTGGAGCGTCCGCCGCACTATGACACTTTTGCGGAGTTTCACTACGCCTACCACTATGGCGATATCTATTGCCCGTACATCCGGCAGGACGAGCCGCTCAAGACGGAGTGTCAGCACTTTCTCGACTGCATCAAGGCGGGCACGGAATCGTTGACGTCGGGCAAGGCCGGACTCGAGGTCGTTCGCATCCTTGAGGCATCGAGCCAATCCCTCCGCAACAAGGGAGCCCCCGTGGAGCTTGTCTCCGATCGCGCCGCACACGGAGCCAAAGCCGCCACCGGAGCCGGCCGGGAACTTGTGGCGTAAGGAAAGGCATGACCAAGGGACGCTGGCCTGGGCTTTTTCAAAAGTGAACTGGATCGGGAGGGGCACGCTTCGTCGTGCCCGGTTCGATCCGAACCTTCCAGGCCCCGACGATCGAATTCCTACCAGTCTCTCATTTCAAACACCTGGAGCTTTCGAACCGTTTGTGACCACAGATTTCACAGATACGAGCCGGATGGAGGGTGGCTGCGGCGGAGATCAGTGATCGGAATTCGGAAGTTATGGATTATATCCGGTATTTATCTGTGCAATCTGTGGTTAAAGGTTTTTACGATGGGATGATCGCTCTCAAACCGGTCACGACGAAGCGTGCCCCTACCGTCTCGATCGCCGACCTCTGACATCCGACTTCTGACCTCTGACCTCCGCTATACCATTTCACCATGACCCCTGGGCCTAACCAGCAGATCGCGCCTTCCGTAAAGATGGGTGAAGGCGTGCGTGTCTTCGGCTTCACCAATCTCTATGGCTGTGAAATCGGCGACGAATCCAAGATCGGCACCTTTGTGGAAATCCAGAAGGGCGCGAAGATTGGCAAACGCTGCAAGATTTCGAGTCACTCCTTCATCTGTGAAGGGGTGACGCTTGAGGACGAGGTTTTCGTCGGTCATGGGGTGATGTTTACCAACGACCTCCATCCTCGGGCCACCAATCCGGACGGTTCGCTCAAGACCGACGCCGACTGGACCTGCGTGCCGACGCTCGTGAAGAAGGGCGCGGCCATCGGCTCCAACGCCACGATTCTCTGTGGGATCACGATCGGCGCACGCGCCACGGTTGGCGCGGGAAGTGTCGTGACACGGGATGTCCCCGACGACGCCGTGGTCGTGGGCAATCCTGCGCGTGTGGTGGAGCCGAGGAGGAAGAACCCTCCTATGGAGGGGCACGCTTCGTCGTGCCCGGATTGCGAATAGTGGTGTTCGCCATGCCCCGAGGATCGAATTCCTGCCAGTCTATTATGCCTAACAACGCGAGCTTGAAGCTTCCGATCGCGTCCGTCCCACACCGGTCACGACGAAGCGTGCCCCCTCCCGACTTTTGCCCTCAGCGATCTGAAACCAGTCACGACGAAGCGTGCCCCTCCCGCCTTGATATCCGACCTCCGACCTCTGACCTCCGATCTCATCCCTCCTTCCTTCACATGACCGCCAAAACCAACGTCCCATTCCTTGATCTGCGTGCCCAGCACGATCCGATTCGTGCGGAGCTGCTTGCCGCCTTCAATGAGGTGATCGACCAGAACGCCTTTGCAGGAGGCCCCTTCGTCCAGAAATTCGAGGAGGATTTCGCTGCGTTCTGCCGGGCCAAGCATGCCATCGGCGTGGGCAATGGCACGGACGCACTTTGGTTCGCGCTGCTCGCGCTGGGCGTCGGCCCGGGCGACGAAGTGATCACGGTATCAGCGACGTTCATGGCAACGGCCGAGGCGATCAGCTACTGCGGGGCAAAGCCCGTATTCGTCGACATCGATGAAGCCACGTACACGATGAATCCTGCGTTGCTTGAACGCGCGATCACACCCAGGACAAAGGCCATCGTCCCCGTCCATCTCTACGGCCAGGTCGCGGACATGGATCCTATCCTCGAAATTGCAAAGCGGCACGGCATCCCGGTCGTCGAAGATGCCTGCCAGGCTCATGGCGCGGAATACAAGGGCCGCCGGGCGGGTACGATGGGCGACCTTGGGTGTTTCAGTTTCTATCCGGGAAAAAACCTCGGAGCCTTGGGCGAAGCCGGGGGTGTGACCACGCAGGATGCAACGCTGGCAGCCAAGGTCCGCACCTTGCGCGAGCACGGGCAGGAGAAGCGTTATTTCCACTCGATGATCGGCTGGAATGGCCGCATGGACGGCCTTCAGGCCGTGGCTTTGCGAATCAAGCTCCGCGCACTCGACAAGGGCAACGCTTCGCGCCGCACCAATGCAGCGCTCTACAGCCGCCTCCTCGCGGATGTGCCGGGGGTCATCGCGCCCGCTGTGGCGTCTTATGGCGTACCGGTGTTTCACCTCTACGTGGTGCGCGTGAAGAATCGCGACACCGTCCTCGCCAGGCTCGGCGAGCGTGGGATCGGTTGCGGAATTCACTATCCGAAACCGATTCACCTCCAGCAGGCGTATGCACACCTCGGTCTCGGACCGGGTACCACCCCTGTGGCCGAGCGTTGCGCGCAGGAAATTCTTTCGCTTCCGATGTTCCCGGAACTCACGGCAATCCAGATTGAGACGGTTGTCAGCGAACTCAGGCAGGTGCTGCAGCAGCAGGGTCTGCCGCGCGTGAGCGCGGCCTGAGCCGCCAAGGGAAACCGCTTGCGGGCAGGGAAAATGTTTCCTCTCGAATCCCATTTCCCTGGCGCAGTTTTTCATTCATGCCCGCCTCGGTTCGCATCGTCGATCCCGATGAAATTCCGGAGTGGGATCAACTGCTCGAAGGGTTTCCGGCATCCACGTTTTTCCACTCGCGGGAGTGGGCGAGCATCCTTCGATCCACGTATGGATTCCAGCCGCGCTACCTGCTCCTGGGGACCGTCGCTGAGCCGAGGGCGCTGCTTCCCCTCATGCGCGTGGACAGCTGGCTCACAGGGCGTCGCGGCGTGGGTCTGCCATTCTCAGATGAATGCGCCCCGCTCAGTGTCGATGATGCGTCCTTGCACGAGATTGTCGACGAGGCGCGGCGTCTCGCGCTCAAGGACCAATGGCGCTACCTGGAGATCCGCGGTGGCCTGCAAACGCTCAAAGGTGTGCGCCCCTCGACGGTCTTCCATGGCCATGAGCTGCCGCTCATTCGCGACGAGAAGCTGCTCTTCAAAGGCCTTGAATCGTCCGCGCGCCGGGCGGTGCGGAAAGCCATTGCCGACGGGGTTGAGGTTGCAGTCCATCACAGCGAGGATGCCATGGCGGAGTTTCTCCACCTGCTCGCCCAGACGCGGAAACGCCATGGAGTGCCCCAGCAGCCCGACGCCTTTTTCCGGAATATCTTCAAGACGATGATTCGCGAACGCAAAGGGTGCATTGTGATTGCGCGCAGGGATCGACGCCCGATTTCAGCAGGGCTTTTTCTCGAGCACGGGAAACGTGCGCTCTACAAATTCGGAGGCTCAGACCTCCGGTTTCAGCAATATCGAGGCAACAATCTGGTCATGTGGAAAGCCATCAGCGACTACGCCAGCCGCGGCTTCACGAGCTTTGATTTTGGCCGAACATCCCTCGGCAATGAGGGCCTGCGCAGCTTCAAGCGAAGCTGGGGCGCAAACGAGCGCACCATCAGCTATTTCCGGCAGGATTGCCGCTCCTCCTCCTGGACGACCGTTGCAGATCGCTCCTCGAACCGACTCACACCCCTTTTTAGAAACCTCCCCGTCCCGGTGTCCCGTGTCATCGGCGCGCTGCTTTACCGACACGTCGCCTGAGAAAGTCCATCCATGAACGATTCGTATTCACCTGACAGTTACGTCGATGACGGGAATGACGCCGCCTATCGTCCCATGCCGATCAAGAAGGGTCTCGATATCGGCGACATCTATTACACGCTGTTTCGACACAAGTGGAAGATCCTTATCTGCGGCCTCCTCGGCCTCGGTGTGGGAGGCTACATCTTCTACAATGCGCCGAAGGAGTACCGTTCGGAAGCGCGCCTCTTCATCCGCTACATCACTGAGGACCGCAATCCCGCTGCTGAAACGGGAATGGGGGTGCGCAACATCGGTGACACCTCGTTCATCGTGGCGGAGATTGCGATCCTTACGAGTCTCGACCTCGCGCAAAAGGTTGCCGATGCGGTGGGCTATGAGAAGCTCCTGGGCGTTCCCACGGGACCGGAGGGCAAGTATGCCGCGGCGCAAGTCGTCAAGGCGGGCCTCGACATTGATGTGCCCAAGTACAGCAGCGTCCTTGAAATCAATTTCCGGCACAGCAATCCCCAGATCGTCCAGCCGGTGCTCGCGACAATCATCGAACAGTACCTGAAACGCCACCGGGAGGTGCACATGCCGGTGGGGGCATTTGATGATGCACTCATCCAGCAGACGGATACCCTTCAGGCCCGTTTGCGCCGTACCGAGGAGGAACTGGTCAACGCCCGCAAGGCCGTTGGCATCTATTCTCTCGATCAGGCCAAGGAGGAGTTCGGCAAGAAGATCAGCCAGCTCAGGTCGCTCATTTTCGAGGCGGAGGCGGCCCTCGCCGAACGCACGGCTACCTACAACCGGATCATGTCCTCGCCGGATGCCCCCGTGCGGTCCGACAAGATCGAGGTGGTCGAGCCCGAGGCTGCCGTCGACATGACCGGGGTCCCTGTTGATGAGTACAAGAGCCTGCTCAGCCGCCTGGAGGCCGCGAAACAGCGCGTCAATGAGATGCTGAAGACGATGCTGCCGACTGCAAATCCGGTGAAGATGTTTCGAAGCCTGATCACCGATTATGAGAATCAGAAGAAGGAAATGGAAACCAAGTATCCGGTACTGGTGAAGGTTCCCACGCCGACCCCGACCGTTGTTCTCACCGACAAGACCGCGATCAACAATACCAAGGTCTTCGATCCCAAGTCGGCACGGGTGGAAATCGAGGCCATCGCCACGCGCATCCAGGTTCTCAATGCGCAGTTGGAAAAGGTGAAGCAGGAAAGCGCCGAGGTTGAGAAGTCCGAGGTGACCATCCGCGATCTTGAACTCAGGAAGAGCATGGAGGAGGCGAACTTCAAGTACCTGCGCTCCAGCCTTGAGCAGTCCCGCATCAATGATGCCTTGGGCACGGGAAGACAGACCAATATCAACGAGATCCAGACGCCGTCTCCTCCGATCCGTGTCACCAGCAAGGCGATCAAGTTTGCCGCTGTTGCCGCGGTCGCGGGCTTTGCGATAGGCATCGGATTCGCCTTTCTCAAGGACCTGATCCTCGACCGCACGATCAAGCGTCCGGTGGATGTGGCGCGTCATGCGGGACTCAATCTCTACCTGTCGATCCCGCGGTTCTCCGGACGAAAGCAAAACCAGAAGGCTCTTCCGCAGAAGGCGCTTGCCGATGGAAAATCCGACAAGGACCCGGTCAAGCCGGGAGGGGGTGGCATCGAGCCCGATGGCCGTCTGCAGCCCTATTATGACACACTGCGCGACCGTGTGATCGGCTTCTTCGAAAGCGAGAACCTGACGCACAAGCCCAAGCTCATTGCGCTCGCTGGAGTCGGCACCAATGCCAATGACGCCAGCGTCGCAGCCGGTCTCGCGAGCTCGCTCTCTGAGACCGAAGGCGGAAATGTCCTCTACGTGGACATGACCACGGGGCAGGGAAGCGCGCAGCAGTTTTTCAAGGGCCGTGCGGTCGGCAGCATCGACGATGCTCTGGAGTCGAAGGACACCGCCCAGGTCCAGCAGAATCTCTTTGTCGTCAGCGAGGTTGGCAAGGGCGACCGCCTGCCGCGCGCGCTGCCGATGCGCTTCAGTCACCTGATCCCCAAGCTGAAGGCGAGCGACTTCGACTTCATCATCTTCAATATGCCGTCTGTGAGTTCTGTCAGCGTGACACCGCGCCTCGCGGCCTTCATGGACGTGGTGCTGCTCGTCATCGAATCGGAGAAGGCGGACCGTGATGCAGTCACGCGCGCCCGCGATCTGCTCGCGGAATCCAAGACTCCCGTCGGCGCGATTCTGAACAATACGCGCACCTACGTGCCCAAGGCGCTGCACCAGGATGCGACGGATCTGGTGTGACTTGTAGCGGAAGAGATCAGAAGTCGGAGGTCATCGGGAGGGGCACGCTTCGTCGTGCCCTGCCGAAAAGTAGCGGGACCTTCCAGGTCCGATGTCGCACCGAAACCCGCGAACTGGAAGCTCCCGCTACCGACCTCTGACATCTGCTCCGTGCATTCTGTGCACTCCGTGGTCAAATTTCCGATCCTCAAACCGGGCACGACGAAGCGTGCCCCTCCCAAAGGTTTGTCTTAATATCCGGATCGTATTCTTGTAATCTGTGGTCAATACGGTTCGAAAGGATCGGTTGCTGGAAGATTCCTGCTCCGTGCATTCCGTGCACTCCGTGGTCAAAATTCCGGTCCTCAAACCGGTCACGACGAAGCGTGCCCCTCCCAAATGCTTGTTTTAATATCCGGATCGTATCCGTGTAATCTGTGGTTAATACGGTTCGAAAGGATCGGTTGCTGGAAGATTCCTGCTCCGTGCATTCCGTGCACTCCGTGGTCAAAATTCCGATCCTCAAACCGGTCACGACGAAGCGTGCCCCTCCCAAAGGTTTGTTTTAATATCCGGCTCGTATCTGTGCAGTCTGTGGTCAAAACCGGATCGAATGGTTGCCGAAAGGTCCGTGCCGGGTTGGAGGCAGCGCCCTAGAATTCCATGTTGCGCAATCGCATCTATTATTTTCTGAAACCCTACGTGCCGTGGCGGCTGCGCATGGGTGTTCGCCGATGGCTGGCCCGCTGGCAGCTTGAGAAGAACCGCGCGACGTGGCCCATCAATCCCGCGGCGGGCATGAGACCGGTCGACTGGCCGGGATGGCCCAATGGTGAAAAGTTCGCGTTTGTTCTCAGTCACGACGTGGAAGGTCCCGAGGGGCTTGCGAACGTCAGGCGTCTCGCTGAACTCGAGATGAAGCTCGGGTTTCGCTCGGTCTTCAACTTCATCCCCGAGGGCTCCTATGCGGTGCCGAGGGAGCTTCGAGAATGGTTGATTGAAAACGGCTTTGAGGTCGGCGTGCATGACCTAAGGCACGATGGCAGATTGTTTGCCTCGGCGTCCGGTTTCGAAACCAAGGCGCAGCGCATCAATGTGCATCTGCGCGAGTGGGGCGCCGGCGGCTTTCGCTCCGGCTTCATGATGCGCAATCTCGACTGGCTGCACCGCCTGGATGTCCGCTATGACGCTTCGACCTTCGATACGGATCCCTTCGAGGCCCAGTCCGATGGCACTGCATCCATTTTCCCCTTCTGGATGTCTGCGGGAGAGGACCATCCGTTCCGAAAGCTCGAGCCGGTGCCCAACAACCTGGGCGGCTATGTGGAGCTCCCCTACACCCTGCCCCAGGACTCGACGCTCTTCCTGGTGCTTCGGGAAAAATCTCCGCGAATCTGGACGGAGAAACTCGACTGGATCGCCCGCTGCGGCGGCATGGCGCTCGTCAATGTCCATCCCGATTACGTCCAGTTTGAAGGCGACGCACCCTCTCCGAGGAAGTTTCCAATCAGTCACTACAGCGAATTGCTGAAGCATGCACGCGCTACGCATGACAGCACCTTCTGGCAGCCGCTTCCGGGCGAGCTCGCCGACTACGTTGCTCGCATCAAGCCGTCACCACCGTTTCGCCGAAAGCGCGTGTGCATGGTGACCCATTCCTTCTACGAGAATGACAATCGGGTCATGCGGTACGCCGAAGCTCTTGCCGCCCGAGGAGATCATGTCGACGTGCTTTCGCTGCGGCGTTCCGAGGCCGTCCCTGAGTATCAGCAGCTGGACGGCGTGCATGTTCATCGGATCCTGACCCGGGAGGGCAAGCAGGAGCGCTCGAAATTTGAGTACCTGCGGTCGTGGATGCGATTCCTCTGGCGATCGGGCTGGTGGCTGTACCGTCAGCACCGGAAGGATGCGTTCGACCTGATCCACGTGCACAACATGCCGGATTTCCTTGCCTTTGCGGCGCTGTACCCCCGTCTGCGGGGCGCGAAGGTCATCCTCGACATTCACGACATCGTCCCCGAATTCTACGCGAGCAAGTTCGGCGCCTCGCGGCGGACCCTGTCGCTCACGGTACTCGAAGGCGCCGAAAGGATTTCTGCGCGCATTGTCGATCATGTGATCATCTCGAATCACCTCTGGAGGGACAAATACACCGCGCGCACCGGTACCTCGAACCGCTGCTCCGTGTTCATCAACAATGTGAACACGAAGGTCTTTGTCCGGCAGCCGCCACGCGCGCCTGACGGTCGCCGCATCGTCATCTTTCCAGGTGGACTTCAGTGGCACCAGGGGCTAGACATCGCGATCGCGGCCTTCAAGCAGGTCGTGGAGGCGATCCCCAATGCCGAGTTTCACATCTACGGCGATGGAAACAAGAAGCCTGAGCTCATCAGGCAGGCGCAGAAACTGGGACTCGGGCGCTGCGTGCGTTTCTTCGAACCGGTCAGCGTCAAGCAAGTAGCGAGGATCATGGCTGCCGCGGACCTGGGTGTGGTGCCAAAGCGCGCGGATTCCTTTGGGAATCAGGCCTACAGCACCAAAATCATGGAATTCATGTCGGTGGGTGTGCCCGCGGTCATTTCTGACACGGATATCGACAAGTTCTATTTTGACGACTCCGTCGTGCGATTCTTCCGATCGGGAAATGAGGGTGAGCTCGCGTCCGCGATCATTGCCATGCTTTCCGATGAAGTGGCGAGGCAGAGGCAGATCGAGAAGGCGCTGAAGTACGCGCAAAGCAACAGTTGGGAGGTGCGGAAGAGTGACTATTTTGCCATCGTTGACCGATTGATCGGAGGGGTCACCATTCCCGCCGGGCAGATGGGAAGGGCGGTGCGGGCGGAGAGGGCATTGCAGGAGGTCGTACACTAATGGATCAAGCCAGGCTGGAACGAAGCGCAGCAAGAGTTCGCAATTGGGTCGAGGCCCGCGACTACAAGGGCTATGATCCGGGAGATGGTCTTACGTCCTTCCTGCGCCCGCTGACATTCGGCAATATTTTTGCCGAGCGCGTGCTTCAGCAGGCCATCTGGAAGGCTCCCGTCAACGTGCGGCCGCTCGTGGGAGTGAGGCCGCTCGAATCGACGAAGGGCCGTGGCTTCATGGCCTGGGGATACCTGCTCGAATTTGCGCGTACCGGAAATACGGAGGCCCGGGATCGCGCGATCGCGTGCCTGCGCTGGCTGGATGCCGCGCGTGTGCCAGGCCAGGTTGGACACTGTTGGGGGAATCATTTTGATTTCACGACACGCAGCGGCCGTATGCTTGCCCACACGCCGACGATCGTCTGGTCGGGTCTGATCGGGCAGGCGTTTCTCGAGGCGTACGAGCGGCTGGGTGATGCCTGGTACCTCGACATCGCGGAGAGCATCTGTCGCTGGGTGCTGGCGCTGCCAAAGGAGAAAACCACGACGGGCACCTGTCTGAGTTATACCGCGGTCTTCCAGAACTCTGTCCACAATTCCAATCTGCTGGGCGCGGGTCTGCTTGCGCGCACGTGGAAGCACCGTCAGCGTCCCGAGTACCTGGAGGCGGCGCGCGAGGCGGTGCTCTATTCGTGCAGCCGGCAGCGCGATGACGGATCCTGGTGGTACGGTGAAGATCCCAAGTACCACTGGATCGACAATTTTCATACGGCGTACAATCTCGACAGCCTCAAGCGATACCAGGACTCGACGTCCGACGGGAGTTTTCGTTCCCAGATCAAGCGCGGCTACGAGTACTTCCGGAACACGTTTTTTGAGGCGAGCGGGCGTCCTCGCTATTATCATGATCGGCCGTATCCGATCGACATCCAGTGCGCGTCACAGGCGATCGACACGTTTTCGCTCTATGCTGAAGAGGATCCCATTGCGCTGGATCATGCCGAGCGGGTGGCGGCCTGGACGCTTGCCGAAATGCAGGGCTCGGACGGACACTTCTATTACAGGCAATATCCCCTGCTCACCGCGCGCACGCCCTATTTCCACTGGGGCCAATCAACGATGTTCAAGGCACTGACTCACCTCCTGCTGGTCAAGGCCTGCACCCGATGAGAGTAGGGGGAGCTTCCAGCTCCCACAATCCTGCAGACCTCCAAACCCTTTAACCACAGATTACACAGATACGAGCTGGATAAGAATATAGACCGACTGGGAGGGGCACGCTTCGTCGTGCCCGGTTTGAGGATCGGAGTTTTGACCACAGAATGCACGGAATGCACAGAGTAGAGTTTCCCGGAATCAATCCATTCGATCCGCTTTGACCACAGATTACACAGATTGCACAGATACAAACCAGATAAGAAAACAGACCGGCTGGGAGGGGCACGCTTCGTCGTGACCGGTTTGAGGATCGGAATTTTGACCACAGAGTGCACGGAATGCACAGAGTGGAAGGCGGAATGTAGCGGGAGCTTCCAACTCGCGGGTTTCAAACGTCAGACAGGTCACGACGAAGCGTGCTCCTCCTGATGATCGCTGACTTCTGACTTCTGGTGTTTTCTATCCGGTATTCATCGGTGTTATCTGTGGTTAGAATGGTTTGAGGATTGGAAGTTTCCATCCCGTGCAATCCGTGGTCAAAGACGGTTCGAGCTTTGCTTGAATCCCCCCTTGGAAAACAGCTTCATGTATTCAACGGAAACCATGCCAGTTCCTGCTGCCGCCGCGACCCTTCGACTCGTGCTGATCACACCGGCCCGCAACGAGGAGGACTTCATTGAAGGGACGATCCAGTCCGTCGTGAATCAGTCCCACCGACCCCTGCGTTGGGTGATCGTGAGCGATGGCTCCACCGATCGGACCGATGCGATCGTGCAGCGTTACGCGCAGGAGCACACCTGGATCGAACTGCTTCGCATGCCCGAGCGGCGCGATCGCCAATTCGCTGCCAAGGCGAATGCCTTCAATGCGGGATTCCAGCGTGTGAAGGATCTCGACTATGATGTCGTGGGCAACCTCGATGCGGATCTCACCTTCGAGCCCGGTTACTTCGAGTTCCTGCTCAGTCGTTTCGCGGATGATCCGAAGTTGGGTGTCGCCGGCACACCCTTTGTCGAAAATCTCGAGGACACAAAGGCGCACACCTACGCGCACAAACACGCCCAGCTCGAGCACGTGTCGGGTGCCTGCCAGCTCTTCCGTCGCGCCTGTTTCGCGGAGGTCGGGGGCTATGTGCCCATCAAGGGAGGCGCGATCGACTGGATCGCTGTCACAACCGCGCGGATGAAAGGCTGGCGGACCCGCACCTTTCTCGAGTACCACACCTTCCACCATCGCAAGCTCGGCACGGGCAACAATTCGCCGGCCATGGTCTTTTTCCATTACGGACGCAAGGCCTACTACGTCGGAGGACATCCCCTGTGGATTGTGATTCGAAGTCTGGGGCAGTGCCGCCAGAAGCCCTACGTCCTGGGTGGGTTTCTGTTTTTCTGGGGATACACTTGGTCGATGCTCAAGCGCGTGCCCCGGGTGGTGACACCCGAGCTCATGGCGTTTCACCGCCACGAGCAGATGTCCCGCTTCCGCAAACTTCTTGGCCGCTGAGTCCCCGGCTCCAAACGTGACTGTCCGTCGAGTCCATGTCTGCATCTGCACGTACAAGCGCCCGGCAATGCTGAGGCGTTTGCTGGAGGGGGTGGGACGACAGAAAAACGACGGAAGCTTTTCGGTTGCCATTGTTGTGGCCGACAACGATCCGGCGGAGTCGGCTCGGGATGTTGTCTCGCAATTTGCAGCGGTTTCTGCGATGCCTGTGAGCTACCGCACGCAGCCGGAGAAGAACATTGCGCTGACACGGAACTGCTCCGTGGCACCGGCGGATGGGGAATTCATCGCCTTCCTCGATGACGACGAATTTCCGGTGGACGACTGGCTCATTCAGTTGCTGCAGGCCTGCGATCGTTTTGGATCTGCGGGAATCCTGGGCCCGGTGAGGCCGCACTTCGATGTGCCTCCGCCGCAATGGGTGATCAAGGGACGATTCTGCGAACGCCCTGAACCTGCGACGGGCACAGTGATGGACGGCTCGAAGTGTCGAACGGGAAATGTGCTGTTCCGGCGTGAGATCATAGCGGGCGAACAGGCGCCGTTTGATCCGAAATTCCACAACGGCGGCGAGGATGTGGATTTTTTCGTGCGCATGAACCGGAAGGGGCACACGTTTCATTGGTGCAACGAGGCGGTGGCGTATGAAAGCGTGCCACCGGATCGGTCCAACCGCCGCTACATGCTCAGGCGCGCGCTCCTTCGGGGAAAAAACAGCCTGAAGGTTTCCGGAGGGCGCGCCGCCTTGGTGGTGAAGTCCCTGATCGCCGTGCCCCTGTATGTCTTTGTCCTGCCTTTCACCCTCCTGGCTGGGCAGCATGTGTTCATGAAGGTCTGCATCCGTTTCTGCGATCACTTCGGACGTCTGACCGCACTCGTGGGTCTGAACCCCGTCAGCGAACGATAGCGTGCGGCGGGAGCCTCCAGCGCTCGAATTTTCGAACCGGTTTGAGCACAGATTACACGGTTACGAACCGGATATAAGGCAGAGGTCTGAGTTCAGAGGTCAAATGTCGGATATCAGAATGGGAGGGGCACGCTTCGTCGTGCCCGGTTTGAGGATCGGAGTTTTGACCACAGAATGCACGGAATGCACAGAGTAGAGTTTCGGCAAACCGATCCATTCGAAGCAGTTTTGACCACAGATTACACAGATTGCACAGATACAAACCAGATAGGAAAACAGACCAACTGGGAGGGGCACGCTTCGTCGTGCCCGGTT
>JACTNC010000011.1 GCA_014584295.1 Verrucomicrobiota bacterium
ACGGTATCGAAGGAGCGCGCTCCGATGTCCCAGTCCCGGATGTCTGCATGGTGCCAGGCAATTCGCGCGACAGAGACGTGCTTTTGCGAGAGCCGCCTTCGGGCGACCTCGATCATGCCGCTGCTCGCTTCGACGACGGTGATCTCGGCCAAGGGTGCACGGTCGACGAGTTGCTCGAGGCTTCGTCCAACTCCCTCGCCCACGACGAGGATGTGGCGGGCTACACCCAGGCGATCGAAGTGACAGGTGCGCGCGTTCTGAAGAATGGTGCCTGCCAGGATCCACTCGAGCCCCCGATAGATGGGAGCCACGCGGTCAAAACTCATGCCGCTTCGCATGAAGCGGGCGCGCGGCGGTTCCAGACCAGCAATGCGACAGCTCCGCCGACAAAATAGGCCGCGACATCCATCCAGTCTGCCGTGCCGTGGTGGAACAGGAATGGGCCGAGACCTTCGCAGATGATGGACCAGATTGCGGCATGAAGCAGGATCTCGAAGATACGCGGAGCACCGTCGTGCAATCGCCATCCGAGGAGCCGCTGTGCCCAGAGGACCGGCGGCAGCGCCGCGGGCACGGTCAGCAGGTCATTGAAATTCGAATGAAGAAACGCGGAATGCAGATGGGCTCCGATCAACCAGCGGTTCAGCACGTAGAGGCCGATTGCTGCCAGGCACAGCGGATCCAGAGCATAACGGAAAGGCTTCACAGCAGCGCCCACATGAGCAGCCCGCTGAATACAGCGAGTGCGATATGACCCATCCAAGGCGCGAACAGTGTGGTTTTCATCGGAAGGTAAAAGATACCGGAAATCGGCATGCCGGTCAACAGCATCGAGCAATGCAATGAAACCAATTTTCAGAAATGCACACCGCAGTCGGTTTGCCTCGAGGCGATCGAAACTCAGGTCAGCGCGTAACGTTCCTTCATTGTCGTGTACGGAAAGTGTTTCCCTGGGCATACGGTGTGATTCCGATCGACCCAGCGGTGGACGGTAAAGGAGGGAGTCAGGCCCAGCGGAGCGCCTGTGCGCAGCCAGTCGACCAGTGCGGTGAATGAGGCCAGCTGCTTGGCGGAGATGGAACGTTTCTCGAAATTGCCCACGAGACAGATGCCGATCCCGTGCTCGTTGTACTCCTCGTTCCGGACGTGACCTCCCTGGATCTGGCGCGTCCATCGTGGACCGATTTCGATCTCGCCCTCTCCCGAATCGCGTCCGTTGCCGATGACAAAATGATAGGCGAGTCCGTTCTCGTATCCCCGGCGACGGTGCTCCCGATCGTAGGTGCGCGCGTTACCGTCCTCAATGCCGCTGTGATGGGCAACGATGTATTTCCAGCGGCGGGATTGAATGGACAGGCGTCGCGTGGCGGTGATCGTGGGAGCGAGGAGCGTGGAGGTGGATCCTGCCGCTGCGATGGAACGCTCCGACGTGGCCGGAATGATCAGCGTTTGACCGACACGGATGACAGTATTGGGAAGGTGATTGCGGACGCGCAGAGCGTTCACCGTCACGCCGTATCGGCGCCCGATCGAGTCGAGTGTGTCGCCCGCCACCACGCGGTGCGCGCGTTCCGTGCGGCCCCGTACTCGCGCCAGCAGGGGAGAGGTGAGGAGCATGCTGCCCGCGAGTCCGGCAATGGCCCGGTTCAGGAAGTCGCGTCGTGTCGGCACGGAGCTACCATATCACCCGAGTCAACCCCTGGTGGAATACACGGTTGGGTGAAGCGATGCACAGACGATTTCGAGTTTCTCGATAATGGGAACCAGGTTGGCCGAGGAGTCGCCGAGGAAATTTTCGACGGGTGTGCGGGTATCGCCCCATTGCGATTTGATTGAATCCGGCAGCGCATGAGTCGGCGGCGCAGGAGGATTGAGGCGCGCGCGGATGGCCATGGCGTTGTTGGCGCATCCTATGGCCACGCGGATAGAGGCTGCGCATTCCTCGCGGAAACTGTCTGTGTCGGATGCAAGCAGGCGAGCCATGCGAAGTTGCCTGCGGGCCTGTTCCAACTGGGCCTCAAAACGGGAAATCTCCACGGCGTTGAGAGGCGCCGGGGCGTCGGGATCGGGAGCGAGCGTGCGTGTGGTGCCGACCGTACGCTGCAGGAGTCCGTTTGCCTCAAGGTTTGCAAGGGTGTCCGCAGTTGCCCGGTCGACCACGATCAATTTTGGGCGCGGTTGAGTTGTCCCGCGAAATGCCTCGTCCTGAATGCGCGCGAGCATTTCGCGTGCGGCATCAACACCGGACTCCACGACGACGTAGAGTGTCGTTGTCACGGGGGATCCCGCCGAGCGTTCCTCGCACACCAGCAGCGCAGGGCCGAGGGCGGCGTGAGCCCGCTGGCCAAAGAGCCGGGCCGGATCCGCGGGTGCTGTGGTCTTGGTGTGGGCGGGTGAGATCATCTGCTTCACCCTTTCGAGCAACGCATTGTTGCCGCGAACAGGCATGCGCGACTGGATGTTCCTGCCGTCGAGCACGCCATCGGCGAGTCCCTGCTTCGCGGCGAGCGTCGAGAGCATGCGTTGCTCGATCGTGTCCTCGGCGATCAGGTTGATCACGGTCACCGGCCGGTTCTGGTGTTTCCTCCATGCGCGGGCAATTCGCTGCTCGTAGCGCGCTGGGTTCCAGGGCAGGTCGCAATTGATGACGACGCTTGCAACCTGGAGATTG
Organism: Verrucomicrobiota bacterium; assembly: GCA_014584295.1. Lineage (GTDB taxonomy): Bacteria > Verrucomicrobiota > Verrucomicrobiia > Opitutales > Opitutaceae > UBA6669. The sequence continues at coordinate 2,672 of JACTNC010000011.1, forward strand.
AGCCCGACACCACCGGATTCCGAACAGAGGAACACGCGGCATGCGGGGTCACCCTTGAAACGATTGATTTCGGCGCGCCTGGTCTGCTGCGGAATGATGCCTGTGTGCATGGCGTGGCCGATCCTTCGGCGCGTCAGCAGGGCCGCCACGAGTTCGAGCATGCGGATCCACTCCGAGAAAACGATGATCTTGACGCCATCCTCCGCCAGCGCGGTTGCGATGATCTCGTCGAGTTCACGCAGCTTGGGAGCATCCTCACGATCCTCGATGGCTCCCGAGAGGATGAAGGGCGAATCACAGATCATGCGCATCATTGCCAGCTCGCGGAGGAGCTTCTGCTGCTCCGCCGGAAGGAGCGGACGCCGCTGGCTCAGTGCGACCAGCCCGGCAACCTGCTGTTCGTGCGCGGCGTAGTGCCGGCGCTGATTGACCGACATCTCGACGTAGCGATGCGTGTCCTGCCGGTCCGGCAGCTCGTTTTCGACGTCGCTCTTGCGTCGCCTCAGCATGAGTGGCTTCAGCGCGGAGCGAAGCTTGTCGAGATTGCGGTAGGCAGACGGGCGGCCGCGATTGTCGAATTCGTAATACTCGCGATTGAAGCGGAAAAGAGGGCCGAGGATCGTGGGGTCGAGGAAATCGACGATCGAATAGAGTTCGTCGATGCGGTTCTCGATCGGAGTTCCCGTGAGGACGAAGGCGTAGCGACTCTTGAGCCGCTTGATCGACTGGGCGGTCTTCGAATTCCAGGTCTTGATGCGCTGGGCCTCATCAAGAATGACGACATCCGGCCGAAGGCGTGTGTTGATCTCGAGGACGTCCGCGCGCGCCTGCTCATAGTTGACGAGTGTGAAGAACTCAGGCCGATCATAGCAGAGCCTTCGCTTCACGTGGTTTCCGTGGACAATCCGGCAGGGCAGCGGGGTGAAGCGCTGGATCTGCTCCTCCCATTCTCCCTTGAGCGAGGCCGGAGTGATGACGAGCACGCGTCGGGCCAATTCGAGTCGCTTGAGCAGGGCGCAGGCGGCAATGGCCTGGATGGTTTTTCCAAGACCCATTTCGTCGGCGAGCAGCGCGCGCTCGGTGAAAGCCAGGTGAAGCATGCCTTCTCGCTGGTAGGGGAAGAGGGGGACAGTGGTTTCGCTGACCGGGTAGCTGCCTGTCTGTACCTTCTGCTCGTAGTCGCGTCGCAGGCGTGTTCGCTCGATGTTCCGGCGGCGGCTGTCGAGCCAGGGCGGTATGTCCTGCGACAGCCGCACCTGGGGCATAGGGTGAAGAGTCAGATCGGCCACCACCTGTCCTGCCGCGGCGGGATTTCGAAGCACACCCTGCGATGTGAACGCTGCCCGCAGGCGGGGCGGCAAGCGGTCGAGTCCGCTTTCGATCTTCAGCGATTGTGCGACGGTATCCGGGACGATTTCGATTCGCTGGGAACCGCGGGCCTTTGCGGCCTCGAAGGCAGGACGTTCGGACTTCTGCAGGCGAAGAAGCACGGCCTCGACATGTTTGCAGGTGCCAAGTCCATTGATTCGGAAATCCACGCACGTGCAGGCAAAATGTCTTCCGGCGATGTCGCGGATTTCAACGTCGTAGCTGTATCCGCTGGAGGACTTCACGCGGAAGTTTCCAAAGATGGGGTGGTCAGGCGTGGTGTTTTCGATGGCTGGTTTTTCGTCACGGGCCCGCTGGCGTCGCCGTTCGACCTCATCCTGGTCGGTGGTTCGCCAGTCGTGGAGCGAGGGGTTGGAGCCGGATTCCATGGGGCGGGGATCGTCCGGTTCTGCAGAGGTGCGGTCAAGTGCGGAGGGAGCTGCAAGGGCGCATTGCTGCCAAGAGATGCGGCGCATCGGGATTTTTGCCACCAACGGGCAGGTGACGCTTTGCGTTCGCCAAGGCCCATGACGATGTGGCAGGATTTGCTTTTACTGTGAGCTCATCGTCATCCGCAGAAACCTCCGTTGCCATTCCGAACGTCCTTGCCGAACGCTATGCGTCCCAGGCCTTGCGCCAACTCTGGTCGCCTGCGGGTCGGATCCGGATTGAGCGAGACTACTGGATTGCGGTGATGAAGGCGCAGCGGGAACTCGGTATGGCGATTCCCGTGGAAGCCATTGCGCAATATGAGAAGGTTCGGGATGTCGTCGACGTCACGAGCATCGATGCCAGGGAGCGGGCATCGCTTCACGACGTAAAGGCGCGGATAGAGGAGTTCAATGCGCTGGCGGGTCATGAGTACATACACCTTGGCCTTACCAGCCGTGATCTGACGGAGAACGTGGAGCAGCTCCAGCTTGTGAGGAGCATCGAGGTGTTCCGGATGAAGACCGCTGCGGCGCTGCTGGCGATGGCCCGGCGGGCAAGGGAGTTTCGTTCGCTGCTGATCACGGGACGCACCCACAATGTCCCCGCGCAGCCGACCACGCTGGGCAAGCGCATCGCGATGTTTGGCCAGGAGATGCTGCAGGCGTACCGTCGCCTTGATGAGCTTCGCGTGCGCTACCCCGCGCGGGGGCTGAAGGGAGCGGTGGGCACGCAGCTCGATCAGCTCACCCTGCTCGGTGGCGATGCGAGGAAGGTGGCGCGACTGGAAAAGCGTGTGCTCGCTCACCTGGGCTTCAAGCAGGCCCTCGGGGCTGTTGGGCAGGTTTATCCGAGAAGTCTCGATTTCGAGGTGGTTTCGGCGTTCCACCAGATTGGGGCGGCTGCGGCGAGTTTTGCGACAACGCTGCGGCTGATGGCCGGTCAGGGACTGCTCACCGAGGGCTTCCAGAAGGGTCAGGTGGGATCGTCTGCGATGCCCCACAAGGTGAATGCGCGCAACTGCGAGCGCATCTGCGGATTTTCCGCGATCCTGTCGGGCTACGTGACGATGACCGGGGCGCTGGCGGGGCACCAATGGAATGAGGGTGACGTGTCGTGCTCAGTGGTCCGCCGCGTTGCGCTTCCGGATGCGTGCTTTGCGCTTGATGGTCTCTTGGAAACGCTTCTGACGGTGCTGCAGCAGATGGATGTCTTTGGTGCGGCGATCGCGGCGGAGAATGAGCGCCAGCTTCCCTTTCTTGCGACGACCACGATTCTTATGGAGGCGGTCAAGGCCGGAGCCGGACGCGAAACAGCGCACGCGGCGATCAAGGAACATGCGCTGGCTACGGCCAGGGCGTTGCGAACCGGCGAGGGAGATACCGACATGCTGAACCGGCTTGCGAAGGACTCCCGCCTTGGGCTTTCGCGGGAGCAGCTCAGTCGCGTATTGGCGGATACCCGACGCTTCGTGGGAGCGGCACCCCAACAGGTCGATGAGTTTGTCAAAACGGTTGCGGCTGTTGCCAGGTCGGTGAAGGGAGCTGCAAGTTATCAACCGGGCCGATTGATCTGATGAGGGTTTTCCTCATCAGGCGCCCGGAAACCCCGGTAACTTCAGAACCGGGGAAATTTGGGTTTGCCAGTTGACCGGGCGGGTCGCTTTGATGGTCCTTCACGTTTTGTCCAATCCCTTTCAAAAAAACACTTCTATGGCTGAAGAACTCGTAGGAAACGTCCTGGTAGGCCAGTCTGGCGGCCCCACGGCTGTCATTAATGCAAGCCTCGCAGGCGTTGTTTCGGAGGCGCTCAATCATGAGTGCATTGAGGAGGTCTATGGCACGCTCAACGGGGTATTGGGCATCCTTCAGGAAGACCTGATCGATCTTGCGGCGGAGTCACAGCAGGCGATCCGCGGCCTGCGCTACACCCCGGGTGCGGCGCTTGGCACGGTGCGCTACAAGCTGAAGAAGCAGCAGGATTTTGAGCGCGTGCTCGAGGTGTTCAAGGCGCACAACATCCGCTATTTCTTTTATGCGGGCGGAAATGACTCGCAGGACACGGCCGACAAGATTTCGAAGCTCGCGCAGCAACAGGGCTACGAACTGCGCGTGATCGGTGTGCCGAAGACGATCGACAACGATCTGGTCGTCACGGACCACTGCCCCGGCTACGGTTCAGTCATCAAGTACATTTCCACGACCATCCGCGAGATCGCGTGTGACAATGCCGCGATGGGCCAGCATGACCTGGTGCAGATCGTGGAAGTGATGGGACGCAATGCCGGCTGGATTGCCGCGGGTGCCGCGCTGGCAAAGCGCAGGGATCATCCGCACGATGCACCCCACCTGATCCTCCTGCCTGAAGTTGCGTTCTCGGGCGAAAAGTTTCTCGAGGACGTAAAGCGCGTGCTCAAGCGCGAACGCTACTGCCTGATCGTCGTAGGCGAGGGGCTCGTTGATGCCGACGGCAACTACGTCGCTGCAGCGGACAAGACGGATGCCTTTGGTCACGCGCAACTCGGGGGAGCGGCCGAATTCCTGCAGAATCTGGTCGAGGAAGGCATCCCGGGCGTAAAGGCCCGCACTTTGAAGTTCGGCATGGCGCAGCGCGCGGCGGCGCATTGTTCGTCGAAAACGGACAACGATGAGGCGTTTCTCGCCGGGCAGGCCGCAGTGCGTGCCGCAGTGAGCGGACAGACAGACAAGATGGTCACGCTCATCCGTGGCGACGGCGACCACTATTCGGTGGAAACCGGCCTTGCGCCGCTGAGCGAAATCGCGAACGGGGTGAAGAAACTGCCCCGCGAGTGGATCAACGAGGACGGCATCTCGATGAACTTCCAGTTTTTCCGCTATGCCCAGCCCCTCATCCAGGGGGAGGTGGCAGTGCCCTACGAAAACGGCCTGCCTGCCTTTGCCCACTTGGACAAGGAGCGGGTTGAGAAACTGCTTCCCGCCTACGAGATCTGAGCGGGCTGCGAGGAGGGCATGGGTGCCCCGCTGCCTGCCTGATCGTGATCAATTCTGCCAGGCCTTTCGCGGGGCCTGGCTTTTTTGTGGGCGCGTGCCGCATCCGGCGTGTTGACGGTATGGAGTTTCGCGGCTGGAACGCGCGGCCAGATGTTCTCGACCTGGGTATATTTGCAATTGCTGATGGTATCGCGCTTGGAAGAAATCGAAGCGGTACACGATTTGGGCTGACCCTGATGCCAGAGGTATGGCCTACTGTTGATCAGTGATCTGCCTGCGCGGTCTGCGAAACATCCCATGAAAATCAAAGTAATTGGTCTTGCGGTTCCGTTGGCTGGTTTTGCGTTGTTGTCGGGATTGGGCGCGTCTCACACGGAAGCCGCGGCAGCAGACAGCTCCTTTCCCCGCTTCTTTGTACCCGGCCAGGAGAGGCAGATGGACGCCCTGAACGCCATGCACCGGCTGCACTATCCGCCGTTGTGGCTCGATTACCCGGATGGCGACCCGGATGTGCCGCTTTGTACCCTGTGGGACGAATGGCTTACCGGCCCGTGTCTGTGGGCGGACACCGAAGGACTTCGAGTCTGCAAGAATACGGTCACGATTGCGGAGCGCCTCCGGCGTTCTTTCCTCAACAAGATCATTGATCGTGAGGGATATGTCGCAACCCATCAGCACGCGGGCATTGGACATGTTCTCGGATGGCCGTTTCCCTACTGGGTGAACAACGAAGGGGCGGCAGGTATTCACTTCTCTGATCGCGGCACCAAGTCCGCCGTGCTGCGCAAGGGGGTGCCGGTGACGCATGACATGTCCGGATGGGAATTGCGCGGCGTCGAGTTTGAGAACATTGATCCGGAAGGCAGCCGTTTGAGGGTCACTGCCGCGGATGCGAGCCTCACAACACCGCCGCTGAAGCTTGATTCCTTTCAGTCACCGTTTGTCCAGTTGCGCTGGCATGCGGAGAACATCGGCCGCGCGGAGCCATTTATCGAGTGGGTGCGTGAAGGAGATGATGGCTTTTCAGAAACGCGGCGCATGCTGGTGCCACCTGCCGATGTGAAGGAGGGCGAGGCGGAGTGTGCGATGATACCGGTCTACCGGCATCCGGAGTGGTCCGGACGAATCGTCCGCCTGCGTCTCCGCCTGGCGAACGCCAATCCAGAAGGCAGGCTGCTGCTGCAGGCGGTATTCTCCCAGTACGACACGCGTCACAACATCAACAATTTCGATTTCATCCGGGGAGCGATCGACTATTTTCTCTGGACGGGCGACATCGATTTCCTTGGCCGGAGCCTTATGCGGCTGCGGCGGGCGCTGCGATTTGCGCAGAGCGAGTTCAAGACCCTTGAGAATCATTGCGTGCTCACAACGTGGGTGGGTCATGACGGACAATCCGGCATTGAGCGGAATCCCGATGGCACGGCGCGGATGATTCCCGGCAGGGGCATCGGCAACAACTACTGGGATCTGCTGCCTTTTGGGCACAAGGATGTCTACGCAAGCATCCGATATTATGATACACTTGGAAAGTTTGCCATCCTTGAGCGGGCGCTGGATCGGCATCCGGAGTGGGGGCTTGCCGGCGGGGGAGGGCGATTCGACCCCGTGCAGCTCGAACGTCATGCCGCCGAGGTCAAGGCGGAGGGTAACCGTCTGTTCTGGAGCAACGAGACCGGGCGTTTTGTTGCAGGTCCGGACATCCATGGCGTGAGGACCGACTACGGCTTCACCTTCCTGAACACGGATGCAATCCACTATGGCTTTGCGACTGACTCCCATGCGGCAGAAATCATGGACTGGCTTGAGGGCAGACGGATCGTCGAGGGAGACACGTCCGTCGGCCCTGACATTTATCATTTCCGGTTTGGGCCTCGGAGCACGACGCGGCGAAACACCGACTATTACTTCTGGCGCTGGAACAAGGCCGACACGATACCGTTTGGTGGTCAGGTCCAGGATGGAGGAGCGGTCCTTGGCTGGTCCTACATGGATCTGATGTCGCGCATCAAGGTGCGTGGCCCGGACAATGCCTGGTCCCGCCTTGAAGAGATCCTGCGGTGGTTTGAGGAGGTTCAGGCTGGTGGCGGTTACCGAGAATTCTATCGCCGGAAGGGAATGGGTCTCCAGGGGGATGGCACAGCCGGCGGACTTGGGTTGGATCGTGAGTTTTTTGAATCCATGCTGGTACCGGAGGTAATGCTGAGCGGTTTTGCGGGTTTTTCACCAACCGCGGAAGGATGCCGGATCGAACCCAGGCTACCCGCAGCCTTTCCCGCTTTGACGATCGATCGGATTCGCATCAAGGGGCTGATTCTTTCGCTCAGAATTGATCGCGACGAAATTGTTCTCTCCCGCCTGTCGGGCGCACAATGGGTTCCCTTCACCATTGAGGCTCCTGGCTACGAGCAGGTCCGTCCTGTGGACTGGATGAAAACGAACGTTGTGCGGCTCAAGCGGACACGGGAAGCTGTCGCTCCCTGATGTTTGGGGGCGATATTGGAGAGTGATGGGGGAGGGCTGACCGCGGACACTACGAGCCCGAAGCCTGGCCCGCCTTGATGCCCTGATAGCCGTGGAGGGAGTGGGGCCCCGTTGACGGGATTGCCCATGGGGCTCCAGCCTCGCTGAAAAGGTGTCCCTTGGCCGCGGCACGTTCAATCAGGATGTCGATGTCCGGAATCCTGCGTGTTTCTCCGTCCGTGCCGCATGGGCTGATAAGGTGTGACGCGGGTACGGTCTGTATCGGGAAAAATTCGTGCAGCGCGTTGATGATGCGCGTGTGTTCACGCGCCATGGCGGGAGTGACCACAAACCCCTCTCCTGTTTCAAGTCGGGACAGTGTGGCGTCGAGGACGCGGAGGCGGACGTCAAGCTGTTCGGGCACCTTCATGATCTTGACGGGCTGTCCTCTTTGCTCGACGACACAGGCGCGTTCGTAGCTCCATGTGATCGATCCATTTTCCCCCAGCACTGAAACCTCCGGTGGATGCTCCTCTTTCCCCGCATGCGTTACGTAAACGAGAATTTCGACATCCGAGGAGGTGCGCAGACGCAGGCTTGCGGTGTCGAAGCTCTCAATCGGATTGGCGCGATACAGTTCTGCCTCGATCGTGGCAATCTCTCCCGTGCTCCCGGCGGTCTTGCCTGACCAGAACAGCGCAAGCATGAGAAAATGCGCAAAGGCATTGTTGATGGGCGAGTCGAACACCCAGGCGTTGTCCACGCGCAACCGGCCCGCCCAATTGTTACGGCCGTAGTAGGCTGTTGAGCGCGGCCACTGGCCCTTCACAAGGATTTGATGAATGTGGCCGATCTGCCCGGACAGAATGCGCTGCTTGATGTCGAGAACTGCCGGGTCATACAGGTCTTGAAACCCGACTGTCACGAGGCGTTGTGCCTCCTGTGACGCCGAAATCACGGTGTCGATATCTCCCACCGTTGCCGCCACCGGCTTTTCGACGAGTACATGTGCACCCGCCCGTAGTCCGGCAAGGGTCATCGGCGCGTGCCATTGGATCGCGGTTGGAAGCAGCAGCAGATCCACCCGGCCGGCAATCTGCGACATCATCGCCTCGAATGTTGGAAACACCGGAATGCCCCTTCTCTCCAGGCGGCGGCAGATCGCCTCCTGTTGCGGACGGTTGATCACGGTCACGCCAATCAATTCCATCCGGCCAAGGAGCATCTGCTCCATCGCCATGAGAAGATGCCAGCGACCATAACCGGAGACACCGACCAAGGCCGCCCGAATCATGGCTCTTTGTGTGTGGCAGGAATGAGGAATCCCGGTCCGACGGCGATAGGGGCGCTGCGCGAAGGTTGCGGGATCAGCATGGGATCACGATCGAGGACAAGACGGCATCTTCCTGAGGATGAGCTGGGATGGCGTATGTTGGCGAGAATCATGATGTTGGGGCGGCGATTGGATCTGGATGCCAAGGAGATAGCGCTTGCGCGCGGGCGTCACGGTTCCACCTTTGCATGCGTTGCAACCATGCAGAAGGTCAGTTTGAGCACCCTTGCCGCGAAATGCGGAATGTCCGCTTCCACGGTGTCCCGTGCGCTTTCAGGTCATGCCAATGTGCGCGCTGACGTGCGACAGAGGATCGAGGCGGAGGCCAGGCGCCAGGGGTATTCGCGAAACCAGCTCGTGGGTTCGCTGATGTCCTATGTGCGAGCGGCGCGCACCGAACGGTTCCTTGGCAATCTCGCCATGGTTCACATCGCTTCGCCTGAACAGCCGGAGCCGCGCCCGATGCAGCAGATCATGATCGATGCGGCTCGCAGGCGGGCGACGGAGCTTGGTTTCCATCTGGACGTGCTGCGGTTCAATCACGTCAACGATAGCGCGCTGGCTCTCGGGCGTATGCTCCAGGCACGCGGTGTACAGGGCGTAGTTTTCCTGTACTCCAAACCCACCGACATCACGCGAGGATTCCCCTGGGAACGTTTTGCCGCCGCCGAAATAGACTACGGGTCGAACTCGCTTCAAATTCACACGATCGTCATCGACCACTATCTGACGCTCACTAACGCGCTTCTTGAGCTTCGCAGTCGCGGATACGCAAGGATCGGCCTCTTCATTGAACGCTACAAGGACACGCGCCTGATGAACAAATGGAGTGCGGCATTCCGGTCATTTCAGGAATCCCAGGGCGGAATTGGCCACCTGCCGTTGCTGTTGGAGGAGGTCATGGCCCCTGCCGTGTTTCTCGCGTGGCACAGGCGTCACAATCCTGATCTGGTCATCGGGCACGTTGACCAGGCGGTCGTCTGGCTGCGGCAGGCGGGAGTCCGTGTGCCAGGCAAGACCGCGTTTTTCAATCTCAACTGGAACGAGCGTACGCGGGCCTGTGCCGGCCTGGATCTGCGAGCTGAGCTGCAGGGAACCGCCGCGGTTGAGTCCGTCGTTGCGCAGATCCAGCGCAATGAGCGTGGCCTGCCTTCCGATCCCCATACCGTCATGCTCAGCGGACGCTGGATGGAAGGACCGACGCTGCGTTCGAGGGGCAAAGGGATTTCGGCCCCTGCCCCTCGGTGATGGGATTCAGGACTCAGACCTTGGGGAACTTTACCCAGCGCGCGCCTTTCCTGGCGCTCTTGACCGCGGTTTCGATGAACGCCATGCCTTCGACACCGTCGTCGATGGTCGGAAAGTCGTAGGACTTTTTTGGCTTACGTCCGTTGATGTGGTCGGTGATTGCCTCGGCAGCCGCAAGGTAGACATTTGCGAAAGCCTCGATGAAGGCTTCCGGATGTCCAAAGGGCGTTCGCGAGTACTTCTGTGCAATGGGAGAGAGGTAGCTGTTGCCGCGGCGCAGGATGATGCGCGGCTGATTGACCTCCTTGATGATCAGCTCATTCGGGTGCTCCTGGTGCCACTCAAGGGAGCTCCTGGTGCCGTAGACACGGATGTTGAGGTTGTTTTCGTCGCCGTTGGAGATCTGCGATGCGTAGAGGATGCCTCTGGCACCACCCTTGAAGCGAACCAGGCAATTGCCGTCGTCATCGAGCTTCCGTCCGGGGATGAAGGTCGACAGGTCGGCGCAGATTTCGTCGATCTGGAGTCCGGTAATGAAGCGGGCGAGATTCTCCGCGTGCGTTCCAATGTCACCCATGCAGTTCGAAACCCCCGAAATGTTCGGGTCCATTCGCCAGTTGGAGATCTTTCCGTCCGCCTTGTTCTGCATGGCCGTGATCGCGTAGCCCTGAGGGTACTCGACCACGACCTTAAGGATTGTGCCAAGCTGACCGGACTGAACGCGATGGCGGGCCTCCTTCACCATCGGATAGCCCGTGTAGTTGTGGGTCAGCGCAAAGACCCTGCCCGATTTCCGTACGACCTCGCGAAGCGCGCGCGCCTCGGCGAGGGAGAAGGCGACGGGCTTGTCGCAGATGACGTGGAAGCCTGCCTCAAGGAATGCCTTGGATATGGGCACATGGGTGTTGTTACGTGTGACGATCGAAACGAAGTCGATCCGTTCGTCGGCGGGCAGGGCGCTCTCGGCCTTCACCATTTCCTCGTAGGTGCCGTAGACCCGGGCCGGATTCAGATTCAGATCGGCACCCGAGAGCCTTGACTTCTCCGGGTCGGCCGAGAAGCAGCCGGCGATGAGTTCAATCCTGCTGTCGAGCGCAGCGGCCATCCGGTGCACGGCGCCAATGAATGCGCCGCGACCGCCTCCGACCATGCCCATGCGAAGTTTACGTTTGAGTGCCATGTCTTGTGAGGATCTGAAGTTTGATTGGGTGTCAGATTTTGACCGGTTTTCCGGAGTTGGCGGACTTGTAGGTGGCGTCGATGATCCTCATCAGGGCGACCGCCTGATCGGGAGTATTCAGGGGACTCTCCTTGCCTTCGATTGCAGCGATGAAATTCGCGGCGGAGCGGTTGCGCCCCATGGTTTCGTCCGCCGGCACGACGATGGTGCGGTTCACCGTTCGGCCGTTTTCCTGCGTGTAGAGTTCACACGCATCGATCGAGGTGTTGTCCAATCCGTCTACACCGAACAGGCGCTGGACGAGTCCGCCTCCCTTTGTGCCCTGGAAGGTGACGGAGACCTCCTCACGCTTTACCATCTCGGCCCAGGAGATCTGGAGTGTCACGACCTGACCTGACTTGAATCGAATCATGCCGTGGCAGGCGTTCTCCACATCGGTCACGCCCTTGGCGACGTCGGGAATGCCCCACGGGCCCTTGAAGGACTTGTCCTGAATGAAGTCGCTGAAAGTCTGCGCAAGCACCCATTCCGGCTCGGGGTAACCCATGAAATACATGGCAAGATCGAGCATGTGCAGCAGGTCAATGAGCGGGCCGCCACCGGACATCGCCTTGGTGGTGAACCATCCGCCAAAGCCCGGGATGCCGGTTCTTCGGATCCATTTCGCCTGGGCGGAATTGATGCGTCCGACAATGCCCTGCCCCACGTAGTCCATCATCGCGTAGGACTCCGGACGCGCGCGATTGTTGAAGTTGAACATCAGCGTTCGCTTCGCTGCCTTTGCCGCGGCAGCCATGGCCAGCGCCTCCTTCGCGTTCATCGCGGGTGGCTTTTCGCAGAAGACATGTTTGCCCGCCTTGAGGGCCTGAAGGGAGAGCGGAGCGTGGAACTTGTTGGGGACGATGATTGAAACCGCGTCGAGGTCGCGAAGCTTGAGCAGCTCCGCGGGATCCGCGAAATAGGCACCGATCTTCTCGCGATCGGCGGCCCGCTTCGCCGCCTCAACGTTTGGATCCGCCACGCCGATGATTTCGGCACCCGCCGCGCGGAAGCCCGCGGCGTGGTAACGAAGCATTCCGCCTGCGCCAATGATTCCTACTTTGATGCTCATGAGATGAAGATTACTGGTTTTTCTTGTCGAATGCGGCGTCAAACGCGAGTGCGCTCGGCGGAAAATCCGTCTTGCGCACGAAGGCTGCGGCCTCGGTTGCACCGTGCACACGGTCCATGCGGATGTCCTCCCATTCGACCGAAAGCGGACCGCGATAGCCCGTGTCGTTGAGCGCAACGATCACATCCTCAAAACGGATGTCTCCGTGGCCGAGCGACCGGAAATCCCAGTAGCGACCCGGATCGCCGAAGTTCGAGTGGCCGCCGAACACTCCGATGCTGCCGTCGCCATGGCCCCACCAGACATCCTTCATGTGCACGTGATAGATTCGATCTGCAAAAACACGGATGAATTTCACGTAGTCGACGCCCTGATAGCCCAGATGGGAGGGATCGTAGTTGAAACCGAAACGCCGGTGACCCTTTACGGCTTCGATTGCACGCCGCGATGAAGCGATGTCGAAGGCGATTTCCGTGGGATGCACTTCAAGGCCGAAGTTCACGTTCACCTTTTCAAAGGCATCAAGGATCGGGATCCAGCGCTTGCCGAAGTCTGCAAAGCCCTTGTCCCAATAGGCCTGCGAGGTCGGCGGGAAGGCATAGATCGAGTGCCAGATGGATGAACCTGTGAATCCGTTGACCACGCCGGGAAAGTCGTCGCCGTTTTTGCGCCCGGGTTTGGCATCCAGGAACGCGCGTGCCGCCTTTGCGGTGAGGATCATTTGCCGCGCCGCCCGCTTGCGAACGCCCTCGGGATCGCCGTCGCCCCAGACGGAGGGCGGCAGGATGGCCTTGTGCCGTTCGTCGATGAGATCACAAACCGCCTGCCCGACGAGGTGGTTTGAAATGGCGAAGGAGGTGAGTCCGTGGTCCTGTAGGAGCTGCCACTTTTCCTGGACATACTTCTTGGACGAAGCGGCGGCTTCGACATCGAAATGATCCCCCCAGCAGGCGAGTTCCAGGCCGTCATAGCCCATGCTCTTGGCGAGCGGCGCAAGCTTTTCGAGGGGAAGATCGGCCCACTGGCCGGTGAAGAGAGTGACGGGTCTTGGCATGAGAGATGAACGATAGGTTGAGGGTGGTGGGAAGCGGGGACGGAGTTGAAGCCAATCGGAATGGGAAAGGCTGCCTGATCGTCTTCCAATCAACCGGAAAGCGGCAAGAGGAAAGGGTTCACACCCTGCGGAAAACCGTGCAATCTGACGTCCACATGTCCTGTCTTCGCGCCTATTCAACGTTGGGAAATCCGCATGCGTCGCTGGAGGAATGCCTGGCGGTAGCGCAGGCATATGATCTCGATGCAGTGGAAGTCCGGACACTTGGCGGCACGACAGATGTGCCGGCCTTGCTCGCCAGGACTTACGGATCGCCTGAGGCCCTGGCTGAAAAGCTGGGCGTGCGTTCCGGACTGCGCAAGGGGGTGCCGGTGGTTGCGCTCGGGACCTCGCTGCGCCTGATTGGCTCCACGCCGCAGGAGCGGGAGGCGTTTCTCGATTTCCTTCCCTGGGCCGAAGCGCTCGATGTGCGCTGGCTCCGTGTCTTCGACGGTGGAAAGCGGGCGGATGCAGCCGAACTTGAGGAGGCTGCGGCGACGGTCCGATGGTGGCAGGCCGAGCGCGCCTGGCGCCGGGCCGCTCCTGAAATCATGATCGAGACGCACGATGCGCTGGTCAATGCGGCCGCGATCCGACGCTTCATCCAGGCTGCCCCCGGCACCGCGATCCTGTGGGACAGTCATCATACCTGGAAAAAAGGCGGAGAGGATCCGATGGACACGTGGTCGCAGGTCAGCGAGTGCGTCGTGCATGTGCATGTGAAGGACAGCGTGTCGATCCCGAGTGCGCGCCATCCCTATTCGTATGTCCTGCCGGGGAAAGGAGAGTTTCCGATGCGCCCATTGATTGCCGAATTGGACCGACATTTCCGCGGTGTGGTCAGTCTCGAATGGGAGAGGATGTGGAATCCCGAACTGAGTCCGCTCGAGGAGGCGCTAAAGTCGGCCCGCGAGACCCGCTGGTGGTGAACGAAGAGTACAGGCAGAACGAATTTCGCTGGCAACCTGGCGACGCGTTGAAAGCGTAGGAACCCGTGGAGAAGGTTCCTGAAAAAGCAAGGCAGGGTAGTGACGCGGAAGCGCCCGGCGTGTACCGTCATGTCCTGCCATGGGACCGCCCGCTTCCAAGGTCTGCCGCGGAATGGCTGGCCCGTGGATGGACGCATGAAGGGCCGCTCGATCTGGGGCACTGGCTGGTGATTGTGCCGACCAGGCAGTCCGGACGCCGCCTTCGCGAGGCGCTTGCCGCCTTGGCGTCTGAGGTGGGGCAGGCGGTCTTTTCCCCGAAGGTGATCCTTCCGGAACATCTGATCACGATGGGCGTAGTTCCGGGCCGGGTTGCCACTCGCGCCCAGCATCAATTGGCCTGGGTGGAAACGCTGCAATCTGCCGATCTGGACGAGATGCGCGCGGTTTTTCCCGTGGATCCGGCGTACCGCTCATTCACCTGGGCACGGGACCTCGCGAACCAGATGATCGACCTTCAGGAGATGCTGCGCGAGGCCGGGTTGACGATTGGTTCGGTGGCACCCGCCATGCGCGCGGGCGCCGACGTGTTTCCCGAGGAGGATCGCTGGGTGCAGTTGGCGGAACTGTCGCGCCGGGTGACGCAGAGCCTTCGGCGCAGGGGGCTTCAGGACCCGATTCATGCGACACTTGAACTGGCGGGCAATCCGGTGCTGCCGGAGGGGATTGCGCGGATTGCGATGATCGCAACGCCGGATCCATTTTCGTTGTCGCTGAAAGTCCTGTCGTCCCATGCGAAGACGATTCCCGTGTCGGTCGTGATCCACGGTCCTGCGGAGAGCTCCTCCGACACCCTCTTTGACGAATGGGGGCGCCCTCTTGCGGAGGCATGGTCGCGTCGTCACCTGGACTGGCCGGACTTCAACAAACGCGTGCACCTTTGCGCGGATGCCGGAGAGCAGGCGGAGCGGATCGTTACCCTTGTGCGCGGAATCCCTCCAGGTGCGGAAGCTGCGGGTATTGGGCTCGCGGATACATCGGTGCTGCCGGTGCTCAAGCGGTCGCTGGAGCGAACAGGCCTGCCGGCCTACAATCCCGCCGGGCAGCCGTGGCGCTTCGAGGGATTTCATGTGCTGCTGTCGTGCCTGGCGGAGTTTGCAAAGTCGCCCTCTTGGGATGCGGTAAAGGCGCTGATCCGCTGTCCGGACGTACTCGAATGGCTGCGCACGCAGCCCGGCCGGCCTGCCTCGGGGGCGCGGATTCTGGCAGAAATCGACGCCCTCGGCGAGGCACACCTACCGCCCACGCTGTTCGAGGCCATGCGTCACGTCGACCAGGGAGATGGGTCGATCGAAGGCACCGCATCGCGCTATTCAGAGGCCCGCGCCGCCCTTGCCAGACTCTCCGAACTGCAACGGGATCTCTCTTCGGGAGCATTTTCAAGGAGTGTGGTCGCCGTGCTGAAACAGATCTTTGCCGGTAGGCGGATTCAAACGGGTACAATCGAGTTTGAGGCAATGGAGGTGTGGACAGAGTCGCTTCGTGAGGCTGTTGTTGCCCTGACGACGTTTCGAGGCGGACGGATTGACTTGAATGACGCCTGGGAGTTCGCCCTCGCTCTCTTTGGTGAAATGGTAAGGTTTGAGGAGAAGGAGGAAGGGGCCATCGAACTCAACGGATGGCTCGAGCTCCTCTGGGAGGATGCGCCTCACCTTGTCGTTGCGGGCATGAACGAAGGATGTGTGCCGGAATCCGTGATGGGTGACGCCTTTCTGCCCGAGGCTGCCCGTCGGAGGATCGGACTTCGGAACAATGCGATGCGGTATGCGCGCGATGCGTACCTGCTGCATGCATTGGCGGCGAGTCGCGATGGAAAGACCGGCAGGCTCGACCTGTTGGTGGGCAAGGCTGCTGTCACGGGCGATCCGCTGCGACCGTCGCGACTGCTCCTGCAGTGTCCGGACGAGGATCTGCCCGCCCGGGTCGGCTGGCTGTTTCGGGAGACCGAATCCGAGAGGGCCACCGTGCCATGGACACGGGCGTGGCGGTTGAAACCGACGCTGGTTGCTCCGCCGGAACGGGTGTCGGTTACGGCCTTGCGCGACTGGCTTGAATGTCCGTTTCGTTTCTATCTCAAGCATGCCCTGAAGCTCAGGCGCGTGGAGATCGACAAGGCAGAGCTGGACGCTCGCGATTTCGGCAATCTCCTGCACGCCACGTTTCAGCGGCTCGCCGATCCCGAGGCTCAGGGAATTGTCGATGCAAGGGATCTCACTGCCTTCCTGCTGGCCCATTTCGAGCGCGAGGCGAGCGCGCGGTATGGAGACCTGCGCACGCTTCCGCTCATCGCCCAGTTTGATTCGGCGCGGCAGAGAATCCTGAAAGCCGCGGAGATCGAGGCAAGGCAGCGCGAAGCGGGCTGGCGGACGCTGCGTGTCGAATGGAAATTTGAGCTGCCTGTAAACGGAATCCGAATTCGCGGCGTCATCGACCGTGTTGACCGCAACGAGAACGATCTCCGATGCGTGAGGGTCGTCGACTACAAGACGTCGGACAAAGCCGTGCGGCCAGTCATGGCACATCTCCGCTCCAGCCGGAATGCCGATGCGGCCAGGGAGTCCTGGCAGCGTGTTTTCCTCGGGACAAAGGAGCACGTCTGGTCGGATTTGCAGCTTCCCGTCTACCGACGCGTGCTTGAGGCGGAGTTCGGAAATGCGATTGAGTGTGGCTATTTCAACCTGCCCAAGGCGGTGGGTGATTCGGCACTATCGATGTGGGATGATTTCACCGCAGATCTTCAAGCATCCGCCAATGCCTGCCTTGATGGGATCACGACAGCAATTGCCGCCGGCAGGTTCTGGCCACCTGTGGAGATTGCGCAGCCGGACCATGATGACTGGGCCGAGTTGTTTCATCACGGAGCAGCGGAAAGTGTGGATCCCAAGTGGATCGAGAAACTGCGTGGAATTGGGGAACTGAAAGGAGGCGGTGCATGAAGCCCCTGCGCCATACGATGATCCTCGCCTCGGCGGGTTCGGGAAAAACCCATGCGCTGACCAATCGGTATGTTGCGTTGCTGGCCCGGGGCATAGCACCGGAGCGCATCATCGCCCTGACGTTCACGCGCAAGGCCGCCGGTGAATTCTTTGAGGAGATACTGAACAAGCTGGCGAGAGCCGCTTCGAGCGATGGGGAGGCGACCCGGCTCGCGGGTGCGCTCGGTTCAGCGGATCTCAGGCGCGCGGATTTCCTTGCGATGCTTCGCTCGGTGGTGGATGCAATGCCACGTCTCAGCCTGGGGACACTCGACGGATTTTTCGCTAGAATTGTGCGGAGCTTTCCCCTAGAGCTCGGGCTGAGCGGGGCGTTTGAGATTCTGCAGGAACATTCCGCGCGGCGGGCACGGCGCCGCGTGCTGCGATCCCTCTTCACGGTTGAGGGCGAGCGTACTCCGCAGCAGAAGGATTTCATCGAAGCCTTCAAGCGCGCGACGTACGGTATGGAGGAGAAGCAACTGGGGGGAAGGCTCGACCGCTTCCTCGACGAGCATGCCGAGACATACCTGTCGGCTCCGGATTCCGAGGCATGGGCAACTCCGCGGAGGATCTGGCCCGATGGGTGCGATTGGCTGGAGCTTCCAGTTGTGCCGCGCGAGGAAGCGGAGTCCGCGCTGCCAGCAGCGCTGCCCTGGGAGACGCTGTCTGTGGAGCAGCGCAAGCGGTTCACCGATTTCTTTGCGGAATGGAAAACCTGGCGGGCGGGTGCGACTCTGCCCAAGCCGATGCGGTACTTGCTGGAGAATGCCTTTGCCGCATGGAGTGACTTGAAGGCGGGACGCGGGAGCGTGGTGATTGAGCGCAAGAAGGTGGCGCTGTCGCCTGAGGCATCGCGTATCCTTTGTGGCATTCTTGTGGCGATCGGGCGCGAGGAGGTGCAGCGACGCCTTGAGATGACCCGCGGGCTCTATGACGTGCTTCGCGGGTACGAGCGGGTCTACCACGACAGCGTGCGGCGCGGGGGCCGGCTGACCTTTGCCGATGTACAGAGGCTGCTGCTGCCCGGAGCTGGTGCGCCGCCACTGCATTCAGGCATGGCAGGAGAAAACCGGGAGGAACTTCGCCTTTCAATCGACTGGCGGCTGGATGCCCAGTTCGATCACTGGCTGCTGGACGAGTTTCAGGACACGAGTTTTGGACAATGGAGCATCCTGCGGAACCTGATTGACGAAGCCGTGCAGGATCCTGAGGGACGCCGGACGTTTTTCTATGTTGGCGACGTGAAGCAGGCGATCTTCTCATGGCGGGAGGGGGATCCGCGCCTGTTCCGTGAGATCTTCGACCACTACAATTCCGCGCAGCCGGGTATCATCGAGGAGCTGCAGCTCAATCAGTCCTGGCGCTCTTGTTCCGAGATGATTGCATTGGTCAATCGCGTGTTCGGCGACGCACGATCGCTCTCTGCCGTGGTGCCGCGGGCAACGGCGGAAGCATGGGCACGGGAGTGGCGCGAGCACAGCTCAGCCCGGCCGGGATTGGAAGGCTATGCCGAGGTGCGTGTGGCGGACGACACGGAAAAGCGGTATCAGGAGGTGCTCAGGATTCTCAGAGAGGTGGATCCCCTTGGCCGTGGACTGAGTGTCGCCCTGCTGGTGCAGCAAAACAACACTGCGGCTGAACTGGCCAGTTTCCTTCGGACCCAGGGAGGATTGCGCGCGGTTGCGGAGAGTGACATTGCCGTCTGCACGGACAATCCTGTCGGTGCGGCGCTGCTCGCGCTCGTGCGTGCGGCGGCGTTTCCCGGTGACTCCCTTGCCTGGGAGCATGTGAGGATGACGCCCTTGGCGGAGGTGCTTGCCTTGAAGGGGATCCACGCGCCGGAGGGTCTTGCTCTGCGCCTGCTGGCCGAGGTGAACGAGCGGGGATTTGCAGGCGGATTGGAGCCGTGGATTGCGGAACTGGAGAAACGTCTGGATGCAGGCGACGAATTCAGCCGCGAGAGGGCGCGGGACTGGTTTGAGGCGGCGCATGTATTTGACGAGACGGGGAGCCGCGACTTCGCGGAGTTTCTGGAATTTGCCGGGCGATATACGAAGCGCGAAGGTGAGTCGGCTTCGGTCATCCGAGTCATGACGATTCACAAGGCGAAGGGATTGGGCTTCGATCTTGTGATACTGCCCGATCTGGAATCACGGAGTATTGCGCAGCCGCGTTCCGGACTGGCGGTGAAGAAGGCCGCGGATCGCTCCGTGGAGTGGATCATGGATCCTCCAACCCGGATATTTGCCGATCATGACCCGGTGCTTTCGGCCTGGCTGTCTGCGGCGGAAGAGGACGCGGCCTATGAGTCACTTTGCCTGCTCTATGTGGCCATGACGCGTGCAAAGCGGGCGATGTACCTGATTGTGGAGCCCGTGGGTACGTCGAAGGCGCGGACGTATCCGCAGGTGCTTCGGTCGACGGTGGGTGAAACCTTTGCTGAAGGAAATCCGCAATGGTACCTCCAATGCCAGCCAAAGGCGACTGTAGTACCGGAGCCGGCTGTCATTGAACCATGGATACGCGCGGAGGAAGCTTCCGCGCACGGAGCGCGGCATGCTCGCCTTAGGGTGCGGGAGCCTTCCGAGGCTGATCGGGGATCGATTTCCGCTTCGGCCCTCCTCGACCTGGAGTCACGCAGTCAGGCGGAGCATGGCACTGCGGTACATTCGCTTCTGGCAGCAGTGCGCTGGAGCGATGAGCCATGGATGGATCGTGTTGCGGCGATAACGCTGCCGGAGGCCATCGACGATGCGGCGCGCGTGGAAATGGAAGCGTGCATGAACGCTTCTGCATTGGCGGAGGTTTTCCGTCGACCCATACATTCCGCCCAGGCAAGCGTCTGGCGTGAGAGGGCGTTCGAGATGGTGTTGGAGGGAGTGTGGCTGACCGGGGTTTTCGATCGTGTGGTGATTGAGCTCGACGAGGAGGGCGGGGTGGTTCGGGCGACGGTGTGGGATTTCAAAACGGATCGTGTGGCGACCCGGGAGGAGGCCCTGCGCGCGGGGCGGCGGTATCTGGGGCAAATGGACCTCTATCGGAAGGCAGTGGCCCGGCTTTGCGGGGTGCCACTCGGGGAGGTCGCTGCCGGGCTGGTATTTACCAAGATTCGTGAAGTGTTGGGGTTCGCAGAGTTGCAAAGCAGTGGGAGTGGGGCACGAGGTGCGGGAAATTGAGGCTTTACACTGGGCGCATCGATCGGCACTTCCTTACCTTTCAACTCTCACACCATGGGCAATCTGAAGAAGAAGCGTCGTCTCAAGATGAACAAGCACAAGCGCCGGAAGCGCTTGAAATCAAACCGCCACAAGAAGCGCACGTGGCAGAAGTGAGCGTTGCGCGCCCAATGCTCTTCTGAGGCGCCGAAACTCTCCCCCCTTTTCAACCCGCTGCATCACCGCAGCGGGTTTTTCTTTTTTTTCACAGATGGCTATCCGGATGCCTTCGGATCGTTTGCACGGTTTTAGCAAAGCCGGTTAAGTTCTGGTAAATGCGGGTATTACGCAGGGGGCAAACCTCAAAATGGTTTGCTCAGAGAGTCGGTGCGCCGATTCGTCGTGCAATCGTACCAACGCGCCTGCTCACCATGCGATCCCGGCCAGATCAAACGACCTTAAGCTTCGATGGACCCCGTGCCGTATAGGGGCGCGTAGCGAACGTCATGCTATTTTCCTCAAAACCCAAAGGCTTCTTCGTCGACTGCAACGATCACGGGATGTTTGTCGCCCGCACGAGCGGACCGGTTCCTCCCTTCGTTGTGGAGGAACTGCGTGAAGTCCCTTCCGGCGAGGCTGCGGCTCTCGCCGAAACCTTGAAACAGCTCCAGCCCAAGCGGAGCCAGACCGGCTATGTTCATGCCACGGTGGGCATGCATTCCGAGCAGCGGCTGCTCCGTCGCGCAACGCTCGAGGTAAAGCGTGTGAAGGAAAATGGTTACCTCGACGAGGTGCTTCAGACGCAGTTCAAGGTTGATCCGAACAAGTTCATCGCGGCAGTGCTCAACGCCAATGACGGCGCGGAGTACGACATGGCCAAGGCCAGCCAGAAGGATGTCCTCTTCTGTGGAGTCCCTCAGGAGGAAGTTATCTCTTTTCAGGACACGGTGCTTGCCAAGGGCATCTATCCGGAGCGCGTCGAGATTGGTTCCCTCGCGGTCATCGGTGCGCTGGTCGACTACCTGAGCTATACGCAGTCGAAGATTCCCTCACTCGTCCTCGAACTGGGTTTCGATACAACCCATTCCTACATCATCTCTGCCAACGGTGTCGATTCATCGCGCCCGATTCCGATCGGCCTCTCGTCGATGATTCCGGTCGTCCAGAAGGAACTGGGACTGAAGGATGAGGAGTCCGCGAAGAGGCTATTCTATTCGAACACCTTTGATTTCACCGGCATGGGCGCACAGCTCATCCAGCGCCTCCTGACCGAGTTGCAGTCGTCGATTGGCTTCTACGAAGTCCAGACGGGTCAAATGGTCGGGCAGGTCGTGTGCACACAGCTCCCGCTCAAGCTGAACTGGATCGCCGATGTGATCGCCACCCAGCTTTCGGTCAGACCGCTGCGTCTGGATGTCGTGCCCTGGCTGCACGCCCGCAACATCACCCTTGCCGATTCTCCCAACTCCCTCGCCGGGGATTCCCGCTGGCTCGGGGTCTTCAGCCTGATGGTACAGTACCATGCCCTCGCTCCTGAAAAGAAAGACTGAAAAGGGGCAGATGCCTCTTGTGCCAGCATGGCACCCCAATTTCCGCAATTTTGACCGATTGCCGGATACCAAGGCTGTCCGTACGTCGTTCTTCGTGAACGGTGTCGCAGTGGTGATCGCGATTTCGCTGCTGCTCGTCTTTGCCTATCAGGAGTACGCGCTCTATGTGCTCAATCGCCAGATAATCGAATGGCAGGCTCGCATCGATGGGAACCAGAAGGCGAGTGCTCTCGCGGTTGTCGAGTACAAGAAGTTCCAGGCAGAGGAGAAGAAGATCGCGGAACTCGAGGCATTTGTCTCAACGCCAAAACCGCTCTCCGTGCTTCTGCTTGACCTGAGCCGTACACTCCCCCCGCGCATCGCTCTGCTGAATGTGATCTACCGGCTTGATGGTGTAAACCTGCGCGGCGTGGTACGCGGTGCAGGTGATCGTGCCAGCGGTGAGGTGGCGTCCTATGTGCAGAAGCTCAAGAAGGAGCCCGCCTTCAGCACGGTGTTTGACTCCATCTCCCAGTCGGCCTTGGGACGCGATTCCCAGGGAGAGCGTCTGTCGTTCGAACTGTTCATGAAATACAAGGGCGCTGCGGCCACCGCAAAGAAATGAGCAAGGAAAAGTCATCTTCCAGCTTTCTGAAGAAGCATCCGCTTAGCGTTGGCTGCGCGGTGCTCAGCGTGCTCCTCATTGCCGCGATCATCTATCGCCGGGACGCGATGCCGGCCGCGGTCTCTGATCTCGACGACAAGACCGCCAAGGGGGAAAGGCTGGCCGCCAACATCACCAATTCCAATCAGCTCAACGAGCAGAACGAGGCTCTCTCAAAGGCAAACGCTGTTGTCGCCGGCCGTCTGGTAAAGGCGTCGGAGCTCGCGAAGAATCTCCAGTATTTTTACCGCATGGAGGCCGAGACGGGCACGAAGTACATCGAGCTGCGCCAGCAAGCCTCGCCCACGGCCGTGAAACCGGGCAACGCCTATCTCTCGGTTCCCTACACGATGACCGTTGAGGGCAGCTTCCTGCAACTCGTCACCCTATTGCGGCGGCTCGAAAACGGGACCCATTTCTGCCGGATCCTGAATACGACGATTACCCGAGGAACGGGTGACCCAGGCACCACCGTGAGCCCGCTCACGATGACGATGAACCTCGAACTTCTAGGACAACCGTGAGCAAATTCTCCGAGAATCTGCCGCTCTTTTCGCTCGCGATCTGCATCGCGGGTGCCCCGCTTGTCGGCGCTCCGGCAAAGGCGTTGAAGGCGGACATCAATCCGAGCGCAGCCCGCACGGCCATGGTGGAAAAGGCCCAGAAGCTTACCCGCCAGGTTGATGTTGCCAATCTTGCGGCGACAACCGTGGACCCCTTCAGTCCGGCCAGCTTCAATGCGCCAGACCCCGAAGAGATGCGCCTGGCCGCCGAGGCGGCGCGACGCGCCAGGGGTGTACCCGGTCCGCGCGTGGCCTCTGACCGGGATCTTCTCATTGCCATCGCCCATCAGATCAAGCCGACCGGCACGATGAATCTCGGTGGCGAATCCATTCTCCTTGTCGGCTCGCAGAAGATCCGCGTCGGGGAATCCCTTTCCGCCTCCTACGAGGGGAAACCGATTGCTGTCACGGTGACCGCAATCGATCGCACCAGCTTCAGTCTCCGCCTCAACGGCGAAGAATTTACTCGTCCCATCAAAACAGGATCCAACCCATGAGAACCCGCCTGCTGCTCCTCGCGCTGCTATCCAATGCAGCCTTGCCGTTTCTCCGTTCGCAAACGCCAGCGGCGGTAGAAAACACGCCCGCACCAACCAACGAAGCGCCCGCCGCCGCACCTGCCGCCGCGGAGCCGGTCGCTTCTCCCGCCGTCACCCTGGAACCGATGACGGAAACGGGTACGGCCATCAAGAGCAAGGACACCCTGTCCGTTGACTTTCCGGATGAGGAAATCCGGTCCGTACTTCGCAATGTCGCCGATCTTTTCGAGCTGAATCTCGTCATCCCGGAAACACTCCAGGGCAAGACCTCCGTCAAGCTGCGGGATGTCACCTGGCGCCAGATCTTTCAGGTGATCCTTTCTCCGGTCGGATACACCTTCGTTGAGGACGGCAACATCATCAAGATTGTCACCTCCGACTCACTGAACCTGGAACCGGTCACCACGGACGTCTTCATTCTCAACTACGCCAAGGCCGAGGACATCAAGAAGTCCGTCGAGCCGCTGGTTGAAGCACCGGCGGGTGGACGCGTCATTGTGGATGCGCGCAGCAATGCGCTGGTCATTTCCGAAAGACCGACCCGACTCAGCCGGATCCGTTCCATCATCGAACGCCTCGACAGGGCGACCGAGCAGGTTGTGATCGAGTCCAAGTTTGTCGAGGTCTCGGACCGCGACGTCAAGAATCTCGGCGTGAAATGGTCCTCGCTGGCGGGATTCAACCTCAATGCCGGTCCGTTCAATCAGACCTTCTCACGCGAGCGGTCGGGAGGGTATAACTCGTCGGTCAACAATTCGAATTCGTCGACCGGCAAGACGGATAGCACGAGCACCGCAAATTCGGGCAATTCGAATTCCGTGTCATCGATTGATGGCGCAATCACCAGCAGCGCCGCGACGGGCTCTTCGCTCAACCTGAGCAATCTCGGCGCAACCGGCACAGCTGAGGCGCTTACGTCGCTTCAGGGCCTTGTCGGAGCCGGCAACACATCCCGTCTCGCCACCGCGCTTTTCAGTGCGGACCAGTTGAATGTTGTCCTGAGCGCATTGCAGACCTTCACCGACATCAAGGTCGTCTCGAATCCGACAGTAGTGACTCTGAACAACACGGAATCACAGATCAACGTCGGTGAGGAGTTCCCGATTCCGAATTACACTTATAATCAGGAGCGTGGCACATTTGAGGTGTCGGGCTTCCAGTACCGCCCGATCGGCATCCTTCTCAAGGTCACGCCCCAGGTAAACAGCCAGGGCTTCATCAAGCTCACACTCGAGCCTGAAGTCAGCCAGCGCAATGGAGAAACCTCCTTCGGCGGCGCAGGTGGGGCGCAGATTCCTATCATCGCGACGCGCAAGGCGAAGACGCAGGTCTCCTTGAAGGATGGCTACACCATGGGTCTGGGTGGACTCCTGACCTCGCGTTCGGAGGACGGTTCCTCAAAGATTCCGGTGCTCGGCGACATTCCCATCATTGGCCGCGCGTTCAAGTCGAAGAATCGCGATCAGTCGACCACCAACCTGGTCATATTCATCACAGCCAAGACCGTGGCGGCTGATGGGGCACCCATCACGGAAGTCTTCGATTCCCGCAATATCCGCCGCATGGACATCAAGAAGGAGGACCTTCCCGGCTATCGCGATCCGTCCGATCCCTTCGCGCCCCTGCCTGAGCCTGAACCGGTCAAGAAGAAGTCCTTTTTCCGGCGCAGCTCATCAGTGGAACAGACCGTCAAGAATAACTAGGCCCGGACTCCCCCGTGCTTCCCTCCAACCTCAGCCTTTGAAGGTGAGTCTATGAAATTTCCAATAAGAGCCTTCCTCGGACTGCTCTCGGCGTGGATTGTCTCCAATGTTCACGCCCAGCAGCAGCCGGTCGTCGCCGTGCGCATCACCAATGTCGAAGTGTCGACAGGAGCCGGCATCATCCAATCCATCACCGTGACCGCGGGTGGATCCGATTACCACGTCGCGCCATTTGTGCAGATTACCGGCGGTGGCGGCACGGGGGCCACCGCTGAGGCGGTCATTTCGGGCGGTGGTGTCATCCGCGTAAATGTCATCGATGGTGGATCCGGCTACACGAGCGAACCGACCATCACCTTCCTCGGTGGAGGCGGAACGGGAGCCGCGGCCAAAGCCAAGGTCTTTCATCCCTCGGAGAATTTTGTCAACCCGAATGAGGCCTTTGGTCCCTCCGGTGAGTTTGTTACAATCAGCGCGCTCGCCACGGGTACGTTCCCCGCGGCCGGATACACGTATACATTCTATATCAACGGCACACCCGTAGGGACTTCGATCAACAACAAAGGAAATCCCTCTGTGCCCGGAATGATTTCATGGACCCCTCCGGCTCCTGGCGCGTACTTCTTCACCGTCACGGCGAATGACGGCACATCTCCGATGGTGACGTCCCTGCCTGTTCGTTTCTTTGCAACGGGCGCGGTGATCACGAGCCCCCAGAATCCAACCCTGGTGCCGGCGGGATCATCCGTTGTTATCAAGGGCGATGCCACAACCGCGCAGGGCTTCGTCCGCCAGATCGAGTTCTTTGTCGATGGCGTCAGCCAGGGTGTGGACACAACCGCTCCCTATTCGATCATCTACACACCCTCGTCTGTCCCCGGTGCTCATTTCATCACGGCGGTCGCCACGGATAACAACAATGTGACTGTGGAGACACCCGAGCCGGTGATGATCACGACCATTCCCGCAATCGGAAGCCTGCCGCTGGTCGAGATCGCGAGTCCGACCCATGGCTCGGCGCTTCGCATTCCCGACTATTCGGTGAGCGCCAATGCATCCATTCCGATCAATGTGATCGCGAGCGACAGCGATGGTGTAATCACCAAGATCGAGACCTATATCGACGGAGTCCTGGTCAATACCGATCAGCAGTTCCCCTACAGTTTCAACTGGCAGCCCCAGACGATCGGCAGCTACCGCATCGTGTCGCTCGCCTTTGACGACAAGAATAATGTCGTGGCGACGAATCCCAGTGTGGTGATTGTGTCGGCACCGCCCACGGTCACAATCACCCAGCCAACTGATGGCGCCACGCTGCCTGCCGGCGCCCCGGTCACGGTTGCAGCCAATGCGAGCGACAGTGACGGATCTGTCATGTCTGTTCAGTTCTTTGCCGACGACGTTCTCATCGGCGATGACACCACGCCGCCCTACAACGTCACATGGACTCCGCTGGTCACCAGCGAAGGCAAGGTCGTCGAGGTCACCGCGCTTGCTACTGACAATTTCGGCATCACCCGTGTTTCCTCGGTGGTCAGCATTCGCGTGACGGGCTCGGGTTCGGGCACCGGTTCGAACATTGGCAATCCGCCGACGGTTCAGATCACGAGTCCGGTCAACAACGCGCGCGTCCAGGTCAATCAGACCTATGTGCTGACAGCCAATGCGGGTGACGTTGATGGCAACGTCCAGGCCGTGCAATTCTTTGCCAATGGCAAGAGCCTCGGTGCCGATACGACATTCCCCTATTCGATGGAGTGGACGCCGGTCAGCCTTGGCAACTACGCGATCCAGGCCAAAGCGCTCGACGACAAGGGCAATGTAGCCACGTCGGAAGTCACGGTGACGGTCCTTGCCAACAGCACGGGTCTCCCGACCGTGTCGCTTGTTTCACCGCGCAACGACAGCATTGCGACAGTGGGTTCTCCGGTTGTCATTGCCGCACAGGCGGCGGATTCCGATGGTACGATTGTTTCGGTTGACCTCATCGTTGACGGCGAAGTTGTGGGATCATCGAATGCCTTCCCCTATGCCGTGGCATGGATTCCCTCCAGACCCGGCACGTTCAAGATCAGCGCCGCGGCGACTGATGATGGCGGAAACCGCGTTTCCAGCAGTTCAAGCACTGTGACTGTACAGGCCGCGGTGGGCAATGTCCCGCTTGCCGCGATGTATTTCAATAATCCGTCCCAGGATGCCGAGGGAGCCGCATCGGCTACGCCTACCTTCTCGCCTGTCAAGGTGAGTTACAATTCGAAGCTTATTCTTGGCGCCATCGCTGTGGATGAAGGGGGTTCAATCGCCAACATCCGCTTCTATCTCAACGGCCGTCTGGTGGATGTCGTCTCTGCGGAACCGTTCTACACGACAACCACGCTGGATACACTTCAGGACGCGATCCTTACCGCGGTTGTCACAGACAATTCCGGAAATGTGACATACGCGAATCCGATTGCGATCGACACGATTCCATCGGTCAACACCTCGGCATTGCAGGTCGCGCTCACGAGTCCGGCAAACGGCGGCACCTACGGAACTGGAAGCCAGATTGTCTTCTCGGCATCGCATAATGCCGGCGAGAACCCGGAGCCGCAGGTCGACTTCTACGTCAACGGCCAGATTTTCCATTCCCTCGCGAAGCGGCCCTATACGTACGCTGTCGGGCTGACGCAGCCTGGCACCTACGTGGTTCATGCGGTGCTCCGTTCGGGCGATCGCACGACGGTGTCGGGTAAATCAACCATCACGGTTGTCCAGGGTGCGGCTCCAACCGTTGCCATCACCAGTCCGTCAAACGGCGGAACGGTCAGCGTGGGCAGCGGTCTGACGCTCTCGGCGAATGCGAGCGACACCGATGGGACAATCACCAGCGTGCAGTTCTTTGCAAACGGCATTTCGGTCGGCAGCGATTCCATGGCACCCTATTCGATGACGTTCACGCCATCCTCCGAAGGCGTTTATCGATTCACCGCGCTGGCAACCGATTCGAGCAATCAGACGACGATCTCGTCTGCGGTCTCGGTGCTTGCGGTCTCGCAGACTTCTGCCACGACAACCAGCGCTGTCTACTCTGGTTCCTATTTTGCAGGGAAGGAGAGCGGCACGATCACCCTGATGAAAACGGGAGCACAATCCGCGATTGCGATTGCGCACTCCACGATTGGATCTTCGAAGGTTTACTACTTTGGCTCGGTGAACGTGGATGCAGGCAACGGAATCTCATCGTCCTCCACGAGCGCTCCTGGCGGAGCCAGCAGCAATTTCTCCGACACAGGGGCCTCGGGCTCATTTGATGGCGGACGTGCCATCTTCATTGCGCCTGCGGCGCTGGGCGGACTCGTGGGTTCAGTACCAACCGGTCTCTATTCCGGCAGCATCACAGGTCGCGCGGGAAGCACATTCGTCGGCATTGTTGGTTCCAATGGAACGATCACCGTCTATCTCAAGGATGGATCGTCCCAGGATGCCGGAACCGGCTTTGTCAGCTCGAACGGATCCTTCTCCTTCACGCTCTCTTCGGGTGGACGCTTTGCCGGTACAATCAATCCATCATCCCGATTCCTGAACGCCACGTCCAGCGGCAGTCCGACATCAGGGGCTGTCACGGCGGCGGCATCGACGGGTGCGAGCTTCAGCGATGGCGTCCTGCGCAATCTCTCAACCCGTGGCGCTGTCGGCGCCGGCGACAAGAGCCTGATTGCAGGATTCCACGTGGTGGGCACCTCGCCCAAGCAGGTGCTTATCCGCGCGATCGGCCCCTCACTTGCCAAGTTCGGCATCACCGGTGCGCTCGGAAATCCCGCGCTTCAGCTCTACAAGGGATCCACTCCTGTCGAATCAAACGACAATTGGGGCGGTTCCGCGAGTGTCGCAGCGGCTGCAGATCAGGTGGGGGCGTTTGCACTCCCGGGTCAGAGCCAGGACTCCACGTTGCTCGTGACGCTTGGTCCGGGGCTTTACACTGCCGTGGTCACGGGCGCCGAAGGCGAAACCGGCGTCGCAATGGTCGAGGTTTACGATGTCGACGCGACCGATCCCTTCACAGAGCAGAAGGTCATCAACCTTTCGAGTCGTGGCGAAGTCGGAACCGGCGACCGCATCCTGATTGCAGGATTCGTGATCAACGGTAGCTCGCCGAAGAAGATTCTGATTCGCGCGGTCGGACCGACGCTCGGTGAGTTCGGTGTCACCGGCACGCTCGCCGATCCGCTGCTGCAGATTGTCCAGGGCAGCACGGTTGTCCGTGAAAACGACAACTGGGAGACGGGCAATGTGCCTTCGCTGCTCGCGGATGCCTCCGCACGATCCGGCGCGTTCGCGCTGCCGGAGGGCAGCAAGGATGCGGCAATCCTGTTGTCGCTGCCTCCGGGCGCCTACACCGCTCAGGTCTCCGGCGCCGGCGGCACGACCGGAGTGGCGATTGTCGAAGTCTACGAGGTTCCCTAAGAGCACCTGATTCATGCCGTGGCGTCAGTCCCGGCATCACCAAGGCCGCACCGCCAAAAGCGGTGCGGCCTTGTTTTGGCGGGGAAGTTGCAAGCACAGGTTTCCGTGACGGATTGCGTGGCAGGAGGATTTCGGGATTGGTCGGTAAAAACAGGCTTTCCTTGTTCCGGGTCTCGCGATTGATTGGAGGTTTATGCAGAAAACACTCATTATCCTGAAGCCCGATTGCATGCAGAAGAAGCATGTGGGGGATGTGCTGGGTCGCTTTGAGAAGGCCGGATTTGAAATCGTCGGCGCGAAGATGATCCGCCTGTCGTCGGCGGTTCTCCGCGACCACTACGCGCACGTGGCCTCCAAGCCCTTCTATCCGGAGATCGAGCGCTTCATGAGCTCGTATCCGGTGATCGTCGCCGCAATCAAGGGCGAGAACGTCGTCGCCCGGGTTCGCGATCTGCTCGGACCGACTGACTCAAAGAAGGCCGCGAAAGGTACCATCCGTGGTGATTTCGGCACGGACATGATGATCAACGTTGTCCATGCCTCGGACAGCGACGAGAACGCCAGGATTGAACTGGCCCGCTTCTTCAAGCCTGAAGAACTCTTCGGCTGATCGTGCCGTCTCTCGGCAGCGATTGTAAACGTTTCTCGGATAGGGATGGTGCCGGCTGACTGATCGACGTGGCTATCTCTGAACCGTTCCGGATTGCCGGACAGTCCGACCTCAGAGGGATCTCATCGCTTTAAGCGGGAGGTTTTGGAGGATGCATTCTCCACTGAGCTTTGTAATGCTCGGTCCTGCGGTCCCATGAAACTCTTCCCGTCCTTTCGCATTGCAGCGTGTGTGCTCGCGCAGCTTGTCCTCGTCTTGTCGGCAAGCGCCGCGGGGGGAACCACTCGGATGATTGTTCCGGGTTTCACCGTCCGTGAGCTGCCTGTGCGGCTGACGAGTCTCAACAATATCGAGTATGCACCCGATGGCCGCGTGTTCGCGGGCGGCTACGACGGTCGTTTTCACCTGTTGCGTGACACCGATGGCGACGGCTTGGAGGACAAGGTCGATACGATCTCCAATCGCCCGAGTACGGACTACCCGCTCGGTATCGCGGTGAAAGAGGGAGAGCCCTATTTTGTTCTCAGCAACGAGGTGATACGTTTCAGGGACCTTGATGGTGATGGCGTGCCGGAAACGCGGGAGGTTTTTGCCACGGGCTTTGACGATCCGGAACTGGCCCGCGCACCGTACCTGCTCCATCGCCGCGTGGACAGCGCGATGGGACTGGCCTTCGGGCCGGAGGGCGCACTCTACCTCACATTTGGAAGCGCGGCCTATAGCAACCCGTATTGGAAGGACAAAGACAACGCGTATCACTACTCGACCGACAAGCGCCGTGGCTGCCTGCTGCGTATTTCACCGGATGGAAAAATCGAACAACTCGCGAGCGGGCTGCGCTATGTGATGTCGCTCCAGTGGAATCGCCAAGGCGACCTGTTTGCGACCGATCAGGAAGGTGCGACCTGGGTCCCGAACGGAAATC
This sequence comes from Verrucomicrobiota bacterium, assembly GCA_014584295.1. Lineage (GTDB taxonomy): Bacteria > Verrucomicrobiota > Verrucomicrobiia > Opitutales > Opitutaceae > UBA6669. Next base: position 33,964 of record JACTNC010000011.1, read on the forward strand.
CGATGGATGAGCTGCTTCACCTGGAAGCGGGCCGCCACTATGGATTTCCTCCCTCTCATCCCACGCATTTGCCCAACGTCATCGACGAGCCGAGCGTCTGGGATTACGGCCCGCAGCATCAGAGCACCTGTGGCTTTCGATTCAATGGGCCGCAGCCGGGTCGTGGACTGTTTGGTCCCGGCTTCTGGGCCGATGACGCCTTGGTGACCGGGGAGTCTCGTGGGAAAATTTTCCGCACCAAGCTTGCGAAGACGAATGCGGGTTATGTGGCGCGCAACGATCTCGTTGGCAATCTCGGCATGCTGGCTGTGGACTGCGCTATCTCGCCCCAGGGCGACCTGCTTGTTGCCTGCCACAGTGGTGTACCTGACTGGGGCAACGGACCAACGGGTGAGGGCAAACTCTTCAAGATCAGCTACACCGATCGCAAGGCGCCCCAGCCGGTGCTCGTTTGGGCGGCAAGCGATACGCGGACGGTCATCGCATTTGATCGACCGCTGGAAGGCTCCGGCTGGGATGCGCGCGCACCCGCGATTCAAATTGATTCAGGCCGGTATGTCGGGGCAGCGGATCGGCTGGAGATGTTGCGGCCTCCCTATGCCGCTGTGGGAGCCCAACAACGTGAGCCTCGCGGCAATGTGAGTGTTGAGAAGGCAACGGTGTCACCCGACCGCCGCCAGTTGATTGTCACGACGGCGCCGCGGACCTCTGCGGTGAACTATGCCTTGAAGCTGGGTGACGTACTGGATGTGGCCCATGATCTGACGGGATTGGAGGCAACCTGGCGAGGTGAGGGAGGTGATAGATGGAACGGCTGGCTGCCGCATCCCGATTTTGTCGCCGCTCGTGAGTTCACGCAGGCGAGTGCCACGCACGATGAATTCTGGAAGCGTCTCCGCACTCCTGGCACGTTGACACTGCGCACGCAGTTGAATCTGTGGCAGATGCTTCAACCTGCCACCCAGCCAGGTTCCAGGCTGGATTACACGCCAACGCCTGAGATCGTCACGGTGAGATTTTCCAGCGATGCCCCGCTGGCGGTGGAAGCACCCGGGGCGCGGATCGTGCGCAATGGGGCAGGGGAGATTCAGGTAACCGTGACGGATGTGCGTGAGACTAGCTGGCTGCCGCTGTCGCTCACGCTTGGCACGCCGGCTACACGCCTCGATGTCTCGTATCACACATCGCGCGATGACCGGATTCGCGCGTTGGGCACGAGGCGCTTTCTGATGCCCTTTGCGAAACCCGGGATCCTTGATGTGACGCCGCGCGAACTTCCTGAATTGAAAGGCGGCAACTGGAATGCCGGACGGGCCCTTTTCAATGGGAAGGCGGCATGCGCGACATGCCACGAATTCAGAGGAGAGGGAAAGCGGGTTGGACCCGAACTCGGAAATCTCATTCACCGCGACTACGAGAGCGTGCTGCGAGACATCGTCGATCCGAATGCCTCGATCAATCCCGATGCTGTCGGCTATCTGATCGTGCGGAAGGACAACAGCACCGTGGTGGGAACACGCATTCTTGAATCTGCCAATGCGATCCATATCGCCCAGGTTGGCGGAGCAGTGGAGAAGATCATGAAAAGCGACATTGCCAAATCAGAGCCACTGCCCACGTCGCTCATGCCCGCCGGACTCGACAAGGCCCTTACATCCGACGAACTCCGCGATCTCATGACGTATCTGCTGACGACTCCGAAATAGGGTGAGATCGATGACCCGCTTTGAGCAGCGGGGCACTCATCTCACATGCGTCGGCAAGAACACCCCCAGCCCCGCCGTGCGAATGCCCTCACGGCGACTGGGGAGAGGCCGGCAGGAGGTAATCGTCCAATCAGCCCTTCCTCCGATCTGTCGACAAATATCCCGTTGCCGGAAATGGTGGGATGCGTTTGCGTATTTTGAATCCAATGAATGCTTTCTTTGCCCTTCGGTGGTTGTTCGTTCTTGTTTTGCTCGGACAGGCGCTGAGTCCTGCTTGGGCGGCTGCGTCGAAGCGTCCGCCCAATATTGTCTACTTCCTGGCTGATGATCTCGGCTGGGCGGATGTTGGTTATCATGGATCTGACATCAAAACACCGTCGATCGACAAACTGGCGTCCTCGGGTGCGAAGCTGGAATCCTTTTATGCACAGCCCGTGTGTTCCCCGACTCGGGCGGCCTTGATGACGGGGCGCTACCCGATTCGTTACGGTCTTCAGACGGGGGTGATCAGGCCCTGGGCTTCGTACGGATTGTCGCTGAAGGAGAGAACGCTAGCAGAAATCCTGCGCGCATCGGGCTACCGCACCCTGCTTCTCGGCAAGTGGCATCTCGGACATGTTTCTCCCGAGTACCTGCCGCTCCGGCGGGGCTTTGACTATCATTACGGTCATTACAACGGTGCGATCGATTATTTCACCCATGAGCGGGACGGTGGGCTCGACTGGCATCGAAACGGAAAGACCGTGAGGGAGACAGGATACACGACGGAATTGCTCGCGCGTGATGCGGTGCGGTTGATCGAGAAGCATGATCAGAGTCGGCCGATGTTTCTGTGCGTGACCTTCAATGCTCCGCATTCGCCATTTGAGGTGCCGGAGAAGTACACGGTTCCCTATCGACATCGCAAAGGAAACGCCCGCCTGTATGCCGGCATGGTAGCCGCTGTGGATGTGGCGATCGGCGAGATCATGGGCGCCTTCAAGAAACGAGGGATGATGGAGGATACGATCTTTGTCTTTTCCAGCGACAACGGCGGTCCCTCGCCTGGAAAGGTCACAAACAATGGTCCTTGGAGTGGCGCAAAGGGCACCCTCAATGAGGGGGGCGTGAGGGTGGCTGCCTGCGTATCCTGGAAGGGACACATCCCCGCGGGTACGGTTGTGAACGAACCGCTGCACATGGTGGATTGGCTGCCCACTTTTGCGCGGCTGGCGGGAGCTTCCCTGGAGGGGGTGCTGCCGCTCGATGGTCGCGATGCTTGGAGCACCCTCGCGGAGGGGAAACCCACGCCGCACGAATACATTTTGCTCAATGTGGAGCCGACCAAAACCAGGTCCCAGGGGCGTGGTGCCGTGCGTTCCGGTCAGTGGAAGTTGATCCTGCACGGAGACCCGAGCGGCTCCGGAGCGGGGGCGCAGTTGTTCGATCTCTCAAAGGATCGGGGAGAAAAGAATGATGTGGCAGCCGGGCACCCCGACGTTGTCGCCAGACTCTTCGGAGCCTTGCGAGGGTATGCGAATGCAGCCGTTGAGCCCTTGGTGGCCGGGGACAAGCCCGACAACTTTCATTCGCCGAAAGTCTGGGGAGAGTTTTCGCAGTGAATTCGTGGCGCCAAAGTTACCGACTCAGAGCATCGGGCGGTGTGGTTCGACTTCGGCGTCGTAGTCGATGCCAGGGAGGCCGAATCCAAAGAGTTTGAGAAACTCCGCGCGGTAACCTGCGATGTCGGTCAAGGCGGCCAGGTTTTCGGTCGTGACCGTCGGCCAGATCCGGGCGACCTCATTCTGGATTGCCGGACGCATTTCCCAATCGTCGATGCGGACCCTGCCGGATTCATCGAATCGCAGTCCCCGGCCGCTGTAGAGTTCGGTGGCGAACAGGCGCTGCATTTGTTCAATGCAGCCCTCGTGCGTGCCCTGCGCCTTCATGATCTTGTAGAGGATCGAAATGTAGAGCGGCACGACCGGTATTGCGGAGCTGGCCTGGGTGACGAGCGCCTTGTTGACGGAAATGAACGCGCGACCATAGCCGTGCGACTTCAGGCTCGCATCGATCCTGCGCGCGGATCGCTCGAGGTCGTTCTTGGCGATGCCTATGGTGCCGTTCTTGTAGATCGGCCAGGTGACTTCGGGGCCGATGTAGCTGTACGCAACAGACGTTGCGCCGGGAGCGACCACGCCGGCAGCCATGAGTGCGTGGATCCACATTTCCCAGTCCTCGCCACCCATCACCGCGACGGTATCGGAGATCTCAGCCTCGGTTGCAGGTTCGATCGTGATCTGGCTGACAATGCCCTTGTCGGTATCGACGGTCTTGTTCGCGAAGGTCTGGCCGATGGGCTTGAGCGTGGACTTGTGGACAACGCCAGTCTTCGGATGCGTGCGGCGAGGGGATGCCAGAGAATAGACAATCAGGTCGACCGGGGCGAATTCGCGCTTAAGCAGGTCGATGGTCTGTTTCTTGATGTCATCGGAAAACGCGTCGCCATTGATATTGGCTGTCTTCAGACCGGCCGAGCGCGCAGCCTCGGTGAAAGCAAGGGTGTTGTACCAGCCGGGCGTTGCCGGGCGGCCCTCGTCGGACGGGCGTTCAAAAAACACACCGAGCGTCTGGGCACCGGATCCGAATGCGGCCGTGATGCGCGAAGCCAGGCCATAGCCGGTCGAAGCGCCGATGACCAGGACGCTCCGCGGTCCGTTGGGGATCGCCCCCTTGGACTTCACGTAGGCGACCTGCTCCGCCACATGTGCGGCACATCCCTCGGGATGTGCTGTAATGCAGACAAAACCGCGAACCTTTGGTCTGATAACCATAAGTGCCTAGATTTTAGGCTGCGCCGGGAAGTGCAAGAGCCGAAAATGCTGGGGAGAGCACGTAGCCGCAAGGAATACTCAAAACGTCCTTCTTACGGCGTAACTCCCCATCACCCCAAGCGGAGGGGTACGCTTCGTCGTGCCCGGATCGAGAGACGGGCCTTTCTGGCTTACGCCACCCCGCTCCCTCAATTTCGCTGAGGTGCGGTAACAGTCGAGTTGCTCCAAGGGTCGCCGATGTAATTGAGCCAGCGGTGAACCTCCGCGGTCAGATCAGCGGCAATCTTGGGATGGGTTGGGGCGATGTCGTGAAGCTGATACCGGTCCGCCTTGTTGTCGAACAGCCGTACGAGGGGTTCGCCGCCACGCCCCTGACTGAGTACCAAGGTATACTGATCCGTGCGAACACCGCGATGGCCGCCATCGGATTCATCCATGTACAACGCGGACTTGGGTCGTGCTGAAAAGGGGAGGCCGAGAAGCACGTCGGAATAGTTGTCTCCCTGCACCTGGGGAGGAATGGAGCGCTGTAATCCCATCAGGCCAAGCACTGTCGGCATGAGGTCTGCGGTGCCTATCAACAGGTTGTCCGAAGATCCCGCCGGAATATGGCCCGGCCAGCGGAAGATGAGAGGGATCTCAAACGCCTCCGCATAGGCATACGGTTTGCTCATCAAGCCGTGGCTCCCCATCATGTCACCGTGGTCGCTGGTGAAAACCACGATTGTATCGTTTTCCAGGTTGAGTTGCTTGAGCGATTCCAGGACCCGCCCCAATTGCTCGTCGACCCCTGAAACGGCGGCCAAGTAGTCGAGGATGGCTGCGCGGGCATTTGCTCCGGTGCCTTCGAGGCGGACATTTTTTCGATTGAGCAGGTCCTTCCAGGACTTGTCACGATACCGCTCGCGCAGGTGCGGTGGAATCTGCGCGTACGGTGAGTGTGGGGGATTGAGTGACATCCATAGGGCAAAGGGTGCGTTGGGATTGCGCATCGCGCCGCCCTTGTTTTCCAGGTATCGGATCGCGATATCCGTCTCGTGCTCGGGGGACCATTGATCGATGTAATGAAAGTCATTGCGTCCGGCGTCGGTTGACCAGTAACGCGGCCGAAGATGCGCGTCGTAGGCGTTGTAGGCATACCAGAAATCGATGTGATGACGGTCCTCCTTCGGCGTGAACTCGTCCCATTTGATGTCATTCTCCCGCTGATCCTGGGGGAGATAGGGCGCATGCGGGTGCGTGAGATGCCACTTGCCGACGTAGCCGATGTTGTAGCCCGCCTGGTGCAGGACGTCGGTGATGCAGACCTCGTTCCGGCGCAGATACACGGCGGGCCGCGAGGAGTTGGCATTGTGAACCAGACCCGTTGCCGGTGGAAAACGACCGGTCATCATCATGCCGCGCCACGGGGTGCACAACGGGTAGGTGGACGTCGCCTGTGGAAAATAAATCCCCTCCCGTGCCAATCGGTCGATGTTGGGTGTCGATACGGGGTCCTCCCCCACAAATCCCATGGCCTGCCGCCGCATCTGGTCGGGAAAAATGAACAGCAGATTCGGGCGCTTGGCGGGAGGAGGTGATAGTGCAGCCCGGGTTGGGACTGCGATCGGCAGCAGACTGCCCATCCACAGGAGAAGAGTTATCAGGGGCGGCGTGTTTTTCGGAAGCAGAGGATTCATGGGCACGAGAGATTGATCGAAGGCGGGACCTATCGTGGCGGGTTCATCTGCGCTCCGACCTCCTTCAGCCAGCGATCGAGCCGCGCGCCGAGCCTGCGACGTTCTGTCGGATGAGATGACGCGAGATCTTCCCGCTCGGAGGGATCGTCGTGCAGATTGTAGAGTTCCTCATGATTGTCCTCGTAGAAGCGGATGAGCTTCCAGTTGCCCACGTGTGCGACGCTGTAGGGAGAAACCTTTCCGCCGAACCAATAGTGCGGGTAGTGCCAGAACAAACCGTCGTGCGGAGCTTTGCGACCCCCCCGAAGTGCGGGCGCGAAGCTCGCGCCGTCAATGGCATGCGAGGCCGGAGGGGCTCCCACGAGTTCCAGCAAGGTGGGATAGAAATCGTGACTGATCACGGGAACGTCACAGACCGTGCCGCGATTTGCGCCTGGCGCCTTCATGAGCAAAGGAACACGCAAGCCGCCTTCGTAGGGAAATCCCTTGCCCATCCGCAGAGGGCCATTGGCTGTGGCCGGAGGATTTCCTATGTGTACTGCGCCGCCGTTGTCCGAGGTGAAGACAACGATGGTGTTCTCGTCGATGTGGAGCGACTTCAGTTTGTTGAGGATGCGCCCGACGCTGTCATCAACACTTTGGAGCATTGCCGCGTAAACGGGGTTGCCCTGTCCGTCGGCCGGGGATCGTTTTGAGGCTTCCTCAACGGCCTCCTTCTTGCCCATGAACGGGCTGTGGACCGCATAGTGTGCGAGATAGAGAAAGAAGGGCGTGTCGCGGTGGGATTCGATAAAGCGCAGGGCTTCGTCCGTCAGCCGGTCAGTAAGGTACTCCCCAGGTCCACCCCCCATCGCCGCGAGGTCCGGCACCCGATGGGCCTGACCTTCCTTGCCATAGGGCCAGAAATAGGATGCCGGCTGACCGGTATCACCGCCCCCGATATTGATATCAAATCCGTAGTCCAAGGGGGAGTGTCCCCCGCCGAGATGCCATTTCCCAATGCTGGCGGTTGCGTAACCGAGCGGTTTCAGTTCCTCCGCGAGCGTTTTTTCGGAAAGCGGCAGGCTCTTCTGCCAATCAGGAAGCAGTAGGCGACTGCTGGCCGGCGCCTTCTCGCCTGGAATCCAGTCCGTGATGTGGAGCCTGGCAGGCGCCTTGCCCGTGAGGATTGCCGCGCGTGACGGTGAGCAGACGGCACAGGAGGCGTAGGCCTGGGTGAATTTGACGCTCTCTGTAGCAAGTCGATCCAGATTTGGCGTGTGATAGAAACGGCTCCCAAAACAACCACCATCAGCTGCGCCCATGTCGTCGATGAGGATGAAGACAATGTTCGGGCGAGGCGCCGCGACTGCCCCGAGAGGCAGCAGCAGGAACAGGAGGAGGGTTGAAATTGAGGATTTCATAGTCCGGAAAGGCGATGGGTTCATTCGCGCTCGGCGATTTGGATTTCTACAGGCAGGCCGTCCTTGCACGCGAATTCAAAGATCGTGCGGTCGGGTCCGGACTGGAGAATGCGCACACGGCTGTCGGGTTGGATCTGGTTGAAGCGTCCGAGCAGTGTTACTCGCACATGCGAGATCGCGCTGGGGGCGTGAAACCATTTGCGCGAGTAAATGCTGACCTCTTTCTGGCGACCGTCGGGTGTGAGCTGATCAGCTTCACGGCCTTCATAAAGATGGAGATCGGGATCGCAGACACTGAGGGCCGCTTTTCCTGCGTGCGACTGCAGCATGATGAGGGCGGGAGTATCGACTGCATCCACCACGAGGTCGGTTGCTGTAACGGGCTCGAAACAGGCGAGTGCGAGTATGCCGGTCTCGCGATCGCGGACGATATGCGCGCGGTGATCCCGACGCAGTATTTCAAAGGGCTCATTTCCGGGAGTCCGTAGGGCGGCGGCAAAGTCGCGCAAACGCAGATCCTTGGGTTGGATAAGAATCGAATAGGCGTATCCTGCATCGCGTGGGGCTGTTCCGTGGTCGAGCCATGCAAGAACGAAATCGCCCTTCGTATCCTGTTTGTCGTTGTTGCTGCGCGAAGCCTGTTCGGACTTCGTGATGCGCAGCGTGTTGTCCGCGAGGAGGAAATAGGCGTTGCCGATGGTGTCGATCAGTTGGGAACCGTTCGCATCCGGACGGCTCAACTGCGAGGGAAAGGCTGCGAGGTGAGATTGCCCATCCACGGAAAGCGGAGCGGAGCGTCGGGCGAGACGCTGCTGGAAGAGTGTGGTGCGCGTATCGTGTGTCCGATCGGAATTCTCGATGTCCGTGCCGAGGAGCACCAGGTGATCGTCGAAGAAGAAGACGGATTTTCGTGCACGATGGGATCCGTCATATTTTGCGTGTTCATGGAGCTTCATCGCGAACAGACCGTTGCGACCGCCCAGGTTGGAGCTACCGGCAAAAGCCTCGTCGCTGAAAAGCATCTCCTCTATTCCACTGTAGATGTCGCAATTGATGACACGGTCTCGCAGCAGGTCGATAGGCAGGTGGATGGCGGTCGTGCCGGGCCAGCAGTTCCAGTCCCACCCATTCTCGGAATATCCGCTGTCGTGAAGATTTATGGGATCGCCTCGGGCGAGGATTTCGACGTGACCGTAGGCGAGATAGCGCCCGAACATATTGGCGTTGGGATAGATTTCGGCGCCCCAGAGGTAGCGGTTGAAGCCCCGTGCCGTGGCGAGCCACGTGTCGCGCCGGTGGGCGGCGGTGGTGGCGTAGCTGAGTGTCAGATGTCCCGTTGGAGCAGTTTCCGGGGCGATCGGCGGATCACCGCGAAACAACGAGATCGATTCAGCCTCGGCCGGAGGGGAGGAGTTCTGGTCTGAATCGGCGGATTGGGCCGTCTTTTTTGCCGCGCGCGAGGCCGTTCGTGCGACAGCGTCTGCGAGTCTCTTCCAGACAGCACCGATTTCAGCATCGTAGGCCTGGTTTCCGTCGGGAGTGCCCGCGTGCGCGAGAAAGAGATAGGGCGTGGGCGACAAGGTGAATTTCGCATTGGGATGCCTGCCGGAAAGACTCAGGGGCCACTGAAGCACGTTGCTGTGAAAACGCAGGTTGAGCATTGCGTGTCGCAGGCTGGCGTGACCGGCCTCGGGTATGCGGAAGGGCGTGTGACTGAACAGCCAGAGTGTCTGCGAGGCTCCCATGATGGCACCCTCGGCATAGGCGGGATAGTGGTTGGCGTGATGGAGAAGAGATCCGTCGACCTTGACTCCTCCGGAGAGGCCGATGCACGGCTCGAGCGCGCGTCCGAGCCATTGGGACGTTGCATAGAGTGCGCGGGCCCGCTGGGTCTCATCCTCAATCATCAATTGCGCGGCGATCTGACCCAGCAGGGTCGTGTTCAGCGTGTCGATGCTGACACCATTGACCTGGGCAAGCGGCTCATAGGCCTTGCCGACACCACTGAGCCACGCCATGGCGCGCTGGACGCTTGGCAGCCGATGGGTAGCCCGCAGCTCATCGCGCATGAAGTACAGCGCCGGGTAGTAGAGGCGGTTGTTGTAGCCCAGGTGATGAAGCGTGCCCATGCTGCTCCCGTCGGCCCAGCCCTGATCGAGAAGGTGATCGCTGAGGTCAAAGAACATGCCGCGGAGCTCGGCGCGGAATTTCTCATCGGTTGTTCCCCGATAGGCCTGGGCGAGATCGAAGAGGAGTTTCGAGCATGTCATCAGACCGTTCTCCTGGCTCGACTCTTCGCGCTCCAGTGAGCCGGATGGATAGGCGACACTTTCGTGAGGATAGGCCACCGCCCGTCCAACAATACCAGTGGGGGAACGCCGGATTCCCCACGCCTCAAAACGGCGGCGCAGCTTTTCCATACCCTTGGAGTCCATGCGTGTCGGGCGATCGAACAACTGCTCGTAGCGTTTGCCGATCGTGTTGGCTACCTCCTGTGCTCCGGGAGGAAGCGTGAGATCCGGCACCGGTTCCCGATCGAACCGGTAGAGCCCCTGCCAATGGTCATTGGCGTCGGTGGGCAGGCAGGAATTGACGAAGGGCACCTGCCGGTCGCGCGTGTGGTGCCGCGCATCGATCGGCTGGGAGAAAACAAGCGAATCAAGGAACACGGTGCCGGAATGTCCCTCGGTCGGAGCAATGATGCGCAAGGTGTCCATTCCAGCGACCGCCTTGCCCTGCATGTCGCGTTCAAAGGCCACCCAGCAGGTGCGCCAGCCGGTGAAGTTGAGACCAAATGTGAACCAGCAATCGCGGCGGGCGGCATGGCCGAATTCGAATCGCAGGACTCCAGTGGACGGAGTTTCATTGTAGATCCACACGACAAAGGTGCTGAGCGCGTTGCTTTCCGCTTCCGGCGTGTATGGCTTGAAATCGATGGGGTGGGTGAAGGTGAGAACAGAGTCGGACTTCCAGTCCCATCGCAGGCTCTGATGGCCATATTTCGCGCGCTCGGATGTCGGACGCGCCAATGGCGTCACGTTGAGGCATGCCGGGGGTTCAGACTCTTCAAAGGAAAGGACTTCAGCCGACACGACTGATGTCGCCCCCAGCAGCAATGCGAGCAGCGGTAGGAGAGGGCAGGGGGAAGTCCGAAGGGGGTCGGAGAGCATGCCTCTCGTGAGTCCTCAATCAGACCCGGAGTCAAACCCTTGACGACTTGCGCCGTTGAGTTGACCCGGATCCGTGTCCACCTCGACCGTTAGAGGTGATAGGATTCAATCGTGGCACGGTCTCCCGCATCGCTCCAGGGCGATTCCTCCCGGGCCTCGCGACTGCGGCTTCAGGGCGCGAGACGTCATTGCATGAGGCCGAGGCTCGAATAAAATCGAATATGACAAAAAAAGTACTAACTTGACAAAATCGATTACTTCGACCAGTCCATGATTTCATGAATTCCGTTTCCAGTTTATCATTGCTGCCGACATTCCCGTTGCATGGACAATGGGGCGCGCTGCCTTGAGAGGTGTGCCAAAGTCTGTGCCCCGATAGCCCCTGGAAATAAACCCCACCCAATATGAGTCAGCCTGGTAATCGCCCCCCTGCAGATCTTCCGGAGGTCGCGCAATCCTTTCAGTTGTTCGGACGCTATGTCGACGGAGCGCCCTATGGCAGCGGCCATATCAACGACACCTTCGTCATCACGATGGATCAGGCCGGACGCCCGGTGCGTTACCTGCTTCAGCGCATCAATGACCGGGTATTCAAGAATGTGCCGGCATTGATGGAAAACGTTCAACGGGTCACCGACCATGCGCTCGGTGCATCCGCGAAAAGCGGCGGACATGATTCGCGCCGGGTGCTGACTTTGGTTCGCACGCGTGAGGGCGCGGCCTGGCATCGAGATCCGCACGGCGCATTCTGGAGGTGCTACCTCTTCATTGAGAATGCCCGGACGCATGACCTGGTTGAAAATGCACGGCAGGCCTATGAGGCAGCGCGGGCCTTTGGTGAATTCCAGCGCATGCTGGTCGACCTTCGGGGGCCGCGCCTGCATGAGACCATACCCGGGTTTCACAATACCCGGAGCCGCTTCGAAGCCTTTCGACGCGCGGTCGACGCCGACCGTGCGGGTCGGGTGCGCTCGGTCGGAGCGGAGATCGAGTTTGCGCTTGCCCGCGAGGGCATGGCCGGAGTGGTGCTCGACCTGATGGCCCGCGGCGAGATGCCGGAACGCATCACGCACAATGACACGAAATTCAACAATGTGATGCTTGATGAGGCGACCTCCCAGGCGGTGTGTGTGATCGACCTGGATACTGTCATGCCTGGGTCGGCCCTCTATGATTTCGGCGACATGGTGCGCTCTGCCACCAACTCGGCGGCGGAAGATGAGCCCGATGCTTCCAAGGTGACGATGCGCATGGACATTTTTGAGGGGCTGGTCTCCGGCTACGCGGCTTCGGCCGGTGCCTTCCTCAATGCTGCCGAGCGCGCCCATCTCGCGTTTGCCGGCAAACTCATCACCTACGAGATCGGGTTGAGGTTTCTCACCGACCATCTTGAGGGTGACGTCTATTTCAAGACCAAGCGGCAGGGTCACAACCTCGATCGCTGCCGGACGCAGTTTGCGCTTGTGGCCAGCATTGAGCGGCAGGAAGGCGCAATGCAGGGGCTTGTGGAACGCATCATGAAGACCCATCCGCTGCCGAGCGAATCCGGCAAGGGAGGAAACTGACATGAGAGTACTTATCACCGGCGGCGCCGGTTTCATCGGCAGCCACATTGCGCAGCAGCTCCAGGGTCGAGCCGAGGTGCGGGTCCTGGACAATCTTCGAACGGGCTACCGGCGCAATCTGGACGGCATGAAGGTTGACTTCATCGAAGGCAGCATCCTGGACCGGGCGGTGGTGCGCTCCGCGGTGAAGGGCGTCGACCATGTGTTTCATCTTGCAGCCATGGTGAGTGTACCGGAGTCGGTGCAGAATCCCCATGGGTGCGTGGAGCTGAATGTCACCGGCCTGCTCAATGTGCTGGAGGAATCAGCGGCTGCCGGGGTTCGAAAACTGTGTTTCAGTTCTTCCGCGGCGGTGTATGGCAACAATCCTGTCGTTCCAAAGGTGGAGACGATGCTGCCTGAGCCGCGGAGCCCGTATGCGGTGACCAAGCTCGACGGCGAGTACTACTGTCGCCAGTTTGCCGAAGACGGTCGCCTTGAGACCGTGGCATTGCGTTTCTTCAACGTCTTCGGCCCGAGGCAGGATCCCGGCAGCGCCTATGCGGCGGCCGTGCCGATCTTCATGCGGAAGGCGCTCCGAAATGAACCACTCACGATCTATGGTGATGGCGGGCAGACGCGCGATTTTGTCTACGTGAAGGACATTGCTGCCGCGAATATCTTTGCGGTCACGACTCCCGGTCTCACGGGAGTTTTCAATGCAGGCTATGGCGGACAGATCACGGTGCTTGAACTGGCCCGACGCATCATCGACCATGCGGGCTCACGCTCGGAGATTGTGCACGCTCCTGAGCGTGCCGGGGACGTCCGCCATTCCCGGGCGAGCGTCGATGCCTTGCGTGCCGCGGGTTTTGTACCGGTCAGCTCCTTCGATGCAGGCCTGGCGGAGACTCTGGCTTACTTCCGCGAGACTGGATCCGCTTCCTGAAAAAGCATGGTAGTCATGGTCCCGGCGCTTTAGTGGTTGTGCCGCAAATTCCGGACAGGATTCCACTATGGCCTTCTGAATCTCCAATAAGCGTTCAAATCTGATTCTCTGTCGCGCTCAAATCCCGGCGTCGCCGAAGTCCCCAAGAAATCCCATGAAGTTACTCCTCCTCGATTGGATTGTCGCCCTGCTTTCGATGGGCATCTGTTTCGTTCCCGCCCTGTTTTTCGGCAAGCGTGCGGGCAAGGATACGTCTGAGTTCTTTGCCTCGGGCCGGTCGGTGCCGTGGTGGCTTGCGGGACTTTCCATGGTTGCGACCACGTTCAGCAGTGACACGCCGAATTGGGTGACGCAGCAGGTGCGTCAGTATGGCGTGGCCGGCAACTGGCAGTGGTGGGCATTCGTGCTTACCGGCGTCTCGACGGTATTTTTCTTTGCGCGGCTGTGGCGCCGCTCTGGAGTCATGACGGATCTCGAGTTCTATGAGTTGCGGTATTCGGGCAGGGCGGCGTCGGTCGTGCGGGGCTTCCGGGCCATCTATCTTGGGCTGTTCTTCAACTGCTTCATCATGGCCATGGTCACGCTCGCAGCCTGCAAGATCGCGAACATCCTTTTTGGCATGCCGCCGTGGCAGACGATTGTGATCTGCGGCGTGCTCAATGTCGCCTTCGCTGCGCATTCGGGACTCTGGGGCGTGCTGGTCATCGACATGGTGCAGTTCTTCATCAAGATGACAGCGGTGGTTGCGGCGGCCTACTATGGGCTGGTGGCGGTGGCTGAGCAGACCGGGGCGGGGGCAGGGGCGGTGGCGGGACTCAGGAAACTTGTGACAGTACTCGGTGGCCAGCAGGTCAATCTCGGAAGCGATGGGCAGCCCGTGCTATCCGCCATTGATGGTCATGGGCAGCCGATGCTGGATATCCTGCCGAATTTTGCGATGAGCGAACTGGCCCTGATGATATTCATCGTGCCGATCGCCATTGGCTGGTGGGCCAACTGGTACCCGGGCGCGGAACCGGGAGGGGGCAGTTACATTGCGCAGCGTATGCTGGCATCGAAGTCCGAAAAGGATGCACTGGGTGCCACGCTGTTCTTTAACTTTGCGCACTACGTCTTGCGCCCATGGCCGTGGATCATCACCGCGTTGTGCTCGATCATCATCTTTCCGGAGCTCAAGGACATACAGGCAGCGTTTCCCAATGCGGATCCAGCGCTGATCGGCCACGACAGTGCCTTTCCCGCGATGTTGAAATTCCTGCCCGTGGGATTTGTTGGTTTGATGGTTGGCGGACTCATTTCGGCCAATTCGTCCACGATTCTGACTCACCTCAATTGGGGCTCCTCCTACCTGGTTCACGATTTCTACCGGCGATTTGTCGCACCCAAGGCCGACGAGCGGCACTACGTGGAGGTGGGACGGATTTGCACGGTTGTGTTGTATGTGATCGCGGCATTGTTGAGCACGGTCCTGGATACGGCGCAGGACGCGTTTGAGGTGCTGATTTCCATTGGTGCGGGGACCGGCCTGCTGTACCTGCTCCGCTGGTTCTGGTGGCGGATCAATGCGTGGTGCGAGATCGTCGCGATGATCAGCTCCTTCGTAATCACGATCGTATTTTTCCTCATGAAAAAGGCGGGACACCCTCAGCCATTCGCCCATGCTGTCCTGTATTCGGTGGCGCTGACCACGGTGTGCTGGCTGATCACGGCTTTTGTGAGCGCGCCCACGAATCAGCAGCACCTCATCGCCTTCTTTCGCAAGGTGCACCCCGCCGGACCCGGCTGGGGCAGGATCCGACGTCTGGCCGGAATGTCGGAATCGGAATCACATGGCGACCACATGGGCATGGCCGCACTGGGATGGGTTACCGGCTGTGTGGCGATCTGGTCAGCGCTTTTTGCCATCGGCAATTTCCTGTATGGACGCACACAACAAGCCATTGTACTCACGGTCACGTTCTGCATCAGTGGAGCGATCGTACTTTACGTGATCAACCGGCTTTGGGCGCGAAACAACGAGAAAGCACAGCCGTGATTGCGCTGCGTTCAGCGCTTGAACTCGTGAACCGCCGGGCTGTCGTGCCTCCTGCGTCGGCAATGGACGGTTCATCCACCGAAGGACATTGAAGGAGCGCGATTGATACCATGCCGCGATCGCCGAGAAAGTCCGCTGCCCGGGCAGGATTTCCTGATTCGGATTGCCGTGCGATCGCCTCGATTGTTGATCGCATCTCCAACCCAACCGATCTCTTTTCCGGGGCTAGAATCGCGGATGCCCTGCTTGCGGACAACATTGTTGCCTTCAAGCGGACTTCAGCGGCGATGCTGCGGCCGCATGGGGTGACGCACAACTACCATCATCGGTTCGAACTGGTGCTGCCGCTTGTGAGGGGAGGGCGCATACACGTTGACGACGTATCGCACAGGCTGATGCCCGGGCAGACGATCCTTATTTTTCCCTATCAGTTTCATCACTATCTCGACGTCGAAGCCGGGACCATTCGCTGGCTCTTCATCACGTTTGAATCTGTCAATGACAAGGAATTGCTGCCGCTGAGGAATTCACCGCGATTGCTGACAAGACGGGACATGGCATTCCTGCGTGAGATGGTGGCCATGATTCCAGGGTCTTCGGATAACTCGGCGAAGAGAGTCGAGCTGATTCTGAAGCTGTCGGTGTTTCTTCGTCGCCTGCTTGCTGCGCAAGCGGTGAGCGCCTCCGACGGGAAAGAGATTGCCGGGAGCGATCCACACGGTCCTCTTCTGGAGTCGATCAATTCCCATGTCCGCGCCAACCTGAACGAATCACTCAAGATTACGGATCTGGCGAAACTTACGGGATACTCGGTGAGTTATCTGGGTGCCGTTTTCCGGAAGCAATACGGTGTCAGCCTGGGTGGCTACATGCGAAACTCCCGGCTCTCAATGGCGGCCTCGCTGCTTGCTCGCGGTGAATACGGGCGCATTGAAGACATCGCGAAAGCCTGTGGATTTGAATCGATTTTCGCATTCAGCCGGGCTTTCAAGAAGGCGATGGGAGTCTCGCCCAGGGAATATGGCAAACAGGTGAAGGCGCGCGCGAATCCCCTCCAGGTGTCAGATCGCGATTGATCGTTCCCGTCAAAGGAAGTCAGGTCTGGGCGTTGGCCATTTCACGAGTTACGGCGTGACACAGCGGTTCGCCTTGGACAAATCGCCGAAATTCCTCGACCATCGCCCAGCCGAGACGCCGGCATTCGGGCCCGAGTGAGCCGGCGATGTGCGGTGTAAGAAACACATTGGGGAGATCGTAGAGCGGGCTGTCGGGGACTGGAGGCTCGGGGCTCGTGACATCGAGGAGAGCCTGCACATCGGGTCGCTCCTTCAGGAATGCAATCAAATCGGGTTCGTGAACCAGCCGGCCTCGTGCCGTGTTGATGAAGGTGGCCCCGGGCTTGAGACGCCTGAGAAGAGCACCGTTGATGAAGCCCGTTGTTTCCGCGTTCAGTGGTGTATGAAGCGATACGACATCACTACGTTCCATCAGGCTTTCCAGCGAGACTGATTCGATGCCCAGCTCGCGGAAGCGAGCAGCCGGGAGGTGGGGATCGTGCGCAATGATCTTGACGTCGAATGACCGGAGCAGCCTGAGAACCTCCCGTCCAATCAGTCCCAGCGAGACGAGTCCGACTGTGGCTCCGCGAACGCCGGGAACGTGGGGAAACGTCCGGGGAAATGCACGATCGCGGCAAACCTGCCGGTTGAGCATCCATGCCTGTTTGAGTGAAAGCAGGATTGCGCCCAGGGTGAATTCTGCGACGGGTACGGCGTTGGCGGCGCTTGCGGTCGAAATCGGTATAGCGCGGCTCCAGAAGGCATCTGACACCAACTGTCGGATTGTACCACCTGCGTGGAAAACCGCGCGCAGTCTGGGGAGCCTTTGAAGCAGGGGCTCATCCAGCCGGGGGCTGTGCCAGCCCGTAAACAGCAGTTCGACACTACCCAGCTGGTTCCTCCAGTCCGATTGCGGTTCGTGCGGCCCGAGTGGCTTTGGAGAGATCAAGATCGATTTTGCGCCGATCGCCTTCAGGCATTCGTCACCGTAGACAAGTTCGAATACATCCGGTGGCACCAGGAGCGCGGCGCAGGGCATGGTGCGCGAATTTTCGGATTCCACGAGGGTGAGCGACGCGCTTTGGGGAGACATGACGTGAGGCTGAGCGACGTGAATTTCGCTGACAATAGTGTCGCTACTGACACAGTTGAGTAGAATGAAACCCAAGCCGACGATGGAAGACGTTGCTCGTGCGTCGGGCTATTCACGTTCTGCCGTATCGCTCGCGTTGCGCGGGGATTCCAGCATCCCGGAAAACACACGGATGCGCATCGCAATGGTTGCGAGGAAACTGGGTTACAGCACCAACCCGCTCATCTCGGCCCTCATGAGTCTGCAGCGTCAAAGACGCCCGATCATGGGTGTCACAACGTCTGTCGCCTACCTGACTCACCTGCCTTCCGATCAATGGCGAAAGGCTGACTTCTATGTGAGCATGTTCAACGGAGCCTCCGATCGCCTGGCGGAGATGGGCTGCCGGCTTGAGGAATTTGGGTTGAGAGACGCGGGAATGACTTCGACGCGGATGCGCGAGATCTTGCGCGCGCGAAACATTCACGCCGTCATCGTGGCCCCCATGCCCCATGATGAAACCCAGGTGGATTTTGATTTTTCCGGACTGGCTGTTGTTGGGCTTGGCATGAGCGTCAGCAAGCCCGTGATCGAGCGTGTTGCCAGCGATCATTTCCAGTCGGCCGTACTTGCGGTCGACCAATGTGTGGCACTCGGCTATCGCCGAATCGGTCTGGTGCTCAGCCGGGAGACATCGAGGCGGCTGGACCATCGGTGGCTTGGTGGCTATCGCTTTGCCATTGAGGAGCACCATCTTGAGGAACGGATCGCGCCCCTGGCGACCGAACTGCAGGCTGAACTTGTTGCCGCCCTACCATCGTGGCTTCGCACGCAACGACCCGACGTGGTCATCCTTGGCAACGCCGAACTCGAACTGCAGGCGAAGGTGCCACCCTCGGTTGGAATGGTTTCACTGGGTGTCGACAGACTTGATGGACCGATGACTGGGATCTATCAGAACTATCCGCTGATCGGAAGTGTTGCGGCCGAGAGGGCGCTGGCGAATCTCTATACGAACAGCTTTGGACCCAGAGAGGAGGCGCATCTTCACCTGGTTGCGGGAGTGTGGGCCAAGGGGGAAACCGCTCCTGGTCCGAGACGCAGGCGGAAGGTGGGCGTATAGAGTCAACTCCATGGTTACTCAACGGCGTCAATAACGTGTCGCTTGGCGGATTGTCATGCTGGGCGTAGGAGTTCGGCGGCTTCGAAATTTGGCCCTGCGACCCCCGCCCTATGAAAATGAATCTGTCCCGCATATGCGCGCCTTTGAGGCACGCCTGTTCAACGAGTGTCATCCTCGGTTTCTCCGGTCTCCTGACCGTACATGCACAAACTGCAGCAACATCGACCCCCACCGACAGCGACGATGCGGGGCAGGTTATTCAACTGTCAAAGTTCACGGTTACCAGCGAGCGCGATACGGGGTATGAGTCCATGCAAACAACCTCCGGAATGCGCACCGTTCAGGAACTCAAGAATGTGGCGAATTCCATCTCGGTTGTGAACAATCAGATGATCCAGGACATTGGTGCCCTGACCATCGAGGACATGACGCGCTGGACGGTCACCGGAGAGGTGAATCCGGACCCTCAGGTCGCCGGCGGAACCTCGCGTCTCATTTTTCGGGGAATCCAGAACAATTACTCCATCCGCAATGGCTGGATCTGGTACTCGCCCATCGATTCTTACAGCACGGAGCGCGTTGAGTTGCTTCGCGGCCCGAATGCGTTTCTCTACGGCGAGGCCGACCTGGGAGGGGCCCAGAATCAAATTACCAAGCGGGGACTTTTTACCCGAAACATTACCCGGACCAGGTTCTTTGTTGGCAGCAATGACCTGCGTCGTGCGGAACTGGACCTGAATCGCCGATTCAACGACCAGGTCGCTGTGCGCGTTGCGGCCGTGCAATCCAACAATGAAACCTGGTGGGATCATGGACGGCGTGATTTTCGCGGTATCTATGGAGCCGTCACTTACAGGCCGTTTCGCAAGACGACGATCAGCGTCATGACCGAAATGGCAAAGAACACGGAAGTCAGATCGCAGGGCCTTTTTGCCGACGCCTTCACGTACACGACCACGTCGACCTACAACAATGCCAACGGGGTGGTATATCTCCCGATCAATGGAGGTAGCTACCGACTGAACGGTCGCGTCCGCAGCCAGGGACCGAATGTCTCCATCGCGAACACGCAGATCGTTCCGCGGGAATACCAATTCAATGGTCCGCGAGCCTCGAACGGGACGGATCAGAAGTCGCTTGTGCTCGAGATCGAACAGCAGATTGGAGAAAACTGGAATTTGTTGCTCTCGGCGAACTACTATTCGAGCGACAATGAAATCTGGAACGCCTCGACGCGCAGCATTACGAGGGATCTCAATCCTCTTCTCCCGACCGGGGCTACCAACCCTTATTACAACGAACTCTACACGGAGTATCAACGCACCTATCAGGAGAGCGGCAACATTGTGCGCGATATCCGTCTCTCGTCCGTCTATGATCTCGACCTAGGCTGGATGCGGCAGCAGATAGCGCTCAACATCCAGCAACACCAGGACAATCCCGGCCAGAAGCGCCCCAAGATGGCGGAATTCGTTTCGCCCGGCAGTGCGGCGTTTGTCGGCACAATCAATTCGGCTGCCACGCAGGCGGGGTTGAACGCAAATCGCACGGTTTTTGCCAACAACAAGTTCATTCGCCGGTATTACCTGAAGGATGGCGACGGTGCTCAGTTGACGGGATCACTCGGACCGGTCCCAGGACTGTCGGAATACATGCCCGACCTTGGATCCGGAGTTCAGGGAGCCGTTGGTGCAACGGGAGCGATGATCGACCGCCGGTTCTACACGCCCTCTATCGGCATCGGTGCCGCAGGCACGTACTTCAATGGACACTTGTACACGCTGCTCGGGTATCGACGCGATGAATTCAAGATGAAGACCGTGTCCGGAGTACCGCGGCCACTCGCGAACACCTGGATTGTCGATACGGCTCCCACTATTTCGGATCCACAGTACGTAAATTACAAGTTCAACGGATCGAACTATGGGGCGGTTTATCGCGTCAATGACATGCTCGCGTTTACCTTCAATCGCGCGCAGTCATTCCGGCTTTCGCTCGGCGATGGGCGGGATGGATATCGGGTCGGCACGAAGCAGGGCATTCCGTACGGAGAAGGCACTGACATGGGCATCCGCCTGACCTTGCTTGGCGGGAAAGTCGAATTCAACAGCACGTATTACAGCAACTACCAACCCAATGCCCGGATCACCCCGCTGGGTTCCGCACAGCAAAACGTGAGGAACGAACTGGCTGCGATCTTTCCGGACACCTTCGATGTCAATGGTGGCGACATTGAAAAGGTGACGACCTCGGGTGTTGAAATCGAGCTTGTGGCGAATCTCACGCGCAACTGGCGTTTGATGGCGAACATGGCGACCAACAAGGTGGAAACACGTGATCGGCTTCCCCAACTCCACGCGTTCCAGCAGGAGGCAAAGAGCCAGAACAAGGCGACGCCATTGCTGGATGCCTTCCTGCCAACAATGCCGGACGGTGTTCCTAATGCGGGGTATACGAAGGATCGCTTCAACCTCTTTACACGGTATGATGTCAAACAGGGAGCCCTGAAGGGATTCTATTTTGGCGGAGGCGTAAACTGGCGCAGCGAGACCTTCCGCGGAAATGCGGATCTGGATCGTGATGGCACTGCCGAGAAACTCTGGTCTCCCTCCTACGCACTGGTCAGCCTCCTTGCCGGCTATCAAACGAAGATCTACGAGCGGCGCGTCACTTTCGCGCTCAATGTGGACAATGTTTTCGACAAGGATTACTTTCGTTCGGGTGCCGCGGCTTCCGGCATGTGGGGAAATCCGCGTGAATTCAAACTCTCCGCCACGATTGATTTCTGAGGTGGCTTGAGAATTCCATTGCGGGCAGGGTTTGGGGCGATCCCAGCCTTTGCCCGCAACTTGTTTCCTGAGGTCGCGTTGGAGCCAGTATCCCGTCTTCCTTCGATGGCTGATATGGAAATGCCTTGTAGCGCGGCCCTCTCCTGCGCAACTACGGTCCGGACAGGATCACGTCGGCATCAGTGGATGCTCCGTTCTCTAAAGTGCGCCTGATGGCGAAGCGGGCGGATTCCCCGAGTGGCGTGGAATGGACAAAGAAGATGCGCCGGATTCCTGTTGATGAATCAAGCGAGAGCGCACCCGCGTCCTGCCAAGGTGCGTCAGGCGCATCAGCTATGCCAAGTCGGTATTCGTGGCCAGGAGTGGCCGATGGCAAGTGTTCAACGAGTACGAGCCCCGAGTTAGTCCGCGTATCCCAGACAACAAGCGCCATCCCTGGCATTTCGATACCGCGTGGGGGCAGGAGCCGCAGCATGCGGAGGTCATTGAGTCCCTGCCTTCCCGGAATTGGCTCCCCAACTGCCGAGGAGGTCTTCAAGGTCTCCTCCAGCTTTCTAATATCCTCAGCCAGGTGCGCGGAAATCAGCCGTTCGGCCTCAAGTTCATTCCTGAGCATGCGGGATGAGGCATGCTCGAGCTCCGAGGAGGCTCGCAAGGCATTGAGTTCATGTCCGCAACTCCACAACTTGATTGCGAGCCATGCCGAGAGCATGGTGAACACGGCAGCCGTGGCCCATGCGAAGGGGGAGGGCACAACGAGCATGGGACTCTCCTTGGCCCGCCTGGATGGGCGGAGCTCGATTCCGGATTCACGTTCTCCGGAGGGAATGGGTGGCGGAGGGGTTTCGCCCATGAGTGCTTGCGAAGGTTTCGCCCATGAGGGTGGATTTGGCAAGCGCATGCCGCAGGCGGATTGGATCGCAGGACATGTCTTTCAACTGGCTTCGGATTTCCGATGTCGCTAATGGTCACGCATGTCCATCCACCGTCTCTTCGGTATTCTTTTGGGCGCTCTCGCACTGTCGGAATTTGCCGTCGCGGAGCGTGTCCGCAATGGCAGCCTTGTCACGGAGAATGTGCCCGAGGCGTCGCCTGAAATGATCGAACGACTGCGTCAGTATCAGAATACGCGCTCCGCCCATCTGCAATCGTGGCAACCCTCAGGGCAGGGCATGCTGATCGCAACCCGCTTTGGAAACACGACGCAGATTCATGCCTTGGCTAGCCCCGGGGGAGCCCGCCGGCAGCTTACGTTTTTCGACGAACCCGTTGCGAGCGCCTCCTATTCTCCCAATCCCGAGTACCGTGGATTCCTGTTTCGCCGCGATGTCGGTGGCGGGGAGTTTTACCAGTATTTCTGGTTCGATCTCGCTACGGGAACAAGCCGCCTGCTGACAGACGGGAAGTCGCGCAATGGTGGAGCCACGTGGTCGAATGCCGGCGATGTGTTTGCGTACGTCAGCACGCGCAGAAATGGGAGGGATACCGACTTGTATCTGGCATCAATGACTGCACCGGAAAGGCCGCGCATGGTGGTTGAACTGAAAGGTGCCTGGGGACCGGTTGATTGGTCGCCGGATGATCGCAGTCTGCTCCTCTATCGAGGGGTTTCCGCCAATGAATCCTATCTGTATTCATTGGACATGGCGGATCCGAAACCGGTGATGCTGAATCCGCAGCCGGACGGGGCGACACCCATCGCCTATTCAGGAGCAGTGTGGTCGGCAGATCAGAAACGCGTGTTCCTGATTTCGGATCAAGACTCCGAATTTGCGCACCTGCGGGTGCTCAACTTGGCGACCGGACGACAAACACTTCTGACGGGGGACATCCCCTGGGATGTGGAGCGGTTGACCGCATCGCGTGATCGTCGCAAATTGGCGTTTACGGTAAACGACAATGGCCGCTCGTCGCTTTACCTGTACGACACGGATACCGGCAGGCGAACGGCGGTAAGTTCATTGCCACTTGGAGGGATTGCCGGACTGGAGTTTTCTCCGGATGGTCAGCGCCTGGGCTTTTCGCTGACGACGGCACAAGGGCCTGGGGATGTGTATGTCCTGGCGCTCGATTCCATGAAGCTTGAGAGATGGACAGAAAGCGAAGTAGGGGGGCTGGATGTGTCACGGTTCGTGGCGCCGACGCTGATTGCTTATCCGACATTCGATGAAATTGAAGCGGGAAAGAGACGCCAGATCCCTGCCATTTACTATTGCCCGGTCGGGGCGCGGGAGAAGGGCAAGGTGCCGGTCGTCATCAATATTCATGGCGGACCGGAGTCACAATCGACCGTTGGCTTTTCCCCATCGACACAGTTCATGGTCAACGAACTGGGCATTGCGGTCATTTATCCCAATGTCCGCGGTTCATCGGGATACGGAAAGAGCTACCTAAAACTCGACAATGGGATGAAGCGCGAGGATTCGGTAAAGGATATCGGAGCCCTGCTGGATTGGATAGCAGCCCAGCCTGAATTCGACGCAGGGCGTGTCATTGTCATGGGGGGCAGCTATGGGGGGTACATGACACTTGCGGCTATGACGCATTATAACGACCGACTCGCGGGAGGCATCGATATTGTCGGTATCAGTAATTTTGTTACCTTCCTGACCAACACGCAGGACTATCGTCGCGACCTGCGGCGTGTTGAATACGGTGATGAGCGTGATCCGGCAATGCGCGCCTTCCTTGAGCGCATTTCACCGCTGACCCACGTTGGGAAGATTGCGAAGCCGATGCTGATCGCCCAAGGCTACAACGACCCGAGGGTACCCGTCACCGAAGCGGAACAGATCGTTAAGGCGCTCAAGGAGAATGGCGGCCAGCCATGGTACATGCTTGCGATGGACGAAGGCCACGGCTTCGCAAAAAAGGAGAATGCGAATGCCCTCCAGATTGCGACAATGACCTTCATTGAAACCCAGTTCTTCCGACGCTGAGTAAAGCGGCTCCCGCACCGCCAAACATGCGTCCATGCGATGGCCCGTGAGAAAACACCCGCATTGAGTGGGCGGAATCGTTGACGACAAAGCTCTGCTCAGGACGTTTCGTAGTCGAGGTACGGACCCAGCCAGTGCTCGGCCTCGGCGAGAGTCTGCCCCTTCCGCCTGGAATAGTCCATTACCTGGTCGCGTCCCAGCTTGCCCACGCCGAAGTATTTGGAATCGGGGTGATTGAAATACCAGCCGCTGACACTGCTGGCCGGTTGCATGGCGCAGCTCTCAGTCAGAATGATGCCGGCTGCGGCGGTCGCATTGAGGAGTTTAAACAGTCCGGGCTTTTCGGTGTGGTCGGGGCAGGCGGGATAGCCTGGGGCGGGTCGGATTCCGCGGTAGCGTTCGCGGATGAGATCGTCGTAGCTCAGGTTCTCCGTCTTGCCGTAGCCACAGGATTCCCTCGCGCGCTTGTGGAACATCTCCGCCATCGCCTCTGCAAGGCGGTCGCCGAGTGCCTGCGACAGGATGGCCGAGTAGTCGTCATTGCGCGCGCGAAACCCGGCAGCGAGTTCGGCCACGCCGTGGCCTGCAGTGACGGCGAATCCGCCGCAGTAGTCGGTCCGCCCGCTGTCCCTTGGCGCAATGTAGTCGGCCAGGCAGTGATTGAACTGGTCGGCCGGCTTTTCGAGTTGCTGGCGGAGCTGATGGAAGGTTGCCACGACCTGCTGTCGGGACTCATCGGCGTAGATTTCGATATCGTCGTCGATCGCATTGCACGGCCAGAAACCGATCACCGCATTGGCGGTGAAAAGCTTCTCCTTCACAATCCGGCCGAGCAGGGACTGTGCGTCGTTGAAAAGGCGTTTGGCTTCAGAGCCCACGGCCGGATCGTCGAAGATACGGGGGTAACGGCCATGAATCTCCCATGCACTGAAGAACGGGCTCCAATCGATGAATGGAAGGATTTTCTCGAGCGGCACATCGTGAAAGACGCGCGTTCCCAGGAATTCGGGTCTTGGGATGTCAATCGTCTTCCAGTCGTATCTTGGGCGACGTGAGCGCGCGATCTCGAGTGACAGCAGGGGCTTTCGAGCGCGTCGGGCTGCAAAGTCTTCCCGTTGTTTCTGCTGCTTGGTGCGCACCTCGTCCATGAATGCGGGCTTGCGTTCAGGGGAGAGGAGCGCGCTGACGACGTTGACCACACGAGAAGCATCGAGCACATGAACCACGCCGGGGGGGTACTCTGGGGCAATTTTAACGGCAGTGTGCGCGGGGCTCGTCGTTGCACCACCGATCAGCAGTGGAATGTCGAACTTTTCACGGTGGAGCTCTTTGGCAACGTGCACCATTTCGTCGAGCGATGGTGTGATCAACCCTGAGACGCCGATTGCGTCCGCATGGATCTCGCGCGCCTTCGCGATGATCCTGTCGCTGGGCACCATCACACCGAGGTCAACGACCTCGTAGTTGTTGCACGCGAGCACGACGCCGACGATGTTCTTGCCGATGTCATGGACGTCGCCCTTCACCGTTGCGATGAGGATCCGTCCCTGTGACCGGGTGGTTTCCCCGCGGGCGGCTGCCGCCTGCTTCTCCGCTTCCATGAAGGGAGTGAGGTAGGCGACGGACTTCTTCATCACCCGGGCGGATTTGACGACCTGGGGAAGAAACATTTTACCCGCACCGAAGAGATCTCCGACGACGCGCATGCCGTCCATAAGCGGGCCTTCGATGATATCAAGCGGCCTCGCGTAGCGGGAACGGCACTCCTCGGTATCCTCCTCGACAAACGCGTCGATGCCTTTCACCAGAGCATGCTTCAGTCGCTCCTCCACCGGGGCATTTCGCCATGAGAGTTCGTCCCTTGCCTCCGATTTCGGACCATTTCCCTGGCTCGCCTTCAATTCATCGGCAAAGCGGACAAGCCTCTCGGTCGCATCCGCCCGGCGATTGAAAAGCACATCGTCCACCCGTTCCCGGAGTTCGACTTCGATCTCATCATAGACTCCGAGCATGCCGGCGTTGACGATCGCCATGTCCAACCCCTGGCGGATGGCATGGTAGAGAAATGCCGTGTGCATCGCCTCACGCACCGGATTGTTCCCGCGGAAGGAGAAGGACACATTGGAAACGCCACCTGAAACCTTGGCGTGGGGCAGGGTTTCCTTGATGATCCGGGTGGCTTCGAAGAAATCGAAGGCGTAGTTGGCGTGTTCCTCAATGCCGGTTGCGACGGTGAGGATATTGGGGTCGAAAACGATATCTTCCGGCGGGAATCCGACCCGATCCACGAGGAGACGATAGGCCCGTGTACAGATGCGTACCTTGTCGCTGCAGGTCGCAGCCTGCCCCTGCTCGTCGAAGGCCATCACTACGGCGGCTGCGCCGTAACGCATCAGCAATCGGGCGCGACGCAGGAACTCGGCTTCGCCATCCTTCAGTGATATCGAGTTGACGATGCCTTTCCCTTGAAGGCATTGCAGGCCAGCCTCCAGCACCGTCCATTTGGACGAATCGAGCATTACGGGGATGCGTGCGATGTCGGGTTCGGAGGCGATGAGGTTGAGAAACTTCACCATCGTTGCCTCGCCGTCGATCAGCGCCTCATCCACATTGATGTCGAGGATGTTGGCGCCGCTATCGACCTGCTGGCGGGCGATTTCCACGGCGGCAGACCAGTCGCCCGACTTGATCGCCTTGGCGAACTTGGGAGAGCCCGTCAGGTTGGTGCGTTCGCCGATGACGAGGAAGCCGGAAGCGTTGCGTGAGGGTGAAGTCGACACGGTGTGGCTTCGAATCAGGAAACGCTGAGCGGCTCGAGCCCGCTCAGGCGCATGGACGTTTCCGTGGAGGGCAGTCTTCGCGTCGGCAGGCCCCTGACTGCGGCTGCGATTGCCGCGATGTGATCAGGGGTCGATCCGCAGCAGCCGCCGACGAGGTTGACGAGGCCCGAGGCTGCGAAATCGCGCATGATCTTGGCCATGTCCTCCGGTGTTTCGTCGTAGCCGCCGAATGCATTCGGAAGGCCGGCATTCGGGTAGCAGGAAACGTAGCAGGTGGCGATGCGTGAAAGTTCCTCGATATAGGGTCGCATCGCGCGGCCGCCGAGGGCGCAGTTGATGCCGACGGAAAAGGGTTTTGCGTGCCGGATGCTATTGTAGAAAGCCTCGGTCGTCTGGCCGGAGAGCGTGCGACCGGAGGCATCGGTGATCGTGACGCTGATCATCACGGGCAGGCGTCCGCCGACCTCCTCGAAGACGCCCTCGATTGCGAAAAGCGCCGCCTTGGAGTTGAGCGTGTCGAAAATCGTTTCGACGAGAAGGACATCCACGCCGGCGCTCACCAGCGCACGGACCTGCTCGGTGTAGGCGGCGACGACCTGGCTCCAGGTCACCGCGCGATAATCGGGGCGGTTGACGTCGGGTGACATCGACAACGTGCGATTCAGCGGACCGATGGCGCCCGCGACAAAACACCGGCGGCCGGGGCTTTCGCTTTCGACCTCTGAAGCTGCGCGCCGCGCGCAGGCCACTGCCGCGAGATTGATATCGGTCACCTTGGACTCGAGATGGTAGTCAGCCTGTCCGATCGCGGTGGCGCTGAAGGTGTTGGTTTCGACGAGGTCCGCTCCCGCCTGGAAATAGCGGTGATGAATTTCCTCGATGATATCGGGGCGGGTGATCGAGAGCAGGTCGTTGTTGCCCTTGAGATCGTGTCCATGGGCCGCGAGGTCCTTGTTGCGAAAGTCCTTCTCGGTCAGATTGAACGCCTGGATGAGGGAGCCCATCGCCCCATCGAGGATCACAATTCTTTCTGCAATGAGCGCGCGGAAAGCGGCGTCGCGTTCAGGATAGAGCGGTAGAAGCGAGGCCATTTCGAAAGGTAAGAATCACGATGAATGATCATCTCCGAGGAGGCAAGACTTCATATCAATATATTCGGATGCGTTGATATGAAAATTTTCTTGCATGGTAAACGAGAATCTCCATGCCTCTGGCCCGTTTTTGTTCTTTGCATCGCTGGAGATCAGGGGAAGGCCGTGAGAATCGGCCACAGTTGCGCTGCGGTATCGCATCACAAACCTCCACCACGCCGTAAAACCGCGTGGGCAAAGCCAATCGGCACGGGCCGATGAAGGCGGAGGCGAGGCGCCGGCGGTTGCGGATCATGCAATCGCGGGCACAAATGCGGAGTCCGAACATCCTGCCTCTTGCGCTCACGCAGCCGGTGCGAAAATGCGCGGATCGGCTGTGACTCCTTCATCGCATCAATGAAGCGTGAGAGTTCGAGGAGATCCGTTTCAGCCGGAGGCCTCTGCTCTTGCCATAGAAAGCAGTCCTCCATGTACCTTCAAACGGGTGCCCGCATTGCGGGCATTTCCCGGGCCGGCTTGACGGCCCTGATTTCCCTTGCGATTCCGGTTGCGACCGCGATCGCTGTGTCTGCGGGCGGATCCACCGGACAACGGATCGCCCTGCTTGACCCCTTCGTTGTGACGGCAACGCGCACTCCCGCCTCCCCGCGCGCTTTGGGCAGCGTTGTCGATGTGATAACGTCGCGCGATCTCGAACGTCGGCAGATTTCTTCGCTCGCCGAGGCGCTCGCCGGCGCGAGTGTGCCGGTCCTGGCTTCGGGTGCGCCGGGGGCCTCGGCTTCGATTTTCCTTCGAGGTGCCAATTCCAACCAAACGCTCTTCCTCGTGGATGGGCTGCGGTTCAACGATCCCAACACCGACTATGCGGTGTTCCTCGGAGGAAGCTGTGTGTCCGCGTGCGACAGTCTGGAAATTTCCCACGGACCCCAGAGCACGCTCTACGGCGGCGAGGCGGTAGGGGGCGTGATCTCGCTTCGCAGTCAGCGTGGGACGGGAGTTGCCAGTAGCAGGATCGCCCTTGAAGGCGGGAGTTTTGGCACGTTCCAGGGGGCGATTTCATCCCAGGGTGAGCGACCCGACGGATGGGCCTACAACGTCGCCGTGCAGGGTGGGGTGACAGAAAACGATCGCATCAACAACGATTTCCGGAGCGGCAACCTCACGGCGCGCGTGGACCGCACGGTGTCTGAATCGCTCAGCATCGGCGCAACGCTGCGGGGATTCCAGGGAAACTATGGTTCGCCCGGGAGCCGGTTTGTGGATGATCCTGACAACGAGGAGCGCGAATCCAACTGGCTGGGAACGGTATTTGCCGACTGGATACACAACCGGGAGATGCGCTCCCATGTCGTTCTCGGCGGACAGCGCCGCCGGTTCGTTTCGGAGAATCCATCGCCGGGGTTTCCGACATCGACCACGATCGTGAAGAACCGACGCTCGGTGATCGACTGGCAGACAACCTACGACGGACTTGACGGTCATCGCGTCACCGGCGGGTTCACCGGAGAGGCGAACCACACGCTGAACACGGGATTCGGCGCGATCGATGACAGCCAGCATCTCCTGGCTTTTTTCCTGCAGGATGAGATCACCCCGGTCGACAATCTGCACCTCACCGCCGGCCTGAGACATGATGACTTCGACACCTTTGGGCGTCATACAACCGGCAGGGCCTCTGCAGCCTGGCTTGTGCTCGATGGTCGGCTGAAGTTTCGCGGCAGCTGGGGCACGGCATTTCGTTCACCCAGTTTCCTGGATCTCTACGGACAAAGCGCGTTTTATGTTGGGAATCCAAACCTGAAGCCGGAGCGCGCGCGTGGTGGCGATGTCGGCATCGACTGGTACCTGAGCGACAATCGCGGTTCCGTGGGTGTCACCTGGTTCGACACCCGGTTTCGCGACCTGATCGTCTCGGACTTCTCGCAGATGCCGAGCTCCGTGGCCAATGTCGGCCGCGCGCGGACACGCGGAATCG
>JACTNC010000052.1 GCA_014584295.1 Verrucomicrobiota bacterium
GTTTCCTGGCAGGACTTCGTAGGCGAGCGGCAAACCCTCTGGCGTGACGACCAGCGCGATGACCACCTGCACGCAGTCGGGCCGCTTGTCCCGGCTGTAACCAAACTTCCGCTTGTCGCCCTCGGGGAACGGCGGGTCGCTTTCAAAATAGCACGACGTCAGATCATACAGCAACACCTCGTACTGTGCGTTGAACAGATCCCGCCAGCGCTGCGTGAGGTGTTCGAACAGCGCCGCCTTGTGGGCCAGGAGCAGATCGCGGCAACAGTAGAGTTTATGCGCCTCGGCCAATCCGGCAAAATCGGCGCCGAGCAGATCTCCCATCGCCGAGCGCTCGAACCACTCGCGGTGCAGGCGCCACTCGCTGCCTGGATCGATCAAACGATACGCGACAAGAATCTGCACGATCAGATCCCAGCGCGTGCCCTTGCGGCTGGGCGGCAGCCGTTCGGCCCAGAAGCGACCGAGCCCGAGTTCCTCATACAGGTGGCACGCAAGCCAGCACGCCCCATACTGTCGCGGCCGACGCAGCACCATCTCCGAGAGTTTGACCCGCACCAACTCCGCGCTTGCCCTCGCCTCGATCTCGCGGTCGTCAGGGAACAGCGCAACGGTACGCGGCTGAACCTCGCCATCCGGGAACACTTTAATCGATTTTTGCCACGCGATTTCCTGTCGATCATTGATCTCGCTCAGATAAAGCACGTGGCGCTGGACGATGAGATCACCCGCACCTCGCTTGTTCTCCACAATGCTTCAATACCGGTGCTCTTTGCCATTTTTCTTTCGCCTCGTGCAGCGCAGGAACATCTTGGCCACCCATTATACAGCGATTCCCGCCTTCGGGAAGACACTGGGTCTTCACTACAGCACCTTTTCACCCCTTTTCGCCGACCTCACCCCATCTTATCAACCACTTACGCAGAAAATTCTTTCGCCAGAGGGTCGAATCCGCGAAGTCGGGCTAAAACGGCAGCTCGACACCACATTACTTCTGTCTCGTCGAGGGCTTGGTGTAACTGGCGATGGCGGAGCACGTCTACCGTCGAAAGATCGGAGCACAGCCGTATTTGCTCATCACCTGATAGACGAATGATGCGAATATGGGTTGATCGGGACTCGTAAAAACTCCCAGGTGCATAAAGGCGTTGTGCACCTGCACGAAATCCCGGCCGAGTGCCGTGGCAATTTTCCGAACGGTTGGCTGGCCTCGAATGGTTACAAGGGTAACGCCGTTGATGACAGTTCCGTCGTCGGCGTCGGAGTATTCATGAATGCGTGCTGCTGCCGGCTCTTCAGGAATAGGGTCGGTCTGCTCAACATCAGACGACGATACGACAACCGTCGCCGGCGGGAATGAGTCGGGCGAAGTGGCGCCAGGCGGAAGCGCTATCTTCAAAGGCGTCGTACGCGTGGGAGAAACCGGTGCCGGGCGCTCGACGAGCTCGGGAGGTCGAACCGGCTCAATCGGGGTTCTGGGCGGTTGTACCGGGGCCACGGCGACACCGTTCTTAACGGGAACGTCCACTGGCACCGGTTGGGGTGGTACGACTACCGGCGCGGATTCTGTCTTGGGAGCGACCTCGACGGATGGCTCCTCGGGCGCCGGAGGACGGGGCACCATGGATTCGACGACCTCTTTCGGCAGCACTGGCTCAATGGGACGCGAGTCCGGCTCCGGCGACTTCTTTGGAAGTTCAAAAGTCAAACGGCGGGGCGCGACCGCCGGCTGCATTGCGGTTAGAAATGGCGACGGCGACCCGGTGTGCACCAAGCAGACTTCATCACGGCCACGCGTCATCGCCACGTACAGACGCAGAGCTTCGCGCCAAATCTCCCCCGCCGGAACTCCCTTTGGCGGAAGTTCCCCTACGCCCATGCCCACAATTACGATGAGGCTGAACTCAAAGCCCTTGATGTTGTAGATATCACTTACCACCACGACATCGGCGCGAAGTTGATAATCGCCCGTCAGTCGCGAAGTGGAAATGCCAGGTGGGGCCGAGTCGCGAATCTGGCGAACCGAAATCACATCAGGATTTGCCGTGGCGATGCAGATGCTAAAGCCCGGATAGCCCGACGCCAACCACTCACCGGCCAACGCCCACGCCGCTCGGAGTGGATCGTTGGTCTCGCAAACAAACGGACGGGGGCCGTCTCGTTGAGCGTACTCGGGTTTCAACACCGCAACTCCCTCGTGCCTGGCCGTTGCCTCGTTCGCATATGCCTCCAACAAGAGATGGGCGGCTTCCAAGATTTGTCGGCTGTTGCGATAGTTCTTCTGGATGCTCCGATTGACACGCTGTCCCGGCGCTAGACCCGCACGCGGCAAATCGAAGTCTTTCGTGTAGATCTTCTGGGCGGTATCACCTGTGAGGAACAGTCCATTCTCGGCCTGGGTCGGGATCTTCGCGATCAGCTCCAAGTCGAGCGTTGAGAAGTCCTGAAACTCATCAACTAAGACGCAGCGAAAACGGAGATGATCGGGCAGCCTGCCATCATGATCGTCCAACGCGACGATGGCTGCTTGCGTAAGTTCCATGCCGTCGAGCTTGCCGTGGCGAAGCTGATAGCGCTCCCATGTTCGCAGCACCCGCAAGATGTCGTCGCGGCGTTTGTCCTGAAACGGAATGCACCTGCCGCCTCGATCATATCCGGCGTAGCCGTCGTAGGCGGAGGACAGGCGGCACGCGCTGCGCACCAAGATCAGCTCCTCCTTCAGATAGCGATGAGCGTCGATATGTTGATCCTGGCTAAAGAGGTATACAGTCAGGCGGGAAAGAGCGTCTTTCGTCGCCAGTGAGGCAGGATCGGCGCAGAAGTGATCCCACAAGGTTTCGATTTCATATTCGTCCCTCGCATCAAAGAGCGTGTGCAATTCCGTCAACTGGCGGCTGCGGATGAAATCTGCGACCTCGCTCCTGAGCTCCAAGAGTGATCCGAAGGAGGTCAGAAAGTCTTCCATACCGTAAAACTTCAGGATGGACTCCAGATACTCGTAAAATGCCAAAACCCGAATCGGGCACTTGGCATCACCGGCCAGCCGCTCGACATGATTGCGAATGAGGTCGGCAAGGGAGCGATTTAGAGTGAGCACCAAGATCGGTTCTCCGGGGTACTGCTTGGCCAGACGGATGGCGCGATGAACGAGAACGCAGGTTTTACCGCTGCCAGACACACCAGTGAAGACGCAGGGTTTTAGGGTGTCTTCCACGACCACGCGCTTTTGGCCGGGATGAAGGTAAAGCATCCATTCTTGAAATCGTGACGGCTCCCACAGTGCGTCAAATTCCTCGACGGAGAGATTGTTGAGAACGATGAGGGTGTCGGAGTTGGCCTCAGCCTCAACCACCTCCCGGGTGATCGGCTTGGCGTCGTCGGCACGCTCGCGGGTGCCGACGAAGATATCGCGATGCCGTTCCGCCACGTCCAGGCGTCCATCTCGCAATGCGACAATCAGATTCAGGGCGAGATTGGCCGCTTCGAGGCTGGACTCGTCCTGGACGTCTTGCAGCACCTCTTGGATTTGCTCCTCGTCGGAGCTACCGTCGAGTGCCAGTAAACGGCGACGGACGCTCTTGGCCGGCACGAGTTCTTCCCAATCTAGCCCGTCCAGCTGTGTCAGATATGGTCGGGTGTCTTCGGGCGGCGTGGTCGCTGCTGGTAAATGGTGCGTATGGGTAACCTGCAGTTCAACGACGACCCCGATTTTCTTCGACTCCTTGTCGTAGGTAAACGATTGGCCGCGATTCGCGTCCAGCCAATGATCGACCTCCTCGTGGGAGCCAGCGTAGCAAAGCATCACCACTTCGCCAAAATCCACTGTGACCAGACGGTAGCCGTTTCCTAGGTCGTACTTGATGCAATTCTTGATCCGGCTCTCTCCGTGATCTGTCGTCTGGCAGACGTTTCGTTCGCCGAGTGCCAGCCCCTGGCGGATCTCGCCAATCTTGCGGTATGCGATGGCCCTTCCGCCACCGCTGCGCCGCATCTGCTTCAGGACCTCGTTGAATTTATTCTCCCGATGGACGACGACGAGCGGCATGGATACGAGCGAAGTTACGCGATGGGTTGTTGATTCAGATATTCAATCTCGGTTTTGAGCGAGTCTGGGTTCTTGCAGGGATGAAATGTCCAGCGACCCATGCGCCCCCAGTTGTTGACGGCCGAGGCCCAGCGTTTTGCGGCCTGAAACTTGGCCTCCTCCTTCTCACCGTGGAGGCCTTTGACTTCCAATAGCACGCACACCCCGCTTTTCAAGCGGACGATGAAGTCCGGGAGGAACTTGTGGGTGCCCCCGTAAAACTCGTACGGAATTTCCACGCCGAGGTGATCGTTGCGAGCGAAACACACGACTGCGTCGCTGGCCTCCAACTGAAACGCCACCGAGCGTTCCCACGTGTCCGTATCCAAGACCACCTGATCGATATGACTCTTGAATGTCGTGTGGCAGGGCCGCGTCGTGTTGAATCGCACCTCGGCCGTGCTGCCGTAGGGGCGGAACCGATTGATGACGGGCAGTAGCGGCGGTTCGCCGGCGCCGTGGTCGGGCTCGATGGCATCGGTCAACTGCTCGATCAGCCTTCTCATGTAGACTTCCTGCGCGAGTTCCTGCTTGGCACAGCCATTCCACTGGATGCGCCGGTCGGCGTACTCCTCCACGATGGCGAGCACCTGCGGGAAAAGCTGGTGACGAGCATGGTGCTTGAGTTTGGCCTCCTTGCCGGGCTGCGACTCGGTAAGCCGGACGACGATCAGGCGCGTGATCTCGAAGAGGATGGTCTGGAAGTGGTGTAGGCCGTAGAATTCCTCGCGGTCATGCTTCTCCAGTGCGAAGTCTCCCGAACCGCGCTGGCCCTTGTCTTTGATACCGACCTGGGGCTGAACGTAGACCTGGGTGGGAAATTCAGTGGGCCTGATCGTGAGCGGCTCCACTTTGGCAACATCGCAGCGCACCTTATGCTGGCGGAGCTCCATGACGTAACCCTCAACGTTGGGGAAACGCATTTCCATCATCGCGCGGTCGACCAAGGCCTGGACGAAGTTGGTCGGCTTGTCGTCGGGTTCAGGGGTTTTCCCTTCACGCCCTTTATAGGGAATGACCGAGAAGGGGATGCCGTAAACGTCCACGTATTCCGGGCGGAGGCGTTCCTCTCCTGTCTTTTCGTCGATGTAGGCGTCGTAGCTGATGCGCCGTAGGCCGCGCCCCACTACCTGCTCGCAGAGAAGCGGGCTGCCGAAAGCACGCAGGCCCAGGATTTGGGTGACGTTGTTGGCATCCCAGCCTTCGGTGAGCATTTGCACGGAGACAACGCAACGGATGTGTTCGCCCGGCGTGCCGGGTTTACCCACGTTGGCGATGAGTTCCCGCAGGCGCTCAGCCTCCTTCAATTTGGAACCGCTGGCGGTGCCGACCTCGGCTTCGGCTAGAAGCTTGCTGTCGATCCGGAGCGTGACCGTGCGGGTGGCAGTGTTGGCCAGATCGGGGAATGGCACGCCGTCGGGATTGTAGCGACGTTCCTTGCGCGTGGTTACCGTGCCATCGTCGTCCTCCTCCGAGATTTCCTCGACCGTTTCGCCGGAGATTTTCTCGAAGAACACCTGCGCCATGTCGGTATTGTCGCACACGACGATGAGCACCGGGGGAACGAAGGTCTGGCCGCCCTTAGCCTCGCGGTGTTGCTCGAAACGCTCCTGCCACTGGGAGGTGAGCATGTTGAACGCCGGTTCGGCCTGACGCCAGGTCGCCTCGGGCTTGGGCTTACCGCGATCGAAGTTGGCGTCGCCCTGGGCCTTGAGCTGGCGTTTGATTTCATCCCAAAGGCGGAAGAACTTCGGATCAGGCCGGCCGCTCGTATCCGCCACCGGAAGACGCGGAATCTTCGTGATGCCGCTCTCGATGGCGTCCACCAAACCGAAGTCACTGACGAGCCACGGAAACGGCGAGCCCTCGATGCAGCCGCTGCCGCCTAGATAAAACGGCGTAGCCGAGAGGTCGATACAGCAGCGCACGCCCACGGAGGCATTCAACTTATCGAGTCCCTCCACCCAAACGGTGGCCTCTTTCTGGTCATCCTCCGTGGCCGCACCGAACTTGTCGTCCTCGCCCTTCTTTTTCTTGGTCTGCACTGCTTCTTCCGGTGGAGCGGGTCGGTAAGCGTGGTGCGCCTCGTCATTGAGCACGAGCACTTCACCCCGGCCGTAAAGGTCTCTGAGCACGCGACGCGCAAAGGCATCCGCACCTTCCTCGCCTTTCTGGACGACGGCGTAGGTTGCCCCGGCCTCGGCGTGTTCGCTCTCGGGTGCGAAGGCGTGCCAGTTGGTAACCATCACCCGGCCGAACGAAAGAAGCCCACGCAGGGTGCTGGGCACGATGTCAAAGATCGCGTAGTAGCTCTTCTCGGGGTCGCCGTCGGTGCGGAGTACCTGCAAGCGCTCCTTCACGGTAAGGTTGGGACACGCCACCACGACGGACGATGCGAACCGGGTGTCGCCGGGCACAGCCGCGCGATTGCAGAAGCTCCAGGCAACGATCATGGCCATGACGACGGTCTTGCCAGAACCCGTGGCCATCTTGCAGCCATAGCGGATGAGTGCCTTCTGGCTTCGGTCCCATGGTTGGTCGCAGAGCCGCGGGAAAAATTCGTCACCCATGCTGGCGGCCAGTGGCGGCTTCACGCCCTTGATCATCGCCGCGTAATCGTCGGGAGTGACATCGGGTTTGAAACGCGTGCGGCGACCCGACGCCAGAATCTCGTTTAGGTAGATGAGCGTTTCGACGGCCTCGAGTTGGCAGAAGAAAAACCGGCGCTTGCGGTCGGCCCGTGTCCAATGCGCGAGGAGTTTTTTGGTGACCTGGGTGGCGTTCTCGTAGCCGCTGGACCGCCAACGGGCCACGTCTTCGCGCAAAGAGTTGACGAGGGGGAGCGGTTCGCTGCCATAGTCGCCGCCTACTCCTTCGATTTCCGTCTGGCCGGTGATGACGCGTTGAGTCGTCCAGAAATAACGAGCGGCGCGTCGGCCGGAAATCTTGTTGGCCTTCCCCGATTTGTCGTAAGCCCAGTGCGCCTTGGGCATGACGTAGGGGCTATTGATGATCGGCTCTTCGACCGGTGCCTGGATGGGCAACTCAGGAGTCAACGTGGACGAGGTAGCAGAACGTGACATGGGAAGAGGCCGTTGTTGAAAATTGTCCCGTAAACTAGGAGCGGAATGGACGCGGCTAGCTCTGGTCGAATGCCGCACCGGTCTCTCCGTTAAACAGGAAGAAACGCCTGTTCAGGTACTCCTGAAGCTGGGTGGGGGTAAGTTTGTCCGAAAGGAACCGTTTATCTCGCGGGTTTAGATGGGGGTGCTGCTTGGCCACGAAATCAACCATCAGGTCACCCGGGATCTGTTCCATTGCCTGCCATGGTGTGGTGCTATCCGGGTTTTCGGCATCGATCCACACGTTCGATACGACGACTAGATTACTGGCGGTGAGGGTGCGCATGGGGTCAGCGGAGTTTCAGGCCGAAGCAGAGATCGTGAATATCAATCTCGTTTCGATTCCCGGTTGCGGCCGACTGCG
Organism: Verrucomicrobiota bacterium; assembly: GCA_014584295.1. GTDB lineage: Bacteria > Verrucomicrobiota > Verrucomicrobiia > Opitutales > Opitutaceae > UBA6669. The sequence continues at coordinate 7,571 of JACTNC010000052.1, forward strand.
CGAGCACGCGGAGGGTGGCATCCTCTGTTACGACGAACTGCGCCGAAATCCGATCGAGGGAGCGAACCTCCCGAATTCCGGGGTTGGTCTTCACCGTCATACAGTCGGCGAGATTCGAAATCGCAGCGTCACCCTTGCGCTTTCTCTCCACGATCTGAATTCGAGCGACACCGTCACGTGGGTCGATGCAGTAAAAGGAGAACTTCTTGCTTTCACTCGGGAGCAGAGCGTGGCCGCCGGGTAAAACAGAGAACATCGTTCCGTCCGACAACAAGACCCCGACGTCCTTGACGTTGTAGGGGACCCACTCCTCGGCGGCGACGATGGCGGCCCCACGTGCGATGGCGGCATCCGGCTCATGCGCCACGGCCACCCGCGCGCCGAAAATCCGTTCCATCATGGAACGGACGGCGGGAATGTTGGACGTCCCACCGACCAGCAGGACGTAGTCGATCAGCCCTGGTGTCAGGCCAGCCTTGCCCAGACAGCGTTGGACGCACGCCTCGGCGGCATCGATTTCAGCTCGCGCCAATTCCTCGAATTCATCCCGCCGCATGGACTCCTCCAAATCATGGTGCTTGCCGAAGGCCTCGAACAAGCTGGGCACCTCCACGCGTTCTTCCATCGTCGAGCTGAGGGCGATTTTGCAGTTCTCCGCCGCCAGCCGAAATCGTTCGGGCGCGTTCCCACGCAGCGGCAAATCGTCCAGGTTGAGTCCACTTCGACTGATGAACTTCCGTTTCAAGGCCCGCATTACGCGCTGGTCAAATTCGTCACCGGCCCGGTCAGCGATACCATCATGCGAGACCTCAAAAACGTGCGAGCCGTCGGGCGTGACCTCAGTGATGCACACGTCGAGCGTTCCACCACCCCAGTCGAACACAATCGTTCGCTTGCCCGAAATGCCCGCGAGTTTGGTGACGGGATCATAGAAATGGCTGACCATCGCCGCAAACGGCTCATGGAGAAAATTTTTCAGCTTTAGTCCGGCCAGTTGCATCGCACGACGAATCTCACTGCGTTGCCGGCCGTTGAAATCCACGGGGACTGTCACAACGCATTCGGACAAGTCTTGTTTCGAATGCTTCAAGATTCCGTGCTCCTTCGCATGGTGGCGAAGGTGCCGGAAAACCTCGCTGGCGACTTCCCAAGCTGGTTTTCGCTGGCCGCCTACCAGCTCAACTTCCGCTTCCCGTCCAAGCTTGCGTTTGACGGACGAGATAAAGGCGTGACCCATGCTGGTAGAATGGCTCCCAATGTTGGCCCGCGCCTCCCGACCGACCTTCGGTTGGCTGTGCGGGCCGTACCATACGATCGATGGGTGGGGGCGGTTTCCACTCGGCGTGTTATCCCAGAAAGCAACGGGCCGTCCCTCATCGAGCAGCGCGCTGCCCCATGCTGACACGAGCGAGTTTGTGGTGCCGAAGTCTATGCCGAAAGCCAATGGTTTCATTTTTGCAGTCGGGAAGAGCCGTCGAGGAATGCCACCATCTCATCGCAAAGGCGGGCGATTTTTTCCCGCGCGGGCTCCGGTCGGTCGGCGTAAAGGCGAACGTTCTGGATTCTCTCACGGAGAAAAGTCCGCATGGCTGCGCGCTGGGCATTGAGTTCATCGACCAACTTCGCATCGGCGACACCCTTTTGCAGGAGTTGCTGCTCTCTGGTGATCCGTAGCTCTTGACCGAGGGCGTCAGCGCGGGCGCGCTCAATCTCGGTCTGACGGCGAGCCTCTTCAATTACCCCCTCAAGTCTGGATACGTCGTCCTTCGCGGCGGCCAGGAGGCGATCCAAGGCGGCAATTTGTTGAGACACCAACTCGAGTTTCTCGCCCTTCTCCTGCTGAAGGTGTGCGACGATCTGCAGCAGGCGCAGATGACTTCGCAGTGATTTCTCTCCGTTCGGCTTGGTGGGAATCTGCCGGGAGATTTGCAGCGCCAGCTGCCGGGTGGTGGAAAGCTTGGAACCAGGCTTCTTCGGGCATTTGTCCCGGGCGACCTCGATGGCTCCCTCAAGTTCGCTCAAGAAATCTGCGAGAGCAGAATCCAACCAACCCTCGTTGTCGGGATCGTTAAGGATAATATACAGCGGTCGGAGATAGCTGAACTCAGCGACGTACTTCCTGGCGGACTCCGTGCGATGATCCGTGTTGAACTCGCTGCTGAGCCACGCGCGTCGCGCTCGCGGATCGCCGAGGTGTCTGGCTTCTGGAAATTCGCGATCGCCAAGAAGAACTTGGCGCACTCCGCTCCGCACAAAATTCCACCGCGCATCCGTCCTCTCCGCCCAGCCCAGAGCAAGGATCGTGAATGCGATCGGCTTTGCCATTGGACTCTTGGCAATCTTTTCGACGTAGGCGTTGCGCTTGCCCCCGGTGAAGGGCGGTTCGAGTTTCCGCAGCTCTTTCAGCGCGGCGCCACTGTCCTTGAAGTAAGGCAGAGGCGCAGGTGCTTGAGCCAAAGGTGGAGGCGGATGTGGCTGATTAAGTTCGGTCATGAGACTGTTTTCTCCAGGAGGGCGGCCTTGGCTCCAGCGAGCGCACGAAAGCTGGGCACGGCGGAGTTGCACAATTGGATCGCGTACCGGGTCGCGCCCCGTGCATCGCGTTGGCGCAGGCAAATCTCGTGGCGCAGAAAGCAGATGCGCTCCAAGGCTTGCGTATCGATTTCGCACCGGACCGCGTCTGCTTTCGCAACTTCGGCGGCGGCGAGGTCGGGATGCCCGGAATCGAGATTCTCCACCGCCGCAATGATCGCCTCGTCCAAGGCGGAGATGATCAGGGTTTCCGAGGGGCTTGCGTTCGCGATATCAGAAGCGGCGGTGGCGGGTGCTGTCTCGCCCGAGAAAAAGCGGGCTACGCGGCCAATTCGGGTCAACGCAGTTCTGGCGAGCGGTGCATCGAATGCGTTGATTCGGTAAAGATGGTACCCGCAGACAAGTGTCGCCAAGCGACTAAAGGGCGCGAATGGCACCAGCTGCGCGTAGGCTCGATCCAGTCGTTCGCCAAACCGCGGCTCCCGCATTTGCTCATGGTAGAGCCCGAGATGGTATTCTCGGATCCCTTCGCAAAAGTCGGCTGGCAGCTTATGAGACTGCAACACGGCCTCGGTGCTCACACGGAATCGGTCGAACGATGACTGGGTCCATGCCGGTGGGTTGGCGGTGAGGGCCGCGAGTTCCGTGGCAAAATCCGGCAGAGCCTCAGGACGGGAATCCGCGACGAAGGAAACGCGGTACGTCTTGGAGTAGTTGCCGCTACTCACAATGAGGTCGCCGGACACCGCTTGTTTAGCGGTCAGCTCCATCGAACCACCGTGCTCTCGAAGATTGGCAGCGGCTCCTTTGACGACGCTTTGCCAGTGAATGTGAACCGTTGCACCGGCCCGGGCCGGAACGATTTCGAAAGGGATGGGCTTCCCGGTCAGAAACACGAGATAGTCGTCCCACCAGATTCCGTCCCGGCTGCGCAGAGCGACCGCATCCGTAACCGTGGCTTTCGTCTGCTGCCACTCCTTCTCCGGGTCGCGTCCGAAGCCCGCATTGACGCGTGAGTCCGCGCCTTCGAGATAGCTTTCGACGAGGTCTTCGTAAAATTTCGCGAGGGCCATGGCGTAGTCTCCTAGCGAGTGCCGTAGGTTTCATCCAGCCGGTGCACGCGCATCACTTCGTTGCCGCGGGGGTCAATCACCTTCACGGCTGCGCACTGGCGGGGGCCGGGCTTGAAGGGCAGGCTGGTGGTGCCGCTCAGGGCCTCGAACGCTCCCTCGGTCACGGTGGCCTTGAGCGCACGCGACAGCTTCTCCCAAGCTGACTTGTCGGGAAAGAACGCCTGGCAGATGCAGAAGACCTTGCCGTCGTAATCGGTGTCGAGGAACCACGCGGCCACCTTGCCGGCGGTGGTGGCCTGGAGCGCGTTCTGCACGGGGTCGTAAACGTCCACGCCATCCATGTGGACGACGAGTTCTTCCGCCCGGCCGGTGACCCGCGTGCGCGGCTGACCGAAGACGGTGAAAATCTGCTCCACCTTCTGCGTCTTCTTGAGCAGGTCCTTCATGCTCACGTCGGGCCGGATTTGCGCCAGGTGGAGGCGCACTTCGGCGCGGGGTTCGTCGTTGTAGGCCTGGACGGTCTCCTGCGCGGTGGCGTCGAAGGAGAAGCCGGCGAAGACGAGGTCGTCGTAACCCCGGCGGTGGGCCGCGCGCAGCGCGTTGTCCACCTGGAAGCTGGTCACGCTGCCGAATTCCGGGCCGATGACCACGGCCACGCGGTGCGGCTTGCCGTCCTCGGCCTGAAACTCGCCCTCGGCGTGGAGAAAACTGCTCTCGATGGCGTCGAGCTGGGTGAACTTCGCGTGCTTGTTGCCGAGGAAAGTCAGGCCGTCGTGCTTGAGAAGTCCGAGCATGCGCTCGATGTGCGAGGCGGCGTTGCGCACGTCGCGCTCCGGCGCGGCGGTGGGCTCGAAGGCCTCCAGCTCTTCCGGCGCGCCGCCAATCGGACCCGTGGCCGTGGGCTCCGCCTCGCCCTTGAGCGACGTCTCGGGCGGGCGCATGGATTCGACGGTGAAGGGGCCGGACACGCGGGCGACGCCGCGCACGGTCTCGGGCTGGTCCACCAGTTCCTCCTGCTCGGCGTTGGCGGCAATGGCGGCGTTGACCTCGTCCATCTTCGCCCGCCAAGCGGTGCGGTAAGCAGTGAGCGCGGCGGCGAGCGGCGCGGGCCAGTCGGGATCGATGTCGAAAGGCACTTCCCACTCCTTCCAATCGGTCACGCGCGAAGACGCAAAGGCGCGGAGATCGGCGGCCTGTTTGGGGGTGGGGCCACCCTTGGCGGCTTGGAAAAACTGCGGATCAGTGCCGGGGAGCACCCAGCGGCGTTCATCGGCCTCAGTGACGGAGCGGGCGTCTTCGCGCAGCTTTTTGATCAACTTGGCCACCAGCCGGCTCCTCAACTCCTTCCCTCCGCGACTCTGCGCCTCCGCGTGAGTTTTCAGGGCGGTATTCAATTCCGCGAGGCGGGCGGCGAGGATGGACTCGTGCTTCGCGAAGATGGGGTCGAGGCCCTTGTTCTGCGCGATGCTCTTGAGCGTGATGTGCGGGACGGTCTTGTAGTAAAACCCGTGGGCCGGATTTTGCGGCGCGCTCGGATCGATGCCAGCCACCGGGTCCTTGGTCTTGTAGGTGTCATAGCAGGCGGTGAGCAATCGCTGGCGGGCGATGGCCACCGCCACGCGGGAGCTGTCAATCGTGATCCAGCGCCGGCCCCATTGCTCGGCGACATAGGCCGTCGTGCCGCTGCCGCAGGTCGGGTCGAGCACGAGATCGCCCGGGTCCGTAGTCATTAGCATACAGCGCTCGATGACCTTGTTTGATGTTTGAACAACGTAGCGCTTATCCGAAGCGAAGCCCGCTATCACCGTGTCAGGCCAGTTGTCACTAAGCGGGTAGGCAGGAAAATCTGAAATACAGCGAATGTAATAAAGGTTCTCTTGGCCTGTCCCGCCTACTCGCTCAGCACCAAGAAGGCGCGGCATTGCGGCTTCTTCTGTTTTCCAATATCCTTTAGGGTTATATTCCTTTCCCTGATACGAGACGGGATACTTAGAGCCTGGGCTCTGGCTTGTGAGATTATCTAACCTAAATCACAGCCGTCCCATAGCCCGGGGCGGGAAGGCGGTTGGAGTTGGCAGGTTTTCGCCGTCGCGATAGCGACGGAGTGTGAAAAAGAAAAACCGCAGACC
>JACTNC010000027.1:2500-89109 GCA_014584295.1 Verrucomicrobiota bacterium
CCTTCAAGAAATACACGCGCACCCCCGTCGGTCGCGCCCAGCTCCACCGCACCATTCTCAAGGCTCCTATCTTCGGGCCGCTCATCCACAAGATCACACTGTCCCGGTTCTGCCGCACCTATGCCACGCTGGTCCGTTCGGGCGTTCCAATCCTGCGCACGCTCGAAATCGTCTCGGCTGCAAGCAACAAGGTCCAGGTAGAAGCCGCCTGCGAGGAGATCGCCAAACACGTAAGCCAAGGTGGCCAGGTCTCCGAGATCCTCGGCACCAATACGTTTTTCCCACCCATGATGAAGCACATGGTCAAGGCCGGTGAATCGACCGGCAATGTCGACGGCATGCTCCAGAAGGTGGCGGATTTTTATGACACGGAGAGCGAGGCGACCGTCGCGTCGCTGACCTCCCTGATCGAGCCGATCCTGATCGTGTTCCTCGGTGTGGTCGTCGGTGGCATCGTCATGGCGATGTTCCTTCCGATCTTCCAACTCGGCGCGGTTGCGGGAGGCTTGTAATCGCATTTGAGTGTGTGACACGTTGTCAGGTCCGAAAGCCTGCCAGCGTTTAAGTTCGCAACCGTCCCATGCCTTCAGTCCTTATCGTCGACGACCTGCTCTCCATCCACGAGATGCTCGATGCGGTGATCCAACCGACGGGTTTCTCAACGGCGTTTGCTACCGATGGCGAAAAGGCACTCGCGCGCTACAAGGCCGAAAAGTTCGATGTCGTCCTGGCCGACATCGACATGAAGCCGGTCGACGGCATCACGCTGCTCAAGCAGATCAAGGTCTACGATCCCAACTGCGTGCTGATCATCATGACAGCCTACGCGAGCACGGAATCGGCGATCCAGGCGCTGAAATACGGCGCCTTTGACTACCTCCAGAAGCCATTCCGGGTCGACGAGCTGATTTCCACCCTCAAGCGCGGCCTCGAATTCCGCCAGCTCAACGCCGAGCGCAGCAACGTCACATCGCTGCCGGCAGCCCGTGCCGCGGACATCGAAGGCCGCCTGGTCGGCCGCAGCGGGCGGATCCAGAAGCTCATCCAGCAGGTGAAGAAGCTTGCGGCAGTCCGTACCCCCGTTCTGCTGCAGGGAGAGAATGGAACGGGCAAGAGCACGATCGCCGAAATCCTGCACGCAAGCGGGGCCGCTTCCGATGCCCCGTTGGTGCGCATCGACTGCTCACTGAGTTCCGATGCAAATTTTCGCGAGGGACTCCTCGGTCAGAATGGCGCGGGCGGTGAATGGATCGCACAGGCAAAGGGCGGCACCCTGTTTCTCCAGCACCTGCAATGCCTGCCGGTGGCGATGCAGAAGGAGCTGGTCAGCGTGCTTCGCAACACGTCGCAGGACTTCCGCCTGATCTGCACCACAAACGAGGATCTGGAGAAGCTGACCGAGGAAGGTCAATTCCACGACGAGCTTTTCTACCGGGTCGCCTCGCTGCCCGTCGTGCTGCCACCCCTGCGCGATCGCGTCGAGGACATCCCCGTTCTCGTCAAACACTTCTGCTCGAAGGCGACAAACCCCCATTTTGACTCCAACCTGATCGAATTTACCGATGACGCCCTGAGCGTCCTGCAGACCTACCACTGGCCCGGCAACCTCAGCGAGCTCCAGCAGTTGGTGGTCAAGATCGCCGCGACCACGGATGCACGCATCGTCACCTCGCAACAACTGCCCATGCGTCTTCGTGAGGTCAGGCAATGGCCGAATCTGGCAGATTTCCTTGCGGGGCAGCAAAAGCAGTACACGGAGCGGGTCATTCACGCCCTCGGCGGCGACCGCGTGGCAGCCGCGAAGGTGCTCGGAGTCGACGTGGCGTCGCTGACCTGAGGTTCTCCCTCAGGGCCGGCAGCATTCATTTGTCGGCGCAATCCGCTTTTTCACCCGCGCGAACGCGCTCCTGCACCCGCCTGTAGATATCAAGGAGCGCGGCAAAATCCTCGTCGCGTCCCTGACTTCGGATGCAGAAGTCGAATTTTCCTGCCTCTTTCAGTTCGCATTCCGCAGTTCCCAGGCGACGGGCGATCTCCGTCGCTGAATCCTGGCCGCGCTGCACCATGCGGCGCCCAAGTTCTTCAAGCGGCACCTCAATGAACACCGTGCCCATGTGCCGCGCCAGCAGGGGATCATTGGCGGCCGCCCGGCGAAACGCATCCACGCCCTGAACGTCCACGTTGATCACCAGACTCTGCCCGCGCGCAAGCGGTTCCCGGACCGATGAAGCCAGTGTGCCGTACCGGTGCTTCTGGTGGACCAGAGCCCACTCAAGAAACGCATTCGCCGACAACTTGGCGTCAAATTCTCCGGGGGACAGGAAGTGGTAGTGGACACCGTTGATTTCTCCCTCGCGCGGCGGGCGGGTCGTGGCCGTCACCACCCGGGAGACGCCTGGAACCTCCCGGACCATGCGCTCGCAAAGCGTCGTCTTGCCTGAACCTGCCGGCCCGGCAATCACCAGGAGCACAGGCGCGCCACGTGGAGCCTCGGATGCGGCAGGATCCATGAGGGATCGTTCAATAGGTGAAGGCGATCACTGCCAGCAGCAATCCGTACGCCGCGAGCGTTCCGCCAAAAACACGCGAGCGCACCGGCTGGTTGAAAACCCAGCCGAGGAAATCCCGCAGCCGAAATGGAACCGCCCCCAGATAAATCGCCCCGATGATGCCCAGATAGACGGCTGCCACCATGAATAGCCGTTGGGGAAGATTGTACTGCATGTACGCGGCATCCAGAAGGGGCATTGCAGCGAGGAGCATGAGAGCTGCCAGCCCGCGCACTGCCAGAAAGTCCGGAACGCAGAAGAACGAAGCAATGGCCACCACTCCAAATGCCACAAAAAGGATCTTTCGGTATTCACCAAAATCCGCCTCGGAGAGCGTCCACACTTTGGCGAGGAACCAGACCGTCGCGGCTCCAAAAAGGACAATCGTGGCTAAACGGGATCTCGGCAGTGCCTTGAGCACCGAGACAATCGCAGGGCTTCCCGCAAGGAAAAGTCCTCCAATCGTCACCAAAACCAGGCCGCAGACCAATGTGGCGGAAAAGAGCGTCATGAGCGAAAAACTTCTGAACCAACAGACTCCATGCCAGCGAGCACAAGCTCGCCATACAGCGTGCTGACGGTCGCGCGATCGATCCTCAAAGGCACGACCTCTCCAACCAACCGTGGATCCGCATCAAAAACAGCCACGCGGTTTCCTTCCGTACGTCCCATGAAGTGCAGGCCGGTCCTGTCGCGTCCCTCCACGAGCACCTCCTCGACCTTGCCAATCAGCTTTGCGCTCCGATTCAGCGAATTCTGCCTGAGGATCTCGAGCAGCACCTGGTTGCGATGCTCCTTCACGTCGTCGGGAATCTGGTCGGCCAATTCCGCGGCCGGGGTGCCGGAACGTGGCGAGTACTTGAAAATGTACGCCATGTCGTAGTTGCAGGCCTCGAAGAGGCGCCGCGTCTCCTCAAACTCCTCATCGGATTCACCCGGGAACCCGACGATGACATCCGTCGAGAAATACATGTCCGGCCTAACCGCCCGAAGCGAATCAACAATCTCCCTGTAACGCGCGGCGGTGTAGGGACGATTCATCGCCCTGAGAACGCGATCGCTGCCACTCTGCATCGGCAGGTGAACATACCCACACAACTTGGGCAGGCGTCCATAGGCATCCACGAGGTCCTGCTTGAAGCCCCTGGGATGCGGGGAGGTAAAACGAATTCTCTGAATCCCCTCAATGGCGTGCACACGCTCTATCAGTTGTACAAACGGCGAGCGTCCATCGACCCCGGAATAGTCGCGACGACCGTAACTCGTCACAATCTGCCCCAGAAGGGTGATTTCGCGGACCCCACGTGCCGCCAGCATCTCGCACTCCCGCACTATATCGTCCATGGGGCGGGACCGTTCATCACCCCTCGTCTTGGGAACGATGCAGAAGGCACACGCCATGTTGCAGCCTTGTTGAATGGAAACAAAGGCCGTCACCTGCCGCTCAGCCAGGTCCCCTTCTCCATCCTCACGCAGCAAGTGATCCTTGATCGTATTCTGGGAGCCCTCCTCTTCCGCGATATCGACGATTCCCCGCCCGATTGGCACCCCCGCCGCCTGCGCAGCGCGTAGGTTGTCAAGATATCCTGGCACCTGATGAAATTTCTGCGTGCCCACCACCAGATCCACATCCGGAAGCTGATCCAGTAGCGCCGCGCCCCGGTTTTGGGCCATGCAGCCGAGGATCCCGAGGATAAAATCCGGCTGGCGCCGCTTCCGGGCTGAAAGATATCCGGCCTTGCCGATCGCCTTTTGCTCCGCCGCATCACGTACGGAACACGTGTTCAGCAACAGGATGTCGCACTCATTCTCATCGGGAACAATCCGGTAACCCCGGGCGCGAAGCATGGCCGCGACCGCCTCGCTGTCGCGTTCATTCATCTGGCACCCATAGGTCTTGATATGCACCCGGTTCATCCGTGAGGGGGTTGAACCTATGGGAAGCACCCCGCCGGTCAACGCGGGACTCTCGCGCCGGGTCTACGGTTCCTCGACATAGCCGTGCTTGATCGCATACCGAACCAACTCCGCGGGTTCGGAGACGCCAAGCTTCTCCCTCACCTTGGCCAGAAGGTTGTGAATCGTCTTGGTACTGACCGAAAGGCGGACAGCCAAAGCCTTGATGTTTTCCCCTCTGGCGAACCCCCGCAGGGCCTCCCGCTCCCTGACCGAAAGGTTGCTCCCGACTGTCTTGGCCTCGCTGCGAAGGCTCTCAACAAGGAGGCGCGAACTGGCCGGGCAATAGTAGCTCTGCCCCTCCAACACCTTGTGCACAGCTTCGCGCAGCAGGGACAGATCCGACCGTTTGAGCACGAAGCCATGCACGCCCAGGGAAATGGCCTCGCGCACCATGTGCTCCTGCTCATTCGAGGAAACAAAAATCCATTTCGTCCGCGGCAGCTTTGGACCCGCTGATCTCACCACATCAAATCCCCGCCCATCCGGCAGCATCCAGTCAATGATGACCAGATCCGGCTTCTCGCGAAGGCAGGCTTCGACTCCTTCCGCAACGGTCCGGCAGTCGGCCGCAAGCGAAAGGTCCAACTGCTCCTTCACCATCATGGCCATCAATTGACGTACCATGTTGTGATCCTCGACCAGCACAACGCGGCGCCGGTTGTCAGGGGTAGTGTTCATTGGCACATCGGCAGAATAGCAGATTGTGCGACGCAAGTCCCGGGAAGATCAGAAGTCCATCCGGTAAATTTTCCCGGAGCATATTCCCTTCTTCCCGGGAAATCTCCCTAGAAAAAGGCGTAAACTTCCCCCATTGACCGCCACCGGTCTGCGGCAAGGCGCCCGTTTTTAGCGCTCAACGCTAGTTTCTCGCTCACATGAACCCCAAATCGGAAGATCTTCATCGGACCCGGCGCTCGTCGGCCTCCTCCACGCATGAAATTGTCACCCACCGCGCCCTGTCCCTCTCCTCCCAATTCAGCCTGCGATCCCATCAAAATCTTTTCCCCTACGATCGCAGGATGATGGAGGCTCCCAAACCATTCTCATCGGTGAAAGAGCGAAACGGCTCGGTGTTCGAAGGATTCAACTTCCTCACCTCCGACTACCTCGGCCTGTCCACTCATCCACGGGTAAGGCAGGCAGCAACCGCAGCCACACAGCGCTTCGGCTGCAACAGCGCCGGCTCCGCAGCGTTGTCAGGAATGAGCGATGAATCCGACAGGCTTTCATGTAACCTGGGGCAATTGATTCACCTGCCCCATGTCGCCCTCTTTTCCTCAGGATGGGCGGCGGGCTACGGAACCCTGCGGGCATTGGTCAAGCCGGGTGACGCCGTAGTGATGGACGCGTGCATCAGCAGCGGAGTGCGCAGCGGGGCAACCGCCTCCACACGCCGAATCCTCACCTTTCGCCATCTCGACACCGATCACGCCCATCGTTGCCTCCGGCATCTCCGCGCCACCCAGGCACGTCACGCCGTTTTTCTCGTTACCTGCGGACTTTTCCCGATAGATGGAACAAGCGCGGATCTGTCCGCGCTGCATCAGCTCTGCCTGGAATTCGACGCCTGTTTGATTGTCGACGCCACCCATGACATTGCCTGCACCGGTTCAAAGGGTGCCGGTGAAATTGAAATCCAGTCTCTCATGGGAAAAGTGCCGGTGGTCATCGGCAGCCTCTCAAAGGCGCTCGCCAGCAACGGCGGGTTCGTCGCTGTGGAGCAGGCCGAGGTGTGCGACTATATCCGGGCACGTTCACCCACGTATCTCTTCAGCAGCGCACTTTCACCCGCCCAGGTCGCGGCCGCCTCACAGGCACTGGCCATTGTCAGCTCTCCCGAAGGATCCGCGCGCCGTGCCGCCCTGCGTCGAAGCGTGATAGCCCTGCGCGCCGCCCTCGTACAGGAAGGCCTCGAACCGGGCGACGGCCTCGGGCCGATCGTGGTCATTCCGATCGGCGACGAGTCCGTCGCACGCCAGACCGTGAGGCGCTGCTGCGAACTGGGCGTGCTGCTCAATCTCGCGGAATATCCGCTCGTACCCCGCGGGAAATCGAAGCTGCGATTGCAGATGATGACGGGACACGAGCCCTCATTGATGCCGGAAATCGCGAAAAAAATTGCGTTCGCGATCTCGGAATCGCGTCGGAACGAATCGGAAATCCGTTCTTCACGAGCGTTCGAGCGTGTCTGAGATCAGGGCACTCGCATCTCCACGCAGGACACGCGCGCCAATTCGCAGCGGCGTTTTTCAGAGGGAAAATGCCCTTCATCTCGCGATCGCACGCACGTGAATCATCGTTTGGATCGCATGTCCGCCGACACTTCATCCGCGGATTCAGGCGGATCAAGAATCGCTCCTTCAAAAAAATCTGCGCAAGAAATCGCATTTGTGTAAGAACAGTCTCGCGTTTTGTCAGAAAATCTTCGTAACGTTTGGACGTTCCCAGCATTGACCCTTCAACATCAGCGTTGAATGGCCAAATAAAACGATAACCCAAATACAGAAACTATGGCCAAGAAAGCCGCATCCAAGAAAGCGTCCAAAGCAAAACCCGCCAAGAAGGCGACCAAATCAGCAAAGAAAAAGAAGTAGTTTGTTTTGACGCTGGAGACGCGAGAGTGCTCTGCGCTCTCGCTTCTCCAGATTGAAACCCAGCACATTTCAGGCGGTCAGGTGAGGACGATGAAAGTTCCTCTGATCGCCTTGAGTGCCTTCCTCGCCGCGGGTGAAATCGCGGCCGAGGAAACCGGGAGAAATGCTCCCAAACCAGCACAGGCCGCCCCTTCGGCGGCCGAAGACCTTTACGACCTCGGCAAGCGCCTATTCGACGAATACGCCCCCGAGGAGGTAAAGGCGGAATATGAATTTGTCTCACCGGAGGTCTGGGATTCCTTTCTCCAGAAGTTTCAGGCTGCACTTCAATCGGACTCACTGGAGGGCTTGGCCTCACTCGCTCCCGCGGCGCAGGCGATCCTGCAGCACCTTCCGGCAGGCGCAGAGGGTTCAGACTTGTCAGATTGGATCAGCGAACGTCTTGACCTAGCTGAAGCCGCCGAGCAGGCCGCTCGCGAAAAACCGGAACCCACTCCGCCGCCCAGGCGACCCGGTGTTGTGCCTTCGCCACGGCCGTCCACAGTCCCACCTGCCTCCGCTGACGCTGCCATTCCGCACTACGGCCTGTGGAAGGCCCGGCTCGCCGGCCGCCCCGTTCCAAGCCGGGCGACCTCGTTAATGCCCGGATTGAAAGCAGCCTTTGCCAGCGAAGGCATCCCCTCGGAGCTGGCTTGGATCGCAGAGGTGGAGTCATCGTTCAATCCGAACGCACGCAGTCCCGTGGGAGCGAAAGGACTCTTCCAACTGATGCCTGCCACGGCAGAGAGCCTTGGACTCAGCACCTTTCTCCCCGACGAACGCACAAATCCCGCGAAGAGCGCGCAGGCCGCGGCGCGCTACCTGAAAAAACTGCATGATCGTTTCAGGGACTGGCCCCTTGCCATCGCGGCCTACAACGCGGGAGAGGGCCGCGTCGGGCGCACCTTGAGCAGCCGAGGAGCCAGGACTTTCACCGCCATCAGTCGGTACCTCCCAAGCGAAACCCAGCTCTACGTTCCCAAGGTGCTGGCCACGGTCGCTGTGCGCGAAGGTGTTTCTCCCTCGCAGCTCCTCGCGCCCCGTCCGAGGTCCTGAATTCGTGCATCACCCGCACAACTTCACCTCTCACCGCTTTTCGCTTCGCCAGCGACCCGGGATGTGAATTGGCTTCGGGCATGGGATTTTTTGACCGATTTACTTCAAGAAAGACGCCGTCTGCCGCTCCATCTCCCGCACTGGGCACACCGCTCCCGCCTCAACCGGTCAACACCGGAGATGAGGTCGACATCGATGTTCCAAACGAGCTTGCAAACACTCCTCGATCGATCGCCTCGATACTGATTTCTGCACGGGAAAAGCTGGATCAGCGCGACCTCCCCGGCGCGTTGATCCTCTACGAGCAGGTGCTCGCAACCGCGGGTGACCGCGCCGATGTGCTTGTCACCATCTCCGGCGACCTTGGTTCTACCGGACACGTGGAATCCATCGCCGAACTCATCGCCCCGCGCTACGATGCGGAGCGGCACGGCCCAGCCACCGGCCTAAACCTTCTCCAGGCCTACCTTGCCACACGCAATACCACGGCAGCCCGGCACACACTCGACATTCTTTTTTCCCTTCGGCGCCCCGATTTGGAGGAAAGGTTGCACGGCTTTTCAAATGCGCTCGCCGAATTGATCGAAGCAGAAAAGCAGGGGCGTCTTCCTCCGCCCCCGCAGCCGGGCTCAGCCGAGGGTGGTAACCAATCAGCGCCTCGCGGGCCCGCCTCAATCAGCCTGATCAGCATCAGCAAACCGATCTGGGTGTACGGCCTTGAACCCCTCGCCGCACACATCCTCCCGCCAAAGGGTGACCGCCTCCGCCGCATCGCCTTCGCCCAGCTCGCGCTTCTCGGAGATTCCAGGATCCATGCACTCATGCCGCAACCCGAGGAGGAATTGGGACGTCTGACGCGTGCGCTGCCCTTGTGGCTGGCAGAGACTTTCTGCTCGTGCCCGATCTACTCACCCATCGCAGCCGTCGGCCTTGTCGGCGAAGCCAGGCACTATGCTCTCTTCCCGGCCGAATGGACCACCGAAAACCTCCGCCAGCTGGTCGACACCTGCGCCGATGGGCTGGATTACATTTTTACGGGGGCCTTGCGGCAGGTGGAAGGCGACACCGAGGTCCTGCTCCGCGTATGGGAGGTCAAGAAGTTCCGCGAACGGAAGCAGTTTTCAGCCCGCTGGACCCCCGCCACCATGGACCTTGAACTGACCAAACTGCACCAGCACATCCGACAGTTCATGGAGTGGTCGCCCTTCCCCGCGGGTCAGGGCATGACCTACATGCCACCCGTATCCCCCCGCGCATGGCTGGAAGTGCTTGGCGCATCGCTCACGCTCTTTCTCGGAGAGAAGAACCTGCTGGCTCCCGAGCAGCTCACAACAACCGGCGCTGCACAGGCAACCGCCGCGGCACAGGCCGCCGGGGGAGAACGGGAATCGCTGGCATGGCTCAGCCTGCACGCCAGAGCCCGCGCGCTCGGGGTGTCCACGCCCACCATTCCTCAAGCCGAGATCAATCGCACCGCGCTGACCGACCAGGCGCGACACGTGCTCGGCGGACTCTAATTTCAAATTTCGGTATTCCAGTGACGCCCGCCTCAACGACACCGATCACCTCTGACCTCCGCATTCGTGCGGTCAAACCGCTCCTTGCACCTGCCATTCTCGAGGAAGAACTGCCCGTGACGGCTGCGCAGAGTGCTCTTGTTCAGGATTCACGCCGCTCCATCGAGGCGGTCTTTGACGGCCGCGATGACCGCCTGCTCGTTGTCGTAGGTCCGTGCTCCATTCACGATCCAACTGCAGCCGTCGACTATGCCCGCCGACTTGCCGCCATCCGCGACACCTTTCGAAAGGAACTTGTCCTCGTCATGCGCGTTTACTTCGAAAAGCCGCGCACAGTGATCGGATGGAAGGGTCTCATCAACGATCCCGAACTCGACGAATCCTACCAGATCAACCGGGGACTGCGAAAAGCCCGCCAGGTCCTGCTGGACATCACTGCCCAAGGCGTACCAACGGCAACCGAGTTCCTCGATACCACCCTGGGCCAATACTACGCCGACCTCGTAAGTTGGGGAGCCATCGGCGCGCGCACCGTGGAGAGCCAGGTCCATCGTGAACTGGCTTCGGGTCTTTCGATGACCGTCGGTTTCAAAAACCGCACCGACGGCAACCTGCAGGTGGCGATCGACGCCATCCAATCCGCAAGCCATCCCCACTGGTTTCCCTCTCTCACTCGGGAAGGCGCACCGGCAATCATGGGCACAACCGGAAACCGAAGTACGCACCTCGTTCTGCGCGGAGGCACCTCGGGACCGAATTATTCAGCGAAACATATCCACCAGGCAGCAGACCTGCTGCAGGCAAAAGGTCTGCCGTCGCGGATCATGGTCGACTGCAGCCATGCCAACAGTGGCAAGGATCCTTCCCGACAGCCTGCCGTTGCGGAGGATCTCGCCCAACAGATTGAAACCGGCGAATCCGCTATTGCCGCCCTGATGATCGAAAGTCACCTCGTCGCGGGCTCCCAGAACTACACCCAGCGTCCCTTGACCTACGGCCAGAGCATCACGGACGGATGCCTCGGCTGGAATGAAACGGAGCCCGTGCTGCATCGCCTCGCCGGGGCCGTGCGGACGCGGCGCAAACTTCAACCCCTCTGATCCGGCTGCAGCCCGTGCGAGCAAGACCAAGAGCGTCGCCCGAGCCCGCCTGAATACCCCCATCCATCATGTTCCGCCTGCCGTCCCTGGATGATCGAGCCCACTCGGTTGCCATGCTCGGAACCGAAAGCACGCAACTCGGCCAGGCGATCGCACCCATCGCGAAATCTCATCCCGGGAAGTCCGGATTTCATCCCTTGGCTGACGGACGCGACGCATTTGCCGCGCGATCCCTCATGGCAGACGCAGCGGAACGATGCCTGGACGTGCAGTACTACATCTGGCACGCAGATCTCTCAGGACGGCTGCTCTTCGACGCACTTTTTCGCGCAGCGGAACGGGGCGTCCGTGTGCGACTCCTTCTCGACGACAACAACACCAACGGCCTTGACCTGGTGATCGCCACCCTCGACTACCACCCGAACATCGAGGTGCGCCTGTTCAATCCTTTCGTCATCCGGAAATGGCGGGCTCTCGGCTACCTTACCGACTTCCGTCGCCTCAACCGGCGAATGCACAACAAGTCATTCACGATCGACAACCAGGTGACAATCATCGGCGGGCGCAATATCGGCGACGAATACTTCGGCTCGAGCGAAGAAATGCAGTTTGTCGATTTCGACGTCATGGCCATCGGCCCCATCGTCCAGGAGGTATCAGCCGAGTTCGATCGGTACTGGGCATGCTCGTCCTCGTATCCCGCCGACCGACTCCTGCCGCTGCCATCCCGGAAACAACGCGTTCTTACCCGACGACGCCTCATGCGGACGTCCTTTCATCCGGATGCCGCCCGCTACGGACGCACTCTCTCACAGCAGGCGTTTGTGAAGGACCTGCTGTCCGGAACTGTCGAATTCGAGTGGACCGACATCCGCATGGTGAGCGACGATCCCGCCAAGGGACTCGGGCAGGCAGCTCCCGACACGGTCCCGCAGCGTCTCAAGGAAACACTGGGCACCCCGCTCTCCCATTTTTTCCTCGTCTCCGCCTACTTCGTGCCGACAGCGGTCGGTGTGCAGTTCCTCCAGCGCCTGGTTCGAGGCGGAGTGAAGATCACCATCGTGACCAATTCGCTTGAAGCCACGGACGTCGCGGTAGTCCACGCCGGCTATGCAAAGCATCGCCGCACGCTTCTGAAGGCGGGCATAAAGCTCTACGAAGTAAAGCGGACATTCTCGGCGCCCTCGACCAAGGACCGCGGTCTCGTGGGTCACTCGGGATCCAGCCTGCACGCCAAGACCTTTTCAGTCGATGGCCGCCGCACCTACATCGGTTCCTTCAACTTCGATCCCCGCTCCGCACAACTGAACACCGAAATGGGTTTTGTCATTGAGAGCACCGCCTTGGCCGAGGGTATCGCATCCTATTTGGAAGGTGGCCTTCGCGATCAAGCGTACCAGGTAAAGAAAACATCCTCAGGCAGGCTGAAATGGATTGAGTTCTCGCCGGAGGGGACCCGGGAACACAAGCGGGATCCCTACGCCAGCACCCGGCGCCGAATGGTCGTCGCCCTCGCGTCGTTCCTTCCGATTGAGTGGCTCCTGTAATTCTTCCGACCCCCGCCGCTGAAACGATCGAGCCGTATCGCCCCACCAACAAACGGTTGCCGATCCTGATATTTCTCCAACACTCTCTGAATCGCACCTCATTCGTGCACTTTCTATCATGAAACTCTCCGCACTCTTTCTGATGTTGGCCTCGGTCGCGTTTTGCGATGTGGCAAAAATCAATCCCAAGGAAGCCTCTCAACTCGTCGCCGAAGGCAAGGCGATCCTCATCGACGTGCGTGAGCCAAAGGAATGGGCACAGACAGGCGTAGCCGACCCGGCACACCTCCTTTCGAAGAGCGATTTCGATGGCGAGCAGAAGGAATGGAAGCCTTTCCTCGCCTCCGTTGGAGAGAAACAACTTATCCTCTACTGCCATTCGGGTCGTCGCGCCGGAGTAATCGCCGAAGCCCTCAATCGCCTCGGTTACAAGGCGTCAAACGCCGGCGGGCTCGCCGACTGGAAGAAGGCCGGCCTCCCGACCCGCCAGGTGCAGGAAGGGGCGACCCAATAGCTCGTCCTCAGCGAAAGGCCCGCATGCACAGGCGGGCCGGCGCCAATCTCTGACGCCCCCGCCGGCAGGAAACCTCACCGCACGATCAACTATCGGGACCCGTTTCCAGATTTCTTGGTTTTCTTTTCTGCGGGAACGACGATCACCGGGCAGCCCGCCTGCTTGAGGATCCGGCTCGTTGTACCTCCGATGATGAGATCGTAGAACGCCCCGTGCCCGTGGGATCCTACCACGATGTAGTCCGGTTTCAGCTTCTTTGCCTTCTCGATGACCGCAATTCCAGGAAACCCAATCATGGCTTGGGTCTCCACATCGAGCCCGGATGCCTTGAGCGGAAGCGCGAGCTTCCTGAGGTCCTCCGCCATGGCATCCACTGTCAGGGCGGCAAACTCAGCGCCTTTTTGAGTCACGTACTCGCTCTGCGTGACAATCGGCGGAGGGACAATATGAAGTAGAAACAACCGGGCCTTGAGGAGGCGCGCAAGTTCGGCCGCTTCCTCAACGATCCGCTTACTGACGGGAGAGAAATCGATGGGAGCCAGTATGATTTTCATGGTTGTTGAGACAGTACCTGCGTTTCCGTAAATGTACATTCCCACCGGACATGGGTGGAAAAATTGGGGGAGATTGTCAGCCGGGACCTAGGTTTCCCGGCAATTGCGCCGTCTCCGATCATGGCACGCTCCCGGGCACTGGCCACGCTGGAATCCGGTCGAGTAACAAGGCGACCATAAAGATCAGGAGATAAAAGAGTGATGCTTTGAATAGGCGGCGGGCCGCGAGATCGCGATCGGAGGCGACGACAAAACCCCACGCACGAAACAGAAATGCCATTCCCGCAATCAGCGTGATGACCCCATAGGTCGCGCCCAGTGAGCCCAGCCACCACGGAACAATTGAAATGGGCAGCAGGGACACGGCGTAAACAAAAGACCACCATGCCGTATTGGCGCCGCAGGAATCGATCGCAGGTCTCAGCTTGAAACCCGCCGCACGATAGTCTTCACGATGCCGCCAGCCGATGGCAAAGAAGTGCGGCATTTGCCAAAACAGCAGCATTACCGCAAGAGCGACCCCGGGGGCAGCCCAGAGATGTCCTGCCGCTGCATTGCCGAGAAGGGCTGGAAGCGCCCCTGAAACCGCTCCAACCTCCGTGGCCCAAGGCGTCCGCTGTTTCAACGGGGTATAGGCCAAGCCATAGGTCACAATCGTCAGCGCTGCCAGACCGGCCGCAATCAGATTCACCGTCAAGGCGAGCAAGAACACACCTGCAAGACAAAGGACCAGGCTCCAGGCAAGCGCCACTGCCGGAGTCAGCCTCAACTGCGGAAGCGGCCGGCTCTGGGTGCGGCGCATGCGCGCGTCCTGTTTCCGTTCCCACCATTGATTCAACGCCAGCACGCCCCCAGCCGACAATGCGGTCCCGATAAAGGTCGCTATCGTCACGTTCGCCACCGGTCGCGCCGTGCCGTACGCGACCATCGCCGTTATGACCGACATGAACGCGATTCTGGGTTTTGTCAGCGCGAAGAGCGCCCCGGGAATCGACGATCTGTCGGCGACTTCGGTGTCGGCGGCAAGAGGGGATGTGGTGGGGAAACTCATCGGCTGTCGTGGAATGCTACCTGAATGGGTGTGAGGAAACATTGATCTACGTCAATGCCGTGCACTTCGCCCTTGGATAGACTCCTCGGTAAATCACGCCGTGCCTCCCACCGCCTATTCCCTCTCCTCCCCGCCGGCAAACGTGCCCGCACCCGCCACCCTCCCGGTGTCGACCGTGGAGCGCGAGGGTTTTCGTGAAGGTCCGGCCCGGGGGTGGTTTCTCTTTGCAATCGGCAGTCTCGTCCTCGCAGGTCTCCTGTCCTTGATGCTCGTTGTGGGCCGCCTGCCCTTCCTCGGCTGGCTCTTCACGGACCCTCTGTTTTTCAGGCGTGCCCTCGTTGTCCATGTCGACCTCGCAATCGTCGTCTGGTTTCAGGCGGGCACCCTCGCCTTTCTCGGATTGGCGCTTGGCCCCAGGTTGCGCCGGGCCGGGGTTGGCATCGCCCTGACACTCTCAGGGCTGGGCCTCGCGGGACTGCTCTCTGGCGCGATCATGCCGGGAGCCATGCCCGTGCTTTCCAACTATGTACCCGTGATTGATCATCCGATGTTTTTTGCGGGCTTGATCTGCTGGTTCTCGGGCGCGGGCCTATTCTTCGCACTGGCACTTGTCACACCTTCCCGCACGGACGCCAAGGCCTTCGCACCCTCGGTCGTGATTGCCCTGCGCGCAGCGGCTGCGGCCAACCTGCTCGCCCTCCTGACCTTTGTCGCATCGTGGCTGACCACTCCCCTCACATTGCCCGCAGCCTACTACGAGTTGCTGTTCTGGGGAGGCGGACACGTGCTGCAGGTGGGAAATGTCGCCGCCATGATGGCCCTTTGGATTCATCTGCTGCGTCGTTGGGCCGGAATAGAGCTTCTATCTCCGGCGACAACCACGGCCCTGATGGCTGCACTCGTGCTGCCGCAGGGGCTCCTCCCCGTGCTCGCCTTCATGGGGACAACCCAAACGCTCTATTTCTCCATGGCCACGCACCTGATGCGCTGGACCATCTTCCCGGTCGTGCTGGTTGTGATGATCGCCGGTTTTGTCCACGTGCGACGCGAACGCGCTCGGCTCTCCTTCAGGGATCACCGCTTCGCCGGCCTAGCCGGGAGCGCGATCCTCACGCTGCTGGGATTCCTCCTGGGTGCGATGATCCGCGGCTCGAGCACACTCGTACCCGGGCACTATCACTGTGCCATCGGCGCGGTGACGATTGCCCTCATGGCCGCCGCCTATGACTTCTGCACCTCCGTGGCATCGAAGCACACCAAGGTGCCCGAGCCCCGCTGGGCTCGGCTGCAACTGATCCTTTTCGGAACGGGTCAGGCCGTATTCGGCCTCGGATTCGCTTGGGCGGGTGCCTATGGACTCGGACGCAAGCAGTATGGCGTCGAGCAGCATGTCCGCACCCTCGGCGAATATCTCGGCCTGAGCGTCATGGGGATCGGCGGTCTCGTGGCCGTGGCCGGTGGCGTCTTCTTCCTCACCGTCATGGTGCGCCGAATCATCCGGTGGCGACAGGCCGGATAAGCCTTTTCTCATTACCACCCACCCATGAACAACGAAGCGAAAAAACACCCCTGGCAGAGGCTGCTCGATAACCCTTGGCTGCTTCTGATCCTAGGCGTCCTCATCCCCGTCCTCTCCTACTCTGTGTGGGGCTGGATCGAACTGCTCCTGACCAAACCGGCACAACTGCCCTAAACCCTCCTCACCATGAGTCTGCGCCCACTCACCGCTCCCTGGTTCCACGCGCCCGCCGGCCACGAGAAGCTCTGGATCGGCGTTGCCCTCGTCTGGTGCTTCGTGATGTCGCTGATGATGCCATACTGGCACTTCCGCGGCAAACAGAACAGCACCGGCGAAGCCTACACCGTCAAGCCCGACGCCTTCCTCGAACGTACCCAGAAGTTCGTCGAGACCAATCGCGTCGGCACATTCAAGAATCCCATCGCCAACGCCCTCGCCGCGGAACTGCCCATCGTCGAGCCCCCGCCCGGCGGCGATGCCTACCTCATCGGCCGCATGTGGCAATGGTACCCCGCACTGCGCCTGCGCGTGGGAGAAACCTACCGCATCCATCTCTCCGCACTGGATCTCCAGCACGGTTTCTCTCTCCAGCCGCTCAACATGAACTTCCAGGCTGTGCCCGGCTACGATCACGTGCTCACGCTTACGCCCACCTCAAAGGGGGAATACACCATCGTCTGCAACGAATTCTGCGGCATCGGACATCACGCCATGACCGGCAAGATCTTCGTTGAATAACCCTGAGTCCCGCCTCCCATGACCACCGCTTCCGCCACCCTCTCCGTCGGCCCGCACTCGCTGGCTGCACCCGACGCGCCCAAACGCGTGTGCGACACGACCGGTCTCGGCGTCTGCCTCGCCGCGCAACGCTTCATCAAGCTCCACGCCGTCGTCGGCATTGTCTTCCTCCTGCTCGGCGGCATCGCCGCACTCCTGCTCGCGCTCACACGCTGGCAGACCGTGCACCTGCTGCCCGCCGACTGGTTCTACCGCGTAATCACCTTCCACGGCATCAATATGCTGATCCTGTGGATCCTGTTCTTCGAGGTCGCGATCCTCTACTTCGCCTGTACGACACCGCTCAACGCAAAGCTGTACTCGCGAAAGGTCGCCTGGGTCGGGTTCATCCTCATGCTCGCGGGTGGCATCATGGTCGACTGGATCATTCTCGTCGGAAAGGCCGACGTCATGATGACCTCGTACCTTCCGCTGCTCGCACACCCCGCATTCTATCTGGGCATCATCCTCGTCGCCGTAGGCACGCTCGTCGGCGTGTACAACTTCTTCGCCACGCTCTACGTCGCCAAGCGCGACCGCGCCTACGAGGGGTCCATGCCGATCGTGACTTTCGGCGCTCTTGCCGCTGCGATCATCGCGGTCGTGACGCTCCTGCATGGCGCCGTAGCGATGATTCCGACCTTCACCTATTCCATGGGTTGGACGGCACAGCCCGATCCCATCTGGTATCGCATGATCTGGTGGGGCCTCGGCCACCAGTCGCAGCAGGTCAACGTCTGTGCAATGGTCACCGTCTGGTATCTGCTCTCAAACGTCATCGTCGGCGCCAAGCCGGTCAATGAGACCGTCTGCCGCACCGCATTCGCCCTCTACATCCTCTTCATCAATCTCGCCTCGGCACACCACCTCCTCGTGGATCCAGGTGTGGGCGCCACATGGAAGATCTGGAACACCTCCTACGCCATGTACCTCGCGGTGCTCGCATCCATGATCCACGGTTTCACCGTTCCCGGGGGCGTCGAAATCGCCATGAGGGAAAGGGGCTACAACCGCGGATTGTTCGGATGGGTCGTTGCGCTCCCTTGGCGGAACCCCGCCCTCTCCGGAACCGTCCTCTCCGTGATCATCTTCGGTTTCCTGGGTGGAATCACGGGTGTCACGCTCGGCACACAGCAGATCAATATCATCGCACACAATACACTGCGCATCCCGGGACACTTCCACGTCACGGTCGTCGGAGGCACGACTCTCGCCTTCATGGCCCTCGCGTACTACGTGATCCCGCTGATCTTCCAGCGCGATTTTATCTGGCGCGGTCTCGCCCGCATCCAGCCTTGGCTGTTCGGCATCGGAATCACCCTGCTCGCCTTCGGAATGTCCTTCGCGGGCTCCCTGGGCGTCTCCCGTCGGAGCTGGGACGTTGATGCCCAGGGCGTGTACGGTCCCGCTGTCCACCTTTGGCTGGGCGTGCTCGGCATCGGCGGTGTGCTCGCCTTCATCGGCCTGCTCGCCTTCGTGCTGCTCTGTGTGGGAACACTGTTCTTTGGTCCGAAGAACAACGGTCGCCCGATGGCCGACTGGGGCACGCCACCGATCCAGGCAGGGGCGCAGATCGGTTCACTCGCGAACAGTCACACCGCCACACGCGGTACCATCGTGCTTACCTTCGTGTTCCTCGCCTGCTTTGTGGTCTACTATTTCGCAAACTGGAAGGCGCTCGCCGACGTATGGCCTGTGAGGTGAACGCCCGATGTTAGAACTCGCCCAGGCAACGGACGTAGCTCCGGTGCCGGCGGGCGGCGCTGTATCCGCCGCCCGCCGGTTCTTCACCGGACCCGGTCTGCTGGTGTTCCTCAGCAGCTCCCTGCTTGCCTATGAGGCGTTTCTCCTGATCACCATTTTCGGGCCCTCCGGCGACGGCCCCATCGGGAGTTTTGTACGGGATTTTCAGCTCTGGTGCTACCGCGGCGATCCACGCACCGGAGGGGTTTCGTGGGCGGCTGTCAGTATCATGCTGCTCGAGCCGCTCTTTGTGGTGATCGTCGCACTGCTGATCTGGCGCGATGCAGGGAAATCCCTCCTCAAGCTGAAGACCTGGTGGCGACATCGCCGGGCAGCCTGGACAGGTCTCGGCGTCGTTGCCGCAGCCGTCGCCGGGCTGGTGTGGTATGCAGCCATCGACAGCCGCGCAGCACAGGTCCTCCCGCCATTCCCAGGCGATCGCATTCGTGTGCAGTTGCCCGTGCCCGACACGTCACTCGTCGATCAGAAAGGCGCCGCCTTCCGATTTGCCCACCTGCATGGGAAAGTTGTGCTTGTTACCGGTGTCTATGCCGCCTGCAGCACTGCATGCCCGGAAATCTTCAAGGAGCTGCGCGCCGTTCTCGGCGAACTTCCCGCTGTCGAACGCGCCCACCTGAGCGTCGTCGCGCTGTCGCTCAATCCCGAATACGAAACGGCGGAGATCATGGACGCCATGGCAACCGCGCAGGGACTCTCGTATCCGGAATTCCGCTACGTCAATGCCACAAACCCGGCCGCCATGCGCGACGTGCTCACCCGCCTGCAGTTTTCAGCAACGCGCGATCCGGAGACCGGAATCATCGATCACGCCAATCTTTTCCAACTGATCGACGCTGATGGTCATGTCGCCTTCCGTTTCACGCTCGATCCGCGCCATCGTGCCTGGCTGCGCGAAGGACTTCTCCATCTCCTGCGCGAGGCCCGCACAGGCAACACCCGCAATCCCTGATGTCCACTGACCGCCATCACCACACGCTCCAGGACATGAATCCTCCATCGAGGTCCGCAGGCCCGAAGACAAGCCGCGCAATCCAATGAGTCACCATCCTCATCCTGACATTGATTGCGAGGAGTTGGCAGACACGCTGAGCGCGGGCCCGACGCCAGTCGTGGAACCACCGCTGCCTCCGGTGAGAGCTGCTCGCCTGCTGTCGGCCGGCGATGCCGTTCTGACGCGGATCGACACCCTGATCGAGCGGGTGTGGCCCCGCACATTGAATCCGCTCGCCCAGCTGGGACCCGCGGCGAATGCCATGCTGCTGCTAGCGACGCTCTCCGGCGTGCTCATGCTCTTCTGGTACTCCGCGAGTTCGCAAACGGCGTGGAGTTCCCTGGATGCGCTCGGACCCTACTCCCTGGGCGGCATCGTCCGCAGCGTGCATCGCTATTCGTCGGATCTCGCCGTCCTGCTGATTCTCCTGCACGCGCTGCGCATATTCCTGGCGCGCAAGTTTGCGGGCGCCCGCTGGCTCGCATGGGTGAGCGGCTTTGCGATGCTGGGACTGATCTGGTTCATCGGTTGGACGGGTTACTGGCTGGTATGGGACGATCGCGCGCAACTCGTGGCGAAGGGCACGATGAAGGCTCTGGATGTCCTGCCCATCTTCGGCGAGCCCATGCTTCCGCTCTTCAACAGGGACCGCACCGTTCCGTCGCTCCTGTTCTTTGTCGTGTTCTTCCTCCACATGGCGCTTCCACTCGCCATCGCCGGGGGTCTCGCACTGCACCTCGCACGACTCAGCCGCGCGCGACTTTTGCCCGAACGCAGTCTTATGATCTGGCTGACGGGTGCGGTGATCGCTGCATCACTGATCATCCCGGCAACCAACACGGCACCCGCCCAGCTCGCGGTAAAGCCGGCCACCTTCAGTCTGGATTGGTGGTTTCTCTGGCCGCTGCAGTTGAGCACGCGACTAAGCGGACCGGGCCTCTGGCTGACGGGCGCTCTGGCTTCCCTCGGACTCTTGTCGGCGCCTTGGTGGATGGCACGCAGACGGCCGCGCGCGAGTTTCCAGGCTGCGGTGGAAACCTCACGCTGCTTCTCCTGCACGCTCTGCTCGCTGGATTGCCCCTTTGGCGCCATCACCATGGTCCCGAGGAAGGATGGCAGACCCTTCCCCTCTCAGGCCCAGATCGACCCCGATCGCTGCATCGGATGCGGCATTTGTACGGGATCGTGCGACACCCAGGCAATCGGCATGGCCTGGTATGATGCACGCAAGGTCGGGAAGGAACTGGAAGAGTTTGCCGCCACCCAACGCGCGCGCGGCACTCCGAAGCCAATCGCCTTTGTCTGCGCGCAGAGCGACGGAGGCTGGGAGCTTTTTGACCGTGAAGCCTGGTCGCGACGCATTCCCAACTACGAAATTCGGCCGGTGCCCTGCTCGGGCTGGGTCGAACCCAAGCTGATCGAGCGACTCATCACCAAGGGAGCGACCGCGGTGCTGATTGTGGGATGTGCGTCGAGCGAGTCTTTCGGACGCGAAGGAAACCGCTGGATGCCCGCGCGCATCGCGGGAACACGCGAGCCCGAACTCAGGCCCAACCGCGCCGATCCGCGGCGCGTGGCTCACGTGAATTTCGACCCTCTGCGTCCCGAGCGTCTCGCCGCCACTGCGGCGGCTCTCTGCAAGGCAGAATCGCCTGCAGAAGTCTCGACACCCCGATTTGCCGGATGGTTCACGGGCATCGCGGTCGCAGCGCTCGGCCTGGCTCTGCTGCTTGTGGCAAGCAGCGCACGATTCAGGAACCCTGAGTCTGCAGATCCGGAATTCATCGTCATGTTTCGCGCCTACGGCGACTGGATCGACGGCAGCACGGTCACCGCAGTGCCGGCCGCCGAGGACACGCGACCCATTCACATGCGGGGTCAACTTCCGGCAAAGCGGGCGCGCTCACCTGTCACGCTACGGCTCGATATCGATGGCAAGATACAGGAACACAGCTTCAAGCCAAAAGGAGTGCAGTCGGACGGTGCGTCCGCCGGCGAACTGCGCCTGCCGCTAACACCCGGCAAACACCACGTGAGCGTTCATCTCCTCACCGGAGGTTCAGGGAAACCTCATGTGTGGAGCGGTGAGATCGATGCACGTGAGCGGCGCCTGAGCGTGCTGGATTTCGAACCGGCACGAGGATTCGAATTTGATCCATGAGCTATTCCTGTCCGCATTTTGACATCGCACGCGACTACTGCCTGCGCCTGAAAACCGACTGTGTGCCGGGTCGCCCCGGCTGCGTGCTGACGGGATCCAAGTTCGCCGTTCCGGCAAAAGAACGCGTGCAGCAGACGAAGGAAGAGAAAAAGGAACGAAAAGCCCGGGAGCTCCTCAATCAGGACAACCCCCGGGCCGAGATTTGATATCCCTGCGTTGGTGCGAATGGGCGACTACTTTCCGGTCGGAATATAGGTCAGCCGCTGATCGAACTCAGGCAGCGAGAGGATAACGTAAGGAAGCCGGTGCCGCCTTGGCCTGAACCGCACGGATAAGCGGCTCCTGGGGTGCATAGTCGCGAACAGCAAGGAGCAGCGCCCAGGAAACTACCACGGCACCGAAAGCCAGAGGCGAGAAGAAGCCGAGCACGACGCCGGCAAGATTGAAGGCTATCCCCAGGACAGCAATCGCAACGAGTGTAAGAGACAGTTTCGAAGAGTTCATTTTCAATAGTTGAGTTGACACGAAAACACCCCCGCCCCCCAAAAGTTGCAGAATTCGCAAGATTTCTTGGCGGAGCCGCTTTCCGCCCCGATGTAACCACGTGGTGCCGCGTCCTTTGCGCCGATCAGCCTATGGAGAATACCCACGTTTGTTTCCTCGCGTGAGACATCCACACTGTCATCGGCGCCCCGGTCTTCCAGAGATGCCGGCGTTGTAATCTCACAGAAACCCCCTTCAGGGAGATGCCACGCATACTTCGCAACAGCAGAAAAGCCGGATGCCCGGGTGAAACTCGTTCAGATTCAAGCGCAGTCATGCTTGTGACACGAATTCTACAACTCGGCGCGCATATAGGCGCGCTTGCGTGCCACGCATACGCGTGCACTCTGCCATCAGATGCCGCCCCGAAAACGCAGACTCAAACGCTCGGCGTGGCGTCGACCTCATACCTTGCGCGAGGTGGTGCGCAACGCCGACAACGTTGAGGGCATGGGTCTCAACCTCGCCGAGTTTCTCGACCACTTCAATTTCCTGCTGCGAAAGAAGTCCCCCGCACCGTGTTGTTCGCTGCGATCCGTGGAGAGCCTCCCCTGACTGGCAACACCGTCCATGATGCGTATCTCGCCGCGGTCGCAACCCACCTGGCCAATCATCATCGCCTGCCCCGGCCGGTTTGGGTGGACAAATCCAGTCGCCGACTAGATCGACCCTGGTTCGCCATCCCCGATCCTTGGGCACGCGCGTGGCTGCTTCAGGACTCCCCTGCAGCCTTCCGCGAACGTAATCTCTTCACAACCGAATGTGCGGTTCAACGCGCACGACAACGGGGCCGCGCTCTTTCGAGCGCGGAGATAAGGCAGAAGCGTTGCTGAGAGCCTTCAAACCAATGCTTCAACGGGGCCGCGCTCTTTCGAGCGCGGAGATTCGTCCGCACCCGGCCGCCCGCACCCAGTTCGCCCGGCTTCAACGGGGCCGCGCTCTTTCGAGCGCGGAGATAGCGATGTGTTGTCTGCCTCTTCGTCCGCCCAATCGTGCTTCAACGGGGCCGCGCTCTTTCGAGCGCGGAGATGGTCTCGCGGTCGGCTGCGGAACGGCTAAGCGGAACCGCTTCAACGGGGCCGCGCTCTTTCGAGCGCGGAGATTCCAGCCCGCCCAAACAAGGGTCGCAACGCCCGCGAATGCTTCAACGGACGGGGCACCGGGGGCTTCAACGGGGCCGCGCTCTTTCGAGCGCGGAGATCTGGCCAAGGCACTCCATCTAAATCCAAGGCACGCTTCGCTTCAACGGGGCCGCGCTCTTTCGAGCGCGGAGATGCGGCACCGGCCGCCAGTCAGAAGCCGTTGTTTAGGCGCTTCAACGGGGCCGCGCTCTTTCGAGCGCGGAGATGAGGCGTCACGGGCAGCCGCAGAAGCGGCAGCGAAAGCTTCAACGGGGCCGCGCTCTTTCGAGCGCGGAGATGCGCACGGGGGAAATGCCGCTGACCCCATCGCTTGAGCTTCAACGGGGCCGCGCTCTTTCGAGCGCGGAGATAAAAGATCAGGCACCGTCCGACCAATCAGCAGAACCGCTTCAACGGGGCCGCGCTCTTTCGAGCGCGGAGATCGAAGCCATCCAAGCCAATCCCTAGCCTAGCCAAGCGCTTCAACGGGGCCGCGCTCTTTCGAGCGCGGAGATGAAAAATCCCGCCAGAAAACAATCGAACGCCTGCGCGCTTCAACGGGGCCGCGCTCTTTCGAGCGCGGAGATATCGGAAATCGGCGAGGAATAAAATCCCGGCTAAATGCTTCAACGGGGCCGCGCTCTTTCGAGCGCGGAGATTTCGAGCGGCACGCAAAAATTCCGAGTCGATAACACGCTTCAACGGGGCCGCGCTCTTTCGAGCGCGGAGATCCATCTTTGATGACATTCTAAACCGCGGAGAAAAGCGCTTCAACGGGGCCGCGCTCTTTCGAGCGCGGAGATCCCTGCGTTCCCAATCTGGGATAACGTGCGAACGTTGCTTCAACGGGGCCGCGCTCTTTCGAGCGCGGAGATGCAAGGCAAGGTGAGACAAGGCAAGGCAAGGTGAGAGCTTCAACGGGGCCGCGCTCTTTCGAGCGCGGAGATCCGCACGGGTGAAACCGTCAGCGAATTGATCGCGCTCGCTTCAACGGGGCCGCGCTCTTTCGAGCGCGGAGATGAAATCCGAGGTCGACTTCGCCTGCACGCTCACCCGCGCTTCAACGGGGCCGCGCTCTTTCGAGCGCGGAGATAGGTGTTGGAGTTAGTAGACAAATAAAACGAAAGGGCTTCAACGGGGCCGCGCTCTTTCGAGCGCGGAGATGGCGCCAACACCGTCTCCGCCAGCTCTGCCAGCTCCAGCTTCAACGGGGCCGCGCTCTTTCGAGCGCGGAGATCGTACGCACGTCAGTAACGGTGATGTAACGCAGAAGGCTTCAACGGGGCCGCGCTCTTTCGAGCGCGGAGATCCACCCCGGTGCGCTTCGCCTCCCAATCATACCTAATGCTTCAACGGGGCCGCGCTCTTTCGAGCGCGGAGATGCGCCGGTAGGTATGGGCCAGGAGGTGCACCTCGTCGCTTCAACGGGGCCGCGCTCTTTCGAGCGCGGAGATATGGGTTCGAGTCCCATTTCCGGTACCATTTTGTATGCTTCAACGGGGCCGCGCTCTTTCGAGCGCGGAGATCCCACCCTCTCTTTCCTGCCATTTGCGCAAATCATGGCTTCAACGGGGCCGCGCTCTTTCGAGCGCGGAGATGCGCCCGCCGTGATGTTCGGCGCCGTGACCAGCTTGCGCTTCAACGGGGCCGCGCTCTTTCGAGCGCGGAGATGCTGCTCAACGCGACGGCGAGCGGGACTACGATCGGGCTTCAACGGGGCCGCGCTCTTTCGAGCGCGGAGATCTGGCTGTTGCGGGCGATGCGGTTGGCGCTGCGCTCGGCTTCAACGGGGCCGCGCTCTTTCGAGCGCGGAGATCATGTAAACACGTCGCTCGCCCGCGCGCATCCAAGGACGCTTCAACGGGGCCGCGCTCTTTCGAGCGCGGAGATGGCACGCTTGGCGGCGGGAAGTCGATGGCGGCGGTGGCTTCAACGGGGCCGCGCTCTTTCGAGCGCGGAGATGGGTCTGCACCTGCGTGGCGTCGGCCACATCCGGCCTGCTTCAACGGGGCCGCGCTCTTTCGAGCGCGGAGATGGCTCATGGCCGGGTGAAGGAGGAGGCGGCGGAGCCGCTTCAACGGGGCCGCGCTCTTTCGAGCGCGGAGATTGCACATTGGTAAGTGTCTGGACGGCCGTGGCAATTCAAATGGAATCCGAGCGGGTGTATGAGCATGCTGTTCTTCAAGTCGCCGTTGGACATTGCTCGCATGCCAACCCATTGGATACCAACATGCGAGCGGTAGGCAGGTTTTCCGCATCACCCTGCCGCTCGCGAGGGTCTGTCAAAGAACGGGAAATCGGTGTTTCAACCAGGGAGATTGAAAGCGCCTGCGGCCAACGTCACGAACTTATGCGACAAAACAGGGGGGATCGAGCCGAACATAGCTTTGTCCAAGCGACGTGATCACCCGCTCGCCGCGGCTCTCTGACGGGCCAAGCGAGATGAAGAGCACTTGATCCTTCTCCCGGTCGATCAAGCCTCTCAAACGGCTCTCGAAGTCGATCTTCTCCGCAGCGGTGAGATCGCACTCAAAAACGGAAAGCTGGATATGAAGCCCGTAATCCTTGCAGGCCTTGAAAACCTTCCGGAGGCGCTTGGGATCGCAGATGTCGTAGGTGACAATGTAATTGGTGCGGGCCATGGCTTGATTCCCGTCAGCGTGTCGTGAATGGCAGATACCGTTCGATCTCCCCTGTCAGTGTACGGGCAAGCAGGCGGAACTGGAGTTCGATCGCCCGACGATAGCTCACTTTGTAGTCAAAAAGTGGATGCGTGATGGTGTCACTCATGCGTTTCTCGTACGCTTGGAAAAAGCGACGCCGCCCGGTCGGTGTGAGATTCACCGCATCTCCCGCCTGAACAAAATCCGAGGGTCCCACCATGCGCGTATTGATCGCACTGAGCACGGCGGAGTCGGCGATCAGCGGCCGGAATTCCTCCATGATGTCCAATGCGAGTGCAGGCCGGCCGTGACGCGGACGATGGTACAGCCCAATATAGGGATCAAAGCCGACCGCCAACGCGGCAACGGTGCAGTCACGGGAGAGCAGGCTGTAGGCAAGAGAGAGAAGGGCGTTGACGGGATCGCGGGGCGGCCTGCGGTTGCGAGTCTTGAAATCAAACCGAAAGAGCGCCTGCTCGGCAGGTTTCGTGTCGCGTGTATTTTCCTCCAGACCGGGTATCTCATCGTCATCGCGGTCACCCTTGATCATGCCGTGAAAATTGCGGAAGTAGACCAACGCCGCCGCGCCTTCGATGCCAAGAAGCGTGGCGTGACTCGTGGCGGCCAGTGCTGCACTTTGGGCATACTTGAGAGCCCGCAGCACGAGCGGCGGAGGCTCCACGTGATTGCGCATGAGCAACGTGCGCTGATTGCGGATTTTCCCATAGATGAAAAGCCTCGCCAGGACCAGGGATTGCTGCGGATCCGAGGCTCGGGCGAACTGCTTGATTCGCGTGAAGACATTCGTGAGACCGTGTCCGCGGGTGAGTCCATAGAACCAGCCGCCCATGGAGAAATAGGAAACGGGCACTTCGGCATCGCAGAGCGTCTGGATGAGCGCCGTTGAAATCTGCGCCGATCCAAAGACGGTGACATGATGAAGATCCTTGATGCGAAACTCCGCGAGCGATTCGCCCTTTTCCTTCACGACCACCGTTTCCCCCTTCTTGGTGATCGAGACTCCTGGCGTATTGACGTACAGGACCTTCGTATCGATATCGGGCGTGATCAGCCTGCGGACCTCACCGTCGATTGCGGGCCGTGGCATCCTGGGCTCCTGCAATGCCTCCCAGATCTTTTCGTCGCCGTCGGCAGCAAATGAATCCGCCAGTTGAGCGGTGCGGTGCTCGTCGAGCACCAACTCACCCTCGGCCAGACCGGGAAGCAGGAGCTGAGGCTCCGCCAGGGGCAGTTCGCTGTCGGGTTCCATCTGATGAAGGAACCGCGTTTCGTCGGGCATGCAGACAGGTGCCAGCGAACAACGCGGGCACTTGGGGGAATGGTCGAGCGGAGGCGGAATGGGACCCGACGCGCACGTGCGAGCCAGGACCACGGTGCGGCGAATCCAGTCCTCGTCAGCGGCGGTCATCTCGAAGCGGACGCGCTGACGGGTTTGCCGGTAGTAGACGACGCCTTCGTTGCAAGTATAGCCGTTTTCACGGAGCAGCAGGATCTGGAGCCCAAGCTGCATGCGATCAGTGTCCCACAAGTTGATCCCGGATTCGCCCTCACGGGGAGCGCCGGTCTTGTACTCGACGGGACACACGGAATGGACCCCGACGGGAGCATCGGTCTGGGAGGCATCGACTCTGACCTCGATCAGGTCGAGCTTGGCGACGACACCCAGCGATTCCGAACCAAGCATTACCGAGCGCGCATGAATCACCTCGGGCGCCGAATCCGCCGGAGTGGTATCAGCGGCCTCAACCGAGTTGGAATCACCCTCTGGAGGTGAAGAGCCCTTCTCATTGCCTGCTGCCTCCGCGTTTTCGGTATCGCGGCCCTGCTTTCCTGCCTTGGGCAATGCACCTTTGCCTCCATCGACGCGCCGATGGTCGGCGGCGCCCTTCAGGGTGTCTGCATTGTGGAGAAAAATACCCTCGACGTGCTCGTAGAAATAAAGCCTTGGGCAATAGACAAACTCATTGAGCATCCGTGCGGGGAGAAGGTCCTGGGTGGCGTCGGCCGGTGCGCTCATGAACGTCTCAGGCCACGATTGAAAACGGCGTGCGGGGCCCCCAGTGTGCGAAAGCCACTGTGGAGAGCCGAGCCGGATAGAAAACCACAACCTTCAACGGCCTTATAATCGGCATCTGCATACTTGTAGTTTAGGATGAAGCGGGCCATGCTTCGTCCTGTGGGTACGCTTGTTGAAATTGAAGAGGCCATTGCAAAACTTTCAGCGGCAGAGTTTCGACTTTTGATTGCGCGCTTGAAGCAGCGTGATGCCGAAGCTTGGGACCGGCAAATCGAGGCCGATGCAGAAAACGGACGGATGGACGCTTTTTTTGCTCGTTTGGTCAGCGAAGATGGGACCGAACCGAAAGTGCCACTTGATGAAGTCCTCGACGACCCGAAGTTTTCGTAAGGCGTTGGACGGATTACCCAAGAATGTCCAAGAACTCGCGCTCAAGAACTTTCGCATGTGGATGCGCGACCCGCGCCACCCTTCGCTCCAATTCAAGAAAGTAGGCAAGTTTTGGTCGGTGCGGGTCGGGGATGACTACCGTGCCCTCGCGATCATGACGGACAATGGCGTCGAATGGTTCTGGATTGGCTCGCACGGAGAATATGACCGGCTGACAAGCTGACTTGAGGAGATCCCACCTCAACCCTGGCGCGGGTTGAATCCGAAGGGTGAGAGGCCCTCGGAGAGCCGACCTGCACCAGGACTCAAAGCCAGAATCTGTGCGATAAACTCAGCCGATCACGGATTCGATAGTGGTTCGAGGCGTTGGTTCGGAGCCTCATGGCCAAGGAGCAACGAACCAGCGAAAGTTTGATTTCACAAAACTGCGAACGCAGGCGAAAAATTAACGTAGTCACCGTTGGCAATCTTTCGAGAACGATAGACGGCCTGAACGCCAATATTTCGCAACGATATGGACGGCTTGCGTGCAATTAACTCCTCGCGACCAAGCAAAGATTGGACGGTTTCTAATGCGAGATGATTTGCCCAGATTGGCCAAGTGAACATCACTGATCCTGAATCCTCCATCCAGCCCGTTGTGACGCTTTTGCGGCGAACAATGGCACAGGGAAATGCACGCAGTGCTCGGTAGGCCAAAAGGTTGGCCATCCATTCGCTCGTGCTCTTATTGTTGGCAGCGGTTGGGTCGCGATCCAGCAAAGCATAGCGACGATCTTCAGTCGGGTCAAAACGGAAGGAATATTTTTCATCCGAGCGATTCCAAGATCGGAACAGCGTGGCATCCAATCGTTCACGCGTAACCTTCGCCATCAAATGGAGCGCCGCCTCTAAGAATGCTAACTGCCCAGATGAATCAACGAAATCAAAGTGGGTTCGCGGGCATGGCTTGCTGTTGCAACTTTCTGTGGCCAATGCGGCGAGCATTGAAATGGCTGACAAGCCAGTTTCTCGGTCTTGCAGAAAAGAAACCGCAGTTGACCGAAACTCTTCAGCTGAAAGGTCAACCTTCTTGCCAATCGCCAACTCCGGCGATGGTACAGAAACATTGCGTCGCCCTCTGACAATCTTGCGCCGCTTTTCGAACCTAAGCCTGATTGGCTCTACAATGCGCTCACGCTCGGCTTTAAGTTGATTTCCTCGCAACTTGAGAGCCTTCAAAGTCTCTCTGGCTTCTCGCAGCCTCTTCTTTGCAGCATCCAAACGTTCTTGGGATAACTCACGTTTGCGCTGCGCCAACGGATCAACGGGTTGGCCAGGCAAGCGTGTGGAGAGGCGTTGCAAGATATCCTGACGCTTCTTCTCTTCATCTCCGATCAATCCTGGAGACAATAGATACGGAACCCATCGTGCGCGAGCATGCCAGCCGAGTTTGACGGAAGGATCAGTTTCAGACAAAACGGTGAGAGTGCCGATAGCAGCTAAGAAGCCGAGCGGGTTTGCACCGTCGAGGCCGGGAAGTTCGAGGGTGTGTGACAGTTCATTCATGACTTGGATGCTGCCTCCTTGTCCGGATGTTCGCTGGCATGCCAGTCGGCAAGGCGGAGCAGGGCTTCACGGTAGCAGATGCCCCACCAGCCGAAGCGGCGGGTCATCTGCCAGAAACGGTCTGAGATGCCCGAGTCGAGGCGGTGTGCGGGATGTCCTGACCGCTCCTCACTTGAAAGCGCGATAGATGTCTCCGCTAGCGTGCTAATGATCGGCGGAGGAGCGGGATCATCGCAGACTGGTGCGAAGGGTCTGGCATGCCCGTGATGGCTTGCAATGAGGTGGAGAAGGAGAGAACGATCCCTCTCCGAAAATGCGCCAGGGATAAACTTTTCCGCCAACTGAACGGAAAGCATTTCGTGTCGAAAGTGCCCTGGCAATCCCGCTGCGAGAGCGATTGCTTTAGCGTGCTCCTTGGAGCGAGGCTTGTCCCGAGACTTCGCGAGTGGTGGGCTTCCGTCACTCGGCGCGCCATTGCGTAGAACCTCCTGAAAACGTTCGTCCAACTTGCCTGCATCGTGCCACTGACCAGCTATCCGTAAGAGGCTTGCAAACCCGGCATCCAAGCAAGCGTTGCCGAGAGCGAAGGCCTCGCGGGCGACTTGGGCACAATGGACAGCGAGGCTTGCAGCTTCGGGGAAATTGCTGTTGAAGTCGGAGTCGTCCTCGAAGTCGTCCTCGAAGTAGTTGGTAGTGTTGTCACGCCTAACAGACTTCTTTGCGTAAATGATGATTCCACCGCCCGGGTGATAGGCGATATCGCTGAAGCGAAAAGCCTTGGTACTCTCGAACAGTTCCATCAACCAAGTAGGCAGAGCTTGAGTGTTGCCGTCGGGAATCCAGTTGCGAACTGCCTCCAAGGCATCACGCAATTCAACAGCTGTCGGTTCGGATGTTTCAATCAAACCCATGAGTTGGCGCAGCGGAGTGCAACCATTCTCACCGAGCCACGGGGCGAGGCACTTTCGATGCAGGCGGAGTGAGGTGGGTTTGCCGGACCGGATAAGTGCAAGTTCCCAGAGATCGACATGATGATTGCCGAGCCCAACTCTGCTGAGAACCTGGCCAAGCTGCCGGATCGCGGACAATTCCTCCATGTTTCGTGGGGAAGGCAGGAGTATGGTGGCGTCTGGATAGATGGCTGCCGGATCGTCGCAGACTCTGGAATCGTCGTGCCCGCGGACGATGAGGAATTTTGTGCGCGATCGTTGCGCCCGAGGTTTATCGCTTTCCGCTAATTCACCCTCCACATCTCCAGAAAGGTCGTCGCCGTCCGAAAGCCAAGAGCGCAAACGGTAAAGCGGAACTGAGAACATTTCATTGCCCACAGGTCGGCAGAGGCTTGCGATTTCCGGCCATTGTTCTGGATGTTGCGGGTCAAGGTCGCAGCGCACGGCGACACGAACCTCCGCGGTCGTGCGACCCTTGCCGTGGAGGAAGATACCGATATCGGGATTGGGATGCGGTAGTGGCGCCGTCTGGCATAGTAGATCGAGATACGCGGGTAGGAGAATCGGCGCATCGGAGGCCGGAGCGAGCATCGGCTGCATATCCTCCGGTGATGGAAGCATCTCGCGCAAAGTCTCGAAACCAAAGTCGACGATGCGCGTTTTCACCACCTTTTTGCCTTCTTTTCGACTAATGACATCTGCCTTGCTCAAGAGAAACTTCCACGTTGCCTGCATCGATGTGCCGTAAATGGGGTCAGGCTTCTTGAACGCGTTCTCCGCTGCGATGATGATCGCCTCTGATCTTTCTGGGGTACCCAGCCGCGCGAGCCGTCCAAAGCGCTGGCGCAGCGCATCGAGGCTGGCGCACTCGGTCACGAGTGCGTCGAAACTGAAGTCCGCGCCGACTTCGAGGCATTGGGTGCTCACCAGGATAAGTGGCCGGTCCAATTTCGCTTTGGACGAAGAATGCAGGATTGGATGCAAC
Organism: Verrucomicrobiota bacterium; assembly: GCA_014584295.1. GTDB lineage: Bacteria > Verrucomicrobiota > Verrucomicrobiia > Opitutales > Opitutaceae > UBA6669. The sequence goes on from JACTNC010000027.1 coordinate 34,431, forward strand.
TCTTCGACGACTGCGTCCCGTTCCAGCGGGCGGATGCGGCCTGTGAGCAGTTTCACATCAATGGCCAATGACCCACCATCTGGAGCATTCTCACGTGCCTTTTCGGATAGGAGTGCCGCGATCTCCGTCGCGCGGGCGACTCGGTTGACGATGATGCCGATGCGCATCGTTCCTCTACGGGCAAATATCTCCGCAGCGCAGGCGATTTCCGACGTCAGATCATCTTCATTCGTTACGGTCTTCAACTCGGTGCGCTTGGAGGCCGTGAGCCGTGTTTGTAGCAAAGGATGATTTAGTGCCTCGGCGCGGTCTTTATTCTCCGGGAAAACGCTGAATGCTTCTCCATCTTCCTCGCCACCTGGGGGAGTTGCTGAGAGCACGGTAACGTGAAACGGCGCTGCATTCTGCTCTTCCGACCACTTGTTCGAACGGAACATCTTCACTGCGCGCAGCGTTTGCAGGAACGGCACCGCGCAGTGTGCCTCGTCGAGGAGTATGAGACTGTCGTTCGCCGCAAGTCCCGCGAAAATCGGCGCAGCCAAGGCGCGATACCCATAGCCCCGAAAGAGCAGACGCGAGCCGAGCTGGTCAACGGTGCTGGTGATGATGGCTGCCTGCGAAGGGATGCGTGCCCAGCCATCGTCTCGCAACACGCCGCCACGCAACCGACCGACGGCGAGAGGCCGCTTCCTGGAATTGAGACCTCGCAGATTCAGCAACCGTTCTGTCACGGAACGCAGGACTGGAAGGACGGGGTTTTCCAGCGCCTTGGCCAGCTTTTCTGCTCGTTCAAACGCCTCGTCCACCACGATACGTCGGTCTACGACAAACCAGATTCGGCGCGCTGCGGTGCGCTCGGCGCGGGATTGGTCTGCCTCCACAGCGAGCGCATAGACGGCAATGTCAATGCAGGCGGTCTTTCCACTGGCAGTAGGCAAGTCCACGGCGTCGGGAAAGCCATCGCGCCACTTGTGGCTGCATACCTGTTCGGCGAGCATCGTCTGCCAAGGAAACGGGTCGTGACCGTGCACCGCATGGAAGAATTCTGGGAATGTCGGGAGTGCGCTCATGATTTCCTTCGAGATTTCACCTTGGGGTGGGATCTGCTCGGCTTCTGCCGGATGGCTTGTTCATGCTCCAACAACGCTTGAAGCTGCTCTGGCTTGGGCAGTGCCATGAGGTAGCGCGACACGAGAAGATCATGCGGCAGCCCGTCGGTGGCATATTTTACCTTGGTCTTGTCCCTGTCCGCACACAGTAGAAGCCCAACGGGCGGATTGTCGCCCTCCGACATCATGTTCGCTTTCCAATAGTTGAGGTAGAAATTCATCTGGCCAGCATCGCCGTGTCGAAAGGCGCGCACTTTCAGCTCAATTAGCAGGTTGCAGCGGAGAGCGCGGTGATAGAAGACGAGGTCGATATAGTCATGCTCGTTGCCTACAGTAATGCGTTTTTGGCGGGCTTCGAAGCAGAACCCTGTGCCGAGTTCCAGGAGGAAGGACTGAAGATGGTCGAGCAGGGCTTTCTCAAGAGTGCTCTCTTCGAAGTCCGAGTGTGCGGCCAGTCCCGTGAATTCCAAGACGTAGGGATCACGAATCAAATCGCCCATGGTAAGCGGCGCTTCTGATGCCTGACTGCGTCCACGCGCTATGACGGCGCGCTTGTCGGTAGAGAGACCGGTTCGTTCATAAAGCAACGAGCCGATTTGCCGCTGGAGCTGACGAACGGACCAATTCCCGCAAAGGCATTCATTTTCGTAAAAGGCACGTTTCCACGGAGCGTCGAGTCGCACGAGCTCAGCAATATGGGTCCATGACAGCTGCAACAACCGTTCTGGAGATAGCGGCGGCGGTGCTGGAACGGCGGCAGATTTCCGCGTCAGTGATGCGGAAATGTCTGAGGCAGTTGATTTCGCGCGAATAGAAGATTTCCGCATCAGTGATGCGGAAATCTCCGGTGATGTTGATTGATGTCCCAATATCTTCTTGGCTTTGGTCGTTGGGGAAATGTGCCCGCCGAGTTGGGGATAGATCAGATACAGCAGCCGCATCCGCTCCAGCATATCAGGGCTGGTTCCCGGTACGCCCCTGCTTTTCAAATCCGCAGAGAGTCGGCTCAGCAATCCGGTTCCGTAGGCCGCTCGGTCTTCACCATGCTGTTCAAATTCAACGACACAGCCGCCAATGATCCAGTTGCGTAAGACGAGGTGGCGATTCACTGCGCCAATGGCGCGGGCTCTCGCCTGCTCGTGAGCATCGGTGATTGTAGTGATGAGTGCTTGGTAGTTCATGCATCCACCTCCATCGGACGGCATAGGCCGTATCCGCGATAGCGGCCGGCACCGAGCAGAATAGGGCCGCAGACGGGTACATCGAAGATGAGAATGGCGTGGCTGTGGCGCCGTTCACTACCGTCCTTGCGCTGCAGGCGCGGAAAGGCGTGGGCGGGTGGTGCACCTAGATGGGCGGAGACGGGGGTGACGATGACTTCGCGGGGTTGAGGCAGGCCGATGCGTTCGCAACCGGTGCGAATCATCGCAGCTACTTCGGCGAGGTACTCGGATTTGTTCTTCGATTTCGGATGATGGTCGTAAACGATTGGAGCGACGGTGCTCCAATGGGTCGCGCCATCGGGATGAGCTGTCCACGTTCGTGCTCGCAGCGTTTCGAGCGGTCGGGCCATCAAGCTGGGCGTAACCTTCCACACGCCCAGCTTTCCGAGCTTCAATTCGCTCACTCGACCAGCGACGCGGAGTACCTCACGCCGCAGGTCGGGCGACATTGTGTTTTCTCCAGGAAGGGCAAGCGCGATGCCGGGCACATGTCCGGTGGCGTAAGGATGCCCCACGAACCCGAGTGCCAGGAAGGCTACGTGTGTGGATTGCAGCGCTGTCCTGTCTGACGTATGGCCGGTGAGCAGCGATTGGACTTCAGGCGAGAAATCATTCGCATGGCTAGCAATCGCCTCGCGCCATCGGTTGGTGAGCGCGAGGGTGCAGGCAAGATCGAGCGAGCGATAAGGGCCATCGACTCGATCCAGGGTGAAGATGGCGAGGTGTGGACTGAAGGCGCTGCCTGTCGCCTTGGGCGCGATCATTTCCGCGCCAACCAAGGCATAACCTTCATAGGTGGAGATGCGCGGGCGGTCTTGACGTGGCTCACCATTGGGGAAATCAGCCTTTAGTTTCTTCCTCGCCGCCGATCTAGCTTTCGACGTCTTCGCGTATTCCATTGCCAGCAGCAATTCAGCATATCGCTCCACCGCCTCTCTGTTGAAGCTGCGATCGAGTTCGTCCAGTGTGCCCGCGCGCGGGACGCGAAGCATGTGTGTCGAATGATCTCCGTCGATGCGCCAATGCTGAAGTCCGTCTGGCACCGAATTCGCAAGCCACATTTGCACGAGCGAGCTGGAATGCCCGATGCGGCTAACTTGCGCACACAACCTAGCCAGGGAACTACGTATGCCTGGGGGTGGTTCGGCAGCCGGCCAATGGAGTACGGCTGTATCCCCTCCTGCCAACGATGCACGGGCAAAGACGCGGTCGATCCGATGCCGGGTAATGGAAAGTGAATGAACCGGCATTTTTGCTGGTCCAGCCCTATCATTCACCGGGACATATTGTGTCACCACGTTGCAGGGTAGAGCTTCGGGCGCGAAAATGTCTGGAGGAGGCTGCCTTTCAAGCCATAGCAGGGCTGCACGCTCCTCCGCGTCCGCACCGGTCTGATAATGCGCGGCCACCATGGCCATGAACACGCGGGCGGGATGCGGTGGCCACTCGACCTGTCCATGATCGCCATGCGAACCGACAGCGATGCCTTGGAGATAGCGAATGCCAAGAATGAGCATATCAGTCAGTGTTGCCTTCTTCTTTCGTAGCTTCGAGTTGGCTGAGGCGGACGAGGTCCACAAGTTTTGCCTGCGGTACAAGGGTCACAGGTGTCTTTTCCCAACTCAGGCCGATATTGTCCGCTACCTTGACTGCCTCAGCCAAGAGGTCGATCGCGTCGTCTGAGCTTATTGTGTATTCTTCAGCTTTCGTCCCAGGATTGGCGAGGAGCTCCCATTTCATTTCGTTGTCCGGCCATAGGAGGCATCTCGACCGCAATCCCATGCCCGACTCGAACGCGAGTGTGGCTGCACAGAGAGCAAGGGCTGCCAGTGCTGTGCGAGCAGCTGCATCAGCCTCATGCGTTACTACATCACCGATTGGAAAACGCAGTCGCCGCAGCACGATTAGTGAGAGGGTCGTCAGCTGCTCTGCGTATTCAATAGTTGTACCAGAGTTGTCCGAATCGAATGGCACGCTGCTGTGATTCACGGAAGATGGGGCTTCAGCCCCTTTCGCATTCGCGCTGGCTAGGCTCCAAGATTTGTCAGCCGCTTTGACCACTTTTACTGCGGCGCGAATCTCCAGTGGGTCGCGACGGACGCCTCTTGATTTGTGAGCTTGATCGATGGAAGCACCGATACCCACAACTTCCGAAACCATCGCGCGCTCGAATTTCGCGCCGAGTCCACCCTTAGGTCCAGTGGAATCCCACATCCCAAAAAGGAGCGCTGTGGGGCAAAGTCGGTAGAGTGCGGAAGCATTTTGCTGGCTGATGGTGTTGAGTACTCTGCCCATTGCTGAATCTCGGAATCTTACACCATCCGCAGTCTGGCTGTCTCGAAGGATGGCATCTGCCAGACGGTGGGGCAGTTGAAGGCTTGAAACAATGCCCACATTGTCGATGAGCCGCTCGCTTTCCGGCTTCTTGCCGGCTGGCGACCAGGCCGTGAAATCCACCCTCACAACAGGAATCGTTATGCGTCCCGCATCCAGCGCCTCCTGCAATGCCTGCTCCATGCGGTTGGCCTGTGACTGCACAGTGTCGAGCACGACACACGTCTTTGGCTCTGGGAGTGCCTTTCCGTCCTCGCCGAAGACACACCGCTGCTCGACGGCGTAGACCGCCCCAGCAAAGGTTGGTGGGAAAACCTTGTCGCCGGGGCCTCCTGCGGGTTGAAGCTTTCTGCGACAGCGGAAGGCTGCTGCAGAGCCATTGACAGCAGCGTGAAGCGTGGCGAGATCGAGTTTCATGGTTAGATATGCGTTGATGGTTGAGTCTAGAAAGAGATTGGATCTGTGGATTCTGAGATTATGGGGATTCCTTCAGAATGCTTGTGAAGGGGTTATCTGTTTTCCACTAAGCGGTACGATACACGAACGATCACTTCGATTCGCATGAGCCATTAGCCAGTCGTTTTTCCGAGGAAGGTGCCAAAGCTCACGGGAGGAGGGTGGTCGGTAGGGACAGATATGGGGTGCCGGAAGAAACTCGTTTCTTCGTGTCCGCGAAGCCAATCCGCAGGGTTTGCGGCAGCAAGGCAATGCGAAGCGAAGAAGCCTTGGTCAGGTCAATGACGAACAGACCTGAGGACGTTCAACTTGAAGCCTGAATCGGTTGCGTCAATGACTGGGTTAGGCTCAGTAGATGATTTGGTTGTTTCCGGCATCTGCCAAGGCGAGTCGGCTCATTCGCGCGACGAGAAACGTTCGCTCGGCTTCGCACAGATGGCAGTAGCCCGAGAGATAATATCCGGGAAATCCCTCGACGGTGTAGAGCTGGCCGGGAGTCACGCACCTCAATTGGCCCGGTGTGCTGCCGGAGGAATAGGCGAATTCAACTCGCTCGTTGCTCCTGAGACAGGAAATCAGCAGGGCGAGTTCAGGAACATCACTTTCCCAGACGGGCTGCCGTTGGGCGCGACGCCAGCGCTCAAGGGTGTCTGGGCCGTCCAGCCACGGCTCAACCGGCAGCGGGTCCGGCTTCGGGGCATCGTCCTTGGGAGCTGCACGTGCTGCAATGGTCAGGGGAACAAGACCGATAAGGGTGAAGAAGGAGCGGCGGCGCATGGACGTGGGGAGCGTACAGAGGTAAGGGTTGGATCGGGAACCTGTAACGCGACAGGATATCCCACCCACAGGGACACCGAGTGGCCCACCGCCATCATTTTCCACTTCTTTCTAACGATTATTTTTCGCCAAGAATGCCGCCTCTTTCGCCACGGATTCACGGAGCTCCGCGGGCGCAAGGACTTCAACGTGACGCCCGTTCGCGAGAATGCGTCGCTGAACGTCGACGAGATTGTTCAGTCGCAGCCGGACATGGATGCCTCCGTCGGGACGCTCCTCAATCTGCTGGGAAAAATGCCAGGGACGTTCACGCACATAGGGAGCCGCGAGGGCGGAGAAGCTGAGTCGCACATCGACTTCCTTCTCTCCGGTGAAGCGCCCGAGGGAGCCCTTGAGGTGATTGCGAATGGCGCTGCGCGCCGGAGGCGTGAAGCGTTTCTCGGTGGGCTCGAGTCCCTGAATGCGATCGAGCAGGAAGCTGCGCCATCCAGATTTTTGCTCGTCGTGCGCAATCAACATCCAGCGGTGATCGAGGCAGGCGAGATGAAGCGGATGCACCACCCGGCTTTCCGGCTTCGCCGACGACGGCTTGTGGTAGCGCAACGCCGCCACCCGTCGGTGCAGAATGCATTCGAGCAGCGTGGCGAACCATCGCGAGCCCGGCTCCGCGCCGGAATCCGCATCCGGAGTGAAAAGGCACTCCCGCATCAGGTCAGCGGGCAGCGAAATGGCATCACCTGCAAAACGCGCGATCTTGCCGAGCGCATGGGTCAGGATCTTCCCCAGGGGAGATCCGCCCCACGCGGAGAACGTGTGACCGGCGAGCACGACCGCGAGCGTTTCATCCGCGTTCAGCCGAAGTCCCGTAAGCAGATCGAAGGGTTCGCTGTACCGATAGGTCCTGGCGCTGGGCTCCCAGACAATGGGCGCACGATGGAAATCCCGCAGGCGTTCGATGTCCCGCTTGATCGTGCGTTCGGAAATTTCGAGTTCGCGTGCGAGCGTTGCCACGGTGAAACGCTTCCCGGCCGACAGTTTCTCGTGCAGATGAAAGAGGCGCGACGTGGCCGCAGGGCCGGCCTGACGTGCTTCGCGTATCCGCGTTTGCGGAATCGCGGCAGGGAATGAGTGGCGTCTGTCTGCTACCGACGAGCTCTTCTTCATGCTTCAGATTACGACCCGTTTGGCTCTCGCTTCAGCAGCTGGAGTGCAGTCGCTGCGGTATTGCTTCACAAAAGTGCAGGATGTCGCTGGTCCTGCAATCAGTCGGTGGCATGCCGCGCCCAAACGGCGGCCTGCAGCCATGGAGCATCGTCAGCCGATCGGAGAAAGGTGACCGAGCGGCCTTGATCCGTCGGCTGTATCCGATGGATTCAGAAGGAACTGGTCGGCCCGCCGAGGGACTGGATTCTTCCCTCATGCGGATTGGCGGGCCGGCGCGACTGTGGGTGACCTCAGACGATTTCGCAGGCGCCGCCGACACAGGCGGGGGCCATCTTCAGTTCGGTCTCATCCGTTGCCTCGCGCATCTGCGTGTAATCGACCCGGTGGGGCTTCAGGGAATTCCAGCGGTGCACATCCGTCTCGACGGTGACTTCCTCCCTGGGTGCCTGTGCATAGGCCTTGTCCCCGGCATCCTGCAGGAGCGAAATGCCCGTGAAGAACTCGCGATTTGTCCAGATGTAGTCGGACACCTGATCCCACTCGTCCTCCCGCACGGTGCAGGTATTGGACACATTGTGATTCAGTTTCGGCGAACGCGAATCCGGATTCGCACCGGCGATGACCCAGTGTTGCTGCACGAGCTTCACCAGTTCGAGAAACTGGACCGCCGTGAGATCCTTGCGAAGGATCGCCTTCCTCGGTGCTTCCACAGGGAACGTGATCACGTCATCTGTCGCGGGATTGTAGACCGAGGTCTCGGTCATCTGGGGATTGGTCGCCTTGAAGAAGCGATAGACAGGCTCCATCCGGTTGGCCTGAACACGACGGAAATAGCGTCTTGAATGATGGGGATGAATGCCCGAAGCCGCATTGAGAATCAGCGAGGCGGTGCCCTCCGGTTTGGTGGTGCAGATCTTCGCCGCGGGACGGATATCGATGAGGCCTGCGATCAGGCGATTCGCAGCGCGGCACAGCCGCGCGCCCTGCTCGAGGATACGCGGGTCAAAAAGCACCGACGGATTGTCCATGAATCCGCAGATGGAGACTCCCAGCAACGCATCGTGCTCGTTGATCAGGCGCGTGACCGGGCCGAGGTAGGGCATGTCAGTGTAGGCGGCCTGCAGCGTACCGATGGCGGTGGCCGCGAGGCATGCCTGATAGAACGCCTTCTCAGTGGTGGCCGCATTGCCATTGATCGTGGTCAGATTGCAGTGCTGGAAGCCCGAAAGCCGCGTGGCTCCTGGAAGTTCGCCATGGTAACCCTGGCGGAACAGCGAGGACTGCTCCTCGGGGCTGAGGTCCCAGTCCACGATCGGCAGCAGGCTGATCTCCGCGCAGGGATTGCAGCCGGCATCGGGATGGTCGCAGAAATAGAACCCGGGCTCGCCAAACTCCTTCTGTGCCTTGAAGAGTTTTTTGAAGTATTCCCCGCTCGCCTCGTCGCGGGAAAGCACCGCCGAGTTGTTCGAGGCAGAGCGCTGCGGATTCTGTTCAAACCAGTTGCCCGTCTTGGCATTGGTCATCTCCTCGTCGTCGGGTGAGAAGAGACAGATGGTCGCGGAACGACGGATACCACCGGCGAGCACCGCCTTGGCGATGAACATGCAGATGTCGTAGACCTCGATCGGACGAAGAGCCCGGCCGCCAGCGCCATCGAGTATTCGTTCGACCTGTGCGAGCGACTTCTTGAGCGGCAGATGGCCCGGTGCCTTTCCGCCTGAGGTCTTGAGCGGAGCACCGCGCGGGCGGATGGCAGAGAAATCAAATTCCGCCTTCGTGCCCTCAAAATACGACATCAACAGCACATGCAGCGCGTCCGACCAGCCTTCAATCGTGTCCGTAACGTGATGGTGCACCACAGGCAGTTCATTTTCTGCCGGACGTTTCGGCAGATCCGGCAGCAGCGCGATGTGGTGACGCTGCACCGAAAATCCCACGCCGCATCCACTGAGGAGCAGGAAAAAATATTCCCGGAAGAACTCGACGCGATCCACATTCGAGAAGCTGCAATTGAACATGCGGCTGTGATTCTTGAGGATCGCCTGTCCCCCGAACTGCATCGATCGCATGCTCGGCAGCACCTTTTTGTCTGCCACCATTTCAAACGCTCCGGTGATGATCCGCCTGAGGTCCGCCCCGCTCCAGACCTCGCGCAGAAGCGCGGCACAATCTCCGGCCAGCGATGCAATTTCCGCAGGCAATTGATCCGACAGCCGGCGATCCAGCTTGCCGGCAAAAAACTCGAGGTGCATGTCGCGCACCCGCTCCACACCTTCACTGAAAATCTCGCGGCGGCCGAGTTCCGGACGATAACGCGCATACTTCGCCATCGCGATGTAATCCGAAAGACCGCTGTCCGCATAGTGCGTCAACCGACGCTCGGCGCGCCGTGCCCGATAGAGCATGTAGGAACGCGCGATTTCCCAATGGCCGGCAGCAGCGATCGCCTTTTCCACCGCATCCTGCACCTGCTCAATGGTGGGATGGCGGCCATCACGATAAAAGAGCTCGAGCATCTGCGTGACCGCGGTCGCTATCCGCGTGACCTCGGCAAACGCCGCACTCTCCAGCCCATAGCAGGCCAGCGGATCATCGCGATAGGGATTGGCCGTGCTTCCCGTGCGTTCCTCAAAAAATGCCAGCGCAATTGCGCGGGCCACCTTGTTCTGGTCGAACCTCACCCGCGTGCCATCCCGTTTGACCACAAGTCGCTCCGCCGCGGGAATGGCGCGATTGAGCAAACGGGACGCCTTGAGCGGCTGGGGCGCTGTCGGGAGTGATTCGTTGGTTTCGTTTTCGGTTTCGGACAGGAGAGCGGAATTCATGGTGAAAATAGGAGGCGAAAAGGGAACGACGGCACCTTCTCCAAGGAAACCGGACAAGGGGAAGTCGAGAGGCCTGACCGGGTCGTCATCCGCACCTCTCAACACCCTCCCGCCGACGGCAGGGCATGATTGGGAAACGAACGAAAATCCGAAAAAGCCAGTGGAGAACGAGGGTATGCGGGCATACCTTGCAAGCTGAATTTAGGACAAAAGGCAACCGCAAGATCACACAACAGAATGTGGTCGGCGCGGCGTCAATCCACCACCTGTTGTGGATCGAAAAAAATTTGATCCAAATCAAGGCTCACGCCGATTCCGCGCGAAGGACGTGCCAAAGAAGCCTATCGCAACAGGCTTCCGCGATGGGTTTTCTTGAGATGAGCTTGCAGCCGACGCGCGTCTTTTGACACCGCTCCGCAGCCTCCGCTGCCGCAATCCGATCCTCGCCGGGCCTTTGAGAACAGACGAAGGGTGAGCCATACCGCACACATCGCAACCACCGCAAGCGCCAGCCACGTCTGCATGGCGGACTCGGGCGGAAGCTCAGCGAAAACGGCGGGAATGAAGGGCATCGGAAAAGGGGATGAAGTCCACCGGCAACGGCTAGAACCCGAGCGCCCGGCCCCCCTGATAGACCAGGAAGCTCACGATCCACGCAGTTGACGTCATGTAGCCTAGCTGGAAAAGCGGCCAGCGCCAGGAGTTTGTCTCACGTTTTACGATCACAATCGTGCTGATGCACTGCATCGCGAACACGTAGAACAGCATGAGCGAGACGCAGGTCAGCGGAGTGAAGAGCTGCCGCCCATCCGGCCATTTCGCCGCAAGCAGGGCCTGTCGCAGCGGTGTCGATTCCTCGCCCGTATCCTGCGCATTGAAGACAACTCCCATCGTTGAAACAAACACCTCGCGCGCCGCGAACGATGCGACGAGACCGATGCCGATCTGCCAATCGAAACCCAAGGGCTTTATCAGCGGCTCCAACGCATGTCCCGCCTTCCCGGCAAAGCTGTGCGTCATCTGCTCCTGGGGCGTGGCCCCGTCATGGGACTTTGGATACGCGGCGAGGAACCACAGCAGGATCGAAATCGCAAGGATCAGCGTCCCCGCGCGTTTCAGGAAAAGGCCACCGCGCTCGACCATGTGCAGGAGCACATCGCGCATGCGCGGCATGCGGTACGGCGGCAGCTCCATGATCATCACGGGGGGCCTCCCCTTGAACAGCGTTCGCTTGAACAGCCAGGCAAAGCCGAAAACTCCGAGGTAGCCGATGCCATAGAGGCCGAACATGATCCCGACCTTGGTCATCACGGGAACCCGGTCATTGGGCACGAGCGCGGCGATCATCAGCAGATAGACGGGAAGGCGCGCCGAACAGCTCATCAGCGGGGCCACCAGAATCGTCACGAGCCTGTCCTTCGGGTCCTCTATCGTGCGAGTCGCCATGATGCCTGGGATCGCACACGCATGCGAACTGAGAAGCGGAATGAAGCTTTTCCCATTGAGCCCCACCTTGCTCATCAGGCGGTCCATGATGAACGCGGCACGGGCCATGTAGCCCGTGCTCTCCAGCAGGCCGATAAAGAAAAACAGGATGAGAATCTGCGGGAGAAACACCACGACTCCCCCGACTCCCGCGATGGCTCCATCGGTAATGAGATCCCGAAGATCACCCTCTGACATGACGCCCTTCACCCAGTCGGAAAGCGACGCCACATGGTCGTCGATCCATGTCATCGGATACTCGGCGAACGTGAAAATGCTGAAGAAGAGCGCCACCATGATGACGCCGAGAATGGCCCAACCCCAGACCGGGTGTGTAACCACTTCGTCAATACGGTCGCTGACATTGGCAGCGGACCGGTCCGACGATCCCGCGCGCACGACCTCGGCGCACAGGCGACCGATCGCCTCATAGCGGGAGCTCACCAGTGAGCCCGCCCAGTCCATTCCCTCGGACTCCCAGCGTTTCTGCCAGGTGTGCAGGATCCCGAGGGTCCTGCCATCCAGGGGTGTCGAACCCGCCACACGCACCGAATCCTGGTCCGTGAGCAACAGCAGGGCCTCGGCCCGGGCGCTCAGCGCGGACTTGCGGCTGTGGTCCACAAGCGACGCCTGCAGCTCCGAGACCGCCGGCGCAATGGGCGCGGGGATCGTCCAGCTATGGCGCGGAAGCGGAAGGTCGGAGCGGCTCATGGCAACCTTGAGTTCGATCAGGCCCTTGCCCTGCGACGCCTCGCAGGGAATGACCGGTATGCCGAGTTCCTTCTCCAGCCGATCGATGCTGATCTGGAGTCCCGCCTTGGCGGCGAGATCCATCATATTCAGCACAAGAATGACCGGCCGACCGAGATCCATGATCTGGTGCACCAGGTACAGATTGCGCTCCAGATTGGTGGCATCGACGATGCAAAGGATTCGGTCCGGCGCCGTTGTATCCGAACGCCGGCCCAGCAGGACATCACGCGTCACGGCTTCGTCCGGTGAGCGCGCCGCCAGCGAGTACGCCCCGGGGAGATCGACGATGGTGATGGGCTGGCCATGCTGTGAATAGGCCGTGCCGACCTTCTTCTCGACGGTGACGCCGGGATAGTTGCCCACCTTCTGCTTGAGGCCCGTGAGCGCGTTGAATAGCGTCGACTTGCCGCAGTTCGGATTGCCCACCAGGGCATACGTCGGCGTATGCCGCGCAGGAGCAGGGGAATTCCGGGCTGTTTCGCCAAGATGGCTCGGGAGGCTCATGCTGATCTGCCCCCAGGCTCTACCCGGACGGCGTCCGCCTCACTGCGGCGAAGGGTCAACCGATAGCCGCGCACTTCAATCTCCAGCGGATCTCCCAAAGGCGCCGTGCGCACCAGTTTCAGTGTGGTACCCGGCAGAAGTCCCATTTCGCGCATGCGAAGGAATGCAGGTCCCGTCTTGGGAAACTCCCTCAACACTGCCGAACTGCCGACAGCCAGCCCCGAAAGCGGAATCGTCTCAGCCATGCTTTGACCGGACTAGCTGCGGACGGCACACCGCTCCACCAGAATCTGGCTGGCAGCACCGTGATTCAACGCGACCCGAGTCCCATTGACGCTGCAAATCACCGGGGATCTCCCGGAAATCTTGGTCACAAGCGAGGATTCACCGAACCCCAGTTCACGAATGCGCTGCTTGAAGGTTCCCTCCCCAACAAGCTCGTACACCCGACCGCATTCCCCAGCCGGAAGCTGGCAGAGCGGCAAACGGGCCATTACAGATTTCGCATTCTCGCCGGATGACATGGTCAGACACTGCGATAGATGATGAGACTCAGTTTCAGTGTCAATCCACCCGCTCTACAAACCTCGATACGCCAGCCCACTGCATGTAGCGTGCCTCGCAACATTCAGAAATTTTCACAGCAGATGCCTTTTGAAGAGGCCCGGCTTTCGAAGCTCTTCATGGTTTTCGGCGCGAGCAAATCCTGTGGCAGCCCAATCTTCTTCTGACCGATGGGTGCTCACAAGCGTCTAACGCGCATAAAGTAGCGCCAATTTTCCACTGAATCCGGTTGTCCACGCTTGCTTCGCAATTTTCCGGCGCCACGGTCAATCCCTGCCATGAAACCGATGCCCCTTCTTCTCTTCATTGCGCTGGCAGGTGCAACCTCCTCCAGCTTTGTCCACGCCGCCTCCAACAATGCAGCGCTGGTCGGCGCCTGGCGACTTTCGGGAACCGTGGAACAGGTGCTCATCGTGACATCCGACTATTGGTCGCATACGTGGTTCGAGCACGACAAGCATGCCTTCATCCGCACGCAGGGTGGCTCCTATACGATTGCAGGGGATAGCGCCTCCATTCGCATTCAGTTCGACTCCAAGGACCGAACCGAGGTCGGCAAACACAGCAGCGTCAAGGTCGCCGTTTCGGGCGACAGCCTGACTCTCACCGATGCCGACGGAGTTCGGCAGGCCTGGGTGCGCGTTGACGACGGGAAGGGTCCCTTGGCGGGCACGTGGCGGATCACCGGACGGCACACCAACGGCAAATTTTCCGAAATGCCGCTTCGCGCACGCCGAACGCTGAAGATTCTTTCCGGCACCTGGTTCCAGTGGATCGCCATCAATGTCGAAACCGGCGAATTCTCCGGCACCGGCGGAGGCACGTACACCTTCAAGGATGGCAAGTACGTCGAGCACATCGGATTCTTCTCCCGCGACAACAGCCGTGTCGGCGCTAGCCTGGAGTTCTCCGGAGAAGTCACCGGCGACACCTGGCGTCATCGCGGCCGTAGCTCCAAGGGCGATCCGCTGGACGAAACCTGGTCACGCTTCAACGGAGCGACTCGCTGAGGTTTCTTTCCTGTTCCTCGCCGTTGTTCGTCAGCGCTCAAGAATTTTTTCCAGACAATGATCAAACGTCCGTCGCCTCACCCACCTTCTTTCGTCCTGACCGCGTGCTTCGCCTCTTTTCTGATTTCAGCGATCGCATTCGCCCAACAGGGCGAATTCCCTGTCGGAACCGGAACTGGTCTCATGGCGGAGGTCGCAGCAAAAACAATGACGCTCCCTCCGGGCTTCAAGGCCGTGCCCTTCGCGAGCGAGCCTGCGGTTCACCAGCCCATCGCTTTCACCATCGATGAGCGCGGTCGTCTCTGGGTACTCGAAAACTATGCGTATCCCAACTGGTCGCCCTACGGTCGCGATCGGATTCTGATTCTTGAGGACACCGACGGAGACGGACGTCACGACACCTCGAAGGTGTTCTACGACCAGATCAACTTTGGCAGCGGGATCGCTGTTGGACACGGCGGGGTCTGGGTCGGCAGCCCTCCCTACCTGCTCTTTATTCCCGATCGCAACCGTGACGACACGCCTGACGGTCCTCCCCAGGTGCTGCTGGATGGCTGGGGCGCACACGACACGCATGAGACCTTGAACAGTTTCGTCTGGGGACCCGACGGATGGCTCTACGGAAACCAAGGCGTATTCACCCACTCCAACGTCGGAAAACCCGGAGCCCGCGACGCCGAGCGTGTGCCGCTCAACGCGTGCGTCTGGCGCTATCATCCCACAAAGAAAATTTTCGAGGTCTTCGCCGAGGGAATGAGCAACCAGTGGGGACTCGATTTCAACGATGTCGGCGATTCGTTCGTCACGGCCTGCGTCATTCCCCACCTGTACCACGTCATCCAGGGCGGATACTACCAGCGCCAGTCCGGCCCGCACTTCAATCCCTACGTCTACGGCGAGATCAAAACCATTGCGGACCATCTCCACTACGACCGCGGCGTGGAATGGAACAAGGCGAGATTCGGCGACGGCGGAACCGACGCTGCCGGCGGCGGGCACGCACATGCCGGCACGCTCATCTATCTGGGCGACAACTTTCCCGACCAATACCGCGGGGCACTATTCACCCACAACGTCCTCGGCAGTCGCATCAATCACGAAAAGCTCACCCCCATCGGCTCGGGCTATGTCGGCTCCCATGAACCCGATTTCATGCGGGCAAACGATTTCTGGTTCCGCGGCCTTCGACTCGAAATCGGGCCAGACGGCTCGCTCTTCAACAGCGACTGGTACGATGCCCGCGCGTGTCACCAACAACAGCCGCAGGACCGCTCGAACGGACGCATCTACAAGATCAGCTACGGAACTCCCAAACGCGTCTCCGTGGACCTTGCTGCCCTACCCAGCGCCGAACTCGTCCAAAACCAGTTGCACAAAAACGAGTGGTTTGTCCGCCGCTCGAGGCTGATCCTCCAGGAGCGTGGGCCGGATCCCGCGGTGCACGAGGCGCTGCTTGCGATCATTCGCGACAATCCCGATGTCACTCGGAAACTGCGCGCGCTCTGGACCCTGCACGCCACACGCGGTCTCACCGGCACGCTGGCACTCGAATTTCTCAAGTCACCCCAAGCCTACCTGAGAGGCTGGACGGTCCAGCTGATGTGTGAGGACAAGGCGCCTTCGCCAACACTCGTTTCCGCCTTCGCGACATTGGCCAAGTCAGACCCTTCACCAGTGGTCCGGAGATTTCTCGCGTCTGCCGCGCAACGCATTCCTGCCGCTTCACGTTGGGAAGTCATCGAGGGGCTGCTGAGTCACGGTGAGGACGCCTCCGACGTCAATCTGCCCCTTCTCTACTGGTACGCCGCAGAGCCTCTGGTAGCCGCGGATCCAGCACGCGCGGCCGCACTCGCCAGCACGACGCCGCTCTCAGCCTTGCGACCCTACTTCACGCGGCGCGCGGCCGCACTTGCAGATGAGAAAAACGCCGACAATCCCGAAAATTCCGCAGCCAGCGGGCTCGAGACCTTTGCCCAGGCCCTGGCGGCAACGAACGACCCCGACTATCAGCGTGAATTGCTCGCAAGCATGATGACCGCCACCGAGGGCCGGACAAAGATTCCGCCTCCTCCCTCGTGGAACAAGGCTTATGCCGCGATCGGAGTGAGCACCGACGCCAAGCTCATCGCACAGGCCGACACGCTGGCCGTCCGTTTTGGCGATTCGAGTCTCGCGTGGAAAAAATCCGCGGTCGCACGCGACAGCTTTGCGCCGCTCGCCGCGCGTCAGGCCGCGCTGAAGCTGATGAACGAAATGCAGAATTTCCAGCTCGCGCCCGTCTACCAGAGCGTACTCGCTGAACCGGGCCTGCGGCTCCTCGCCCTGCGCGGACTCTCCGCCTACGACGCGCCCACGACCCCGGATGCGATTTTCAAAGTATATGCGTCGTTCAATCCCGAGGAAAAACGCTCCGCGGTTGCCTTGCTCGCCGGCCGCCCCGCCTACGCGCACGCCTTGCTCGATGCCGTGAAAGCGGGCACCGTGGCGAGAAGCGACCTCGACGCCTCGCTGGCCCGCCAGATTCGTTTTCACAAAGACGCCGACCTCGACCGGCTCCTCACGGAGGTCTGGGGTGTGAGTCATGAAACCGCGCAGAGCGCCGCCGTTGAAATAGAAAGCTGGAAGAAAGAGCTCACACCCGCCCGGCTCGCAGCCGCTGACCTCAAGCGTGGGCGTCAGATCTACAACAACACCTGCGCGCTATGCCATCAATTGTACTCCGACGGCCGCTCGGTCGGTCCGGAACTCACCGGATCCAATCGCGGAGATCTGGACTATCTGCTTAGAAACATCGTCGATCCCAACGCCGACATCGGGCGCGACTACCAGTTGGTCACAATCGAAACCAAGGACGGCCGCATGAGTGCCGGTATCGTGCAGCGCGAAACCCAGGCAGCCGTCACCCTGGTGAATCAGGCAGAGAGCATCACGCTTTCCAAGGACCAGATCAAATCCATGCAACGGCTCGATGTCTCCCTCATGCCTCCCGGATTGCTCTCCTCACTCAGCGAGCCGGACGCGGCAGACCTCATCGCCTACTTGCAGACGAAGGGTCCGATCCAGTAGCCTCTCCCGGACTCTCCATGAAAATCATCCGCTACTCCGATCCCTCGGGCATCATTCGCTACGCCGCCGAAACCGCGCCCGGTCGCCACCAGGTTCTCAAGGGAGACCCCTATGGCACGCGTGAGGTCACCTCCGAAGCAGCCGTCGTGCACCGCCTGCTCGCTCCCATCGTTCCCAGCCAGATTCTGGGGATAGGACTCAACTACCGGCATCACGCTGCAGAAAGCGGCATGAAGGCGCCGACGTATCCGGTGCTTTTCTTCAAGGGCGTCAACACCCTGCAGGACCCAAATGCGCCGATCGTCATCCCGCGCAAGATGGCGAGTCACGAGGTCGACTACGAATGCGAACTCGCCGTGGTCATCGGCCGTACCTGCAAGAATGTCTCCAGGCAGAATGCCCTCGACTACGTTCTCGGTTACACCTGCGCCAACGATGTTTCGGCCCGCGACTGGCAGCTCAAGTTCGGCGGCGGACAATGGTGCCGCGGCAAGACCTTCGACACGTTTTCCCCGCTCGGTCCCTGCCTGGTCACCACCGACGAGATTCCCGACCCATCCAAACTGAAGATTCGTACGATCCTGAATGGACGTACAGTCCAGGACTGGAACACGGGCGACATGATCTTCGATATTCCGACGATCATCGAGTTTCTCAGCGGAAGCACAACCCTCGTGCCCGGCACGGTCATCCTCACCGGTACACCTCATGGCGTCGGCATGGCAGCGAAACCCAATCCCCTCTGGCTCAAGGCCGGCGACTCCGTAACCATCGAGGTCGACGCCATCGGCGCGCTCACCAATCCCGTCGTAGAGGAATCGCTCTGAGTCAACCAACCCGACGGGCAAGCGAACGAACGCGACCGGAACGGGACCTGGGGTTGTTTGTAGACACACGGCGGAACTTCCCGGCCTCCGTGATCAATCTACTGCGCCATATTTTCGCCAGGCCGGCCACAGGGTTCCTCTGCGGAGATCGCTGGAATCGTGAGAACACACAGCCGATTCCGGGCAGTCAGGGTTGACACAGTTTCACAATCTCACAGTTTCACAGCAATGAAGAATATCACCGTGTCTGTCCCCGACGAGGTCTACCGCAAGGCGCGTTTGGCGGCAGCCAAACAAGACAGCTCTGTCAGCGCCTTGGTGGCTGGAATGCTTCATGAAATTGCCACAGGGCGTTCCCGTAACAACCGGCGGTCCACTGCCATCGACCATGCTTTTGACGCCGTCTCCACTTTCCGCGCTTCCGATAGGCTCACGCGGGAGCAAATCAACGATCGGGCTTTCATGCGGGAACGCGATCAGCGCCACCGCCTTCTCAATCCTGCCGACTCTGCACCATGAGGGCAGCCTATTTCATCGACACCAACATCCTCCTTTACCGAGCCTCAACCGATGAAACCGAGCGCCCCAAGCGAAAAGTCGCAGAGACCTTACTTCGGCGCGATGACATCGGCATATCCGCGCAAGTGCTTGCTGAGTTCTATCACAACGCGACCAGCAAGCCAGGCCTGCGTATGGCAGCAGAGAAAGCCGCAGCGATTGTCGACTCTCTGAGTCTGCTTCCAGTGATCCCAATCACGTCTGAGATCGTGCAGGCAGCCATCCGCCTGCAGCAGCGCTACCAAATCTCCTACTGGGATGGGGCCATCCTCGCAGCCGCTAAGGAACTCGGTGCTATGACCGTCCTCTCCGAGGATCTCGCCAATGGTCAGATCTACGACGGGGTGACCGTGCTGAACCCCTTCCTCCCTGGCATGGAACCGCCCGTTTGAGCACCCGCGGTTCCGATGCCCGAGCACGAAGCCAACCTCGCGCTGGATTCCGCCTTCAACCTCGCTCCTCGCAAATTCTCCCGGCCCTTCCACGGGAACTTGCTGTCAGTCCCGCGACCCTCGATCTCGCCCTCGGGCAGCTTCGCACTTGGGGCAGCCTCGACGACACCCCGGGCGCGGAACTGGCCGGTTCGTTTGCGACCGCCAACGCGACACGGGAACGACTGCCTGACCTCAGCATGCCCGCCCTGCCGCCTGCGAGCGTGCGCGGGCAGCGGGCAGACTATCTTCTGGAGGCACGCGCGGGAAATGCGCGTCAGCCCTCTTTGACAGCGTTTTTCCCGCGTCCTTTTCTCACCGGGATTGGGCTGTTTGGATCGTAGCCCGGATTCGGCTCGTGCGCGAACTTGGCATGCGTGGCCTTGCCCCAATCGAGCAGCGTGTCCAGCAGGGTATCCCGCCGGGCGGTTTCCACATTGGCGAGGTCATGCCGTTCGCCCGGATCGGATGCCAGGTTGTAGAGCTCGACCGCGTGATTGCTCGCCAATTTTTCGCGGCCGCCATCGAGAAACCACTCCTCATGGTAAAGGTGGAGTTTCCAGTCACCTTGCCGAACAACCGTCACGGGGCGCGTGCGAAAGACAGGATCACGTCCTCGAATGACCGGTGTGTCCAGATAGCCTGGGAAATGCCAGAAGATCGTGCGATTGATGCCCGTCACCTCTCCCGTGAAGAGAGGCATCAGGTTCACACCATCGAGCGGGTAGTCTTTCGGAGCGTGAGCGTTGGCGAGCGAAAGAAATGTGGGATAGAAATCGATGTTGGTAACGGGCGTCGCATTGACACCCGGGGCGATATGACCGGGCCACCGCGCAAAGAAGGGCACGCGGATTCCGCCCTCATAGTAGCAGCCCTTGTTGCCGCGCAGCGGCTCCTGCGAGGATTGCTGCGTGCCTCCATTGTCTGATGTAAAGATGACGAGCGTATTCTCTTCGAGCCCGAGTTCCCGAAGCCGCGACATCACCATGCCGACGCTGTTGTCGAGATCCAGCGTGGACGCTGCATAGAGGATGTCCTGCCGGCTGAGGCCCGGCGACTTCTGCTCAAAATGTCGGACAGATTCAGCAGTCGCCGAGAGGGGCGTATGGATCGCATGATGGGCGATGAACGCGAAGAACGGACGCGTCCTGTCCTCTTCCATGAACTTGAGCGCCGCGCGGGAGAGTGAGAACATGCTCTTCGGATCCTCAGACACGTCACGGGTTCGCGCCTGTGCATCTACAAAGACATCAAATCCTTGCTTCTCAGGTCGGCTCGCGACTTGGCCACCGAGGTGCCACTTCCCAAAGAGTCCTGTGCGATAGCCTGCTGCACGCAGGGATTCGGCAATCGTAATTCTGTCTGGCGCGAGTTCCGTCTTGTTGGGGATAGGAATCAACCGCATCAGTTGTTTGGGACCCCGATCGGTTGCATGCACGGCGTAGACTTCATGGCGGGGCGTGTACTCCCCCGACCAGAGGCAGGCACGGCTGGGCGCACAATTGCCGGAGGAGGCATAAGCCATCGGGAAAACCATGGCCTGCTTCGCCAGCGCATCCAAGTGGGGTGTTTCATAGCGGGTGTCGCCATTGAATCCGACATCCTTCCAGCCAAGGTCGTCTGCAAAAATCACAAGGAGGTTCGGCCTCGACGGATGATTCGCGGCAGTTGTGCCCGCGACACAAACTGAAAGGAACAGGGCAAGGGCAAGGACGGTTCGCATCATGAATGCTGTAGAATACCGGCACGCGCGGAAGGGTCGAGGGATTTGACGTTTCCAAACTGCGCCACGAAAGCACACGTTAACTGGTCCTGAGATCAATCGTTGAGAGCCTGAGCATCTTGTGGGCAGACTGAGGTTCGCAATCCGAAGCATGTCTCCCGGCAGGTGCTCACAAGGGACCACTCTCCGCACCATCGGCAGGGTGCACGCCTTCCCTTCTTATCGTTCACCGCCGGGAGGCATTCCGCAGATTGAACCCATTCCAACTTTGCGCTTCTTACCTCATCAAGGATTGATTCGATGACCCAGGCTTGATCAGGAACGCATGAAGACATTTCACAAAATTCCGCCCAGTCTCTGTCTTCGTATACGTCCCGCAACACGAGGCTTGGCACTGCTTGCATGCCTGGTACTCACTGGCAAATCGACTTCGGTCATCGCCGCAGACCTCAGGCTCAGGCTCGATCGCAAGAGCGGCATATTTTCGACGGGCGAATCGGCGACGTGGTCAATTGACGTCGTCAATCTCAAGCCAAACGAGCGCCCGCCCGACTCCGTAAACTTCCGCCTCGTCTCCAACAGTCTGGTCACCCTGCAGCGGGGCGAAGTCATGTTGACCGATGGAAAGGGCAGTCTTTCGGCAAAGCGCGGAACCCCCGGCACTCTCATGGTCATCGCAACGGCTCCAGGCTACAAACCCGTTTCCTCCGGAGCCGTCTTCAATCCAAGGGCACTCAAACCAAGCCTGCCCTGTCCTGCAGATTTCAACGCATTCTGGTCGCGAAATCTCGAGTCGGTCAGAGCGGTTTCCCTTTCACCCACGCTTGCACCCGAAGCGTCTCCCAATCCTGGTGTGGACCTCTGGCAGATCACACTGGACAATTACGGCGGAACCAAGGTGCACGGTCAATTGGCCATGCCCAGCAGGAAGGGAGCCGAAACGTTTCCCGCGATGCTGATCATCCAGGGACTCGGTTTCAGCCCCCTGTCAAAGCAGTCGGCCGTGAAGCCCGCGTCCAAGGGCTGGCTCGTGCTCAATGTTCAGGCCCATGACATCCCTGCCTATGGTTCAAAGGATGACTACGAGCGGATTCGAAAGACCACGCATCGGGACTTCTTCAAGATCGGGAACGAGGACCGAACCAAGAGCTACTACCTTGGCATTTACCTCGGTACTGTCCAGGCCGTGCGCTACCTGCAGAGCCGCCCGGAGTGGAACGGAACCGTCCTCGTGGTGCGCGGAGGAAGTCATGGCGGCATGCTTGCGCTGGTGGCCGCTGCCTTGAACGCAGACGCAGTGACGGGAGTCATGGCCAAGGTGCCGGGAGGATGCGACCTCAACGGCAACTTGGTCGGCAATCGGGCCGGGTTTCCCGATTGGTGGAACGCCGCACTGGAGCGCCCCAAGCCTGAAATTGTCCGTCGGACAGCAGAGTACTACGATCTCGTCAATTTTGCACCGTGGATCAAGGCACCCACCCTGATCGGAATCGCGCTGGGCGACCGCACCTGTCCTCCACCTGGCATGTTCATCTTCAGCAACCAGCTCAACTCCGCCCATGAGCTCCTGATCATGCCGTCGGCCGGGCACGATGCCACTCCTCTCAACACCCACCGCCCCTTCGACGACAAGGAAACAAGCTGGCTGGAGTCCCTGAAAAAGGGTGAACCACCTTCAACCGCAAAGCAGCGCGCCCCGACACGCGGCGGCCGGTGACCCCGCGGTTCGCAAACCGCGCAGCGCGCTTTCTCCCCGTGTTTGTCCCCGTGAAATCTCGGTTCCTTTGGTGCTGCTTGATCGCACTGATGGGAGCCGCCATCCAATGTCGGAGCCAGGAAGCTCCACAACAGCTCGCGTGGCACTCTCGGGGCGGAACGAATCACTCCTTCGACAAGTATGGGATGGAACTCGGTCTTCCGGGTACCGTGGTGACCACCGCCGTGCAGACCCGCGATGGCTACCTGTGGGTCGGTACGCCGGCAGGTGTTGGACGGTTTGATGGCGTTCGATTCACCAACTTTTATGCCGCAGACACTCCAGAGCTCCCAAGCGACCTGGTCCATTGCTTCCACGAGGACCGTACCGGCAATCTGTGGATAGGAACGGACAAAGGCCTGTGCCAGGTAGTAAACGGTCGATTCAAACGATCGGGATTTCCCGGTCTGTCGGTGCGCGCGCTGGCTGAAGACGGACTGGGAAATCTTTGGGCCGGAACATGGGGCGCCGGCATTCATGTCTATCGCGGAGGTCGCTGGGAAGCCCTCGTTGCCGAAGGCCTGCCTCCGGACTTGCGCGTGCGTGCGCTCCTTGTCGACTCACATGAACAGATCTGGATCGCCCCAGAAAGAGGCAAGGGCTTGTTCTGCGTCGGAAGCGGGCACATCGCATCAAGAAAATTCGATGGAGCGGAAGGCATTGGCGAAGTACAGACCATCTGCGAAGCACCCCAGGGAACGCTCTGGTTTGGCACAAAGCGCACCGGCCTGTTTTGCATGCGCGATGATCAATTGACGCGCTACCCCGTAGCGGGAGGTCCCGGTAACCTGTCGATCAATGAAATCCGTCGGGCCAGCTCCGGTGGATTGTGGCTGGCAGCCGGCACGCTGTTCCATTCGGCATCAGCAGATAAACCACACTTTGAGCCGATTGATGATTTGCCGAATGAAAACGTGCAGGCCCTCTGTGAAGATCGCGAAGGTGGACTGTGGTTATGCGCAGGCTCGGAGGGGCTGACCCGAATGCGGGAATTGCCCTATCGCCTTCTGTCCAGCCGCCAAGGCCTGCCGACCGACAATGTAAAGAATGTGACAGTGGATCCGTCCGGCAACCTCTGGCTGACCACACAAGGCTCCGGGATTGTGCAAGTGGATGCCGGTGGCAAGGTCATCCGTCAGCGAAGAGCGGGAGGACTGCCGGAGAGCAATCCGTCGGTTGTATATGCCGCGCGTGATGGCAGCGTCTGGGCCGGAACAGGATCGCATCTCTGGGTGCTGCGCCCGAGCGGTTGGCAGCAGGAGTCCGAGCTCAGATTCGTGCGCGGGCTTTTTGAGGACCGTCAGGGAGTGATGTGGGTGGGCACCGAATTCGATGGCTTGTTTCGCTTCGAGAACGGCAGGTTCGTCGAAATGAAGACGTCCGAAGGTGATTCCGTTCCTTTCGCCACCTGTTTTGCCGAGGCGGACGACGGTGCACTGGTGGTCGGGACATGGAAATCGGGGATCTGGCGGGTGAGTGCGGGCAGGACGATGGCGCAGAAATGGGCCTCGCCACTGCCAGTCAATGATGTGCGCGCCGTTCACGTCGACGACGATGGTCTGGTTTGGGTTGGATTGAGCAATCGTGGCCTGGTAGTTTGGGAAAACGATCACTGGCTCATTGCGCCAGGGCTGATGAAGGTGCTGGGCAGCGGCGTATCGGCCATCCTTGAGGAGGGCTCGGGAAGGATATGGCTGGGCTCACTTGCAGGCGTGCTCTGGGCCCGGAAAGATGAATTGCTGAGCTGGATGCGCGCGCCTGTTTCGGTTCCCCCCCTTCACACCGTGCCGGTGGGAGACGACATTGGAATCATCCCCGTGTGGTCCGGAGCACAACCTGTCGGTTGGCGCGTCGCGGGCGGAAAGCTCCTTTTTGCGACGCGACGCGGTGTGCTCGCGATCAACTCGCAAGGGGTGGTTCCGAATACCGTTCCACCCCCGGTGCACATTGCGCGCATCCTCGTGGATCGTCATGCCGTCGAATCCGACGAACCCGTGCAACTTCCGCCGGGCACAAGATCCCTCGCCATTGATTATACGGCCCCAAGCTTTGTCCAGGCAGACCGGATGATCTTCCGCTACAAACTCGAAGGTCACGACTCCGACTGGATCGACGCAGCATCGCGACGCTCCGCATATTTCGGCAGCCTGCCACCTGGAAACTATGTATTTCGGGTTGCCGCAGGCAACAGCGACGGCGTGTGGAGCGAAACCGACGCCAACGTGGCTATCGTGCAGCTGCCCTTTTTCTATCAAACAGCGTGGTTTTCCTGGCTGCTTGCGGGATTGGCAGGCGCGATCATCTGGATAGCCTATTGGTGGTCAAACCGACGGTTGAAACTGAAGCTTGAACGATTGGAACGGGAGCGCGCGATGGAAAACGAACGACGTCGCATCGCCCAGGATCTTCACGACGATCTCGGCGCAAGCCTTACGGAGATCGGCCTCTTTGCCGACGCAGCCAGGCACTCGGCTCCCCACACAGAGAAGATCGGGCTGGATTATCTTGCCCAGCGCGTGCGGGCCCTGGCGAGTTCGCTCGACGCAATCGTTTGGGCGGTGAATCCCGCCAACGACTCACTCGACCAACTCGTCGTTTACGTCGGCGAGTTGTTCCAGGAACTCTTCCGCTCCAGCGGAATCCGGGCTCGAATGGACGTGTCGCCGACTATCCCCCGACTGCCGCTGTCGGCAGAGGAACGCTCCGATCTGTTCCTGACCACCAAGGAGGCGATGAACAACACGCTACGGCATTCAGGAGCCTCCGAGGTTTGGCTGGGCATACGGATGACCTCCGGCGAACTGCGAATTTTACTGCGCGACAATGGTCGAGGCTTCGATCCCGAGGCGGCCAAGTCCAACGGTGGAAACGGACTCTCTAACATGCGCGCGCGAGCCGCACGAACCGGCGGAAGGATCGAATTTCGAACGGCTCCAGGCAAGGGAACAGAAATTTCGATTGCGGTTTCATTCTCCGGCAGGAGGGAAATCCCTGAAGGTTCCTGATCCGCTGAGCGCCCCAGTTTCCAGCACATGAGTCCTGTCACTGTCGCCATCGTCGAAGACAACGCCGCCGTCTGCGCCTCTCTGGAACAGATGATCAACACGTCCAATCGTTGTCGCTGCCTGTCAGTAAGCCGCAATGCAGAACACGCGCTCAAGGCCATACTGAAGCACCAGCCCGATGTCGTGATCATGGACATCAACCTTCCTGACATGACCGGCATTGAGTGTATCTCACGACTGAAACCCCAACTTCCGAAGACCCAGTTCCTGGTACTCACCGTCTACAATGACAGTCGGCAGATCTTCAAGGCGCTCGAAGCCGGCGCGAGCGGTTACCTGCTGAAGCGCTCCCCCCCGGAGACCATCATCCAGGGGGTGTGCGATGTTCATACCGGTGGCTCGCCGATGAGCGCGGAAATTGCGCGCAAAGTTGTCCAGTCATTCCAACGCACTGCCGAACCGGAGAATGAGATCGCCGCACTGACATCAAGGGAACTTGAAATCCTCCGGCAGGTGACAGAAGGGCTGGCAACAAAGGAAATCGCAGAGCGCCTGGGAGTCAGCTACACGACCATCTGCACACATCTCGGCCACATCTACGAAAAGCTGCACGTCCATTCGCGCACGGCAGCGGCGGCAAAGTATCTTCAGTCGGAAAAACGATGAGCGCAGGCCGAAGATCGGGAAAATATCCTCAGTTCTAAGGATACCCGCCATGATGGCGGGCTGCTAGGATGGATCCGTGTAGTGCCCCTGTGACGCAGGCCCTTGGACCCGCGATGCAGACCTGCCATCCCCATGGATTCCGGTGGTTTGATCTCCTTTCGTCTTCGTTTGACACTCGTCACCCTCGCATTGGCGTTGGTGTCGTCGGCTGTGCGCGGTGCTCACTATGATGTTCGCACCACAAACGACCTGGCCGCCCTGCCCGCGCTGTCCGCGGGAGACACTGTTGTCGTGCACGACGGCATCTATGCGGACCTCGGAACAAAAACAATCAATGGCACGGGTACCCCGGATAAACCTATCGTCATCCACGCAGAGAACTTGGGAGGCGTCGCGTTTGCGGGCACAACCCGAATCGTGCTTTCCGGTTCGTGGATGACACTGGCCGGTTTCAGATTCGACGGACAGACCGCTCCAGGCGGCATGCCCGCAGCAGAAAAATGGGGCATCGTTCAGACCGCAACGGGCTCGAAAGACTGCCGGATCACGAACTGCATGTTTCGCGACTACAATTCGGGCGCGACTCGGGGCAATACCTACTACTGGCTTGTGATCCAAGGTTACCGACACACGGTCGACCACAACAGTTTCGAGGGCAAGACGACCCTGGGTGCGTCGGTTGTGCTGGCGACACCTGAGCCCGACAAGTCCACTCCGCGCAACCACCGGTTTGCATTCAATTATTTCGGTCCGCGAACGATCATCGGTGAAAACGGCTATGAAGGTATCCGCGTTGGTGACAGCGCGCACCAGGGCTGGAACATGGCCTCGGTTTTCGAATTCAATTACTTCTATCGCGCCATCTACGGCGCCGGAGAACCGGAGGTGATTTCGAACAAATCATCCAACAATCTTTATCGCCGCAATACCTTCATCGAAAACCGTGGGCAACTGTGCCTTCGACATGGCGACAATTGTCTCGTCGAGGGAAACTTCTTCTTCGGCGCAAATCTCCCGGATTCCGGCGGCGTTCGAATCATCGGGCGAAACCACACTGTTCGGGACAACTACTTTCAGGACATCGCCGGCAGCGGTGTTACCTCGACCATCGTGGTGCAAAAAGGCGACCCGGCCTGGCCCGCAAGCGATGACGCGAACACTTACGAAGCGGCGGATAACGCAAAAGTCGTCCACAACACCTTCCTCAACTGCAAGCAGCCGTTCTTCCTCGGCCGCAACAGCAGTGGATCCGGCGCGATCGATCCGACAGGCGTTACGGTTTGTTACAACATCGTACAAAGCAGCGACACCGGCGGCCCCGTCTTTGATATCGACTATAGCACGACAGTCATTGGGTTCCGCGGTAACTTTGTCCATCATCCCGGATCGAACTACGGAGTCACCGGTCTGCCTGGTGTAACCTACGGAGCGAAATCGCCGGATCTCAGACAGGATACCGCACTGGGTTACGCCGTCCCATCGGCATCCAGTCCTGCGCTCGAGATGGGCGATGGCATGAAGCAACTCGCCATGCGGGGAATGCGAATGATCACGCGATCAGCGAGGGGCGAGGGCCGAGGCTGCGAATGGAGCGAGCCATGCGGTCGTGACCCTGTGCCCATCGGAAGAGGGAACGTCGGACCATGTTTCTACGGAGGGCCTGCCGATTCGTTCAACCCAACAGCAACCTCAGAGTCCGGCCAAGACGCTGTCCTCCCATCACCAGCCAAACGCAGATCGTGAATTTCCTTCCAACCATTCTCCAACCAAAAACCAGACCCATGATTACAAACCCAAACCGACTCAGTGGCATCCTGGCATGCTGCGCGGCTCTCACAGCCACAGCGGCATTCGCCCAATCCAGTCCCGCAAATTCCCAAGAAGACGTGATCGAAATTTCACCCTTCGAGGTGAAGGCTGAAGACGACCGTGGCTACGCCGCTTCCGAAACCCTCACGGGCACGCGCGTCGCGACGCAAATCAAGGATTTGCCCTACTCCGTCAATGTCATTACCAGCGAATTCTTCGAGGATTTCGCCATGTTTCAGCTCGACGATACGCTGACTCAAGTCGGCGGCCTTACCGGACTTGATGTCGGCGGTGGCTTCAATCTCCGCGGCTTTGCTTCGTCTTCGCAGTTGCGCGACGGCTTCTACCGCCAGGGCCGATATGGACAGACCAACATCGATCGCGTTGAGGTTATCAAGGGGCCGAATGCAGGCATCTACGGCCGTAGCTCGCCTGGTGGGATGGTCAACATGATCTCCAAGGCACCGCAGAAAACTGATGCCATGAAATTCACCGTGCGCGGTGGCAGCTTCGACACACTTCAAGGGACAATAGAGGCAACAGGCACCCTGGGATCACCAAGAACCTACTACATCGTCATCGGCAGTCAGTTCAATCGCGCCGGCGAAGTGGACTATTTTCACATCCGCGAAAACCAGGGCTATGTGGCTGTGAAGCACGATTTCGACAAAGGAGGACATCTCCTTCTCTCGGCGGAACACTTCAAACAGTTTCGCCACTCCCAGACTTCCGCCGCTCCCATCATCCTCGATCAGAAAGGCACTTCATCCAACACCGACGATGAGGCCATCGGCTACGCAAAGAACCTCGCACGCTACAACGCATTCGGCCCACACAGCGAAAATTCGCGTTCCGCAGATACGCTCCGGATGAGTTATGACCGGCAACTCGGCCGCTACCTGAGTTTCCGCGCTGGCGCGCAGCTCTTTTCCGCCAAGCTTCAGAATTTCAACGCCAACACCAGCTTCGGTACCATCACCGTAAACAGTGCCAACCCCGCCAACAGTTACACATCAACCCGCGGTGCCACGCCAAATCGCGGCATCATCAACGAAGACGGCGGCGGCGTGCAACTCGACATCGTGGCCCGCTACTCCCTGGCCAATCGCACCATTTCAAACAAGACGCTGGTGACGGTGGATTTCAACGACTACTATCGCTATGACCCCACCCGAAGCACCGCCTCCTCAGCACTCACCGCCTGGCAGGCGACCGGATCCGGTCGCGTCGTGGCGCTCGATCATGATTTCAGGCCCATCTCGCCGCTGACCTACTTTGGCGGTACCATTGACGATCCTCTCGGTTCAGCGTCACGCCTCACCCGCCGGAGAATCAGCGTCGTGGGCGGTCAGTTCCGCCAGGAATCCCGCTGGTTCCGTGAACGGCTCCTGACCTATTTCGGATCCCGCTTCGACAAAGTTCATTTCAGCCAGCTCGAGTACGTCACCACCATCAACGGCGTGACGCCCACGCCGGATTCGCCCATACCTGTGAAGCGTGACGTCAACCAGGTCAGGCCAAACGCCGGCGCCCTGTTCAAGGTCAAGGAAAACACCCGCGTTTATGCCAACTACAGCGAAAGCTACTTCATCAATCAGGGTGAAAATCCCGTCGATGTCGCCAGTTCGACCTACAAATCTGAAACTGCCCGCGGATGGGACTACGGTATCAAGGGTTCGCTCTTCAATGATCGCCTGAACTACACGATCGGTTTCTTCAACATCCAGCGCTTCGGTGTGCGCGTCACCGATTCCGTCGAGGAACCCGTGGGTTCCGGCAACTTTGTAAACGTGGTGCGCTCGGACGGCAATCAGGAGGTCACGGGCTGGGAAGCTGATGTGACCTGGGCCCTGAACTCGTCCTGGTCCACGGGACTCAGCTTTGCTCACGTGAATGCGTTCTACAATGACTTTGGATCCCGCAATCCCCAGGCGATCGGACGCAAGGTCCAGAACATCTCACCTGAAAATGGCGGCGCCTGGATAAAATATACCGCCAGGGAGGGCTGGCTAAAGGGCTTTTCCGCCAATCTCGGCGTGACCTACATCGCAGAGACTCCCAGCGAAAGTCCTATCGCTGGCGACACGATCGCCATTGTCAACGGTGTGCCCACGGTCTCCCGAAGCACCAACCAATGGAAACTCACCGTGCCTTCCTTCACGCTTTGGAACATCGGATTCTCCTACCGCTGGAAGCAGAACTCTCGGTCAAGTCACTCCCTCCGGCTGAACGTGAATAACATGTTCAACAACGATTACCTGAAAGTGAATAAAAACCTCGGTGATCCCCGCGGCGTGTACCTGGGTTATACGCTGACATTCTCAAATCCTTTCAGACTTTGACGAATCGATCAAAGGTCGGCTGAACTTCATTGGAGCGCTAAGCGTACGGCAGAACGCATCGCGTGAGCTCCACTGAATCCACCTTCCACAGCAGGAAATTACAGGCCTTCCTGCGCAAATTTCCGCGTTAGCCTTATTGGTTTGCCGGCCACACGGCGCCCCACGGACGGCGTGGCCCAGGACAATCCGGCGGCGAAACTCGACGTGCTCAAACGTCGTGAGACCGACCGGGCCGAACGCCGCCCGTTCACGGTCAAGGAACTCAAAACGATCATGACCCATGCCAGCGGTGAGTGGAAGGGCCTCATTCTGTTCGGGCTCTACACTGGCCAGCGCCTCAAGGACATCGCGCGGCTCACCTGGCTGAACATCGACCTTGAGAACAAGGAATTGCGCTTCGTTACGGACAAGACCGGCCGGCGGATGGTGATTCCCCTGGCGACTCCCCTGCTGGCCCACCTCCAAGCGATACCCGCGGGAGATGATCCGGCCGCTCCGCTATTCCCGGATGCACACACCATCGCCAGCAAAGAAGGCAGCGACAGCCGGCTGTCCCAGCAATTTCAGGCTCTACTCGTCGCCGCCAGCATGGCGACCGAGCGGACCAAGGACGAAACCGGCAAAGGCCGTTCGCTTCGGCGGCCGGTCAGCGAAATTTCGTTTCACTCCCTCCGGCACACCGCGACTAGTCTGCTCAAGAATGCGGGTGTTCCCGAAGCCGTGGCCATGGACATCATTGGCCACGACAGCGAGGCGATCAGCCGCCACTACACGCACATCGAAACCAAGGCCAAGCGTGCGGCGCTCCAAAAACTGCCCAAGGTCATGTGAGACGTGCCCGCCGGCCTAATGGGCGGCCGGTCGAGGACTCAAGGCGCGCGGTGGTCGGCGTAGTCGGACCCCAGTCGATCAAATGCCGCGGGGTCGTGGCCCACGATTACCGCGTCCATGCATTCAGCCACGGCGACCTGCCAGGCTTCATTCTCACCCATCCGCCGGGCGGCGCGTCTCTGGCGCAAAGCGGCTCGCTCGGCGTGCTGGCGGCCGATGGTCTGCCAGCGGAAGGCGCGAAATGCCTCCCGCACCGCGGTCGCATCCGCAGCGCCCTCGAGCACTTCGGCGGAGGTCACCGGGGAAATCCAAAGTTCCGCTCCCGGATTGCGCGCCGCCCATGTCCGGGCCGGTCCGCGTTGGTTCGCCGCGATCTCATTGAGGAGGTCGATGACAAACGAGGAATCGAGGAGAAAACGACTCACTTGCGAAGGGTGATGCGAAGTCGCTCGTCTCCGGCGTGCCGGTCGGCCCAGGCCGACAAATCGGCGCCGGTGATGATTTCCTCATCCCGGATCAGCTTCCGCACGAACGTGGCCTTTTTCATTCCGGCCCGCTTGGAACGTTTGGCCAGGATGCCTTGCTCCTCCTTGGTGAGGCGAACGGTGAGAATGGCAGACATAGTATGTCTTTTGTATGCCTCAATGTTCATTCGTCAAGTTCCCTTACTTCTCCGTCCATTCAATCGACGTTTTGCCCGAGATCGCTCGTCGCGCATACGGGCGCCGCTGGCGTCCCCTGCGCCGCGCGGCGGATGTAGTCGCAAACCGAATCGTAGGCGACCAGGCGCACACCGCGGAGCGCGCCGCGCTGCCGCAGGGCGACCATCTTGATTTCGCCGGAGCCGGCGGCCTTGTAATACCAGCCGCGCGAAAGCCCGAAATGCGGGTCACGCTTGCCGGGTGCCGGCAGCCGGAAGAATTCAACGCGCTGCATCGCAGCGCCGGTTGGTGAGGGAGTGATGAGAGCTGGGTTCATGGCTATTCCTTTTTGTTGTTGGGTGATTTGAAATGTCTGAGGTTGGCCCAAGCGTTCGCCAACGGCGCGCGCCTCCTGAAATTGCGGTATCCGGTCTCACCCTTCGTCATTGATTTCATCACCGTCGTTGTTTTCTCCCAGTTCAATCGATGGATGAGGCGGTAAGTCGTCTAACCAAAGCACGCCCGGCTGCTGGCTGATGTTACGAATCGGCGGATACCTCAGATCAACGTAGGCCTTAAGGAACTCGAAAAGCTTCGAGACCCTTTGCCTAAGCACTGGGTTGTCCGCTTTTTCATCCATGTTTTGGAAGCTGCCGGCCTATTCGGGGCGCTACAAGCCGACAGAGGAGCGCTTTCTGGCCATCAGCCAAAGCGTCACTGGCACTTGAATGAACTTCTGTGAACATTCGTGAGCTCCAAGAGCTATGTTGCCAGTTACGACCTGATTTTTCGTAACTGCTCGCTATCAAAATGGGGCGGCCAACGGGACCTGAGCCCGCTATTGCCGTTCATTGCCATCCGCCAATCGACGACGGCTTGGCGACAGCCTTCCGCACGCCGACGTAAACGTCTGCATTCGCGAGCCGGGAAACTAAGCTGTGCTCGGCAGCCAGCGGCCGCACCAGCGGCATGTCGGCCTTACTTGAAGTCGCAGTCAACGTGCCCGTCGTATGGAGACCCGACGCATCCGTGAACCCAGGTAACCGACGGTGAATTTTAGTGGTCATGCTGTGACTGGGTGCTGAGACTTTTCAGAAAAAACAGCAACCGTCTCATTATCAACATGGTGGACGCTATTGGACTCGAACCAATGACCCCGTGCGTGTGAAGCACGTGCTCTAACCAACTGAGCTAAGCGTCCAGATCAGGGGGCAGAAACGTGAGGAACGCAAAAGCTTGAGGCAATCCCGGAATTTTTGCTTTCAGGAAGCATTGAATGGCCCGGGAAAAAGCTTCTGCGCGCACAAGCGGATAGCAGGCCAGCGCCGGACACTGATCGCCTACTTTCGTGTCGCCACAGCGCGCTTCCTCTCCGGAAACAGGGTCCGGCAGATTTCGCACACGGTTCCATCGCATCCGCGCGCGGTGCAGCGCTCGCGTCCGTAGTAGATGATGCGCAGGTGCAGCGGATTCCAATGCGATTCGGGAAACAGTTTCTTCAGATCCGCCTCGGTCTGCGCAACGCTTCGTCCGGTGGTTAGCTTCCAGCGCTGTGCAAGTCGGTGGATGTGTGTATCGACTGGAAACGCGGGGAAACCAAACGCCTGTGACATCACCACCGAGGCGGTCTTGTGCCCCACACCAGGCAAGGCTTCCAGCGCTTCAAATGTGGATGGCACTTTCCCGCCATGCAGTTCCAGCAGCATGGTGGACAACCCCCGGATCGCCTCGGCCTTGCGGGGCGACAACCCGCATGGGCGGACAATGGAATCAATTTCGGCCACACTCAGCTTCACCATGTCTGCTGGTGTGCACGCCTTGGCGAACAGGGTCGGCGTTGTCAGGTTCACGCGTTTGTCCGTACACTGCGCCGACAGCAAGACTGCGATCAACAACGTAAACGGGTCGCGGTGATTCAGCGGAATCGCCGGCCGCGGATAGAGTTCGGCGAGTTTCGAGTCCACGAAGGCGGCGCGCGCGGCAGGCGTTGGGTACGGCAGATTGGGCGAGGCGCGATGGGTCTTCACTGGATTTAACAAGGTGACGGACCTCGGGAATTTCAACCGCCTAAAAGTCAGCCAGGCCTGCCAGAACCCTGTTGCCCCCGACTTCCGCGGCCCTACCCTGTGCCTGCATCAGCCTCTCATGCCTTCCACAGCCGCCGTTTCCGCCACCTTACGCGACAATCTTGCTCCCTTGGACACCTTTGCGCGCCGTCATCACGGCGACAATGCTGCCGACCTCGCGGGGATGCTCGATCTGCTCGACTATCCGTCGCTCGATGCACTCGTGGACGCCGCCGTGCCGGCGCACATCCGCCTTCCGTCACCGCTGTCGTTGCCTGCAGCAGCCGGGGAAAGTGCGGCACTGGCCGAGCTGCGCGCCATGGCCAGCTTGAACCAGGTGTTTCGAAGCTACATCGGCCAAGGCTACTACGATACGCACACACCGGGAGTCATCCAGCGCAACATCCTTGAGAATCCGAGCTGGTACACCGCCTACACTCCTTACCAGGCAGAGATCTCCCAAGGGCGGATGGAAGCCCTGCTCAACTTCCAGACCGTGGTTGCGGAGCTGACGGGAATGGAGATCGCCAACGCTTCCATGCTTGATGAGGCAACCGCCGCTGCTGAGGCGATGACGCTCGCGCTCCGCACCGCCAGTGGTTCATCGAGAAACAAATTCTTCATTTCGGAAAACTGCCACCCGCAAACCCGCGAGGTCGTCATCACCCGGGCACAGCCGCTTGGCATCGAAGTCGTGATCGGGGACCATCGTTCCATGCCCATCGACGCCACCTACTTTGGCGCGCTCGTGCAATACCCGGACACCTTTGGACTCATTCATCCGTACGACGACCTCGTGAGCCGCGTGCACGCTGCAGGCGCGCTCGTGATCGTGGCAACCGACCTGCTTGCGCTGACACTCCTGCGGTCCCCGGGTGAATTCGGCGCCGACGTTGCCGTAGGCTCGGCGCAACGTTTCGGCGTGCCCATGGGATTTGGCGGTCCGCACGCGGGCTTTCTCGCGACCAAGGATGCCTACAAGCGCCAGATGCCCGGAAGGCTCATCGGCGTCTCGCGCGATGCTCAGGGCAACCCCGCCATGCGCATGGCACTGGGCACGCGTGAACAACACATTCGCCGTGACAAGGCGACGTCCAACATCTGCACCGCGCAGGTCCTCCTCGCGGTCATGGCCTCGATGTACGCGGTCTACCACGGCCCGGAAGGGCTGTCCCGGATCGCCCGGCGCGTAAAGCGGTTGACCGAGTTGCTCGCCACCACGCTTCGGGGCGCGGGCGCCCTCCTCCTTGAGGGTACGGTTTTCGACACCCTGGTCGTCACCCATGTATCCGCTGCGCGCGTACACGCTGCCGCTCACGCAAAGAAGGTAAACCTCCGCCCGATCAACGATACCACGGTTGCCCTTTCGCTTGATGAAACGACGACGCTGGAAGACATCGCAGTTCTCGCAGGCCTCTTCCGGGAGTCGGCAGCCCTGCCTGCGAGCGACAGCGTTTCCGTCGAGTTTCCATTGCCCCATCGTCGCGGCAGCACCTTTCTCACGCACGCGACATTCAATCGCTATCACACCGAGCACGAGATGCTCCGGTACATCAAGCGCCTGGAGGCAAAGGATCTATCCCTGAGCCACTCCATGATCTCCCTCGGTTCGTGCACGATGAAGCTCAATGCCACCAGCGAGATGCTTCCCGTGACGTGGCCGGAATTCGGCAAACTGCATCCACTCGCTCCCGCTGAACAGTGGCGCGGGTATGCGCAGCTTTTCAGGGATCTCAAGGCCTGGCTCGCCGAGATAACGGGATTCGCGGAAATTTCCCTTCAGCCGAATGCCGGATCGCAGGGCGAGTATGCGGGCCTACTGGCCATCCGCGGCTATCATCGTTCCCGGGGCGAAGGTCATCGCTCGGTCTGCCTCATTCCCACGAGCGCCCATGGGACCAATCCGGCAAGCGCAGTCATGTGCGGCATGTCCGTGGTCCCGATCGCCTGCGACGCCAACGGCAATATCGACATGGCGGATCTCAGGGCAAAGGCGGACCAGCACGCGCCTAATCTGGCGGCGTTGATGATCACCTATCCTTCCACACACGGTGTATTTGAATCTTCAATACGCGACATCTGCGCCCTCATCCATGAGCGCGGCGGACAGGTCTACATGGATGGCGCCAACATGAACGCCCAGGTCGGCTTGACGTCTCCCGGCTACATCGGCGCCGACGTCTGCCACCTCAACCTGCACAAGACATTCTCGATTCCCCATGGCGGAGGCGGTCCCGGTGTGGGGCCGATCGGCGTCGCCTCGCACCTGGTCCCGTTCCTGCCTGGCGATCCGGCCCATTCACAATCCGAGCCGGTGGGAGCCGTGTCCGCCGCCAAGTATGGGTCCGCTTCGGTCCTGGTCATTTCCTGGATGTACATTCGCATGATGGGAGGAGCCGGCCTCACGGAAGCCACCAAGCGTGCCATCCTCCATGCCAATTATGTCGCGCGCCAGCTCGAGCCTCATTTCCCCGTCCTCTACAAGGGCAATGAAGGTCTCGTTGCGCACGAATGCATCATTGACCTGCGCCACTGGAAAAAGGAAGGCATCGAGGTGGAGGACGTGGCGAAGCGACTGATGGATTATGGCTATCACTCGCCCACGATGAGCTGGCCCGTGGCCGGAACGCTCATGATCGAGCCCACCGAGAGCGAAGCTAAGGTCGAACTCGATCGCTTCTGTGATGCGTTGATCGCCATCCATGATGAAATGCGACGCGTGGCCAACGGGGAATTCCACAAGACAAACAACGTGCTCAAGCAGGCTCCTCACACCGCGTCTGTTGTCGCCTCCGACAAATGGGACCGTCCCTATTCGCGCGAGCTGGCGGCGTTTCCGACACCCTTCGTCCGCGCCCACAAGTTCTGGCCCTCAGTCGGTCGCGTCGACAACGTCTACGGCGATCGCAACCTGGTCTGTTCCTGTGTCGGCATGGAGGCGTACCTGGACAGCAAGAGCTAGTTGTTGCCTCTGCTGCCGAACTGCAGGGCCGTCTAATGGGCCCGGCCCAATTGTCGTTCGCGAAAGGGATCGTGATTCGGATTGGGAACAGGCATCCGCGCGCCAACACTCCGGCGCCACTCGGCCAGCGCGCCGCGCAGCTCCGCAACGATGTCTGGTTCGCGACTCGCCAAGTTGGTTCTTTCTCCGACATCCCTCCCAAGATGGTAGAGCTCGACGGAGTTGTCTTCGAAGAACTCGATAAGCTTCCAGTCGCCGCGGCGGATCGCGCTTGCAGGCGTACTGTGGTGATAATGTGGGAGGTGCCACGTCAGGGTGTCACGTTTCAGACGCGCTTTCGGATCACGCAATGCCGCAACCAGGCTGAGACCATCAACCGGCTGGGTAGCGGGCAGCAGAACACCAGCAATATCGAGGAACGTAGGGTAAAGATCCAAAGTGGAGATGGGACAGTCGCTCACCGTACCCTTTGGGATCCGACCGGGCCAACGTACTATGAAAGGGATGCGGATGCCACCTTCATATAATGAACCTTTCTCATTCCGCAGCGGAGCATTCGACGTGACGACGGTACCGTCCT
Source organism: Verrucomicrobiota bacterium (assembly GCA_014584295.1). GTDB lineage: Bacteria > Verrucomicrobiota > Verrucomicrobiia > Opitutales > Opitutaceae > UBA6669. The sequence goes on from JACTNC010000027.1 coordinate 71,898, forward strand.
GCTGGGTCTCCAATCCCCCATTGTCAGACGAGAAAACGATGATTGTGTTTTCTGCCAGCCCCGCGGCGTCGACCGCATCGAGCACGCGTCCGACCAGTTGATCAAGTTCCTCCACAAGACCCGCGTAATCGGGTCGGCTGGGATAACCCGAGACAGTTGTTTTGGTTTTGTATTTGGCGAGTAGCGCTGGCGTCGTCGACAATGGGATGTGCACCGCAGACGACGAAAGCTGCAGCAGGAAAGGACCCGTCCGGTGAGCCGCCACAAATGCCTCCGCTTTTTCGGCAATGAAGTCTGTTGCGCGGCGTAAACCGCATTTTTCAGGATCGACTAGCTAAGCAGAATGCAGCCTACACCAGCGGGTCAGCATTCGGGGTGACCCCTTATCGCAAGCCCACCGTGCCCCGTCCGGGCGATCGGGGATCGCTCATGCCATCCGATTCATGCCGGTGAAAGGGACGCGGGAGGCCCCGGCAAATCGAGGCCGTCTTGACATGGTTCAGGAATGAACCACATTGGGAGATATGCCTTCTGTCACCAATCGCCGCCGCCAAGTCGATGACTTGAGCGCCATAAAGCGGGTCCTGGCCAACTCGATGAAGCAGAAGAATATCACGATTTCCGGACTCGCCAAACAGCTCGGCACCGGCCGGACCGCGATCCGGCGCGCGCTGGACGTCAACAACACCTCCACGACCTATAAAACAATCCAGCGCACGGCCCGGGCGCTCGGTTACGCCGTGAAGCTCGAAGCGAGGCCCCTGAGCCCGGCGGAGTTGGGATCGCTGGCGCGGAAAATGGTCAACGCCCGGACAACCGCGGAAGGCGACCGGCTCCAGCGGCAGCTCGTGCAAGGGTTCTTTGGCGATGCCGAAAATCCGGCGTAAGCACGTTCCGCCGGCGGCAATCGAACACCTGGCCAAACGGGTCCGAGAGCGGGGCTTGAGATTCAATGTGATCTTCTACGACCCTTATCTGCCGGACGGCGTGCCATGCCGCCTACGCCAGTCGCTCGACCCAGTTGCCTGGGCGCTGCTTGAAGTGCATCACCGCAACGACCCACACGTGGTCGGGCAAATCCAGAAACACAATCGCATACGGGAACTTTGAGCCGAAATGCCGGCGGGCCGGCGGATCAAACATTCGGAACACCGTCGGTTGGACGCGAATTTCGCGCACCAATTTGTCCATCGCGTCGTAAAACCGTCCGCCAAGCTCAGATTGGATTTCCGTATAATGCCGGGCCGCCGCCCGGAGTTCCTCGCGCGCGGCACGGTGGAAACGAAGCGATTTCACCGACCGACGATCTCGCGCAACTCCGCCATGACCTCGTCGCCATCCACGCCGGTTTCCCGGCCACTTTCGATCTCGGCGATGCGACGGTGGATCTCCTGTTTCCACGCCGCGTCAACCATGGGATCAGGCGTCGCGACGGTTTCCACCAACAGCCGGTCAAACAATTCCGCCGCCTGCTCCCGCGGAAGTTGACGCACTTCGCGGACAATCTCTTCAACCGACATTGGCATGAGCGAAAGCTGACTCTCCTCCCCATCGTTTTCAACCCCCAATTGCGTTACCTGACGGATCATGCCCAGCCCCTACCGCTAAGTCCTGCCTCGGCAAATCTATCCGCCTCGGACGGACATGGGCTTGGCTGGCACCCCGACGGTTTGGATTTAACAAACATCTCCCGTTACTCTGTGAACCTGCTCATCCGAGCCGGAGCAGCCGGCTGAAAAGCGTCGTGGAGTTCATCAAACGGGAATTTCGCCATGAGCCTGCCGGGGCATGAACCTGCGCTCGACGCGGGGCGTCATCTCGAAAATCATCCTGGCGTGACGGAGATCTCCGAAATCGTCCATTGCCTCAGCCAGCCGGACGTCTATCCGGCGGCGCTGGCGACCTTGGTCACGGTCAGGGGCTCGTCCTACCGGCGGCCGGGCGCCCGGCTGTTGCTGACAGCGCAGGGTGTCCGCACGGGGTCGATCAGCGGAGGCTGTTTGGAGGAGGACGTGCTCCAACACGCCCGCACGGTCCTGGCCACCGGCAAGCCCATGGTGGTGACCTACGACACCACCGATGAGAACGACCTTGTCTGGGGCGTGGGGCTGGGGTGTCACGGGGTCGTCGAGGTTTTTATCGAACCTCTGTCTCACCGGCCGGCCTGGGTCGGTGTCCTGCATGAAAACCAGATAAACCGGCGGCTGACGCATCTGCGGGTGCAATACCGTGGCGGCGCATTGTCCGAACAAGGAACGCGACTGGACGAGAACGGTCGCGACGCGCCGGCGAGTGACGTATTTGTTCAATCGATACGAGCCCCGGTTGCGCTGCATGTGCTCGGCGCGGGCGACGATGCCCGGCCGCTGGTTCAGTTTGCCCGTCAGCTCGGCTGGCAGGTCACCGTGGCGGATCCGCGTCCGGCCTTCGCCACCGCGGCCCGCTTTCCGCTCGCGCACCGGGTGGCTGTCATGCCAGCGGCCGGCGCGCGCGGAACCCTTGCGCCCGACAGCGACTCGGCGGCGGTGATCATGACGCACCACTACGTCCATGACCTGCCGCTGCTGGGAGCCGTGCTGCCCCTGCCCTATTTCTACGTCGGCCTGCTCGGACCTCGCAAACGCGCGGACCGTCTCCTGCACGACCTGGAAGCCAAGGGCCAGCGTTTCACGTCCGAACAGCGGGCGCGCCTGCACGGGCCAGTGGGCCTGGATCTCGGAGGCGATGCTCCAGAGAATGTCGCCCTCGCCATCGTGGCTGAAATCCAGTCGTTTCACCACGGCCGCGACGCCCGTCCCCTTCGCGAGCGGGCGCTTCCCATTCACCAATGAGCCCGATCGAGAGCATCCCAAATCGACAGGGTCAACGGCAAATCGGCGCCATCGTCCTCGCCGCCGGCGCATCGACCCGTCTCGGTGAACCCAAACAACTGATTCGCATCGACGGCGTTCCACTGATCGTTCGCATCGCAACCGCGGCCCTCGACTCCCCGCTCTGGCCCATCGTCATTGTCGTCGGCGCCAATGCCGTCGAAGTTCGCTCCGAACTGGCGCGACTTCCCGTGCTGATTGCGGAAAACTCCGCATGGATTGAGGGCATGGCCTCGTCGCTGCGAACCGGTATGGCGACGCTGCAGTCGTTCTCACGCAGACTTGATGGCACCTTGATCGCCCTGTGCGACCAGCCGGCCTTCAGCTCGAAAACCATTGCGCGTCTTCTGGACAACGCACCCGTCCCCTTGGAGGGCCACATTGTGGCGTCCCAATATCAGGGACGTCTGGGAGCACCCGCGCTTTTCAGTCGGACCTACTTCGCAGCCCTTTCCAACCTGAGCGGAGAGGAGGGAGCCCGTCACGTCATCGCGGCAGCCAGACTGTCCAACCACGTGGTTCCGGTGGATCTGCCTGAAATGGCGATCGACCTCGACACCCCGGCGGATATCGCACGGTTGAAGAACCGCTGAGGTTCGCGGATCAGGGAATTGCGACTTCCATACCGATGCGAAGGTCGTTCTCGCTTCGCATCACCTGGCGATTGGCGGCATAGATCTCGCGCCACTTCGAGCGGTCGCCATAGTATCTTTGCGCAAGGTTAAACAACGTATCGCCTTTGACCACGATGTGGCGCCGCCCGCGCCCCTGTGACGGCGTTTCAGTCGGTCGGGTCGGCACTGATGGAGGAGGAGTCACCTGCGGGCCGGGCACAGCCCGTGCATCCTGGCGCGATCTCGAGTCCGCGACACCGGATGCCTGAGATGGAGCTGCGGAAACAATGCCCGAAGTGACTGCTGGAGTGATCGGTGAAACCGCTAAATCCTCCGGCTGATCCCTGGCCAGCAGAGGTGATGCCGGGCGGTTCATCAATTGCCCGCGGAGGGTGGCAATCTCCGATTTCAATGCCTCATTCTCTCGCTGGTAACGTTCGATCTGCTCCAGGCCTTCGTAGCGCGGGATCACCGCATTGTTCATGGGGTCCCCCGGAAGCGTGCTCGCAAACTCACGCTTGGCGCTCTCGATCCGCTGGCGAACCAGGTCGGCCTGGGGAGCATTGGGTTTGAGATCACAGTACTTCCTGTAGTGGTAGATCGCCGCGATCGGATCCTTGATGTGAAACTGGTAGAGAAGCCCCGCCTCGAGGTGCGACTCCGGTCCGTCCTCTCCCCGCTTTTCAATCACCTTGAGAAATGCAGCCAGGGCCTCCTGGTTCCTCCCCTGCCTCAGAAGTTCCTTCCCGCGCCGGAAGCCGGGATCATCCACCTCGGCTGTCGTCACAGTCCGTTCGCCTGGATCGCAGCCAGGTGTGATGAGCAGCGCGCCCAACGCGGCCAGGCCAATGAGAAGTATGCGAAACGTCATCGAACGGGAAAGTGATTGTGGGAAGTGCCCGGTCCGTTACCTTCATCTTTTCATCGGTCGACTCAAACGAGAAATGGCCCTCTCCCGAAAAACCATCCTCCAGCGCGCACGCGCCTGCATCCGGATAGAAATGAACGCCCTCGAGGCAACCGCCAAGGGGCTCGACGAGGGCTTCGTTGAGGTCGCTGAGGCAATCCAGTCTGCCTCCTCCGGCGGACGAAAGCTCATCTTTTCGGGTATCGGGAAATCCGCCCACATCGCGCAAAAACTCTGCGGCACCTTCAACAGCACCGGAGTCTCCTCCTGTTTCCTCGATGCAACCCAGGCACTCCATGGCGATCTGGGCCTTGTTGAGGAGGGGGACCTCGCGCTCCTGCTGAGCAACAGCGGCCAGTCGGAGGAAGTCATCCGGCTTGTACCTTCGCTGAAGCGATTCGGCGTAGGCATCGTCGCGTTCACCTCGCGTCGGGATTCCGAACTCGCCCGGATTGCAAACCACGTCCTCCTCTACCGTGTTCCCAAGGAGGCATGCCCGCTGGCACTCGCTCCAACCGCGAGCACTTCCGCCGCCATGGCGATCGGCGATGCACTTGCCATGGTGTTGCTGGAATCCCGGGGACTGACCCGCGACGATTTTGCCGCCTATCACCCGGCCGGAAATCTTGGCCGCGTCCTTCTCCTGCGCGTGCGCGACATCATGCGCACCGCGGACCGCATGCCGATCGCATCCGACACGGTCACCATCCAGGATGCCATCCTCGCCATGACCAAGGCAAAGAGCGGCTCAATCGCTCTGGTGGATCGACGCTCAGGCAAACTGAGCGGCATTCTCACCGACGGCGATTTTCGGCGCAGTGCAATCTCAGCCGGACCGGATTTTCTTTCCAGACGCGTGTCGGAATTCATGACCCGGACACCGAAGACGATCCCCGATACCGCATTGGGAGTCGATGCCCTGCGCCTGTTCGAAGCCCACCGGATCGACGACCTGATCGTCGTCGACAGGAAGGGCCGGCCCGTTGGGCTGGTTGACGGACAAGATTTGCCGGCGTTGAAAATCGTTTGACTGTCGGCTCCGAATTGGAGGCGGCTGCAACGCCGTCCCGATCTTGAGTCCCTATCCCGAGGATCAGGACTGGAATACCGGATCACCTTGTTTTCAACAGGCGCGTTCCGCGCAGCTTGTCTCCGCGGCCGTCTTGCGACACGATTTTGCCCATGGCTACGCCCGCATTCTCCTATCAGGATCCCTTTCCGCTCGGCCCGGACGAGACGGAGTATCGACTCCTTTCCACCGAGGGGATCAGCACTGCAAGCTTTGAAGGCAACGAAATCCTCAAGGTGGAACCGGAGGTGCTTGCCTACCTCGCACAGCATGCGATGCGCGACACGTCATTCCTCCTCCGCTCAAAGCACCTGAAACAGGTCGCCGCGATTCTCGATGATCCGGAGGCATCCCCCAATGACCGATACGTCGCGCTGACCCTGCTCAGGAACGCCGAGGTCGCCGCGGAGGGCATACTGCCGTTTTGTCAGGATACCGGAACCGCAACCGTAGTGGCGAAGAAGGGTCAGCGGGTCTGGACAGGAGCAAATGACGCCGAATGGATTTCGAAGGGAATCTACGAAACCTACACGAAGGAGAATCTTCGTTATTCCCAGACCGCTCCTCTCGACATGTGGAACGAGGCCAACACCGGCACCAACCTTCCGGCACAAATCGACCTCTATGCCACCGAGGGAGCCTCCTACGATTTTCTGTTTGTCGCAAAGGGCGGCGGATCAGCGAACAAGACATTCCTGTTTCAGGAGACCAAGGCGCTGCTCAATCCCAAGTCGCTCGAAAAATTTGTCGCCGACAAACTGTCGTATCTTGGAACAGCAGCCTGTCCGCCCTATCATCTGGTCTTCGTCATCGGCGGAACGAGCGCTGAAGCCTGCCTGAAGACCGTCAAGCTCGCATCGACCAAGTACTACGACACGCTTCCCACGACTGGAAACCGGGAGGGCCGGGCGTTCCGCGACCTCGAATGGGAGAAGAAAATTCTCTCAATCGCCCAGGCCAGCGGAATCGGCGCCCAATTTGGAGGCAAGTACTTCGCCCTCGACGTCCGCGTCATCCGCCTGCCGCGGCACGGCGCCAGTTGTCCCGTCGGCATGGGCGTTTCCTGCTCGGCCGATCGAAACATCAAGGCCCGCATCACGCGCGATGGCATCTTCCTTGAAAAACTTGAGACCAATCCCGGCCAGTACATCCCGGCTTCCCAACGTTTCCTCAAGGACGAAACCGCCGTGCACATCGACCTCAACCAATCGATGCCCGACATCCTCGCGGAACTCTCCCGACATCCAGTCACCACGCGCGTGCTGCTCACGGGGCCACTCGTCGTTGCACGCGACATCGCCCACGCGAAACTCAAGGAACGGGTCGATGCCGGCCTCGGCCTGCCGGATTACTTCAAGAACCACCCGGTTTACTACGCGGGTCCCGCAAAGACACCCAAGGGCTACGCCTCGGGTTCGTTTGGTCCGACCACCGCGGGGCGGATGGACAGCTATGTCGATCAGTTCCAGTCACTCGGCGGGTCAATGGTGATGCTGGCCAAGGGCAACCGCAGCCCAGTTGTCACCGCCGCATGCAAGAAGCACCGTGGCTTCTATCTTGGCAGCATCGGCGGCCCCGCCGCCATCCTGGCCAAGGAAAACATCCGCAAGGTCGAACTCCTCGAGTATCCCGAGCTTGGCATGGAGGCAGTCTGGAAGATCGAGGTCGAAAACTTCCCGGCTTTCGTTCTCGTCGACGACAAGGGCAACGATTTCTTCGTCAACGGCTGCGGAGCCTGCCTGCCGACGAAAAAGTGAGGATCCAGTTCATCTTGGAGAGGCACGCTTTGTCGTGCCTTGGAGACGTCCTCCAGCTTCACACCGCCGGGCCTTTCCTCGCCACGCATCCTCGCGTTTCTTTCCCTCTCGATGCGGTTTCCTTCTCCCAATCCCAACAAACCAGGCACGACGACGCGTGCCCCTCCAAAACCTGGCGCCTACTCGCCGAGCACGGTGACGCTTACGCGGCGGGGCGTTGGAGACTCGCGGTGCTCCCAGAGAAAGATTCCCTGCCAAGTGCCGAGTTGAAGGCGTCCTTCGGAAAAGGGAATCGTTTCACTCGTGCGGGTGAGAGCCATCTTGATGTGACTCGGCATGTCGTCCGGACCTTCCTGGGTGTGTGTGAAAAGCGGATCTTCAGCAGGAACAAGTCGGTCGAGCCATCGTTCAAGATCACGCCGCGCACCGGGATCGGCGTTTTCCATGATCACCAGGCTGCAACTCGTGTGATGACAGAAGACCGACACCAGACCGCGCCGGAGGCCGCTTCGCGACACGACCTCTGCGACTGAGTCGGTGAACTCGCGCATGCCAGCGCCTCTTGGGTGAAGAGTCAGGGTTTCTTGATAGTAGGCCATCGGGTTCGGTCAGGCTCTGTGTCCCGCCGATTCCCCCGCATGAGGCCCGATCATCGATCCGGGATCAAGCGCACGATCGAGCGTCTCCGCATCCAGCAGCCCACGCGCGAGCACGACCTCCCTCAGCGTTTTCCCCGTGGCATGCGCCTCCTTTGCCACACTCGCTGCAGCATCGTATCCTATAAATGGATTTAGCGCAGTCACGAGCATCAGGGAACGGTCGACAAACGACCGGCAGCGATCCACGTCCGCATCAAGCCCCGCAACGCATCGTTCGGCAAACACCGCAGCTCCCTGGGCAAGGCAGGCAATCGATTCATGGAGAGCATGCGCCATCAGCGGTAGCGTGACGTTCAACTCGAACTGGCCATCCCGCCCGCATAGCAAAACGGTCTGGGTGAGCCCCTGGACGTAGTGGCAGACCTGGATGAGCATTTCGCTCATGACCGGATTGACCTTGCCCGGCATGATCGAACTCCCCGGTTGCGTCGCCGGCAGCCTCAGTTCCCCGATGCCGGCACGGGGCCCGGATCCCAGCCATCGGATGTCGCTGGCGATCTTCGTGAGACCGGCAGCGACGGTTGCTAGGAGCCCGGCAACCTCGACTGCATCGTCACGCGCTCCCTGCGCCTCGAAATGATTTGCTGCCTCCCTGAAGGTGAGTCCCGTTTCCCGGCTCAGGACCGCGCAGACCCTGGCGGGAAACTCCGGATGACGGTTGATCCCGGTGCCCACAGCGGTCCCGCCGATCGCCAGTTCCGAGAGTGACTCAATCGCCTTGCGAACGCGATCCGTTCCCTTTGCTGCCTGGCGCGCATAGCCGGAAAATTCCTGCCCGAGTGTCATCGGCGTGGCGTCCATGAGATGGGTGCGACCAATCTTCATGATCCCTGCAAACTCGCGGGACTTCAATTCCAGCGCGTCAGCCAGCTTCTGCATCGACGGAAGAAGCAATTCATTCAAGGCAACCGCCACGCTGACATGCAGCGTCGTCGGAATCACATCATTGGAAGACTGCCCGCGGTTGACGTCGTCATTGGGGTGCACGGGTTTCCTGGACCCAATCGCTTGGCCGGCCAGCTGGCTGGCCCGGTTTGCGATCACCTCATTGGCGTTGGTATTTGTCGACGTCCCCGATCCCGTCTGAAAAACATCCACGGGAAAGTGACGGTTGAGTTTTCCGTCGGCGACCTCCCGCGCCGCTTGCTGGATGATGAGACTCTTCTCGCGCGAGAGCAGACCCAATTCCTCATTGGCGTGTGCCGCGGCCAGCTTTACGAGGCCAAGCCCCCGGATAAAGCGTTCCGGGAGCGGACGGTGGCTGATGGGGAAATTGAGAACGGCCCGTTGCGTGGACGCGCCGTACAAGGCATCCGCGGGTACCTGCATTTCTCCCATTGAATCTCGTTCGATTCGCGTAGTCATGGCCTACAGTGAACACGAAAGGTCAATAACGCAAAACCCCCGCCATTTATGCGGGGGCTTAAGATCGAAGCAGAACCGGATTCTGTGTTTCGATCAGAAGGTCAATCGCAGGCCACCGCCCGCAGCCAAGCCAATACGGCTCACATTCGAGTAGAGTTCATCATTGCTCAGGCGACTGATGGCGCGTTCGCGGATCCTTTGCTCGGCCATTGAAGATCGCTCACCATCCGACTTGAATGCGGCAGCGACATAACTCGCCAAGCGCGCGCGCTGGGAATTGGCGGGACCCGCAAGCTTTGCAAGGGGCTCCTCATTCGCGGAAGATTCGGTTGCAAGAGTTGCGAGCTGCAAACCGCGACCCCGCGCCTGGGGGATCGCTTCGAGGCCGGGGTCGCGCAAGTCCATCAATGTCGGCGCAAACGAACGCACGCCACTTGATGCCAGGCGGGAACCGGAATCATCAATCGCTGTTCCCACCCATGGGCTCAACGTACCCCCCGTCGAGGGCTCAATGTGCTTATCGCTTTTGACGGCATACGTCGTCTCAGTGGACTGCATCGCAGCCGCCGCGGACACATTTGCCACAACAGAGCTCACAGCGTGAGACTCGACCGGCATCGCAAAAGACATCGGTGCCTGCATCGAATCAACTTCACTGCTGACAGAAACCTGATCGCCATTGACCACCGAAACGGTTGCAAGCACTTCCTTCGATGTAGCGGCTCCTTGATCGATCTCATCAGGCCTGCGGTTCTCGCGAACCACCAGAAAGGTCAGGGTGAGGACTGCGGCAGCGCCCACGGGTACTCGGGCACGCGCCAGTCCCGTCATGATGCGACCAAAATCCATCTGCCACCACGGCCGCTTTGCCATGATCGCAGCAAGCTGCTTTTCGCGAAGCTCCTTGTCGAAACGATCCCAAAACTGAGGCTCCGGACGCTCGAGGCGTTTTAGCCGCAACACCTCTTCGAGACTGACTTTTCTGATTTCCGAATGATCTGCCATTATGAGCGAACGTATGCCTGCAGTTCCGATTGAAGAAGTTGTTTTGCGTAATGAAGACGGGAGCGAACCGTACCCACCGAACAATTCATAACGTCGGCGATTTCCTCATGACTCAAACCGTCGATTTCGAACAAAGTGACCACAGTACGATGCTTGATAGACAGCTTCTGGAGTGCCTCGTTCAATTTTTCCTGGAGCTCCTTGACGAACAACTCACGGTCACCGCCTGTCTTGTCGGTCAACTGCGAAATGATTTCATGACCCTTCTCTTCATCGTGGATCTTTTCGAAACTGAAAAAGGTTCGCAGTTTATTCCGCCGCAGATGCGACAAGCTTCCATTCACGGCGATCCGGTAGAGCCAGGTAAAGAACGACGATTGACCCTGAAAACGATGAATCGATTGAAAGGCCTTGATAAAGGCGTCTTGCGTCAAATCGGCTGCATCTTCCCGATTTGACGTCATATTGTAAATAATTGCGTATACGCGTTCCCGATACTTCCGGATCAGCGTGTCGAAATCCCCCACATTCCCCTCCTGCACACGCCGGACAATCGCCCAGTCCGTGTCTGCCTCCTGCTGACGCTCCGGGGACGCCACGAGCGTCTTGTTCAGAGCTTTCGCAAGGGGGTTCATGCAGCCAAGAATGCGTACGCTTTCGACCGGCGCAATGGGAAATTCACTCGGCAAGGCGGTCTCTGGATCTGACCGTCAACTCAACCAGATTCCTGTGCACCCGCGATCAAGCACGGAGAACGGTAACCTGATCACGGAGGACATCGCTCAATTGCCTCAAACCCTTCGCCGGCGCGAGTTCCGCAAACGGCGCGAGAGCATCCTCACCCGTGACAAGCTCATTTTCGATCTCCAGTGCAACCCGGTCGAAAATCCCTTTGTCCTCCATGGCGGCGATCCAATGGGCCGGCCGGGCCGGCTTTTCGCCGCGGATTTCCGCAAAGAGCTCTGAGCGTTCCCGCGACTCAATCCCCTCCAGAAGCAGCAGGAGCGGAAGGGTCATCTTGCCGCTGTGAAGATCAGTACCCAGTGTCTTTCCGATCTTCTTTTCGTGCCCAAAGAAGTCCGCAAGGTCGTCGTAGATCTGGTAGGCCACACCCAGCTGGCGTCCGAATCTTGCCGCCGCGATGACAAACCCAGGCACATAACCCGCCAGTTCGCTGCCCAGCGCGCACGACACGCGGAAGAGTTCCGCCGTCTTCAGGTCGATGACACGATGGTAGTCGACCAGCGACACGTTCGCATCGCCTCGGCGAAGGGTCTGAATAATCTCCCCGGCACAAACCTTCCGCGTAGAATCGGAGACGGCCCGGCAGACCGCCGGAGTCGGAAACTGGGACGCCAGGTGGAGGGCATGCGCGAAGAGGGCATCGCCCAGCAAAACCGCGGCCTCGGGGCCATACTCGCGCGTGGCGGTCCGCCGGCCGCGGCGCAGGTCGGCTTCGTCCATGATGTCGTCGTGTACCAACGTGGCCAGATGCACGAGTTCCACCACGGCCGCCACCTTCACCAACTCTGGCTGGACGAGATTGCGGTCATTTCCCCCGCTCAGAAACACCAATGCCGGACGAATGCGTTTGCCTGACGCATCGATGCAATAGTCCGCCATCGCACGGATCTCGGGCTCAAAGGCAGCAATCTGCTCGCGCAGGAAAGCATCGAGCGCAGCCATGTGAGGCCGAAGTTTTCCGAAAACACTGGCGAAATCGCGCATCGGTCCGGTGCTGGGCTGAGTCACGGTGGCCATAAAGGATCACATCATGAGCGTCCCCGGAAAAATGGCTAATCAATAGTCGCAAGGAAATGACCTGCGTCATGCGACACGATTTCCGGCAGCCACTCTAGCCCATTATACATGCCCCATTCGCAACCGGGCGCAGACGATACCTGCTGCCACCGCGGCATTGAGGGACTCGGCTGCGCCATACCGGGGAATCGTGATACGCTCGCTAAGGCAGGCAACCACCGCCTTTGACAATCCACGGCCTTCACTGCCGATGACGACGACCGCATTCCGTGCAGGTCGCAGGTCCATGACCGGGGTGCCTTCCAAATCGCATCCGTAGACTGCCAATGGCTGGCTCCCGCGAACGGTCCCCAACGCGTCCGCAAGATCCGTCGTGATGCATCTGACACGGCTAAATGAGCCCATGCTCGCATTGACGACCTTCTGCGAATGAAGGTCCGCGCATTCCGGCGAGAGAAGGACTCGATCAAAGCCGAACCAGTCGGCAGTTCGCAGGAGCGTGCCAACATTCCCGGCATCCTGTATGCCGTCTAGCGCCAGGGTCAGGCCGGACATGAGCTCTCCTTCCTTCAATGCCGCACGCACTAGCCGGCCCACGGCAAGCACGGTCGAAGGCGTTGGAAAGTGACTTATCCGGTCCATCTCCTCTCTGGATACGCGCCTGACAGGCACCCTGCCTGATTCAAATTTTTCGGGGTCAATCGCATAGATTTCAACCAAGGGAAACCCGTCCCCGATCAATTCACGAACCACCTTTTCGCCTTCGACGACGAACAACCCCGACTCCTCCCGATGTTTCTTTTCCCTCAGGGATCGCAAACGCGTGAGTTCGGCTTTGGTAAGCGGCATGACCGAAGCGGATGGGAGCGAAAATCCCGCGTCAACGCAACCGCCACGAAAGTTGAGCAAAGCCCCGCCCAAGGCTTGCCCTCAAATTCTGATCAAACCAGCCTCGCCCTTCCCTAAATTCCTCCGTTCATCCCTCATGAAAAAATATCTGGTAGAGTTCATTGGCACCTTCGTTCTCGTCGTCACCGTCGGTTTTGCCGTTCGCAGCGGCAGCGTGCTGGCGCCGCTCGCCATCGGTTCCGCACTTATGGTCATGATTTATGCCGGCGGCCACGTCTCCGGCGCGCATTTCAATCCCGCCGTCTCACTGGCCGTGCTTATCCGCGGCAAGATGCCGTTGAGCGACCTCGTTCCCTATTGGGTTGCCCAGCTCCTGGGGGGCGCCGCGGCCGCCTGGGTGACCACCTTGGTACTGGGGAAAGCCACGGCCGCAGCCGCCGGCTTCGAGACGATGCCCTCGCTGATTGCCGAGTTCATTTTCACCTTTGCACTCGCCTGGGTCGTCCTCCACACGGCCACGGCCAAGGCAACCAGTGGCAATTCCTTCTACGGCCTTGCCATCGGCTTTGTCGTGCTGACGGGCGCCGTGGCTGTCGGTGGAATTTCAGGCGGCGCCTTCAATCCTGCCGTGGGTCTGGGCGTGGTGATGATGGATCTCGTCAAGACATCGATGCTTCCCATCTACATCGGCGCGGACCTCGTCGGCGGGGTGGTCGCTGCTGTCGCCTACCTCTACGTCTGCGGGAAGGAATAGGCTCAGGTCCCTTCGGGATCCCCACATCAAAAAGCCCCGGTGCCGCTCGATCGGCAACCGGGGCTTTTGTTTGAAAAAATGAATCCGGTTACAGCTTCGGTCCGCCCTGTGCAATATTCCGCGCACGCAGGCGCAGGCCATTGAGGCGGATGAAACCGGTGGCATCGCTCTGATTGTACCAGCTCTTGACGCCCTCCATGGAGGCAATGTGCGGATCGTAGAGCGAGTACTTCGATTTACGGCCTGTGGTGATGATATTGCCCTTGTAAAGCTTCAGGCGGACGGTGCCGCTGACGTACTTCTGGCTTTCGTCCACCAGCGCCTGGAGCGCCTCACGTTCCGGAGCGAACCAGAACCCGTAGTAAACCAGCTCGGCGTACTTCGGGATCAAAGAATCACGCAGGTGCTGCACCTCGCGGTCAAGCGTCAGGCTCTCGATCTGCCGGTGCGCCTGCATGAGGATGGTGCCGCCGGGTGTTTCATACACACCGCGCGACTTCATGCCGACAAACCGGTTTTCCACCAGGTCGACGCGCCCGATCCCATGCTTGCCGCCAAGCTTGTTCAGCACGCGCAGGACGCCTGCCGGACTGAGCTTCTTGCCGTTCACCGCTACACAGTCTCCCTTGACGAATTCGAGTTCGACTTCCTCCGCCTTGTTCGGCGCGTCCTCGGGTGAAACCGAGAGCTTGAACATCTCCCGGTTGCCCCGCGCCGTCGGATCAAACCACGGATCTTCGAGAATGCCTGCCTCGTAGGAGATATGAAGGAGATTGCGATCCATCGAATAAGGCTTCTTGAGCGAAGCCTCGACGGGAATCCTGTGCTTCTGGCAGTACGCGATCATCTCCGCGCGACCGGGAAACTCTTCCCGGAAGGAATCAATCTTCCACGGAGCCAGAATCTGCAGCGAAGGCGCAAGCGCCATGTAGGTCAGCTCAAAGCGGCACTGATCATTGCCCTTGCCGGTCGCACCGTGGGCAACGGTATCCGCCTTCTCCTTCTTCGCGATTTCAATCTGGGCCTTCGCAATCAGCGGCCGGGCGATTGAGGTTCCGAGATAGTATTGGCCCTCGTACACCGCATTCGCGCGAATCATCGGATAGATGAAATCACGCGCAAATTCCTCGACCAGATCGAGGGTATAGTGCTTGGAGGCACCGGTCTTCCGTGCCTTCTGGGGGAGCCCCTTGAGTTCCTCCTCCTGGCCGATGTCGGCAGCAAACGTGACGATCTCGGCGTCGTAGGTTTCTTTGAGCCACTTGACGATGACGGACGTATCAAGGCCGCCTGAGTAGGCTAGGACAATTTTCATGGAGATGGTGTTGTGGGATGCGCGAAGGAATCTCGCAAAATAAAAAATGCCACACTCAGCCGGCGCCAGCCCCGGCGCGCGAAAGCTGGGCAAGGATCGCCTTCTGCACATGAAGGCGGTTTTCTGCCTGGTCGAACACGACACTGCGCGGATTGTCCAGGACCTCCTGGGTCACTTCCTCGCCGGCATGCGCAGGCAGGCAGTGGAGGAAATAGGCATCGGGCCGCGCAGCGGCCAGGAGGCGGGCAGTCACCTGGTAAGGCGCAAGCGTCTGCAATCGCTGTCTCGATTCGGCCTCCTTGCCCATGCTGACCCAGACGTCGGTGTAGACGATGTCCGCATCCTTCACCGCCTCGAATGGATCCGTCGTGAAAACATATCCTCCCGGAAAACCCTCCCGGGCAAGAAACGCGTCAAATTCCGGAGTGGGCCCGAAATCCTTTGGGCCCCCCAGGGCGACCTTCATGCCAAAATGGTTCGCCCCGAGAACCCATGAGTAAGCCATGTTGCAGGCCGTATCTCCCAGAAAGGCGATCTTCCGGCCACGGAGCGACGCCATCATGTCACCGCCCGTCCGGGAACTCCAACGCTCCGCGACCGTGAACGCGTCGGTATAGATCTGACACGGATGCAGGAAATCAGTCAGCGCATTGATCACCGGAATCGATCCCGCGGCAGCCAGGCGTTCAACGTCCCTGTGGTCGAATGTCCGCACGATCAACCCGTGCACATAACGCGACAGCACCCGCGCAGTGTCCTCAATGGTTTCACCCCGCCCCAGCTGGATGTCGTTCCTGTTAAGAAAGAGCGGATTGCCCCCGAGCTCATGAATGCCCACCTCGAACGAGACCCGGGTACGTGTCGACGATTTCGAAAAGATCAATGCCCACGTCTTGCCGGCAAGCACCGGCGTTGCCTGACGCCCCCGCGCAGCCTTGAGGTTCCGGGCCGTCGCAAAAACCTCCGCTGCCTCCGGCAGCGTGAAGTCCGTCTCTTTCAGGAAATGCTTCATGTAGAATTGATCAAACGGTCACCTTGCCAAAAAGCCAGGGCGCCGGCGAGTGAAAATGAAGCCCCGGCCTCCCGGCTGCTCTGCTCACCCAAACTCCCCCTAAAACAAAAGCCCATACACTACGTACGGCACCTCAACACTTCCATCGCACGGTAGAGGCCACAGTTCCAAATGCCGCACGTCAAAGTTGAGCCACGAACGTGAAAAGCATGGCGCCAGCGTAAGAGGGAGGCGTTACGGACACGGTCGTCAGCTAGGGCCTTGTTAGCCGTTTGTCTGTCAACCGATGCTTGAAGTGAACGATGGTTACGACCCTAAGCTCGGTATCCGTGAATTCGTAGATAATCCGATAAGGAGATTCGTGAACTTCCTTGAGCGGCTCCTCCGGATACTCGTGCACCGGATGACCGGAACTTGGCATTTGAGCCGCGCGCTCCACGCGCTCGACAATCCGAGCTACCATTCGCCCTGCGTAAAACCCTGAATCCTGCGCGATGAACCGTCGGATTGACCGAAGAGATCGCCGTGCCTCCGACGACCACTCGATCTTCACGACAACCCCAATTCCTTCCGAATGGACGCATGGCTGTGCACGCGCCCGTGTCGGATGTCGGAAAGTCCAGATTCGATCTTCTGGCGGACGTAGATGCGATACATGATGTCATCCCACGTGGACGACTCCGGGAGGCCGCGAACGAGCTTGAGGGCCTCAGCCTTGACGCTTTTACGCTTCGCAATCGCAGTCGACATGACGGAAATGTGACACGGCTCGAACCAGTGGCAAGCGGCTCTTTTTGCTAACGTCAAGGAGGAGACGCGACGGACGCAGTCGCTGGTTCGCGCCTTGTTGGTCCTAGGGTTCGTCCTGAAGAAGCTCTTCAACGCTGAACTGCTGTTGAGCCCGGCATACATGGAGAATCCGTACGTCATCGCCATCCATCCTGTAATAGATCCAGCAGGGTCGAATCCATACTTGCCGATACTGTGGGTGCCGGAATTCCGGCACCGGTCTGCCCATCGAGCGAAATCGCTGCAGATGATCGGTGATCGCGAAGATTCGCTGAACGACGGCCTTGGCGGCTTCTGGCTTATCGAGTGCTAAGTATTCGGCAATCAAATCGAGCTGAACCAGCGCCGGGTCAGACCAGACTACTTCAGCCATCTGCGGAGACGCTTTGAGATTGCCTCGATTTTGTGGACAGAGACATCCGCGTTGACGTGTAGCTGTTTGGTCGCATCCGAGGACAGGAGCTGAAAGGCTTGCCGCAGGATGCG
>JACTNC010000037.1 GCA_014584295.1 Verrucomicrobiota bacterium
GTTGCGCCCGATTCGCCAACTCGTGCGATTCCTTCATCCGCCTCAATCCATCTTACCATTTTCCAAGTCCCTTGGAGGGGCACGCGTCGTCGTGCCCGGGACCGATCCCTGCACAACAGCGCCACTCCATTCGCCTTTACCGCGCCGCGTCGCCACTCGCTTCGCATCGCCATCTCGGCACCAAACACGCATGCGCATTCTTTATCCGATCCTCAAACCGGGCACGACGAAGCGTGCCCCTCCCAGTTGGGGAAATGCCGATACGTGCGTTTTGTCAGTTGCGCCCGATTCGCCAACTCGTGCGATTTTCATCCGCCTCAATCCATCTTACCATTTTCCAAGTCCCTTGGAGGGGCACGCGTCGTCGTGCCCGAGACCGGCCCATGCACAACAGGGTCGCTCCTTTCGCATTCACTTCATCGTGACCCATGAAAGCCTCTGAGCGCGTGCACTCCCTCGAAAATCCCAAACTCTTCACCCTCGCCGAAGCCGTTGCCGAGCGCGAAAGACTCCGACACCAGGGCAGAAAGCTGGTCCTCACAAACGGGGTTTTTGACCTCCTGCACACGGGACATCTCTCCTACCTGAAACAGGCACGCGCCCTGGGGGACGCGCTGTTTGTTGCGCTCAATGCCGACACGAGCGTGAAAGCCCTCAAGGGCCCGACCCGTCCGGTGCAGACGGAGATCGAACGCGCCTTCGCGCTCGGCGCACTGGAATGCGTCAACGGCATCGTGATCTTCCGCGAGCCTCGCCTGACGGAAGAAATTCTGGCACTGAAACCCGACATCTACACGAAGGCCGGAGACTATACCCTCGACAAACTCGATCCCGGTGAACGGGCGGCATTGCAGAAGGTCGGTGCAGGCATCACGTTTCTGCCCTTCCTCCCTGGTTTCAGCACCACACGCCTGATCGAAAAAATCAGGGCTGCGGGCGAAATCTAGGCACCGTATTCCCTTCACACTCCCATGCGCGTTGTCATTCTCGGATCAGGTCGTGGCTCAAACGCAGAAGCGCTCCTGCTCGCCCAGCAGGCGGGTCGCCTCGGTCGTGCCCGCGTGGTCGCAATCCTTTCGGACAAACCCGATGCCGGCATCCTCGCGCTCGGGCCCCGTTTCGGCGTGCCGGCCTCCTACGTCGATCCAGCTCCGTTCAAGACCAAGCTCGAAGGCGACGGAGAAACCCGCTTCATCAACGCTGTCAATTCCTTCAGCCCCGACCTCATCGTGCTCGCGGGCTTCATGCGTGTGCTGAAACCCGCATTCCTGCGCACGTTCGAAGGCAGGATCATCAATCTCCACCCAAGCCTGCTTCCGAGCTTTCCCGGACTCGATGCCATCGGCCAGGCATTCCGCCGCGGCGTTAAGATCACGGGCTGCACCGTGCACGAGGTCACGCTCGAGGTCGACGCCGGCCCGATCCTAGACCAGTCAGCGGTTCGTATCGAAAGTTCCGATACCATCGAATCGCTCACCGCCAAGGTGCATGCAGCGGAACACGCACTGCTCCCCGCGGTGGTCGCGCGGCTGTCTCAGTCGTGATGATGCCTGCCTTTGCAGCAGGGATCGCAGAGGCACACCAGTCCGACGAGGAGCAGGGGCGCAAAGCCGATCAACAACGCAATCCGGGAATCGCCTTCGAGAAGCGTGATGCCTCCGCCAATCATCGCCAGTAGAAGCACGACGATCAGCACAAAGCGCCGCTTGGGGGATTTGCCGCAGGGCGCGGCAGGGTCGGGGTTGGCAACCGGATGAGCCACTGGTTCCGAGTAAAGAAATGCCGACATCCGCCACAAGCACTATTTCTTTCGTAGAACTACGGAAATTTTTGAACGAAAAGGAGTTGGATTGCGTCCAAGCCGTGATGCCGGTTCTGAATAACTTGTGAACAGGTGCGCAACTCGTCGACCTTCATGCGGTTATTCGTCGAGGAGTTCGCGGCTGCCCGCGAGATTTCCGTTGTGAATGCGCCGAGGGGAAAGCAGGTTTTGCCGTCATGAGCTCCACCGGATCGGCGGCTTCGCGCAGGCTCCTCGATGAAATCGGCTCCGTCGATGCTGTCGGAATCGAGGAAAGGGTCGCGAAGTACAGCACCCGCTCGATAAAGAGGGCGTCCAAGGTGTTTGGTTTGAAGCTCGCCGTTTCCATGGTGGACCTGACCACCCTGGAGGGAAAGGACACACCCGGAAAGGTCGCATCCCTCTGCGTCAAGGCGCTGCACCCCCATGTTGCTCCTGATGAAGGCAAGTCCCTCGACGACTTGCCGCCCGTCGCAGCGGTGTGTGTCTATCCCGCCATGGTCCGGCACGCACGTCGTCACTTGGGGAACTCATCCCCGGTTAGAATCGCGTCGGTTGCCACGGCCTTTCCAAGCGGACAGTCCCCCCTCAAGACCCGCCTCGCCGAGGTCCGCGCAGCCGTGTCCGATGGTGCCGATGAAATCGACATGGTCATCAACCGCGGTGCGTTTCTCGCCGGTGAATTCGGGCGCGTTCAGGACGAAATCAGCGCCGTCGTCGAAGCGTGCGGATCCCGTGCGCTCAAGGTTATTCTGGAGACCGGGGAACTCGAGACCTACGACAATATTCGCGCGGCATCCTTTCTCGCCATGCGTGTCATCCGCCCTGGCGATTTCATCAAGACGAGCACCGGCAAGACCTCGTCCAATGCAACCCTCGGCAACAATCAGGTGATGATCGAGGCAATCCGTGATTACTTTTTGGATACAGGCATCGCCATCGGCATGAAGCCCGCGGGCGGAATCCGCACCGCAAAGCAGTCCCTCGCGTTCCTGGTCGCCGTGAAGGAAACGCTGGGCGACGACTGGCTCACGCCCGCGCGCTACCGCTTCGGCGCGTCTTCCCTGCTCAATGATCTGCTCCGCCAACTGGTGAAGGAAAAGACCGGTGCCTACCAGGCTCCCTATGCCTTCAGCGAAGCCACCGAAAGTTACTGATCTTCCGCCCATGCCCGCACGCCCAGCAGCAAGACGCACTACCCGGCCCGCACGCCCGGCACCGGAACTGAGTTTCGGCGATCTCTGGACATTCGATCCGGCGCCTGAGACGGCGGACCCGAAACTGAGGCAGCGCTACGACCTTTTCATCGACGGAAAATTTTCTGCACCGGTATCCGGAACCTATTTCCCGTCCATCAATCCCGCCAACGAGAAACCCCTCGCAGAGATCGCCCTCGCCGCCAACACCGATGTCGATCTCGCCTTTGCCGCGGCAACTCGCGCCTTTCCCTCCTGGTCGCGCCTCCACGGAAGCGAACGCGGAAAGTACCTTTACCGCATAGCCCGGCTACTTCAGGACCGCGCCCGCGAATTCGCCGTCGCCGAGACGCTCGATGGCGGCAAACCCATCAAGGAATCGCGTGACTTCGACGTGCCCATGGCAGCGGCACATTTCTTCTATCACGCCGGGTGGGCCGACAAGCTGGAGTACGCGTTTCCGGGTGCGCGCGCCTGGAAACCGCACGGCGTGGTCGGACAGGTGATTCCCTGGAATTTCCCGCTGCTCATGCTCGCGTGGAAACTCGCTCCCGCCCTCGCCACGGGCAATACCGTGGTGCTGAAACCCGCCGAAACCACCTCAATCACGGCACTCAAGCTCGCGGAAATCCTCCTGGAAGCCGATCTTCCTCCAGGTGTGGTCAACTTCGTCACCGGCGCGGGTGAGGTCGGTGCCGCAGTGGTCAATCACCCTGCCGCTGCCAAGATTGCCTTCACGGGATCGACTGAGGTCGGGAAAAAAATCATGCGCGCCTCCGCAGGCTCGGGAAAGAAACTCACCCTCGAACTCGGCGGAAAGGCCGCGAACATCGTCTTCGAGGACGCCCCCATTGACCAGGCGGTCGAAGGCGTGGTCAACGGCATCTTCTTCAACCAAGGACACGTTTGCTGCGCCGGCTCGCGCCTGCTCGTTCAGGAGGGTGTCGCCGAGGTCGTTCTCGCCAAACTCAAGAATCGCATCCGGGTCCTCCGTGTTGGCGATCCGATCGACAAGAATACCGACATCGGAGCGATCAATTCGCGCGAGCAGCTCGACAAGATCCGTCGGCTGGTGAATATCGGCGTCAAGGACGGCGCCGAGCTCTACCAACCGCCGTGCAAGCTGCCGGAGAAGGGGTTTTATTTCCGCCCCACCATCCTCAGCGGCGTGCAGCAGAGCCACAGGGTGGCGCGCGAGGAGATTTTCGGACCGGTGCTCTCCATCCTCACTTTCCGCACAGTCGAGGAGGCCATCGAAAAGGCGAACAACACGGCGTACGGACTGAGCGCCGGTGTTTGGACAGACAAGGGGTCGCGCATCCTGAAGATGAGCACGGAATTGAAAGCGGGCGTTGTCTGGGCAAACACCTACAACCGCTTTGATCCGGCGTCACCCTTCGGCGGATACAAGGAGTCCGGATTCGGACGCGAGGGCGGGCGCCACGGTCTCGCCGACTACGTCCAGCTTCACTGAGGGCAATGCCATGGCACGACTGATCATCACCAAGACACCCAAGGTTTATGTGGGGGGCGCCTTCATACGCTCCGAAAGCGGCCGCACTTTTCCGTTGAAGGACAGCCAAGGCGCGTTTGTCGGACACGTGCCGCAATGCACCCGCAAGGATCTTCGCACCGCCGTGGAGGCAGCCGCTCGCGCAGGCGCAGGCTGGGCTCGCCGCACCGCCTTCAATCGGGGCCAGATCCTCTATCGCCTCGCGGAAATGATGGAGGCACGCACAGGCGAGCTTGCAGATGCGATCATGCTCGGAGGCACCGCGGCTGCGACGGCGAAAGCCGAGGTGAGCACCGCCGTGGATCGCCTGATCTACTACGCCGGCTGGGCCGACAAGTACGAGCAGGTGCTCGGAAACGTGAATCCGGTGTCCGGTCCCTATTTCAACTTCACCGTCACCGAACCCATGGGCGTCATTGGACTGATCGCACCGGATGACGCACCGCTTCTCGCTCTGGTGTCCCTGCTGGCACCCACGATCGTCAGCGGCAACGCCGCGGTCGCACTGGCATCGGAAACCCAGCCCTATCCCGCAATCCTTCTCGGTGAAATGCTTGCAACGAGCGACCTCCCTGGTGGGGTCGTCAATCTGATCACCGGCTACCGGAAGGAACTGCTTCCGACGTTCGCGACCCACCAGCATCTTCGTGGAATCGGCGGTACCACCAATGCCGAGGAACGCAAACTCCTGCAATCAGGCGCCGCCGAATCGATCAAGCGCGTGAAGCTCACCTCGGCGGAGGACCGCTTTGACTGGACAACCGATACCGCCCAAAGCCTCTACGCCATCCGCGACTGGCTCGAATTCAAGACAACCTGGCACCCGATCGGCTCCTGAATAGGATCCATCGCCCCCCTTCGACATCGTTCCGCAACGTCGACCCCCCTTGACAGCGCTTCCCAGCGCCAAACGCCGTCTTGACAGCGCCCCTCAACTCTGGACCCCGTCTTGACATCACCCCTCAACGCTGGACCCCTTCTTGACAGCGCCCTTCAACTCCGGACGCCTTCTTGACATCACCCCTCACCTGGAGGGGCACGCTTCGTCGTGCCCGGTTTGAAATAGGAGCGGGAGCATCTTGCTCCCGATTTTCGATCCATCGGGACCTGGAAGGTCCCGGTACCCCGCTACCCTGCTCAGGATCAACCGGCGTTTCGCAGGTCACAACGATCCGTCTGACTCCAACTGTCCGGTGGATAGTAAATTGGGGCGTCACGTCCCATGACCAAGCACCAAGAATCAACATTCCAAAACAAATATATTGCCCAGCCGATATAAAACGAGCTACTGAATGTTTGTCCGGCCATCCCGCGCAACCCCTCAGCGCACCATCCTCCTTGCCTGTCATGCAACCGGTACGTCGCCTCCGACTGTACACGTTTGTCGCCGCGGTTCACGGCGGAGTGCTCCTGCTCTGCATCTCCGGCTGTGCCTCTGCTCCTCCTGCATCCGCGGACCTGCGCACGAACGCAACCGCCTCTGCACCGGAACCCGCTGACGAAAAAATTCTCGTAGAGGCGATCAAACCGCTCTCCGGACCGAAACGGGTGGTTGCCGTCGGAAAATTCGACTGCATCGGTTCGTTCAGGCAGAATTTCGGCGACTGGGATATCGGAGGCGGGATCTCCGCGATGCTTGCGACTGCCCTCAGCGAGTCCGAACAATTTATCGTCGTGGAGCGCTCCTACCTTTCCCAGGTGCTCAGCGAACAGGAGCTCAAAAACCAGAGAGCGGTCCTGGAGACGACCGGACCTCAACTGGGCCAGCTCACGGGGGTTCAACTGCTGATCTACGGAGCAATCACGGAATTTGGATCCGATAACTCGGGAGGCGGATTCAGTATCGGAATCGCTGGATTACCCTCCGGCCTCAAAGCGGGCCTCGGTCCACAATTCACCAAGGGAAAGGTGGCCATGGATGTCCGGGTCGTGGATACGACCACCGGGCAGATTGTCGCGACCTACAAGGTTGCCGAAAAACTCCGGGGAACCTCTTGGGATCTTTCCTTTGGAAAGGACAACATCTCAATGGGGAACAACTTCTTCAAGAAGACACCTCTTGGAGAAGCCTGCAGGCGCGCGATCACCCAGGCGGTCGTTCAGTTCGCAGCAAATGCCGAAAGACGACCCTGGCAGGGTCGGATCGTGGATGTCGAAGGGTCCGACTATTCAATCAACGCGGGAGCAAAGGCGGGTATTAAGCAGGGCGACAGATTTCAGGTCTTTCGCACGGCCAAGGTCATCAAGGATCCCGACACCGGTCAGGTGCTGAGCCGGAGGGAACAGCCCATCGGCACAATCGAGATTCTCAAGGTGGAGGAATCCTTGGCATCGGGGCTCTTCATGGCAGAAACAAGCTCTGACGCCTCGTCCGCCATCGTTGGGGATTTCGTTCGTCCTCTAGCACTTTCTCCGTGAGCTGATCCGCCTGCTAACTGCCATGTCGGCACTGACGCGAAGGATTCCTGGTGGCCTGAGCCTCCTCTTCCTGGCGGTGCTACCGATGGTATTCGCGCAGGTGTTTCCAGTCCAGCCCTGCGGATTCCGGCACGACCCCGCCCAGTACTGCCCGAGCTGCGCCCTGCTCAGGAAACCCGGAGGCACAGGTACGGTTGCACCCACTCCCACTCCCACTGCCGCAAGCAGACCCTCTCCAACGCCAACGCGTGCGCCGACTCGGACGCCCACACCGACCACGACACGGTCGACCCCGCCAGCGGAGGTGATTCCAACCCCAGGTCCCGTTCTTGCACCCACACCCAAGCCGACACCGCCTCCGCCAACACCCTCCCCGACTCCCGTACCCACCCAGCCTCCCGTCGCAATTGCACCCACACCGACGCAGGTGCCGCCCACGCCAACACCCTCGCCCGTACCAACCCCTCGACCCACGCCAATACCCACACAGCCGCCCGTCGCAGTTGTCACGCGAGCTCCCACAGTTCCGCCGCCAACCCCTACCCCCACGTCCCCACCTCCAACTCCGACTCCAGTCCCCACTTCCGCACCACCCCCGATCGCCATCGCGCCCACACCCGTCGCGACACTTCCACCTACCCAACCCACGCCTTCTATCACGGCCAAACCCACGATACAACCCACGGTCGCGGTCACCGTCACTCCAACTCCAGCGCCGACATTGCCGGTCACCTCGCCACCTCCTGTTGCAATCTCAACCCCTCCGGAGGTGACGCCAGCTCCCACGCCAACACCTACCCCGGATGTCGCTTCGCCACCGGTGATCCCGGGCCCCAGCGGCCCAGCCGAAGTTGTCACACCTCCTCCGGAAATCCTGCCGACTCCCTCAGTCACTCCAACCCCCGAAATCACTCCCAGCCCGACGGTCACACCTTCACCAACGGTAATCCCAACGCCGGAACTGACCTATAGAAACCCGATCAATGAGGCGCCTCGGGGGGACCCCAATCACTGGGTGGAAGTTGCCGACCAGCTCCGCCGCGAGTCCGTGCAAAGGGCGCAATCGCGGCTCGGGTACGAGCTCAAGCAGGCGACCGGCGGATACGATGATCAAATCGTCCAATCCTTTCTGAGCGAACAGGCCGCACAGTTTGATGCCGAACAGGGCAAGATCAAGGACCAGGCGCGAAAGATCGGCGGAGGCCTTACCATTGCCATGTACGCGGTGGATACTCCGAAAGGACCCTGCATGGATCCGCCATTGTCTAATGCGGAGGTCAATGAGTTCCTGAAGAAATCGAGCGATGCAATCGGTCGCATGCAGGAATCGATCGCGGCCCGCAAAGCCGCGATGGAAACTGTTGCGGGAGCGCTTGAACGATCACAAGGCCTCGCAAGCCCCGGAGAAAACCTGCTCGGCAAGTTCGGCTATTCCGAACATCTGGCACATGCGGGAGCCTTCGGCATCGCCTTGGAGGAGAGCACTATTTGCGGCCGTGGAGGTCCCCCGCCCGGAGCTGACCGTTCGCCCACACCTTCGCCAACACCTACACCTTCGCCCACACCCACACCTTCGCCGACCGTAGTGTCCCGGCCCACTCCGACTCTGCGTCCTCGGCCGACACCCACTCCAAAAAAGCGCCCCACTCCCACGCCGACAAAAAAGCCAGATAAACCAGATCCCCCTAAGCCTCCCGATCCCCCGCCCACTCCTCGACCCTTCGTTGACGACCCATGCGGGGACGCGCTGAAATCAATGGGTATCGATCCCGTCACGGCGGCCATGAAACGGAATTTGGATCGCGTGACGGAGGAGACCTATAACACAGCCGCCGCAGACCTCATTCCCGGAGACTTCAGTGGCCGTCAACTGGGACAGAGCATCAGCAATCTTGCGCACATCAATGCCCGCCCATCAGCGGTTTTGGAGCATGAGTCCGGCCTGACTGAGGTATCCGAAGCAGTTCAGTCGCGGATCAAAGTGGTCGACGCCACCCTCGCGTCACCCGACGAAACCTACGCGGATCTCATCCTTACCGCCTCCCACAACGCCGGCAGTGTGCCCATCCATCCGCTCCTGACCGACAACGACACGGTCGCGGCAACCCGACTCTTTGATGCGTTGAGGACACCTTCCATTCGAAATCGCATCGAGGAAGCCGCGATCGCCATTGACCAGAAGTCCCCACGCGCCAACGAGATCGCCATCGCCGCCCTCAAGGATTTGACGGGAGCCTCCGAAGCAGAAAGCAAAGGCGCCATCGCCTATGCGATTCAATCAAAGGATGTCGCGAGCGCCCAAACCATTGTGCAACGCATCCGGCAGGAGCTACCTCTCCAGGAACGGCTTGTTTCGCTGAATGCAAAGGCCACGTCTGTCGTTTCACCCACGGCCGCTGATGGCGTCGCGGCACAGGTTCTCTATGCCGAAGTGGTGGGGCGAGACGCACTGCTTGCTGCCCGCAACATTCAGCAGGGAACCATCAACACCGCAGCCGGATTCGAAAGAGTCGGAATCGATCGTATCCAGAAGCTGGTGACCCTTTCCGGGGACCATTCGATCGTGGAGGTCCAGCCCACCGAAGTGCGATTGACCCCCCAGCGGCAGGAACTGCATCGGCGGCGGGTGGAACTCGCGAAATCCGCATCGGGTGAAATTGCTGCGGCAACCGTGCTTTCACAGGGAGCCCCGGAGGTCGCTCATGCCGATGCAGAGCTGGAGGGCGCCGCACTGACGATCAATGCCATGCTCCAGCGTGCCTCCCATCCCGCCATCCGCACTATCGGATCGCAGGTCCCTGTGTACGCCCGTACGAGCGCACTCCTCAAGGCCCGTATCGCCGCTGCCGATTCGGGCGTAGTGCCCCGGGATGCCGCAGCTCGCAACATGGCTGCCCAGGATCTGGCCACCACCGAGAAGGCATTGGCTGACGGTATTGCGAACCTGAGACCATTGGTGTCAAAGATTCCCGGGCTGGATCAGGGACTCAAGGACTTTGCCACGGCACGCGCCCGACTGGAAACAAACCTGACGTCGCTCGCTACCCGGGATAGCGACCCCGTGCAGATCGGAAAAATCATCCAGAAGACCGACATCGACCAACTCTCTGCCGCGCGCAATGCAGCAATCGACCTGGGCATCTCTCCCGGCATATCGTTCCAGGCTTCCCTCGCACGCAGTCCGATGGTCACGGATTCAACCGCCACGGGAGCAGACAGAAACCCGCCACTGCCAGAACCACCTGCCGCACCTCGGGCAAATGCTTCGACTGCGGATCAAATCGCTTATGCCGACGCAATCGACGCCCTAAATCCTGCCATGCTGAGGCAAGTTGCCTCCTCAGCCACCGCGCTTCCTGCATCCGCCACTGTCCGACCCCCGGCCCCCGGAATGAGCCAGACCTCGGAGCTTGTTCAGTCGATCCGCGAACGCGTGGGCGCCTACGGCTGGGCCCAGGATTTCAAGGATGAACGCGAACTTCAGCAGTTCGCCCAAAGCCGCATCGGCGGCCTTGGAATTGTGCACCTCAAGAGTGACCTGCAAAAACCGGAGTACATCGCAGAGCAATTCAAGGCACGCGTCGGCGGATTCGGATGGACCCATACCTTTAAAGATGAGGACGAACTTCAGCAGTTTGCCCAGAGCCGACTCGGCCAATTTGGCATGGTGCACAAGCGGAGCGACCTCCAGGACCCGGCCTACCTCCAGAAACTGTTCAATTCGCGAATCGGCGGCATGGGATGGAGTCACACCTTCAAGGATCTCGACGAATACAAGGCCTTCCTGGAAAGCCGACTGGGCCGCTTTGGACGGGTCACCACCTGTCTCGACATGCAACGGCGCGGAATTCCACCGGCCATGGCCCGTGCGATCCTGGACGATGCAGCCAGCCGTTCCAAACGGAACTGGGAGACTGATGCGCAGTATCAGGAGCGCATGCTGCGCGAACGCAGCGACCTCTTCGCACGCGATGCCGACGGCAACTTCTACCAGAAAACCTACGCCCAGCAGCAACAGGAGAAGCGGACGCAGATGCTTGCATCGGGTGAATGGATCGAGGATCCCCGGACGGGAAATCTCGTGCGCCGCAATTCCAAGGCCGGAGCCCAGGTGCTCGATCGCATGCTCGACGCCAAGCCTCGTACGGTGCGCGTCAAGCTGGCGGACGGACGCTGGATGGAATTCTCGGTCGGTGGCTTTTCGAGCCTGCAATCCGCCCTCGATGACGCCCTGAGCGGCATGAACCTGCAGCGCGACGCCAGCGGCAACTGGGTGGATGCCGATGGCAGGGTGATTCTGGGCGGAGAAGCCGCTGCAAAATACGATGCCGATTATCGCGAAGCCATGGACCGGCGTGCACCCGGTTTCTCCAGTCTGCTGACCTACCGTCGGGAACCGGATCGCCCCGGCATCCCCCCTCCCTCTCCCACCACGCAATTCAGGCAGCTTGAGGACAATCTCCGCGACAGTTTCGGCTACACCATTCGGGATTTCTCGCTGAATGATCGCGAATTCGACCTCGAGGTGCGACCCGGGGAATCAATCAACGACGCCCTGCGCCGTGTCCTCGCGGAGGACGAGCGCTTCAGTTTCAACGAGGACGGAGACATCATCGACAGGCGCACCGGTCGGGCTGCACGCACGGCGAGCAACCTCGCCACCCTTGATGGCAACTATCGAGAAAAAGTCGCCGCCGCACTGTTTGGCGACGACGTCATGGGCGTCAGTCGCGAGACCCTCTATCTCGCGGAAAATGGCACCCCTGCACAACGAGCACAGGCACAGGCCATCCTCGCCCAAACCACGGCACGCCTTGCGCAACTGCAACAGGTCACGAGTGCGCAGGAGCAGTTGCTCAGGGACCTGGATGACCTCAACGCCAACGACTCTCTCACGCCCTCGCAAAGGCGCGACCGCCAGCGCGAAATCCAGAAGCAGCTCGATCAGCTCGCCAATACACGATCTTCGCTCGAAAACGCGCTCATCGAAGACATGCATGCCGCCAATCGATCGGCAAAGCGTGTGGTGCAATCGGAACTGACCTATGCGGAACGAACGGCGCTGGCATCTGCCGACAAAGTGAAGTCACTCGCCAACTCGATCGATGCCATTCGCGCCGAACTCCTGCGCGACCCGTCACCGACCGAACGTAGAAACCTCGAGCGAAAACTTCGTGAGCAGGAAACGGACCTCTTCAACGAATCGCGATCCTTCCGGGATCTTGCGTCCCGCCTGCAGCCCGGATCTCCAATCAATGCGCTCGCATCTGAGGTGAACCTTGCCGTCTATGGCATCACCTCAGCGACGGTAGCCGATGTCCGTGAAGCACGCGCTGCCGCGTATGCGGTGCGCTACGAGACCGTAAATGGCAAGACACAGGCCTACTACGTCGGCACGGACGGGCGTCCGCTGGTCGACCCGCATGGGAAGACACTCTACATCTCCGAGCAGGAAGCCAAGGGCTTCGAAAAAGCCCAGCTCAACGACCTCGCGCGGCACCTCGACGACCAGCAGCGCGATCAGGACGCCTACCGGAAATGGATGACGACGATCGGCGAGCTTCAGGAAAAAATCGCCGCGACAAAATCGACAGCCACTCGAAAAGATCTGGAGCGTCAGCTCGCATTTGCCCAGGAGCGAGCGGGTGAAATTGCCAACCGCATTGACGCCTTCGTGGACAAGTTCAACGGCTATGTGGGCGACGACGCGGAACGCCGCAAGAGCGTGCTGGAAACCGCGGCGATGCTTGCGATCGAGCGCGAGGCTGCCAAGAAGGCGCTCAAGAACGGCGCCTCCACCATTGAGGTCCTCGATGAAAACGGCAATTGGGTGAAATACGAGAATCCGGAGATGCGTCGTCTCCGCGAGGAGCGGGAGGCGCGTCTTTCAGCCGCCGGAGTCAACGATCCCGCGGTGCTCGCCGCAGCGCGAGAGGCCGCTGCACCTACGACTCCGTCGCCCGACACGGCGCCTGATCCCGCGCGCGAAGCGGCGCGAAAGGCAGCACAGGCGCGCCAGGAGAGCCTGACCTCCGACTATGAGGCGCACGCCCGCGGACTGCTCGCCTCGGAAACGGCCTATGCCAAGGCCGAAAGCGATCTGCTTGCCGCCCGGGCCGCCGCCTTCGGAAAGAATGATCCGGCTCTCACCCAGGCCCTCGCCCAAGCCGAAAAGGCCTTCGCCGATGCCTCGGCGAATCTCAACCGCCAACGCATCGAAACCGCAACCGCAGCCGCCGTCGCGGGTAGCAACGATCCGACCGTGGCAGACCGGTTCAATCAGCTCACTGCGGCCATTGAGCAGTCGAAGGCGAGCGTGGATTCTCTGTCCAAGGCCGCAAACGAGGTCTGGACAACGTTGCTCTCCAGCGCGGGACTGCCTGCTTCGGTGCGTTCAGCCCTGGAATCGCAGCTCGTTGCCCTCGAGGCTGCAAAAAAGGCTGCGATCAATCAGGCGATGGTCCAGGCTGCTGCCCTCACCGCTGCCCGGGACAACGCGGCCTACACGGCCTCGACCGCAGAATACAACGCCTCACGGCTGGCCGAGCTCCAACGCCGGGTGTCTGAGTCCGGAAAGCCTGCCAAAGAGACCCTCTCGTCCCTTGAGCTCGAGGAGTTGGACCGCCGCACCGCCCTCTCGTCCTATTTCAACGACGTCGGCAATGCACAGGCACACCTCAAACGGCTCGGGGAATTGACCGAAAGGGCGCGAAATGATCCCGGCAGTCTTTCCATCGCCGACAAGGTCGAACTCGATCAGGGTCTTTCCGACAAGGAGATGCGCCTGCTGGTCGGCGACACGCAACGACGCAGCCTGTTGGAGGCGACTTCACGCGCAACCGACCCGGTGCAGGCCGAGGCGCTGCGATCCCTGATTGGAAAATGGATGACCGATCCGGCAGGAGCACGAAACGGAACGCTCCTGCTCAACGAAACCGACACGTCCGGGCTGGTCACGGCGCTGGGTTTCCTCGACCGGACCGACATCTATCAATCCGCACGCAATGAGGCGGAGGCGAGAGTGCAGGCCCGCAAGGCAGAACTCGAGGCTGCGCGTGCCGAGTTCAAGCGCGACCCATCGTCGGCCAATGCACGCATCGTCGACCTCACCATGCAGTCAATCGCATCGGCGGAACAACTTCTCGCGGATGCCGATCGTGCACTCGCGAAGGCACGGGAGGCAGCACCGTCTTCCCGCGTACCATCCGCATTCTCCTCGCTCACGCCAGGCAAAACGTACCTCGACATTATCAACCAACAGCACGCCGATGCCGCGAAGGCAGCCGAGGCCGTCCAGCCTGCGTCTGACAGTTTTCTCAAGGCCCGGCTGGACTACGCGAAAGGCGTTGAACAGATCCGCGGGATTCAGAGCTCCTACGATGCGGATCGTGCGTCCATCGAACAGGATCTGCTGAGGCGCAACTCCGAGATCGGAAGTCTGCGAGGAAACTACTACGCCCTCGAAAAGCGACTGAACGAGGAGAGCCTCGACGCCTCGACGCGAAGCTACATCGAAAGGCGCATGGCCGAGCTCGAGACACAGATCGGTGCACGCGACCTCGGTATCAAGGCACAGCAGTCGGAGTTGAAACGTCTGGAAGCAAATCGTGAATCAGCCTTGGCGTCCGTCCTTCGAACCCTTCCTCAGAAATGGAACCTTGATCCCGCCGCCCGTGCACAGGAGGAACTGGCCCGGCACACTGCATTGTACGAGGCAAACTACGAATACGAACAGATCCGCGCGGGCCACGCCGCAAAACTCGACCAGTTCGACCAGCGCATTCGCACCTACGAAAGCGAACTCGCTCTCGCCAAGAGCAGCGGTGACACAGCCCGCGTCGCGTCACTCCAGCAGGCCGTGGCCGATGCCCGTGTCCAAAGATCGGAATATGCCATAATCATGCAGAACAGCGAGAAGAGCATGGAAACCATGCGTGATGATTTGATCGCAAGAAATCGTGCCGACGGCATTGGACCTTCAAGCAACTACGAGCTCGACAAGTTTCTCGTCGGACTCGGCATCGACCCCAAATCCGCCTATGCAGCCAATGCCGACCTACTGGCCGCCCAGCGGGCCAGCGCCGACCGCGCCGTCAACTCGGGCGTCGCAGCCAACGTTTCCAATGGCAGCCCTTCTCTGGCAAGGCTCTTCCTGGACGAGACCATCGCAAACCTCACGCCACAAACCCTCGCAAGCGGTACCGCCGGCACCATCGCGGGACTTGGCAAGGGGGTCGGTCATCTGATCGCATCGGTCCCCGATCTGGTCGAAATGGCCGGCAAGGGACTGTACTTTGTCGCAAAGACGGAACTCCAGGCCGCTGCAGCCTATGGCGACATTCTAGGCGAGACCCTGATCGGACGGGATCTCGGCCTGCTGGACACGGTCGGCACCAGCAGTCTCGACAGCATCAATCGGGGTATCAGCGCCGTAAGGAACACCTCGGTCTCCAATGTGCTGAACACAGCAAGCGCCGTTGGATCAGCCCTGGTCGACCAGGCGCTGAAACGCATCCAGCGCGACGGAAACCTCGCCTACAATTCGGCGGAACTTGCAAGCCAGGTCGTGTTTGAGATCGGCATCGGGTTTGTCAACCCCGCCGCCACCGCAACGCAGGCTGCTCAACTCGCACAACTGGCTAGAGCGACCTCCGCCGGAGAAAAGGCTGCGGCTCTGACCGCGATCATCGCGAATTCACGAGCGTTTGAAACAACTGCGTCGCTTGCGGCGGGCGCACGCGACGCGCTCGCTGCAACCAAACTCGTGACGGATGCCGCTGCCTTGGGCAGGTCCGTCATGGAGAAGGTAGCCATCGCGGGCAAGGTCCTCGACGAAGCGGCTGCCCTTCGCGCCTCCTTGAACGCAAGCGAACTTGGACAAAGGGTTAATAACTCTGGCGCCGGAATCCTCTTTGACAACCTGGTCAACCTCTCCCGCAAGGAAATCGACCTGGCGGAGGATATTTCGACAAAGCTCAGCCGCGCAGACGGACTCGTGCGCGATGCCGCAACCGCATCGCCGGATGATGCAGCCCTTTTCCTGGAGCGCGCACGCATCCTCCGTGAGCAGGCACTGACCACCCTCAGCAAGGCGGAAACCAGCAACGCCGTCGTCAATCGCGTCAACCTCACCCACGATCTCGCGCGGGTGCAGAACTCGCTGGTCGACTCTGCCACCCTCGAAGCCGCTGTCCTTGCTACCGGCGTACGCACCACTCCCGAAGGGCTTGCTGCCGCACGCACTGCAATCGCCGATGTCCGCAGCGGCGCCGCGGGCACGTCGAAGGCCCTTGACGTCACACGCCCTCCCGCGACCTACGGCCCGACTTCTCCCCTCGACGAGGTCATGCGCCAAGCAGGGGTGAAAGGGCTCACTCCAAACATCGCCGAAAAGCTCGTTGCCTCTGAAGCGGAGGCGCTCGCCGGCCTGCGTACCGGCGTCCAGCAACGCATCGCGGAGGTCGAAAAGCAGATCGCCACGCATGGAAACGATGTGCCCGAAGCACTCACTGCCGAACTCACGCAGCTCAATTCTCAGGCCACGCGGCTCCAGCGGGATGAAAATGTGCTTCGCGCCATCGCCCAGCCGGATGACCCCCAGCTTCGTGCACGGGCGATCGCGGACATCACCGGCGGCACTTCCGAGTACAAGAAAGGGGAGCTTGTCGCGACGTCGGTCGATCAGGCCGCTCGGGGAGCAACGTCGATCATGGGATGGTCGGAAGCCCGCGCCCGTTCACCTGACCTGACCGCCCTCCAGGAACTCGTCGTTGAGGGCAAGACTCCCTCAACGGATCTGGTGATGAACCTGAAGACGGATCCCCGGGCCATGCGTGCGCTGAAGAACGCACCGGAATCCGTGCGCACCGCCTTCAACAGCGTCGAGGAAGGCATCTACAAGGTTCATGATGAGGCCGTCGTTGAGCAGCTCAAGCGGCTCGAAACCCTCGACCAACGATTGGATCCGCATGCACCCGGTGGCATACGGTCGACCGCGCCGGACGGTGCCGGGGGCGGCCGCCCCGTGCCCTGGGCAGGCAAGGAAATCAAGGTCCAGGATTTCCGCACTCCCGGCGCGCCTCCGGGTGCGGTGAACACGGACCGTGATTATCGCGTCATCTACAAGATTGCCGACACCGCTGATGGCAAAGGGGAGTGGGTCGAGATTCCAAGGAAGTATTGGGATGAATTTTCGCATGAAAAGTTTGCCGAGGTGAGCGGATACACACCCGAAAAACTCAAGGCCATGGCCTCCAGCGAAGACCTTGCAGCCTGGAACAACTGGGATCCAGCAAAGCACGGAGGCCAATCGCTCGATCGCGAAATGAAGGAAAAGTGGGCGGAACTGCATCAGCAGCTTGCCACCGACAAGCCGCACCCCGAGGCGAGTGCTGATTTTTCGGACCAGATTCGCGACGCCGCCGGCAATCTCCGCCAGTTGGAAGCACCCAATATTGTCGCCGTGCAGCAAGGGCGCACGACGCTGCTCGACGCGCAGCGGCTCGGCATGATGTATAACGAGAAGGCAGACGCCTTCCTGCGACTGAAGAGCGCACGGTATGCGGAAGGCGACAAGCTCGAGGCCTCGGCGCAGATGAACAAGGCCATCGAAATGCTCAATGCCGTGCGCAACGGCTACACGCAACAGGGCATCGATGTCGGCCAGCTTTCCGAACGCATGGAAAAGGCATCGGCCTTGCTGAAGTCGCTTGCGCCCTTCGACCACAGTGTATCCCCGGAACGGATACTCGCAGTCGAAAAGGCGCTGGCTGAACTGAAGTTTGGAACATCGGAAAAGAATTCCATCAATGCCTTCAAGGAGGCCCTCGACAGCCAGTTCCATGCCCTGGGCATGGCAGCGGACACACGCATGCCCCGCGGTGTGCTGCAGCCAAAGGAGAGCCTTGCCTCCGTCGTCGAGAGTCCTCGCCCTCCCGCGGTACCGCCCGGCTCGCCACCCGCAAGGGGACCGCCCCCCACAAGCCGTATCGGACCTGATGGCGCAGAGATCCTTGATGCGCCGGACCTTCCGTACCATTACGCGCCAGGCAAACTCGAGCGACCGGAGGCGACGATACCGGGCATTCCGCGCGCGCCGGATCGCACGCAAGTCTACAATGAAATATTTAACCAGCAGGTAGGCGAATCCATCAATCTCAAGGATCCAGGCGGCTACAACCTCGCTGACCTGGGCAACAACCAGGTTCACGAGCTCGGAAAATTCCTCGGTGAGGGCGCATTCTCGCGGGTCTATGAACTCGGGTCACCCAACTACGGTGACGCCGTCATCAAGTTCCGCCTGCGGGGGGAGGAAACCACCAGCGCTGCAGACATGGTCGCCGATGCCGCTCTGGCCAGCGACCGCCTCGAAAAGGCCGGCATTCCGCAGCTCAGGGTTCTGGCCACGGAAACGGAAGGCAACTACCCGTATGTCATCGTCGAAAAGCTCCCCAAGGACGCGAAGATTTTCGATCACGCCGTCACGGCCACCGCAGAAGGCCGGGCCAGCGTCAATTTCACGGCGGACCATGAGCGCGCCGTGATGAAGCTCTACGAGGACTTGGCCAACCAGGGTCTCGTTGCGCGAGATCTCAAGATCGACAACCTCTTTTTCACCGAGAAGGACGGCAAAATCACGGCGGGCGTGCTCGACCATGATTTCATTCTTCCCTTTGAGGAGGCAAAAAAGACCGATTGGTTTGCGATCGGAGAGATGGCTCCGCGCTTTCTCAATATCTCCAGCATCAACGGAAAGCCTAAATTCGACAGCGCACATAAGTTCATGTCCTACATGCTGGAATCACGCGGTTGGATCTCCCCGCCCACCACGACAGGGGGCGCCTACACCAGCAGCCGCATGAACATCGACCTGCTCAAGGGTACCCCCTTTGAAGCCTTCCTCGGCCCACCGAAAGGCGGATGAGGTAGGTCGGATTTCATGAGAAGGCCCCCTCTCCTGAATCAGACCGACGCCAGACAACTCTTGAGGGAGTACCCCCTCCTGACCAGCGCTCCCAAGGGTCGAATGCCCCGTTGACAGCGCATCCCAGCGCCAAACGCCATCTTGACAGCGCCCCTCAACGCTGGACCCCTTCTTGACATCACCCCTCACATGGAGGGGCACGCTTCGTCGTGCCCGGATT
The DNA here is from genome assembly GCA_014584295.1 of Verrucomicrobiota bacterium. Classification (GTDB taxonomy): domain Bacteria; phylum Verrucomicrobiota; class Verrucomicrobiia; order Opitutales; family Opitutaceae; genus UBA6669. Next base: position 19,072 of record JACTNC010000037.1, read on the forward strand.
GAGATCGTAACAGGATCATCTTGCTTCCGATTTCCAATCCATCGGGACCTGGAAGCTCCCGCTACTCTGATCTCTGCTGAGTGACTCCGCATCTCAGTAATGGTTGGATTATGCGCGACGTATCGGGCATGGTCCCAGGTTTGTCCCACCTGCCCGATTCTCCACTGATGCCCGCATGAAGCCTCGCTCAAGCCCGGATCCCGTACTCGACCGACTCCTCGTCTCGGACGAAATCATGGTCGATCCCTACCCGATCTACCGTCGCCTCCGCGAAACGGCTCCGGTTTTCTGGAGCGATACCTGGAACGCCTGGGTGGTGAGTCGTTTCGATGACGTCGGCGAATCGCTTCGCGACAAGGAAAACCTCTCGAACGAAAACCGGCAGGGTTTGCTCTTCAGCGGGCTTTCCGAGGAAGAACGCGAGAAGCTCGCCCCACTCCGCCACTATTTTGCCCAGAAGGACGTGATTGGGTCAGACCCGCCCGATCACACCCGCATGCGCGCCTTGGTTCAAAAGGCATTCACGCCCAAAACGATCGCCGCTCTTGAGGGACGCATCCGCAAACTGGCGGAAAGCCTGATCGGCGCCGCCTGCAGCGGGAAGTGTCCCTTCGATTTCGTCCATGAGGTGGCCCACCCGCTTCCTGTCATCCTGATCGCAGAGCTTCTCGGGGCACCCGTCGAGGACCGGCCATTGTTCAAACGCTGGTCCGCCGACATTCTGGCCTTTCAGGGCACAGGCGTAACCACCTTCGGGCCGGCCATGGTGTCGCAAACCGCCCTGATGGAACTGTTCGCCTACATGAACCGCCTGATCGACGAACGCAGGATGAGGCCGCAGGACGACATCATCACGGTTCTCGCGCTCGCAGAAGAGAACGGCCGCGGATTCAGTCGCGACGAGCTTCTCGCAACCTGCAACACCCTGCTCACTGCGGGACACGAGACGACCACGAATCTGCTCGGCAATCTCGTCCACCTGCTCCTGTCGCATCCCGAGCAATGGACCGCACTCAAGGGCAATCCCGCGCTGATCGGCCCCGCGATCGAAGAAGCCCTCCGTTTCGAGGCCCCCAAGCAACGGAACTTCCGTCGCGTGAAAAAAGCACATGTGTTTGCGGGTATCCCCTTCGACGAAAATGAAATGGTCTTCCAACTGATTGGCTCGGCGAACCGGGATCCTGCCCGCATCGAAGCACCCGACGTCTTCAACATCCACCGGACAAAGTTCGACCACTTCTCCTTCGGGTCCGGCATACATTTCTGCCTCGGCGCGCCCCTCGCAAAACTGGAGGCGCGCGTCGTCCTTGAAACGCTCATTGCCCGATGCCCCGACATTCGACTCGTGCCGGGCAGCCTAAAGTGGCAGGAGCGCGTCCAATTCCGCGGGCCACGGAGCCTCGTGCTGGAGTGACTCCTCGCATCCTTGTCGGCGCGAAATTTACCGCGCCGACATGGCAGTAAAGCGCGCTACTTTGCCTCCGCGGCGAGTCGTGATTCCTGTTTCTTCAACCAGGTGTCGTACCCTTTTGCCCGAGCTGCAACGTAGCGATACGTATCAAAAATCGCGCCGTTCCCAAGTGCCCGTGGATCCTGCTCCTCGCGCAGCATGCTCATCATGCGCGTGCGCATTTCCTCGACGACCGGCGCAAACGCCAGGTCGTTTGCGAGGTTGTTTACCGTCTCCGGATCATCACTCAGGCGATACAATTCGTCCGCAGGCCGCTTGCCGAGCGAGAGGTCATAGTAGTATCCGCCGAGCCGCTTGATGATTTCCTTGCTGGGGCTGCCATCCACATTCCCGAAGTCAGTCTCCGGATTCCCTGCCGGCCAGCGATCGGGGAAGAAGTTGTGCACGTAGAGGTATTCCTTGGTACGAAGCGCCCGCACCGGATACCCCCAATCGTGCGGCCGACCGAGATCATGGCGCTCCTTGCCAACCAGCATGGTATCGCGACCTTCGATCCACCCGGACCGCGGTGATTTCAGGATGTTCACGAGACTGCGACCCGTCATCTGAGGGTGCGGCTTCATGCCTGCGAGTTCGAGGTAGGTCGGGGCAAAATCGCGCACGTTCACGAAATCCTCCACCACACGTCCGGGGGCAATCGCCCTTCCCCAGCGCATCGCCAGCGGAATGTGAAACGCATCCTCATGGATCTGGCCCTTCACATAGGGAAACGGCATGCCATGATCGGAGGTGACCACGATCAGCGTGTTGTCCAATTCACCGGCCGCCTCGAGCATCGCCAGCGCGCGCCCAATGTGGGCATCCGCCGATTCGACCTCCAGAGCGTAGTCCAGCAAATCGGAACGGATGCCTTCCGTGTCCGGAAGATAGGACGGCACAACCACGTCCGCGAGTTTTCCCCCCAGACGCACGCCCGATCCCTTTTCGTAGGCGCGATGAGGTTCTGAAAAGCCCATCCAGAAGCAGAAAGGCTTCCCTCGTGCCCGAGTCTTCAGGAAGTCTTCAAAATTTCCCGCATAATCAAGATTTCGGATTCCCGTGGTTGCCGGTTTGCTCTTGCGCCCGGAAAACTCTGGCCCCGCCGGATTTCGGGTCCAGCCGGTAAGCGTCTTGAAATCCCCCGGGCCCCAACCTTTCCCGGTCAGACCCACCGTGTACCCGTTCTTTTCCAGCAGGTCGGGGTACACCGCAAAACCAGCGGGGAAATAGCCATTGTGACACACCGCCTCCTTCAACTGCCACGTGTTTCGTCCGGTAAGGATGGTGGCGCGACACGGACTGCATTTCGGATTCGACGTAAATGCATTCCTGAAGAGCACCCCCTCCCGCGCCACGCGGTCAAAGTTCGGTGTCCTGATCCACGAACTGCCTGCGATACTGGAGTGGGTGCTGCCACCCCAGTCGTCAAAGATGATGAAAAGAATGTTGGGTGGCGACTCCTTGGCGGCGGCTTGCGCCGATGCTCGAGCAGCCCCGCAGGATAAACCTACTGCAGCAGCCGCAACCACCATCACACTACGGATCAGATTCATGGTACAAGAAGGCATCTCCGAACGAACTAACGCGATTTCACCAACTCGGAAAGGATTTTGGCAAAGTTTGAATCCGTTTCCGCATCTCCCGAGCGGAACCAGAGGCCACCCATCGCCGCATGCGGGGCGCATTTTTCGCACGCACGCCCACTCATCGCCCTGAACTTGCCACCGGTTGCTCAGCAGCCTTGATGTCGAACCCTTGGCCGGGCAGAACGGCAGGCGTGCGGGAATCGGGACCGGCCGGGTTAACATTCCAATCCACAGGTTCCGATTCTTTCCTATAGTCCAAGCCACACCTCTTTTCTTTTCTCCATGTCATCCGCTCCGCTCTATACCGCCGCAGTCGATCTCGGTGCCACTAGTGGCCGCGTCATTCTCGGGTCCTGGGTCAAACAGCGCCTTGAGCTCAAGGAAGTGCATCGTTTTCCAAACTCCTTTCGGACGCTTGGGGGTCACGATTATTGGGACATCGGCGGACTCTGGAGCGAGGTGCAGACAGGGCTGCGCGCAGCGGCGATGGCGCTGCCTCGAAATACCCGCCTGACATCCGTCGGCGTGGACACGTGGGGTGCGGACTACACGCTGCTGAATGACGCGGGCCGACTCGTTTTCCCCGTGCATGCCTATCGCGATTCACGCACACGCCCGGGCTTGGAGCGGCTCGCCCACACTCGGGCGGCACTCGACCGCATCTACGCCGCTACCGGCATTCCCAATGTTTTCTACAACACATCCCTCCAGCTTGAAGAGGCGATCGCCTCCTGCCCCGCCCTGACGGATCTCGCAAGCCGGTGCCTTTTTCTGTCCGACTACTTCAATTTCCTGCTCTCGGGCAAGGCGGCCAACGAGTTCTCGATCGCGAGCACCTCGCAACTGATCGATGTCCATACCAAGAGCTGGTCCCGCGCGGCCCTTGACCATTTCCGGGTGCCATCCACCTGGTTCAGCACTCCTGTCCTTGCGGGGACGAGGCTCGGTGGTCTGCGGAAGGACATCGCAAAGCTGCATCCTGCATTGGCCAGGACGCAGGTGGTGGCAGTGCCCGGACATGATACCGCCTGCGCCTACGACGCCATGCCGGCGTCGTCCGATGGCAGCGACCTCTTTCTCAGCTCAGGCACCTGGTCGCTGGTCGGCTTCGAAAGCACGCAGCCCGTGCTTGGATCCGAGGCCCTCGCTGCACGAATTGCCAACGAGCGGACAGGCGACGGGCGCTATCGCCCCTTGACCAACGTGATCGGCCTCTGGCTCCTCGAAGGCACCTTGAAGGATTTCGATTCCCGCCCCCAGTCCTCCAAGGAGTGGGCCTCATTGATCGCCGCGGCCGAAAAGCAACCGGCCCCCGCAGTCTTGATCGAAGTGACAGACCCCGCCCTCGGGAACCCGGCATCCATGCGCGCCGTGATCGATGCGCAGATCAGGAAGCGCAAGGGTCGGGTGCCAAAGGATATGGCCGGTTATATGCGCCTCATCTGTGACTCGCTCGGTCGCGGCCATGCCGATGCCATGCATGCCTTCGAGCGGCTCGCCCAACGCACCTTCAAACGCATCCTCATGGTCGGTGGCGGCGCGAAGAACCGTTTGCTTTGCCAGGCAACCGCCGATGCCTGTGGCATCCCGGTTGTCGCCTTCGATCTTGAAGGTTCGGCAGTCGGCAATATCGCATCGCAACTTATTGCTTCAAAAGGAGTAAAGAACATGGACACCTTCCGCGCGCTTCTTGGAACCCACCTCGACAAGCGAACCTATTCCCCGCGATGACCGATCGTCAGGGTTGCCAATTCCCTGTTGGAACGGCACAGCGTCGGGATCGGAGGTTGCAATGGCGGAAGGAAAGCCGAGACTTTACCTTTCCCAGAAAGAAAAGCCTATCATGCTGAAGAAGTTGATCGCGAAGCTGCGCAAGACAATTGCCCCATCAAGCGTCGCTCAATCACCGCAAAAGCCCGCCTCACCCAAGCCATCGGGAACGGACCGCTCCCGGACACGTAACCCGCGGAACGATCCGGGTCGCCGTCGTGAGGATCGGCCACACGGGAGCAAAGAGACCCATCAAAGACCCGCCTCATCGGGACATGGTCACAACCGCCCCCGGACCGGTTCCGGCGGACACCGGAAGTCCGTTCCCCACGAGCAACGTCCCGCGCCTCCTTCGCCCGCGGCTCCCAGGCGTAAGAAGCCCGTTCGTGAATTGAAGGATGTTCCCAAGGTTGACAGCGCATTCAGCAAATTGGGGCTCTCCGACCGCATTGCCTTTGCCGTTCAGGAAAAAGGCTACTCCGAACCGACACCGATTCAATCGCAGGCAATTCCCCTCGTGATTGAAGGCAGGGATGTCATCGGATCCGCCCAGACCGGTACGGGAAAAACCGCCGCTTTTGCGCTCCCTATCCTGCAGCGCCTGGGTGCACGAACCGGCCACCCACGCTGTCTCGTGCTCGAACCGACCCGCGAACTTGCGCTCCAGGTCGAGGAAGCCTTCAAGGGCTATGGCAAGCACACGCAGCTCGACGTCACGGTTATCTATGGCGGCGTCGGCTACGGCAAACAACGCGAGGATCTCGAAAACGGGGTCGACGTCATTGTCGCCACGCCCGGGCGCCTGCTCGATCACATGGAACAGGGAGCGGTAAGTCTCGCGGGAATCGAAATCCTGGTGCTGGACGAGGTGGACCGCATGCTGGACATGGGCTTCCTGCCCGACGTCAAGCGCATCGTCTCCAAGACTCCCAAAAGCCGACAAACCCTCTTTTTCACCGCGACGATCCCGCCCGAAATCGCCTCGCTCGCGAGCTGGGCGCTTCGCGATCCCGTTGAGGTCAAGATCGGGCAGCGGCGTTCGCCCGCGGAGACCGTGGCGCATGCCTTCTATCCCGTTGTTGCCTCCCAGAAATTTGACCTGCTTCTCACGCTGCTGGAAGCCACCCAATACAAGAGCGTCATCATCTTTTGCCGCACCCGCATGGGAGCGGACCGCATCGCGCACCGCCTGATCGCGGCAAACCACACTGTCGGCGTATTGCATTCCGACCGCAGCCAACGCGAACGCGTGGAGTCGCTCGAAGGCTTCAAGTCGGGCAAGTTTGAGATGCTCGTCGCGACCGACATCGCCGCCCGCGGCCTCGACATTGCGGGGGTGTCCCACGTCATCAACTACGACGTGCCCGAAAACCCCGAGGACTACGTGCATCGCATCGGCCGCACGGGCCGCGCCCAGCACAGCGGCGAGGCCTTTACGCTGGTCACGGAAGACGATGTGCGCAACGCGCGCTCGATCGAGCGCTTCATCGATGCTCAGATCGAGCGGAAGAAATTCGAGGGATTCCCTTATGTCTATTCCGCCCTCTTTGACGAGTCCGCCCAGCCGTCCCCCAAGCCAGCCAGCCGGCTGACACGCGGCGCACGGCGCTGAGCTCCGCCATCGACGCGGCGCGCACGGCAAGCAGTTTCGCGCCCGTTTAACATTCATCGCAACTTCCCTTGCCGCTCCTCCGGGGCGGGCAAGGATTCCCATCTTAATCTCCACCCATACTTCCCTCCATGGACAAGGTTCGCATCGGAATCGTCGGCCTCGGCAACATGGGATCTGGTCACGCGACCAACATCCTCGCCGGGAAAATCAAGGGGCTCGAGCTCACCGCCATCGCGGATGCCGACCCGGCGCGTTTTTCGCGTTTTCCGGGTCTGAAGACATTCTCATCCGCGGCCGAGATGATCGATTCCGGTCAGATCGATGGCATCATCATCGCGACTCCGCATTTCGACCACACCACGATCGGCATTCGCGCCCTGAAGGCAGGCCTCCACGTGATGGTTGAGAAACCGATTTCCGTGCACCGCGCCGATGCCGAGCGCCTCATCGCCGCCTACACGAACAAGAAGCAGGTCTTCGCTGCGATGTTCAACCAGCGCACAGATCTCTATTTCAAAAAGATCCGGCAACTCGTCCAGGATGGCGAACTCGGCGAAGTCCGCCGCGTAAACTGGATCATCACAAACTGGTTTCGCACCGAAGCCTATTACGCGAGCGGCGGCTGGCGCGCCACCTGGGCCGGAGAGGGCGGCGGCGTCCTCCTCAACCAATGCCCGCACAACCTCGACCTTTTCCAATGGATGTTCGGCATGCCGAAAACCATCCGGGCGTTCTGCAGCTTCGGACGCTACCACGACATCGAGGTCGAGGATGATGTGACCGCCTACATGCAGTTCCCCAATGGCGCAACAGGCGTGTTCATCACCTCCACCGGCGAGGCACCGGGCACGAACAGGCTCGAGGTCACCGCCGAGCGCGGCAGGCTCGTCTACGAAAACGACGCGATCTCCTACACGCGCAACGAGGTCCCGATGTCGGAATTCTCGCGCTCCTCGACCCAGGCCTTTGCGCGCCCGGATTCGTGGGATGTCACCATTCCCGCTGCCAACCATGGCGGACAGCACAACGAGATCCTTCAGAATTTCTCCGACGCCATTCTCAAGGGAGCCACGCTGCTCTCGCCCGCCGTCGAGGGGATTCATTCAATCGAGCTCGCCAACGCCATGCTGTACTCCGCATGGACGGACTCCACGGTCACCCTGCCGCTCGACGGTCGGAAATACGAACGCGCCCTCAAGCAGAAGATCGCCGAGTCGGCCGCCAGCAAGCGCAAGAAGCGGAAGGTCGTGATCTCCAACGACGACTTCGCAAAATCATTCGGGCGCTGACCCAGCAAGGACCGCGTTGTGATTCCCGAGCGCACCTCGTCGGTTTCCTGAAGCCATGACCAAGCCCTTTCTCCACGAAGACTACCTGCTCACCACCGAGTGGGCCCGTCGGCTCTATTTCGAACATGCGGCCAAGCAGCCGATCTTCGACTATCACTGCCATCTTCCACCCGACCAGATCGCATCGAACAGGCAGTTCGCCACACTCACGGAAATCTGGCTCGGAGGCGACCACTACAAGTGGCGCGCGCTACGCGCCGCGGGAGTCTCCGAGGACCTGATCACCGGCAACTCGAGCAGCGACTACGAAAAGTTCATCGCCTTCGCCCGCACGGTGCCGCAGTTGGTCCGCAACCCGCTTCACCACTGGTCACACCTCGAGCTGCGCCGGTATTTCGGGATCGATCTCCTGATCAACGAGGCGAATGCCCCGAAAATCTGGGAAGCCGCCAACGCAAGACTTCAAACGCCGGAAATGGCCGTGCATGGGATCCTCACGTCCAATCGCGTGAATGTCGTCTGCACAACCGATGATCCCGCGGACACCCTCGAGCACCATCTCGCCATCGCGCGGAGTCCCTTGCGGACGAAGGTCTATCCGACTTTCCGGCCCGACAAGGCAATGGCCGTGAACTCCCCCGCGGTGTTCAACTCCTGGTGCGATCTCCTCAGCGCGCGCAGCGGCGTGGACGTGAAGAACCTCGCGGGACTGCTTGAGGCGCTCGACAAGCGCCATGCGTTCTTTCACTCGATCGGCGGTCGCCTCTCCGACCACGGCATGGAGGCGCTGCCGGATGTTGAATGCACGGAACGCGAGGCGGCCGCGATCTTTACCCAGACTCGCTCAGGCGTCACCGCCACACCCGACCAATTTGCGAAGTTCACCTGGTTCATCATGATTCACCTGGGGCAGCTCGATGCAAAGCGAGGCTGGACAAAGCAGCTTCACCTCGGCGCCCTGCGCAACAACAACAGCCGCCTGCTCAAGCGGCTCGGCGCCGATGCCGGCGTCGATTCGATCGGTGATTTTCCCCAGTGTCGCGGTCTCACCCGTTACCTCGACACGCTCGACCGCACCAATCAGCTGCCGCGCATCATTCTCTACAACCTGAATCCCGCCGACAACTACGCGTTCGCAACGATGGTCGGAAACTTCCAGGACGGCACAATTCCGGGCAAACTGCAGTTCGGCTCCGGCTGGTGGTTTCTTGATCAGCGGGAAGGCATGGAGTGGCAGATCAACGCCCTGTCCCAACTCGGCCTGCTTTCAAGATTCGTAGGAATGCTGACGGACTCCCGCAGCTTCCTCAGCTACGTTCGCCACGAGTATTTCCGGCGACTCCTTTGCCGGATGATCGGCGAGGACATCGAGGCCGGGCTTATTCCGGCCGATGAGGCTGCCAACGCGAAACTCATCCGCGACATCTGCTACGACAACGCCGCTGCCTATTTTGACCTCAAGGCAGGCAACCACTGACGCAGATTCCCCTGCCCCTTCTCCTTCATGAAGCTCGGCCTGTGTACCACTCCCGATGTCATCGCAAAGTTCTCCGTACCTCCGTGCGACTATATCGAGGGCCACGTGCAGAATCTTCTGCTGCCCGAACAACCCGCCGATGCGTTTGCGCCCCATGCTGCGGCGACACGGAGCTGCGCGCTTCCGACGCCAGCCGCCAACTGCCTGTTCGCGCCGGATCTGAGGGTGACAGGTCCCTCGGTGGATGCGGCGCGCATGCAACGCTATGCCGAAACCGCCTTTTCCCGCGCGGCGTCGATCGGACTCACCACGATTGTATTTGGATCAGGGGCAGCGCGAAAGGTGCCCGAAGGGTGGTCGCTGGCACGAGGTTTCGAGCAATATGTGGAGGCTCTGAAACTGCTGGCACCAATAGCCCAGGCCAACGGGGTAACGCTCGTGGTGGAAGCGTTGCAGCGCGGCGAATGCAACATCGTGAACACGCTTGACGACGGCGCCGAGGCGGTCAGGCGCTGCAATCATCCCAGTGTGCGGTTGCTCGTGGATGTTTTTCACATGTTGCGGAACGGAGAAACCCCGGACGCGATCACGCGTCACGCGGCGATGGTGACGCACGCGCACATCGCGGAGAATCAAGACCGCGCGGAACCCGGCCGCTACAACGAAGACTTCCGCCCCTTTCTACGCGCACTGCGCTCCGCCGTCGCTTGCCGCCACCTGACGATCGAGTGCGTGTGGTCCCGCGGAGACATCGTCGCCCAGGCGCCCGATGCGATCGCGTCGCTCCGTCGTCAGCTTTCCGACGCAGGGTTCTGAGGCCTTTGGGGAGGCTGAGGTCGCCGGATATCGCGCAGCAAGGCTGTAGCAGGGTTGCAGCAGGCGGTTATTCCGCAAACGGCAGGATCCGGTATTTTTGCCTTTGCGTGCATTCGGGGACGCGATTGCCTGCGAACGGTGTCCGCTCATTCGAACAATGATACCATCGTGGCGCTGGCCACGCCGGCCGGAACCTCGGCGATTGCCGTCCTACGCATCAGCGGGCCGCTGTGTGCCGGGTTCTCGCGCTCCCTCTATGGCATTTCCCTGAGCCCGCGCAGGGCCCATGTTGTTCGCCACCGGGAGACGGGCAGTAACAGGATTTTGGATACCGTGGTGGCGACGTATTATGAGTCGCCGGCGAGCTACACCGGTGAGGATGTGCTGGAACTCTCCTGCCACGGGAATCCCTTCATCGTGCGGCGACTTATGGATGACCTCTGCGCGCGCGGATGCCGCCTGGCCCGGCCAGGCGAATTCACCCAGCGCGCCTTCCTCGGTGGCAAGCTCGATCTCAGCCAGGCGGAGGCGGTGATGGATGTCATACGCGCGCGGAGTGAGCGTGCGCTTGCGGCGGCACAGCAGCAATTGGACGGAATCCTCGGACGCCATCTCGCAAGGCTGAACAGCGAACTTCTTGATGCGCTTGCCCGGGTGGAAGCCTACATCGATTTTCCCGACGAGGATCTGCCCGTGGAGGATCGGGATTTGGTCCGGAGCACGGTCGACCGGGTGTTGGCAGGAACCCGGCGGCTTCTCGCCACCCAGCGCTACGGCGAGATCCTGCGTCAGGGCATTCGCACGGTCATCCTCGGAGCCCCCAACGCCGGCAAGAGTTCACTTCTGAATCGCCTCGTGGGTTACGAGCGCGCAATCGTTTCGGCCGAGCCAGGGACCACACGGGACTTTATCGAGGAGAATTTCCTGGCGGGAGCACATTCCGTGCGGTTGATCGATACGGCGGGGCTGAATCCCGCGCCCGGAGAGATTGAGCGAATGGGTATTGAGAAGACCTACGAAAGAGCGCGTGCTGCGGATTTGTTGCTGTGGGTTGTCGATCTCAGCGCCCCCACCCCTGCCCTAACCCGCGAGATCTTTGACCTCGCGCATTCGCCTGCGATCCTGGTGGTCGGCAACAAGGCGGATCTTGTGTCGCCGGAACACGCGGCAATGGCTCTTTCCATAGGCGAATTGGAGAAGTCCGGCCTACCTGCAATCCTGGCACCCCACGTTGCCTCCCTTGCGGTTTCCGCGCAGACCGGCGACGGCGTGCCCGCACTGATCGCCGCAATTGAAAAGGTGGCCGAAGGATTTCAGCATCAGACGGGCGACGAAATTATTGCGGTGAACGCCCGCCATGCCCATGCCCTGGAACGGGCGAGAGTCAGCCTCGAAGCGGCTCTGCACTTTCTTCGCTCAGAGGCACAGCCCCCCTCGCCTCCCGAGCTGATTGCCAGCGATCTCCGCGAGGCACTCGAAGCCATGGGTGAAATCCAAGGCAAATTTGACAATGAACGCATGCTGGATCGCCTCTTTGCGACCTTTTGCATCGGCAAATAGGAACTCTCTTAAATATCTTTGTATAAACATTTTAGGAGAATCAGCGATTCGCGAAAACACTTCCTGAAATCTCGGCAGCGTTTGTCGCCCCCTCTCAATTCGTTTGATTGGAATCGTCGTAGTGCCAAGCTGAGCAATCGATTTGTGGACGCGCGCATGGAGAAGGGATGTGACGGACATCATTCTCCACCAACGTACGGGCCGCAGGGTTATGATTCATGATGAACGGGAACAATAGCCAAGAGTTTGTCACGCAAGACATTTTTATACAATGTGTTATGATACAGACGGCCAATGACTCTGAAACCTGAGTGAGGGCATTCCCATGACCAATTGTGGATTTCAGGGAGAGTATGATGTAATCGTCTGCGGAGCGGGGCATGCCGGTTGTGAGGCAGCCTTGGCAGCTGCCCGGATGGGGGCCTCTACCCTACTGCTTACGGGCAATCTGGACACTATCGCACAAATGAGCTGCAACCCCGCAATCGGTGGTCAGGCCAAGGGCCAGATTGTGCGGGAGATCGATGCACTCGGCGGCGAGATGGCGATTAACACCGATTGTACGGCCATCCAGTTCAGGCTCCTCAATGAATCCAAGGGTCTGTCAGTCCAGTCTCCTCGGGCACAATGCGACAAGAAGGCCTATCAGTTTCGACTCAAACATACACTCGAGCTCCAGCCCAATCTCCTACCCTTCCAGGCAACTGTGACCGGGCTGATCTTCGAACACGGCAAGGTCGTCGGCGTGCGCACCAACCTGGATCTCGAATTTCGCGGAAGAACCGTGATCGTTACCACGGGAACGTTTCTTCGGGGATTGATGCATATTGGCCGGAACAAGAACGAAGGAGGACGTCTTGGAGACTTCAGTGCGAAAACGCTTTCAGCGAGCTTTCTTGAAGCCGGCATTGAGCTGCAGCGCCTGAAGACCGGAACGCCGCCACGACTGCTTGGGCGAAGCCTTGATTTTTCGAAGATGACCGAGCAGCGAGGCGACGCTGAGGTAACTCGGTTCGCGTTTCACGACACACGGGATCCAGAGCCAATGTTCCACGTGGAACAGACAGGCGAACAGCGTCTCGGCTGGGTTGCGGGCACCAACCAAATATCCTGTTGGATGACCTACACAACGGAACGCACAGCTGAACTCGTGAGAACAAACCTCCATCGCTCTGCAATGTACTCCGGTGAAATCGAGGGAGTCGGTCCCCGCTATTGCCCAAGCATTGAAGACAAGTTCGTCCGTTTTGCCGACAAACCCCGACATTTGCTATTCCTTGAACCCGAAGGCAGATCGACAAATGAGTACTATGTGAACGGGCTTTCGACGTCCCTTCCGTTTGAAATTCAACAGGAAATGGTTCATAGCATACCCGGACTGGAAAAGGCTGTGCTCTTGCGCCCGGCCTATGCGGTGGAATACGACTTTGCGCCACCGACTCAGCTTTTTCCATCCCTGGAATCCAAGAAGGTCGAGAATCTCTTCTTCGCGGGGCAAATCAATGGAACCTCCGGTTATGAAGAGGCAGCCTGCCAGGGTCTCCTGGCAGGCGTAAATGCCGCCAACAAGGTCAGGGGAGCGGCTCCGCTTGTTATAGGGCGCCACGAAGGTTACACCGGCGTTCTCGTGGATGATCTCGTCACCAAGGGCACAAACGAGCCCTATCGCATGTTCACGAGCCGCGCCGAGCATCGTTTGCTCTTCAACCACGGCAGCGCCGAATTCCGTCTGGCTCACTACGCACGCGCTCACGGCCTCGTGTCAGCCAGTCGGCTCGCACGCATTGAGAACAAGCGAGAGGAGATGCTCAAGTGGCAAGGGTACTTCGAGAAGACTCGAATCGAAGGCGGGCAGGGGACCTGGGGCGATGCCATCCGAAGGATCATCACGGGAAATGCTCCGGCGGTTCAATATCCCGCAGAATTCCTCGCGCTTTCACGCGCCATACAAGAGGAGGTGCTGTACCGGGTAAGCTATGCCGGTTATCTCGCCCGCGAAGAGCGACAGATAGCCAAACTCAGCCAGATTGAAAAGATAAAAATTCCTCTATCTATTGATTACCAGCAGGTTAGGGGGCTCCGGCGCGAAAGCGCGCTCAAACTCGACCGGATTAAACCCCAAACACTGGGACAAGCCAGCCGCATCAGCGGCGTAAATCCTTCTGACATAAGCCTTTTAATGATAATTATCAGCGCAGCCAAACCGGATACGGTATCGTAAGCCAGAGCGCAATTATCAGGAATCCTGTGCGGATTGGCCATCGACCGTGATGTATTGTATAACATACTTATATCAAATCGTTTATGAACGCATCTGCTGCGGTTGAGAAAATGATGCCGCCGCCCCGGATGTTACAATTTGGAAACACCTGATTATTCCAATCGGCGAATTCCCGATCATGGATTAGCAGTAGGGGCCTATGAAAGATCCCAAAGCCCAGCGAATCCTGGTCATCGACGACGAGTCAGACATGACCGATCTCCTCGGCTACCACCTCAGGGGCAAAGGTTATGTCGTTGAGCTCCTCAATGACCCCAATCGCGGTATCGGGGTCGCGCGATCTTTTTTGCCCGACTTGGTCATACTCGACGTCATGATGCCCGAGATCACCGGGTTGCAGCTCTGCCGCATGCTACGGGCAGATCCAACACTCAGCCGCGTCCCGATCATTTTCCTCACCGCTAAAGCCGAAGAGAATGATCGGGTGCAGGGCCTGGAGATCGGAGCCGATGACTATATTTCCAAGCCATTTAGCATCCGTGAGTTAATGCTGCGAGTCCAATCACTTCTCCGACGGAGCACGCCGAAGGATGGGGACAATCCGCGCAGGATGCAGCTCGAAGGCATTGTCCTGGACATCGACCGTCACGAAGTGACCGTGCACAATCAGCCCGTCGATCTGACAGCCACGGAATTCAAGCTCCTGCACATCCTGATGGAGCGACGGGGCAGGGTGCAGACGCGCGAACACTTGCTGGTTACCGTTTGGAACTACGAATCTGATATCGAAACCCGCACCGTGGACACCCATATCCGAAGACTCCGCGAAAAGCTAGGGAAGGAAGCCGATTGGGTGGAAACGATCCGAGGCGTCGGTTACCGGTTCGCCGAACGTCGCTCAGAAGCACAACCCGCATGATCATCCCTAGGCAGTGTGAGAAAACTGCGGCGAGGCTGTTTCTCCCTCCCCGGACCTTCGCCCAGAACTGCCAGTAAGTTTGGCCTCTTGATCTCTCCACCACTCAAGCGTTTCAGGGCATGCAGACTTTGCTGATCATTCTTCTTTCGATCGCACTGCTCGTGACCCTGTTTCTTCTCTGGCAGACCCGGTCGGCGGTCATCGACATCAACCGGACACTGGTTCGAGCCATCCCCCACAAACCCGAATCCGAAATTCTCTTTGCCCGGAATCGCTGGGCCGAACTTTCCAAAAGGACCAACGAACTCCTTGCCGAGAATGAACGCCTGCAGCGCGTCCGCTCAGATCAACTCGCCCAGTTCACCGCCACACTCGGAAGCCTCCAGGAGGCCGTGCTCATCATCGACGCCACCAACACGGTCCTGCTGGCAAACAAGGCCTTTCACGCGATTTTCCCCAATGCCATCAACATACTCGGGCATCGGATTGAGGATATCCTCCCGTTTCCATCCTTCCTCGATCATGTCCGCGCGGTGAAAGCGGGCGGAGCCGAAGCCCGGCGCGAAATCGAGTTCATCACAGGTTCAATCTCAACGTGTGTGGAAATCACGGGCACAACCGTTCTGGCACCAAACGACTCCCACGGACCTTGGGCGCTCTTCGTGCTCCACGATATCACCAAGCAGAAGAAACTGGAGGGCATGCGGAAGGAATTCGTCGCCAACGTTTCTCATGAACTGCGAACTCCCCTCAGCCTTATCAAGGGTTTCATTGAAACCCTGGTCGATGGAGGTGACAGCGTGACTCCCCAAGATCGGGATCGTTTTCTGCGCACGGTTCACCGCCACACTGAACGTCTTGGCTCCTTGATCGATGACCTCCTTGCACTGTCCCGCCTCGAATCCACAAATCCAGGCCTCAAACGCGAAACGGTCGATCTGCACAAACTGCTCGCTGACGTCGTCGCGGATTTTCAAGCGCGGACCGAACCCGACTCGCATCCCTTGGCTTATGACGTCGACAAATCCCTTGGCCCCATCCTGGCGGATCCACTGAGAATTGCCCAGGCATTGGACAACCTTCTGGACAACGCCCGCAAGTACACTCCGAAGGGAACCCGTCTCCACCTCCGCATTCGACTGTCGGGCAGGGAAGTCGAGGTTTCTGTCAGTGACAACGGCCCAGGCATACCCGCTGAAGATCTTCCCCATATCTTCGAAAGATTTTATCGGGTAGAAAAAGGACGCGCCCGCGACAAGGGAGGAACCGGACTGGGGCTATCAATCGTGAAACACATCGTGCAGCTTCACGGCGGGCGGGTCTGGGCCGAAAGCAGGGTGGGCGAGGGAAGTTCCTTCCATTTCACGCTGCCCACGCGCACGGGCGCATGACATTTACGGCATCGCCTTCCCGCTCTCGTCGCTCGATCCTGGTTTCGTAAGGGAACTGCAGCGCCTCACAACTTCTCCATTGGCCTGATTCACGCACGAAGCCAATCTCCGCCGATGCCAGCCCCAGATTCACCTGCTGCTCCTTCCTCCCGCGAGGAGGTCACCTTGGCCAGCATCCGCGCCGCGGCGCGACGCATCGCAGGCGGTGTGATCCTCTCGCCATGCCCTGAATCGATTGCACTGAGCGACGTCACAGGCGCACGCATCTTCTGCAAACTCGACAACATGCAGCGCACGGGATCCTTCAAGGAAAGGGGCGCCCGCAACGCGCTGCTGAAGCTATCGCCCGCCGCCCGACGCAACGGAGTCGTCGCGGCCAGTGCGGGAAATCACGCCCTCGGACTGGCCTATCACGGCCGTCTGCTAGGCATCGGTGTGACCGTTGTCATGCCGGAATACGCTCCCCTGATAAAGCGCACGACCTGCGAGCGCCTCGGGGCGCGCGTGGTGATTCAAGGACGCGACTTCACCGAGGCACGGGCCGCTGCGGATGAAATCGTGGCAAGGGAGCGTGCAACCTACATTCATGGTTTTGACGACCCGGACATCATCGCAGGGCAGGGGACCGCCGGCCTGGAAATCCTCCAGCAGGTCCGCAACCTCGACGCCATCGTATGTCCGATCGGAGGCGCGGGATTGATCGCGGGCATCGCGATCGCAGTGAAGGCGCTGAAACCGAGCGTCAAGATCATCGGCGTCGAAAGCGTGGCCACCAGCAGCTTCGCAGCTGCCCTCAAGGCAGGTCAGCCGGTCGCCATCCCGCGTCAATCCACGCTCGCCGACGGCCTTGCCGTGCTGAAGGTGGGCAAACGGGCCTTCGAACTCGCGCGTTCACGCGTCGATCGTGTTGTCAGCGTGCGAGAGGACGCCATCGCCCTCGCAATCCTGCGCATGGCCGAGCTGGAAAAAACGGTCGTCGAGGGCGCCGCAGCAGCACCGCTCGCGGCATTCCTGGCCGGAAAACTCCCCGAACTTGCTGGCAAACGCGTCGCCCTGGCCGTCTGCGGGGGCAACATCGACCCCGCTGTTCTCAGCCGTGTGATCGAACTCGGACTCGTCGCGGATGGGCGCATCGCACGCTTCAGCGTTGTGATCAGCGACAGACCGGGCGGACTCGCGTCCCTGGCGCGCGCGATCGCCGGTGCGGGCGCAAGCATCAAGGACATTTCCCATGACCGTGCATTCAGCGGACCGGACGTCAGCGCAGTCACCTGCAGTTGTACTGTGGAAACTCGCGACCACGAGCACGCCACCGCACTACGGCGCGCACTGCGCAAGGCGGGATTTCAGCTCAAACCTGGCCGCTGACCGCGCTGGCGGACGGCTTCGAAAAGGGTGATGATGGTCGCCATGGCGACATTGAGCGAATCCGCCTGACCTGCCATGGGAATACGCACCGGAAGGTCTGCCTCCCGAAGCCAGAAATCGCTCAGGCCATACTGTTCGCTCCCCATCACGACCGCCAACGGACCTCGAAGATCACTGTCCGTGTAAAGCGCCTTTGCCCCGGGTGTGGTCGCCACGGTTCGGATTCCCCTGCGTTTCAGCCAAGTGTGAACTTCAATGCTGCTGGAAATCAGGCAGGGCACTGAAAAAATCACACCCGTCGACGCACGCACCACATTAGGGTTGAAGAGGTCCGTCACCGGATCACAGACAATCACCGCATTGCACCCCGCCGCATCGGCACTGCGCAGGATCGTTCCGAGGTTGCCCGGTTTTTCAATCGCCTCGACCACCAGCAGAAAGGGATCCTCCGGCAACTTAAGATCTTCAAGGCTGAGCTTCCACTGTGGCGCGACAGCGAGCAGGCCGTCCGGTCGCTCACGATAGGCCACCTTTGCAAAGGCTTCCTTGTTCAACTCAAAAAGCCTGGCGCCCCCCTTGCGTGCGTTCTCCAGCAGTCCGCCTTCATTCTCCCCCATGAACCAATCGGGAGAAAAATAGAGCTCTGTCACCGCAACCCTCTTTTCCAACGCGCGCCGGATTTCCCGGTATCCCTCGACAAGGAAGACGCCGGCATCGTCGCGGGTACGTCGGTCGCGCAGTTTGACCAACTGCTTGATGCGCGGGTTCTGCAGGCTGGTGATCTTTTCCGGCACGTATTCCACGGGAATCGTCACGCTGACCCGCCTCCGGGCAGTTGCAATGCCGCAAACGGAGGAGAATCGTCGATGTCGGACCGATACCGCGGATGGACCCGGCAGCGGAAATTCCGATGGACCTGCCAAAGGAAAAGGGTGAATCCCCCATCAAGGGAAAATATGTCAGGACACGACCGGGAAAATAGTTGGGCAATTGCAGAACCCAACCCATCGCAGTGACGGGATCATGATTTGATTTGTGAATTCATCGCCCGGCTTGAACGTGGAGGAAGTGGGCAAAAAGAGAAAAACGAACGACTACCCGTTTGCGTATCACCAGGAAATCGAACTGGAAATCGCCGCATTGACCAACCTCGGTTCCGGTCTCGGTCGCGTGTCCGTCGATCATCCGCAGGGTCGCGCGGAGAACTGGGTCGTCATGGTTCCCTTCACCCTGCCCGGCGAGCGCGTGCGCGCACGGGTCTTCCGCAATCACCGGAATTTCTCAGAGGCCGATGTGCTTGAGATCCTCACGGCTTCCAAGAACCGGGTGACCGCACGCTGCCCGCTGTTCGGCCGATGCGGGGGATGTCAGTATCAGCATTTCAACTACAATGGGCAGCTTGCATGGAAACGACGTCAGGTCGCCGAGCTGCTCGAACATCTCGCAGGCCTCCATTTTCCCGTCGAACCGGTCATCCCTTCACCCAGGGAATGGGGCTATCGTTCCAAGATCACTCCACACTTCGCAGCACCTCGCAGTGCCGGAATCATCGAAGGCAATCCCAACAAGGCGATGCCGATCGGGTTTCTGAGGCAGGGTGCCCGCTTCGACATCGTCGACGTTCCGCAGTGTCTCATCGCCACCGACGCCATCAACACCCGGCTGACCAGCCTCCGAGCCGAAGTTCTCGCAAAGGCATCAGCCGGAAGTTATCCGCGCGGCGCCACGCTGCTCTTGCGCGAAGCCTCCGGAGAGGTGACGACCGACTACGATTCGGTCATCACCGAAACGGTGGGCAGCCTCAGGCTGCGCTTTCTGGCTCGCGACTTCTTTCAAAACAACCCCTTCATCCTCCCGGCCTTCACCGCCTATGTTCGCGAACAGGCTGCTGCGAGTGGTGCGCGTCACCTCGTGGATGCCTACTGCGGGAGCGGATTGTTCGCCCTTTCCGTGGCCCCTGCGTTTCACCAGGTGGCCGGTGTCGAGGTCAGCGAAAGCAGCGTCACGTTCGCACGGGAAAATGCCCTGGCCAACGGCATCACCAACGCTCGGTTTGTCGCAGGGGACGCCTCAAGGATCTTCGACGGCCTTAACTTTCCGCCCACGGAGACGGTGGTGATCATCGACCCTCCCAGAAAGGGATGTGACGCATCGTTTCTGTCACAACTTTTCCACTACAGCCCGCTGGCCGTCGTCTACGTCTCGTGCGATCCCGCCACGCAGATGCGGGACCTGAAGGAGTTCATCGCTGCAGGGTATGTGCTCAAGCGCGTGCAGCCGTTCGACCTCTTTCCCCAGACCCGGCACCTTGAGTGCGTCATCACACTCGCAAAGGATTTCCCCAAGGTGACACCATGACCCAAGCCGAAGCAACGGATTATCGTCACCTGCACGAGCAGCGCCGCTCCGAGGTCCGCGCCGCATTGCGACCCCTGGTTGCAGGCCACGAACGCATCGTACTCGAAATTGGCTGCGGTCACGGACACTTCCTGGAGGCCTACGCTGCCGCCCACCCGGACGTTTTCTGCCTCGGCATCGATCTCATGAGCGATCGCATCCGCCGCGGCACCCGCAAGAAGGAACGCTCCCGGCTTGCCAACCTCGCGTTTCTTCACGCCTCGGCGAGCGACCTCCTGGCGGCATTGCCCGAACACGTGAAACTAGGCGCAATCTTCGTCCTTTTTCCCGATCCCTGGCCCAAGCGCCGGCACTGGAAAAACCGCCTTATCCAACCGGAGTTTCTCGACGCTCTTGCTGACCATGCCGTCGCGGGAGCGCCTTTCCATTTTCGCACCGACCACGTGCCTTACTTTGAAGAGGCGAGGGCGGTCGTGGCGGCACATTCGAAATGGAAGCTCGCGCCGAGTACCGCAGTGTGGCCTTTTGAATTCACTACCGTCTTCCAGGCCCGCGCCCCCTCGTACCAATCCCTGATCGCACATCGAATCGCATAGTCACCGGATCACGCTCCGGTTTGTTCCACCATGATCTCTCCACGCTCACGTTCCATCCCCTTCCTGATCCTGCTCGGCATAACGGCCGTCATTGTTCGCGGCGAAGTACCGGTCCTTGTCAAACCGGTGAGCGCGAAGCGCACGATGGTTGTCGCCGGTCATCCCGAGGCGGCAGCCGCAGGCGACGCGATCTTTCGCGAAGGCGGAAACGCGATCGACGCGGCTGTCGCGGTATCACTCGCCCTCGGCGTGGCGGAACCCTACGGCTCCGGCCTGGGTGGCAAGCTGATGCTGCTCTATTTCGACGCCAAGTCGGGCAAGACCTACGCGGTGGACGCGATGGACG
The DNA here is from genome assembly GCA_014584295.1 of Verrucomicrobiota bacterium. Taxonomy (GTDB): domain Bacteria; phylum Verrucomicrobiota; class Verrucomicrobiia; order Opitutales; family Opitutaceae; genus UBA6669. Next base: position 39,831 of record JACTNC010000037.1, read on the forward strand.
AGGCCAGCCGATCCCTTGTCACGTCCGACTATCGCAAGAAGCCCGAGAAATCCCGGTACGACGGCTGGTCCGCAGTCTGCACGCCCGGACTCGCCGCCGGACTGCATGCGGCGCATGCGCGCTGGGGAAAACTCCCTTGGCAACAGATCATCCAACCGGCCATCACGCTCGCAGACTCCGGTTTCACGGTTCTGCCGAAAACGCGCCTTCTCTTTGAGGAACGCATCGACAAGCTGCGCGGAGGCGACGGTACCCTCGCAACGATCTTCCTGCCGAAGGGAGAGCTACCCGACATCGGCTCGCGCCTCCCCAATCACGAGCTTGCGCGGACCATGGAACTCCTCGCGCGGAACGGCACCAACGGTTTCTACCGGGGACCTGTCGCCGATAGGTTGGTGGAAGCCTCGCGCAAGGGTGGGGGACAGCTCACCCACGACGATCTGGAGAACTACGAGGCACGCACGAGCGCGCCCATTGCCATCGATTTCGAGGGATATCACATTCTCGGAGGTCCACCGCCGACCACGGGGGCATCCCTCTTCATGACAATCCTCAAGGGACTCGAATCGGAATCCCTGAAGCCTCCGCTTCGCACCACTGCCAACATTGACCTGGTCGGCCGATTCTGGAGGGAGGCACATGCAACGGTACAGCGGGAGATTGGAGATTCACCGGAGTCACGGGCTGCATTCGACCACATGGTGAGCCCTGGAGAGATCGAATCGCTTCGCAAACGGGCGCACGGCAAACAACGAAAGGTCGCCCGCGTGCACGAACTCGATTCGCTTCTCGCCTGCACGACGCATTTCGTCGTGGTCGATGCCGCTGGGAATATTGTATGCGCCACCCAGTCGCAGAGCCTTCACTTTGGCGCTGGAGTGGCAGCCGCAGGCGTGGTGATGAACGATTCCATGAGCAATTTCGCCTACAATGATTCCGGAAGTCCAAACGCTCTCGCCCCGGGCCGTCGCCCCCGAAGCACGATCTCGCCGACGATCGTCCTGCATCACGGGTCTCCCGTGCTCGCCCTTGGCATTCCAGGATCCTCCCGCATCCCCACCGCGATCCTTCAGGTGCTGATCGATCATCTTGTGTTCAAGCGCCCGCTTGAGGATGCCATTGGGGACACACGCATCCACTGGTACAGTCCCTACGAGAAATCCAAGCCCGATGCCGTCGAGGCCGAGAACTCGTTGAATCCGGAAGTTGTCCGGGGTCTCCAAGCCAAGGGCTGGCAGGTCAACCTGCCTGAGGAGCCGGGAACGGGGCGCCATTTTGGCGGAATCAACGCCATCGCGATCCAACCCGACGGAGCCCGCACGGGTTATGCTGACCCGCGCCGGACCAACGCCGCGATCGGGGGAGACTGAGTCAAACGGGGCACGCGCTGAGCGGTGCCCCGTTTCGTGGAAAAAGCGGTCCGTCGCGAGCAGTTGCTCGCCGTGCGATCAGAATCGTTTGGTGACCTGTACGGAATAGGTGCGCCCGCGCGCCATCAGGTTGTAGACGCCGGTTTCGTAGCCGCGCGAATCCGAGACAAGCGGAGGCGTCTCGTCGGTCAGATTCACGATCCCGAGACGAACGGTCGTGTCGTTCAACCAGGAATCGTTCCGCATGAAGCGATAGGAGACGTTTGCATTGTAGCTGATCGAGTCCTCCACGATGAACCGGTAGCTGTTGGCGCCATTGTTGAACACCGGCCTGATGTAACCCGGCGAGCCCAGCGATTCATAGGTGGTCTGAGAGGTGGTTGCTCCGACGTCGGAATAGTTGCCGATGTAGTATGCAGAGAGCCCGGCGCTCCAATTGTTGCGTTTCCATGTGATCGTAGCACTGCCGCGCCATTTCGGAGTCGCCCCACCGACATTATTCGAGTTGGTCCAGCGCAGTTCCGTGCGTGGGGCTCCGTTGGACACGTACGTGTGGAAATCATTGAGGTAAGTCCAGTTCGTGTTCAGCACAAAACGCCCGATATCCATCCTCGGGAGGCGGTAGGTCGCGTCGAAGTCGAACCCGTTCACGAACTCCTGGGAGCGGTTGAAATAGGTCGTGCGGATGTAATCAATGGCTCCGACGACCGCACGCTGGTTGCCGGGAGGACGGGTGGCATTGTAGGCGGCGAACGCGTCGCGGTCGGCTTGCGTCACCGGCAGCCGGACGATCGCACTGTCGCCCTTGTAGGCAGCCGTCCCTGAGCCGAGATCAATCTGGCCGATGCTCTGGCCGGCCGCCAGCGCCGCCTGGGTGGCCGCCTGCAGGGCGGCGTTATCATCTGCAATCGAACCGGACGAGGCAATGACGTTGCGTTGGCGGATTTCCCAATAGTCAATTCCAAAGGAAAGCCCGCGAACCTTCGGCACGTCGATCACGATGCCGGCCGACTTGCCACGCGACTCCTCCGGGTCGAGGTCGGGATTGCCCGAGGCTATGCTTCGGCGATTCGAGGCGCCGTCCGTAGGCTGGCCCGTGACGATGCTGCGATAGGTATCGGTTGAATTGGTGACCGTTCGGATGAGTGTGCCCGTAAAGAGCTGGGCAAGGTTCGGTGCATGGAATCCTTCATTGTAGGAGCCGCGGATCAGCACGGACGGGTGCAGCCTCCAACTGAATCCGTACTTGGGCTTCGTCGTGTCTCCGAAGTCCGTGTAGTTCTCGTATCGGGCCGATGCCGAAATTTCGAAGGACTCCACCAGCGGCAGCCGATTCCCTTTGCCGACGAGCGGCACCAGCGCCTCGACGTAGGCGGCAGTCACATGACGCTGACCATAGGTATCAGAATTCGGAGAAAACCCGAGGAAGTCGTTTGTGGCGGGATCGAGGCCGGAGCCCGGCGGATTCAGCCCGGCGAACGGCGGTCGTGTGTCGACAAAGGCCTCATAACGATACTCGGATCCAAACGCGGCGCCGAGGGTATTTCCACCCCAGAGCTCAATGACGTCACCTGCCGCGCGGAAATCCAGGCTCCGCAACTGGGTCGTTCCTTCGCGAATGAATTTCGACCGGAACGTGCGCTGCACGGATTCGGGATTGGTGTAGGGACCCGTGACGACGAGCGTGTTGTTCTGCACCGCAAAAGTGCGCGTGAACGGATTGAAGGCGAGCGACGGGTCGGATTGGTTGATCGCCGCAATCAGCAGGCTCTTGCGGCTAGGACCGTTCTCCTCGTCTTCGACATGCGCCGAGCTCCACAAGCCCGCGGCCTCCCAGGTCCACGAATCAAAGAACCGCCCGCGTACGCCAGCAACGCCGCGATAGACCGAGGTCGTCACCTCCGCTGTGCGGTCGGCAAGATCCGTCAGCCGCTTGTTCGTGATACGTACCGAGGCGGGAGTGCCCGTGAGTCTGGGCGTACCGTCGGCATTCGGTGCCCCAGTCGGACTCCAGAAACGTGTGCCGAACGGATTGTAGGGATTGGTGGGCGGAACGATGATGTCGCCATCAGTCGATTGGGTGATGCCGTCGGGTTCACGTACCGTGATCGAGCGCGCCTCGTACTGTGACCACTCCGCAAAGGCGGTGAGCTGCGAGCCCAGATCGTATTCCCCGTTGATGTACAAATTGCCACGGGTAGTCTGCGGCTGGATGACGCGGTAGGTATTGTTGTTCCAATAGTAGGTCGACGTGATGCCGGCACGCGAAGGGCTTGTCGTCTGGAAACCGACGCCGGTCGCGGTTGGAACGAGGTAGAACTGGCCGCTCGTCGCAGCTAGCGATGACGGAATGCCGCTGGTGCGCCCTGTCCTGAAGACACCACCGGTGACGGTACCCATGATGAAGTTCCCGAACTCGCTCGTCGCGGAACGCGCATTGAAGGTGGTGTCCGTCGAAACATTCCAAGGCGCGGGCGCACGACTCGAATGATCCGCCTCGCGCGAAAACGCCCGATCGCGCGCAAAAATGGGATCGCGGTCGTAGAGATCCAGCACCACCATGGCACGTCCGCGTCCGTCGTGGAACTTCAGGCCATGGGTCAGCGTCGCCCTGGCCTCGCGGCCGTCTCCATCCTCCGTTTCGCCATAACGAAGCACGAGCTCGGTGCCGACGAAGTTCTTGCGTGTGATCGTATTGATGACTCCGGCCACGGCATCGGTGCCATAGATGGAGGAAGCGCCGTCACGAAGAATCTCGACGCGATCGAGTCCGCGGTTGGGCAGCACATTGACATTGGTGGAGAGGGTGGGCACACCTGCCTCACCTTGGCTGATGGGGTGCGGGGGAAGCCGCCTGCCGTTCAGGAGGACGAGCGTATTGCTGGACGGGATGCCGCGAAGCGAGACTGTGGCATTGTCGCCGCGGGCGGTGGCGCCCAGTGTCGCGGTCTCGTTTCCGGGAAGCCCGGTGACCTGCGGAAGCGCGGCTAGGAGGTCCGAGGTTTGTGACGCATCGCGCAGGTCAATTTCATCGAGCGAGAACTCCGTGACGGGCAATGCCTTTTCGGACTCCAGGCGCTTGACGTTTGAACCGGTGACGGTGAAGGCCTCCAGTTGAATGGTCTCATCGCCCGTGGGCTGCGGAGCCCGCTGGGCGGTGGCAATTGCGGCGCACGCCGCGAAGGCGCTAAACAGGCTGATCAGTCTGAGCGCTCGAACAGGTGTGGTGTTGATATGAGAACTCCAGGACATGCCTCATGGAGACCAAAAAGAGGCCCGTTCGTCGACGCTCAAAATTATGATACAAGGCTCAGCCTCAATGGACACGGCGACCATTCGTTCCAAGGAGAATGAGCCCAACGTTTCCTGCGCTTGCCTCGTCCGATATCCAGCGCTCATAACGAGGGTGGCCCAATGTTTCCCATGAAGCGATCCCCCTGCGTCCAACCTCGCCGTCTCGCGCCAATCTTAGTCAGTTTCAGTGCCCTGCTGCTGACAGGGACATTCATGCTTCCCCCCGCACGCGCGGAAATCATCAATGCCGCGCCGGGGACGACTATCGGGCAGATCGAGCGGTTCAGCCCGGCCGCGGGGAATCTGCTCGAGGACGGGGCAGTCATCGAAGTGCTGGCGTCGGGATTCACCTGGAGCGAAGGCCCTGTCTGGGTGCCTTGGGCAAACCAGCTCGTCTTCAGCGATGTTCCTGAGAACAAGGCCTACCGCTGGAGGGAAGGTCATGGTGTGGACCTTTTCCTCGATCCCAGCGGAGCGAGCCGCCGCGGACCTGAGATCTCCACGCAGGGTTCAAACGGCTTTGCGGTTCACAAGGGCAGGATCCTTCTCTGCCAGGTGGGCGACAGGCGTATTGCATCCCTGGATACAGACAGAAAGACCTTCTCCACGATCGTCGATCGCTACGACGGCAAGCGCTTCAGTGCACCGAATGACCTGTGCATTGATCGACGGGGGAACATTTACTTTACAGATCCACCCTACGGCCTGGTTTCGGAAAAGCAGCGCGAAATCCCGTTCAATGGCGTCTACCGCCTGGCGCCGAACGGACAAGTCACCTTGGTCACGAGAGAACTCGAGCGCCCCAACGGCATCGCACTATCTCCCGATGACAAGACCCTCTACGTCACGAATTCCCATGCCCCCAACCCAATCGTGATGGCCATTGCCCTGACCAAGAATGGAGCAGCCAAGGGACCCGGCCGGGTTGTGCACTCCGTGGCCGATTTGGTTAAGAAGTATCCCAACAAGGGGTCGCTGGATGGGATGAAGGTCGACCAGCAGGGAAATCTCTGGATGGGCGGCGTTGTGGGAGTGATCGTGGTCAGCAAAGAGGGTGTGAGGCTCGCCCATCTGGTGACCGGACACTCAACCGGCAACTGCTGCTTTGGCGGCCCGGACGGACGCACGCTCTTCATCACGTCGGATAACATGCTCTGCCGTATCCGGACAAAAACACGCGATGGACATTTCGCGACGAAATAGCCCGTCGCACAGGCGGCAGGAGAGCATCCCACGCCGTACCTCCAAAGTCTAAACTCGTTTCCCTCCGGACCGTCTCCCCGATCCTGCTCCGCATGGCAGAGGTTATTCGGAGTTGTGCAGGCATCACATGACCAAATGTTTACATATTACAAGCGGTCACTCGCCTATTCCGCTCCGTACCGCGAATCCTCCTCAAGGTTACAAATGGTCGGGGCGGCGAGATTCGAACTCGCGACCTCCTGGTCCCAAACCAGGCGCTCTACCAGGCTAAGCTACACCCCGTAACCTCCGGCGACCTGAAGCCGGCAAGCGCGTCATGTCAACGCGCATTCTGTTCATAGCGTAACCCTGTGAATAACCCGTTAGCAATATGAAGTCACTCTCGGCTTGCGTAAGCAGGTGGTTCAACCTAGATGGCTCACGCTCAATTTCTTTTCATGGATACCATTTCTCGGGAAAATACCAGCTACCTCCCCCTTGCGGGCGTAGTTGTGGGAGTACTGGCGCTCGTGCTCGCGGCGATTGCCTTGGCCAAGGCCTCTTCGGCCAGCAAAACCGCGAACGAGCACGCTGCTCAGGTCGCAAAGATCGAGACCATCGAGAATGAACTCCGCACGGCCACCGCGGGTTCAGAAAAAGCGGGGCGCGACATCACGGCTTTGCGCAACTCGATGCAAAGCGCATTTGACCAGGTCGCGCTCGAGCTGGGAAATGTCAAGGGTGAGATTGCCAAGGTTCAGGAAGCAGCAAAGGCGCCCCGCGCCGTCGCTGCCGCAGTTGCCGCAAAATCCACCGGCCCTGTCGTGGCTGGCCCCGATGAATACATCGTCAAGAGCAACGACAGCGGTGCAAAAATCGCCCGCGCTCACGGCGTTTCCCTGGCCGACCTCATGGCCGTCAATCCCGGCGTCAACTGGAACCGCATCAAGCCAGGCGACAAACTCAAGCTCCCCAAGAAGTAGCCCCGGGGGCCATTCCTTTTTCAGAAAGCCTCTTCGGCCTCGCGTCGAAGGGGCTTTTTTGTGCTCATGGATGTTGTGAACAAACCCGATTCCGGACCGCTTCCCGCCTGGACCCGTGGCACAACACGGGTGCTCGCCAAGACGCGCATTCTCGAACTTTGGGGAGTGATTTTTTCCCACCCGGCCCGCAAGGAAGCGGGTGAATTCACGGTCATCCACACCCGCGACTGGGTCAACGTCGTTGCAACCACCCCCGATCATCGCATGGTGCTCGTGCGCCAATTTCGGTACGGCATCAACGCGCCATCCTTGGAAATCCCGGGCGGCATCATCGAAGACGGCGAGGACCCCGTTCAGGCCGGCATCCGAGAACTGAGGGAGGAAACAGGATTTGTGGGGACCTGCGCTCGCTTGCTGGGAAGCATAAATCCCAATCCTGCGATCCAGGACAACCTCTGCCACTTGATCTGGGTGGAGAATGCGACGCTGCAAGAGCAGACAGCTTGGGATGAGCATGAGGAACTGGAAACCCTCACGTTGCCAATCGACGAAACCTACCGACGGGCCCGGGAGGGCGGTATCACCCATTCCTTGGTGCTCAACGGTTTGTTCCTGTTTGAACCTCACTGGGCAGCAAAGCGGCCTGAATCGCGTTAAGATCCACCCGTTTGACAGTTGGTGTGCCGATGATAGCCTAGCCTGACACATGTCCCACGCCGCCTCTGTATTCGCCAACACCCCTTCCGCTCTCGGAGTGGCAGCCAACGGCAACCTTCCCTCGGAACTGGAAAAGGAAATCAGGGCGATCTACCAGCGGAGCCCATTGTATGAGAGCAGGTTTCCGCTTCATTCAGATCCGTTGCAATGGTCCTGCTATCGAGAAATCCCTGCGCTTTCCAAGAAGGAGATCGTGACACGCGGGCATCGTGCGTTTTTTGCGGATTATCACGAAATCGAACGGGGATTGGCCGAAAAGCGCTTCGAATACGAGTCCACAGGCGGTACGACCCAGTCGCCCATGACTGTGATCATGGAGGAGGGCTGGTGGAACGCCCAGACGGAGCGTGCCTACCGGGCGTCTCCAATCCTCCGGCAGTTTGCAGGTCGCCCCTATCGGAAGTGCGTCCTCGCTCCCGTCGGATGCTCCAGCAACCTTTGTCCATACGAGGATCACCCGTTTCCCAACCGCTATTTTGACGGTGTGGTCTACTTGAACCTGAGCAGCGATCCGTTCGTTTTCCTGGAGAGCGAATGGGACCGCATCGTTCTGGAACTCCAGGCCGTCAAGCCGGAGGTTCTCGAAGGGGAACCGGTCTATCTTTCCCTGCTCGCGAGGGCAGTAAAGAAGCGCGGAGTAAGCGTGCCGAGTCTTCGCGCAGTGATACTTACCTATGGCAAGGCAAGCCGCCAGCACGGCCAGAGGATCGCCGAGCAGTTTCCCGTTCCGCAGGTCGACCTTTACGGATCCACCGAGGCCGGCTACCTCTTCGTCGGCGAAGCCTTCAAAGATAATTCGCAGGTCATCGATTCCAACGCCTTCATCGAGCTCACTCCTTATCGGGGACTCCCGGACATCTTTCAGATCTACGTCACGACGCGCGACCGCAAGGCCATGCCGCTGTTGCGCTATCACACAGGGGATATCGTTCAGCGCTTCCCAACCGGTTGCCGGCTGCTGGGACGCGAGGGCAATCTGCACTTCAGAGCCGACGGATCGTTACTGTCGCCGGCCGACATCGATGCTGCGCTTCCGCAGAGTTTTGCCTGCTGGCATTATTCGCTCGTCCAAACCACCGACACCCGCTGGGACTTTTACTATGTCGCGGACGAGACCGCAGACCATGTGGCCTTGGAATCCGCGCTCGCCCGATTGATCGGCGCCGATGCACGGGTGGTTGCTTTCCGCAAACGCTTCATCGCTCCCGCCGCCAGCGGAAAATTCGCCCTTCTCAAGCCGCTCACAAAATAACCCGGCCAGCAGAAACATGGCCGTTCGCTAACCCACACGGTAAGCAAGCGGGTCCCACCGACAAAACAGGCGGCAGATCCGAGGGCATATAAGCGCGCCTTTCGCTTCTCCAGACATTTAGGCAACCTAATATGGTTCGCCTGCGTCGAGGTGCCCAAACCCGGGGCCTTTACATTTTCAACACCGAAATTGTAGTATTGGCCATCTCACCAGGAGCGCATTTCCCTCAATGTCTCCCGCCTGGATATCTGGACTTCTCTCACGATGAGCCTAATCGGCAACCTCTTCTGCTCGACTGTTGGCCGCAAATTCCTGATGGCGGTCAGCGGCCTCATTCTCGTCGGTTTCGTGATCGGCCACCTGGTCGGTAACCTCCAGATATTCAGTCACCCCGACAAGATCAACGGCTACGCACAATTCCTCCACTCGCTCGGACCGCTCCTTTGGGTCACGCGCATCGGTCTGCTCATCGCAGCCGTCATTCACATCTGGGCCGCAATTGCGCTCACGCGGACCAACGCGCAGGCGAGGGGGACGCAGCACTACGGCGTAAACCGCTGGATACGCGCGCCCTTCGCATCACGCTATATGCGGCTCACCGGCTTCGTGGTGCTCGCATTCCTAGCCTACCACCTTGCGCAATTCACGCTGGGCTACGCGTCATCCTCGACCTTCAAGGGGCACCTTCCCGAATACACGATGGCATCGGATTTCCACATCTTCGGATTTCCGGCTGTCGAAAAGGGCCATGCGGTCGACGATGTCTACAGCATGGTTTTCTACGGATTCCAGAACCCCGTCATTTCATTCTTCTACATTCTTGCCGTCGGCCTGCTGACCATCCACCTCCTTCACGGCTTTCAATCGGTCTTCCACTCGTTCGGATGGTATAGCGCGTCATGGGCGCCCGCGCTGCGTGCAGTCACAATCATTTTCTGCATCGGGTTCTTTTTCGGCAATGCCTCCATGCCGGCAGCCATCCTCTCCGGATGGCTGAAACCCGCGCAGGGGACAAACGTCGCAGCCCAGCCCCGCACCGCCCTGAACCAGGCTCCCTGAAACGGATTCACTCACCCGCCAGCCGACAGGCCGCCGCTTCCAACCACCGACTCTCCGCGCCACACTGAGCATCCCACCCATGGCCAAACTCGATTCCAGGATCCCCCCGGGCCCACTCGCTGAGAAGTGGCGCAGGCACAAGGCTGAGATCAAACTCGTCAATCCGGCCAACAAACGAAAATACGAGGTGATCGTTGTCGGAGCCGGACTCGCGGGCTCTTCCGCCGCCGCGACACTCGGCGAACTCGGCTACAAGGTTCGCTGCTTCGTGTTTCACGACAGCCCGCGTCGCGCCCACTCCATCGCCGCCCAGGGCGGCATCAACGCCGCGAAGAATTACCAGAACGACGGCGACAGCGTGTATCGGCTTTTCTATGACACGGTCAAAGGGGGCGACTACCGCTCACGTGAAGCCAACGTCCACCGCCTCGCCGAAGTTTCCGTCAACATCATCGACCAGTGCGCCGCGCAGGGCGTGCCCTTCGCGCGGGAGTACGGGGGACTTCTCGCCAACCGCTCGTTCGGTGGCGCCCAGGTGTCGCGGACTTTCTACGCGCGCGGGCAGACTGGCCAGCAGCTCCTGCTCGGCGCCTATTCCGCGCTCTCACGCACCGTCGGCCAGGGGCTCGTGCAGCTTCACACCCAGGAGGAGATGTGCGATCTTGTGGTCATCGGCGGGCAGGCCAAGGGCATCATCACCCGCAACCTCGTCACCGGAAAGATCAGCCGCTGGGCGGCCGACGCCGTCATTCTGGCCACGGGAGGATACGGCAATGTCTTCAATCTCTCCACCTATGCCCGGGGCTCCAACGCGACCGCGATCTGGCGCGCCTACAAGCGCGGGGCCTGTTTCGCCAATCCCTGCTACACGCAGATCCACCCCACCTGCATCCCCGTTTCGGGCGATTATCAGTCAAAGCTGACGCTGATGTCGGAGTCGCTGCGCAACGACGGCCGCATCTGGGTGCCCAAGCGCAAGGAGGACTGCAAAAAGGATCCTGCCACCATCGCGGAGGAGGATCGCGACTATTATCTCGAGCGGATCTACCCGAGCTTCGGCAACCTCGCGCCGCGCGACATCTCGTCCCGCGCAGCCAAGCGTGTGTGCGACGAAGGCCGGGGCGTCGGTGAATCCGGACTGGGGGTCTACCTCGATTTCTCCGACGCGATCAAGCGTCTCGGCGAGGACACCGTGCGCGAGCGCTACGGCAACCTCTTCGACATCTATCACGAGATCACCAACGAAAACGCCTACCGCACTCCGATGAGGATCTATCCAGCCGTGCACTACACGATGGGCGGGCTTTGGGTGGACTACAACCTGATGTCGAATCTTCCCGGGCTGTTTGTCCTCGGCGAGGCCAACTTCTCAGATCATGGTGCCAACCGCCTCGGTGCTTCAGCACTCATGCAGGGCCTCGCGGACGGCTATTTCGTCATTCCGTACACCATCGGCGACTACCTTGCCTCGCAGAAGCCGGGATCACGTCCATCCACCGACGCCCCTGAGTTCAAGCAGGCCGAGGACAGCGTGACCTCAATCATCAGCCGCCTGCTGGGAGCAAAGGGCACCCATCCGGTCAGCCATTTTCACAAGCGGCTCGGTCACATCATGTGGCATTACTGCGGCATGGCGCGCACAAGGGAAGGCCTTGAAACCGCGCTGAAGGAGATTCCCAAGCTGCGCGAGGAGTTCTGGGCGACAGTGAAGGTTCCCGGCTCCGCCGACACGCTCAATCAATCGCTCGAGGTGGCCGGTCGCGTGGCGGACTTTCTTGAACTCGGCGAATTGATGTGCCGCGACGCCCTCACGCGCGAGGAAAGCTGCGGCTGCCATTTTCGCGAGGAGTACCAGCATCCGGACGGTGAATGCAAACGGGACGACGCGAACTTCGCCCATGTCGCCGCCTGGGAATACCAGGGCGCGGGCGCCGAACCCCTCCGCAATGTCGAGCCGCTTGTCTACGAAGCCATCAAGATGAGCGTGCGCAACTACAAGTAATTCCGCTGCGTTTCCCTTACCAAAAACATCATGGCAGCCGGCGTTTCCAAAAACAACATTTCCGTCACCCTTCGCGTCTGGCGTCAGGCCGGCCCGGGCAAGCCCGGCGGTTTTGTCGACTATCCCGCGAAGAATGTGAACAGCAACATGTCGATTCTTGAGCTGCTCGATGTCGTAAACGACGAGCTGACGCTCAAGGGTGATGAGCCCATCGCCTTCGCCCACGACTGCCGCGAGGGCATCTGCGGCACGTGCTCGCTCATGATCGACGGCAAGCCGCATGGCCCGAACCAGGGTGTTGCGAGTTGCCAGACCTACATGCGGAGTTTCGAGGATGGCGCGGTCATCGTGATTGAACCGTTTCGCGCCGCGCCATTTCCGATCGTCAAGGACCTGGTCTCCGATCGCAGCGCGTTCGACAGGATCCAGCAGGCAGGCGGATTCATCACCGTGCGCACCGGCGCCGCACCCGACGCCAACTCAATCCCGGTTCCAAAGGCCGATGCCGAATTGGCCATGGACGCCGCGGCCTGTATCGGTTGCGGCGCGTGCGTTGCCGCCTGCAAGAACCGCTCTGCAGTCCTGTTCGTCGCCGCCAAGGTCTCCCATCTCGGACTCATGCCCCAGGGTCAGCCCGAGCGCGACAGCCGTGTGCTCGCCATGGTCAACACGGCGGACGAACTCGGCTTCGGCAGTTGCACCAATCAGGGCGAATGCAGCGCGGCATGCCCAAAGATGATCAGTCACGATTTTATTGTGCGACTGAATCGCGACTACCTCGCTGCCAGTTTCCGGTCGGCCTTCTGCGCGCACGCGGCAGGCGGTCACGCCGAGTGAGACAACGAAACGTTCGCAGTCAGGGACCGCGGAAGGCAGACAAGTCGACGTAGCCTTGATGCTGCGTCTTGATCTCCATCGTATCCTCACCCGCTTCGACATAGAGCACGCTTTCAATGCGGTAGCTCGCCTGCGGCTGCTGGGCAAGGGCTCTCAAGCTCGAAAGCACCTCCGGTTTTTCAAAGGGTAGCGCGATTTCCTGGGTGATCGTCTTCAACGGGGGAATGCCGACAGCCTGTTCGTTCCGGATGTCGCTCGCCAGGGTGCCATTGAGGTAGAGCTTGTGGCGCACCCGGGAAATTCCGATCGGGACCACATTCTCGTTGGTGAACTGCAGGGTCATCATCGCCTTTGAGTCCGCGGAAGATGCGGACGGCGACGGGCGGATGCTCAGCACCGATACCGTGACCCCACCCAGCTTGCCGACTGAACCGCATCCTGAAAACACAATCAGCGAAACAAGCCCGAACAGACAAACCATCGGATATAGGAAGCGGCGCGACATGCCTCGAAGATGGACGATCCGGACTTTGCCCGGCAAGCCAATCAAGCGATGTTTGAAGTGGAAGCGCTCATGACCAGTCTTCCACCTGGAGGCCGCTCACCCGCGCAAACTCCCTCATATTATTTGTCACCAACGTGGCGCCAACCGCCAACGCATGCCCCGCCAGCAAGGCATCATAGGGGCCAATTGACTGGGCATTCGGTTTCAAGGTCGCCAATTGCACCCGCACCATGGCGGCCATTTGGGCGGCCAAGGGATCAAAGGAGAATATGTCGGGAAAGATGCCCTTCAACCGGGCGACACGCTCACGAAACGCGGGGATGTCGGGACGCTTGGCGGCGCCGTATTCCAGCTCATGGAGCACGATCACTGACAGCCGGCAGTGGGGAAGGTGATGTTCAAGCCGGTCACAGAGCCGGGCATCCTCCGGTCTATCCCGAAGATAGCGCGAAAACACATTCGTGTCGGGAAGATAGATCACCGGGTGTGATCAGGAAAGTCCGGAGCGGACCCACGCAAGCTACGCAGTGCCTTCAGCCGCCTGGCCTCCGCTGCAGGATCAATGGCAATGAACCCGGTGGCGGTTGGCGTGACTTCATAGGCCTTGCTGTTTACCTTGAGGGCGCGCGGAAGGCGAAGCGCCTTGGAATTGCCCGCGCGAAACACCTTGGCCGTGATCGTTCCCATGTAATAACGCTGTATCTACGGGTCCGCCTGTCAAGTGCTCCCGGCTGCCCAACAACGGCTGGTCCCTGTTTGGCCTAAGCGAGGCCCTTGTCCAGCTGCGGAAATTCGACGAGGCCCGGTCCGTGAGGGAACAGTATCAACTCGCCTGGTCAAAAGCGGATACGACCATCACATCTTCGTGTTTCTGCCAGCCCGGTTCCACAGGGCAATAGGAGCTGATTCCAGCGGCACCCATCACTCGGTCAGAACATCGAAAGCGCCCGGGCGCTCTCGATGCCGATCCAGACCAGGGCGCCAAGGGCGGCACAGGCCATGCCCGCGCGAAAGATCCGTTGCCTGCGGAGGCGCGTATCGTGGGCGTCGGGGTTGCCGGGGCGCCCAAGGCCTTGCTGGGACATGAAGCTGACAAACTGGGCGTTGCGGAGCGTGGTGCGCCGAATTCGCGTATTGTCCACCTTGCCAAAACGGTAGGTGGGACGGTGAAAGAGGGCGTTAAACAGGCTGCGGAACACTTCGGAAACAGGCGCTAAATTTTGATTGGTTTTTTCTACGGGAACGAAGCAGCGTCGAGCTCTTTCACGCGCATATCAGATTTTTTCGCGGTCAAAGCCCCATGCATCATTTTCGCTACATTGGCCAAAATCTTTACTGCGAATCCGTGGATCTCACCGATGTCGCGCGTCTCTACGGGACGCCAACCTACGTGTACAGCACCGCGACGATTTCAGACAACTTTGCCCGCCTGACTAAGGCGCTTGCCGGTATCGACGTGCAAATCTGCTACGCGATGAAGGCAAACTCCTCGCTGTCGGTGCTTCGCCACTTCTCAAACCTCGGGGCAGCCTTTGATCTGGTCAGTGGTGGCGAACTGCGCCGGGTGCTTGCAGCCGGCGGAAACGTCGAGAGAAGCGTTTTTGCGGGTGTTGGAAAATCCGAGGAGGAAATCGCCCTGGCCCTTGAGCATCGCATCCGCGCCTTCCACGTTGAAAGCGACCCCGAGATGGCCCGCATCAACCACGTCGCCGGAAAGCTCGGCGCAAAGGCTCCCATCGCCATCCGCATCAATCCTGACGTTGATGCAAAAACCCATGCCAAGGTCACCACCGGCAAGGCTGCAAACAAGTTCGGTATCCCACTCAAGCAGGCGACTGCTGCCTACGAGGCTGCGGCAAATTATCCTCATCTCGTCATGCGCGGCGTGCAGATGCACATTGGGTCGCAGTTGACGGACACATTGCCCTTTGTGGAGGCGGTGAGGAAAATCACGCCGCTCGTGAACGACCTGAGGGAAAGGTACCCTCTCGAATACCTCTCGATCGGCGGCGGCATGGGTATCGTCTACCAGGATGCCCTTGCAAGCGGCCAGGAAGACTGGTGGCAGGTCCTGCCCAAAGGCAAACGCCCCATCACGCCCGAATCCTACGGCGCCGCACTCGTGCCTCTCCTTCAGCCGCTGGGATTGAAAATCCTCGTCGAACCCGGCCGCTTTCTTGTGGGCAACGCCGGAGTCCTCCTCTCCCGCGTCGAGTATCTCAAGCGCGGTCAGGACAGGAATTTTCTCATCCTCGACGCAGCCATGAACGATCTGATGCGCCCGGCAATGTACGATGCGTTTCACGAAATCGTGCCGCTTCAGCGCGACACGTCCCGGCCCTCAATGGTAACGGACATCGTTGGCCCGATCTGCGAAAGCAGCGATTGCTTCGCGCGCGACCGACGCATTCAGCAGGTCGGAGAGGGCGAATATGTCGCCCTCATGAGTGCCGGAGCCTACGGCTACTCGATGTCGAGCCGCTACAACACCCGCTCACTGCCGGCAGAAGTGCTGGTCAAGGGAAGCGCATTCGAGCTCATCCACAGTCGCGAAACCTTCGAATCGATGATCGCCGGCGAACGCATCCCCGGCTTCCTCACATGAGCGACTTCCAGCGCCTGATGCCGGTCAACCGAGCCTCGTCACTGTCCGATCTTCGGTTGAGATTTCGCTATCACCGGCGCGCGCGTTGGGTTCTAATGCAGGCATGAATTTCCTCGTGATAGGTGCCGGCGCCTGGGGAACTGCATTTGCGGTTCACCTCGTGAAGCAGGGCCATTGCGTTGCCCTCGCACCCCGCCGGTTTGAACAGGCCGTGGCCCTTGCGTCGACCCTCGAAAACAGCGACTACCTCCCTGGGATCCAGCTCCCCCCGAGCCTCCAGGTCGGCCATGAGCTGACACCCCTGCTGATGGAGGCGGAGGTCGTGCTGTTCGCCTGCCCCCTGCAGTCCTTGCGCGCCACCTGCGAGCGCGTTCGCGAAAACCTGTCCCTCGCAACGCGGCTCCGGTTTCTGATCAGCCTCTCAAAAGGCCTCGAATTGGAAACGCACCTGCGCCCATCGGAGATTATTGAGTCAGTCCTGCCTGGCTACACGGTCGCCTCCCTCACGGGTCCGACAAATGCCGGGGAGGTGTCACGCGGGCTTCCCGCGGCCATGGTTCTGGGCACACGCAGCACGGATACGTCAATCCCCGCGCTGCAGGCGGAATTGAGCGGACCTTCGCTGCGGGTCTATACGAGCGCGGACCTTCCCGGAGTCGAGTTCGGAGGATGCCTCAAGAATATCTATGCCATCGCAGCAGGATGCTCCGACGGCCTGGGCCTGGGCGACAACGCCAAGGCCGCATTGATGACGAGGGCGCTTGCCGAAATGGTCCGGCTGGGCGTCGCCCTCGGCGCACAGCGGGAAACGTTTTATGGCCTGAGTGGATTCGGCGACCTCGTTGCCACCTGCACCGGATCGTGGAGTCGAAACCGGGGCTTCGGAGAACAGCTGGGACGCGGTCGTCGGGCCGCAGAGCTTCAGGGTGAAAGCAAATTCATCGTCGAAGGTTACCGGACCACCGAGTCGTTCTTCGGACTCTGCCGCGAGCGAAACATCGATGCCCCCATTCTCACGGAAGTTTATCGTGTGCTTTACGAGAACAAGGCTCCCGCAGCCGCACTCGCCGCCTTGATGTCGCGCGAATTGAAAAAGGAATGAGCCACCGCGACGCGGGATCCCGGGTCGCGCGTTCACCGATCCGATCGTAAACGAAATCAGATCCGCACCGCTCCGGCCGCGGCAGGATCGAATGCGAACTGCTCGCCGAAAGGGGCTCTGGTGACGGATTCGACGCTGATCTCACCATTCCGAACGAGCGTCGTCGGCCAGCCGCGTTGCGAGCGGACATAGAGATCGCCATGATGGCGCAGCACGAGATCCTGGAGTGCCGACGGCCAGGCCGAGAGGCCGGCAAAGTAGTGATGACCGTTGCGCTCCACGCTCGAGATTCCCAGCGCAGCCTGCACCGCGAGATCCTGGAGCTGGGAGATCGGGCCCACATTGGAAAGGTCCTCTCCGCTCATCCGCCAGGTCTGCTGGGGTTTCGCCTTTCGCAGATGCGCGATGTGGCAGGCATTGAGAAGGCCCTTGAACACACCCTTGCAGTTCTTGTGACTCGTCCCGCAATAACCGAGCTCCAGAGCTCGCGGCAGGCTCTCGAGCGTGGCATCCGACTCATCAATGATGATGGGCGGGCGCCCGGGCCAGCGGCTGGCCAGCGCGCCGATTTCATCACTCAGAGCGAGATCGCGATGAAACGGCTGCTCGACGAAGAGCAACCCGCGGCGCAGGGGCTCCAGCCTGGATTCGCCCACAACTCCCTCCCAGAACGTGCGAAACGCGTCCACTGACTTGAATCCCTCGTTACCATCGAGGGTGCAGACCCATCCCGGCGCCGCGCACTTTTCCAGCACCTCGACGATGCGGAGGAGCCGCTCCCGATCGGCACCACCGCCCACCTTGAGTTTGAAATGGCGAAGCCCATAGGCCGCGATTCCGGCCTCCAGCGACTGCGGCAGACCGTCGTCAACGCGGTCGCCTGCCGAGACATCCTTCTCCCACAGCGGGTCCACCATGCCGACCGTATGACGCGCAAAAACATGGCGCGGTGGAGACGCAGGCAGCCAGTCGCGCGGCGCGGATCCCTTCAACTCCGGTCGCAGGCTACCAAGATCGATGCCGAAGAGATTGTCGTGAATCGCCGCGGAAAAGGATTTCCCATGTGCCCGGCAAAAGGCGTCGATCATGGCGCGTTCCAGCAGGGATGTGCCGAAGTGCGCGAGCAAAGGGGGAACGCGCCCGGCCTCCGCCCATGCGGACTGGACGCGGTACAGCTCACGCCACCACTCAAACACCGTCGTGGCACGAATCTCCCCCGCGGCCGTCATTGCGTGTCGGATCACCACGAGCATCTCATCGATTTCCAGATGAGGATCCTTCTGTGGATCCTTGGTGAACCACTTCGGCGGCAGATGGTCTGCGGCAACCCCCGTGCCGGTGGCTCCTCCTGAGAACTCTGCACGCACCTGGAGAAACACGTGCGGAAGCTCTGTCATGGTCACAATGCCATATTTGAACGGCATGCGCGCATGCAGGTGTGCGCGCCAAAGGGAGGATTCAAGAACACGCATGAATGGAAAAGGCCGCCATCAGAAGATGAAAGGCGGCCAGTCTTTCCAAGGATGGGGACTCGGCAAGCACGGTATTCCGCCGTGCCCGGAATTTCCGCTCAATCGAGCCCGCTGACTGTGATCTCCGAGGGATAGTCAATGCTGACCTTCATCGGGAATTCACGCTTCTCGCCCGCCTTCAGGTTCACTCGCCATACGAGCCGCCCCTCTGCGTCGCGCGTGATTTCCTTCTGGCTATCGGCGGCACCAATGTCGCGCTCCGCCGGGGTCAGCAGCTTCACGACGATCTTCTCGTCGCGTGAAAGCGGAACCGCCTCCTTAAAGACCACGCGCTCACCGGTTTTCTTGTTGTTGGCGAGCGTAACGAGAAACTCATAGGTCACACGACGTCCCTTGCTGGTTAGGCCGGTTTCTTCGGCGAACCGGTTGACAAGCCGACGCTTGACGGAGATTCCGTCGTCCGCTCCAAACGCGAGGTCGAACTTCTCCCGTGGCATGATGGTTTTCATCGGACTCGTCGCAACAAAGCTGTCGTCGAGAAAGGTGTTCACGGGCCCCGCCAGGAACGGGAACTCGGTCACATTGCTGACAGAGGCGCTGAGGAATGCCGCCTCGATCAGCTTGGGCGTTGATTCGTAGTGGAGTGACGCCGGCAATTCGGTGCGCGTGATGGGAACCCGCTGGGCAGCATTGTCGCTCGGAAGCGTGACCGGGTTGGCAACACGAAACGTCGCACGTGTCGTTCCGCTTTCTATCACCGCCTGTGCAAAGTGCGCGTCTTTCAACTCCTCCTCCGCCTTGTCCGCAAGCGCGGAAGCCTGCGCAACCGCTCCTGCACGCGATTCGAACGCCACCTTTGCACTCGACCGCCCCAGGCTCTGAGCGGGATAGGGCATGGGCCTGTACACGTCGACGATCCAAGGGGGAAGAGTCGGTGCGCCGCCGCCCTGGCTGGGCCGCGCGGTGGAGAGCGTCAATGCGATGGCGCTCCAATCCTCGCCCGTGCCGTTCCTCACCGATCCAAAATAGCCCAGCTCAATGATGCGTTTCTCCGTATTCAATCGCGCGTCATAACTCGGACTCCAGGACGCGCCGGGAACCGCGTAGGAAAGTGACACATCAAGATTGCCCGCCGAGGCAGCGGAGACGCGCACCGTGACCGTCTTGAAGCTGCGGGCCGCGGGCTGACGGCTGCGCAAGAGATTGAGCTGTGCCTCCAAAGCTGCCGTCTTTGCAGCGAGATCCTCCCGCTGCCGCATCACGGATTCCTGATCGCTGGCGATGCGGGAAAGGTTTTCGAACTGGAATGTAAGCAGTTTCTGCCAATCATCAAAACCGGTTTTTACGCCCGCACCTGCGGCATCGCGCGGTGGCGGAGTTGTCGCCGCCGCCTCAATCCGTGACAGCAATGCCCGCTGCTGATCAAACAGCGCGAGACGTCCCTTGAGGTCGGCATCCTGCCGCTGCAATGCCTTCAGTTCCTCCTCGATCGACCGGACTCGTGGATCGATCGTTGCTTCCACATAGGTCTGACGGGTAGTAACGTCGATCAAGGTGACGGAGGCGGATCCACGGGCGCTCACTTGGAGCGAGGCATCGAGCAGCCCCGCGGGCAGCCTTTCAAAGACAACATCGGTTTCGCCCGCGGACAGGGGAGTGTGCGCATTGCGTGTGACGACTGCGCGATCAAGGTAGACCGTCGCCGCCGAGATGCGCGATTCAACGGGCAACACGGCTGCGAGCGCACTCGTCGAAGATAGGAGGGCGGCGACAAGGGCCACCCTCATGAGTTGGACGGAAGGTTTCATGGAAAGAAATATGACAGGCTCTCCCTACAAACGCACGATCCGGAGATATCTTAGGGAAAGGAACCGTGCAATGTTCCAACCTTATGAACATCAATTGCCTGAGAACCAAGCCGGGCCTCGTCCGATTTCCTGCAACTCCCGCTCTTGCGCACAAGAAACACCGCAGTTGAAAACACTGATGCCTTGAAAAAACTTCCGGTTTGGCCGTCGCTCGTTCATTGCCCATTTATGAACTCCCACACCCCGTTCACACGTCGCACATTCCTCAAAACTGCCGGGGCTGTCGGCCTAGCTGCCCCGTTCATTACCAGGAACCTGATTTCCGCCCCGCCTAGCAAGACCCTTCACCATGCGAGTTTCGGAGCCTCGGGCATGGCTTGGGCGGACATCCGATCGATCTGCAGCAACTCCTTCGTCAAACTTGTCGCAGTGGCTGAGGTCGATGAGACGAAGCTGACTGAGCTCAAGTCATGGTTCCCGGAAACGCGCGTCTATCAGGATTGGCGTGAACTTCTGAGGAAGGAGAAGGACAATATCGATTCGGTGAATGTCTCCACCCCGGACCACATGCACGCGCCGATCGCGCTTTCGGCGATGCAACTCGGCAAGCACGTCTACTGCCAGAAGCCGCTCGCTCACGACATCTACGAAACCCGCGTGCTCGCCCGGTATGCCCGCAGGAAGAGGCTCGTGACTCAGATGGGCATTCAGATTCACTCCGAAAAGGTCTACCGTCAGGCGGTCGCGATCGTGCGAAGCGGAGTGATCGGCAAGATCCGGGAGGTACACACGTGGAGCAACAAGAAGTGGGGCGATGTCGGAGCGCCTCCTGTCCAAGGGGACATGGTTCCATCAACGTTCAGGTGGGACCTTTGGCTGGGCGTATGCGAGGACCGGCCCTATGTCGGCAACGAGTATTATCATCCCAGCAACTGGCGGCGGCGGCTGGATTTCGGCACTGGGACGTTTGGCGACATGGGATGTCACATCTTCGATCCCGTTTTCGAGGCGCTGGATCTGACCGCGCCCCAGACGGTGCGCTCGGAAGGTCCGGCTCCCGACCGCTGGAACTGGTCGACTGACGCTCGCATTCACTACGTTTTTCCGGGCACGCGTTTCACCGAGGGGAAAACCGTTCCGATCACCTGGTACGATGGCGATCAGCGTCCTCCAGCGGAAATCCTGGCGCTCGTCGAGGGCACCCAGGAGGCGGTCGGCGATACCGCCGGCAACCGCAAGAGCATCTTCGGGCAGGGATCGATTCTGATTGGCACAAAGGGTGTGCTGCACGTGCCGCACATCAACACGCCCCGGCTATTTCCCCGCCTTCAGTTCAAGGACTACGTGTTGCCCGACGAGAAAGGAGCCCACCATTGGACGCAATGGGCCGAAGCCTGCCTCAACGGATCAACGACGAGCGCGGGTTTCGACTACTCGGGCCCCCTGACCGAGGCCGTCCTCCTTGGCAGCGTGGCGGTGCGTTTTCATCAGACCACGCTGAATTGGAACGCGAAGAAACTGCGCTTCGAC
>JACTNC010000014.1 GCA_014584295.1 Verrucomicrobiota bacterium
CAAAGCCTCCTCGCAGCGATAATACTTCGCTGTGCAAACCATGCCATTGATCGTGCCGATCACCCGCGCAATGATCCGGCACAACGTCGAGTTGTCCTCAATCAGCCAGACGGTCTTTTTTGGGGCGGGTTTGGTCATTGCAACGAGCGAATCAAATACACCGAGGCATCAGGCAATGAGGCCCGGGTGTGCATTCCGAGAGACTGATCAATATTCGTGAAAACACAATCCACGCATTTTAGGGGATGTGACCGACACGCGCGAAGTGCTAAAATCCTCCCGCTTCAGGCGCAATCCCGACGAGGATTGCCTCGCAATCTCCCGCGCTTCACACGCAAGCCCAGACACTCACTTCCGCATGACAGCCCTAAGCCGCTCGTCGGTCCAACGAGATCATCACCGCAAGGCGTGGCGCCTCTTTGTGACCTTCAGCCTGCTGGCCCTTCTTGCATCGGCCCGCGCGGCTGCACCGACTTCGCCGCGCATTCATGTCAATTGGGACGATGGCTGGCGCTTCGTCCTCGCGGACCCGACCGGTGCGGAAGCACCAGGATTTGATGACGCAACATGGGAGCCGCTGCTCCTGCCCCACGACTGGGCAATTCGCGGGCCTATTTCCAAGTCAAATCCAGGTATCGGACGCATGGGTTTCTATCCCGGAGGCGTAGGCTGGTACCGAAAGTCCTTTGTCCTGCCTCAGACCTTCGCGGGCAAACACGTGCGAGTGACTTTCGACGGTGTCTACATGAACGCCGATGTCTGGATCAACGGCCACGCCCTGGGTCGGCGACCCTACGGGTACGTCAGTTTCAGCCATGATCTCACGCCCTACCTCCACCACGACGGCCGATCCAACGTGCTGGCCGTGCGCGTCGACAACTCCGTCCAGCCGAGTTCCCGCTGGTACACGGGCTGCGGCATCTACCGTCACGTCTGGCTCACGGCAACGAACGATACCCACGTGGAGCCCCATGGCGTCTTTGTTACTGCACCCGAAGCAACATCACAGCAGGCGAGCATCCGCGTGCAAACCGCGGTCAATCATCTGGGAAATGATCCCACCACGGTAAGCATCGAGCATACGGTCTTCAGGAATGGTCGCCGCATCGGCAGCTTTTCGCAGACAACCAGGATCATCGCAGCGGCAGGCAGAGAAGAATTTGATCAGTCGATCACCCTTCCTTCTCCGGAACTCTGGTCTCCGGAATCTCCGGCACTGTATTCACTTCAGACCGTTGTACGGTCCGGGGGACAGATCGTCGACCAGTTGGAAACACGCTTCGGCATACGTCGACTCGAGTTCACCGTCGAGCAGGGTTTTTTCCTGAATGGACGCAATCTCAAGCTCAAAGGGGTGTGCCTCCACCATGACGCGGGCCCCGTTGGCGCCGCCGTCCCCGAGGATGTTCTGCGCCGCAGGTTGCGTCTCCTTCAGGAGGCGGGCTGCAATGCGATCCGTACGGGTCATGCCCCGATGGCGAGCGAGTTCTATGATCTCTGTGACGAGATGGGTATCCTCGTCATGGGTGAAACGCTCGATGAATGGCGCATCGCAAAGAAGGATATGGCGGCCGGAGGATACAACCGGCTATTCGCGGAATGGGCCGTGCGTGATGTGCAGGATGCCATTCGTCGCGATCGCAATCATCCGTGCATCTTCATGTGGAGCGTGGGAAATGAGGTGCGCGAACTGGGCAAACCAGAAGGCGTCGCCGATGCCCGTCGCCTGTGCGACGCCGCGCACGCCATCGATTCCACCCGGCCCGTAACCTGCGGCATCAATTTCATCGATCAGGCAAACAAATCCGGTTTCTCGGATGTCTTCGACGTTGCCGGCTACAACGACGGCGGAGGCTCCGTTTTCTTCTATCGCGACGATCGTCAGAATTTTCCGAAGCGTCTCTTCATCGGCACCGAGCACCCGCACACGAGCCAGACACGCAGTGTCTACCAGACCACAACGCGGATGAGGGAGAAGGTTCCCGGCTACCCGCCCATTCCTGATCTCGCTCCCATGGAGGTTTTCGCCGAGGTCAGAAATCTTGGCACTGAACGTCCGACGCTCAGTTCTTCTTATGACAACAACTACGTCTATCTGAATGCGCGCGACTCCTGGAGATTGACCGCCTCACTGCCCTGGGTGATGGGAGAGTTTCGCTGGACCGGCATCGACTATCTGGGCGAATCAAGCTGGCCGAGCCGCGCCTCTTCCTCGGGCATTCTCGATCTGGCGGGCTTTCCGAAGGACCACTACTACCTCTATCAGAGCCTCTGGACAACAAAGCCCATGGTACACCTGCTCCCGCATTGGACGCATCCGGGCAAGGAAGGCGTCCTGATCCCCGTTGTAGCCTACTCCAATGCCGAGGAGGTTGAGCTGTTTCAAGATGGCCGCTCCCTGGGACGCCAGCCAATGACCCTTGCGTGGCAGATTGTCTGGAACGTGCCCTATCGACCAGGTACGCTGAAGGCCGTGGCTTATCGCGATGGTAAGCTGGTGGCTGAAGACCGTCAACAAACCGCCGGTCCTCCCGCACGCCTTGTGCTGGAATTGGATCGCACCACCCTTCACGCCAATCGACGTGATGCCTTGCACGCAACCGTCCGGGTCGTTGACAAGGATGGCGTGCTCGTGCCCGGTGCGGCAGACCGCATCCGCTATTCAGTCCGTGGTCCGTTGAAACTTCTGGGAACCGAGAATGGTGACGTGCTTGATCACACTCCCGCGGGATCGGCCGAGCGCAACGCATTCATGGGACTCTGCCTGGGGATCTACCAGTCAACCGCAGAGAAGGGCTCAGCTGAACTCACCGTCTCGGCCAATGGGCTGCAGCCCGCAAACAAGCGGATCAAGGTCATCCCGTGAGCACTGCAATCAAGCAAGAGCGCAAGCCAGCTCAAATCCCTCTTCCGCCGTTTGCCGAATGACGCGTCGTGCTGCCTGGAGCAATCCCTCCACAGGATTTGCTCGATTTCCCGCTCCACGCACATTCCCCATTCTTGCCAGAAACGAGCACTGCTTCGATTCAACTGGGACTACTCACTGCAAATCGGACAAATGGGTAGCGCTCCAGGAAGAACCACGCGAGGTGTCACAGTGTCACTTGACTTTCTCGCCTGGAACCGACACATTGGGGCCAATGGCTAGCATTTCCATCAAGGAGTTGCATGCCCGGACGGGCGCGCATGTTCGGCGGGCTGCCAAATCGCCGGTCCGAGTCACCGACAGAGGCAGGCTTGTCGCAGTCCTAACGTCGCCAGATGCCCTTCCTCCGCGAAAGCGAAATCGCGTGATCCTTCCGGAGTACGCGGCATTGCTGGCTAAGTCCACCACTCGTGCGGTTCTGGACGACCTCGATGCCGTTCGTGGTAGTCGCTGATCGTGATTTTCTGCGACACGTCCACTTTGGCGAAATACTATTTCGCCGAACCGGAGTCGGCTGCCGTTCGTCTCCGGCTTGACCAAACGGACCAAGTGCTGGCCTCTGAGCTGGCGAAGGCGGAACTGATGGCCGTGTTTCATCGCCGACTGAGAGAGAAGACCTGGTCGCGCCGCGATTTTCTTGCTGCCGTGCGGCAGTTTACGAAGGACGACGTCGGTGGACTTTGGACTTGGATACCTCTCGGAACGTCGCTCATTACCCAGGTCGCTCGGACCTATGACACCCTTCCGGAAACGGTTTTTCTTCGCACCGCCGATTGCATCCACCTTATCACCGCGCTTCATGCGGGAATGTCCGAAATTTACACGCACGACAGGCACCAGATCGAAGCAGCCCCCGGCTTCGGTCTTTCTGTCGTGACGATCGTTTAGGAATTGGAAATTGCTCCTTGGGGTCCCATCGACGGATTAGAGGGGCTACTCCGACCAGGTCACTCGTTTCCACAAAGGACGCCCCACGCCGCTTTCCCCACATAGACTCCCCAAACACCCATCTTATGAAGAGAAGAACCTTTATAAGGACCACTAGCATCGCCTCTCTGGCAGGCACGTTCATTCCATCCTCAGCTTTATCACAGACACCGGGTGACAGACAGGCGCCCAGAAACAGGCGAGGCTTGGGTATTGGCACCTCACCGATTCCGCATCCCAGGGAAAACTGCATCTATCCGGCTGCCGCTCTTGCAGTGATTGATGTCACAAAAGCGCCCTACTTCTGCGACAATCAGGGGAGGATCGATTGCACGGAGGCGCTCATCCGGGCGCTTGATGACATTCTCCGACCGACACTCAATGCGGAAAGAGCGCTGGAGAAGGAGATGTCCGAGGATCCCCGATCTGACTTTCATCATCCGATCAGCGTCGAAACACTAAAGGCCAACGGCCGGATCCGTGTTGTCTTTCCGGCGCGACCCGAACCATCGCGAATTCTCTATTTCCCGAATGGCACGTACCTGGTGAGTGACACGGTATGCTACACGTTCACCGACCTTCACAATACTTCCGGCGGTGAGCTAAACCGCCAAATCATCATTCGGGGACAAAGCGAATCAGGGACCGTAATACGATTGAAGGATGCATGTCCTGGTTTCGAAAAAGGAGCCAATAAACCGGTCTTCAGTTTCATGAAGAAATCGACCTCGAACGTATCGATGGCCAATTTTTTTGAAAACCTATCCATCGATACCGGCTCCGATAATCCCGGAGCATCCGGTCTCCGTTTTTTTGGCAACAACATGGCTGCGGTCCGGCACGTCACGATCCGATCCGGTGATCCTGACAAAGTCGGATCGGTGGGCCTGCAATGCGATCGGAACAATCTCTCTGGCTGTTACTTCAAGCACGTCACCGTGGACGGGTTCGACTATGGCATCCAGTCGCTACCCTATCGCATGTACACGGTCTTTGAAGACATCACCCTGCGCCACCAGAAGATTACAGGGTTTCTCGTCGATGAAACACCTGTCGCCATTCGCGGATTGCGGAGCAGAAATCGAGTGCCTGCGCTCACCATCGCCGGATCTCCCGCCCATGTCGTCCTCGTAGACAGCGAACTTATTCACGAATCCAGCCCACCAGAGAGCGGCGAGGCGTATGGGCCAATGCCTGCAATCGAGCATATCCATGGTGTGCTTTTCGCGCGGAACGTGAGGACATCAGGATATCCCGCCGCCATCGGCAGGTTCGGCAACACACTCCTCCATGGCCCCTTCATCGATGAACACTCTTCCCACGGTGTTCAAACCTTGCGTCCCCATCAGAAGATGCGCTCGCTCAACCTGCCCATCGAGGAAACGCCTGACATCCCTTGGGAGCAGGACATGACCGAATGGGTTAGCGTCACCGAATTCGGGGCGAAAGGGGACGGAGCTACCGACTGCACTCAGGAAATTCAATTGGCGATGAATTCGGGAAGAAAGGTCATCTACTTCCAGCCGGGTCGATACCTCATCAATGGACCCATTCGTGTCCCAGCCTCGGTCGAACGGATTAATTTCATGTTCTGTGACCTTGTGGCGGGCGAAGACTTGAGGAACCTGAAGGACCGCGGCACATTCCGTGTTGAAGGGGACTCATCAACGCCACTACTGATTGAGGATCTTTTTGCCTTTGAGGAATACAAAGGACAACAGTACCTGATCGAACACGCCTCACAGCGCACGCTCGTGCTCAGTGACCTTCATGTACAGACAGGAGCGATGTATCTCAACACGGTGAGTGGTGGGAAGGTTTTCATCGAAAACATCTGTTGCACAGATCAGTTTCCGCCCGAACCCAACTGCTACCGGTTCAAAGGCCAGACTGTCTGGGCAAGACAACTGAATCCCGAGCGTGCCAATCCCGAAGTGATCAATGACGGTTCGCAGCTATGGGTGCTGGGATTTAAGACCGAGGGGCGCGGAGTGGGCTTTCACACGACGAACGGCGGATCAACTGAAGTGCTTGGCGGCGTTGTGAATTTTGGAGGGAGCGAAAATCCCTTCATCATCAACGACAATTCCTCCGTCTCCATCTCATGCGCCTCTAACGGAAAATCCACCCCCCAGAAGGGCGACCCATTTGCCAGCGAAAAGGTGGATGGGCGCGAAAGAGTGCTGCCAAAACGGTCGCTTCCCAAGCGCATCCTGCTTCAAGGCATGGGACCATTCCGGGAAAGTAACGACGTTTCGGAGCAGTTCTTTGTCCCTCTGTATGTCGGCGGGTGGCAGACTTGAGATTGAATTCCGCCGTGCCCGACCCGGGTGAAGACCCTGATAGGTGCGCCTCTGGCTAGCAGGGGACTCTTGTCCAATGGCGGCTTCATCCTTTCTCATCAGAAAGGATCGTGGGATTGACACCCCCTTCATTTGATTGATTGTTTGAACAAGGCTCACCTCCGCCATCCCTGACTCCCGATCGCTGCATCCCCTTCCTACGCATGAACGCCTCGTCGTCTCAATCCCTCCGCTTTGTGCTGTTCGCGACCAGTGTCACCGCAATCGGCGGCTTCCTCTTCGGCTACGACACAGCGGTGATCAATGGAGCCAATACCTACCTGACCGCCCATCTCGCCCTGAATCCCACCCAGGAGGGCCTGGCCGCCGCAAGCGCCATCCTTGGCTGCATCCCGGGTGCCATGTTCGCCGGCTTCCTCAGCGACCGATTTGGGCGAAAGAAGATGCTCTTTATCTGCGCGGCGCTCTATGCCGTCTCGGGCCTGCTGTCCGCAATCCCCCGCACGTTCAGCGAATTCCTAGCTGCCAGGATCATCAGTGGACTCGGAATCGGCGCATCCTCCATGATCTGCCCGGTATACATCGCCGAGATAGCGCCCGAAAAATGGCGAGGCCGACTCGGCTCGCTCTTTCAACTCGGCATTGTCACCGGTATTTTCCTGACTCTCTTCGTCAATCGCATCATCCAGGGCATGGGAGATGAGGCATGGAACACCTCCCTCGGATGGCGATGGATGCTCGGCATGGAAGTTGTGCCCGCCGTGGTTTTCCTCGGCCTGCTCTTTACCGTTCCGGAGAGCCCCCGCTGGCTGACCCGTCAAGGACGCACGGATGAAGCCCGGTCCATCCTGATCCGGGTGGATGGTCCCGCCCACGCGGAACAGGAAATTGCCGCGATTCTCGCATCAACAAGCCGGACGGATCCTCCATTCTCGGAGCTCTTCACGGCGCATTTCCGTCGACCTCTCCTGCTCGCAGTGCTGCTCGCCGTGTTCAGTCAATTCTGCGGCATCAACGCGATCATGTACTACTCCACAAAGATCTTCGAGACCGCCGGCGCGGTGAAGAATGCGGCCTTCACCTCTTCGGTCTGGGTCGGCCTGATCAATCTCGTCTTCACCTTTGTAGCCATCGCCTTTGTCGACCGACTCGGACGTCGACCTCTCCTGCTCATCGGCAACGCCGTGCAGGCTGCGGCACTCCTGCTTGTAGGTTGGCTGTTTCATACCAGCCAACACGGTCCGCTGCTGCTCGTCGCGGTCGTGCTCTTCATTGCCGCTTTTGCCATGGCCATGGGTCCGATAACCTGGCTCTATTGTTCGGAAATTTTTCCCAACGAGATTCGAGGCCGCGCCATGTCCGTCGCCGCCTTCGTCGTCTGGGTGGCCTGCTACATCGTGGCGCAAACGTTTCCCATGTTGAACGACAGCCAGGCAATCGGACCCGCAAAGACCTTCTGGATCTACGCCACAGTTAGCCTCATCTCATTCTTTTTTGTCCTGACCATGATCCCCGAAACGAAGGGTCGCACCCTCGAGGAGATTGGCCGGTCTTGGAAACCATCGAGTTCGCGCTGAATTCAGGCGCTCCCGCCTCGGCTCATTCCCGTGCCGGCCGCAGGTAGGCGCCGCGGGCCAGCAATTCCGCCTGGAGCTTCTTCACATCAATCTGATCCGGACTCACCCCTGTACGGATTGCCTGCGAGGCGGCACGCCCCGCAGCCTCCCCCATGGCCATGCACGTTGCCATGACACGAATCGCTCCCATTGCCTCGTGCGTTGTCGAGATGCACCTTCCAGCGACAAGTAGATTCTTCACCCGCTGGGGCACGAGTGAGCGATAGGGGATGTCATAACAATCGCCACACCAAATCAGCGTGCACCCCTCGTCCCCCGGACGGTGGATGTCGATCGGATAACTCGCGACGGCAATGCTATCGTCAAAGTGCCTGCATCCCAGCACGTCCTCCTGGGTCATCGTGTACTGACCCACAATTCGGCGGGTTTCGCGTATGCCAAGAAACGGTGCCGTCTTGGTGAAATAGCAGCCTTCAAATCCCGGTACATAATTCTTGAGGTAGATCTGAATATCCTCGATCTGATGGCGCGCTTCGATCTCGCCCGCCGTGAGGCTGCGCGCATCCGTGCCGTCGGTACCGGCAACACGGGTCATGTTTATCCAGACTTCGCCTTCACGAAGTCCGGTGATGATGATGGTTCGCTCGTTCGGAATATTGAGTTTCCGCTCGGCCCGGGCACGTGCAATAAGCTCCCGAAGGCCGACAACGATGAACTGGTGGTGCTGGCCGAAATATTCCGCAGGAATGAAGTCAGTCAGATACGTGCGCGTATGCTGCGCAATGCTCATGCGCAACTTCTCGGTGTCGACTCCCGCAAGGCAAAACATGAGCGTGGGCGGTTGCATGCCCCCCGTCTCCCTGCTGCCTTTCTCGCAGGGAACCCCCGCGCGAAACGCCACATCGGCGTCACCCGTGCAATCAACGACAACCCTGCCGAGTACGGCTTCGCGGCCGCTCTTGCTCTCGGTGATGATGCCACGGATCGTGTCACCCTCCATGACCACCCCGACGAAAAAGGTGTAGAAATTTACATCGACGCACGCCTCGGTGAGCATTTGCAGCGCCACGGTTTTTACTGCCTCTGGCTCGACCAGCGTTATTCCCATGTGCAGCGGACACCAGCGGTGCTCGCTTGCTCCATTCACAAGGCGCAAACGGTCGATGAACCTCTGGGGCAGTCCCTTGATGATCTGGTTTTTCTTCTGACCGAGGAAACCAAGCACAGGCAGACCGATGGTCATGTTGCCGCCGACAAAGCTGCGGCTCTCGATGAGTCCGACTCTCATGCCGTTCTCCGCGGCGGCGAGCGCGGTCGTGAGACCTGACGGGCCTCCACCGACGACGAGAACATCGTATTCGGCACGCACAGGCACCGAACGGGCAGGCTCCTGTATTGAGGTTGGCGCTGAAGGATTCATGCAAGGTTGTATGTCAACAAAATGACTACTTCGCGCTCGCCGAAAACACGTCAAGTGGTGGCAGCGGGGCCGAAGGAAACGGAGCACGCAGCCAAGCTGCCAGGGTTGGGGCAATGCTGCGCATATCGATGATGCCGACATCAGATGCTCGAACGCCCGGAGCCGACAGGAGAAACGTGGAGTTCATTGCCGCGTGAGTCGGCACATGTCCGTGGGTGCCGCCGGTTTTCAGTTCGATCATGCTGGCCCCGACAATCCGGGAACTCGACGTAAAGTTGGTCTTCAGATCGAGCCAGTACTCAGCCTGGCCCGTGCCACCGAGGCGGGCTATGGCCTCTCGGTCGAGAACCGCATGAATTCCGTTGCCAGGGTCGGAAGCAAGTCGATCAAGGACTTCCTTCACCTTTCGCTTTGCGGCCTCATCTTTAGGATTCTTCATCACGATCGCGACAGACCCGCTGGACAGCCAAGGCATGGCCACCCAGTCCTTTAGTCCCGCTGATTCAATCGATGTACCGCCCCCTTTCAGCGTGATTAATCCCGCCCTGACAAACGCCGCGTCGATGGCAAGCGCATGGTCAACCGACGTGAATCCGTGGTCCGACACCACACAAACTGCCGAATCAGGATAGTTGCCGCGCATTGCCTTCACGATCTCCCCGACCATCGTATCGATCTCCTCAAGTGCAGCCTTGGCCTGAGGGGAAAAGGGTCGGTGGGCATGCTGCTCATGGTCCAGCGCAACCAGATGTACAAGGGCGACGCGGGGACGGTGTTGTCGCAGGAGTTCGAGGAGGTAGCGTGTCCTCGACCAATCGCGACGGACGCCATCCTTGGCATCGTTGAGATAGACACCCGCTTTCCGGGCAAGCGCATCCATGAACGCACCTCCGGCATAGCCGCGGATGATCTTCACATCCTCCTCGGACTTGGTGCCAGCAAACTCGGGAATGTTGTACTTGATGCCAGGCGCACCAACCGTGACTGGCCAGCTCACGCTTCCCACTTCGTAACCGGCAGCAGTCGCGGCATCCCAAATCGCAGGCACCTTCATCTCGTCGTTGTACCAGTACCAACGATTGATCGCCTTGTCATTCGGCTTGAATGGCCGGTTGGCAGCCACCCCGTGGACTGCCGGCCAGTTTCCCGTGACAATGCTGGTGTGACTCGGGTAGGTTGACGAAGGAAGAACTCCCCTCACACCAGAGGCGTGCGCAGAGGTTTTCCACAATTGCCGGAGATGGGGAATCTTCAGTCCGTAGCCGTCCGCCTCGCTGATGGAATCAGGACGCAGACCATCGATTGAGATCAGCAGCAGGCTCCGGTCTGGAGCGGCTGCGAGGGTGGAAACCAATCCCAGGATCAAGAGAAGGTAACTGAGCGTTTTCATGAGAAAATGGGACGGGGGCGCTCCGGGCGCACCATGATCCAGAGAACCACCGTTGCAATGGGATGAAGCACAGCCATGGCAGCAAAAACCCTCGTGGGGCCAAGCGTTGAAATCATCTCTCCGACGAAACTGTTGAATACCACCGCACCCGCTGCGCCAAAACCTCCGGCAATGCCCAACACGCTTGCGACGTTCGCTGTGGGAAATGCTTCCGCGATGACGACACTGAGGCTGAACAGCCAGCTCAAGCATGCCGCCGCAACCAAGCTGAAGATCAGCAGCGTGGCAGCAGGATGAGGAAAGTGCGGGGTGAGTGCACACAGCGGCGCAAGGCAGGCCATGGCCGTAAGCATCCGCTTGCGGGCCTGAAGCGGTGCACGCCCCTTTCTCACCATCCAGTCAGACCATGCCGCACTCGCGATGCCTCCGAGGTCTGCAGCAAGAAACGGGATCCATCCAACCATGCCCACTTGCGCCAGAGTCAGGCCCGATTGTTCCTGGAGATACCCCGGCAGCCAGAATAGGCAGAAATACCAAACGGGATCACTGATGAATCGGATCAGCAAAATGGCCCACAGCGAACGCGTCCGCCACAGCCCGAGCCACCGGAACCCCGCCGACTCCGATGCGCCACCACTCGTTGTCGGCGAATGGACAAGAATCTCTGGAGGCGGATCCCGATAGATAAAGTACCAGAGGAGTGCCACCAACAGCCCGAGTGTGCCCGGGACCAGAAACGCACTGTGCCAATTGAACGAAATCGCGAGCCAGGCCACCAGCGGCGGCGCGATGATCGCACCGAAGGTTCCCCCAGCCACGCACACGCTGTTGGCCGTGGCGCGCAGGGATCCGGGAAACCAAAGCGTCACGGCCCTCAATTGTGACGGGAAAGCCGTCGGTTCGCTCAACCCAAGCACCCCGCGAAAGACCGCAAACGACGCAAACCCACGCGTGAGACCGGCACCCAGGCAGGCCAGCGACCAGGTGACTATGCCGCTGAGCATCACCATCCGCGCACCAAACCGGTCCACCAGCCATCCTGCAACGGGATACATGGCCGCATATCCCACCGTGAAGACGTTCACTAGGATCGCGTACCCCCGGTCATCGAATCCGAACTCCGCTTTCAGAGTCGGCTTCAGAATCGAAAGGATCTGCCGGTCAACATAGTTCAGGACGATCGCCGCGAAGATGATGGCGAGGATGAACCAGCGCCGCCGCAAAGGCGTTTCAAGGGCCTTCATGATGCACCGTGAAGCTCAGGGAGATTGCCTGATGGAACGCTATCCATCCCGCAGAGATGGTGGCGGAGAACGTGCTCTGTATATTTATTCAGAATCGTAATCCTATTTTGAAAGAATCCACGCGATCTGAGTCAAGAACCATTCCTTCACCCCAAAACACCTCTCGACCTTGCCTGGTCGGCGACGCGCCTGAACTTCCTTCTGATTGGGGAATCCGGCGACAGAGACCGCTAGCCCGCTGGGCCGATGCCTACCACTTGCTCACCCGGGTGATATTCCAATGCCTTGGCCGCCACGAGGCCTCTTGCCTGCCCGGTAAAGAGAACAGCATGGCATTCATTGCATTGTGCGGGTGAAGCTATCCCGGAGGTTTGCCGAGGCGGAGAATCATCCCGCCACCCGATTTCGCCTCCTCAATAAAACGCCGATCGACGGCATCGCGTTCCCAGGGACGCGCCCCCGCGTTGGCCAGCACCCAATCGGCCGTTTCCGCTGCGGTCCGCGCCTTCAACCGTGGAGGCCAGATCGGAGGTTGATCCACCTGGCGCATCTCTGGATGGGATTCATACGGTGCAAGATGAAACTGAAACCCCGAACTGTCGGGGAGACTCTGATCCGGATGGTCAATGGGACGTGCCTTGTCGCGAAAAGCGGCTCCCACCGACAGGGGTCGTCCATCGGCAGCAAGAAACAGATTGTCGTGGAGGTAGAAATCACACGACCCATAAGCGGGCCAGATCTCGAAGAACGCCATCTCCGCCGCACTGCTTGGTCCTTTGCGCGCGACATTTCCCGTCATCGTGAGAAGTGCCCGCTGCGGCGAATGTCCCGCCCACTGACTCGGAACTTGGGCAAACTGCATCACCCGCCGCCCCGGATTGTAGATGAAGTTGTTCACTGCCGCAGCACTCACGCCGCCCTTGAAAAGCGGCATGCGATCATTCTGACTGATGTAGAAATTGCCAATCAGCGCGATTTCCCTGGTATTGTCGTGTATCAACGTGCCCTTGGGATTGCTATGGGCGTGTAGTCCCTCGCCAATGATGCAGTGGCTGATTGTGACGCGATGGGACGTATTTTTCCGCCACTCGTCAGGAGTCGCCCCATTGAACCGCGGTCCTGAAGCACTAACGTTCTCGTCCGTGCCCCAGGCAAACGAACAATGATCGACAATCACATCGTGCGCACCGCCACCCGTGCCCAATCCATCCATCGACGGCTCGGCGGACTTCGCACGCGGCCCATCGCTTGTACGCACACGGAGGTGACGAACTATCACGTCATGCGTGAGAACCTGAATGCCCCCGTGAACGAGGGTTATTCCGGGACTCGGCGCCGTCTCACCGGCCAGAGTCAAATAGGGATGGTCTATCTTCAGCCCTTTACCCTGCAGGTCTATCGTGCCCGATACTGAAAACTCAATCACGCGAGGCCCCTCGCTCATAAGCGCCTCGGCCAATGTGCCGGGACCGGTCTTCTCAAGTGAAGTGACGCGAATCACTCTTCCACCAGCGCCCCCACGCGTTTCGGTCCATCCCGGCGGAGTCTCCCAATTGTCCCGAGGACCCTGAGCCGACACGGCTGAATTCAGAGCGGCTGACGTTGCCAGGGCAATGATCGAAAGAGTGAGTACGGAGACGCGATACATGAGAATCACCATTGCAGCCGGTCTGCGGGCCAACTGAGACGTTGAGCCAAGTCGGTGGTCCAGATCCAGTTGCCTGGCCGTGTGCCAATAAACTTCAAACGGCTACGCTCGGCAGCAAGTGCGGCCGCCTGCGGTACATCCATAAAACGAAGTACATTGAGGTAATCCGGCCCTTCGCGATGCGAAGTTGGCGGCGCAATCAACTCGATCGAGGATATGCCGGCGACGAACAAGGATGCATACAGCCCATTGATGGCTTGAAAACGTTCGCCCGACAACTCCAGTTCTGAAGCCGCAGCACCAAGGACCTCCGTCTGCCGCAGGGCTTCGACAGCCCGCCTGATGTCCCAGACACGCATGCCCTCCAGCGTTTGTCCGATTGCCATGAAACTGCGCAGCGTATTGACCCGCTCACGCTTGTCTGCCGCCCATAGCGTCGGCCCAATGCCACGAGGTGGCAGACAGGCAAGCGTGATCTCACCGCGGCTCACGCGATCAAGGAGCGCCCGGTAATGCGAGGATGCCGATGCTGCGCTATCGTTCGTGCCGAGTCCGGGCCAAGTGGGAGCTGCGATAGCAACAAACTCTTTCCAGGCCAACTCGTCGAAAATGTGCAGTCGCGCCTTTGCCTTTGCTCGGGCCTGCCCACGGGTAAAGACGTACAATGGCAGCCGTATCACACCCTGGGCTGAAAATTCCCACTGCTCAAGAGTGAGGTCGCCCTTCATTTCCCTGGAAACAAGCCGTAGGTCCAACGCCTCATCCCGGGAGGGCCATGCCGCAAATGATTCCTTCCTCAATCTGGTCAGCCAGGATTGTCGCTGCTCCGACCATTCGCGGGAGTTTGCGGGCACGGCTGGCGAGGCAGTGGGAACAAAGTACTCATGTACGGTGGAGGTGCGCTCGTCCTTCGGAGGGGTGGCAAACACGGCGAGATCCTTGGGTTCGAATAGCGATTTCGCTCCATTTTCAATCACGGGGTCGATCCCCTTGAGGAAGTGATTGAACCATCGCAACCCGGCCACCTGAAGCACCTGGGAGTCGTGGTGTTGTCCAGGACCGATACTGAGGCCAAAATTCTCTACCTCGCCGTAGAGTCGGTATAGGTTTGCGACAGAAGCATGAATGCGCAGCACGCCATCAAACAGGAAGATCTGGTCACGATCGGTGGCGACCATCAGCAGCGGGCGCGGCGCGAGCAGCATGGCAAGCCGCGAAAAGTCCCAGCGATAGGTGTTCACCATGTAGACGCAGTCACAGTGATTGGAAATACACTTGTCCAACACATGATTGCGCAGGTCGGTGATACCGGCCACGGGAACCGCCACCTTGATGCGATCGTCAAGGGCGGCGGTATACCAGGTGGCAACACCTCCGCCCGAGCGCCCAGTCATGCCCAGCTTGTCTGAGTCGACCTCCGGCCTCGACTGAAGGTAGTCGAGCGCGCGCATGGCATTCCACGCCTCGACTCCGATGGGCGTGTAGCCACGGGAATTCCACCACCACATGTCGTACCACTTCGTGCCCCTATGCACACCTTGGATGTCGCCATTCTCAATCGTGTCGATGATCAGGCAGACATAGCCGTTCTGAGCGAGCCAGGCCCCATGATACTGATAGACAGACTTGGCTCCAAACGGCACATGCCCCTGTGTTTTCGAACCACCAGCATGCCCGCAGGCATAGAGGATCGCGGGGACCCTTCCGGCGCGATGTTTTGGGAGGTAAAGATCCCCCGTGACATAAAGACCCGGCAGGGATTGGAATTGCACCTTCTCCACCGTGATTTCGGCATGGTCGATTCGCCCCGTAACAACCGCATGCAGCGGCGTGCGCTCCGGCCAGGGAGAAAGGCCAAGCATTTCCTGAAGCTGGGCACGAAGACCTGCTCGCTGGATCGTCCAATCACCGAGCTTGGCTGGATCAGGACCCGCGTCGGCATGCAGTCGATCGACCTCCTGCCTGAAATATTCTGCCAGCATGCGATCTCCAAGAGACTCCTTGGAGGAGTTCGCTGCAAACAGCGCGATCGGGTGCAACAGACATAACAATCCTGCCAAGCCCACCCGAACTGCACGGGCAGCCCTGATGCCATCATCCCAATATTCGCGAAAGGATTTCACCCACAGCAGAGAATGGGAAATCGGAAACGATGACCATAACATCCTTGCGCAACAGATTGAACTCTTGACGGCAAATGCCATGTGACAAGAGCGGACACAAGGAGTCGAGAATGGGCGCCCATGATTAGGACCTGCTGCAAATTGGCAGACTTGAATCTAGAGCAGCCTGTATTAACCGCGACTTGATTTGACGATAGAGAGTGACCGTGGACGCTTTTTGCTGATACAACCCCTTGTTTGCGTGGGTTGAAGTCAAACACCCAATCGGCTATCCTGAGTCGCCATGACCGAATCACGCGGCGCCAGCTGCCGCAGCTCTTCAATTGTCGGCTCTTCTCCATCATCGTTATGAACCTCCGCCTCCTGATCTGCTCCTGCCTGCTTGTCTGTTCGTTTTGCAAGGCCGCCCCGCCCGGACCCAAATGGCATCCCGGCCACTATGTTTACATCGCACACGATGCACTGACTACGGAGGTTCTCAAGCTGCCCCATTTTCGGGGTGTGCAGAAGATCTATACCTGGCGCGAATTTGAACCAACGGAGGGCCGCTATGATTTCTCAACCTTGAGGAATGACCTGGCGCTGGCCCGGAAATATGGCCGCCAACTGGTGATGCAGTTTACTCACAAGGCATTCGCCAAGGGCAGTCGCAGTATCCCCGACTACATCGCGGGTCCCGAATATGGCGGCGGGGTCTATGTCACCGTGAAGGGCGCGTTCAATCCGGTGCTCTGGAACCAAAACGTCCAGGATCGCCTCGATGCCGTAATCAAGGCGCTGGGCAGAGAGTTCGATCGCGATCCCAATCTTGAAGCAGTGAATCTGCCGGAATCCGCCCCCAATGCGTATCTCGACAAGTCACCGCAGGTCGGCGTCCAGACCTACACCGAGGACATCTACTTGGAGGCGCTGAAACATATCATGACGACGCTTCGTCATGCATTTCCCAACACGGTGGTGATCCAATACACCAACTTTCCCCCAAGGCTGCTGGATAGGCTGACCGACTACGAAAAAGAGATCGGCGTGGGCATGGGCGGTCCTGATGTCTATCCCGGCCTTTCTCCTTCACTCAAGGATCCCAAAAGGGGAGTCTACCGATTATACGCAAAACTGGGGGGCACCGTACCGATGGGTGCTGCGGTCCAATCCACAAACTATCGCGAAGCCGACAAGAAGCGCTGGCATCTGGGCCGGGGCGACAAGACACTGGATGATAAACCAATCGTGATTACGGCGGAGGACGAGAAGCTCTTCCCGATCAGCGCCCATCTCAAGCTCGCACGAGACACACTGAAGCTCAACTACCTGTTCTGGGCAACCACCCCCCGCGATGGATTTGAGGCAGTGAAGGAGTTTCTCGCAAGCCCAGCCATCGCGGGTGATCCTGCAGGCGGTCTCCATGCAGAACTTCCACCCAAGGCGTTTCTGAAGTGAGCCCTGCATTGCCCGCCCCAGGGCGACCTCCCTTCCTCATGGCGAGACTCCAGCGCAAAACGGCAGAGCATCCATGGTCGCGATTGACGCAACCCCTCACCGGCCTTGCCTCTTCACACAACGAATCCTTCAAGAAACGTTCTCCGTGAGGAGAGAGAAATAGCTCTCGGCACCGACCGCACATCCCATCCACGCTTGATCGAGCCATTAACACATGGGACTGTGAACCTGATGAAAGCCCCCATGCGAACCACGGCCCTCGTTCTGACTCTGCTCCTGACGGTTTGTTCTGCCGCTTCTTCCAAAACCGTTTCATCCCCTAAGCCCAACGTCCTCCTCATCGTCGCGGATGACCACGGCACCGATGCACTCGGTTGCTATGGAAACCCGGTGATCAAGACGCCCAATCTCGATGCGCTTGCCCGCGACGGCATCCGCTTCACCGAAGCATTCTGTACCACCGCGAGCTGCAGTCCCTCCCGTTCCGTCATTCTGAGCGGGCTGCAAGGCCATCACAACGGCATGTATGGCCTGCAACATCAGGTGCATCACTTTCAATCCTTCGACACCGTGAGAAGCCTGCCCGTTCTCCTGGCGGAGGCAGGTTACCGCACCGGCAGAGTGGGAAAGTTTCACCTGGCACCGGAGGAGGTTTTCAAGTTCGAGACTGTCCTGTCAGGTGGTGCGGCAAACGATCCTGAATCCATAGGGCGCAGTCCGGTGGAGATGGCCGCGGCAGTCCGGGATTTCCTCAATGCAACCGATACCCGTCCCTTCTTTCTCTATTTTGCGACGGACGATCCCCATCGGGCGAACGCCGTTCTCCCCAACGGGCGACCCACCTTCGCGACCTATCCAAACCCGAACCGCTTTGGAAACCGACCACAGGGTTACCCCGGAATCACGCCGGTGGTCTACAAGCCGGAAGACGTCATTGTCCCTCCCTTCCTGCCTGACACTCCCGAGTGCAGAAATGAACTCGCCGAATACTACCAGTCCGTCTCACGGCTTGACCAGGGAGTCGGGCAATTGATTGAGAATTTGAAGGCCGCGGGAAAATACGACAACACACTCATCATCTATATTTCCGACAACGGACCGGCATTCCCAGGAGCAAAAACCACCCTCTACGATCCAGGCATTCACCTGCCTTGCATCATTCGAAGCCCCAGGCAGACCAAGCGTGGTATTGTGGAAGACGCCATGATTTCATGGGACGACCTCACTCCGACCATCCTCGACTTCGTCAGGGCATCTCCACCCAAGGAGGGATTTGACGGCCGCTCCTTTCGCCCGGCTCTCGAAGGCGGAAAACTCAAGGGCTGGAACGACGTCTACGCGTCGCACAATCTGCATGAAATCACCATGTATTATCCGATGCGCATGGTGCGGACACGCCGCTACAAACTGATCTGGAATATTGCGAACGGCCTGACCTTTCCCTCAGCACTCGACCTTATCGAGTCTCCCACATGGATCAGCGCCGAAGAGTCCGGCACAGGAAGGTATGGACGCCGCCTTATCGTGGACTTTCTTCACCGTCCCCGCTTTGAACTCTACGATCTGCAGAACGATCCCGACGAAGTGAAAAATCTGGCGGCCGATCCTGCCAGCCAGTCGGTAAAGGACGATCTCATTGCCAGGATCAAGGCATTCCAGTCCAGAACCAAGGATCCCTGGATCAGCAAGTGGAACTACGAATAGACTCACCCCGTAACGACTAGCCTCTCCCATCGGAAAACGGCGCACTTGATGGGCGAATCGAAAGATCATGACTTTCCCCGCCTGTGGCCGAATCGGCGCCTCATTCTACCAGGACCCATGATGCTCCGGGATCCTTGAGATCAGGGGTAACGCCGCCGCAAACATCACCGCCATCACGGCATAGACCCAAGCCTGCGCCATGCCCGGGACGTTCACGCTGCTCAGGATCGCCGTCGTCGTGGACACCGTGATGATCGAACCAATCTGAAGCGCGAGCGATCGCAGGGCTGCAAGAGTCGAGGAACGTTCGGGCGCGAGTTGCAGGCCTGCGTTGCGGCTGGCCGGGTTGATCGCTCCAATGCCGATGCCCGTCACGCCCGCAGCGGTCGCAAGCCAGGCATGTGGCGAAATACCGATAGCCGGTGGAACCGCCAGCAGCACCATTCCCCCGACAACGATGCTGCTGCCCACGTACAGCGGCAACCGGTGCCCGGTGCGTCGCAGGGTCAGCGCAGCAACAAGCGAAACCACCACCGACGCAATCCCCTGCGCTAGCAGCAGCGTGCCAGAGTCAAAGGCATTCAGGTGATAGCGCATTGTCCCATAAAGCGGAATTAGCGCAACCGCCCCCAGCGTCATTCCAGTGTAGATCACATTGACCAGATTGACCGCGCCAAAATTGGGACCACGGATCAACTCCGGAGAAATGAACGGAGCCGTCGTGCGAGCAATGTGACGAAGGAACATCCAAATGGATCCAATTGAAACAATTGCGGGGAACATGAATGAGAGTGAGAGCAGGTGGACATCCGCGCCGCCCAGATGACTCACCGCCAGCATCCCCATGAGCAATCCGCTGCCAAGCATCACCATGCCTGGGATGTCCAACCTGAATGACTTCGCACGACGCCTTATGGGATCGCGCGGGATGTACCGCAATGCCGCCGCCACAACTGCGATGCCAAGCGGCACGTTGACGAAGAACACTCCTCGCCAACTCCAATAGGTCACAAACAGCCCGCCAAACAAGGGCCCTATCATCGCGCCGATCGGAAGAATGCTGCCAAACAGGCTGACAGCCCGGTCGCGGGCGTCTCCAAAATAGTCCACGATGATCGCGGTGGCCGATGGCATGAACCCAGCTCCGCCGCCCGCCTGGATCGCCCGTAACGCGATAAGCACGGCAATGTTGTCGGCCAATCCGCACAGAAGCGATGCCGCCGTGAACGCAATCACCGATCCAAGGAACACCCGCCGACGCCCATACCGTTCGCTGAGCGCGCCCGAGATCGGCAGCATTAGCGCATAGCCAAATGAATAGGAGGTAAGAGTCCATCCAGCCCAGTTCACCGTCGTGTCCATCGCATTCTGCAGCGCATGCAGCGCCGTAGCCACGATGGTTGAATCGATCGATACCATCAGCAGCGTCAGAGCGACAATCGCGAATACCACTCCCCGCCGAACAGGCCGACTGCCAACGTCAGCACCCCGATTCATGACCCCGACGCCGCCCTCATTCATGGAGCACTCTCCTTTCGGGCGAGGCGTCGTGTCGATTCATCGTTGTGGGAAGGCAAGCTACATGCTACTTCCTTCTCGTGCAAGTTTTCAGCCGAGGCATCCCAAGCGGACGCACACTTGCCAATGAATCCCGTATAGTGATGAGGCAGCCTTCTCTGGGCTACGACAGCGGATCACCCTACTCAGGCCATCGCCGCGCGCAAAAGCATCCAGAAAAGGAACAGAATGGCACCCGATACGCCCAGGCAGGCGATGAAGCCGACGGCATCGACTCTGTTCCACCGCGTGAATTCCCAAGAGGATTTCTCACCCAGAAGCTTGGTCCCATCGAAGCGATGCGGGTTCGCCGCAGTCGCCGCCATGGCAGCCGCGTCATCCTCAGGGATCGCGCACACCGGGGTCTTCATCTTGCCAAAAAAGAGGGCCGTGCGGCGAGCATCAGGTGCACGAGTGACGAAGCTCACAAGGAAAAGAACGGCAAACGGGAAAAGGCCATCGTAAATGAAGCGCGCCGCATTGCGTCCACTCGGAGAAAGTGCCGCCACATCGAGGCCGAGCCTGTTGAGAACATAGAGCTCGGTGTGAAAGCGATTCTGTCCGATCAATGTGCTCAACGGGTCCTTCGGATCAGCCCGCACGACACTCTCAAAATACACCGCATTCCCCCCGACCTGCACAGTCAGCTCGGGATCGTGCGCGATCGAAGCAATATTTGGCGCGATCCAGGACGGAAAAACGATATTGAGAAGGGCCGAAACGAGCACTCCGCTCCAGACCGCGGGCGCTGTCAGTTTTCGCCAGAAGAATATCAGCATGATCGCCGCACCGAAGGGCACATTGACCGTCAGCAGCAACTGCACGACTGAATAGACGTCATCCATGCTCGCAGCCGCACACACACCTGTCGCGAGAATGACCACAATCGCCCAGCGACCCGCAAGGACCAGTCCGCGATCCGTGGTTCCCGGTTTCAGGTAACGGTAGACATTGCGCACGAACAGGGCCGATACCGCCATGGTCTGCGCTGCAATGGTCGACATGTTTGCGGCAAGCAGTCCCGCCATCATCAGCCCGAGAAATCCGGGCTTGAGCAGCAGGAGTGCCATCGATCCCCAGGCAGAGTCCGGATCCGACAGCGTCGCTCCGCCTTGATAGAGGGCAACGGCGATCAGTCCGCAGAACGCCCAGAGAATGATCATGATGCGCTTTGCATACGTGCCCGACACCGCACCGAACCGCGCCGCAAACTCGTCCTTGGCTGATCCCGACACCGCCATGTTTCCGATGATCCCATGAATCTGCACAATCGAGATGAAAAATATGCCTGCAAATTCCCAGCCGCCGATGCCTTGCGCTCCACCGCCAAGGAGATTGAACATCTCATGAGGCACACGCACGGCAAGCTGGCTCCAGCCTCCGATTGCCTGCAGCCCAAACGGGATGAGGATCGCGGAGAACACCACGATCAGAACTCCTTGAAGCGCCTCGTTGATCGCAGCAGCAGCCATGCCGCCCATGACAATATAGGCGCCGACGATCGCCGTGTAGACGAGATAGTAACTCCATTTGCCGGTTCCACTGTCGAGCCACGAGATTGCGCTGCGAAGCTCACCCCGCTTGTACTGGTCACGAAGCTCGGCCAACCGTGATGCTTCTGTCGATGATACAGCCCCCACCTTCTGTGCGGCTTCAAGCCGCTTGAACTCCCGGTATCCGTCCACAGAGGCCTTTTCAGCAGCGGTCCATTGGGCCTCCGGTTTCACCAGCAGGGACGCCGTAACCTTGTAGCCGACCAGGTTCCCAAAGCCGATGATGACGATCACCGTCGCAACAATCTGGAATACAGCATAGAATCGAGCCAGCGACCTGCTGCCGAATCGATCTTCAAACAGATCCGCGACCGTCACAAGCCGGACACGTCGAAACCAGGCATTCATAAACCAGTAATACGGATTCATGAACAGCGTCTGCAGCGAAAGCCACACGCCCGAAACCCCCTTCTGGTAAACGAGGCTGGCCGTGCTCACCGCTCCATTGGCGTCGGTCGCATTGCCAAAGTTCAGGAAGAACTGATACAGCTTCCCGAGTTTGCGACCCGCGAGAAAGAATCCTTCCTCACTCGACGCCGCAGAAGTGGCGCGTCGTCCAATGTAGGTCACCACCCCAAGGTAGCCCAAGATCACCAGAAGATCGATCAGGTGGAGGTTTCCAAGCAGCATTTGGGGCCTTTGATTCAGAGGGGAATGGTCAAACGGACCGGACAAACATGGAACAGCATCAAGTGAACGCAATCGCGCCTGTTGCCTGTACCTCTGAAATAAGCGCAGGCAAACTTAAG
The DNA here is from genome assembly GCA_014584295.1 of Verrucomicrobiota bacterium. Lineage (GTDB taxonomy): Bacteria > Verrucomicrobiota > Verrucomicrobiia > Opitutales > Opitutaceae > UBA6669. Next base: position 22,559 of record JACTNC010000014.1, read on the forward strand.
ACAAACCGCTTTCTGCAAACACAAATGGTCAACGAAGCACCTTGGCTTTCAGGAATTCCCCGTTCCCTACCAACCCATGTCCGCATTGGCATCGCAAGCAACGCGGACATCTGAAGAGTCAAATCTCCCCGAATCCTAGAATTTGTACGTGGCTGAAAAGGCGTAGGTCCGCGGCAGTCCTGGGACCAGCGAGTTTCGTGACCCCGCCGATTGGATATAGTCCTTGTCAAAGACATTCTCGATGTTGAGACGCACCGACCATGTGGGCTGCTTGTAGCTGAATCCGAGCGTGTAGATTGTGCGCGGAGCGAGATAGAAGCTTGGTTGATTCGGAATGGTCTGCGTGCCAGTACTCGCAGCAGTGATGCCAGATGCCTGCTCTCCCGGAGCTTTGTCCATATAGTCAACACCAAGGCTGATTCCCAAGTTCTTCAGCGAACCGTCCGCAAACTCATACTTCGCAAATAGCGCCCCCGCATTGTCAGGAACCATGCGCTGGCGCACTCCGTTGGGATCACGCATGCGGAGATGAGTGAAGTTCCCGACTAGTAGCAATTCCTTCGTCAGCATGAAATTGACCTCAAATTCGATCCCCTTGGACGTCAGATCCTGAAACAGGAATTGTGGTTGGGTGGGATCGGTCACAAAGGCACTGTTAGGCACCTGGAAATTGTCCAGCGCGATGTCGAACCATGACAGCGCCATCGTGTAACGTCCGTCCTTGAAAGACGACTTGACGCCCGCTTCAAGCTGGTCGCCCGTCTGAACCTTGAACGACTTCGGTTGTTCACCCGCCAGGATGCTCGACGGCAAGGCGCCCCCGACCTTGTTGTATCCGGCAAACAGTGAAACCGCATTCATTGGCTTGTAGATGAGTCCAAGATTGGCATCGGTCAGGCTGTTGGTGATTGATCGGGCGACAACACTTGGGAGTGTCCCGTCATCGAATCTCTCAAGTGTTCCCCAAAATTGTGAAATGCCACCTGCAAGTATCAGGTGATCATCGAGCAGATTGAGTCTGTCGTAGACAAATATTTGGGCATCCTGCTGAGCGGCTTGCTTGTCCCGCAGCAACCGGGAACTGAGAATCGGTGTGTTATAAACAGGGGCCCCAAGGGTGTAGTCGATGGGAGCGCGGGTATTCGACCAATTCTTCCAGGACAATCTTTGATAGTTGGCACTGATTCCCGCGATCAGCGTGTTGCTGGCACTGTCCGTCAACTCGCGCTCCCAAGCGTAGTCGTTCTTGAGATGCACTTCATCGAAGATGATCAGATTCGCCTGACCAGTGCGGTTGAAAACAAGGCTGTCATTGCGAACAATCGGTGTTGGTGAATAGGTCGGCGCTGCACCAAAAGAGGTGAGTGGCACCCATTTGCCCGTTCGTGGATCCCGGTTTCCCTGGTATCCGACTGCAGGTACGCCACCAGGCGCTCCTTGGTCGTCTCTCTCTGCATGGTCGTACATCATCCACAGACGCGCTGACACGGACTCACCCAATCGGAAATCGAGCTCGTTCGTCCAGCGCAGTTCGCGCCGCTCCCTGTTGTCGGTATCCGGTACCCAGCTGTTGTTACGCGGCATGCCTTTCTGAACAAACGCATATCCATCCGTCCCAACCGATGGGTCGATGACAGTTCCAACCCCCTGTGTCTCCCTGTTGTAGAGCATTTCAACCTTGCTCGTGAACTGCGTATCGGCCCCGAAAATATGGGTGAACGACGGCGCAATCAGCCAACCCTGGCGGTATTGGTTGGCAAAGTATCCATCCGCATTCCACCCGGATACAACCAGACGTGCGGCACTCTTGCCGCCCGCAAACACGCGATTCACATCGAGGCTGGCCTCACGGGTGAGATATTCCTTGAAGATGAGACTTAACGAGGTGTCATCCTTGAATTTCGGCGACTTCGTGATCTGGTTCATGATGCCGCCCGGGCTGCCGCCCGGCACGAGGATGGCATTCGGGCCCTTGATGATTTCCAATCGCTCAATGTTCGTCGTATCCGAGGCCATGTTGTAACCATCGACACCAGAAATATTGACGCCATCAATGAAGCGTTGGCTCACCTGAAATCCGCGCAATGATACACGGTCGCCTCCGCTTGAAAGTGAGCTTTCCATGACCGGTGTTACATACTTTGCGACATCAAGCATACGAGACCCCATCGTGTCATCGAACAACTCGCGCGTCACGACAGAGACCGTCTGTGGCACATCCTGAATCGGCACCGAAACGCGGGTGGTTGAAACTGCCTCCTTCGCGCCATAGGCGCTTGAGCGTTCATCCACGACCGAGAATACCGGAAGCCTGACAACATCCTGTCCTGAAACTGCGGGTGCCGGCTGGGCTTTCGCTGACAACCAGGCGGCACTGAAAAGAGCCGCGATGCAGAGGCATCGGCTCGAATTGTATCCTGGCAGGTAGTTGGAGTTAAAGTTGATCATGACAGCAATAATGCCGGGAAGGCAAAGTTTGATGGTTGGAGGGTTCGGGGATGCTCTTGTCGCTCTTGCGCATCGAAAACGCGGGCAACCTCGCACATCGCGATCCAACCAACAGGAGATAAAAAACGTGACAGTCAGATCCCGGCGGTCTGAACATCTCACATTCCTTCACGAACATGGCCGGTCCAACTCTGAGAAGCCTGGCCGCCCAGCTCGGCGTTTCACGCACCACGATTTCCGAGGCGCTGCGTCACTCTCCGCGTGTGCACCCCGATACGGCACGTCGCATTCTTGCGGCGGCGGAGGCGGCAGGATACCAGCGAAACCCGCTCGCAGGCGCGTTCATGTCGGAACTCCGGCGCTCAAGGGCTGGGCTGTTCCGGGGCGTGCTCGCCATCGTGGCAATTGAGGAACCCGACCGCCCCCACTATGCGGTTCGCTTTCATGAGGAACTGGCGCGTGGCGCGACGGAACGCGCAGCGGAGCTTGGCTTTAAAGTTGAACGGTTTATTGCAGGAAGCCATGCCATGCGCCAGCAGCGGCTTGACCAAATCTTCCAATCCCGGGGCATAGCAGGCATCATTCTGCTGCCAACCTGGCGCGATCCCGACTTTTTGAAAATCGACTGGTCCAACTACGCGGGCGTTTATCTCGATTATCACATTGAGCGTCCCTCGCTCATGTGTGTTTGTTGCGACCACTTTCGAACCCTGTTCATGGCTCTGCAGCGTTTGCACAGGATGGGCTACCAACGCCCGGGCATCGTATTGCCCCGCAAGCACGATGAACGCCTGCACCACCGCTGGGCGGGCGCATTCCTTGCCTCATCGTACACACAGGACGATTGCGAGGCCGTGCCTCCGCTGCTCGCGGACAGGGTCACCAGGGACGCCTTCACACCCTGGTTTTCAAGATATAAGCCAGATGTTGTGCTCAGTCACTTTGTGGAGATCATTGAATGGATGAAGGATGCCGGAGCCAGGATACCCCGATCGCATGGCTTCTTCTGCCTGAATCTGGTTCACGCTGATCGTCCCTGCGCCGGGCTGGACCAGCAACCCGCGACACTCGGGCGCCAGGGGGCAGATATCGTGATCGCACAATTGCACCGCAACGAACGCGGAATCCCGACAAAATTCTCGCTCACCACCCTGCCCGCCCTTTGGATCGACGGCCCAACGCTTCGGCCCAAGAAAACTTCTTTCCGACCGAAATTGAATGCCGAGCGTTTAAGTCCCCCCGGTTGATCGACGCTGATGGATCTGACTGTCACGTCGGGAACAGCTTAGGTTGCGCGCATCTGCCGGGTAGCGATGGCGTCAATTTTAATCCATTTCCCCTTTCATCCGTGAACAAGAAACGCATCGCGATCGTCGGCACCGGAGGCCGTGCCCTTTCATTCACCGAGCCGGTCGCATCCACCTACCGTGATTTCAACGCGCTTGTGGCGCTGTGCGACGTCAGTCCTACGCGCATGGCGTATCACAACGAACTGCTGGCTCGCCAGTGGTCGCATCCACCCGTGCCGACCTATGCGGCGACCGACTTCGATCGCATGCTTTCGGATCAGCGTCCGGATACCATTGTTGTCTGCTCCAAGGACTCAACCCATCACGACTATATCGTCCGCAGTCTTCGCGCCGGCTGTGATGCCATCACGGAAAAACCCATGACGATTGATGCGGAGAAGTGCCAGGCGATTCTCGACGCACAGCGCACCACGGGTCGCCGTGTTCGCGTGGCCTTCAATTATCGCTGGGGCCCGTTTCGTACGAAGGTCAAGGAACTCATCTCCTCGGGCGCGATCGGTCGGGTACACTCCGTCAACCTCGAATACCTTCTCGATACCTCGCACGGCGCGGACTATTTTCGACGCTGGCATGCACACATGGCCGAGTCCGGCGGACTCTTCGTTCACAAGAGCACGCATCATTTCGACCTCGTCAATTGGTGGTTGGATGCCATTCCCGCGCAGGTCTTCGCTCACGGTGACCTCGTCTTCTATGGGCGTCGCAACGCAGAGTCCCGGGGCGACGGCCGGTTCGCCACCTACCCGCGCTATACGGGAAGCGGGCAAAAGGACGATCCCTTTGCCCTCGATCTGGACGCGACGGAAAGCTTTCGCCGCCTGTATCGGGATGCGGAAAAGGACGACGGATACCAGCGCGACCGCAATGTCTTCAGAGATGACATCGACATCTTTGATCAGATGGGCGCGCTCGTGCGCTATCGCACGGGCGAATCGCTCGTGTATTCACTTGTTGCCTACAGTCCGCGCGAAGGCATGCGTGTGGCGATCAATGGCGACCGTGGCCGCCTCGAGTATCATGAGTTTGTCGGATCACACATGAACCGCGCGGTCGTCAGCGGGGAATTCCGCAACGAAAAACATGGCAGCGCGGAGGCCGCGGGCGAATGGATCCAGGTCTATCCGCATTTCCGTCCCAGCTACCGCGTCGATGTCCCTCCCGCTTCCGGACCGCATGGCGGAGCAGACCACATTCTCGCGGAACACCTCTTTTCGCCCAATCCCCCCGCAGATCCCTGGAATCGCGTCGCGGGCCATGAACAGGGCGCCGCATCAATCCTCACCGGAGTTGCTGCCAATGTCTCCGTCCAGAGCGGAAAGCCCGTGGCAATCGCAGACCTCGTCATGCTGGCGCCCGAAGCTCAACGCCTGAGCCAATTGGTATAGCCATATTCGCCCATCAATCTCAGGTGGGAGGCGGAAGGGGAAAGACGCTGCCCGTTACGGTTTGAGGCGGCCATGCCCAAGGCAGGATCGAGAATCGGGTTGCCGGTGCGGCGGACTTGCAATGTTGTTCGCCATGCGAAGCTGGCTGTTTTTCCTCGGCGCGGTGACTGCGTTGGCGCATCCTCCGGCAGCAACCGTTCGTGAACTGGGCATACCGATCCGCGGAGTCAACTGGGGCCGGTTGCACGCGGGCGCAACACCCGATGGGAGACCATCGATCCTGATTTCCTTTGGTCAAAACAACGGGGGGTTGTTTGTCGCAGACGTTGACTTCAAGACTGGGCATTGCACGCAGCATGCGGTGAAGGACAGGATCGCCTCCACGTTTCCCACAGCCTCACTTCGAAGTCCACGCACCGGCGTGCTCTACATCGGCTCCGCATGGGACGCCCACCTGCACCGATTCGATCCCGCGCATCCCGAACGCGGATTGGAGGATCTCGGGCAGATCGATCCCAGCGAAGGAAATTTTCCGACGGGCATGACGGAGGCGGCCGACGGTTCGATTTTTATCGGACTCTGCAATGGCGCGCGACTCGTGCGATTTGATCCGACAACCGGAGCCTTCACCCGCTTTGGACGCATGGACCAGACGGACCAGTATCTTTATCCTCTGGCCGGCGATGACGACTCGCTTGCAGCAATTGTGAAGGTGATTCGCCCGCACATTGTCATCATCAATCCCGCGACGGGCGAGCACCACGAGGCGGGTCCGACAATCACAGATACCACCGACAAGCGACAATTCCTGAAACTGCTCAAGGGCATCGACGGAAGGCTCTATCTTGAAACGCACGCAGGACAATTTCGTGTGGATGGTATGAAGCTCACAACCATCGACGCCATACCTGCTGAGATGCCCGGTATCCCATCGGCCTACGCGCAACGCTATCAGGCTCCGTATGTGATGCCGGGAGGGTGGACCGCCCGATTCCTCGACGACAACGAAGTCGGAGCGGGCACCCCACGACGGATCGAACTGACAAACGTGGATGCACGCATCCCCTCGCGTGCGCTCACGCTCGACTGGCAGGGGAGCGGGACAAATCTGCACGTCATGGCACCAGGGCCCGATGGAAAGATCTACGGGAGCGGTTACATGCCGAACCACCTCTTTGTGGCCGCACCTGATAGCAGCAGCGTGACGGATCTGGGAAAGCACTCGATGGCGATGGGCGAAGCCTATTCGCTGACGACCTTGGGCGGTAAGATCTATCTCGCTTCATATCCCGAAGCACGGCTCTCGGTCTATGACCCTGCCCTACCGCTTCATTTCGGTGGTGAAGCCGGGAACAATCCCCGGGATCTCGGTCGCCTCGACAACGTTGGCTACCGTCCCAATGCCCTCCTTGCAACGCCTGACGGAAAGCTGTGGATGGGATCCGGCCCGGACTATGGATTGATCGGTGGTACACTGGCCTGGTTTGACCCACGTACCGGAAAGAGCCGTTCGCACCGCGGCATTGTGCCGGAGACCTCGCCTGCGGCCCTGCTCTGGCTGCCGAAACTCGGACAAATTCTCGTGGGACTGAGCATCGAATGCGGCACGGGCGCAAAGGCGCAGCGGCTTGAAGGCGCATTCGCCTTGTGGGACCCGGAACGGGACAACCTTGCGTGGGCCGGCAACCTCGGGCTCAAGAATCTCGCGGATGTTTGTTCGCTCGCGCCGACGTCCGAATGCCTCGTATACGCCCTCATTGGCCGCGGCGACCATATCCTCGCGCAGGGAGCTCCGCCGATACGTCCACGCCTGGTCTTGCTTGACCCCGTGCAGCGCCGGGTCATCGCCGACGCATGGTTGCCTGAGGATTATGGTCCGCTGTCGTGGCACGGACTCTTTGCGCTGCAAGTTGGACCCGGAGGCGCGGTGTATGGCGCAACGGCACACTGCGTGTTCCGCATCAGGCCCGGCACCTGCGATGTGGAGCGCATCTGGCAGAAGTCCAGGCCGTCAGCCGAACCAGCAAAGGTTTGGCTGACCGCCGCCGATCCGGACGCGATCGACGTGGTAGGCCCAATCATCGGCAAGGATTTCTATTTCGCGACCGGATGGAGGCTGCGTGCGCTAACACTTCCGGATCCCTAACACCCCTGACGAATCGGGCACAGGCTAAACGAATGCAAACCCAGCTTTATCCTGCAATCGACGACGCCCATCCAGCAGCGCTCTGCAACTAGCAGGGTCTCGCGTGATTCGGAGCACAATTGAATGCGGCAGGATTGAGTTCATTTGCATCTACGGGTCACAATGTATGGCGTGCATCGAGTATCCTGTAGCATGATGGGCAAGTCTCTGTTCGATACTGTTGATTGACCCAATGCCCCAACCGACCAACAAAGGCTCAGGGCAATCCGTTCCCTCCCAGCCATGCCCAAGCCATTCCCGATGAGAACCAACGTGTGCCGTATCCATAGTCTTGCTGCTGGCGTGATCTTTCTAGGTTTGTGCCTCGCTGCACTCGGGACGCCTGAGCCAAGGCGGACATCGGCTTGGGTCAAACCGGCGGTGGAAACTGGAAAACTAGATTCCGCGGAGTTGAGTGAAAGCTCCGGGTTGATAGTGAGCAGGCAGAATCCCGGTGTTCTCTGGGTACACAATGATTCCGGCGACCGCGCGCGAATTTTTGCGATCAATGAAAAGGGCCAGTTGCTCGCGGAATACACCTTGCCCGGCGCGGTAGCAGTCGATTGGGAGGAGATTTCATTTGGCCCCGGACCAGGAACGGGTGACTACATCTATGTCGGCGACATTGGCGACAATGGCTTGAATCGTGATGGGCAGGCTCACTACACGAAAAAGATCAAACGCGATGAAGTGCGTGCGTTCCCGGCATTCTTTCGTTTTTCCGAACCAAAAGTCCCGGAGGGAATTCCACCTGATTCCGCACAGGCTCCACGCCGGGAGGTTCGGGACTGGGAGCGAATCGAACTGCGTTACCCCGATGACAAACCCTACAATTGCGAGGCGTTCACGATCGATCGCACAACCGGCGACGCATTTCTTTTCGTGAAAAACCACGTGGCTGGAGATCCGGAGAAATTCGGACGGGTCTTTCTGGCTACAGCGAGGCAGATCGAGATCGCTTCGAAAACAAAAACGCCGGTCAGGTTGAAGCTGGCAGCCAAGGTACGCACCAACAGGGACAGCACAAGGCCGGCCTTGGCAACTGCCGCAGACCTATCCGCAGATGGAAAGATACTCATGGTTAAGAACATTCAGGAAGTTTTTGTCTGGGTTCGACACGGCAACGAGAATTGGGCGGAACGCCTGCGCGAGGAGCCGGAGGCACCCTTTCATCTTCCGATCGCCATAGGCGACACGTTTACGCAGCCGGGCATTGGCGAAGCAATTGGCCTGACACCCGACTCGCGCAGTTTCTACACACTCAAGGAAGGCAAACACGTTTCCCTCTGGCGCTGGGAGTTCACCGATGCGTTTTGGGCCAGGATGGCAGAATTCCACTAATGGCAGCAGTTCACGGAATCAAACTGCCGGTCGAAACCGCATCTGAGATGAAAGGCGGGCAACAAGTGCCAGCCGCCGGGAAGCGGTGGAGAGCGGCGGTTTAACGCTCTAGCGTTTTCGGGCTTACGGGTGCTTTCCGACTCTCCGTCTTCCTCGCCCGCCCTCCCTCATGGCCCTTTGCTCAGCACGATCTCGTCGCCCCGGGATTCGGCCTTGATGCTGAATTCCCTCTCCAGCAACCGGAGGAGGGAATCCGCGTTGTCGGCACGCAGCACGCCGCTCAGCTCCAACCCCTCCAGCGAGGGATCCGCGATGACCAGCTTCACCCGGGCATAGTCGTTGAACATCGGCAGGGCCTGCACCAGGGGCGTGGCGGAGAACTCCAGTCGCGGCACTCGCCATGAGAGGCGTTCATCCCTTTCCGCCTGCGTATAGCCGGCCACTTCTGGCACACCTGCGACCTCCTGCTCCAAGGCAACCACACAACGGTAACCCGACTTCGCCAACTGGAGGGGAAAATATGTGCGGTCATTGATTCATCGCTGAAGCATCCGAAAAGTCGGGCCTACAGGGCTGATTTTGCCGGCGCGGGCGCTCGGATTCTTGGAGGTGGCTGTGCGGCGACTCTCCACGATCGACCAGGTGCGATGCTCTTTCCCGTCCTTGCGGCGAACCCGGCACTTCAAGTGCATGCCCAAACTCTACCAAACCCGACCCAACCTGAATAGATTCCAGGTTGGGTCTACACGCACTCTTGAAAACCCTATTCCTCCCAATCAGGCACTTGCGCGATCCTCAGCCCTCAAGTTTTTCAAATCGTCATTCCAGTTGGCGAAGTCGGGCTACAATGCAAGCGATCCACCCGCCTGCCTGATCGCGCGTCGGAGCCGCTCGTCGAGCGAGGCCAGCGGTAGGCCCTTTCGCAGTGCCAATTCCAGATACGCGGCTTCGTAGACTGACAGCCCGAAGTGTTCGGCGAGGGAGAGTATCTTGGCCCAGGCGACAGTCATCGTCTCCCCGTCTACCTCGATGTCGTAAACGCCTAGGGTGGACAGAAATTTCTCAATCCCGGCCTGATCGATCCGGCCCTTCCGCTTGGCTCCCAATAGCACGTTGCCCAGTTCGAGGTGCCAGAGGGCGGGCACCCACGCCTTGCCGCCTGCCGCCAGGACATCGAGCAAGGCATCCGCTTCAGGCGTAGCCTCGGATGCGAACACCCACGGGAGGGTGGCGGAGCAATCCAGGACAAATTCCTTCACTTGCGCCCGGTGTCGATCAGTTCACGGACGGAAAGCCCCTTGAGGCTGTAACGCTCCCTCATTACCCTCAGTTCAGCCGTGGACTTCTTGCGCTCTTTCCGACCGGGCGCTGCGGCAGGAACGAGCCGCGCGACGGGCCGGTCGTGCTTCGTAATGGTGATCTCTGCTCCGCGGCTGACGCGGTCCAGAAGATCCGAGAATCTGTTCTTGGCTTCAAAGGCACCAACCGTGCGGGCGCTGGCTTTCATAAAAACAGGCTAGATAAACAGGCCTGAACGTCAAGCTCCCCCGTCGTTCACCGTTCGATGGGCAAGTTTTTATCTGCCAGAAATAGTCAGGATCCCGTCAGTTCATAGACGGCGGGCCGGTAATGCGGCAGCGATCGGGCGTCCTTCGGCACGTGCTGCCTCCAGCCAAGCCGCTTTGGCCTTGGCCAGGCACTGAGATTGAGCGAAAACCAACGCAGACCGGAGAAAAGGATCCGCAGATTTCAGGATTCACGCAGATTCCTGATCGGCGGATCGATGCCGAAATCGGCGTCCATCTGCGAAATCGGCGCATGAACCGCATGGAGACTCGGAACGATCCCCGCAAAGGCAGATCAAGGTGTTGCCGGTTACAATTGGAATTCCTTCTAACCCTGAGTTCAGGTGAAGGGGTTGACGGGCGTGATGCCGGCGATGCCCATGAAATCCTTCGTGTTCTCAGTGAGAATGACGGGGATATTCTCGCCGCGCATGATGGCTGCCAGTTGACAGTCGAAATAGGATTGTCGCGTCGCAGCACACTCCACACACAACTCCAAGGCAGACTGAACCGTCTCCACCGTCAGCGGCAGAACCGTGATTCCTCGAAGACCGGATAGAGCCCTGATCTTTTCCCGCGCCAATGCCGGGCTGTCGGGCGGCTGATTCTTCGGCCCGGTCAGTTTGGGATACATTTCTGCCAGATTTTGCACGGAAATGAACAACTCCACGCCGGTGCGATGCCGGAGCGCGAGCACCTCCGTGGCGCGTTCATGGCGGGGATCGGCGGACAGCGTGGCGTAAATCAGCACGTTGGTGTCGACCAATACCCGGCCAGTGAGATCACTCACGTGCATAGGTCTCTTCCCTGCTGAAGCTCCCTACAAACCGCCCGGCTGAGGTTACAATATCCCCATCCACGATACCACGCTTTTGAAGAAACTCCTCCAGAGCCATCTCGATGATCTGACTGCGAGACCGGCGCTCTTCCCGCCCATAGCGATTGATCTTCTTAACAATATTCAAATCAATTGTGGCACTGATATGAGATTTCATAGCATATGTATGTTACACTGCGAGCATCCCGTCAATCCGGAAGAATGCGTTTTGTGCCTTGCACACATCTGAAAACCGGGAGGGGCACGCATCGTCGCGACCGATTCGATCGAATACCACCACAGACGGGAAAAAAGGATCCGCAGATTACCCAAATTCGCGCAGATTTTTTGCTTGGTGGATCGATGCCGAAATCTGCGCCCATCGGCGAAATCCGCGGATAAACTTCTTCGAAAATCGGCCGTTCCCGAATCGGAGATGCGCCGCGGTCAGCGTCGCCCACTGACAATAAGGCGGCAAAATCGGGTCAACTGCGGCACACCAGAGCCGGCGACGGCCAGGATGACAGGCCTGTCTCCGGTGCGGTGATCGGACGGCTGCACCGCAATCGACGCGATCGATAAGGGGAGCACATCACCCCTAATTTTGCGACACGTATGGGTGCTCAATCCGGTACGCACGCGGCGTGCAGCCACAGATGCGACGGAACGCCTCGTTGAATCGACTGAGCGAATTGAAACCGGAACTCAGCGCGATCTCCACGATCTTCTCATCCGTCGTCGCCAGGAGGCGCTGGGCGTGAGAGACCCGATGTCGGGTGAGGTAATCGATCAGGGTTGTCCCAAAGGCCTTCTTGAAAATCCCCATTGCATAGTTCGGATGCAGCCCCACGCACTTGCCGATTTCCGCGACCGTCAGTTGCTCCGTGTAACGCTGGGCGATCATGCAGGCCATCTGTTCGACCTTGTTCAGTTCACCGCAATGCAGCGGACTGTTTCGGTTGCGCGACTTTGCACCGCGCCCCGTGTTCGTCGCGGCCGTCTCGGGCAGCGATTTCAGCAGGCGCCTGAGGCGTGCCTCCATCTCAAGCATCACCAGACGCCGGTCATCCTCATCCGCATCGGCGAGATCTCCCTCCCACTGGGCAAAGAGGTCGGAATCCTGACGCACACGCCGCGCGACATTTTCTGAAATGATTTCACCTCGAAGGAGCGGCTGAACAAAGCGCTCCGGAAACCGGCACTGGAGAAACCACGCAAGCGGGATCGTCGCCGCGAAATAACGTGTCTCTGGATCAAACTCCGTGATCTGGTGCGGAATGCTCGCCCAAAACACTGCCAATTCATTCGCGCTGATCCTCACAACGCGTCCACCCAGAAGGTAAGTCACGTGCCCCGCCGTCAGGAAATTCAGTTCTATCTCATTGTGATGATCCGGGCGCCGCATCGGTGACGGCGTCCAGCGAACACACGTCAAGCCGTATGGAGTGAAGTCAGGTCGGTTGGGGTCAAACGTAACCATGACAGGCTTAGGATTCCGCTAATATTGCAACGAAATGCTGGAGATTCAACTGGATTATTCAGGTAAGTTTGCGCCCGCAGCCCTCCGGACGAATCCATTACCCATCCCGTTTTCATCACCTTCCCATTCTCACAAGCCTCCACAGTGGCACATGCCCATGAGCGCGAACCGTCCGCCGGTAACACTCTCGACGCCCCGGCACCCGCAGTCTTTTCTCGCTGCCTCACCCCGGCGAATTTGCCTTCTACCCCATTACCCAGACACGAATAATTCCTCTTCCTGGAGAGACCCGATCTTACGACATGGAAAGACCCACTCGCATTGACCGCCTTCGCTGTGAATACCTCGTCAATCCGCTCGGCATCGATGAGCCTGCACCCCGGCTCGGATGGAATCTCGTCACCGATCGCCGCGGCGCTCGCCAGATTGCCTGCAGGATTCGCGTCGCCAGCAGCATCGAAAATCTGCAACTCGGCCGCATCGACCAGTGGGATTCAGGTCGCGTAGAAACAGGCCAGACCCAGCAGATCATCTATCGAGGACGCGCCCTGAAATCGCGCGACTGCTGCTTCTGGCAGGTCGAGGTTTGGGATGAACTCGGCGAGAGTGTCCGGTCGGAAATCGCCTCATGGACCATGGGCCTGCTGGACAAACACGACTGGAACGCCCGATGGCTGGCTGCCGATCCGCAGATCATCACGCGCGATGCAGCGGCTGTTGCGCCGTCCCTCACGGCCCCCGGAACCCCGGGCGTGTTTCGCCGCGGCTTCGATCTTTCTGCTGAAGTGCGTAACGCCACGCTCTACGTCAGCGCCCGCGGACTTGTTCAAATCAGGGCCAATGGCAGATCCATCACCCCTGATCTCTTCATCCCGGAGTGGACCGACTACGACAAACGCATCCACTACCGTACTTACTCCGTGACGGACTGGCTGCGCTCAGGACGAAACTGGCTGGAGGTCACACTCGGCGACGGGTGGTGGAGCGGATTCGTCGGCTGGCAGGAAACCCGCGGACGCTACGGTTCGCTCGAGAACAGCTTCATCCTGCAATTGGAGATGGAGCTGACCGACGGCCGCAAAGTCGCTCTCTACAGCGATCGCTCCTGGCAGTGTCACACTGGCCCCATCCTCTCGTCGGACTTCATGATGGGCGAGGTCTACGACGCCCGGCGCGAACAGGATGTCACCCTCCTGCTGACCGCAGACTCATCCGCGTCCGCTCCTGGAACGGCACCCCTGCCCCTTTCCTCAATGCCATGGTTGCAGGCCCGCGAGGTACCCGCGCCCACAGCCGCGCTTGTAGCCCAACGAGCCGAACCGGTTCGCGTCACGGAGGAGCTCACGCCCGTCTCATGGACCGAGATTTCCCCAGGGGTGCACATTTTCGATCTGGGCCAGAACATCTCCGGATGGGTGCGCCTGACGGTCAAGGCTCCCGCCGGCACCCGCGTGCAGCTCCGTCACGCCGAACGTCTCAATCCGGACGGCACGCTCTACACCGAGAACCTGCGTCGCGCGAAGGCCACCGACGTGTACATCTGCCGCGGTGACGATGCAGGTGAGGTCTACGAGCCTCACTTCACATTTCACGGCTTCCAATACGTCGAACTCACCGGCCTGCCCGGTGCCCCGCTTCCCCATGCGGTGGTGGCATGCGTGATCCACTCCACGCTTCCGCCGGGAGGAAGTTTCGACTGCTCCCATCCCGGTGTGAATCGCCTCTGGCTGAACGGCGTCTGGTCGCAGCGCGACAATTTCCTCTCCATCCCCACCGACTGCCCGCAGCGCGACGAACGCCTGGGTTGGACGGGCGACGCCCAGGTCTTTGTCCGCACCGCGAGCTACAATCGCGACGTCGCCGCCTTTTTCACGAAATGGATGATCGACGTCGACGACGCGCAGACGCCCGAAGGCATTTTCCCTGACACCGCTCCGCGCCTGCGCGAAGACGAGAATTTTGTCGGGCTTCGCGGCCTTGCTGGTGCCGCCGGCTGGGGCGATGCCGGCATCATCATTCCCTGGACAATATGGCGTGTCTATGGCGACCGTCGCATCATCGAACGCCATTGGCGCGCGATGGAGGGATGGATGGACTGGATCGAGGACAACAATCCTGGCTACCTGCGCGTCAACCAACTGGGGCACAACTACGGCGACTGGCTCTGCCTCCCCACGGACACGAGCTTCGGCACCCACTCACCGATGAAGTATCTGCTCGCCACGGCCTATTGGGCAGACGACGCGGCAAAAATGGCCAAAATGGCGCGCGCCCTTCGGCGGGATGAGGATGCCGCACGCTATTCCCGTGTTTTCCAGAAGGTCCGCGAAGCGTTTCAAAAGGAGCACCTCGGCGAAGACGGAAAGCTCAAGGTGGAGACACAGACCGCGTACCTGCTCGCGCTCGCCTTCGACCTGCTGCCCGAGGCAGATCGGGCCAAGGCAGCAGGACATCTTGTAAGCCTCATTCGCGAAGCCGGCTGGCATCTCAGCACGGGTTTTATTGGCATCGGACATCTCAATCCCGTGCTCACGGAGAACGGCTATCCCGACGTCGCCTACCGTCTTCTCCTTCAGGACACCTATCCCTCGTGGCTCTACCCGATTCGTCACGGCGCAACCACCATCTGGGAGCGATGGAACGGATGGACACATCAGGACGGGTTCTTCAATCCCCAGATGAATTCCTTCAATCACTACTCGCTCGGCTCCGTCGGCGAATGGCTCTTCCGCCACGTAGGCGGCATCGAACTCGACCCCGACGTCCCCGGATTCGAACGCTTCGTCCTCAAACCATGGATCTCCAATAGCCTCGACCACGCACGCGTCACCTATCGCTGTCTCCACGGAGAAATCTCCAGTCACTGGAAGCGAACGGGATTGGCATTCGAGTGGGAGGTTACCCTTCCGCCCAATACCCGCGCGCGCATCTTCATCCCCAGCGATCCGGGCACTGAAATTGCAAGTGACGGACTTACCGTCTCCGAGCGTATAGGCAGCTTCGGAGTATGCGACGCCCTGGCCGGTCGTTACAGGTTCTCCAGCACCCTGACGCTCTGATCTGCCGTCCTGACGGCGGGGCTACCGGCCATACTGCAACCTTAGGATTCCGTCACAATCTCCCAATTCCCGGGGAGAAACCTTCACCTTGGGATGGTATGTTTGCCGCACCCGATACCCCGGAACAAACATCGTATTTGCTTCGCGATCCATCGGGCTCATCCATCCCCCGCCCCCATGATCCCCCGACTCCTGCTCTTCAGCCGGCCTCCGCGTACGCGTTGCGTTTCCCGGCTTGTCCCAACCTGCGGACAACTCGCACTGATCCTGATCTCCACCTTCTTTGCGGCCCCCGCCAGTGCTCAACCCGCAACGGGCACCATTCAGGGGCGTGTGCGAAATGCCGAAAGCGGCACTTACCTGTCCAAGGCACTCGTGTCGATCCTAGGAACGAACGTCGAGACGCTGACCAATGAATTCGGTGAATTTATCCTCTATAACGTCGCACCGGGAGAGGTCCAGCTGAAGGCGTCCTTCACTGGACAGGCCCCCGTCACTGCCACGGTAACCGTGGCTGCCGGAGAGGTCACGACCAAGAACTTCGATTTCGTCGGAAAGGACGTCAAACGCAACGCCGATGGCACGCTTGTTCTGGATCCTTTCACCGTTGCCGCCGACCGTTTCCGTAATGCGCGTGAGATCGCGATCAACGAGGAACGGAATTCGGTCAATATCAAGAATGTCGTCGCGATAGATCAGTTTGGCGACATTCCGAGTGGCAACATCGGCGAGTTCGTCAAATTTCTGCCCGGTGTGCAGGTTTCCTACGGCGCCTTCGGCGGCAACAGCCAAGGGTACGCGGAATCCGACGCGTCGGGTATCTCCATCCGCGGTTTCGGACCCGAAGACACCGCCGTGCTCATCGACGGCATGCCGGTCTCCAATGCCACACCAGGCAGCCTTTCGCGCCAGGTGGCCCTCGATCAGCTCTCGGTCAACAATGCCTCGCGCGTCGAGCTGATCAAGGTCGCCACTCCGGACATGCCGAACAATTCCATCGGCGGACAGGTCAATCTCATCACCAAGAGTTCATTTGAATATGCACAACCAACGTACTCCGGTCGCGTATTCTTTAACTTCAATTCGATGGACCCCGATCTGAAAAAGACCCCCGGCCCGGTCAAGGGATCCACCTTCAAGACAACACCCGGCCTCGAGTTCACCGTGACGCAACCGTTCAGCAGGACACTCGGCATCGCCTTCACCGGGTATGCCGCCCGCGAATACAAGAACAACTACCGCGTGCAGCCGACGTTCGCGTACACCGGCACGTACAGCAACCTCGCCGGACAGCAAATCTCACTGGCGAATCCCGCACTCTCGCGCTTCCAGATCCAGGCGACGCCGATGATGGTCGACAAGGTATCCGGCAACTTGCGCGTCGATTGGAAACCCTCCCCATCCCAATCCATCAAGGCCAATGTCCAATACAGCACGTATGACAGCGTCGAGGCCCAGCGCAATCTCGACATCCGCCCGACAATGGCCGCAGGTGCGGACTGGAGCGCAACAAAGTCGATCGGCACAACCGCGAACAGCACGACATCCATGGTCGTGCGTACGCGCGACAAGGTGGGCAACACCCGCTCCGCACAACTGGCCTATGACCTGAATCTCGCAGGCTGGAAGATCGCCGCCAAAGGCAGCTATTCCGTCTCAGAAAGCGATTTCCGCGATCGTCAGAACGGCCACTTTTCTGAAGTGGCGGTGCGGCTCAATCCGGGCGCCGTGCATCTGGAGGACATCCGGAACGGCGTTCCCGGGAAGATCACAACCTATGAACGCGGAAATCCGGCGACCGTTGTCAAGGACTACACGCAGATAAAGAGCTACACCTTCGATGGAACCATCGCCCAGTCAGGTGAGGCGTTCTCCAAAAATTCAGTTGGAATTTACGCCGTTGATGTCGAACGCGACCTCAGCTTTCTCCCATTGATCGGATCCAATACCCTATCGCTCAAGATGGGCGCGCGGCGCGATCAGGACAAGACCGAGAAATCGGGTATCGGCACCGGTTATAGGGAGATTCTTGCCGCGGGAAAATCCTATCTGATCTCCGACATTTTTGACGACACCTACGTCGGACAATCTCCGGGCTTCGGATTGCCCGCCCAGCAGTGGGTTTCCACCTACAAACTCTTCGAACTCGATCAGAAAAACGACCTGTTCGTGGCACCCGAGGACGGAGCGGATGCGATCAACAACTACAACAGCTACGTGAACCAGCAGAAGCAGATGACCGACACCAAGGACGCCATCTACGCCATGCTATCCGGAAGCTTCCTGAACAACCGCCTCTACATTGTCGCCGGAGCCCGGCAGGAAACCTCCACCCGTGTCGGACGTGGTCCCTACACGGATGCACGATGGGACTACGCAAAAACCCCCGACGGGCGCATCTATCTGGACAATTTCTATCGCACCGGAGTGAAGCTGACCGCGACAAATTCAATTCGAACGAATGCCGACGGCACCACCACGACAATTACGAATTTCCTCAGCGATCCCGCTCTGCTTGCGCGTATGACAACTGCGGGAGTGAAATATCCCGATCATATTCTTGGACCCAACAACACCTCCCTCGAATCGCGCAAACTCAACCTGCAGCCTTTGCGCGAAGTTGACACCAAGTACAAGGGTGACCCCTCGTTCAGCTTCAACACACAATTCAAGCTCACAAGCAAACTCGACCTGAAGGTCGCCTATTCCCGGTCCTTCAAGCTGCCGGATCTGGAGAACTCCACACAGGGACTCGTGTCGGGCAACAACAGTTTCGTCGTCAACGAAGCGGTTCCCGTCGCCGCTGATGGCACGCGCGGAACAATCTCTGTCGCCAATCCCCAGATCAAACCCGAGACCTCGCAGAACTGGGATTTCGAGGTCTCCTATCGGCTCGGCGAGAGCGGCCAGGTCTCTCTCGCGGGCTACCGCAAGTCTGTCACAAACCAGGTCGTCACGTTCTCCTCATTCGACGACTCGCCCGTCTTCCACACGGTTCTCCCGATCCTCGGACTTGACCCCGCCGATTACGAGGACTGGCGGCTGACCACCTCATCCAACAGCAACACCAAGCAATCCACAAAGGGCCTTGAGTTCCAGGTCATCCACGACCTTTCCTTCCTTGGACGCTGGGGCAGAAACCTCCAGGGATTCCTCACGTTTTCCGCAAAGGAACTCGCCAAACCCGCCGCGGCCGAACCCGTCACGTTGACGAGTCCGAATGGCAATCCCGTCACGTTTACGCCGACCGTAAAGACGATCACGCTCACGGCGAATCGTTTCGGCGGAGCCGGGCTCCAGTATATCGGACGACGTTTCTACGCCCAAGTCCGAGCCACCTATCGAAACGACAATGAACTCTCCGGTCAGATCGTTCTCGCCGACGGAAATGTCATCCGCCGCATCGCCCCCGCAGAGACCCGCGTCGATCTCAACCTGAACTACATTCTCAGCAAACGGTACAATCTGTTCCTGAGCGGAAAGGACATCCTCTACTCCGAGCGCAAGATTGAGTGGCGGGATGACAAGGGAATCATGCCCAGCTACGCCCAGGTGATCGACTGGCGCGAATTCGGCGTTACCTGGACTTTCGGTCTCAACGCACGTTTCTGATCCTGCCACATTATGCGAGCGCACCGATCTCGAATGACAGGCCTGCTTCTCGCTGCGGGCTTCATGCTGATTCGGGTGCTCAGCGCGGAAACGGTCCCCGTGCCTTCGTCGTCTCAGGTAAAGCGCGCGGAACAATTGGTGCAGTCGATAAACCTGAAGGACAAAACCGTTGCCAATCGGATCACCGGCCTGATCTCACACTACTATGCCGAACTGAGCGCAATCCACTCGGTAAGGGACGCCGAATTGAAAACCGCGCGGGATCTCCGCTCGACCGACAAGGCCGCGTCGGACAAGGCCGTCCATGCGGCTCAGACCCGCGCTCTTGACGCCCAGGAGGTGCTGCACCGGCGATTCCTCACCGAACTTGCTCGCGATCTGAGCTCCGCGCAGATCGAGCAGGTCAAGGACGGCATGACCTACGGCGTCCTCCCCCTGACTTTTCGTGTGTATCAGGAAATGCTTCCGGACCTCACACCAACGCAAAAGACACAGATACTCACGTGGCTCACCGAAGCGCGGGAACTCGCCATGGACGGAGGAAGTTCCGAGGAAAAACACGCAATCTTTGGCAGGTACAAGGGGCGGATTAACAACTACCTCTCTGCCGCTGGAATCGACATGAAGCGGGCGGAACACGACATGCTGGAACGAAAGAAGTCAGCTGGAGGCCTGTCGCGATGAGACCCATGCCCTTGAATTCATTTGCACGCTCCATTCCAACCGGCGCGCTGCTGTGCGCCACTCTGCTCTTCCTCACGACGAATGTCAGGGCCCAGTACCCGTACATCAGTCCCGAGATCAAACGCGAAGCTGATGCCCGGCGGGCAGCCGCAGATGCCCATTCCGATCAGGCTTTCGAACGCGCCATGAAGGAAATTCTCGCATGGGAGACACGCGGGAAACCCTATCTGCCTGCAGCAGCAGAACCGAAAGACCTCCCGCAGGCATCCATTCCCGCCTTTCCTGGCGCGGAGGGTGGCGGCATGTATTCCTTTGGCGGCCGTGGCGGAAAAATCTTCGTCGTAACCAGCCTTCAGGATTCGGGCCCAGGCACGTTGCGCGAGGCACTCGAATCAGGAGGACCGCGCATCATCGTCTTCAATGTGGCAGGCATCATCCGACTCAAGAGCCGCATCCGCGTGCGTGCACCCTACGTCACGCTGGCCGGCGGCACTGCTCCCGGCGACGGCGTGTGCGTTGCGGGCGACACGGTGGAGCTCGAAACACACGACGTCATCATCCGCCACATGCGATTCCGGCGGGGAGAAACCTGGGTTGGCGACCGCAATGACTCGCTCGGCGGAAACCCTATCGGCAACATCATGATCGACCACGTCTCGGCCTCCTGGGGACTCGACGAGAACATGTCGATGTACCGCCACATGTACCAGCCGCCCTCGGGCGGACCCGAGTTCAAGCTACCCACGGTCAACATCACGATACAGAACTCGATCTTCAGCGAAGGCCTCAACACCTACCATCACGCCTTCGGCAGCACCATCGGTGGACTCAACAGCACGTTCCATCGCAACCTCTGGGCAAACAATACCGGCCGCAATCCCAGCGTCGGAATGTACGGCGATTTCACCTTTGTGAACAACGTGCTTTTCAACTGGGTTCACCGCACCATCGATGGCGGCGACCACCGGAGTTTTTTCAATATCATCAACAACTACCTCAAGCCCGGCCCGGCGACACCCGTCGGGCGACCCATCTCCTGGCGTCTCCTGAAGCCCGAATCGGAACGCAGCAAGACCGTGCTCGATCATTTTGGAAAAGCCTTCGTGAGCGGCAATGTGGTCGAGGGCAACGCCCGTGTCACGAGGGACAACTGGGACGGCGGTGTGCAACCCGAGTCACGCGCCGACATCGCCACCGTGCTGCCGGCCATTCGCCAGGACAAACCATTCCCCCACGCGAAACTGACGATTCTAACCGCCCGCGAGGCTTATGAAACCGTGCTGAAGTCCGCAGGTGCCACGCTCCCCAAACGGGACGCCGTCGACCTCCGCATCATTCAGAACGTGCGCTCGGGCAAGGTATCAAGTGGGCCATTCAAGGGGTCGCGTGAAGCCTACAAGGCGGTCCGATACAGCGACAATTCAATCGACGAGATCGTCCGCCTGGTTGACCTCGGTATCATCACGGATCCGTCACAGGTCGGTGGATACCCGGCCTACAAAGGCACGCCCTACGCGGATGCCGACGGAGATGGATTGCCCGACGATTGGGAAATCCGTCATCAGTTGAATCCAAGGGACCCTGACGACGCCTCAATCGACAGCGACAACGACGGCTATTCCAATATCGAGGAATTCATCAACGGAACGGATCCCCTGTCCGCGCAAAACTGAATCAGCGCCTGCGCCGCCAGTCGGCGCCCTTAGGATTCCGCGCCGTGGCCAGATGCCAGAAGAGGCAGACCGGACAAAGGTACGCGACCCGCTGCCGCTCA
This sequence comes from Verrucomicrobiota bacterium, assembly GCA_014584295.1. Lineage (GTDB taxonomy): Bacteria > Verrucomicrobiota > Verrucomicrobiia > Opitutales > Opitutaceae > UBA6669. Next base: position 44,219 of record JACTNC010000014.1, read on the forward strand.
ACCCCGACCAACGCAGCAGCCTCAAGCGCCTCGCCTTCAGTGCGATAGCGCCGCTTGCCCGTGCATGAGGAGCTTTCATTGGGGCGGCGCTGGTATCGAGGCGACACAGAGGGCGAACCTAAGAGCGCCCCTATACCCGTCAACCCTTGGAATCAGGGGGTGAAGGCGACATTCCGCCCAAGAACACCTGAACATCAATTGGGATGCAACACACTGTTTGACAGTATAATACGTCGCAATCGATTTCCCGGAACCCCGCCCACTTTTGATCAAGATGCATGGCGCATGTGCCGATTTACGCGGTCTCACCCAGGCATGAATTGGCGCACCACGGCATTGCTCGCCCTCATTGTTTCAATGGCGGCGCTCGTTGGATTGATCATGGCATACGGCAACGCCCTGTATCCGTACTTGATCGGCGAAAGCGATCCGATCCATGGCGTCGCGGTTGCAGCCATCGCAGGCGGCACAGTGATGGCCCTTGTCCTGGGATTTCTGGGAGATCGACTCCTCGTCCGCCGCATCCGCGCGCTTCGTTCGGCCGTTGAACAACTGGGAAATGAAAAGGCAGCCCGTGAGCTCCAAGTGTATCACGGCAACAGCGAAGTCGCCCGTCTCGCCCGTGTCACCGGCACAATGGCGCTGCACCTTCTGGAGGAACGGAAAACAGCGGAGGCCGCCACCCTCGCCCGATCCCGGTTTCTGTCGAACATCAGCCACGAAATCCGCACCCCACTGAATGCGGTGCTCGGCTACACGAGCCTTCTGCGATCCACTCCCCTTGATCCGAAGCAGGTGACGTGGCTGGACTCGCTTGCCGCGGGCGGCGAGACGCTGCTCAGCGTCATCACGAACATTCTAGATTACGAAAAGGCCCAGAACGGGAAGCTCGATCTTCATCCCAAGCCGGTGAGGATCCGTAGTCTGATACTGGATACAGTTTCCGCCATGGCTGCATTTGCGGAAAGCAAGGAGCTCCGGCTCGAATCAGGCATGGAACCCCGCGTTCCAGAAATTGTGGTGCTGGACGCATCCCGGCTCCGCCAGGTTCTGATTCATCTGCTCACCAATGCCATCAAGTTTACACGCTCAGGCTCGGTCGAACTCACGATTGCGGCACGCCCTGCGAGCCAGCCTGACCATGTCCTTCTCGAATTTCGCGTTCACGACACCGGACCGGGCATCCAACCTGATCTGATACCCCGCCTGTTCGTGCCGTTCACGCAGGGAGATGATTCCCGAACCCGGCTTCATGGCGGAATCGGCATGGGACTCGCCCTCTGCTCGCGGCTCGTGAATGCCATGGGCGGCAAACTGCAGCTTGAGTCCACCTCCGAGATGGGCACGGCATTCGCCTTCTCCTTCGAAGCCGAGATCCGCCGCAGTCTCGATCCTGAACTGGCTCCGCCTTCGGACGACCCCACGCCGGCTCATTCCGCCCTGCATGTGCTCGTCGCCGAGGACAACGCCGTCAACCGCAACCTCCTCCGCACGATGCTCCGCCAGCTGGGTCACGAAGCCGAGTTCGCGGTCAACGGCATCGAGGCGTTCAAACGCATGCAGAATCTGGAGATCGATGTCGTCCTCATGGACATGCAGATGCCCGAGCGCGACGGCTGCGAGGCCACTGCCCTCTACCGAAGCTGGGAAAAGACATCGGACCGCATGGCGCCGCTTCCGATCATTGCCCTGACGGCAAACGTCCTTCCCGCAGATCGCAAGCGCTGCCTGGATGTCGGCATGAACGGCTTCCTAAACAAGCCGATCCTCCTCTCCGATCTTCGCGCCGCACTCGCGCGATTCACGCACGACCCAATACTGGAAAGCCCTTCAACGCTTTGAGGCCAGCCCTGACCGCCTCGCAATCAGCGCAGGCTCGAGGGTTTGAGGATCACGTGCTTGATCTTCTTGCGACCCCACGTGTACGTGATGTGCACGAGTCCATCCGAAGCCTGGATCACAGCCGGATACGAATAGCCGCTGACCATCGGTTCCGTCTCCAAGGTCACAATTCGATTCCAGGTGATCCCGTCAGAAGAAATCGCAACATCGAGAGGCCAGCGATTCCCCTTTCCGGGCTCATCCGGGCGATGACCGGAATGGTTGTACACGATGAGCTGCCGCCCGTCCTTGAGTGTCAATGCGTCGGTGCCTGAATTCGGATTGGGAAGCTCTGTCGCCGCCAGGCCACTCCATGTCCTTCCTCGATCGGCGGACCATGTCATGGCCACCGTGCCCTGCTTTGTTCGGCACAATGCCTCAAGCCTTCCGTCGGCGTGGAAGAGAATGCTGGGCTGTATGGCGTCCAGGCCTGGCCCCTTGTCCACCGACGCCGTTTTTTCCCAGGTCGCCCCCCGATCGTGCGTCATCTCAAAATGCACGCGCCAGCCATCAGGCGTGCCTTCGGTGCTGGAGCCGCAAAGCCACGTGCCGTCATCAAGGAGAACCGGCTTGTTCTTGATCGGCCCAAGAATGCCCTCCGGCAAGGTCCGCGCCACACTCCAGCTCCTTCCTCCATCATCCGACGTGCGCATCATTCCCCACCACTCGCTCGGCGATGGACCGACCTTGTAGAAGAGGACCAGCGGACCGCCCGGCGGATTGAACAGGACCGGATTCCAAGTGGGCAGGCGCGGTCCGTTTGACTGGCGTCCATCCGCCACTTCCACCGCCTCCGACCAGCGGTTGTTCTCAAAATGAGCCACCCAGATGCTGACATCGGGCGCCCGCTCCTTGGTTCCGCCAAACCACGCCGCGACCAAGTGCCCCTTGCCCACCTCGACGATCGTCGAGGCATGCGATTCCGGATAGGGCGGATTGTCGTTCACAAAATAGGCCGCCTTCACACCCTTGGGGAGGCGCGCTCCAGGAAGCGACGAGGCGGCAAGGAGCACGACGGACAGCACACAGATCAGGAGGCGAATTGGCATGGGATCAGAGATTGATGGCAATCGTTCTGACGATTGCGGCGCGAGGCAAAACTCAATTTGCCTCACGGCTCAATCGGCGCCTTCGCCGTGCTCACGGGTGCAGCGCCTCCCGAATACCTCAGTCTCACCGCCATGTAGGGCCTTCCTGGCAACGCAATGGCGCGTCCATCCTGCTCGCCAAACATATAGCGGTCCTTCTTCTTTGTCGTGAACACTCCGTCGACCGGAGTGATCGACATGTTCCAGGCATCGATGACGTCCGCCTTGAACTCCATGCCATCGGTGAGTCCGGTGCGATACATGACCGGGCTCCACGAGGACGGAGTCTCCTTGCCAAAATAGATCAGGTAATAGTAACCCGGTTTCCCTGCCATCCGGGGATCCTGCCAGTGATCGCTGGGATCAAGACCGCCCGACGGAGACTCCTCAAGAATCCGCCTGAGAAACGCCAGTCGAGGAGCGCTTTCTCCCTTCAATACGCCGCCCTGCGCGAGCCAGACGACATTGTGCTCATCTGCAAAAAACTCACTGTGCCCCCCGTAGGTTCCCGCCACGGTGCATGACCAGAATCGATGTACCATTTCACGACCATCCAACTGTGCCCAGCGCAGATCGTGATTACCCTCGTACTTGAGTTCATCGTACACCACCGGCTTCCGATATACGTCGCGATAAAGCGTCGCCCGACCCGGATCCTCCGTTGCCATTCCGTTCTGGATGCTCACATGCGTGACCCATGGCTGGTTGTGATTGTAGATCAGGCGTCCGTTGTGAATCGAGCGGAGATGATGGTAGGGATCCTTCGCCTGGATGAGCTTGAAGATGCGATCCCAGTCCGCATCCGTCTTTGTCCGCAGAAAGTCATACTCGTTAGCCAACGACCACCACACGTTTCGATAGGCCGCGAGCCGCGCGATCAGGTAGCGGACATAGCGGTCATCGGTCTCGGCAGTCATTGTCTCGAACCCCCAATCCTCATCGTCGTCATACGGATGGAAGAGGATGAGATCACATTCGATTCCAAGATCGCGAAGATCTCCGATGCGCTTCTCCAGGTGCCTGAAGAACTCGGGATTGAAACGTGTGAAATCCCAGTCGCGAGGCGCCTTTCCCTCAAACGGCCAGCGTGTGGGCGGCATGTACTTGATCCCGTGGGCCTGGGGTAACACCGCCATGCGGATCTTGTTGAAAGGCGCCGACGAAAGCGTCTTCAGCGTCTGCTCCTCCATCTCCGCGGGCCGGTGCGTCCACGAGTAGCACGTCGTGCCCACGGGTCGAAAGGGCGTGCCATCAGCATAGGCAAAATGATAGGTGTTCCGCACGCCGACCGGGCCGTGATTGCGCTTCGATGCGGGCGTCACCTGAAACACACCGCTCCGATCCGTCAGCGGCCAGCGGTTGCTCCTGGTTTCATACCTCCATTCACCGGGGGTTTCCGGCATGAAGCGAATCCGATAGACACCTTCTCCGTCATAGAAGCCCTCCACTTCGACGCTGCGTACCCCATCGGTGAACGTCGCAGTCAGGCGGACATCAACAAACGGATTCCCATCCGCAGGGCCCTTCAAGGCCACTTCGTATATCGCCCATTGTTCGACGGAAGCCTGTGCTGCAAGACAGCCCAGGGAAAGGGCGCACGACAGGCCCAGCACAGCAAACGCAGTCTTTATCATTGGACGAAGTTTCATGGTCAACGAGTTGAGTTTCTTAAAAAGTGGAGGGGCACGCTTCGTCGTGACCGATTTACACGAATTCCCTTCGCATCTGCACTGACAATACGCCTCCAGGGCACGACGTAGCGTGCTCCCCGCAGAATGATCAATGCGGCGGCGTCATTCATCACGGAAAAATTTGAAACCTCATGGGCTTGATCATCCTGTCTAACGCGTAAGCCAGTGAAGCGTTGGCGCTCCCTTCTCACCCGAGAATGAAACAACACCTCCGCCCCCGACGGATTTCCCCGAATCCGAGACCGCGCCGGTCTTCGCATCGACGTATCGAATATGAAACGGCCCGTGTTCGTTCGTTAGATCGACCTTTGCGCCCGATTCACCTGTGACAACAAAGTAGCCGACACCTTGCTCACCCAATACGCCTGCTCCGATCGGTGTCATCCTGACAATCGCCGCATTTAGTGCATCATCCAGTCGCGGCAAGGTCTTCGGAAGGGATCCTCCCGAACCCAGAAACCACCAGCCGTCCCTCTCATCGAGGTTGGAAATCACTGCCTTGCCCGGGTGCGCCTTGCGGTACTCGGCCACCATTCCGGCAATGGAAGCCGCGGAGGGACGTTTCCCTTTCCAGGTTCGCAAGTGCTGCCGCGGAGCCATGCGCGTCCCTCCCTCCGGTGCGAACAGTTTTCCTTCCGCATCCCTGAACCAGTAGGTGAGATCGATGACATCAATCAGCTCTGCTCGTCGCGCATCGGCAAGGATCGCATCCTGGACGTCCTTGGGTGCACTCAGCGCAATCAGCGGTCGCCGTCCTGTCTCGTCCTCCCATTCCCCCACGACATCGAGCCAGAATTGCATGAACGAAAGGGGACCGCTGTTCTCGGCTGTCAGCGTGTGGATGACGTTCGGTTCGTCCGCGAGATTCTTCAGGCATTGCCGGATAAATGCCCGATGCAGTTCGCGACGCACCGGATTATCCACATCGTAGAACTCCGGCGCCATGCGGATCGTGTCGCCCTTGAATGGTGGCGGCTCGGTGAATCCGGTGGAGTTGATGTTGTTCATCGTCCGCCAAGGTGAATCCACCCAGTGTGCGCCCGACTCGAGGATATTGTGCTGGAAATACATCTCGTTCACCAGAACGAGACCGCGGGCCCGCGCTTCCCGGGCGAAATCCCTGAGCCTGGAGAAGTACCACGGATTGTATCGGGTGAGATCGTACCGGCTAAGCCCATCCCATGCCACGCCGGTCCCGCTGCGCGCAAAGGGTTGCTCGAAGAACGGCGGATACACATCACCATCGGGTCGGCGGATCATCTGATGGTCGATCCGTCGCCGGTCATACCAGAGCCCGTAGTGGTGGCGATAGGCGACCTGGCCCGCTTTCACCATGGCATCCGCCAGCGAGGCAAGGTCATCGGTGAGACCGGTTCCTTCGCGGCCCGGTGAGAAGCGCGTAATCGCGGGGCCGAACTCTGCCGCGCGAGCAGGCTCCAGCCTGCCAAGCCACCAGGCGCCGCCCAGCGTCTGTCCGGACAGCAGCCTGCCATTGCTGACTAGCCAACCGTTCACGAGCGCGAGCGGCTGCCCCCGCACTTCGGCCTTCATCGCCGAACGTCGGGAGGGATCAGGAATCGCCTCCTCAATCGTCGGCATCGGCTCGTCAACGATGTACCGGCGCGGCAGCAGACATTCGAGTGCCTTTGCTCCCAGTCGATCGGACAGCTGGGCGCGATACAGGCTCTGCGGCTTCGGAAATTCATTCACCTCACTCCATGAGCCGTCGCCGACAAACTGTCCCCAGACGCCAACCGCCCAGTTGGCCGCTCCGGGCGGAGTGCGGCAGACCACCACGGATGCGGAGCATCCCCATAGCATCGAATTGGCAGCATTCCATCCCGCACCTTGATTCCACGTCTCAAGATTGTCCAACCGCAGCGCGCCGCCGTCGATCGTCACTCCATCGAACAACAAACCCGACGACCAGCTTCCCACTGATCCGCTGAAGCCATGCGTCTCACGCGTTTCGCAGTCCAGGAAAACCACCGGGCCCGCTGTGAGGTATCCCGACGTAAAGTCATTCCTGCCGTGCTCCGCAAAACAGCGCAAAAACAGGACCTGTTGGCCTTGGGCATGAAACGCCATCCGGCGATAGCCTCCATCTTCCGAAATCGGCCGCAACGACCTGCAATCCTGCACCGTCACCCGCCCGGCGGTCGCACCCACAAGCACCGCCGTGCCGCAAAACTGTTCCATCGTCACATCGCAGACCCATGTGTCACGTGCGCGATGGATCTCGATCGCGTTCCACGCGTGATCTTCATCCTTAGCATTGCCCGATGACACTTCGGATACACAGCGAAGGTTTTCGATGCCGACAGTTTCAATCTCTCCTGTCGATGAGCCGAGCGAGACCATCACCGCACCCTGCGACGCATCCAGCCCCGTCGTCAGCGGGGCGTCCAGCACCACACCGTCTCCGTCAACAGCCTCGACGACACGGTCCCACGCAACGTTGAATGCACCGACCTTCCAGGAATACGGCTGCCGCGCCGGACTCTCATCCATGCCAAGTGCGTGAATCCACTCTTGCGAACTGGGTCGCTCGATTCGCAACCGCATTCCAGGCTCCAGGCGCGGCCGCACCTCGGACTTCGAACTCGTCTTTCCTCCTTCCATGGCTAAGGGCTTGAGCCTTATGCGGCGGCTTCCAACCGGAACGCGGTCGTCTGCAACTGCAAACAGCGGTCTGCTGGGCCGGCCCTCTTCTGATCCAGAAACCACAATCAATGCGCGGCGATCACTGCCCGTTGCCACCAAGGTTGTCCCGCGTTCGCCTGAACCAGCTCCACGCAGGACGACGCCGCTGGCGGAGAGTCTGAGATTTCCCGCAATCTCGTAGCGGCCGGCCTCCAGTTGCACCGCACCACGCACGCCCTTCTTGTCCAGGGGAAGCTTCGACACCAGGTCGATTGCCGCCTGTATGCGCGCACCGTCGTCTCCCTCCACCGGGGATACACGCACCCGTGCAAAAACATCAGGAAAGCGGACCCCGCCACCCCGAAAGCCGGCATGCGAAAAGTCCGGAACGACATCTCCATTTGCGGCACGCACATACTCAAGGGCTCCGTCCTTTTTCAATGCCACGGGCGGAGGAACCTCCTTCGCAAACGCGGTGCCCATACCGGCGATGACACCCAACTCAACGCAGGCCCAGGCAACAATTCGATGTAGGCAGTCTTTCATGGCAACCTGCCCAATGGTACCTTCAGGGTTCCAAGTCGATCCGACTTCGCCACGACTTTCCCATCGAACCAGACGTGCAGCCCTGCACCCTTTCCATATTTCGAGCCATCCCGATCCCATACCACCGCAAGATCGTGGCCACGCACACGCACGCCATCGAGGCAGAACCATGCCCAGGTCCCCTCCGGCAGGAGCGGCGCCACGGTCAGTTCTTTACCCTCCGTCGGACGCACCCCCACGATCCCGGTGATCAGCAGATCCGCATAGGTCGAGTGATGGTACCAGCGGCTGCGTGGATCCCCTCCTTTCAACCATGCCCCGGTGTTCTCATCCTGATACTCGCCGATGTACGGCTTGCCATCGCGACGCTGACTCCGGGTGTACGTGACAAAGGCGTCAAAGTAGTCGCGCCGTGTCACCGGAGTCTCACGTCCATCCGACAGGACATTGGCGAGCGCCGTCAGTGTCTGCGACGTTGCAAAGGGCCAGACCGCGCCGTCCCATTCGCAGGTGCCGACGCCGTGCGATCGAAAGGCCGGGTGCCTGCGCTCCGCAGTCATGAGTCCCCAGGGCGCGCGAAATCCAGAGGTGTCAGTAAACTGGCTCCATGCTGATTCATAACCGCACCCGCTCTCAGGAATGGAGAAATACCAGGGAATGAATCCAATCGCTTCGCGAACGGGGATGGGATGCAGATTCTCGTCCACGGATCCGAAGAATCCCAACTCAGGATTCCAAAGCGTCGCCACAATCTTCTCCCGAAGGAATCGCGTCTTATTCGAAAAATCCCGTTCAATCTCCACACGTCCTGCGGACCGTGCGATGCCTGCAATGCCCTCGGCGTTGCCGCACATATAGCTGCTGATGGTCGGTCTGACATTTCTCACCTTGCGTCCACCACTGATGGATTCCTCCATCGCGTCGCGAACATCATACTGCCAGAACAGCCCATCCGCGCGCATCTGTTCGTGTTCCCACACACGGTAATCCGCAATCAGATCATCCAGAAGGTCGGCTGCGTCAGCGGTGTCACCTGTTACCTTCCATCGCTCCCAGAGGGCGAAGGCGAGCCACTGTGAAAAGCGGTGAAAGTGCTCCTGTGGTTTGCCACCGTTTCCACGCAGCCAATACCGCACGTAGTCGTCCAGGATGGACTGATCCCTGAACCACCGTCCTTCCATCACGTGATGACCCAGTGCGCTGCTGACCGGACGGGAACGCGTGATGAATTCCGTAAGTACCTGCTTCCCGCTCGCAGCATCCATGCGCAGGTGCTTGCGCAGGGCCCACCAGCGAAACCAGTAGACCTCCGTCACTTCCGGGTCGGCGCACTCGAATCTCGGAATCCTCGTCACCAGCCAATCCGCCGCGGCGGCATTCGGAACGAGATTGACCACCGGTTCGTCCTCCATGCGGTTGAATCGTTCCAAGTGACTCCGCAAACTTGCCTCCGAGAGGATGGCAAATCCGTCGCCCGCCGCACGGCTGACAGCCGCGAACAGGGAAAGAATCGTCAACGCGGGCAGACCTCTCCTGAAAATCCGAACCGGAAGTTCTCTCCAGAAATTCACGACAATTTTTGGGGCGGTTTAGGCGTAGGCGGGAACAGGCCAACTCTACCCTTGCGGACGGGTGCACTTCTTCCTCATTTCATGAATCCTCATGCGGGATTCTAAGGATTTGCCATTCGGCGCTCGCACACTCCGGTTTCGCGGCCAGCCTGCGTTGTGATGAGCCCGCCCCCTCCCCTTGGCACGCACCGGTGGAAACGACGGATCTTCGTACTGGCCCGCCATTGCGCCCTTCTGATGGCGGCCCCTTTGGCCGCCATCGCAGCAACTCCCGCCGACGCCCCGCTGATTTTCACCGATTCGACTCCCGTCACCGCTGCCGCGGACGGAGGACTGCGACCTGCGGTCGGAGTCCACCTCCAGCAGGTCTTTCGCGCCAATCGAACGGGGTCCGCGCATGCCGACGGATTGAGGGACACCTATCTGCATGCCCCCATGCTCGCCTGGTGCCATGGAAAGTTCCATCTCGAATACCTGAGCGGCCCGCGCGACGAACATGAGGCGCCCTGCGTCACCTCCCTCACCACATCAACTGACGGCCTGAACTGGAGCGCTCCACGTGTCATCTTCCCTGCTTTCAAACTCCCCGATGGCACCCAGACCCTCGCACACCAGCGCATGGGATTCTATGTCGCTCCCGACGGCCGTCTCCTCGTGCTGAGCTATTACGGAAAGGCGCCCTCTCCCAACGACGGCACCGGCATTGGCCGGGCCGTGCGGGAAATCCATTCCGACGGCTCGCTCGGCTCCATACATTTTATCAAACTCAACTCGAAGCCGCCCTTTCCCGGCTTCACTCCGCCGTATCCGCTCTATACCGAATCGCGAGACCGCGGCTTTGTCGCCGCCTGCGAAGCGTTGTTGAACAACCGCCTGATGACCGCGCAGTGGTGGGAGGAGGATTCGCTCGACGAAAGCGGTTTCTATCGCATCAAGGGCAAGGCTCTGTCCTACGTGCACCGGCCGGACGGAAGCGTACTCGGAATCTGGAAGAATGCCCAGGTCGCCACAACCCGCGACGAAGGGCTCACCTGGACACCCAAGGTATTCGCCACCCATCTCGCGAACAACGCGTCAAAATACTGGCTTCAGCATACCCCCGACGACCGCTACGCCCTGTTCTTCAATCCCACCGGGCGACTCCGACATCCGCTCGCCGTGGCAACAGGCACCGTTGGCACGTCCTTTGGAGATCTGCTTGCCGTTCATGGCGAATTGCCCGACCAGCGTTTCGGCGGGGCATTCAAGAACATGGGCCCCCAGTACGTGCGCGGCATCGTTGAAGGCAATGGCCTTCCGCCTGATCACCACGACGCGACGTGGATCACCTACAGCGTCAACAAGGAGGACATTTGGGTGGCGCGTGTTCCGTCACCGATCACGGGAAGGGTCACCGGCACGATCAGCGACTCCTTTAATTCAGTATCGCTCGGAATACCCCCTCCGGGTTGGAACACCTACAGTCCCGTGTGGGCGCCCGTGCGTGTGGTCGACGGCGGAGCAACGCAGGGACATGTCCTGGAGCTTCGCGACGAAGACCCCTGGGATTATGCCCGCGCGGTGCGGGTTTTTCCAGAGACGCATGGGTTGAAAATCAGCTTCAAGGTGCGAGCGATGCAGACCTCCGGCCGCCTCGAAATTGATCTGCTGGATGCGAAGGGGCAGCGTCCCGTTCGTCTCGCGTGGGAGGAATCCGGTGAAATCCGGGCCTGTCATGAAGGTCAATGGCTCCTGGCTGGAAACTACTCACCCAATACCTGGCAAACGGTCGAACTGGAAATCCCGGCTTCCCCAAGCGCCGATCGCTGCGCCGTGGCAATCGATGGAAGTACACTCCTGAGCCGCCCAGCGATCTTCACCGACCCGGCATCAAGCGTCGAACGGTTGTCCTTCCGCACGGGAAAATTTCGCGACAGGGGTTACGGTGGACGCGATCTCCCGGGGGCCGACACACCATCACCACTGGCGGTCTTTCAGATCGACGACGTAAAGATCCTCCCGATCACTGATGAGCAGTAGCAAGCTTCGCGGCCTCTGTATTGTCAGAAGCCAATCTCTCGTCGCCCGCGTAAAAACGAGCCACCCTGGGTGAAGGCGCTACCAATTCTCCACCTGCAATCCGGCCACTCGTGCGAACTCCCGTACGTTGGCCGTCACCAGCACCGCTCCCAGGCTGAGGGCTTGGCCGGCCAGCAGCACATCGTACGGGCCAATCGGCTGGGCACTCGGGCGTAGCGATTCCAGCCGGGCCCGAATTTCACCGGCATAGTAGGCGGCATCTTTTCCAAAATCCGGAGCTGGAGGGATCAGCGCCTGGAGCCTCTTGACCCGAGTCCGCAAAACCGGCAGGTCCGGTCGCTTTGCCGCACCATACTCGAGTTCGAAAAGGCAGATTGACGACAACCGGCAGAATGCCAGCTCGGCCAGCAACCGGTCTCTCAATCCCACATCCCGCTCCCGCAGAAAGCGGGAAAAGACATTCGTATCCGGAAGATAGATCACTTGAGCGGGAACTCCGGGGTCGAGCCCCAAAGCTGGCGCAGCGCCTTTCGCCGCCGCGCCAAATCCACCGGATCAGTCAGCAGCACGCCGCCAGGCATGGGAGTCAACTGCACGACCTTGCCCTTGAAGCGATAGCCCTTGGGCAGCCGGACGGCCTGGGAATTGCCCGACTGAAAGACCTTGGCGGTTATGGTGCTCATGTAACAACGGTGTATATACGCTGGTTGCTGTCAAGTGACAGGGCCACCCACCGCAAAAGTGACTGCGTCTCTTCAATCATCTTCGCATTAGGAGACTCTGGAGTCTACTCTTCGGACCCACCCATGTCTCGCGCATTCTCCCCCAGTTGGTGAAATCGTGCCAGCGACCGAATAGCCTACTCCACTCCGGCTGACACCTGCATCCGCAGGCTCCTCACCCTTTCGCCAGGCAGCAGTGCTTGTATTTCTTCCCGCTCCCACACGGGCAGGGATCATTTCGACCGACCTTCGGGTGTGCTGATTTGTAGGGTGCCGGACCAAGGCGCATTTCCCGGTTGTAAAACCACGAGCCGGAAATGCGCAGGAATTCCGCCTTTTCGTGCAGCACTTTCTCAACACCGCCCTCCGTGCCATAGGCAGAAAAATCGACGAAGGAACGATCGGGATTGTCGGTGATCTCATGGGAATGGATTTCCAGCCGGGTCCAGACAATGGACGGCTCGCTGGCTTCCGGCGTGTACGGTTTTCCTACGGTCGCACGGTAGGAATCATGAAGAAACTTGAAGTCGCGCACCGCATGCGCCGTAAACCGTGCCCGCATCAGCTCCTCCGCGGTAGCCGCCTTGCGCGCGCCCGTGTGGAGCGGCCGGCAACAGACGTCAAAGGACGTTCCACTGCCACAGGGACAGGGATCGGACTCGCTGATGTTCCTCTTCTCAAGTGTGGATGACGACATCCCTCCATAGTCTCGCGACACCCCAACGCTGGCGAGCGGAAAGCCGCAGGCACGAGCCCGAGGCAGAGGCGAGGCTTTACTAAGCCGCGATCGCCTTATCCTCGTCGAGTTCCAGCGGGGTGGTCGAATCGATGCCGAGCCAGCAAAGCGCCGCGAAGCCATAGACGATTGCGGCGACATAGAGAGGCACGTTCCAGTTATTGTCGGTCCAGATCAGGATGTACGCCACCATAGGACCCGCGACCGCACCACCACCCGCACCACCCATGTTCATTCCACCTGAAACAGATCCGGCATAGGTGCGGCCGATGTCCATGCAGGCGCCCCAGGAGCACGGTATCGTCAGATCATTCGCGAAGCTCGCAAAACCCATCGCGATCATGGCGAGAATCGGATTCTGAATCTGAACCGAAACAACCAGCAAGAGGCCCGCGGCCGTAAGCCCACCGCAGCCAAGCACCTTTCGCGCTCCAGCCACGCTCCCGAACCACCGTGCAAACAACGGCGAAAAGTGCCCGCTCACCCAGCACCCAACTCCACCGAGAAAGAGCGGTACTCCTGCCAGCAGCGCACCGAGGAGCGCATCTCGCTCAAGCGTGAACCCGCGTGCCTCACGCAGGTAGGAAGGCAGCCACTGAATGTAAAACCACCACCCGTAGCTGAGCAGAAAATATTGCAGCCAGAGCAGGAGAACCGATCGATTGCGCAGGATCTTGCGCCAGGGGACGTCTCCGTGCCCGACCTTCGCTGCGATCTTCGGTAGCAACGCCTTCTCCGCCTCGTTCAAATCGGGATGACTGCGCGGATCATCCCGATACCATCGAAAGAAAAATACAGCCCAGATCACGCCGAGCACACCGAAGATTTCAAAAACCCGGCGCCAGTGCATGTGCTGAAGGAGAAGCGCCACCATAAAGGGAGTGATCGCACCGCCCCACCGTGCCGCAAACCACATCAGCCCCTGGGCACGAACCCGTTCGTGCACCGGCAGCCAGATTGTAAAGGCCTTCGTCAGGTTGGGAAAGCAGCCCGCCTCACCGACACCGAAAAGCAGGCGACAGACAAACAGGGAAATGAAATTCCAGGCCCAGCCGGTGGCCGCAGTGAAGAACGACCAGAACGTCACCACCCGCAGCAACACCTTCCTCGCCCCCCACTTGTCCCCCATCCACCCCCCGGGAATTTCACACAACGTATACGCCCACGAAAAGATTCCAAGAATCCAGCCCCATTGCTCAATGCTCAGGTTGAGGTCTGCGCGCATCGTTGGCGTCGCCTGAGCGATGATCACCCGGTCGATGTAGCAGATCATCGCCAGCGAAATGGCAAAGACTACGACCCAGTGGCGTTTACGAGTGGGGACAGCCGAGGCGGCGGAGGCGGTGGGATGCGACACTTGAGGATTTTGGGGACAGAATCGAATCGAGCCCCCACGGCTAGGGACGGGATGTGAGGGGCGCAAACGCCAGAGTCGCCGGAAAGACAACGCTGTTGCGCGCCCGCACGCTGGTGGACAACCTCACCAAATTCAAGGCCAAGAATTTTTTGTTATCTCAATGGCGCTCTATTGCATGCACACCCGCGGATTATCCCAAAGCCCTTCCATCTCTTTCCAAGCCATCAGAGCTGTCACCAGTCTCCTGCGGCGCTTTATGGCGCCCATAGTTTTTATCTGGGCAGTGCCCCTGTCCGCCGCGACGCCGCTGCCACGCAGCAGCCCGGAGTCGCAGGGCGTTTCCTCAGAGGCTTTGTTGTCTCTCGTCGAATCGGCGGAAACCGAACTCGACGCGCTGCACAGCCTGATGATCGTTCGCAACGGTCGCGTCATCGCTGAAGGATGGTGGGCTCCCTACGCCCCCCACGAGCCCCATATGCTCTTCTCGCTGAGCAAGAGCTTCACCTCAACGGGAATCGGTCTAGCCGCAGCGGAGGGCAAGCTGTCGATTGACGACCTCGTCCTGCCCTATTTTCCCTCTGAAGCCCCAGCTCAACCGTCTGAAAATTTGAAAGCAATGCGCATCCGCGACCTGCTCATGATGTCCACGGGCCATCATGCGGATGCAATTTCCCGATTTCCCTATGACTCGGACGCCTCGCTGGTCAGGACCTTTCTCGCACTGCCGGTGGCGCACAAGCCCGGTACCGCATTCCTCTATAATACGCCGGCGTCCTACATGCTCTCTGCGATTCTTCAAAAGGCGACAGGGGAAAAGCTCGTCGATTACCTTCGTCCACGCCTGTTTGAGCCTCTGGGCATCGACCCGCCCCGCTGGGAGGAAAGCCGGCAGGGCATCTGCATGGGCGGCTATGGTCTCAGCGCCACCACAGAAGACATCGCACGATTCGGTCAGTTGTACCTTCAAGAGGGGCAGTGGAACGGTCGGCAGATTCTTCCAGCAGACTGGGTGCGGGCCGCAACCTCTCGACAGACTTCCAACGGCAGCTCACCCTTGAGCGACTGGGAACAGGGCTATGGATTCCAGTTCTGGCGCTGCCGACACGGATTCTACCGCGGCGATGGCGCCCATGGACAATATTGCATCGTCATGCCAAAGCAGCGCGTGGTGATCGCCGTCACCGCCGGCACCCGGAACATGCCCTCCGTGCTGAATTTTCTCTGGAACAGATGTGTCCCGCTGTTCCATCCTCAGGCCCTTCCTGAAAACGCCATAGCCCTGCAGTCGTTGATGCGGAAGCTTTCCCGGCTCACACTCGCCACCCCGCAGGGAAACGCTGCACCGCCAAAGGCCATGGCCGAATTCGCAGGCAAGCGTTTTGCCTTCCCCCCAGACTCCCTCCTGACTGCCGGAGGCGTCACTCAACAATCCCACTCTCAACCAATCGAAGCCGTCGCATTCGAAACGGCTGACGACGGCAAAGGCACCAAACTCACGCTCACCCTCGCAGGAAACGTGTACCACAGCAGCATCCGCCCCAATCACTGGGAACCTGCCTTTCCCGCCGGAGCGAGCAGCCCCACTCCGGCAGCGGTGAGCGGAGCCTGGTCCAACGACAATACCCTAGTCTTGAAGTTCGTGTATTTTCAAACGCCCTTTACCACCACCTACACCCTCGTCTTCTCCGGAAACCAAGCAAGGGTGACGTTCGTTGAACACCTGGGCGCCAGTGGCCGCACGCCACGCCAGTTTACCGCGGAGAATTGAATCCGTCGTTACCGTGTTGGCCCTGCTCCAGATAGACGCGGCGCAGCCTGAAATTCGTAGGCTCCCACATCGTAGGGAACCGATCGTGCGACCCGGTCAATGTCGATGGCGGGCGCATTGTCTGCTGTGCCTGCGTCAATCGCCGGGCTGCCCGCTTTGAGATGAAGATCGCGATGGGCATAGTCCACGAAGTAGACCTCCGTGGCCGTGCCGACGAACTGGTTGCCGGATTGGACGACGCCAGGGGCAATGGAAAACGTGTTGATTGGCGCGATTGAGGAGAGATTGTTGTTCAATATGTTTCCCGAACCCGGCGCACCGTTCTTGTGCCGGGTGATGGTGATCCACGGAAAATCGTCGTTCAGGCGATGGGGATTCTTGATCACCGTGTTGTTGCTCACCCGGCAGTTCACGCCTCCGAAGAGGGCTATGCCGTGGTCGTTATCATTTATTAAGACGAGCGAAATAGAAGGGACATATCAAGCGGGGGCGGCATACGCCGTATATGGAGCGTCGAAGAAGGCTCGAACCTTGCCCGGCGTCTTCTGCAGGTGTCGCAGGTGGCCAATCGCGACATGCTTGAGTCC
>JACTNC010000044.1 GCA_014584295.1 Verrucomicrobiota bacterium
CATGGGAGCGGGCCCGGACGTCCCTCTCGGACCTTTGCGACATGCGGGTCGTGAGCGACCGAGTTGCTGCCATGGCGTTTGTTCACGAATACCGGCCTGCCGTGGTGTTCATGGAACTGGCGATTTCCTCCCAGACCAACGATCCGAATGAGGGTCTCGTGACGCTGAGGGAGATCTTGGAAGTCGAAAGATTTACGAAGGTTGTGGTGATTTCAGGCGGCAGCGATCGAGGGATTGAGCTAAAGGCAATTGGTGCGGGGGCATACGATCTCGTCTCCAAGCCATTGGTCATGGACGAGCTCAGGCAACTTCTTGTGCGGGGTCTCCACGTGGCCCGTCTTGAACGTGAGTTTCGTGAGTTGAAGGAGCAGGTGGAGCCGACGGGCTTTTCAGGCATGATCGGGGCAGGCCCTGCGATGCAGGCAGTATTTGCGTCCATAAAGAAGGTGGCGGCATCCAATGCCCCCGTGACGATTCTCGGCGAAAGTGGGACGGGTAAGGAAATGGTGGCACGCGCGATCCATGAACAAAGTGCGAGGCGTGACGGCCCGTTCATTGCCATAAATTGCAGCGCCATTCCCGAATCGCTTCTGGAGAGCGAACTCTTTGGTCACGAGAAGGGGGCGTTTACCGGTGCAAACACCCAGCGGAAGGGACGCATCGAAAGTGCGTCGAAGGGCACATTGTTTCTCGATGAAATCGGCGACGTCCCGCTGTCGGTGCAGGTCAAACTGCTGCGCTTCCTTCAGGAGCAGACGATCGAACGCGTGGGCGGGCGCGTTGAAATGAAGGTCGATACCCGGATTCTTGCAGCGACAAATGCCGACCTCGAAAAGGCCATGCGCGAGGGGACATTCAGGGAGGATTTTTTCTACCGCCTTGCGGTCGTGCGGATCACGCTTCCCGCCCTCCGGGATCGTGGTGAGGATATCACGCTTGTCGCGCGGTCATTCCTTCAGCGATACGCGGTGCAGAATCGGCGTCAGAATCTTGTCTTCAGCAGGGATGCCCTTCGCGCGATCGAACACCATTCCTGGCCTGGCAACATCCGCGAGCTTCAGAATCGTGTGCGTCGAGCGGTGATCATGGCCGAAGGCAGCCGCATCACGCCCCACGATCTGGAACTTGAATCAACCGAGCCCGCACCAGGTCCCTCCCTCAAGGAGGCCCGTGAGGATTTGGAGCGGGAAATGGTGCACGGAGCGCTCCGCCGCCACGGAGGAAAGATTTCACCGGCGGCCTTGGAGCTGGGCATCAGTCGCCCGACACTCTACGATCTCATGGACAAGTACGCTGTGCAGAAGGCCTGCGAGCAGCCTGTCTGATTGAATCGTCAAATTTGCCTCACTCGAGGCATTCGACTGCGTTCATGCACGCAATCCCGACGGGTCGGATTTGCGCGCCATTTCAAGGTTCTCCCAGGAAGGCATCAAGTTTCCACCAGACGCGTCTTTTGCGCCTCCCAGATTCGTCGGAAAAACCCCCTAGCAGATACGTAAAATGCACATAGGCAATTGTCTGCATAGCCATTGTTCATGCGAATTCGACCTCTGAGCGAATCAGATTTCTGCTGCGAAAAAAGTGTGAAACCCGGAGCGATTGCACGGCGGAGTCGAATGAGTGCAGCGGGTGAATGCGTCCGTTGACTCCGGCTGCGCCAGGAGGTCATCGCACGGTGTTTCGCCTCAGCCGCCAACCGATACTTGTATCCAATTTTCAATGACAACCGAACCGAAGAGCCTGCGTCACCATCCCGCGATCTCAGGATTGCCTGGACTGATCAGGGATGTCACCCGAGGCTGGGCGTCCCGCGCGATTGCACGCGGTCTTCGTTCGATTATCTGCGGAATGCTGTGCGCTTCGGCCGTGGCTGATGGTGCGCAATTGAGGCTGACATGGCAGGACAACTCAACGAACGAACTCGGATTCCGCATTGAGCGTTCGACGGCTGGCGGCAGCTTCCTGATGATCGGATCAACCGGGCCGGACATCACCACCTACGTCGATTCAAGCGTCGCTGACGGAACAGCGTACACCTACCGGGTATGCGCCTACAATGCCGCAGGCGCATCAGCCTATTCGCCGACCGCCTCGGCGACCACGCCGTCGGCGTCGAATGCAGCGCCCACGATCAGCTCGATTGCTGCTGTTTCCATCACGTCCAACAGTTCGTCAACGCCGATTACGTTCTCTGTTGGAGACACGGAGACGGCGGCGGGGGCACTCACGGTGACTGCCGCTTCGAGCAACACATCCCTTCTTCCGGTTTCAGGCATTGTCCTGGGCGGCAGCGGCTCAAGCAGGACAGTCACTCTTACTCCTGCCAGCAACCAATCGGGCAGTGCCTCGGTCACTCTCACCGTCAGCGATGGCGTGAACACCGCGACCAGCACCTTCACGGTAACCGTCAGCATTGCCAACACTGCGCCAACGATCAGTGACCTCGGCAATCGCACGGTTGAATCCGGCGCAAATAGCGGAGCCATCGCCTTTTCAGTCGGGGACTCCCAGACCGCAGCAGGCAGTCTGGTTGCTACTGCCAATTCCTCCAATCAGCTACTCGTTCCCGATGCGAATATTGTGCTCGGAGGCTCCGGAGCAAACCGGACCATCTCCCTTCAGCCCGCTGTCGGCCAGTCCGGCGTCGCGACGATTACAGTGCGTGTTTCGGATGGATTGCTCAGTGCCAGTGACAGTTTTGTTCTAACGGTGACCGCACCGAATACGCCGCCGACGATCAGTGACATTCCCAATCAGGTCGTTGCGTCCGGATCCAGTACAGGTTCGATCCGGTTTACGGTGGGGGACGCTCAGACGTCGGCGAGTCTGCTCACCGTTTCGGCGGCTTCGACAAACCCGACTCTCGTGCCCGCGTCAGCACTCACGCTTAGCGGCTCGGGTTCTACCCGTACGCTTCTCGTGCAGCCTGCGGCGGGACAATCGGGAACAGCCACGATTACGGTTACGGTATCCGACGGCGCCTCTACGAGCAGCGACAGCTTTGTCCTGACAGTGACCGCCCCGAACACGGCGCCGACCATCACGGCAATTCCCAATGCGTCAATCGACGCCAATACCACGACCTCGCCGCTGCTCTTTGTGGTGGGGGATGCACAGACGCCTGCGGCCGACCTGGTTGTCACGGCGCATTCCACCAACCTTGCTCTCGTCCCTCTTGCCAACATTGCCTTTGGTGGCAGTGGAGCGAATCGCTCGGTCACCGTCGTTCCTGCGGCCAATCAAGCTGGATCAGCAGGCATCACGGTGACGGTCAGCGATGGTCAACTTTCAACATCGCGTTCCTTTGTTGTCACGGTCATCGCCGCCAACACGCCGCCGACGATTAGTCCGATTGCGAGCCGCACGATCGAGGCCAACACGTCGACCGGGGCGTTGTCGTTTTCCGTGAGTGACGCGGAAACGCAGGCTGACGCGATCATGATCAACGCGTCATCCTCCAACACGGCTCTCGTGTCGGGCGGAGGACTGGTTGTTTCAGGCTCCGGATCAACGCGGACAGTCACCGTAACGCCCGCACCCAATCAGATTGGTTCGACCACGATCACGATATCCGCCAACGACGGCAGCCTCTCTTCAAGCATGACCTTTGTTGTGACCGTCAATGCCACAGCTACGGCTCCGACCATCTCACAGATTTCGGATGTCGCCCTCAACGTGAATGGTTCAACGACAGCCATCCCGTTCTCGGTTTCCCATGCCACGACCCCGGCGGCGTCGCTTACGGTGACGGCCTCGACCTCGGACGCGGTGCTCGTGCCGCTTGGTGGGATTGTACTCGGTGGAAGCGATGTCAACCGGACCGTCACGGTCACGCCTGCTGCCGGCAGGGTTGGCAGTGCCACCGTTACGATTGTTGTCAGCGATGGCACGTTGAGTGCGAGCGAGAGCTTTCTCGTGACAGTCAGCGAGGTGAACACGGCACCGACAATCAGCTCGATCGCCGATCGCACGATCAACCTGAACCGCTCCACCGGTGGCATTGCATTCACGATCGGGGACTCGACGACTCCCGCGGGAAGCCTTGTCGTGACGGCTGCCACGTCGAATCCTGCCCTTCTCCCCGTGTCCTCCATCGTGTTTGGAGGATCCGGAGCGAATCGTACGATCATTGCGACACCAGTGACGGACAAGTCGGGTGTGGCGATTGTTACGGTTTCGGTGAGCGACGGATCACTGACCTCGAGCACGTCTTTCAGCGTGACCGTTCAAGGGGTGAATGCCGCTCCCACGATTGGCAGCATTGCCAATCAGTCGATCGGCCGTGGTGGCTCGACGGGGCCGGTTGGCTTTTCGGTCAACGATCTTGACTCCCCGGTCGAGAGCCTCGTGCTCACCGCGAACTCCTCAAACCTCGCATTCCTGCCTTTGTCCGGCATCGTGTTCGGAGGAACCGGATCAGCCCGTACGGTTTCGCTGACGCCCGCGCCGGGTTCAGCGGGCAGTTCGACGGTGACAGTCACCGTGAGCGACGGCTCCAGCAGCGCAAGCACCAGTTTTGTCCTGTCAGTGCTTGGGGAAAATCTGTCGCCCACGATCACACCTATTTCGAACATCGTACTTGTTGCTGGGCACTCGAGCGAACTGATCCCCTTTACCGTGGCTGATGGCGAAACCCAGCCCGGCATGCTTGTGGTTTCAGCGAGTTCATCCAATCCGACGCTTGTTTCCAACGGCGGCATCCAGCTGTCGGGTGAGGGAAGCAACCGGTCGCTGAGGGTCTTCCCGTCAACCGGGATGACCGGAACCGCTGCCGTGACTCTTACGGTGAGCGACGGTGTCGCCTCGGCGAGCACGAGTTTCATCGTTGAAGTTGTTCCTTCGTCAGAGGCACCGACAATCAGCAGTCTTGCGAACCAGAATCTGTCCCTGGGTTCAACCGGGACCGGCCCGATTCCCTTTGTCGTCGGCGACCGTGTAATCAGTCCTGAACTCCTGACCGTATCGGTCAATTCTTCCAACCTGCGCCTCGTCCCACTATCAAGCGTTGTGCTGGGTGGATCCGGCGCTCAGCGCACGATCTCGATCACACCGGCGGCGGGAGTGACCGGAAGCGCGACGATTGCACTCAGCGTCAGCAATGGAACAAAGACCACATCAACGAGCTTCGATTTGACCGTGTCTGCCCTCAATACCGCGCCGGTCATTTCTCCGGTGCCGGCGCAATCCCTGGAGATGGGTACGTCCTCGAATGCGATTTCGTTTCTCGTTTCCGACGCCGAGTCCCCCGCCGGCACTCTGAGCGTATCGGCAGTCGTGTCCGATCCTGCGCTGATCGATGCAGCGGGTTTGTCCTTTAGCGGCCTGGATTCTGATCGCGCGCTGACCCTCACACCGGCTTCCGGAAAAACAGGCACTGCCACCGTCACACTGATTGTCAGCGATGGCGAATTGTCTGCCAGCACCGCCTTCACGGTAACCGTCAGTCCGAAAAATGCTCCGCCTACAATCACGAGCATTGGAAGCCGGTCGGTGACCATGGGGACAACGACCGCTGCCATTGACTTCTTCCTGGGTGACGCGTTGACCCCTGTCGAGGACCTTGCTGTGACGGCGACAAGCTCGAATACGTCCCTGGTTCCCAATTCCGCCATTGTGTTCGGAGGCTCTGGGGCGAACCGGTGGCTCAAAGCGACCCCCGTTGCCGGACAGACCGGAACCACCACGGTGACTGTCACTGTCAGCGACGGCGAATTGAGCACGAGTACGAGCTTCGTGCTTGCGGTGACGGTTCCCAACACGGCTCCGACGCTTGTCACGCCGTCCAACCGCTCAACGGTCCTCGGGCGCAGCTCCGGCGCGATCGAATTCACGGTCCATGACGCGGAAACACCTGCGGGCAGTCTGATCGTGACAGCGCTGTCGTCGAATCAGACGCTGCTTTCAAACCAGAACATCGTCCTCGGGGGCTCGGGAGAAACGCGCACGATCACGCTCATGCCTTCGTCGAATCAGATGGGTTCGGTGGCAGTGACACTCTCGGTGAGCGACGGCAGCCTTGTCACCACGGGCAGCTTTGTCCTCACGATCACCGCACAAAGCACGGCGCCGCGCATCTCGGATCTCACGAACCTCACGACGGCGATGAACGGCAATGTCGGCCTTACATTCACCGTCAGCGATGCGGAGACCGCTCCAGGCAGCCTCACTGTCACCGCGACCTCGCAGAATACGGTCCTTGTGCCGGTTTCGAATATCGTCTTTGGCGGCAGCGGAGCGAACCGGACAGCCATCATTACGCCTGCTACCGACCGGAGCGGCACGGCTGTGATCACCTTCCGCGTGAGCGATGGCACACTTTCGACAACCGCGAGCTTCATGGTTGTTGTGAAGGCGCCCGGGAATGTGCCAACGATCAGCCGACTGTATAACCGGATCCTCGATGCGAACACGAGCACAGGTCCAATTCCGTTTATTGTGACCGACCTCGACACACCGGCTGCCGGCATCACGGTCACCGCCAGGTCCTCCAACCCCTCACTGGTCCCCGATGCCAGCATTGTGCTTGGCGGAGGTGGAGACAGCCGCAGCGTATCCATAACTCCATTGCCGAGTCAGTCAGGAAACGCGATGATCACGCTGACCGCGAGTGATGGCTTCAATTCGTCCAGTTCGAGCTTCTTTGTGACTGTGTATCCCGTGAATGCGGCGCCGATCATTTCCGCGCTTGGTGACCGCGCGATTGTCGCGAATGGAGTACCGGAGGTGATTGGCTTTACGGTCACGGATGCCGATTCCCCTGCCGCAAGTCTCGTGGTATCGGGATCATCGTCCAATCAAGGCCTGCTTCCGAACACTTCCATCGTGCTTTCCGGTGAGGGTGCGAATCGCACTCTCACGCTGACCCCGGTCCCTGGACAGGTGGGCGTGTCGACCGTGACGGTTACCGCCAGCGATGGCAACCTCACGTCGAGCCGGAGCTTTGTGCTCTCCGTGAGTGCTGACGGCATGAATCCTCCACCTGCGGGTGAACCGGGCACGCCGAGTGATCCCGGCACCGGGGGACCGGTGATCGAGCAACCGGGTCAGGCGGATATTCTGATCATTCGTCAGCCGGCCGATGTGACGGTCAATGCTGGCCGGTCAACCACGCTTGAAGTCGCGGCGATTGCCGCGGGGGCGGTTTCCTATCAGTGGTACGCGGGCTCTCGTGGCGACATGGGAGCACCCGTGCGCGGTGCTACGTCGGCGGTTTTCACGACACCGGAATTGATGATCTCGTCCAGCTACTGGGTGCGCATCACGAACTCCACGCAGTCCGCGATGAGCCGCACGGCTGTTGTTACGGTTGCCGGAGGGCGGCACGCGTATTTTGGCACCGTGGGGTTGCCGGGACCTTACGCAGGCGGTTTTGCGCTGCAGCTCAATGCGGACAATACGGGGGTCTTCCTGGCCGATTCACCTGCCCTGGCCCGGGGCGTTGTCTCCCGCGGATTCGCAATCGGCTCCAACGGGGCCTTCACCTTCGATGCACCCGGCGTTGGCACGGTCAATGGGTACGTCAACGGAACTTCCGTCTCAGGCACAATCGGCACGGGCCTCGTGCCTTTCAGCGGATCGATTGAACCGACGGATGGACCTCTTGCCGACAATGCCGGCCTCTATCAGTGGGCTCTCATCAACACGGCGGATGACGAGATCGTTTCGCTCGTGGGTGCGTCGGGCAACGCGTTTGTTGCCGTTTCGAAATCGGGCATCGCGCGTGGAAGGCAAGGAACCGTTTCAAGTGATGGCGTTCTGGCGGTCACGCTTTCGGACGGTCGTGCGATCGGCCTGGATTTCGAGTCCGGACTGCTCTCGGGCACGGTGGCGGACGGTGGGCGGACTTTCGAAGTGAGTGGAGCGCGTGATACGATGGCCTCTGCGACCCAGGTGAGCAACATGTCGGTCCGGGCGCAGGCTGGAAACGGTGCTGCCACGCTCACTGCGGGCTTCACGATTTCCGGGACGGGCACAAAGAAGATCCTTCTGCGGGCCACAGGTCCGGCGCTTGAGGCGTATGGAGTGACCGGTGTCCTTGCGGATCCGGTGCTCACGGTTTTCCGCCAAGGCGCTGGCGGAGAGGCGACGATGATGGCCTCAAACAATGATTGGGATTCCAGCGTCGTTGCGACGTCGATTTCAGTAGGCGCCTTCCCGCTCCCGGCTGGAAGCAAGGATGCCGCTCTTGTGATGGATCTGCCGCCGGGGGGCTATTCGGCGCAGATTTCCGGTGCGGAAGACGCAACGGGAGCGACCTTGGTTGAGGTCTACGATGGCGACGCGGAGGGTTCTTCGGGATCCAAGCTGAGCAATCTCTCGTTGCGCGGCATGGGTGGCAGTGGGGATCAGGTGATTGTCACGGGCTTCATTGTGTCGGGAAATGCGCCGCGCCGGATGCTGGTGCGGGCGGTTGGGCCGGAGCTGGCCGGATTTGGAGTCGATGGTTCAATGTCAAATCCCGAGGTGAGCCTCTTCCGGACGAAGGACGGGGTTGCAACCGAGATTGCACGCAATGACGACTGGTCGGAGAATGCGGAGCTTGTTGCGCGGATAAGCGGCAAGGTTGGGGCGTTCCCGATGACCCCCGGTTCGCGAAGCGCAGCGGTGGTGGTGTGGCTTGCCCCTGGCACCTATACCGCCCATGCCCGCAGCGCGGACAACACCAACGGCATCGTGATCGTCGAGGTGTATGAAGTGCCCTGAACCGGAGGCCGGAGGGCAGACGTCAGCGGTCGGATGTCGGAGATCAGAGGTCGGCTATCAAGACGGGAGGGGCGCGCTTCGTCGTGACCAGATTGAAATTGGCCGGACCACTGATTGAAATCGCTTTCGAACCTGTGGTTGACATTTCGGTCTGCCTTGGAGGGGCACGCTTCGTCGTGCCCGGTATGCGGTTGGGAAAGGATGAGATCAGAGATCAGAGGTCGGAAATCGGTGGTCAGCGGGCGGAGGTGGGAGGGGCACGCTTCGTCGTGCCCGGCTTGAGATTTAATCGTAGCGGGAGCTTCCAACTCCCGATTCTCGATCCCCGCAGACCTGCAAGGTCTGCGTTTACAGGTTATCGATCTTCGCTGCCCAGGGTGTATTCCCCATGTGCCAATTCGCGAGTGGAGCCCGCCATCCAAAAAAGGGTTCAAGCTGCAGCGGCAGAGCGCCGATAGCCGTGGTGTTCCCATACTCCCATGACGACGCTCCTCATCTTTGGTCTTTCGACGGTTGGTGTGGTGGTCCTTCTTGGAGCGCCTGTGTGGTTCGCATACAGGAATGCTGCGGAGGGGTATCAGGATGCGGAGGGTTTTCATCTTGGCGTTCAGCCGCCGCCCGCAGAAGCCCCCTTGCTTGAAATGCCCGTCCAGGCCAACGCGGGCGAAGCCGGAACAAGAAAGAATGCGTCGACGACCACGCCGCGCAACGCGCTGGTAGTGGCAGGGGACATTTGACGTTTCGGGTCTGGAAGGGTAGCGGAAGCTTCCAGCTCCCGTTCATGATCTCCATAGGCTTGGGACTCTCTGGAAGCTCCCGAGCCAGTCCCCCCGATTTGCAGGACAGTCGATTCAATCGCGATCAACCTTCGCCTCTGGTCGATCCATGCTGCTTGATTTCACCATGAAACCCCTGCACGTCCTCGTAGCCGATCGTTGCGTTTCGTAGTGCAAGATACAGGGCCATCAAGCTGGCCAACGCCAAAGCAGCCATGCTGATAGCGGTTACGATGAGCAGTGACGCCATTGATGCTTGGTAGGGCTGGGGATCTGACGGGGTTCTTGCCTTAAGTTGGCTCAAGATACGATCTTGCGATGCGCTTTCCCATAGAGCATACTGCCTAGATCCGATGGGAAGTTTACCCTAGTTCGCGTGTTTCTGAGGATCTTTTTGGAAAATACTGGGTCCGTCCCGTCGCTCGAGTGGGTACTTACGCCACAGATCCTGTTCCCTGGAGCAGGGCCGTGATCAAGTTAGGAGCTCCCTGTTTCGCACATTTCATGGATAGGGGTATTACCCTATTTTTACAATTCAATTAGATGGAATTTGAATTGCGTCTGTGCCTGCGGGGCTTGCTTCCTTGTAGGGCTATGGGCTATATGAATGAAAACTGCATTTTCACCAGCGGGTGACCCGTGTCGGCAGAAAGTGTTGCGAGCGTTTGGCCCGTACTTGATTTTACGTCAATCTGTTATGAGATTTTCTCGGGATGGAGTTTTTCGTGATTTCATCGGCCTATTGGGATGCGTAGTGTTACATTTTGGGTACGTGATTCCCGCACCTGGAAAAATTCTTGCTTGAGATGGTCAGTGCTGAAACATGTCGGGTATGTTTACAGCCAGCGACCGTCTCTTGTCGGGTCCTTTTCTGCGATTTGCGCGGAGCCTGGGGTTAAGAACAAGGTAGGCGCGTCGATGGAATGAGCACTTGTTCCTAGAGGGTTTCCGCGAATCCATGAGTCCTCCCACGCACGTCGAGCCAACACTCCTGCTGCCTCATGAAACCGGAAAATCCAATGGGAACGAGGCCGCAGGGCGAACCATTTTCAGGGTCTGACAGGTGCAGTTCAATCTACCGAAAGTCGAATGCCGATGCCACGCCTGCACCGGGATGGCGGCAGCTTGATGAAACACTGGGTAATTTCCGTTGAATGCCTATGCAATTCCACGCACGAAATTGCTTTTGCCTTTGGCCCTCGTTCGGGCATTGAATCGCGTATGCCGTTCAATGCGCCATTTTTGCAGGCGAGGCCATGCCGATCGCGGCGGCCTTTGACAGTTCATCGAGCAAGCGCTTCATGAAATGAATTGGTACTGTCTTCACACCAAGCCGCTGAAAGAGGCCCAGACGGTCGTCTACCTGAATGAGACCTTGGGACTTGAAACCTATTTCCCTCGTCTGAAACGTGAGAAGGTGATCCGCCGGGTGCGGCGCACCGTCGTCCGGCCGTTGTTCCCTCGTTACCTCTTCTGCCGGTTTGATCCCGCGCTTCAGTTCCGCGCGGCGCGATATGCGCCGGATGTCCTGGACGTGGTGCGTTTCGGTGAAGGTCCAGCAATTGTTCAAGACGCCATCATTCAGGATCTTAGACATTGGGCTGGCGACGCATTGGATGTCATCTCCATCGAACCGCCTCTGGCTTCCGGTGATCAGGTTGTGGTAATCGATGGTCCCATGCGTGGCCTTCATGCCATGGTCCTGCGCGGTTGCGATGATCGCGATCGCGTCGCTGTCCTCCTGTCGACGCTGCAATGTGCAGCGCAAGTCAATATCAGCCGTTCCCATTTGCAGAAGGTGGGCTGACCGGTGATCAATAATTTCTGAAAACGTAAGGATTTCCGGAGCCATTTCATGATCATGACGCCTGAAAAAGAGGCACACGTGGACGGCAACCCGCGGAAGGCCGGATCGCAGGAACTGATGCCACCGCTTCCAGCGTGGAAGCGTGCGATTGACATCGGCTTCAGCCTGATGGCTCTTCCGGTGCTGGCGCTATTCACCCTGTTGATGACGGTGCTTACAAAACTGACGTCGCCGGGGCCGGTCCTTTTCCGTCAGGAGCGGGTGGGCTATCTGGGGCGCAGGTTCATCTGTTACAAGTTCCGCACCATGAAGGCCAAGGCGGACACGTCAGCCCATCAGGCGCACTTGGCCCAGTTGATGCAGTCGAACACGCCCATGACAAAGATGGACTCCAAGCGCGACAAGCGGTTGATCCCGGGCGCATGGATGCTGCGCGCATCGGGTCTCGATGAATTGCCGCAGATCATCAATGTGCTTCAAGGCCAGATGAGCCTGGTCGGTCCGCGGCCCTGCCTTCCTTACGAGTATGAACAATACCTGCCTTGGCAGCGTGAGCGATTCAGAGCAACCCCCGGGTTGACGGGTCTTTGGCAGGTTTCCGGGAAGAACCGCACGACTTTCGACGAAATGATCCACCTCGATATCCGCTATACGAAGGAGCGGTCGTTCCTGCTGGACCTGCGCATCATTGTCATGACATTGCCCGCATTGTTGACTCAGATCGGTGATACACGTCGCGGGCGAAAGGAGACGCTCGAAGCGGCCTCCGTTCCGTCGGAATTTTCCAACACGTCAAGCTCCTCCGTCCACAATTGATCCACCCGGGACGACCCGGAATGGCGCGGGATTGGGCTTGGAGGGGAAAGTGGATTCTCTCCCTGGAGGGGCACGCTTCGTCGTGCCCTGCCGAAAAGTAGCGGGACCTTCCAGGTCCCATGTTGCACCGAAACCCGCGAGCTGGAAGCTCCCGCTACTGACCTCTGACCTCCATTCCGTGCATTCCGTGCACTCCGTGGTCAAATTTCCGATCCTCAAACCGGTCACGACGAAGCGTGCCCCTCCCAGTTGGTTTGTATTTATATCCGGATCGTATCCGTTTAATCTGTGGTCAAACCGGTTCGTAGATTCG
>JACTNC010000030.1 GCA_014584295.1 Verrucomicrobiota bacterium
GCGCTTCGATCTGCGAACGGTAGCTCTTCAAGTAGACTTCTTCGTATTTGACCGTGCGCCAGAGCCGTTCAACGAAGACGTTGTCCAGCGCCCGGCCCCGGCCGTCCATGGACAGCTTCACGCCGCGGGACAGCAACGGCCGGGCAGACTCGTTGGAGGTGAACTGCGAACCCTGGTCGCTGTTGAAGATTTCCGGCACACCGTACCGCGCGATGGCGCGCTCGACCGCCTGCGCGCAGAACGTCGTGTCGTTCGTGTTCGATAGTTCCCAGGCCAGCACCGCACGGCTATACCAATCGATCACCACGCACAGGTAGATGTACCCGCCCTGGATCGGGATGTAGGTGATGTTCGCAACCTGCTTCCGGCCGTTTGTACAAAACTCAGATTTCGCTCAGCGTTTGGGCCCTTCAAGGGCGACTGAAGCAGTCATTTCGGCGGCAACAAAGCGTGTGAAATCACTAACGTCGTGACGCACTGAGGCATTTTCCAACGCACTCATGTAGGCGTTTCGATGCTCCACCCGAATCACCGTCCAAGGATAGCCTCCGGAAGCGAGAAATGCGTTCAGAATGAATCGTCCGATACGCCCATTGCCGTCTGAGTACGGATGGATGTAGACGAAAAAGAAATGCCCGAGCACTGCCTGCACACCTGCGGAAGATTCCGCCGCGAGCAATTCAAAGAAAGTGTCCAACAGATTGGGCAGCGCTTCATGTGGCGCTGGCACGTGTTCAGAGCCGCAGATGAAAACCGGGCGGTTGCGGTAGCCAGCGAGCGCATGGGCTGGCAATAGCCCGGCCTGCACCGAAGGACTGAACAACGCTCGATACCAACTCGGCAAATCACGGCTGACCACCACCGCCGCAGGTCGGCCGGTCAGCACCTCACGAACGCTTCCGAGAACCGTTTTGAATGTCTCGTGGTAGCCTTTGGCCGCCATCGCAGCCACACGTTCCTGATCGGCCCCATCCGTGACGGGATTCCATCCGCCACTGGCGATACGCGCGATCAGTTCCGGTGTCACCTGGTAGCCTTCGATCGACAACGAGTGGTAGGCGTCGTGGGTGTAGATTTCAGCAACCCTGTCGAGATAGGCTTGCGCGTCCGGCCGGCGTGGGGGAGAGGGAAACAAGTTCTGAACCACCGGTCGCATCGTCTGCCAAAGGGCTTTCAGGCGACCGACGTAGGGCGAACTGAATAACAGACCAGCGGGGAGATGAGGCGGAGCCACGAAGGGATCCGTTGCGGCGACCTCGAGACCCGCCGCTGTCAAATCAGCGACCAAGCGGTCGGCTTGTTCGTTCAAACCGCAGTGGCGAAAGGCACCCACCAGCCGCTCTGCGGCGGCCAACGTGCCAACGTCACTCAAAAGCACGCGAGTCAGATCGTCAGGTCGAACGAGACGAAGAGCGATTTCCGCGGTGGTTGCGGAAAGACGGAAAAACGCCGGGCTCACTCGCGCCAGCGCTGTCGCCAAGGGCATCACCTGCACACCTTGTTTCAGCTCCGTGGCTGGAGGCAGATTCCTCTTGGCTGAGTAGATCAAGAGCGAAGTCCGATTCGGCAGTTCGAGTTTCGAGACGCCGCCCTTGCCAGCGATGATGACAAGCTGTTGGGGAGTTTGCGTATTACCTGTCCAGAGATCCAACGAGTGCTTGGCCGACAACGCGTAGGCTGCGCCGAATCGGTGCCTCAGGTAGGCGCTGGCAAATCCCCAAAAATGAGCGTGCCAAAACGTGGTATCGCCCGGCTGAGCCTGAGGAGTGGTGAGTGCATACCACCCTTTGATGATCTCCACCAAGAAACCGCGCTTGAGGAGCAACAGCCGATCTTTCGGGGTAATGTCGGGCCCGCGGACGACCTCTCCAGTCGCTCGTTCACGCACTCGCTGCAAGGCAGCGGCAAGGGCTTGTTGGGGTTCAGGCATTAACTTTGTTTTGTGCGATCAGAGAACTATGTTTTGAGTTGCATTTCAACTTTGTTTTACGCAAACACGCGACCATGTTTGATGCGGACTGAAACTCGTTACTAACTTATTTATAGCATCTTAATAACTTTTTTAGTTCCTCGCTGTTTTCAGTGGGTAACGGATAGGTCGAGTTTGCCTGCGGTGAAGTAAAGCATGGTGATGAGTCACCGGCCGCACCATTTTCCGCAGCGCACCGCAGAGGCCATCGAGGAGCTGATCCTGGCCGAACGTCGGTTTCACCGCACTTGGGGGGCTTCCTCACCTGGGTCTTCTTGCTTCTTGATCCCTCAGGCTGATGCGCCATGGAATTTCCCCTCAACTGTCTGGTTTCATCGTAGCTACTTCAAGACAACAGCTATTCAGGCTTTTCAGGACTGAGGCCGCCGAGTCGGGTGGCTTGACTCCCAGCAGACCTGTGATACATAGATTTCCATGAAATCTACCGTTAGTATCTCGGAAGGGCAAAATAGCTTTCCGGCATTGGTCAGGGCCGCTGAGAAGGGGAGGGTTGTGACCGTCACCCGCCACGATGATCCCGTTGCCTACATGATGGGCTACGAGCGGATGAAAGCCGTGGCAGAGACGCTCGAAATCATGGGCAATGCAGCGGCCATGAGGGCGGTGCGCGCGCATCGGGCCGGCAAGACCAGGTTCGGCCAACTCGACGATATCCCCGAATGAATCGTGTGCTGCGCCCGGCGGTTCAGGTGGTCGAATTTGCCAAGCGACTGGCCCCCGAGCCGCGGCGCGCGATCAAACGCGCTTTGCAGGACCTCGGTGTGGAACGCGGCGACATCGGGACACTGGAAGGGATCTTGAGCGGTTACTACCGGCTGCGCGTCAGCAAGTATCGCATTGTTTTTGCCTATGCCAGCGATGGGGCGATCGAAGTCATCTTCATCGAGGAACGCATGCTCGTCTATGAACTCTTTGAGGCGGAATTCATCAAACGATTGAAGGCCTGAGGGGCCATGGGGAGGTGGGGCTCCCGCTGGGTGAGCAGCGCGGTGCGGATTTACAAGCCGGTCACAACGAAGCGTGCCCCTCCCGGTTGGTTTGCAATGTCAAGCGGGGGTGGGGATGATTTTATGACGAGAGCGGAAGGTTCTACTGGTGAAGGTGCGGCGGCTCGCGGCTCTCCAATGCGGAAGAAATTTCATGATTCGGTGTGGCGAATGGAGAATCTTCGATTTCCGTCGTGACTGATTTGCCGCGTGGGGGCAGGTTGGTGCGGTATGACTATGTCCCCCGCAGTCGTCAATTTTGCCCCAGAGCCCCACAGTGTGGAGCTCCGTGAATTCGAGCGTCCGGTGCCTGGTCCGGACGACGTGATCCTGGCGGTCGAGGCCGTTGGGGTGTGCGGAAGTGACCTGCACCAGTGGACATCCTCGCACAGCTGGCAGGTCAACTATCCCGTCGTGCTGGGTCACGAGTTCGGCGGGATTATCGCCGAACTCGGCTCAGAGGTGAAGAAGTGGAAGGAGGGCGACCGCGTGGTCTCGGAAACGGCTGCGGTCATCAATCCCGACAACCCGATGTCGCGCGCGGGTCTCTACAACCTCGATCCCGACCGGAAGGGGTTTGGCTATGGGGTCAATGGAGCCATGACCCGGTATGTGCGGGTGCCGTCGCGCTGTCTGCATCGTGTGCCGGCGGGCCTGTCGATGGAGTTTGCCGCGCTTACCGAGCCATGCTGCGTGGCCTTTAATGCGGTCATCCAGAACGGGAGGATCACGCCGGGCGACCGAGTGATCGTGCTCGGGCCCGGGCCGATCGGCATCCTGTGCGCAGCGATGGCGAGGCTGGCAGGCGCGGAGGTTGCGCTCGTCGGACTCGAGCGGGATCGGGTCCGGCTGGAGATCGCCCGGCACTACGGCTGCGAAGTGATCGTGGGGGATGCCACCGACTGGGCAAAGGCGCGGGATGGGCTCGGTGCGGATGGTGTGATCGATGCGGCGGGCGTCTCCATCACGTTAAAGACGGCCCTCGAGCTGACTCGTCCCAATGGCTGGATCAGCAAGGTGGGCTGGGGCCCGCAGCCGCTGGGCTTTTCGCTGGATCCACTGGTGCACAAGAATCTGACGCTCCAGGGCAGCTTCAGTCACAACTGGCCCATCTGGGAGCGCGTTCTGGCGCTGCTGGCTTCAGGCCGGCTCGATTTGAAGCCCGTTGTCGGAGGCATCTGGACGCTTGAGGAATGGCACGAGGCGTTTGAAAAGATGCATTCCGGAGAGATCGTGAAAGCGGTGCTGCGGCCCGCCTAGGAGATCGTATTCCATGAGACTGAAGGACAAGGTCATCATCGTTACGGGAGGCGCCACCGGCATCGGTCGCGCGATTGCCGAACGCTGCGTGCTGGAGGGCGCGAGCGTGCTCGTTCACGGTCTGGAGGCCGCCGATGCCGGGGAGGTGGCCAAGAACCTTGGTGAAAAGGCGGTGCCGCATGCGGACGATCTGGTGGATCCGGCGAGTCCTGCACGGGTGGCCGCCAGTGCCCTGCGTGCGTTTGGCCGCATCGATGCCGTGGTGAACAACGCTGCGGCGATCGTGCGCAGCAATCTGTCGACCACGACGGCCGAGTTTTTTGACCGCGTCATGGCGATCAATGTGCGCGCCCCGATGCTGCTGATCCAGGCGGCGTTTCCCGAATTGAAACGAAATCGCGGTTGCGTGTTGAATATCGGCTCGATCAATGCGCTGAGCGGCGAGAGCGACCTGCTCGACTACAGCATGTCGAAGGGCGCGCTGCAGACGCTTTCGCGGAATCTCGCTAACGCACACGGGGAGGACGGCGTACGCGTCAATCATCTCAACCTCGGCTGGGTGCTGACTCCCCACGAATACGCGCTGCAGCGCAGGCTCGGGCAACCGGAGGACTGGCCTTCCAAGGTGCCAAAGACCTACGCGCCGTCGGGGCGCCTCATGACACCCGAGCAGATCGCAAATGCGGCCGTATACTGGCTTGGCGATGAATCGCGTCCCATCTCGGGCTCGGTCGTCGAACTCGAGCAGTACTCCCTCTGGGGTCGCAATCCTCTCAAAGTTTGAGTCACCCCTTTCAACCGATGCCCCAACTTGCCGCTTTCCCGAAGGCATTTGTCCGCGCCCTGTGCAAGGACGGAACCATGACCCTGCAACAATGGGTCGACCTCGCCGCCCCCCTGAAGCTCGATGGGCTGGAGTACTACAGCGGGTTCCTCGAACTCCAGGATCCGGCCAGATGGGCCGAGGCCCGCCGGATGGTGGAGCGCGCGGGCATGGTGATCCCCATGCTTTGCTGCTCCCCGGATTTTTCGCAGCCGGATCCCGAACTGCGCTTGAAGGAGATCGAGCGCGAAAAATCCTGGATTCGCATGGCCGCGACCCTGGGTGCGGGTTACTGCCGCGTGCTCTCGGGGCAGAGGCGACCGGAGCTGACAGTCTCGCAGGGGCTCGACCTGGTGGTTTCAGCCATCGAGGCGTGCCTGCCGGAGGCGGAAGCCTGCAATGTGACGCTGATCCTTGAGAATCACTACAAAGATGACTTCTGGAACTACCCGGAGTTTGCGCAGAGGATGGACGTCTTTTGCGCCCTCGTGGATCGCATCCGGCATCCTCGCTTTGGAGTAAACTACGACCCCAGCAATGCGATCATTGCGGGTGATGATCCCCTTGAGCTCCTGCGGCGGGTGAAGCACCGTGTGGTGACCATGCACGCAAGCGACCGCTTCCTGATTGAAGGCACGGTCGAGGACCTGCGTCGGGAGGAGAATGGAAGCGAAGGCTACCTCAAGCGCCTGCGTCACGGGGAAATCGGCCGTGGTCTCAATGACTACGATGCCATTTTCCGGGAATTGCGGAGCGTGGGATTCAACAGCTGGATCAGCATCGAGGACGGCGTCGACGGCATGGATCAGCTTGAGGCCAGCGTTGGATTCCTTCGTCGGAAACTTGCCCAGCATTGGCCCGAAGGTTAATCCGCTTACATCTGTTCATTTCCATGTCGCACCCCAACTCCCCCGCGTTCCTATCGGCAGTGTTCACGGTCCTAGCCTTGTTCGCCTTCCCGGTGGTGTCACCTGCCGAATCCTATAGCGTGGAAACGCTGGCGGAACTACAAAGCCGGATCGAAGAGGCGGTGCCTGGCGATGTTATTACGCTGAAGAACGGCACCTATGTAACGACGTCCGCCCTGTCGGTCACGTGTCGTGGCACGGCGGAGCAGCCGATCACGATTGCGGCGGAGACGGTCGGCGGGGTGGAGATCGGAGGAACCCATGGTTTTAATGTCGGCGCGCCCGCGAGTCACGTGGTGATTTCAGGCTTCAAGTTTACTCACGCCTCGGGCAAGGCAAGCATCGGAACAGGCACGCGGCATGTGCGTTTTACGCGCAACACCTTCCGGTGCACCGGGGCGGGTCCCTATCTGGCGATCCTTGGGCATGATGTGCAGATCGATCGGAATGACTTTGGCGACAAACGCACGACCGGCGCGTTGATAGCGGTGAGCGGCCCCGCGGGGCAGGTGGCGCAGCGCCTCTGGATACATCGGAATTACTTCCATGATTTCGGCAGCGCAGGCGGCGAGCCGGGGGAGATGCTGCGCTTTGGCCTGAGTGCGCTGACTCTGTCGGTCGGCGCGGGCGTTGTGGAGTACAACCTGTTCGTCCGCTGCAGGGGCGAGAACGACATGGTGTCGAACCGATGCTCCGGAAACACGTATCGATACAACACTTTCGCCGACAGCCCCACCGCCCAGTTCAGCCTGCGCCATGGAAATGACTGCGTGGTGTACGGCAATATCGTCCGCAATACGGAGGGGCTCCGGATCTTTGGAGACAGGCACCAGGTTTTCAGCAATGTTTTCGAGGGGAACTACATTGGCGTGAATCTTGGCAATGGTTCGGTGGAGGTGGCTGACGGGGGCTCCGTTGGTGCCCATGACCGGCCCGACCATTGTGTGATCGCGTTCAATACGTTTGTGGACAATCGCACCCACTATCAGATGAGCCGCCGAAATCCGAATCCGCTTGGGGCCACGCACACCGTGTTTGCGAACAACATCCTCCAGGGAGGCGGGCTGGCTGCCAAGATTGAGGGGCCCTACACCGACGCGGTCTGGGAGGGAAATCTGGCATGGAACACGGGGGGGCCCGGCGACCTTCTGGCGGACGCCTATGTCGCGGCCGATCCCCGTCTGGGTGGTGAGGGCCAGGCGGGCGTGCATCTTCAGGAAGGAAGCCCTGCCATTGATGCCGCGACCGGTTCTTTTCCCGGTGTGATCGTGGACATCGATGGCCAACCCCGAGGAGAAATGAAGGACGTCGGGGCGGATGAGGTGAGCGAAGCGCCGGTCCTTGCTCGGACGTTGACACCTGAGGATGTGGGGCCTGCGTATGACTGATGCCGGGAGTTCTGGAAATTATTACGTAGCGGCCGAGGCCACCTTGACATCGGCGGACGGAATTTCAGCCTGCGTCGAAAGACCGATATGAACCAGAGTTCAAGACCGGGCAGACTGGGCACCCACCTTTTCGTTCTGGGGGTCCTCCTGTCGTCCGTTCTGCCGCTCACGGCGCAGGCACAAGCGGGAGGGGAGGGACAGTCTGTGCGTCCGCAGGGGACGGAGGATCAGAACCAGACCGAACTCCTTCGCTCGTACATTCAGCTTCGCGAGCAGCTCCATGCTACTCAGATGGCCGTTGCAAACAGCCGGGTGGAGGCGGAGACGGCGGCTCGGATCCAGGCGGCGGCGCTTTCGGAGAAGCTTGAAGCAATCAAGTCAGCAATGGATGCGGAGCGCGAGCGTCAGCAGGCTGAGGCGGCTCGTCAGGCGGCGGAGCGGGAGCGGCAGGAAGAAGCGACCCAGAAGTCCCAGCGGACCTTCATCTGGGTGGCGTGCATCTTTGGCGGGCTGGGGGTGATTGCGCTGCTGCTGGTGCCGTTTTTCCAGTGGCGCGCGCTCAATCGCGTGATCGATGGTGTGGCGGCGCGCTCCTCCGCACCGGTGCCATTGCCTGCGGCAAACGTCCCGGCGTTGGGCGCGGGTGCGGCGGCGCTCGATCAGGCGGTGGAGTTGTCGAATCAGCGATTGATGTCCGTGATTGACCGCGTTGAGCAACGCGTCATCGAACTCGAGCAGACGGCGACGCGGCTTCCCGCTGCCACGCAACCCGATCCTGCGTCACCCGGTGGGCTGCCTCATGTGAATGGAGGTTCAGAAGCGCCTGGAGGTCTGAAACCGGAGCCTGCTGCCGGGGGAGCGGCCACCCCTGGCGACGAGGATGCCTCCGAGGAGGATCCGCGGATCGTTCTGCTGCTTGCCAAAGGACGGCAGCTCCTCAGTACCAACCGCGCACGCGAGGCGCTGACCTGCTACGATGAGATTCTCAAGATAGATACGAATCACGCCGAGGCCCTTGTGAAGAAAGGCGCAGCGCTTGAGCGCCTGAAGCGGGATGAGGAGGCCATTTGGTGCTACGATCGCGCGATTGAGGCGAACCAGAATCTCACCTTGGCATACCTGCACAAAGGAGGAGTCTACAACCGCCAGGGGCGTTACGACGACGCCCTTCAGTGCTACGAACAGGCACTTCAGAATGCGGAAGAGTCCGGGTGATTGGATCGGCTGACGGCAGGCAACCTCAAGATCGATCGGCAGAGGATTGTCACTGGGCTTGAAAACGGCTGCGCTCCCGCTCGATGTCGAGGTGTTGGCGCGCGACGGCGATCCGTGCGCCGATTAGGTCCCGGTTTGCCTTGCCCTGGGCTGCAAGTTCGCGTTCGAGCTCCTCAATGCGCTGTTCGTAGGCGCGGATGCGCTCCTGGAGGGGTGCGTGCAGGGATTCCAGGCGTTGCTCGAGCTCCCCCATTTCCAGCTCCGCCTTTTTTTGGGCGCTGAGCAGTTCTGTCCGCTGGCGAAACAGGGTCTGGAAGATTTTTTCGCGCATCCAACCCAGCACGCCAGAGCGTATGGCCTGATGGGCTCGCTCCGCCTTTCCTTCGGCGATCAATGCGCGGTTTCGCCAGACCTCTGCGTTGTTGCCGTCGGAAAGGAGGCGATCCTCCGCTCCGGGAAGCATGCCCTGCGTGGGCCCGGCAAGGGCAGGTACCGGCGGCCGCGCACGGAGTCGCCAGAGAACCAGCAGCAATGCCATGCAGACAAAGACCAGGCTGCCCACGATCCACTTGGTCTGGGACTTGATCTGGGTTGCAATGGACTGTTCCTGGTCCAGACGGGATTGAAGGGTTCCGATCAGGCTTCTTTCCCGCATGGCTGCCAGCGCACTCAGGGCTGCCTGGTCGATGATCTGCCCTTTGCGAATAATGACCTGGGCGGCCTCGTAGCTGTTGTTGGCCGTGACGCCCTCCTTCTTGCGTGCGCGGAGAAGCTCGGTGAGAGCGGGGTCGGCCGCCGCGTTCGCAACGACAAATGACGCAACAAAGCGACCCATATCTTCCTGGCCTGGCGGAAAACTGGTTTCGACCAGGCGTCTCGCCCGCCAGAGGCTCAGGATCTTTCCGGAAGTGAGGCGGGTGGAAGGCTTTTCCAGCTCCTGTTGGGTGGGTGAAGCGTCGAGCTGACTGACAGTTACGAGCTGCACACTTTGGTTCGAAGGAATTGTGGAATCGGTCTTCGACGTGACGATGGGCTGGACCATGACCTCCTTCAAAGGCTGAACGAGGTCCGCGATCAGAAGGTGATCGCTCTTGTTCTGAATCCAGAGAGGCGCGAATTGTGCGAAAGGAAGATGGGCGGGCGATTCTGCGCTCACGATCCGGATGGCGGCGACATAGGCGGGAGAGGTGGTTGCCAGGTCCGCCGGCGGTTGTCCGTTGAGCGCATGGCGTAGTGTGGTAAGGAAGTTGGACTTTGCCGTTTCCAAGCTCTGGCGCAGGCGCTGTTCGGCATCGCTCGCGCCTGAGGGACTGAAGCGCACCACCGGAAGGACTTCCTGGCTCAGTTTCTCCTTCAGCTTTTCGGTTGCCACCGGATCGACCACGGTCAGGGCGACGGGTGTGATGACATCCTGGTCGGCGATATCGCCGAGCTTATAGACGGGGATGGCCGCCTCGGATGGACTGAACGCGAAAAGCAGGGTGCTGATGAGTGTGGCGTGCGCGAAGGCGGCGCTGAGGTTGGCCATGTGAGGAGGTGAACCGCTGCCGGACGCGGTGCCGATGGTTCCCGTGACAGCAGCAATTGCTGAGAGCTTTTTGTCGCGCCTCGATTTGCGCCGCAAGCGTTTTGTGGATGCGGTGAGCGGGCAGGAACGGTCCCCTTTCGCCACCGGTGCCATTGTTGGGGCTTCCTGCCACAGGGCACCCAGTGAATGCCGTATCCGCCCGAGCTTGAACGCTCCAGTGAGGACAATGAACAGGTGCGAGAGGAAAGATTGGATGCCTATTTATTGTGAATTCAAAAATTGTAATGTCCCAAGGGTTTGTCGATACTTGATCAGGTGTGTGGTAGATCCGGATAAAAGCGCCCACCCGGTGGTGAATAGCGCTATTTCTGGACGGCACCCTTTGGCGTAACAAGCATGAGATAGACCGCGGAACGATAGCGTTCGAGGCGATTGGAATCGTTCGTTGCTGCGGGCATGCGGTCTATCGCTGCCGTCAGTTGATTGATTTCATAATTGCTCATTGAGCTCCCTGTCAGGAGCAGATTCAGACGTTCTATCAAGTCTCGAGGTGTCTGCGTGAGGGCAAGCGTGGCGGCATCAGGGCGCAGTCCGATTGTCTGACTGGCGGTGTCGGTAGCCGCCGGCCGTTTGGCGTAGAGATAGCTTCTGAGGAAGTTGGGGATGGTGATGCCTGTGGTGTCGGTCAGGATCTGGAACTCAGGCGCAACCAGTCCTGCGCGGGCGAGTTGTCCAGGCTGAATGTAGCCCGGAATGAAGAAATTGAACACCGTCGGGGAGCGAAGTGCAGTCTGCCCAAGATTGTTGTCCGTGTTGCCGGCGCTGATGGGGAATCTGCCGCTGTTGGATTCGCCGCCGAGAGCGCGGAGCATTGCGGTGACGCGGAGAAGGGGTTCACGCAGCTTGCCGAAGTCGACGCCAGCGGCCTCGGTGGCCGAGCGCGCTTCATAGTCGAGAAGGATGGCGCGTACGACGGCACCGAGATCGCCGCGAACGCCACTACCGTTATCCGCGAATACCCGGGCGACTCGATAGATGTAACCCGGACTCGGGTTGCTGGTCACCAGCCGCTGGATGAGCTGACGGCAGATGAAGGGTCCGGTATTCGGATGATTGAACAGCGTATCGAGCGTATCCTTGAGATCCTGGAGACCGCCCTGGTTTGCGGGAAGGACCCGCCCGCCGAGGATGGTCTTGGAGGTATTGTCATGATTGTTCGGATACAGGCGCATCGGCTGGCCATAGTTCTTTGCCGCGCCGAAGAAGCTGGGATTGGCTGAAGCTGAGGCGAAGCCCCATCCGGTAAAGACTTTGGCTGTCTCGGCAATCGTCTGCTGATCGTAGACCGGGATCGGTGCACCCGCCGAATCGAGGATGAGGGAGCCGTCCGGGTGGAGCAGGTTGAGACCAACGCTGAAGAGCTGCATGACCTCGCGTGCGTAGTTTTCGTCGGCATACGTGACCGGCACGCCCTGGGCGTTGTAGGTGCCCTTGTTGTTGCGAAGGTGACTCAGGTAGACGCCCATGATCGGGCTGAGCGACACCTGCTCGAGCAGGTTGCGGTAGTTTCCGAACGCATGCTCCGCCAGCATGTCCTGGTAGCCAGCGAGGTTGAGAGGCTCGCCCGCAATGATGTCGTTGACCTCAGAGACGACGAGGATCTGGCTGAGTGCAAAAGCGACGCGCTGGCGGAGCTGGTCCTGGCCCTTGACGGCTATTTTCCACCAGGCGTAGTGACGGCTGCTGTTACCGACGGTCGTCTTTTCAGCGGTCCTCACGAAGGCATCGAAGTCGGCTTGTGTCTCGCTGCGGTGAGAAGAAACCGGTGCATTGAACTGGTTCGTGATCCAGGTGTTGAGTTCGGCGGGAGACCTGCCCGTGAGGGCGTCGATTTCTGCCTGCGTCGGCCCGAAGGTGGCCTGTGCGAGAAAGCGGGCCGCATCGGTTGCGGAAAGGGGAGACTGTGGAAGGGCGGGAGGTGCATCCGGGGGGACAAAGGCGGTTGAGCCTGTGGATCGCACGAAAGACCCGACGAGTTCGCCCGTGGGTAGGGCTTCGGTCTGCACGGATACAAATACGCGGCCCTCCCGGAGTGCGGTTTGGATGTCAGCGATTGTGAG
The DNA here is from genome assembly GCA_014584295.1 of Verrucomicrobiota bacterium. Taxonomy (GTDB): domain Bacteria; phylum Verrucomicrobiota; class Verrucomicrobiia; order Opitutales; family Opitutaceae; genus UBA6669. The sequence goes on from JACTNC010000030.1 coordinate 12,219, forward strand.
GTTGCCTGACGCCCTCAAAGTCCATTGCAGCGCGGTCACCTGACCGTTCGGCAGCCGGACAAGTTCGACCCCGACCTGGTCCTTGTCACCCAAGCGGATGTAAGCCACGGTCTGCGGGGAGGAGAGTCCGAAAAAGTTCACATTGACGATGCCGGAGGTTCCGTCGGGATTCATCTGCAGGCTCGCGGAACCCGAGGCGGTGGACCCGGTGGAGAAATACGGTACGCGCAAGCTTGCGACATACAGGCCGCCTGCCTCATAGATCAGGTTGATCGTGGCCGATGTGTCGGTACCAAGATTGTAGGAGCCTGAGGAGTTGAGATTGAGCGTGAGCGTTCGCGTCGAAGGAATGGCGTCGGCAGGTGCGGCCAGGGTGACCTCCACACGGGCGGTTGGTGAGCCCGCTGCAAAGGTTGCCGTCAAAGGAGGAACCACGTAGTCAATTCCGGGACGCGCGGTACCTTGGAGGGTGAAGCTGACCACCAGAGGAACCTGGAGGGGACCGGTCCTCGTCAACTGAAACGTCGCAGGTGATCCTCCTGCCGAACTGACCGAGGCTGTCGTTGCTGTGACGGAGATCGAGGCAAGGGAGGTTGTGGGTGTGGGAGTCGGCGTCGGGGATGGCGTAGGCGTGGGTCCAATGGGAACCGTGGGTGTGGGTGTCGGACGCGACGTTGGCGTTGGTGTGGGCGTTGGAGTCGGAAGGGGCGGTGGCTGAGTGGGAATCGATGTCGGCCTCGTGGTGGGCGATGGTGTCGGCGTAGGCGTGGGGGTGGGCGTCAGCGTGGGACGTGTCGTGGGTGTGGGTGTCGGACGCGACGTTGGCGTTGGTGTGGGCGACGGAGTAGGCGATGGGGTTGGTGTTGGTACCGGTGTGGGAGAGGGAGTGGGCGATGGCGGTTCCGTTGGCTCTGGGGAAGGAGTTGGTGTTGGTGTAGGCGTCGGGCTCGGCCGGGGTGACGGTGTCGGGGAAGGCGTTGGACTTGGTGTGGGTGTTGGAATGGGGGTAGGCGATGGGGTTGGGCTGGGCCTGGGAGTTGGGCTCGGTGTGGGCGTCGGCGTGGGAGTTGGGCTCGGTGTGGGCGTCGGCGTTGGAGTTGGTGACGGCAGCGGCGTGGGTGTTGGTGTGGGAGCAGGTGCGCCGATCACGATTTCCGCGGATTGTTCGACGCTGATCTTGTAGTGTTCGTTGGGCAGCAACCGGAGCACGACCGTGCGGGGCTGGGCCCACGGGGGAGGGGTGGCCGCGGTCAGTGCCTGGATTTCGACGCGGACGGAATGGGAGCCGGCGGGTATCACGACATTGTAGGGAACGCCGACATAGTCGAAACCCGCGTTTGCGGTTCCCTCCATGGTGTAGTGCACGGTCATTGCCTGTGCCAGCGATCCCGTGCGTGTAATGGTGAAGGAACCGAGAAGGTTTTTCCGCGTGCTGCTGGTAAGGGAGTCGGTGGAAACGCTCACTGAGGGAACTCCCGCGGCCGTGATGTCATAGACCTCGACCAGAGCAATGCCCGAACTGTCGGCTGCACCGTTAACGATCATCGTGTAGCTGCCCGGCTCAAGATCGAGGACGAGAGCGGCGTCCTTCGAGTCGGGGCTTGCGAAGGCAAAGGCTCCGCTGGAGGCGAGCGCGCTCATGACGGTGGCAAATCCGTCCTTGTCGGCCCAGTTGTCGTTGGAGGCGATCTCGACTCCTTTTGAATCTCTGATGGAGAGAACAGGATCAGAGAGGGTATCTGGGACACCGAGTGAGGCCATCGATGGACCCATGGCGCGGACAAGGAGCCTTCGGTGATCCGAGCCGGGACTGATGACGAGCCCCGAGATGACAATCTCAGCCCCTGCGCGGACCTCTGCCCGGGTGGAGAGGTTCAGCAATTGTGCAGGTCCGGACACATCGTAAACCTCGACGAGGGCGACACCCTCTCGACCGTCTGCTCCGCTCACGACTGCGGTGTAGCTGCCTGAGGAAAGCGTCACAAGAACCGCCGCGTCATCGCCACCCACGAGTGGAAACGCCCCGACAGAATCAAAGGCCGCGGCTACTGAAGGCGCCAGTGAACTCGGAGACTTCCAACTGGTGTTCTCGAGGATCTTCACGCCGCGGTTGTCGTAGAGTTCGAGTTTGGGTTTGGGCAAAGGAGCATAGAGCCCGAACTGGGCGAGACTGGGGCCGATGGCGCGGATGAGCACCTGCTTCGACGGACCCTCGCCTACGATGAAGCCCGCGACGAGGGATCGTGGACCGGAGCCTGCGCGTGCGCGCGATGAAAGGTTGCTGAGACGATCGATGTGTGGCGCTGCCGATACGTTCCACGTGGACGCCGTCAGGATGCAGGCCAGCAAATGAGAGGTTAGTGCGCGGCTCCGATTCATGTATCGACGACTGCCGGGCGAGACCGGAGAAAGGGAGCACGAAGCGGTTCATTTCGGTCAAAAAAGGATTAAAGCAAACGTCACATCCGGCCGTTTTTGATAATTCGAAAACAATTCCTGCGACCGAAAATTGGCGTCGCGCCTCATGCGGGATTTCACCGAAATCTCTGGGGAGTTCTGGAGTGGGGATGTGTGAATCTGCGTCGGCTCCGCTAGAGGAAGAACCGGCAATTGTCCGGTTGACAACCGCGAGGCAATTTGGCCTCCGCGCGGTCAATGCCCGCGATGGCGCACAAACTTTTTACTGTCGCTGCCCATTGTTCGAAGGTAGGGTTACGAGACCATGGCGCCATCGCTTCCGCCGAGTCCGTATGTTCCCAAGCCGTATTCTGGTCCCTCTGCAGAGGACGTGCTTGCCATGCGGAAGCAGCACCTGAACCCGGTGATCTTCCACTACTATCGCAAGCCCATCATGATCGTGGAGGGAAAGGCTCAGTGGCTCTTTGATGAAACCGGACGGCGCTACCTCGATGGTTTTGGAGGAATCGCCACCGTGGGGCTTGGACATTGCCACCCAGAAGTCGCGGAAGCGGCCCGCGTTCAGAGTGGGACGATATCCCACACGACCTCCATTTACCTGAATCCCGAACTGGCGCTGTATGCGAAGGAACTCGCGGCCAGAATGCCGGGCGATCTCAAGCGAGTCTATCTGGTGAACTCGGGTTCGGAGGCAAACGACCTCGCGGTGCTGATGGCGCGGGCATTCACGGGCAGCTTTGATGTGATCGCGCTGAGGAATGGTTATCACGGTGGCACGTCCGGCACCATGGGCCTGACTTCCCACTCCACGTGGAAATACAATGTGCCTCACACCTTCGGTGTTCAGCATGCCGTCGCACCGGACACCTTTCGTGGTCCCTATCGTGCGGACGATCCTGATGCCGGGGAAAAATATGCTGCGGATATTGAGTCGCTCATCCAGTTTGGTACCTCCGGCCGCATCGCTGCGTTCATCGCGGAATCCGTCCAGGGAGTGGCGGGTGCGGTCGTTTACCCGGCAGGATATCTGAAGCATGCGTTTGCCCATGCACGGGCTGCGGGAGGCGTGTGCATTTCCGATGAGGTACAGAGTGGTTTCGGGCGGACCGGGGAGCACTATTGGGGTTTTGAAAGCCAGGGAGTGTTGCCTGACATTGTGACCCTGGCGAAGGGCATTGGAAACGGGTATCCTCTCGCCGCGGTCGTGACTACGCCGCGCATTGCCGAGGCGATGCTCTCACGGGCTCACTTCAATACGTTTGGGGGCAATCCGGTCTCCTGCGCGATCGGACGCGCTGTCCTGCGCGTCATCGACAAGGAGGGGCTGCAGAAAAACAGCCTTGAAGTGGGAGGGTACTTGAAAGCGAGGCTCCAGGGCCTGGCGGTGAAACATCCGATCATTGGAGACGTGCGGGGCCTTGGTTTGCTGCTGGGCGTGGAGTTGGTGAGGGACCGTGAAACCAAGGAGCCTGCGAAGGAGGCCTGTGTGGAGGTGTTCGAAAAGGCGCGTGAACTCGGACTTCTGATCGGCAAGGGAGGATTGTGGGGCAACACACTTCGCATCACACCGCCGATGTGCATCACCCGCGCAGACGCGGACTTTCTCGTTGACGTCCTGGATGAGGCGCTTCTCGGCCTCTAGGATAGAATTTCGGGAGGGCTATCGCTCTTATTTACTCGAATGAGCCTCAATGACTACGGCTGGACCGAAGAACTTGCCCGCGCATTCGCGTCACACGCTGCAGCTGGGCTGGAGCCGGCTCGGGTCGTTTGCGAACTCAGGCGGAAGTTCTATGCGGTTGAACTCGATTCGGGCGAAATGCTCGGTGAATGCGGCGGTGGATTTTTCCATGTTGCGCGGCGGGCGGATCAGTTTCCCGCGATCGGAGACTGGGTGGGCGTGGAGAGGAGGCCCGACGGCCATCGTGTCGACATACGTGTCGTGCTGCCGCGGCGCACAAAACTCTCGCGCCGTGCGGCGGGCACCGAGGAGCTGGAGCAGATCGTCGCGGCAAATGTGGACACCGTGTTCATCGTGAGCGGACTCGATAACAACTTCAACGTCTCGCGTATCCAGCGCTTTGTGGTCGCCGTGCGGGAGAGTCGCGCGGAGCCCGTGGTCCTGTTGAACAAGAGCGACCTCGTCGAGAATGCGGAGGCGATGCGCAGGGAGGTTGTGGAGGCAGTGCCTGGAGTCGAGGTGCACGTCACGAGCGTGCAAACCCGCAAGGGGCTGAAGGCGCTGCAGGAGCGCCATGTGCAACGCGGCCGCACGCTTGCCTTTGTCGGATCATCGGGCGCCGGGAAATCGAGCCTCGTGAATACCCTGCTTAGGGACGATATTCTGCCCGTCGGGGACGTGAGGGAGGGGGACAGCAAGGGACGGCACACGACCACCCGGCGTGAACTTGTACTGACGTCCTCGGGCGCGGTGCTAATCGATACGCCGGGACTTCGTGAGTTACAGTTGTGGGATGCTGGAAATGCAGTGGAGGAATCGTTCTCCGACATTGCAGAACGGGCGCTGCGCTGCCGCTTCACCAACTGCCGCCATGAAACGGAGAAGGGCTGCGCCGTGCTGGAAGCCATCGCCGCAGGCGAGCTTTCACCTGAACGCCTGGCTGCCTATCGGAAGCTGAAGGAGGAAACGGAGGCACGCACCCGCAGGCTTGCGAAACCATCGGCACTGGCGAGCAGGCCGGGCTGGCGCAAGCGGGAGGACGGGGAAAAGCCCTTTCGTCACCGGCATCACAGGGAAGACTGACTGCAGGGGCCGGGAGTCCCTGACTAATGCTTCGATTCTGCTGCAATCCTTGCGAGCCCCGCGGCAATTTCTGATTCAGGAATCCAGCGTCCGCGAACCATCACTCCGGCGCGTTGCGTGAGATGGCCCAGATCCGAGACCGGGTTTGCCTTCAACAGGATGAGGTCGGCACGATGGCCTGGCGCCACCAGGCCGAAAGTGTCGCGGCCTTTGAAGTACTCGCCGACATTTTTCGTGGCTGTCTGCAGCACTTCGAATGGCGTCATTCCGCAATCCACCATCGCCTTCATTTCGCGATGAATTGAAAATCCTGGAACGCTGAACTGCTGCGGTGAATCGGTGCCAAAGAGGATGCGCGCACCGCCGTCGTGCAAGGCCAGCAGGAGGATCCTGCGGTTGGCCGCGATCTGACGGGCTTTCTCGCGGTCAAACGACGGGTTTGCAGTCCGCCTCTGGTAGCCGGTGATCCAGCGCTGAACCTCCGCGACCGGCATGTAACGCAATTCTGGATACGCGGACATTCTTTCGAGCGAGGCCGCTCCGATGATCGTTTCCCAGAGGACCATGGTCGGTACGACCCATGTGCCGGTGTCGCGCGTGAGCTTGACGACTTCCCGGAGCTTTGCCGGATCGATCGGGGATTTCTCGGCCTGCAGGTACTCGATATAGCCGTCAAGGTGGTCGATGGTCTCCTGTCTCATCTCAATGGCGTGCAGGAGGCCGACGTCGGCGGGGACATGGCCCGCAAATCGAATCCCCAACGTGTCCGCCGTTCTCGCCATGGCATCGTAGTCGCTCCGCTTCAGTCCCGGATGAACTTTAAGGAGATCCCATCCCTCGGATTTCTGCAGGCGCACCCTTTGCTCTGCCTGGGAGGGAGAGCGGACGGTGGCTCCGGAAAAACTAGGCCCGGCAAGGTAAAGGGAGGGACCGAGGAGCTTTCCGGATCTGACCTTGTCGCGGAGCTCCAGCTGCCCGGGCCATCCCAGCATGCCGCGCACGGTGGTGACACCATTGGCCAGAAACAGAAAATAGGTGTTCTCTATGTAGGATTGGGAAGAACCGGCTGGCGGATTGTGCCCGTGCATTTCCGCAAGGCCGGGAATCAGGTACTTCCCGGTTCCGTCTATTCTCTGCGATCCATCAGGGATGGAAATTTCCTGGCTCGGCCCAACAGCTGTAATGCGATCGCCGACGACAATGACGGTATGGTGGGGTAGCGCGATGTCCCGATCCATTGGAAGCACCGTGACGTCGACAAATGCGATGGTGTCGCTGGCGCGAGAATAAGCGGGAAGCCAGCAGCACAGGAAAACGAGGAGATGGAATGGGAAGGGTCTGGGCTTCATGGGGTGCAGGTATATCCTGTATTCGATTCGAGCCTCTCATACTGAGGGCGGGTCGACAAGCCTCGGATGGGCTTGAGAGGAATGGAGGGGATTGCGTTCCCCGGGTTTGGTGGTAGGAAGAAGTCATGTTACACCCCGACTTGAAGCCGAGTCCCTTGGCGCGCGCTGCGATTGTTTTCGTTGTCCTCTGCCTCCTTGCGGTTGGCACGTCCCGCCTCGATGGTGCGCCGGATGAATACCCCGTGCATCCCGATGCACAGATTCATGAAGGAGTTCCTGTGGGAGACCTGATTCGTTTTTCGTTTGAAGAATCAAGGATATTTCCCGGGACGTCTCGGGAGGTGACGGTGTATGTGCCGAAGCAATACAATCCAGAGAAGCCCGCCTGTGTTTTTGTCAATCAGGACGGCGTGAAGTGGAATGCCCCCGTGGTGTTCGACAATCTTATTGCGCGGGGCGAACTGCCGGTGATCATTGGCGTCTTTGTGCGACCGGGAGTGGTCAAGCCGCCCTCGGATGCGGCGTTGGCCCGCTTCAACCGCAGCTTCGAGTACGATGGTCTGGGAGATGCGTATGCGCGACACCTGTTGGAGGAGATTTTACCGGCCGTGGAATCAAGATCCACTCCCGATGGACGGCCGATTCATCTGTCGCGGTCGGGGAACGATCGCGCCATCGGTGGCAGCAGCAGTGGTGCCATTGCAGCGTTCACCGCCGCCTGGGAGCGTCCCGATGCCTTTTCCCGCGTCTTCAGTGCCGTGGGCACCTATGTGGGGCTGCGCGGTGGTGATCGTTATGCGACGCTCGTGCGCAAGACCGAACCGAAACCGATACGGATTTTTCTTCAGGATGGGGCGAACGACCTGAACATCTATGGGGGCGACTGGTGGATGGCGAACCAGACATTGGAGCGTGCGCTGGTTTTCAGCGGGTACGATGTGTCCCATGTCTGGGGAGAGGGAGGTCACAATCCGAAACACGCCACGTGGCTCTTCCCGGATGCGATGCGCTGGCTGTGGCGGGATTGGCCGAAGCCCGTCCTTCCGACTGGGCCGGGCAAGAATCCCGTACTGAATGACATCCTGATCCCGGGTGAAGGCTGGCAACTCGTCGGGGAGGGCTATCAATTGGCGGAGGGTCCGGCCGTGAATGCGAGGGGACAGGTTTACTTTACAGATATCACGGCCGGAAGGATCTACCGGATCTCACCCGATGGTAAACCCGAGATCTTCGTCTCCAACTCGAGGCAGGCAATGGGGCAGCATTTTGGCCGGGATGGGCGACTCTATGCGATAAGTCGGCAGACGAAACAGGTCATCGGCTACGATTCGGCTGGAAAGGCTTCGGTGGTTGCGTCGGATGTCCCAGGCAATGACCTGGTCATTGCACACAGTGGCATTCTGTACGTCACCTTGCCCGCAGGTGCGGGAAAGGGATTCAGTCAGTTGCTCTTGCTCAGGCCCGATGGCACCCGGCAGGTGGTCGAGACGAGCGTGAGGTCGGCGAACGGTGTGACGCTTTCCCCGGATCAGTCACTGTTGTATGTGAACGACTATCGCTCCCATTGGGTCTACAGCTACCAGGTGCAGGCCGACGGTTCGCTGGCGTTCGAACAGCGGTATTGCTGGCTGCATGAGCGGGACAGCGATGACCAGTCTTACGTGGATGGCGTGCGCTGCGATCGTGCGGGTCGGATCTATATTGCGACACGCATGGGAATCCAGATCTGCGATCAGGCGGGACGGGTAAATGCAATCCTGCCCACGCCGAACGGAAAACTCACGCATCTCGTTTTTGGCGGTGAGCGCTTCGATACGCTTTACGCCACGTGCGGCGACAAGGTCTATCGCCGTCGTCTCAATGCACAGGGCGCGAATGCCTGGGCTTCGCCCATCAAGCCGACCCCTCCAAAACTGTAAGACAGATCGAGTGCAGAGTCATCCATGAGTCTCCGAGGGTTTTTTGCATGCTATCTCATTGGGTGCCTGTTCGCACCCTGGGTGAGGTCGGCTGCTGCTTCGGCGGCCTACTCCGACGCCGAGCTCCTTTTTGTTCACCGAATCCAGCCACTTCTGAAGTCCAGGTGTTTGGCTTGTCATGGAGATGACGAGGCGAAACTCAAGGGAGGACTTGACCTGCGAGCGATTGCAAGCGCGCGCCTCGGCGGCGACAGCGGCGAACCCAGCTTCTCACCGGGAAAGCCGGAGGAGAGTCCCCTTTACCTGGCGATCAGCCGCAATCATGAGGACTGGGAACCGATGCCGCCCAAGGAAAAGGATCAACTCACTGCGGAGCAGATCGCACAGGTAAGGGAATGGATAGCAGGAGGCGCACCGTGGCCGGGTCGCGAGCGTTTTGATGAGCTCGCCAAGGTCTCCAACAAGTGGTCGGTGGACAATGGGGTGACGGTTTCCACCAGTGGAGGACTGGACAGCGACTGGACGAATCGAAAATACAAGCCAGAGGACCTCTGGGCGTATCGACCGTTGAAGAAGCCCGCGCTTCCCCACGTATCGAAGGGTGAACCTACGGCTGCGCAGAATCCCATTGATGCATTTATTGATGCGTCCCTCGAGGAGATCGGTCTTGCCGCGGCACCGCTCGCGGACCGTCGCACTCTGATTCGGCGGGCGACGTATGACCTGACCGGTCTGCCTCCGTCGCCTGAGGAGGTGGATGCGTTTGTCTCGGATTCATCTTCAGACGACGCAGCGTTCGCAAAGGTGATCGATCGTCTTTTGGCCTCTCCCCACTACGGCGAGAAATGGGGACGCCACTGGCTCGATATTGCACGGTATGCTGACACGAGCGGTCTCGCGAACGATTTTGCCCGCGGCAATGCGTGGCGGTATCGTGACTACGTCGTCCGCGCATTTAACGAAGACAAACCTTATGATCAGTTCGTGCGCGAACAGTTGGCTGGAGATGAAATCTACGAGCAGAAGCGCAGGAATGGTGGGGGGAGCGGACCAGCGTCCCCGAAGGACAGCGAATTGCTCATAGCTCCTGGCTTCCTGCGGATGGGGCCTTGGGAACTTACGTCTATGGAAGTGCCGAAGGTCGCGCGACAGAAGTTGCTCGACGACATGACTGACACGGTCGGTCAGGTTTTTCTCGCGCATCCGCTGCAGTGTGCCCGGTGTCACGACCACAAATTTGATCCCGTGCCTACGCGAGACTACTATGGCATGCTTGCGGTTTTCGCCACCACCCAGATCGTGGAACGCCCGGCGGCGTTTCTTCCTGAAGAGAGGAAGGACGGTTTCGAAGAGAAGAAGTACCTGCAGGAGCGCGAGCAACACCATCGGCTCGTGCTCAAGCTGCTTGACCAGAAGGCGTTCGCGGCTGCCCGCAAGTGGTATGGAGAGAAAGGGATTGATTCTGCTCCGTTTGAAGCGGCTTTGAAGACTCTGGAGAACCCGGAGGGTCGGGCGAAAGGGCGTCGTCGCGATTCTGACTACGATGCCGTCCGCGCGGCATTGATGAAACAAGGTATCCCGGAGGCGCAGATCCCCCCCAAGGCCATCGGCTTCACACCGGAGGACTACGGTCATCAACGCATAGCCCGAAAAGGTATCGAACGGATTCGGTGGGAATTGGATCGCTACGAATCGATTGCCTTTTCGGTTTACAGTGGGCGTACGCCGGAAGTCTCGGCTGTCATGGCTCCGGTCCGTTTGCCGGATTCGCCGATGACTGATGGTGAGCTGGAGGAGACGCACATATTGACGGGAGGCGATCCCTTTGGGAGCGGTGCAAAGGTGGTGCCGGCGGTACTCAGTGCAGCGACCTCGCTGGGATTGATGTCGCCTGAATGCGCCTGTGTGCCCGAGACGATCGAAGGGCGCCGCCTTGCGCTCGCCAACTGGATCGCCTCGCGAGACAATCCCCTGACCGCACGGGTCATGATCAATCGCATCTGGGGCTGGCATTTTGGCAGTGCGATTGCGGGTAATCCCAACAACTTTGGTGCAAACGGGAAGAAGCCGTCCCATCCCGCTCTGCTCGATTGGTTGGCAGCAACATTTGCCGATGGAAGTGCTGCCGCCGGGCAACACGCTCCTTGGTCGCTCAAGGCGATGCATCGTGTAATCATGATGTCCCGTGCATATCGGCGATCCAGCGAGCATCCGGATGCCAAGCTGCTTGCGGAGCGGGATCCTCATGGCACTAGTTGTGCTGTTTTTGCTCCGCGCAGATTGTCTGCCGAGGAATTGCGCGATTCGATGCTCTTTGTGTCCGGTGACCTCAATCCCATCGTCGGCGGAATTCCCGTCCGTCCGGAGATCAATTCCGAGGTGGCACTCCAACCGCGTGAAGTCATGGGCACATTCGCGGAGGCGTGGCAGCCATCCCCGCTTCCTTCGCAGCGGCATCGTCGCTCCCTCTATGCACTGACCGTCCGCGGCCAGAGGGATCCGTTCATGGAAGTATTCAACTCGCCCAGCCCCGATCTCTCGTGCGAAGGGCGCGATGCGTCGACGATCACGCCCCAGGTTTTTGCACTATTCAACAGTGAGGCCTCGCATGATCGCGCCCTCGCGTTGGCGGCACGCGTCCATCGCGAGTCGGGGACCGACGGAACTGAGATTGAGCGACTTTTCCAGCTTGTGTTCAACCGGGCTCCCACGGCCGATGAGCGTGTGCTGTGCACTGACCACGTGGCGTCCATGCTCAAGCGCCAGAAATCCCTGACATTCTCCCAGAGGTCGGCGGCACGTTTTGTCGAGCGGGAAGCGGTGGAGGAGAATACGGGCGAGAAATTCACCTTTTCAGAGCCTCTTGAATCGGCGGCGGACTTTGTCCCTGATCTCAAGCCTTCCGAAACATCGGCGGAGGTCCGTGCCCTTGCGGATCTGTGCCTCGTGCTGCTCAATTCAAATGAATTCGTGTATGTCTATTGAACCATGAACCCCTTTCCCTGTGCGGGCCACCGGGCGCTTTGGGCTCCGACCCGACGCGACTTTCTCTACAGTCTCGGCGCGAGTGTGGGAAGCGTGGCACTCAGCGCGCTGCTCGGTCGTGAGCTCGTTGCCTCTCCCGCGGAGGCCGTTGGTCCGCTTGCTCCGAAGGCGGGGCATCTTCCCGCGAAGGCCCGCAGTTGTATCTTCCTGATGATGGAAGGGGGGCCCTCCCACATTGACACGTTCGACCCCAAGCCCAGGCTTGCCCGGCTTCACCTCCAGGAGTTCGTCCGAAAAGGGAAAATGAAGTCGGCGATGGAAAGCGGGAAACGTTACTACGTGCAGAGCCCCTTCAAATTTCGCAAGGCGGGCAGGTCCGGGGCGGATATTGCGGAGAACTGGGAGCACCTTGCGAGAGTCGTGGACGACCTGTGTTTCTATCGGGGATGCCAGGTTGATTCGGTGAATCACCCCACGGCGATGTATCAGATGAACACGGGCAATCGTTTTGGCGGCGATCCGGCCGTTGGTGCCTGGGTCAACTACGGTCTGGGATCCCTCAATCAGGATCTGCCGGGATTCATCGTATTGCCCGAGATCTCCTATCCGCAGGGAGGATCACCGAACTGGGGAAACGGCTTTCTCCCGGCCCAGTATCAGGGCACGCCGCTGCGCCCCAAGGGCACTCCGATACTCGACCTCTCTCCGCCGGAAGGCATCACCCGGGAACATCAGCACGAGAACCTGGATCTGTTGGGAAAACTCAACCGCATCCACCAGCAGGCTCATCCGCGGCATGTCGAACTCGAAGCCCGCATGGAGGCCTATGAGCTGGCCTTCCGCATGCAGATGCAGGTGCCGGGGATCCTGGATATCGAGAAGGAAAGCACGGGCCTCAAGGAGAGCTACGGCATCGGTGAGGAAGCGACGGATGCCTTTGGTCGAAAGTGCCTGTTGGCGCGGCGCCTCGTCGAACAGGGGGTGCGTTTTGTGCAGCTCTATGCAGGCACGTGGGATTCGCACGACTACATCGAGCGCGCGCATGGCAATCTGGTGCGCAAGGTCGACAAGCCGATTGCAGCACTGATAACCGATCTCAAGCAGCGTGGACTGCTCGAGAGTACGTTGGTGGTCTGGTGTGGAGAATTCGGCCGATCGCCCGACAATGGTGTGCGTGGTGGCACAGCCTATGGAAGAGACCACAATCCGAAAGCCATGACACTATGGCTGGCGGGTGGTGGCGTGAAGGCGGGTCACACGATCGGAGCGACGGATGAAACCGGAGCCGAGGCAGTCGACTGCGTGCACCACGTTCGCGACCTGCATGTGACGTTGCTGCGCCTGCTCGGACTCGATGACAACAGGCTCACCTATTTCCATGCCGGTCGTTTCAAGCAGCTTTCGCAGTTCGGCGGACAGGTCATCAAGGAGTTGATCGCCTAGTCAGGACGGGCCATGTTCAAGGACGCTGCTCAGCGCTTCAATCGATTTAAATACGACGATTCGTTCTGGTGCTGACACCTGAACCCGTTCCAGCCACCGGCAAGGCCGACCGTGAATCGCGTCAGGCCAGCTGCTACCGGCCTGCGGGGGCAATTGCGCGATGGGCTTCGGCCTTCGCGTCAGCCGGACGCTCGTTGCCGTAGGTCTTGACCAGGTAGTCTACGATCGGCTCGATCACCTCATCGGGAATAGGAGCGGCAAAGATCTTTTGCATCTTCACAACGGTGGCCTGCCAGTAGGCACGTGGGGATGCCGGGGGCTGGTATTTGACATACTCGACCGAATGGCATGTCAGGCACATGGCGTTGATCAGTGCGTAACCCGGAAGATCGGACGCCTGATAGATTTCAGTCTCGGCCGGAAGCGTGATTTCGCGGACTGCGTCCGCAGCCCGGGCGCTGCCAAGCAATGCGATTGGCGGGATCAGGAGCAGGGGCAAATTAAACTTCATAGGGCGGTAACGTTCACGGTTTCGACCACATTACGCATGTAACCCGCGGGGTTCCAGCCTGCGACGAGAGGCTGTATCTCGCCGTTGCCATTCGTTGCGCGTGACATGAGCGTGTGCGTTCCACGATTTGGAGTGAAGGCTGATGTCCATTCACGAAAGGCAAAGCGCCCGAGGCTCCGACCCAATTGGGTTCCCTTCCAGGAACGACCGCCGTCCGCGGAGAATTCGACGGTTCGTATTCCGCTCCCACCGTCAAAGGCGATCCCCCGGACCATGGTCTCCCTCCCGCTTGAGACCGCCGAGTTGTTTCCCAGGTTCGTGATGAAAGAGCGCACATTGAAGCGACTGATCGCAACAGTGGCTTTTGGCGTCGTGCCGGGTTCGATGTTGTGATCGGGCGTGTTGGGGATGCGATAGGCTGACTTCATCCAGAAGCCGTCATAGATGGAAGTCAGCACCTCAATGCGGTGCAGGTGTTTAACCCAATAGGTGCCATAATAACCGGGAACGACGAGACGAAGGGGATAGCCGTTGAGCATCGGCAGGTCCTCTCCATTCATGCCCCAGGCGATCATCACCTCGCCATCGCGTGCGTGGTCGATGTCGAGCGCCTTGACGAAATCAGGCGTGGCATCCAGCAGGCCACGATCGAGTCCGTCAAACGATACCTGGCGTGCACGGGGCTCCACGCCGGCTGCATCCAAAACTGCGCGCAGCGGTACCCCTGTCCATCGAACGCACCCCATTGCGCCATGACCTAGCTGACCGCCGTTCACGCGGGGAGAGAAGAACCCTCGGCTGTTTCCCGAACACTGATTCACCGCCACGAGGTCGACAGGCGTTGCAAGTTTCTTCAATGCGTCGAGGCTCAGTTCAAGGGGTTTTCGCACCGCGCCGAGGATCTTCAGTCTGAAGGATGCCGGATCCACGCGTGTGGGAACGTCCGTCAGGTGATATCGGACGAAGAAGGCATCATTCGGCGTGATCAGTCCCTCATTGAAGACTGCGAAGGGTGTCTCCAATTGCGGCGGGCGTGTGGTCAGGACGAGCAGCGGTCGTTTGCCGGGAAACGCCACCAGGTCACGCATGCCATTTTCAAACGGCAGAACCGCCTTTTCTGCCGCGGCCAACCGACTCAGGCTGGCTGCCCACTCACCCCCCGCTGCAAGGAGTCCAAGGGCTTTGACAAATGTGCGCCGAGTGGAGGAATGGGGTCGTGGGCCTTTCACGGGAAACAGAGGGTATTGGGAGGGCGACAGCTTTCAAGGGTGCAGAAAGGCAGATTCGAATCCAGCCTTATTCGTGTTTCAAAGAAATCCGATCCCCATTCCTGTTTATGAAACGGGCCGAATTAGTCCACGGTAGAGCCGACTCGCCGGTTCTATCGTGATCTTGTGTTCGCGGAACGCGCCACCACCCAGTCGATGATCTGATTGTCGTCGTTGCCGGCGCGCCAGATGAGGCTCAGGAATTCATGGGGATTAATGTCATGGGCAGTGAAAAACCCACGATCGCCGCCGCAGCAATACATGAGCGACGCCGGCAGTTCGCCACGCAGCTTGGCGCGGGCCTTGGGAATGATGCGCGGCAACCATTCAATGCCGCGTACAGCGGCAGACTTGGGAGGGAGGTTTGAGGCATCAAGTACCTGGCTGCTTGGAATTCCCTTTTGTACGTTAAGGAAGTAGTCGCGGCGGACGAGTTCGATGCCGAGGGCAATGTCGTAGCCAGGTTCTCCTTCGCCTACATCGTCTTCCGCATAGTCGTAGAGGTGTTGGGCGGAGATCCCGTTGGATTTCAGCCATGCCTCCTCGCTCGCATTGAAATAGGATCCGGATCCCCGGCGTCCCTCGCGATAGAGCGAGACCGCCTTGTCGTAAAGTTCCCTGAAGCGTTTTGAAAAGATGTAGTGAATCATGAACGTCGGAACTGACTCAACTTTTGGAAAATCGCCAGTGCTTCTCCAAAAAAAGCCGGTCCCGCTTGGGAATCAGACGGGCTTGAAATCGATCTGGCGCTTGAAGCGATCCACCGCGGAGACAACGACCTCCAGCTTACTACCAAGGGTCAGTTTGCGCTTGTGGCGGCGCCCAATCAGCGATGCACCGTCGGGAGTGACGGAATAGGTATCGTCCGCAAAGGCATTGAGCGAAACGAAACCGAATGTCATGGACTCGGTGAGTTCGATGAACAGACCCTGCGCACGGACGTCGGTGATGATCGCCTTGAAGATGGTTTTGTCCTTCTTGATCAGCTCGCGCTCAAAGAATTCGGCGAGCTTGATCTTCTGGGACTCCCGCTCGGCTTCCTGCGAGTTGGTTTCCGTGAGGCTCAGGTGTTCGCCAAGGCTCTCCATTTGTGCCGCGGAATATGTCGGTTTCGCTGGTGCCCCGGAGCCTTCGCCTGTGTGTGGCAGCAACGACTCAAAGACGCGGTGCACCACGAGATCAGAATAGCGGCGGATGGGTGAGGTGAAATGCGTGTAGTCCCGCTTGTTCAGGCCGTAGTGTCCATCCGGCGAGGCCCGGTAGGCCGCCTTTTTCAGGCTTCGGAGGAGTTGCGTACGCAGCGTGTAGCCCTGCGGGTGGGAACGGAGCGATTCCAGTAGCTTCACAACCTCATCGCGCCGGGTGAGATCGCCGGTCTTCACCTGAAAAACGGCAAGTTGGTCCCGCAATTCCGACAGCTTGTCCTCATCGGGTTTGTCGTGCACGCGGTAAAGGGAGACCAGGTGGCGCTGCCTTGTAGCACGGGCCACCGCCTCGTTGGCGGCGAGCATGAATTCCTCGATCAATTGGTGACTTTCGTCGTGCTCGATCCTTTCGAGCCGGTCCGCATAGCCCTCCTCGTCGACGAAGATCTTCGTCTCGGGCATGTCGAGGTCCAGCGAACCCGCGGCCATGCGGTCCTCGCGAAGACGCTTTGCGATTTTCCAGAGGGCACGGATCCATTCCTTAAGCTCGGAGAGTTCGCGGTCCTTCAGGGAGTTGAGTGCACGGCCTGTTGAACCCGTCTGGTGGCGTGCGGGCAGTGGCAGGGCGCGAATCCTGTCAAGGTCGTCGGTGAACAGAAAGGCGTAGGCCTGCCTGTAGGTCAGCCGCTTCCGGCTGCGAATGACGGTGTTTGCGAAGCGTGTGCCCTTGAGTTTTCCGTGTCGATCGAAGGTAAGAAAGACTGCCTTGCAGAGCCGATCCTGAGCCTCCACGAGAGAACACAGCCCGTTGGACAGTTTTTCGGGAAGCATGGGCACAACCGTGCCGACCAAGTAGGTGGAGTTGCCGCGGCGCTGAGCTTCGCGGTCGAGGGCTGTGCCTCGGCGCACGTAGGCGGAGACGTCCGCGATGTGGACGCCCACCTGGATTTCGCCGTGACTTCGTGATTCGATGCTGAGCGCGTCGTCGAAATCCTTCGCATCGTCAGGATCGATCGTGATGACGTTTCGCTGGCGGTAATCCTCGCGTCCATGGATTTCGGAGGCGTTGACGGCATCTGGCAGCTCGGCGACCTCTCTTAGCACCGCATCGGGAAAAGCAGGGTCGAGGTCAAATTTCCGATAGACTCCAAGGAGCTCCGCACTCGGTTCGAAGGTGATGCCGAGCCGTTCGATCACTTCACCCTCCGGGGCCTTGTGACGCGCTGTCCAGGGCGCAAGTCTTACCACCACCTTGTCTCCAACGGCTGGAGGAGGCTTCAGCCGACCTTTCGTGGGATCGGGAACCGAGATGTCGTGAACAAAGCGGGGGTCGTCGGGAGCGACATACCAGGCCGTGCGTATCTTTCTAAGCTGTCCGACGAGTGTGTCGCGTGCACGTTCCACTACACGAAGCACGCGGCCACGTCGCTCGCGTTCACCGCCGAAAACTCCCTTGCCGCGGATCTTTCCACCGCCCGATCGGGCAAGCACGGCCGCTTCCACGAGGTCCCCGTGCATGGCGACATCCGTGTCCTCGGCAGGGATGAAGATGGGATCGGGAGAAGGTCCTCCCTCGTTGGGCTTTCGGTCCGGGGTGACTAAGGCATGGCCGCTCTGGCGGAAGCTGATCCGCCCGATGATCGCGCCGCGCGACGCTCCGGTTGAAGTGTGGAGCGCAATGCGATCGCCCTTGACGCGATCAATGGTCCCCGCGCTCGCCAACAGGCGGATCTCGTGGGCGAGCGCGCCGCGCCTCTTTTTGTCGATGCCGAGGGCGCGTGCGATACCGGCGTCGTCGAGCGGTTTGTAGTCCTGCCTGTGGAGCAGTTCGAGCAGCCGTTCGTTCAGTTTCTTCATCAATTCTGTTTTTCCGCAGGCGCTGCTGGAGCCTTTACCGAAGGCAGGATCACAGCGTGTGAAATATTTGCGGGAGCGAAATACTTCTGTGCGAGTGCATTGATCTCAGCAACCGTGATGGACGCGAAGTCCGATTCGCGGCTGCGCGCCCAATCGAGTACTTCGGGCCGCTCCTGGGCGCGGGAGAGAACACTGCCGAGCCAGTAAGCGTTGGTGCGGGCGCTCTCGCGAATGCTCGTCAGCGTTGGCAGCTTGGAGCGTTCCAGCTCATCCGCAGTGACGCCTTCCTTTTGGATCAAGTCTGATATGGCTCGGATCGCCGCGGCTATCTTATCGCCCATGCTAGGGTCGATATCCACTGAGGAAACAATGTAGCCATAACCGGGCAGGATGTCGCTCGACAGGCTTCGCGTGGAGGGGCTGTAAGTTCCCCCCATGTCCTCGCGCAGCTTGATGCGCAGGCGATCCTCAAGGATGTTCGAAAGCATGCCCAGGCGGCGGCCGACATGCACGTCAAGGCTGTCCGTTGTCGGCCAGTAGAAGGTGGCGAGGCCCTTGGGTATCTGGGAATCAATCCTGTAACTGCGGTCAAAGGGATGTGCGGGAAAGCTGACCTTGGTGAGCGCCGAAATGTCGGGTCTCGGATTGCGCTTGGGCAGCGCTCCGAGTGTCTGGGAGATCGCGGCCAGGGTTGTATCGATGTCGATGTCGCCCACGATCGAGAACTCGATCGCGCCATGCGACAACTGCGGTGTGAACCATGCCCTCACTTCCTCGAGAGTGCGGGCCATCAGCACGTCGCGCGGAGGCATTCCAAATCGCGGGTCGCCGTTTGCGAGCAGATTGGCAACCTCCGTTGAAAGCGGACCGCTGGGGGTGTGCTTGAAACTGAGGTACATCTGCTCGAAGCCCTTTCGTGCAAGACGGAGGGATTCGGGTCGATAGCCGGGGTCGGTCAGCTTGGCGGTGAGCAGTTGCAGTGCGAGAAGGAGGTCGCGAGGCGTGGTGGAGCCGCTGAAACCGATGTGATCCTGACCCAGATTCAGGCCGACACCTACGTTCTTTCCCGAAAGGATACGTTGCAGGTCATCCGTGCTGTGGCGTCCGAGACCACCGCCGTCGAATGTCGATTTCGCAAGGGTGGCAAGACCGCGCTTGTCCTGTGGTTCTGAAAGGGAGCCCACACCGACACGTGCGTAGAAATGGATGCGGCCTGCTTCAAAAGGGGTTTTCTTGAGGTTGACGCGGACGCCGTTCTCGAATGCAACCTGAGTGATGTCCAGGTCATCAACGTGGGAGCGGGAAGCGATCCTGCCCGCAGGGCCAAAATCGGTATAACTCCAGGCTATGGCTGCTTCGGCGGCCGGGGCTTCGACGGTTGTGCCCACGGACTTGTTGTAGGTGGTGGTGATGGTGGCTGCCGCGTCGGGAATCGTTGCATTGCCGCTCACGAAGACATAGCGATGGTCGCTGTGCCAGGCGTCGCGCAGTGCCTTCAGGCATTGCTCTGGAGTAATTTTCTCAAGTGCGGGCTTGATAATCTCCAGATTGGTTTTCGGGTGCGAGAAGACGTTTTTGCGGAGAATGCTATTGGCGATGTCACCCGCGATAGTCGGCGAGCGGCGTGTGGGTGCGGTCTTTACAGCCTGTTCAAGGCTGTTGATGAAACTGGCGCGCACTTCATCGAGTTCGCTTTGGCGGAAGCCGTATTCGAGTGCGCGGCGAAGTTCCTGTTCGCCAACCGCGAGTGCAGCCTGCCATTGGTCGGCCTTGGCGGTCAGGTCCAAGGTGGCTTCGCGGAAGAAATCGAATTGTTCGTAGACCGAGGTACTGGCGCTCAGGAAAGGAGCGTTTTCCTTCTTTGAAAGGATGCCGAATCGCCGGTTGATCATGGCGCTTGCCAGCGAACGGGGCAGGTCCTTCGTCCGATTGAAGGCTGTGTCCGGCTCGTACGAGTAGGGGAAAAGGCTGCTGATGCTGATCGAGGTGTTGGGTGACTCCGGTTCCGCATGGAAATAGGCGTGGATACCGGGGGTTGTCGCTATCCTGCCGAGGTCGGGCTTCTGCCTTGCGGGTACCCTTGCTGTCATCGTGCTAAACGAAGACGCGATGTGTTTTTCGACGGCATCAACATCGAAGTCGCCGACTGCGACCACAGAGATCAGTTCGGGACGATACCACGTGTTGTAGAAATCGACGAATTCGCTGCGCGGCGCGTTTTCGATGACTTCAACGAGACCGATCGGGATGCGCTTTGGCAGGAGCGTGGAACCGAGCAATTGCTCGAACTGTGCCACGAACGTTCGGAAGCCGACGCTGTCGCGGGCGCGTTTCTCGCTGAGGATGATACCCCGTTCGCGATCGATTTCAGCCGTTTGGAGCAGGAGGCCGCTGGCGTAGTCGGAGAATACGCGGAAACCTTCGGTAAGTGTGGCGTCGTGCGTATCGGCCAGTTCGAGAAGATAGAGGGTGCGGTCGAAGGAGGTCGATGCATTGGTGTCGCCTCCAAAATTCATGCCCATGCGCTGAAAGAACTCGATCAGCGTTCCCGGTGGGTAATGGGTGCTGCCGTTGAAGGCCATGTGCTCGAGGAAGTGAGCAACGCCGCGCTGGTCCTCGGTTTCGTTGAGTGAACCGGCTTCCACGAGCAGACGGAGTGAGGCGCGACCCTTGGGCTCCGCGTTGGCTGCGATGGCGTAGCGGATCCCGTTGGGCAGCTTTCCAAACCGGACAGCCGGGTCGGGTTTGATGTCGCTGGCTTCGTAGGCGAAGGAGAGCGTTTCGGCACGGCCGGAAAAAGGGGCGCATGCGAACAACGCCAGCAAGAGAAGGGGAAGGCCTTTCAGGAAAGACAAACGAAGGGTCATGAGGAATGAAGCGCGGGACTTGGGAGATGGGTCAACGGGATAGGGCCGAACGCTGGCGTTTGGTCCGAAAGAACCAAACGGGGTGTAATGGGTACGGACGGGAACTGGGCTGGACGGGTGGAATTTGAGAGAAAATCCGTGCAGTTGGCCTGCGTCAACCTTCGCGAAATGAGTTCCCTGTTGCGCTTTTCGAGGGAGATACGTCATGTGACGCGGTTATGGCGTATGATTGGCTTAAAGGAGTTGCGGACGAGTATGACGTGATCGTGATTGGAAGCGGTTTGGGTGGTTTGACCGGGGCCAATGTGCTCGCCAAGGCGGGGCACCGTGTGCTGCTGCTGGAGCACCATTATCAGTTTGGGGGATTGGCGACCTGGTTCACCCGCAAGGGAGGTCATATCTTCGACATCTCGCTCCACGGGTTTCCGAGCGGCATGATCAAGTCCTGCCGCAAGTACTGGACGAAAGAAATCGCCGACGCGATCGTGCAATTGAAGGACATCCGCTTTGTGAATCCCCAGATGGATGTGCGCACGACCTTCACGCGGGATGACTACAGCCGTGTTCTCATAGAGCAATTCGGTTTGAGCAGGCAAGTGGTCGAAGGTTTCTATGACCACCTCAGGTCGTTGAACTATTACGACAACAATCCTGAAACGACACGCGAGTTGTTTGAGCGATTTTTCCCCGGACGGGATGATGTGCACAGGCTGCTGATGGAGCCGATTGCCTATGCCAATGGCTCCACGCTGGACGATCCTGCGATAACCTATGGAATCGTCTTTTCGAACTTCATGGGAGCGGGAGTCTACACGTTCCGGGGGGGCTCCGATCTGTTGATCGCGAAGATGATTGAGGAGCTGAGGCGGAATGGCGTCGAGTGCCGGAAGCGGGTTCTCGTCGACCGGATCCTGGTTGAGGACCGCGATGGGAAGAAGGTGGCCGCCGGCATTGTGAGCAAGAGCGGGCGTGTGATCCGTGCGCGGGCGATCCTTTCGAATGCCAATATCAAGAACACGATTTTCCGCCTAGCTGGGGAGGAGAATTTTCCAACGGACTATGTCGATGCGGCCCGCGCGGTGCGCATCAACACATCGTCCTGCCAGGTGTACTTTGGGATCAAAAAGGGCGAGACTATACCGCATATCGGCGATCTTGTTTTCACATCACGCGCGCCGAAATTCAGCAGTGAGGAACTCACGGATTTTCACACCACGAGTCGCACGTTTTCGGTTTACTATCCCGATACGCGTCCCGGATCCGAGCGCTATACCGTGGTGGCATCCTTGAACGGGCGGTATCCGGACTGGAAGTCGTTGTCGGAGGAGGACTATGAAACCCACAAGCGGCGGCTGATTGAGGAGTCTCTTGTGGCGCTGGAGGAGTTCATCCCAGGGGTGCGCGAAAAGATTGACTGGATGGAGGCTGCGACGCCGAGGACGATCGAGCGCTATACGACGCACATGGGAGGCACCTCGTTCGGTACGAAATTTGAGGGGTTGAAGGTGTCGATGGATCTTCCGGACAAGCTGCCTGGTCTTTTTCATGCCGGCAGCGTGGGCATCATCATGTCGGGGTGGCTGGGGACGATCAACTACGGGGTGATCACCGCAAACCGGATCGACAAGCACCTCTTTGCCCTCAGGCAGGAGGGGAGCGACAAAGCGACCGGAAATTCCGTTGCCGCAGGCGAGAGCACCATCAGATAGAAAACCCGCCTTGCGTCGTAGCGCGAGGCGGGCCGTTCAAGATTTTCACCGCTTCTCCTGCGGCATTCGCAGGTGGGGGAATACGATGGATGCAGGCTGGGATCAGTCCGGTTTCTTGAATTCCTTGTGCCCCTTCTTCTGCATGTCGCCTAGTTTGGCGACGATTGCAGCGGCGTCGGTATTATTGTTGGCCTTGAGCGCGGCCTCGAGGGGTTCGAGGTTGGCGATGAACTCATGCATCTTCTTGCGGTAGGCTGCTACGAATGCCTCGCGCTTGCTTGCTGGCTGATCCTCGGCCAGGGCGGGCGTGAGGGTGGCTGCGTGTTCGGCCGCGGTGCGGATTGATTTGAGCAAGGCGAGCGAACTTTCGTTGTGCGAAGCATCCTTGACCTGACGGCGCAGCTTCTTGTACGCGGCGCTCAGGTCGTCCATCGACTTGCCCAGCTCGGTGGTGGGCTTGTCGTCCTTTTCAGAAGCGTTTTGGGCACGAATGCCGGGCACGGCAGCCGCGCAGATCATTAGGGCAATGAGCAGTTTTTTCATTCGATTCCAGTCGGGCAGGACGGACGAGGCAGGGCAATTCAAATCCAGAGAGTTGGCGATTGGTGATGGCTTGTGATTTGCGACAAGAATCCAGGTGCTGCCGCAGGTTGCTTCTGGAACATGCGGCAGCACGTGATTGCACTTACAGATCAAAGGTTGTGGTGAGAATAAACATCCGCGGCGGCACAATGCGGAAGGTGTGAGGCTCGCCGTTGGGGTAGGCTCCAACGGGTTGAAGCCGTGCGTGTGATTCCTGAATATTGCGCACATTGAGCTGGAACCGTGCGCGCACCTTGTCGCCAAAAAGGCGTGTCTGGTAGCTCGCGAACGCATCGAAATAAGTGTGCGCCTTGTCCCAGATTGGACGGTTCGGATCGAGTGTCTCTGCCAGATCGATATTTCCATTGATCGGCACCCCGTAAAAACCGATTGCTCCTTTGCTTTCATAGCGCACGCCGCCACCGACGGTCATGTTTTTCAAGAAGCGGTTCTGGCTGATGCCTGCGAGGCGGAAACTCGTTGCGAGATTGAAACGCCATTCACGAATCTGCGGGCGGGAGGTGTCTTGGGTCGCACCTTCGATTCGCAGCGGAGTAACGATGCTGGTATTGATGAAGTCCCTGGGGGTTCGAGCCGTCGGGTCAGGAAGCGTGCCGGTGTACCCCGTATCGAGCCATTTAGTGCCTGTCCGCGGATCGATAATTGTTTCCCAAACTGCCATGCGCTGGCCGAGCCAAGTGATTTGGTTGGGGGATTGTAGGCCGTCAATCGTTTCTGAACGCGTGACATTGGCGCGGAGTGTCCAGTAGCTTGATGGATTATAGTTCAGTTCGTACTCTTCGCCTTTTGAGAGGATATCGGTCGAGTCTCCGATTGTGTTGCTTTGCCATGTTGCGAACACTTCTGGGGCGATGCCTTGGATACGGTAGGCCTCTGCGTCAGCAGCCTCGGGTGTCATCGACGGATTCAACTGGAGCAGCCAGTTGGTCGCCTGGCTGTGCAGATTGAAAGCGTAGTGATTGGGGGAAACGTCGAAATCGGCATCCATGAGTCGTCTGGCAATATTGGCCGCCTGACCGGCTCGGGAGTTGATCTGGTCCGTCGTAAAGTGATTGGCCCGGAACGTGAACTTGCTGCCTAAGCTGAGTGTAATGCCGTAATCTTTGCCGATTGAGCGGGGATTCGGCAGTTCGTTCAGCAGAATGGTGATGGCGGGGGCCACGGGTTGGAAGCTGTCGGCACGATTGTAGTAGAATCCCAAGCCTTGCAGGGCAGACGCCAACGAGGCACCCCAGCCCGTGCCTCGGCTTGCATCCTCGATTGCGCCCCAACCGCGGAACGGCCGGAGGACGGCACCTTTCGTGGTGGTCTCGCCACTGCGGATCTCCCAATCACCTCGCCAGCCTTTCATACGATCAAAGTCGAAATCGATTCCATTGGCCTGGAGGGCGGGGAGGTTTTGCCGCTTGTCACCGGTCTGGTCGGTGCGCCACCCATAGGTGGTAACGAGTCGATTGTTGAAGAACGAACTTTGCAGGATGACTCCCTTAGTCTGGAGAAGATTTAGGAGAGACCTGGAGTTTGAGCCCGCGCTGGCCTCAGTGATGCCGGCGGATCCAAAGGTCGCGGGCTCGGTTACCCATTGCTTGGTCTGGGCATTGTACCAGGTAAAATCATAAACGCCAGGCTCGGCACGAGAGGGCGCGTAGTCAATGTTCAGACCATTCGCATCACCGACGTAGTAGTGAAAATAGGGCCGAGTCGCGGTCGTCGACGCCGGAAAGCCAGGGGAGTTAAGCTGATTGCCCTTGGGTTGGCCTGCCGGCGCATAGATCGGGCTGTCTGAAATCATGACATCACGAAATCGGTAGATATGGTTCTTGGATTTCCGCTCTTCACCGTAGCCGAGGAGCTGCTGCCGGCCTAGCAGACGCAGCCATTTCGATTTTGCCTGGGTAAGGTCGAGCACATAGGCGAGTTGCATACGGTAGGTGTCCCGTTCATAGGGAGTTTGCGTCCAGACAGGCTCGGGGACACCTAGATAAGGCTTGAGGTAGAAGGGATTCGGTTCGCCATTTAGCAGCCGGGAATTGGGGTCGATATAGAGATATCCTGCTGTGCCGACAGGACCGACGCTGCCGACAGTGGTTTTGCGCGTACTGTCTGCATCCTCCCGCTGCCACGCAAACTGGAAGGCAATCGTATTATGGGAAGTCTCGAGGAGATATTGCTCGAATTCGACTGTGGATGTGGCGACCTCCTCGCGTTGGTAGTTTGGCCCAGAAAGGTTGATGTGTGCAAAATCGTAAAGAGCAGGATCCGACACGGCGCGGATCGTGGAGAAAAGTGGCCGACCATCGCGGATGGGCTCCGGGACACTTTCGAGCATACGGTTCACACCGGCGACGTTGGCAGGGCCGTTGGTCGCTGTAGCGGCAGGCATTCGGCCGATTATCCATCGTTGAATGCCACCTTGATCGACAAACAGGATGGGTCCCGGACGATTCAGGTTGGCAAGCCCAGCGGGATTCCTTGTCCCGGTATACTGGGTTGAAACGCCATTCACCGTGGCAATCTGGGTGACCGGGTCCCAGGTCGGACTTCCAAGTTCGCGCCAGTAGGAAATGCCATCACGGGGTGTCATGGTGTTGGCTCGCGTGCCGTCGGAGAGGTAGGACTGGAAAGACGCCCGAAGTGTGGTGTACTTGAAGGGGCGGATGCGGACCATGGCGTTGAGCCGTCGGGTATTCATGCCGGAAGGCTTTTGAACATCCTCATCGTGCTGATAGACGCCGCTTATGCGGACGGCCAATTTGCCGGGTATCAACGCGCGGTTAAGGTCAAATGACGTGCGCCAGCCATCCCGGTTGTCGAAGCGCACCTGCGTGCTGGTTGTTGCCTTGTTCAGATTGGCCGACGCCGCGACCATGTTCACCGTTCCTGAGCCTACTCCGAGGCCGAAGAGGTTGGAGTTGGGACCACGACTGATTTCGACGGCATCAATGTCGATCGGATCAATCGGCACGCGACCGCTGGTGGCGAAGCCGGAACGCGAGATGTTGGCTGCGGCAATGCCGCGCAGCCGATTGGATGACTGGCGATCGGTCATGACCCTATCGGCGACATACCCCCTGCGATCCACCGAGAAGTCCGTAAAAGTATCCGCCCCTTCAGCACCGGCTTCGTAGGCAAAGATATCATTGATGTCGAGCATCGCAAAATCAGCCATCTGCTGTTTCGTAACGACCGAGATCGAGGATCCGAGATCCTCAACTTTGGCGTTGAGCCGGGTGCCCGACATCGTGTTGGACGCGTAATAGCCGTTGTTGCTTTCAGACACCTCAAATGGAGAGAGGACAACCGTGTCGGAGCTGGAAGCCCCCTCTGTACTCGGAGCGACGGGGCGCTTGGCTGCTTCAGCGCGCAATGCTTCGTCATCCTTCGCATCTACGCGTCCGTCATTGTTTACATCATAACGATTTGGGGCGGCGGGCTCGCGTTCCTCCGGTTTAACCTGAGCGACAATGGCGCACGGTATGATGGCCAGCAAAAGGAGGAGGCGCATCAGCGCGAAAATTTGGGGAATTGGATCAGGAAGGCAGAGCTTCTGGGATGGAGGCATGGTAAACGTAGGTTTGGTGTTTGAAGTGGAGTTTTCCACGGGGTTGGTTGTGAAGTGCTGCTCTGAGTGCCGAGAGCAAAGGCAATGAGAGTCACTTCGGAATGGTTCTGACGCACGCCCACTCCATAGACTAAATGATGAGGCAACCCAATCCATTGCACCTAGGTAAGAAGGCACAAGAGGTTACGGGCGAGTCTTCACGAGACATGGATGATAGGTGAGGGTAGCCGACAGGCGGAGCAATCTCAGGAAAGGGTTGGAATGCGCAATCCAAAATTTGTGCAATAGATTGAATGATTCGAGAAATCAAAAGGTACACATCGGTGATTCGAGGATGAAGCTGTAGAGAGACGCGGCCAGCCGGATTCAATGCCATCCCAAGCAAGGACTTCAGAAGCGTCGATTGCAGAGGGGTATCAAATATTGGCGCTCTCGATTGCCCCTTGTTTCTGTTGGTGCATGAATCCGATGGGATTGCAATATCGCATCGATTCTGATTCTTGCCGGGAACGATAACCCAGTTCTTCAAGGTTCAAAAAATAATTTTCGCCGCTGGTGTTTTTCAGCAATTTGCCATGAATCCAGATCATGGACTTACCGTTGGGAAGGTTTCCTCACTTGGCTGTCTGTTTGATCGTTGCCGTTTCCGCTTTTCTGCATGAAGGCGTACTGGCAGCGAGGGGTGCTGTCGCTGCGGATCACACCCGCGCTGTACGGCCACGCCTGCTGGTGCTCTCGGACTATTATAAGGATCCTGATGACAAGCAGTCCATGATCCGGCTACTCGTGTACGCGAACGAGTTTGAGATCGAGGGGCTTGTCACCACCTCTCTCGCCTACGGTGATGGCTCGGTTCGGCCAGACCTGATGCGTGAACAGATCGCTGAGTATGGCAAGGTCTTGCCGATGCTGCGCCAGCATGAACGTGCCGGATATGAGTACCCGACAGCGGAGGCGCTGAACCGGCTGGTGAAGGCGGGAGCACCAGTGATTCGCCGCTGGGCCCCGGGAGGAAAAGGTTTCCCGGTTCCCTGGCCGAAGGATGGACGAGATACTCGGATAAGCGATCCCGCAGAGAAATGGATCGGGGAAAGCGGAGATTCGGAGGCATCGGAGCACA
Source organism: Verrucomicrobiota bacterium (assembly GCA_014584295.1). Lineage (GTDB taxonomy): Bacteria > Verrucomicrobiota > Verrucomicrobiia > Opitutales > Opitutaceae > UBA6669. The sequence goes on from JACTNC010000030.1 coordinate 39,739, forward strand.
TCATTTCTGTAATCGATCGCGATGATCCGCGACCGGTGTGGGTGACTGTGTGGGGAGGTGCGATGGACTTGGCCCGTGCCATCAACAAGGTTCGTCGCGAACGATCCCCGGAGGATGCCGCCCGTTTCATCTCGAAAATTCGACTCTGCCAGAGCAGTTGGCAGGATACGGGGACGGCTTGGCTCTGGGAGAACGTGCCCGATCTCTTCTTCATCCAGTTCAGAGGCATGGGCCCCGCGATGTACCGCGCAGGTGATCCTGCTCTGGCAGATGAAGCCTGGGTGCGACGGAACGTCGTTGAGAACCGTGGTCCACTGGGTGCGGGTTACCCGCCTGCCAATGCGACAGGGAGGACCGAGCTTCGGGTAAAGGAGGGGGATACTCCGACGTTTTTGTATCTCCTGTCAGTAAAGGGTCTCTCTTCTCCGGAGCATCCAGATTGGGGAGGCTGGGGAGGACGGTTTCATCGGGTGGATGACGGCGCAAGAATGCACTATTCAACGGCTGAGGATGCATGCCCCGGTTCGAATGAATCGGAGGAACGTACACGCTGGACACTTGCCCGATGGCAGCGAGCGATCGCAAACGACTTCGCGTCCAGGATGATCTGGTGCGTAAGACCATGGAACGAGGCAAACCACGCGCCCATTGCCGTGCTAAACGGCGATCGTTCAACGGATGTCCTGACGATCAGTGCGAAGTCCGGCCAAAGGCTCGTCTTCGATGCCAGCGGTTCTTCGGATCCGGATGGCGATCGGCTGCACTTTCGGTGGTGGCACTATCGTGAAGCCGGAACATTCCCAGGTACGGTGACTCTTCAGCATGATGATACCGAAAGGGTGGCAATGTTCGCACCGCCAGCCGAAGCGGGCCAGACCGTGCATTTGATCCTGGAAGTGACCGACGATGGGCAGCCCGCGCTCACCTCCTATCGTCGCATTGTGCTGGCTATGCAGTCCGATGCTTCCCGCACAGGAAGGAAGTAGGCTGGGCAGGCAAGCCTGCATGTCCCTATCGCCAGCGCATACGGCGTCAGAAAGATTTTCAGGAACGGAGCAGGATGTCCCGAATGCGCTGGAAACCGCATTCACCGCTTGTAAGCACCGGCACACCGAACTCGTCTTCGGCATCGGGGTGCTCAAGGGCGAACACGCTCATGGAAAGTTGCGCCAGGACTACCGTGGAGAAGGAACCGCGTTTCTGTGCGCTGCGAATGGCGCGACTGATCAGCCGGTTGTGTCGAGTCAGGTCGCCTTTTCCGAGGAGCTCAAAGGCTTCCTCGACCGTGGCGCCGTCGAATTCCACGGTCCTGCCAAGCCTTGCCGCCGTTTCTCGTAGAAGGGCCTGCGTGCTCGACACAGTGGGGCCATGTGTGGCGATCACCAGGATGCGTCCGCCGCGTTCCACCGCGCGCTCCATCATCGGTTCGTCGATCTGCACGACCGGAACACGCTTGGCACGAAGGGCCCGACGCACTTCCGGTGCGGCCCGGTTCATGGTGGAGCAGGTGATCAGTACGGCGTCGACGCGATGGAATCCGACCAACTCGCGGGCCACATGCGTGAAGCTCGCGATGTTTTCCCGGGGAGGGCACGGCCGGCCGGCGTGATGCGCCGCCATGAAGTGCAATTGGACATGGTCGCCCCCGGCGTGAACAAGTTTGACGCCGGGCAGGAATTTGCGACCGAACCAGGTGCCCCAGAGACTGACCCAGTTTGATCCGTTCACGAGCCCCACTGATTTGCCTGCAAGTCCTCTTTCGCCGGCCTCAGGAGCGAGCGATGGCGTGCCGGTCAGTTTCATGTAGTCCGAAAACAGCCGCATCGGATCGGCAACGCGGCGGCGGGGGCTGCGGATTGAGATCATGCGGCGGAGGCGCGGCGTTTACGTTGGACAAGCGTACGTGCTTTCTCGCACATCGCGCGCGGGGTGAGTTGGTAGTGTCTCAACAAATCAGAGAGGGGTGCGGCCTCGAAGACCGTATCACCCAGTCCTAGCATTTCGACATGGACCGGATATTCGCGGGCGAGGACTTCGCTGACGGCCCCTCCCAACCCTCCGAAGACGCGATGGTTTTCTATGGTCAAGAGCGCGCCGGTGGCGCGCGCCTGTTGCACGAGCAGTTCCTCGTCGATTGGTTTGATCGAAGGCATGTGGACCACCGCAGCCGAAATGCCTTCTCGTTCGAGCAATGTCGCGGCGCCGAGTGCCACTGCTGTCATGAATCCCGTACCGACCAGCGTCACATCGTTTCCAGTTCTCAGCAGATGGCCTCGTCCGAATTCGAAGCGGTGATCCGCTCCGAACAACTCGGGAGCGTTGACCTTGGAGACGCGAAAATAGACCGGCCCGGGTTTCGCCATCATGGCGTGCATCATCGCGCGCAACTCGTTGTTGTCTCCCGGATCGAGAACCTTCAGGTGCGGCAGGGACCGCATCACCGCGAGGTCCTCGGCGCAATTGTGAGAAGGGCCGCATTCAGTTGCAGTCATTCCACAGTAGGATCCGGCGATCTTTACGTCGAGGTTGGGGTAGGCGATGTTGACGTAGATCTGGTCCAGGGCCTTGCGCGTGGCGAACGCGGCAAAGGTCGAAGGGAAAGGGGTAAAGCCCTGGGCTGCCAGACCTGCCGCAATCCCAAAGAGATTGGCCTCGGCAATCCCGCATTGAATAAATCGGTCGGGGAATTTTTGCTTGAAGAGAGCGGTCCGGGAGGAGGTGTTGAGATCGGCGTCCAGCACGAGCAGGTGCTTGTGGATCCCGCCGAGTTCGACGAGCGTATCTCCGAAGACCTCGCGCAATGCCTGGGAGGAGTAGGAAAGTTTCATGGCTGGCAGGATCAGGCGGGATTGAGATCGGCGGTGACAACGTCCTCCAGACCACCGTCCCTCGGGGAGGAAAGCGGGCGGGAGTATCCCTCATTCCTTTCGTAGGTGCGATTGAGCTCTATCAGGAAATCCTCCGCCTGCGCGACACTGGGCGCGTGGGTATGCCAGTGATAGTTGAATTCAGCCTCCGGCAGTCCGCGGCCTTTGACGGTGTGGGCGATGATGGCCACGGGACGCCCCTTCATTTCGAGGTACTTGGCCTGATAAAAGGCACGCCAGGCATCGACGAGATCATGGCCGTCGCACTCGATCACAGACCAGCCGAAGGAGGAAAACTTCTGTGTCAGCGGCTCGATTGCCAGCAGGTCGGACACCTTTCCCTTGGCCATCACCTTGTTGTAGTCGATGACGGCGATGAGATTGTCTAGACGGTGGTGTGCCGCGCACATTGCCGCTTCCCAGACCTGCCCCTCGTTGCACTCTCCATCGCCGATGAGACAATAGACTCGAGACGCGAAATTCTCCTGAAGCCTCAGGCCGAGTGCCAAGCCGGTTGCGTAGCTCAGGCCCGTTCCCAGGGAACCTCCTGAATACTCGATGCCTGGGCACTGGCCGCGTTGGGTGTGGCCGTCGAGCCCATCCAGTCGGCAGTAGGTGAAAAGCCGGTCCTGGGAGAAGAATCCTTCAAGCGCAAGAATGGCGTAGAGCGCGGGTGAGGCATGGGCCTTTGAGAGGATGAAGCGATCACGGTTCGGATCGTCGACCGTCCGCGGCCCGATGTTCATCACGCCTCCATAAAGGCAGGCGAGCAGTTCCGCCTCGGAAAAGGATCCTCCGATATGGCCCCAGCCGGCACAGGTGATGAATTCCAGGCAAAGGCGGCGAATGTCGAATGCCTTACCAGCGAGGATACGTTCCTTATCGGGTGAAAGATGTTTCATGAGGATTTGACCTTCGCCGCGTCAATGGGCCCGCGTTGCGGCAAATTTGATTTCTGCACGATCCTTGACCCCCGGCAATGCGCCCGGCATTCAATGGATTGAATTCCATGCCGTCCCCTCCGCGTTCCCCAACCATGAAAGATGTCGCCCGGGCGGCGAAATGCCACGCCAGCACGGTCTCGCTAGCATTGCGAGGTGACGCCCGAATTCCCGTGGAAACCCAGGAGCGGGTAAAATCTGCCGCCGCTCGGCTTGGCTATAGCATTCATCCGATGATCTCCGCCTGGGTAAGCGCGCGTCGGGCCGGGCGGCCAGTGGCTGAACGTGTTGCGGCAGCGTACCTGACCTGCCTGCCGGGCAACTATCCATGGAAGGCTGACCAGCATTTTCGCAGCATCTACGAGGGTGCAAAGGAACGGGCAGAGCGTTATGGATTTTCGCTGGACGAGTTTCGTGCGTCCGACTACGGACCTGATCTTGGCCGCCTCAATAGGGTTCTGATCACGCGCAATGTGCAGGCGTTGATCGTAGGACCGACCCTGGAGCACCATGATTTGAGTGGAATTGCGTGGGAACGATTTTCCCTGGTCACCATTGGGTATGGGCTGGGTTCGCCGGGGTTGCATCGAGTGACGGAGGACCATCACCTCGGAATGAGGCTGGCATTCGAATGGTGCATCGCCCAGGGATATCGAAGGATTGGCCTGGCCCTGATCCGTCAGCATAACGCCATGCGCAAGGAACGCTGGATGGGAGCCTACCTCTACGAACAGCATGCGCATCTCAAAGCACACGAGCGGCTGCCCATTTACATCGCTAGGACATCTTCTCCCATCGCGGAGGCGAACACGTGGTTGAGAAGGCAGAAACCTGACATCATCCTGGCAGACGAACCGGCAGCCTGGCGCCGCACTTCGGTGAAGACGCTCGGCTTCGCGCTGTCCTCAGCCCATCAGTTTCCAGGAGTGCACGAGAATAACCGTGAGATCGGGCGTCATGCGTCTGACCTGCTGATCAGTCTTGTCATGCGCAACGAGCGAGGAATCCCCGCTGTGCGTCAGACGGTTCTTGTGGAGCCCTCGCTCGACGGAGATATTCATGCAAACGCATGAACAGCGTGCTCGCTGGCGTCGAATCCTGAACCGTGCGAGCGGGGCTGCCCCTGAGGCGTTTGATTCGACTCACTCATGGTTGCGGACTTTTCAGGCTTCCATGTCGGATTTCCAGTAACACCTGCATTTTTCGTTTTCATTTTGCGGACTCCAGGCTTTTCGTTCAGCCTGTGGCCTCCCCATGATAGACACCTCTCCTCCTCCCTTACCCATTAAGAGAAGGCTCAAGAGCATCGCGCCGCTTCAATTAGGGAAGATACTCGCTGTGATCTACGGTGTCATAGGGGTCCTCTTTATTCCCTTCTTTCTGTCGCTTTCAGCGGTATCGGCCCACCTGCCGGCAGGGCAGAGATCTGGTGTGATGGCACTTGGAGTTGGCATCGCGTTGGCGATGCCGCTACTCTACGCCGTAATGGGGTTCGTATTTGGCGCTCTTGGCGCACTGATCTACAACCTCGTTGCCAAATGGATGGGTGGCATCGAGGTCGAAGTCGAATAACCGGAAAGATTCACGGTTGCCAGAGTCCAGGCGGTTGACGACCGCTCGGGCTTGGCAAGCCGCGCCGTTCAGGAACGAAATAGTCTTCAGTCCTTTCGCTTCATGGCAAAACCTGTCGGTCGCCCCATGCTGGTTTTCGGCATGCCATCCTGAAGTCTGTTTATCCGCAGTGTGAAGTTAACGTATTCCGGCGTCACCTCGCAGCCCAACAGTTCCGATTTGCGAGCCGTTGGGTCATTTGGCAGGATGGTTCGCTCAATGACCCTCTTTTCCCCGACCTTCCGTCGCACTGTCTGTCATGCCTTGTTTCTTGCTGGCTTGGTGAATTCTTCCTCCAGCGCTGAACCGAAGGGGAATGCCGGGCTCGCGCTGGTGAAGTGGTCGGGGCAATTGAATGTTCCGGATCCGGTGGCATGCAGTGTGGATCCGCAGGGGAGGGTATATGTCACATCGACAACGCGTCGCAAGGCCGCCGACCTTGATATTCGTGAACACCTGATGTGGGTGCCAGACGACCTCGCTTTCACCAGTGTGGACGACAAGAGCGCCTTTCTGAAAAGGGAGCTTGCTCCCGGGAAGCTCCGGGTGCCGCGGGGAATGCTGAAGGATCACAATGGCGACGGTTCCATTGACTGGCATGACCTGACTGCCCTGAAGGAGAGGATCTATCAGTTGCGCGACACAGATGGGGACGGCGTCGCCGACAAGATGACCGTGTTTGCGGAAGGCTTCAACAGCGAGGTCAATGGTATCGCGGCCGGCGTGCTCTGGCATGATGGCTGGGTGTATGTCACGGTGGCGCCCGAACTCTGGAGGCTGAAGGATACGGACGACGATGGCGTTGCAGACGTGCGCGAACTTCTGGTGCGCGGCATGAGCCTGCATTTCGGATATGCGGGACACGACATGCACGGGTTGATGGTCGGCCCGGATGGCCGGATCTATTGGAGCAATGGCGACAAGGGCGTGAATGTGACGTCAAGGGAGGGGCGGCACTTCTATTTTCCGAACGAAGGAAGCGTCTTTCGCATCGAGCCCGATGGCAGTGGTTTCGAGATCTATGCGCATGGTCTGCGCAACGTGCAGGAGCCCGCATTTGATGATTTTGGCGACCTGTTTGGTGTCGACAATGACGCTGATATGAAAGGCGAGCGCGAGCGTTTTATCCAGATACTCGAGGGCTCCGACAGCGGCTGGCGGTGCAACTATCAGTACATGATGGAGGCGAGTCCGTGGATGAAGGAAAGCCTCTGGAAACCGGCGTTCGATGGGCAAAGCGCCCATCACCTTCCGCCTCTATCCAACTATTCAGACGGCCCCGCCGGATTTCGGCACGATCCCGGCACTGCGCTCTCAAACGCCCAGCGCGGCATGTTCCTGCTCAATGAATTTCCATCCGGAAAAATGCGCGGGTTCAGGGTTGTGGGCGAGGGTGACACCTACCGGATGGTGGATGCGCAGGTACTCCACGAGGGCGTGATGGGCATCGGCATGACCTGGCATCCGGATGGTTCGCTCATGATGGTCGACTGGATCGGCGGTTACCCGCTCGATGGATTGGGGGCGGTTTGGAAGGTCGATGCCGCTTCGGGTATCGATGCGGCGGAGCGTCGCGAGACACAGAAATTGATTGCGGCCGGATTCAATGCGCGTTCCGTGACGGAACTGCGCGCATTGCTGGGTCACCGCGACCAGCGGGTGCGCCAGGGGGCGCAATTTGCGCTTGTTTCAAAAAACGAGGGTGGGGAGTTGCTGGCCGCTGCGCGGGATGCCCACGGAAGCCTTCTCAATCGCATCCATGGCATCTGGGGCTGGGGTCAGTTGCTGAGGAGGAAAGGAGTTGCTGCCGCGGACATTCTCCCGCTCTTGGGCGATCCTGATTCCGAAATTCGCAGACAGGTCATTCGCGTCCTGGGGGATACACCGCAGTCGGCAGAGGCAATTCGGGCGGTGATTCCGAGCCTTGATGACGAATCCCCGCGGGTGCGTGTGGAGGCCGCCATTGCCCTTGCCAAGCGGCAGGTTTCGAAAGCAGTCAGCGCACTGTGGCGTTTTGCCGAAGCGGCGGGCACCGAACCGGTCAGTCGCCATGCGGCCGTGTTTGCGCTTGCGGAATGCGCGAGCCCGGACGAATTGGCCGCGCAAAAGACTGCTGCATCCGCAGCGAAGCGAATGGCGGCCGTGCTGGCATTGCGAAGGCTTGGGTCGCCACGTATCGAGGAGTTTCTTTCTGATACCGATGCGCGGGTCGTGGCCGAGGCTGTCCGGGGCATTCATGACGATCGCGGCATTCCTGGCGCACTCCCCGCGCTCGCGGCGCTGCTCGACACGAAACCTGTGGACGAGGCTGTGGCGAGGCGGACGATCAACGCAAACCTGCGGCTCGGCACGGAGGATGCTGCTGATCGCCTCCTGGCTTACTCTCTCAATGACTCTGTATCATCGGATTTTCGTGCCGAAGCGCTCAATGCCCTGTGCATTTGGCTGAATCCACCGAGCCTTGATCTGGTGGACGGTTGTGCCCGGACCTTCCACACGGGGCCGATCGCGGACCTGTTGTCCAAGCGCCTGGGTGATCTTCTCGCGATTCGACAACCGGCTTTGAAGTCGCTGGCAATCCGTATCATGATCGCGCATTCGCTGAAGGCGAGTCCCGACCAGATCGCCGCAATCGTGATGGATGACGGTGCTGCCGCCGATCAGCGCGCACTTGCGCTCAAGCTCCTTGGGAAGAACCTGCTCGAACCCGGGATTGGAGCAAAGATCATGACCGTTGCGTTGGGGAAAAAATCTCCAGCCGCCCTGCATATGGCCGCCATGGAGGCGTTGCTTGCAGGCCAGCCGCAGCGACTTGGCGACGAGGCGAGAATTGTTTTGAAGACACGGAGCGACGTGGAGAAGCAGCACGTTATCGGATTGCTCGCCCGCAGTCGTAGCGGGGCGGCGGATGCCCTTCTCGAGGATATCGGGAGAGAACTGGTTGCCGGGAGATGCGAACCCGCGCTGAAGCTTGATGTGATTGAAGCGCTGAAGGCCAGGGCGGAAGCAGGGAACAAGTTCGGGAAGCTGGTTGAGGCCTACGAGGCTTCCGATTCGGCAAGGACACACTCCGAATTGTTGCGTGGTGGCGACCGCCAGGCGGGCGAAATCATTGTGTCGACCCACCTGAATGCGAACTGCCTGGCGTGCCACTCGCTCACCAACAATGGCGGGAGCGAGGTGGGTCCGAATCTCCGTACGATCGGCTCTCAGCGTCGGCCTGAGGAACTGCTGGAGTCACTGTTGGCACCGTCAGCGAAGATTGCCACGGGATTCGGACTCGTGACGGTGGCATTGCGTGACGGAAGCACCGTGAGCGGCACGCTCGCAAAGGAGGATGCGACCATGGTCTCGGTGCGTCAGTTCGACGGGAAGTACCAGCACATCGCACGAGCTGACATCAAGGACCAGAGCCAACCGCTTTCCATCATGCCGCCCATGCAGGGGATTCTTCAGCCCCGCGAGATCCGCGATGTCGTCGCCTACCTATCATCGCTGAAATCTGGACGCCGTTCCCGTGCAACCGAGGATGAGGATGGGCGCACGGAGAATTAGGATTCTCCGGGCCGAGCCAATCCGTCGCCGATATTTGAGTGTAGATCTGCTGGAGGGGCACGCTTCGTCGTGTCCGGTTTGAAAGCTAGCGGGACTTTCCAAGTCCCGAGGATCGAAATTCGTTTTGGAGTCATCTGGTTTGTTGGAGTCGAGATTGGGAGCTGGAAGCTCCCGCCACCCTTCGATCCCTGGTCGCGACGAAGCATGCCCCTGCAGGTGGGGGTGATCCGCAGATGTCGGGTGATTGGCTCGACTTGGCGAATGCGCAGTCTTGCGTCGACAATGGGCGGCACTCAACCGGAGAAATGTACGGGATCGATGCCGCTTCGCTACGTGCTTTCTGACTCCAGCCATGCGGTGAGGTCCTCGTCGGTGAGGATGTTGCTGCCGAACTGGTAGTCGGTCGCGAGCAGGGATGCGTAGCCTTGTTCGCCGAATCGTCGGCAGTGGAGCAGGACGCTGGCGCGCTGACCAGGCCCTCGTACCAAGCGGCCCAGAGCCTGGTTCACCTTTTGCATGCCGGGAACCTGATAGACTTTTCGAAATGCGGCGTCCTGGCCCTCGGATTGCAGGATGTTCATGCGCGCGCGTTGCACCGCGTTGACCTCCGGAAGCGCGGGTCCGACGACCATGGCGTGCGTCACGCGGCCGCCGAGCAGGTCGACGCTCTCCGCGAAGCTGGAACCCAGCACAAGAAAGAGGGCGTCCGATAGCAGGAGGGATTCCTCGATCCATGCGGCCTGTTCAGCCAGATCCTGCCCACGCGGCTGCAGGGCAACGCGGATTGTTCTGCCTGGGCGGCTGAGCAGTTCGGAAATCGACTCTGCATAGCGGTAGCTCGGGAAGAAGACGACGATTGCTGAACGCGCAGCGGCCCGTAGTGACTCCACGGTCGAGGCGGTCACCTGTGAGAATGCGGCGCGCTTCCGGTAGCTCGTATCCACACGTAGGTCGTACGCGATGCGATAGGCACCCTCTCTCCAGGGGGTGTGTGCGACGATATGACCGACACCGGATGTGGCGGAGACGAACGGTCTTGCTCCGGGACTGTCCAACAAACGATCTTCATTCATTCCAATGGCGGCTTTGAACGCATCCATGGGACCGATTGTGGCGCTGGAGAGGAGGACTGCACCGAAGGTCCGAAGGATTTCCCCCGTCATGGATGCGGCATCGATACACGTGAATCGAAGCTCACCGGGCGCCGGGCTCCAGATCAGTTTGGGAAAGGTGGCCTCGGTCAGCCAGGCGTGGAGTTCCAGGATTTCCCAGAGTCGCTCGCTGGACGCCAAACCCAGAGCGGCGTGATCTACATAGCCGTTGGCAACCTGTTCTGCCAAGCGCCGGACGATGTCCCTGAGATCATCCTCCGTCGAGGGGTCGACCTCATCGCACACGGGCAGGCTGGACAGCAGGTCGGTCCATGCAGTCCATGCGCGGCGGAGTTGAGTGCCTGCGTCGGCATTCTCAAGGTCGGCGAGCGTGACCTGGGCTTGATCCGCATGAACGGAATGCGAATGGGCATCGGCTGCACGGGCTGGCAGGTTGTGGGCCTCGTCTATGATCAGCAGGGTGCGAGCGGGATCGAATCCCGGCTGCTCGAAAAAGAGGCCGCGGTTTCGTGGGGCGAACACGTAATTGTAGTCGCCCACCCAGACCTCGTTGAAGGCGAGCGCAGCTCGAGTGATCTCATAGGGACAGATGAACGCCTCGCGACCTGCGGAACGCAGGGTATCCAGGTCGCGTGGATGGTCTTCCAGCAGGTAGAAACGTGAGAGACCGCTGCGATCCCAGCGGTCTACCGCTCCGGCGAGGAAACCGCAGGCCTCGCTCACACAGTGGAAGGTGGCGTTGATGCAATGCTCGGACTTGGCGCGGACCTGCCACACGGCCAGGGAAGTGGTCTCACCGTTTGGTGCTCCCTGGCTGGCGCCGACGTCGGCGCTGGCGGCTGTCATGTCCTTCAGCGTCTTGATGACCTGAAGCTGTCCGGTCGATTTTCCGGTCAGGTAGATCACGCGCGAAAATCTTCCCTGCTTGAGCCGATCAAGCGCGCATTCGAGGAGAATCCCCGTCTTTCCAAACCCAGTGGGCGCCTCGAAGGCAACGACAGTGTGTGCCGCGAGCGCCGAATCGAGTTCCGCCCGCGTCGACTCCTGGCCGGGCCTCAGGGTTCGAAACGCCGGACGGAGACGCAGGTGTTTCAGACGTTCGCGGGTCCGCCAGTGCTGATCGAGAAAGGCGACGAGTCCCTCAAGCCGAGCGGCGAAAAGCGATTCGTCGCTCCGTCCGACCGTTATGATCTGCGTGGCGCCCGAGCCGATTTCGACAAAGAGCAACTGGCCTGTGACGTCTGTATCAGGGTTTTCAATACGTGCGAGCGAGAGGTACGTGGCGAGTTGGACAAAGTAGTCGGGGTAGAGGGCGTGGAGGCTCGCCTCGTCGGCCGGCAGGGGCGAGGTGATCGTCTTGATCTCGCGAAGGATGCGGGGTGTTGATCCGGAGGGAGGAAACACCTGATCGATACGTCCGCTCAGGGTGATGACCCATCCGCGATGGGCGATCCTGCCCTCTATCGCGACCTCGGGTTGCATCGTCGGATGAGTGACGGAGGTTTGTGCATGCAGGCGCTGGTGCCAGTCGGTTCCGATCCGGGCGCGCCAGATCCCCTGGGGCCCGCTCGACGGTTCGCGTGGGCCGATCTTGAATTCCGAAAACTCGCCCACGCTGAGAGCGGCGGTGCGATGATCGAGATCGAAATCCATTGAGCAAAGGGTGCGGAATCGGATCTAGTCGACCAGCACCTCCGTGTGGTCACGGAGAAAGTTGTTCAGGCGACCCTGGAGTTCGGGAAGAGCGGGATGATTTCCGGCATCGGCGGCAAGGTCGGCGAGAGGGGACTTCAGGAGCGAAACAGCGTGCTCGCGAAGCGCTTGGGGAAGTGAAGGCAACCACTGTTGTTTCAAGGGGTAACCCTCATCGCGTGCGAAACAGTAGAGACTCTTGAAGAAGACGATATCCGGAGACGCAGCGGTGGCGAATGCTGCAAAGCTGGTGCGCAGGAGCGCATACAATTTTGCACGACTGTCGTGAGCAACCTGGTTGCGACAGACGAGTGCGGCGAAGGCGGATGCGAGCCGGAGTGAGTCGTAGCTCCTGCCGATTGCGGCGTATCGGGTCAGCAGGCGCACTTCGCGGACAAACCAACTCGGCCCCTGATTGCGGTTTTCGAGCTGCAGGGACACCTCGTCGAAGAGATCAATTGCCGGCTGTGTGGCTGCGGATTTCCGCGAAACGCGTTTCAGGACGGTGAGATGACCCTGCTCGGCCGAGAATACGACGAAGGTCTGAAATGTTTCCGCCGGGGGTTTCTTGAACAGAACCCAGGCATCGGTTGCCAGGGACGGGGTGGACACGGGATGCGGACGGATCAGGGCGTCAGCGATGGCTGCCGCTGGCCAGGGGTGTCGCTCTTTTCAAGAGGTTCTGTCCAGGGTGGAGCCACGGCTCCGCCGGAAATGATGAGCTTCATGCCGTCACCGACACTCATGTCCAGCTCCACGATCCGTTGCCTTGGAACCATGATGAGAAACCCGCTGGTCGGGTTCGGGGTGGTGGGAACAAAAACCGACCAGCACTCCTCGGGCAATTTCGCCTGGGTTTCACCGCGGGCGCGATCCGTGAGAAAGCCGATTGTCCAAGCTCCTTCGCGCGGAAATTCCACCATGACCACCTTGCTGAAGATGTTCCGATTCTGGGCGCTGAAAGTGCCCACGATCTGTTTGACCGTGTTGTAAACCGTGTTCACTCCCGGGATCGACAGCACGGCGCGTTCTGCGAGATGTCCGAAATAACGGCCGATAAAATATCGGGAAATATGTCCGAGCAATGTGACGACACTCACCACCAGGACCGTGGCGAGGATGTTCCAGAGAATCTCAAGACTCGGATGCTCTCGCAGGTGCTCGGGAAGGTAGAAGAAAAACAAGGGGCGGAAGCGCCCGCCGACCGCCTCGACCAGCCAGGAAAACACGGCCCAAGTCACTGCCAGCGGGGCGAGCAGCACGAGTCCCGTGAGAAACGCATTGCGCAGGGAGGCAAGACGTGAAATCGGAGCTGAAGGCATGGAAGGACTGCAATTTCATCCCATATGACGCTTGATGCAATCGCCAACGGAGCATACGCGGAAAGTCGTCGCAGTTGATTGGCACCCCGGGGCTTCGAGACATTCCCATTTGCATATCGACGGGAAGCGATAAGTTGCGGATTTCACCATGCAGGTTCCGACCCACCTCCACGTCAAAGGCGCTCGGGAGCACAATCTGAAGAATCTCGAACTGAGGATTCCCAGAGGGAAACTTGTCGTGGTGACTGGTCCCTCCGGATCGGGAAAGTCATCCCTCGCGTTCGATACGATCTATGCCGAGGGTTACCGGAAATACATGGAGTCGCTCTCGACGCAGGCGCGGCAGCTCCTGGAGCAGCTCAAGCGGCCGGACGTCGATTTCATTCACGGACTTTCTCCGGTACTGGCGATCGAGCAGCGCACCGGAAACAACTCCCCGCGCACCACGATCGCCACGGTGACCGAGATCTCGGACTATGCGCAACTCCTGTGGGCGCTCAAGGGCGAGCAGTATTGTCCCAAGGATGGAGGCCGCGTTGTCCAGCGCTCGCTCGATGACAATGTTCAGCATGTGCTGATGACCTGCGCGGGAGAGCGCATCCAGATCCTATCGCCCGCGCTGGCAGCCAAGCCGTCGGTCCTGCGCGATGAGCTCCCCCGGCTCCGTCAGCGCGGATTTCAGCGCATCCGGATCGGTGGAGCGATCCGCAATCTCGACGAACCCAATCTTGTTCCGATGGGCACGCAGGAGATGACGGTGGAGCTTGTGATTGACCGCCTTGTGGCCACGCCCGATCAGCGCAGCCGCCTCGCGGACTCGCTCGAACTCGCTTTCCGGGAGGGGCAGGATCGCGCATTGATCCTTGCTCAGAGGTCGGGCGACGCTCCCTGGAGGGAGATTCCCCTCAGTCAGTCGCTGGCCTGCGAGTGTTGTGGCGACATTTTTCCTCGACTCACACCGCGACACTTTTCCGCGAATCATGCCGACGGTGCCTGCGGTACGTGCGGTGGATTGGGACGCAAACTGCGGTTTGTTCCCGATCTGATTGTGCCGGATCCGGAGAAGTCCGTGCGCGAGGGAGCGATCAAACCTTGGCGCATCGGGGGAAAGAATCTCATCATCAAGCACAACGCGTTGCTCAAGCAACTGGCCGAGCAATTGCCCTTCGATCCCGACACGCCTTGGAAGGATCTTTCCGAGGACGTGCGGAAGGTGCTCTTGCACGGAGCCGATGAGCGCCTCTTTGCCTTCAAGCTCCGGCGCATGCGTGAGGCGCGCGCCATGCCGTTTGCGGGCGTGATCGCGGACCTTGAGGAGAGCTATCGCGAGACGGACAGCGACGGATTCCGTGCCCGGCTGAGTACTTTCATGGTGAGTGGGGTGTGTCCCGAGTGCCAGGGCACAAGGCTGAATGCCCGTAGCGCGGCGGTCAGAATGCAATCGTCGGCGGGCTCCCTCACGTTCCCGGAGTTTCTCTCGCAGGACATCACCCGTGCGGAATCCCAGGCGTCAGTCTGGAACAAGGATTTTGCGGAGAACGACCCAATCCGGGAAGTGATTTCTGGGATTCAGCAGCGTCTTCATTTTCTCTCGGAGACAGGGCTGAGCTACCTGACGCTGAATCGGGACTACGCAACCCTCTCGGGTGGGGAGGCGCAGCGGGTGCGGCTGGCGACGCAGTTGGGCATGGGGCTCATTGGCGTGATTTATGTGCTGGATGAACCGAGCATTGGGCTGCATGCGCACGACAATGAAAAACTCCTGGAAACCCTGCGCGCGCTGCGGGATCGCGGGAACACGGTTCTGGTTGTTGAGCATGATGAGGAGACCATGCGTGCGGCGGATGAGCTTATCGAATTGGGCCCGGAGGCGGGCAGCGAAGGCGGGAGGCTCCTTTTCCAAGGCACTCCGGCCGAGTGTGCAACCCTGCCATTCAAACACTCGCGAACAGGTCCGTATCTCGCCCGGACCCTGTCCGTCACGAGAGATGCGGCCGCGAAGTCACCCGACGGTGCCTGGCTGACCGTGCGTGAGGCGCGGGAGAACAATCTCCAGGGCATTGATGTGCGGTTTCCCATCGGCCTGTTCACCTGCGTGACAGGTGTCTCAGGTTCCGGCAAGAGCACGCTGGTCAACGACATCCTTGCAGCGGCTGCAGCGCGGAGACTCAACGGAGCGCGGACGATGCCAGGAAGGCACCGTCACATTGAGAATCTGGATGTATTCGAGCGACTGGTGCAGGTGGATCAGGAGCCGATCGGGCGAAGCCCACGCTCCAATCCTGCGACCTTCACGGGACTGTTCGATCTGCTGCGCGACCTGTTTTCGCACGTGCCGCTTGCGAAGGTGCGTGGCTACAAGGCCAGCCGGTTTTCCTTCAATGTTAGAGGCGGGCGATGTGAACGCTGCCAGGGTGACGGCATGATCAAGCTCGACATGCTGTTCATGGCGGATGCTTACGCACCCTGTCCGAGCTGCGGGGGCAGGCGCTACAACCGGGAGACGCTGGAGATCCTGTTCCATGGCAGATCGATCGCCGATGTGCTGGACATGACCGTGCGCGACGCGATTGGGCTCTTTCGCAATATTCCGAAAGTGATCGACAAGCTTGGAACCCTTGAGGCCGTGGGTTTGGGGTACCTCAAGCTCGGGCAATCGGCGACGACGTTGTCGGGAGGTGAGGCGCAACGGCTGAAGCTTTCGTTGGAATTGTCCAAGCGCCAGCAGGGAGAAACGCTCTACATTCTCGATGAGCCGACCACGGGTCTTCACTGGGTTGATATCCAGCGCCTGGTTGACCTGCTCTTCAAGCTGCGTGATGCCGGGAACACCATCATCGTGATCGAGCACAATCTCGATGTAATCAATCTGGCGGACTGGATTGTGGACCTGGGGCCTGGCGGAGGAAAAAATGGAGGGAACCTCGTCTATGCGGGAATGCGCGCGGAGATTGATTCGGTTGACGCGTCATTGACCGGTGCAGCGCTCCGAAAATGGCGACGGGCAGCGCGCAATGCTGTGTGAGTGAGTACGCCTTATCGAAGTTGGGGCTCAGTTCCAAGGACGATCGTAGTGGCAGGCGACCTCGTGTCCGGTGGCATCGGGTGCGGGTCTCAGGTGTGGGACCTCCTGCCTGCAGCGATCGGTGGCGTAGGGACAGCGCGTGTGAAACGGGCATCCTGAAGGTGGGTGGATTGGCGACGGGACATCACCCTTGAGCACGATGCGTTTGCTGCGTCGGCGGGGATCCGGCTCAGGGATCGCCGAGATCAGTGCGCGCGTGTAGGGGTGGCGCGGATCGCGGTAGAGGTTTTCGGCATCGGCAAATTCGACGATGTGCCCGAGGTACATGATCGCGATGCGGTCAGATACATGCTTCACCACCGCGAGATTGTGGGCGATGAACAGGTAGCTGAGTCCCATCTCCCGCTGAAGGTCGAGCATGAGGTTGAGCACCTGGCTCTGGATGGAGACATCGAGCGCGGAGACAGGCTCGTCGCAGACAATGGCGCGGGGTTCGAGAGCGATGGCGCGGGCAATGCCGATGCGTTGCCGCTGACCGCCGGAGAACTCAAAGGGGTAGCGATCCGCGGCGTTCGAGGGCAGTCCGACCTTGTCGAGGAGTTCGCGGACCTTTTGTCGGCGATGGGCTTGATCACCGATATCATGAATGGCGAACGGCTCCGCCAGGATCTCTCCGACGGTATGCCGCGAATTCAGCGATTCGACCGGATCCTGAAAAATCATCTGCAGGTGTCGCCGATGGGGCTTCATCCTGCGGGCGGAGAGTTGCGAGAGATCTTCCCCGTCGAACAGTATCCGGCCGGAAGTGGGGCGGAGAAGCCGCACGATGCATTTGCCGAGAGTCGACTTTCCACAGCCGGATTCTCCGACGAGTCCAATGGTCTCGCCGGCACCGACCGTGAAGGAAACGCCATCGACCGCGCGGCAGAATCGGCGGCTGCGCTGAAAGAGCCCTTCCTTCACAGGGAAGTGCATTGCGAGGTTTTCGACCGTGATCAGAGGTTGGCTCATGGCGCAGGAACAAACGGCGGCAGGTCTCGCCAGCGGTGGCAGGCCACGGTGTGTTGCGAGGAAACGTTTTCCCTGGGAGGCTGGCGTGCACAGGCGTCGACGCGGAATGGGCAACGGTTCTGGAAACGGCAGCCGACGGGGAGTTCGGCAAGACTGGGCACCATGCCGTCGATCACATTGAGTCTCGATTTTCGAGGCGTCGTGAGGCGCGGAATCGAACTCAGAAGACCGCGCGTGTAGGGGTGCGCGGGAGCAGCAAAAATATCATCCACGGGTCCCGCCTCGGCAATCCGGCCGCCGTACATGACGACCACGTCGTCGCACATGTCGGCGATGACTCCCAGGTCGTGGGTGATGAGGATGATGGCCATGCCCATCTCCTCCTGGAGGGCGTGCATGAGCTCGAGAATCTGAGCCTGGATGGTGACATCCAGGGCGGTGGTAGGCTCATCCGCGATCACCACCGCGGGCTTGCAGGCGAGAGCCATCGCAATGACGACACGCTGGCGCATGCCACCGGAAAGCTGGTGAGGATATTCACCAACCCGAATCTCCGGGGAGGGAATGCCGACCTTCCTGAGCATTTCGATCGACATCTCGAGCGCCCGCCTCCTGTCGGAGGTGATATGGAGGAGAAAAATCTCGCTCAATTGCCGACCGATGGTGTGGACCGGATTGAGGGCGGTCATCGGTTCCTGAAATATCATGCCGATGCGGCCGCCGCGGATGTGACGCATCTCTTCTGACGGAAGCGTTGCGAGATTCCTGCCATCGAACCGGACGTCACCGCTCGCAATCTTGCCCATCGGCTGCGGCAGGAGTCGCATGATCGACAGCGCGGTCACACTTTTGCCGCAGCCCGATTCGCCGACGATGCCAAGCGTGCGGCCTCGGCGGACCGCAAAGCTGACGCCGTCGACCGCGGTCAGCACGCCGGCGTCGGTGTCGAACGTCGTGACGAGATCACGCACGTCGATGACGATGTCATTCGGATCGGTTGCGGGCATCGAGGCGCGTGGATTCAAACCGTTTGGAGCGCGGATCCGCGGCTCAGTGCTTGTACTGATCGAACGTGAGGATCTGCGTCGGGAAGGTCTTGCCGGAGTTTCTCCCCTCGATGGTTTCCTTCTTCTCCTTCTGGTCGATCCAGTGGACGAAAAACTCCTCTGGGGTACGACTCTGGGCGACATTGAATCCCTTCGGCCATTTGATGTAGCGCTGGTAACCCACGCGGTAGAACGGTATCGCCCAGCCATTCACCCATGCGGCATCGTCGTAGATGATCTGTTCAATCTGCGCGGCGTACGACTTGATGTCCTCCATCGTGCTCGCGGCATCGTAGGCTTCGATCAACCGGTCCAGTTCCGGAATAAACGTCGAAGTCATGTTGTTGGTCTGGACGCGGATCTTTTTCGGGGAGGGATTGGGTTTGCCGTCGGAATAGCGTTCGACCGGTTTGCCATTGGCGTCGAAGTAGGCGTCTTCGTACGCGTTGGATCC